>JAEWVR010000011.1 GCA_023459055.1 Fibrobacterota bacterium
TCTGCTCTGGCCTTCCTTGCCGTTGCCACCTTTAGCGAATCGGCGACACGAATACTGTCTGATTTCGCTTTTTTTACTGCTGCTGCTGCTTTTATGCTATCAGATTTCGCTTTTGCCGCTGCAATCCTGAGTGAATCCGCTGTTTTTATACTGTCTGCTCTGGCCTTCCTTGCCGTTGCCACCTTTAGCGAATCGGCGACACGAATACTGTCTGATTTCGCTTTTTTTACTGCTGCTGCTGCTTTTATGCTATCAGATTTCGCTTTTGCCGCTGCAACCCTGAGTGAATCTGCTCTTTTTATGCTGTCAGCTTTTGCTGCTGCGGCTTTCAACTTTGCACTGTCAGGAGCAGGAACCAATACAGGAAGCACGACTTTTGGAGCAGGTGCAATTTTTGTTACCTTTGTCAAATCTGTAATCTTTGCACCACTGCGCAACTGGATTGTAGGCTTAACCGTTGTATAATTAAATCCTGCAATGGAACCATCTGCATTACGCTTGAATACATCAAGCGTTACACTTTTAAAATCATCACGGGTAAGTATCTTACCCTCACTATTCGATGAAGTTTTACCTGTGTAGAAATAGTTATTTGGACTTTTAAGTGAATCAACCGCTTTATCATCCATTCCATCAAGTAAGTGGAATGAGATATTATTATTAACAATAAACTGAGACTTCGCATTATTGTAGATACTGAAATCAAAGTTTGATCCTCCGTTGTCAAACGAACTGCAATTTTCGACAATTACCGCAGGATCACTATTATTGGTAATACCCATTCCTTTATTACCAAATGCTATCGAATTTCTTAACACATGCGCAACAGGAAGTCCCTCTCCACCGAGTTTGAATCCGTTTCCGTTACCTTTAGTTGCATGACTATTGGTGAGCATACCATTACAGTATGATATACAGTTTTCAATTACTACCGGACCTGTTTCAACCCTGGAATACAAATTCCATCCATTATTACTGTTATGATGTGCTATACAACCTCTGAAAACGTTACCCGGTCCGTATGCCAGTTTTGCACCAAATCCATCAGCTTCGGTTTCTGATGCATCCTTGTTATTATACGATTCACAATTAAGAACAAGATTATGTGATGGCCACAGTTCTTGTTTGTCAGCTAAGTAACCACTTATCTGCAAACCGGTATTTCCATTTGCGTAGAGATGCAACATTTCGAGAATGTTATATTTTCCACAGATACGAATACCGCCCTTTGCACCTCGTGTTACATCAAAACCATTCAGTCTCCAGTAATTACCAAAAACAACCATACCTTCTGAAGATTCACTGAAATCAAGCACAGTACCATTTGAACCTGTAATTGTTTTAAGTCGCAAAGCAGTACCATCATTACCTTTTCCAATTACAATCGGTTTCTTCATTTTGTAAACACCAGGTAACAGAATAATCGTTTGTGATGGTTGCAGGAAATCAATGGCAGTCTGCAGATCAAGAGGTTTTGTCGAAAAACCACTACCGGAATCTGTACCCGCCGGTGAAGCGTATACAATTCCGCCTACAGCACCATATGATTTCATTGTGACAACATGCTGAACCTTTACAGTATCGGACCTGAGAGAATCAGGAATCAAAGTAAGATGGAATGTATCGGTACCTTTCTTAATCTTTAATTCTTTGTATAAACCAACTGTTTTGTCAATAATATATGAGGAATCAAAATTACTGCTTTTAATTTTCAAAATACCTGAATAATTGGTTGTTACACCCAGCAGATAATTAGTCAATCCAGTGGTCTTTGGGGATACGACCGTTACAGTTGGTACAACTTTCTTAACCGGTTCTGCTACTGCAGGCAGGTCAGACCCTGCATCTGTAAAAGTCATGACAATGTCACTAACGGTAATCGATGCCACACTGGCTGCAAAGAAACCTACATAGATATTTGACGAATCCAGTACCTCAAGTTGTTTGGGACGGTAATATATCTTTTCAGGCGCATTATCGACCGAAACGTGATATCCTGTATTTGTTTTTCTCATTGTCAATGTAAACGATGCAGTACCATCGTTTACAGGGCGTTCACCGAACCTGAAGACATCCTCAAATTTACCTCCTGTACCGGTGGTATCCCTGACAAAGTTTCTAAATGCCGACTGCATTTTTCCATGATATCCTCCGACAAGTACCGCATTTGACGGATACACATCTGCATCCAGATTTTTTCCAATCGCATCACGGGCCATTATACCAAAAGCCTCCTGATTGTCAGGCGTTGGCATGGCAAAAAAATTCACTTTTACCTTTGCAGTAAGGACAAAGTTCTTTGATGGATTTATAGTTGTATAATAATATGCGATACCATCATGTGTAGTTGCCACTTTACCACCTGCAATAGTTCCATCCTTTTTTCCTGCAGTAATTGTGACCGATTTACCGCTATTGTCAACGAAGATACTGTTTTTATCCACACTGGTTGATTGTCCAAAAACAATACTTTTCCACTCAAGACCACCCGGGTGCAACGGTGATACCGCTGTTGACACTGTAGTAGATGCTGCTGCCTCAGCGGCTGAAGATTCAACTGGAACTTTCTTCTTTGACCTCCCGGTCGCAGATGCAGTCATTGACACAGCAATAAAAGCAGTCAGGATACCAAAGCGTAAAATTGAATCAATACGACCTGTTAACCGTACCATTTCCAAACCCTTCCCCTTTGTAAACAAGTACATATGCGCTAAACTGAGCTGTTCAGCAGTAATCTATTAATATAAATTGGACCATTTTTTAATAAAAGCATAAGTCTCAATTTTTCCGATAATTTGCAGAAACCTTTACTAAAAGCTGCATTCAGGAAAATGAGAATATTGCACGTGTGAGAATATAATAAGATAATTTTATAGTGTATTTAATAGTTGAAGCACTATAATTTGTGACGTTACAGTAAATAACAAAAGAGGGCCGTTTCCAAATGTATGAACTTCAATACGAGCACATACACTGAAAACAGCCCTCTGAAAATGCAGAAAAGTAATTTAGTATTACTTTTTTTCTTTAATACGTGTTGATTTGCCGGTACGATCACGCAGATAATAAAGCTTTGAGCGGCGTACACGGCCTTTTTTCAATACTTTAATTTCTGCAACGAGCGGTGAATAAACAGGGAAAATTCTTTCAACATATACATTACCGGATGACTTTCTGACGGTAACGGATTTGCTGATACCTGCACCACGAGTCTGGATTATAACACCCTGAAACTGCTGGATTCTTTCTTTGTCACCTTCTTTGATTTTGAAGGAAACATTGATTGTATCGCCAGGACCAAACTCCACATCCTGCTTTACCATCTGTTTTTTCTCAACTGCTTTAATAATGTCCTGCACAGGTTACCTCCTCGTAGAACACACTGGTTACTATTTATTGTTTCATTTTTTTCGTCTATTTAGTACTGTTTCCGGATGTGCAATGCAATATTTATCCCACAAATCAGGCCGTCTTTCTTTTGTAATCTTTACAGCCTGCTCGTGTTGCCACTTCCTTATATTCGCATGATGTCCACTAAGAAGTATTTCCGGAACTTTCATTCCGTTAATATCCTCAGGACGCGTATATTCAGGGTGGCTCAGTAGTCCGCTGTAAAACGAATCTGCTTCAGCACTATCACGATTTCCTAATGCACCAGGCAAGAGCCGCGTAATCGAATCAACAAGAACCATTGCAGGAATCTCCCCACCGCTAAGGACATAATCCCCGATTGAAATTTCCCTGTCAACGTATGTCTCAACAACTCTCTGGTCAATACCTTTATACCGTCCGCAAAGAATGATCAGCGACTTTACATTAATAAAACTCTCAACCACCTTATGATTGAGCAGCTCTCCCTGGGGTGACATATACACCACAACAGGATTATGCTTCGCAAGCCTCTCTTTTGCATCACATATACACTTGACTAAAGGCGCAACTTTCATAAGCATCCCGGCATCACCACCATACGGATAATCATCCACGGTTTTATGCTTTGTATCATCACTGTAGTCTCTGATATTGTGAAAATCAATTGAGATTATCCCGTTATCAACAGCCCGCTTGATAATACTGTCAGAGAATGCCCCCTGAAACATTGATGGAAACAGCGTTAAAATATCAAAGATCATACAATTCTATTTTCAGTCAGACCGTACCTACAACAATTCTTCGACAAACACATAATTTAACGTAATCTGCCGGGAATTCTTATCGATACTAACTACTGATTCCTTAGTTAATGGTACCAGTAGTGCATCACCCCGTTTCCGGGATATTTCTATTGTATCAGCAGACGGGAAATTGTGAACATGTGTAACAGTACCAAGTTCAACACCGTTATCTGTCACAGCTATCATACCTACCAATTCAAAATGATAGTATTCATCATCTTCAAGTTCAGGCAAATCTGCCCTTGTAATGTAAATATACTTCCCTTTAAGCGTCTCTGCACTTTCGATTGAATCGACCCCTTCGAAAAGACCAACAAATGTATTAGGTCTTTCTTCAAGATCTTCGAGTACAATCTCTTCGCACTCTTTTTCGTTAATTCCAATATACAATGTATATGGGAGTTCCAGCGTTCCAAGTGCAAAACCTGAAGGTTCAATACCAACCAAACCTTCAAGGCCGACAGTACGTGTAATAACACCTACTGCGACAAGATCATTTAGTTCAGAGTTACGCTGCATCTGCACGTATCGTAACGATTAGCTCTTAGCTTTTTTAGCTTTTGGCTTACGTTTACGTTCCGGCTTGCGTGTAAGACCTTCAACAGATTCATTCTTTTCGATCTTTTCCTGTTTTTCAAAGAAACGATCCTGATCAAGAAGGTTCTTAACAGTTAGAGTTGGCTGAGCTCCAACACTGATCCAGTAAGCAACGCGGTCTGCTTTGAAATCGAATTTCTTCGGATTAGCAGTCGGATCATAGCTACCAAGCAGTTCAATGAAACGTCCATCTCTCGCTGCACGACTATCAGCAGCAACAACACGATACTTTGCAATTTTGTTTCTACCCACGCGGGTTAAACGAATTTTAACTGGCAAGCTTAGCTCCTTGCACTAAAAATGAAAAGTTAATTGTTATTAGTTACGTATTTTCTTTTAAAATGGCGACAGACTTCTTAATGCAGCAGCCTGCCCCCTCTTTCCTGCAATCTTGTTCATCCGTTTCATCATATCTTTCATTGCATCAAACTGTTTTAACAGCTTGTTAATATCCTGCACAGTAGTTCCGCTACCGGCAGCAATACGACGTTTTCGGCTTCCATCAATTAATTGAGGTTTTTCACGTTCCATATTTGTCATGGAACAGATAATTGCCTCTATTTTATTCAACGCGCCATTATCGACTTCCGTCCCCTGAAGATGTTTCCCGACACCGGGAATCATGGAGAGAAGGTCGCCTAATGAACCCATTTTCTTTATCTGCCTCAATTGATCAAGAAAATCCTGCAATGTAAAAATATTCTTCCGGATCTTCTTCTCAAGCTTTTTACTCGCTTCGACATCAACAGTTTCCTGAGCACGCTCAACAAGAGAAATAATATCACCCATGCCAAGGATTCGTGATGCCATTCGTTCAGGATGAAACACTTCAAGTGCATCTGGTTTTTCCCCGACACCCACAAACTGAACAGGTACACTGGTGACATCAAGAATGGAAAGAGCCGCACCACCGCGCGCATCACCATCAAGCTTGGTCAGAATCACCCCGGTAAAACTGATCTCTTTATGAAACTGCTCTGCAACATTAACCGCATCCTGACCGGTCATCGCGTCGGCAATAAAAAAGATCTCGTCGGGTTTTGAAAAATTACAGACATCTTTCAGCTCGGTCATCATCTCGGTATCGATATGAAGCCGACCGGCAGTATCTATAATGACAAGCGAATTATTCTCAGAATCTGCATGTTCAAGCGCTTTTTTTGCGATTTCAAGCGGTTTGGCACCACGCTCTGAATAAACGGGGATTCCGAGTGATTTTCCAAGTGTTTCAAGCTGATCGATAGCTGCAGGACGATAAATATCACAAGCAACAAGCAGAGGCCTGTGCCCCTGTTTTCTAAAATAGAGTGCCAGCTTAGCTGCAGCAGTGGTTTTTCCGCTACCCTGCAACCCTGCCATTACAATCACATTACGACGATTTGTATGGAATTTTATCTGCCGGGCTGCACCACCCATAAGTGATGCAAGTTCATCATATACTACTTTTACAAACTGCTGTCCGGGAGTGATACTCTGAAGCACATTGCTGCCAAGTGCCTTTTCCTCTACAGACGCAGTCAATTTCTTTACAACACGATAATTGACATCTGCCTCAAGGAGCGCTCGTTTAACATCGCGCACAGCCTCGGAAATATTGGCTTCCGTTAACTTTCCGCGTCCGCGGAGTTTCTGGAAAATGGCTTCAAATCTATTCGATAATTCGTCAAACATACTTTACTTCTGCAAATAAAAAGCAACCCTGAAAACAGCTATCTGTCTCAGAAATTTATTAAAGATACGTTTTGGTACATCTCAAAACAAGGAAAAGTTGTTCTGCAATTAAGATTTAGATGATTATTTTCGTTTCAACCACAATGTACAGTGATTACAATAAGTGGAAACTACTACTTATACATACCAATTATATAATTAGAAGCGCAATCCTGTATCATTACAAAACTATAGCCCTAATTTCCGTCTGATGCTCAATAACTATTTTAACCATATTCTATTTTACTCAGCCTTCATCAATCATCCTACACAGACTACTGACTACAGCCTATTGTCTACAATGTATTTTCCCACAGTATAACCATTCAAAGGAATCACCATGAATCACGAATACTTTATGCGTGCTGCTATTCAGGAAGCGTTAAAGGCCTACGATGAAGGCGAAGTGCCGGTTGGAGCTGTTATTGTCAAAGAGGGAATCATTATAGGACGCGGCTATAACCGCATGGAACATTTACCGGATGCGACTGCGCATGCTGAAATAATTGCAATCAGTGCGGCATCATCCCGGCTTGAATCCTGGCGCCTTGACGATTGTGCAATATATGTCACTCTTGAACCATGTCTCATGTGCATGGGTGCCCTTATGCAGGCCCGCATATCTTCTATTATATATGGAGCAGCCGATCCGCGTGCCGGAGCAGTTGATTCACATTATTATGCGCAGGAAATAGAGCGCACCTATGGATTTTACCCATCAGTTACCGCGGAGATCAGTGCGTATGAATGCGCTAATCTTCTTACCTCTTTTTTTGATGAAAAACGGAAAAAAGAAAAAAGTTGAAAAATGTACTAAAGTTTTATAGAAATCTGTCGATATAAAAATTAGGAGAACGTGGAACTTCAGGGACGAGTGGAACGGCAAATCCTTACGACTCCCTGATAATGCGCCGAAAGGAGGACTTAAAAGGCGCGAAAAACAACTGATTCTTGATAAGTAAAGATTAACATGGAAGGTTAATCGAACAGAATTAAATAAAACACAGGGAGGTTTCTATGCGTATCAATCATAATATCTCTTCCATGACCGCGACCAATGCTCTATACAAATCAAATAGAGACATGAGTAAATCACTCGAAAAGCTTTCTACCGGCCTACGGATTAACCGCTCAAGTGACGACGCTGCCGGACTTGCGATATCAGAAAATCTACGCTCCATGGTCCGTGGTGCTGCTCAGGCACAGCGTAATGCAATGGATGGAACATCAATGCTGCAAATCGCAGAAGGCGCAGCTAATGAAATATCTGATGTGCTTCAGAGAATGCGCGAATTGTCAATTCAATCTGCCAACGACACACTTACAAGTACAGAACGTGCTTACACCAATCAGGAATTTACCGCCTTACGTGATGAGATTGACAGAATTGCCAATGTTACCAATTATAACGGTAAGGAGCTTATCTCCAACACACCAGGCCGCTTCGGAACATCCGGTGCAAGTTCAAACAACACATTCTGGATTGATGCAGGGTCGACGGTCGGAACTGATAGTCTTACAATTTCGATTGATACACTAACGGTTTCATCTCTGAGCAGCGCATTATCAGGTGCGACGCTTAATTCTCAAACCGACGCTGCAAATGCAATTAGTTCCATCGATGCTGCTATTAACAGTGTTAACAGTACACGCGCAAACATTGGTGCATACGTCAACAGACTCGAACATGCGATCAACAACCTGCTTGTCAGTGAGACAAACCAGAGCGCAGCTGAATCTCTCATAAGGGATGTGGATTTTGCTACAGAATCTGCAAATTTCTCGAAAAATCAGATTCTTATTCAGTCAGGCACAGCAATGCTTGCACAAGCAAATTCATCAAGCCAGAACGTACTCTCCCTTCTGAGATAATTGAGTTTTTGCCGACCGGGTTTCTTTCGATGGGTGTCTACATGACGTAGACGCCCGTTTCGTACATTTTGATAAATCACCTTTTTTTGATTTTAAACATAATTTATTTTGTCAATTTGTAATATGATAATGGTAATGTAGGAACAGGTCGCAACCTGTCCCTACATTACCATATTACCATTGCAATTTCCGACATTGGTAAAACCGTCGATATCGGCCTGGTCAAATCACCAAATGTGAATATTCATTCCACCCAAATTCAAAACCTGTGCGTACAGGATACGCAGCTACTATTTTATGGAAAACGATTTACAGGAGAATTGCTATGGATTTATGGAATGCGACCTCTTTAGGCAGCCAGACGTTTGATTTTGGAACATTAACCGCGGCGCAACAGGAAAAATTCATATTGTTTATGAACAACCATTTTCCCCCGGCAATCTATGCCCGTCACAGAGAATTCAGGGAAAAGGCGCTTCATACTATGAACACTATGCGAAAAGCGCTTAACGGTGCAAAACAACTGTTCCCGTCAGTGGTTCACTATGAATCTGTAAGCTCATCTCCTGACTCGCTAAAAGATCATGCGATTATTTTTACTGCAGGCGGCGAGGGTGAACGGCTTCGGCTCAGTTTGCTTAAACAGGGAATTCCTGCAGAGGATCTTGAAGATTTTACAAAAGCAACATTCTATCTTCCGGACTTCTATAAGAAATTCGGCACACTCCATATCAACCTGGCCATGGTTTCATCATTATGCACTAAATACAACATTACTATACCGGTTATTGTTACGACTGGCCCGAAAGAATCAATCACAGCACGGGTGATTCCGGAAATTCTGAAACAGTATTCAAATTTCGGTTTAAAAAATATCAGAGTGGTAGAACAGGATGAGCGGCTGCACCTCACAAATGATAACAGGATTGTGTGGCAGGCCGCTAACGATTCCGTAATCCCTGTAACAAATCCCGACGAAACCGGTGGACCACTCATGAAGCTCAAGGACAAGGGTGACACTGGCGAATCGGTACTTGACTGGCTTAACAAAATAGGATGTGCCCGTTCCATCGTTGTTCAGGCAACAGCACTCTACGATCAGCGCCTGCTGCCCATGATGGCATCCGGGCTTAAGGGACACGATTGCCTTGCAGTCGGTATCCTGAGAACATCATTTCCAGAAAAGGATCCGTTTGGAACATTTGTCACTCTTGACTATGGGACATCACAGAAAACCATGATCCTCGAGCAGGATGTACGTGATGCAACGACAAGAACAGTTGTTGATAATTCAGGAAAATATTATTTACCATACAATACAGGGTTTTACGCATTTGACAATGACCTGCTCGCAAATAACGATCTCCCTCATTTTGCTACACCTCCAAAAGAGATTCTGCCCCACATCGAACGGGCATCAAAAATAGGATATGCAGCAACCGATATTGTACCGGCAGCAAAGAATCCGGTCATTCTTGCAATGGATCAAAGTATGTTTGGCGTGCTTAAAACCGCAGACGATCTGGTAATGCTTTCGGAACTTGGAAAGCGTTATGGTCTTGACAAAGTATGTATGGAATTTGACAAAAAACAATAATGACCGAATGAACCAAATTGTCTGCTTAACGCAGACAATGTAGTGTACAATCGCGCAGTACTCACCTTGTCAATATTAAGGTGACAAAGTTGATGAATGTCCGGATATGACTCTTAACAAGGCTGGTTGAAACAGTGAGAACAATTGCAGTACTGAATCATAAAGGTGGCGTCGGTAAAACCACATTCTGCGGGTCAACCGCACAGGCTCTTGCACTTATTGGTTTTCGAGTATTGGTAATTGACAATGACAGCCAGCACAATCTTTCGTCAATGCTTGGTGTCGGTGTAAAGAATCCGAATGTCCGGGATGTTTACATTGCGGATAATTCCACAGCACCATCACAGCTCTTGAAATCAGTGCGAAAAACGGATATCTCCGGGCTTCATATTATTACATCATGCAGAGATCTCAGTGATTCTGACGTACCTCACAATACACATCTCAAAAACACTCTTCAGGCATGCAGCCTCGGACGCTTCTATGATTACCTGTTGATTGATAACGCGCCAGGTATCGATCATCTTCAGGCATCAGCAATTATTGCCTCAGACGAGATCTTTGTGCCAACAGAACTAAAACAATTTGCCGTTGATGGCATTGCAGAAATGGAGCTGACACTACGCGAACGCTATCCTGATGGTGCAAGGATTACAAAGATCGTACCAAATTTTTACAAAAATGTTAAACGTCAAAATTCGTTTATCGCAGCATTATCAAAGCTTTTTCCGGGACGGGTAACAGAAACATCAATCCCGTTTGATTCAGTCTTTGATGAACTTGTCACTGATAATAAAATTCTGTTTCTGCACCGATTGTATTCAAAGGGTGCAGCATGTTATATTAAGCTTGTTCATGAGCTGTTTAACCTTGATGAAGAAACGGTCTGGGAACAGGTTAAAGGTAAACGGGATACTAAAATCAAGGATGATGCGAGAAAACGATTGACGGTGCGTAAAATTGATGGGGGTATGAGCTGATGACTGATCAGAAGGGTGAATCAGTTTTCGATAACGTCGATGAGCTATTAACAGATAAGATTATTAACCACACATTTCAACATACGGAACAGGAGGATAATGTGGTAAAAAAAACAGACACAACAAACGATCAGGATACATATTGCGATTGCGAATGTTCAGATTATGATGGTCAGGCGGAAAAAAAGGAAAAATCTTTCGGTTTTTTGATTGTAATAGCTGTAATTGCTATAACAGCACTGGCAATAGGCTTAAAATCACTGTTTAGAAAAAAGTGACACGTAACATGTGACACGTAACATGTGACACGAAACTGTCAGGAAACGTATTACATACGCCTCTTGACAGTACTAATTACTTTCCATTGACAATTCATTCGATCTCGCGTGACAATGTCTCAAAGTAAACTATTTTAATCGCGTTTATATCACACTCTTTAACAGGCCAATACGCTTGATATCCGAGTGTTTTCCCTCTTTGAATATTAACAAGCCCCTTATCAATCTCCCAGTCACCAGGCATTTTCATGAAAGCGCGAATAGTATCAGCATTTGAAATCAGACATAGTTCTGTATTTGATACTTTGTAAAAGTTATCTGATTTGTTGACAAACTGCACGTATCCAAATACTTTTCCCTGTGATTTTGAAAATGTCAACCCGCTGATCTTAACAAAAATTCCTGGAGCAGCCTCAAAGCCGATTTCTTTTGATCCACATCCCCCGATGAAGATCACAGCACACGACAGAATTACCGCCAAAAGCGATCGTATCATAAGAACCTCGATAGTTGGTGTTTATATGATAATTTTCCAGAGTTGTAAACCCGGAATATTGTCTGTCATAAATGATATCAAAAAATCTATATACCTTACGGTCAAAAACAGTGATCAACTATGCCAATCAGGTTTAATATAGTATTAAGTGTTGCTTTTGAAAAGAGTAACTCTACAAACGAAGGAATTAATAAGCATTTCTGAATTATCAGGGTTTTAAATGACCATATGCCTTTTCATAAAGCGTGTTTACTTTATTGAATAGTTCCTCACGTGAAAAATTGACTCCACGATAAGGTATCTCCGAAGTCAGAGAATCCGGTTCAAGCAGATTTTGTCCGAGTGATGACATGGTAAATGGTACATTTGCAGATAAAAGTGCAGTTGGTGCTATATCAAGAAATGATACTGCCCGTTTTTTTTCAAAATGCTTTTTACTGTCAGGAGTGATAATAATAAGCGGAACATATTCAAAGTATAAACCATTATCTTTATATGCAGCCTGAGTATAGTACTTATTATCTTTAATTGCAGGAGTATGATCACCAAAAATAAAAAATACCGTATTAGGTTTCTGATGTCGTACGGTATTAACAAAATTTGAAACTACACTATCAACATATGCGATGCTGGTAAAGTAATTCCTTGGCAGTTTGTCCGGTATCGAATTGAACTTGTCAGCCTTGAAGTACGGCCCGGTAAAAATAAACGGTTCATGACTGCTCATGGTAATGGTATGATAATAAAACGGTGTTGTATCATTATTACGAACTTTCAACGCAACCTTATCAAGCACCTTACCATCAGGTGCACCCCAGATTACTTCTTTGAGCTTCATATCAAAAATGTCATAAAATGCCGGAAATCCCATTTTTTTAAAAGCTATCCGCCTGTTGAAATACTCTCCCCTGTTGCCATGAAAAATTGCGACATCAAAGTTATTCTTAGTAAAGCACTTTGGTAGCGCATTCGGATAATCATAATTTCGCAGTTTGATTGATGGGAACAGATCAAGTGCCTCGACAGAGTTCAGGCAGGAGAACTCGCAATCAGACGTAGAACCGGCTTTATGGTAACTTAACATATAAGGATAGTAGATAAACTTTCGCGCCATTGCATAGAAGTGAGGTGCAACTTTCTTATTGTTCCACAACTTGTTAATTGCAAAGGCATCCATTGACTCAATCTGTATTATCACAACATTATTCGGTAGAGAACAGGAATCAATCTGCTCTGCTGAACGCTTTATCACGCTTCCATAATTGAATTGATTTGTAAGCTTTACATATTTGTCATAATAATACAAATGATATAAATTTACTGATAAAAGTCCGAATTTCCTGACCGTTTCAACCTCACTTACGTACTGACTCCGCATTGTCTCAAAGGGCGTACCTGTTTTAATCCAGTCCCACTTACTGAAATTATACAGGATAAAAAACGCCGGAACATACGAAAGATATCGATAAAATGTCGTTTTAGCAAGAATCTGAACTTTTTTATAGAAAACTAAAAGAAAGATTACAAATGGTAGATCAATAAAAACAATCAATACGCGCGGCTCAAATGGTACGGCTGACCGTTTCATAAGTTCAAGTGTTTCTGCCCACAATTCAAAGTACTGATTAAAATGAAGAAATCCCTCAAAATAAAAATAATATACCAGATTGATAAATAAAAACAGAGACTGAAGCACCCAGACAACTGCAAATAGTATCCTGAAAGGGCAACGGAAAATTAAAAGATATAAAAATGCTGTTATAAAAAAAACATTCATATAAACACTGTTCTTCACCCACGAAGAATAAGTATGAATGCCGTCAGTTACATAATAATTAAATAAAGCCGACTTGAACGAACAAAGAAGAATAAACCCGATAATAACAGTAAGCGAAATAAATTGTATGTTTTTTTTCATTCAAAAAGAGCCCTTTATTGTTCCCGATTTACTACCTTCTTTGCACAGGCACCGATCATCCTGTTGAAAATGATACTATACATCCTGCCGGTTATATCTCATAATGCTCGTTCTTTAAAAAAAGAGCAATCAGAAGAACCGACACCGATCACCTACTGATATTCAGATTTCAGCAGACCACTCTTACGCCAGACACTACATATACAAGAAAATAAACGATTGATGCTTATTATTTTAAGAATCAATATGTTATAACAATGTACCCAGATCAGTTGTAGTAGTACTAAGCTTTGTAAAATACGTTTTTTTCAAACAGTATCCACTCTTTTTTTGTTAATAGTTTCAACCTGCGATCTTTCACTCCCTGCAAACCATATAATATATTAGTAATAACTGGTGTAAACATGGCCAACTTTAATTGGAGGTTTCATGGATCTTGACGGGAAAATGGCGGAAACGCTCGATGATCTCTTTTTTCTTAAAGAAGATCAAAAACTGATTAATCAACTTAAAGCAATGAAAAAGCTGAAGGAAACCAAAGAAGAACTCAAGAAAGTGTCCGGTATTGCAAATGAGCATATTCTTGATAAGCTCGTTGAACTCAATGTTCGCCCGGAAACACTTGCAACACTATCGCTTGTTCCACTAATTGAAGTTGCCTGGGCAGATGGTTCACTGGATGATAGTGAGAAGAAAGCGGTTCTTTCAAGTGCAGACAAAATGGGATTTTCAAAAGATAGCGGTGATTATCAGATTCTTGAGCAATGGATGACCCGCAAACCAACCAGAGATCTTCTTGATGCCTGGATTCATTATATCAAAGGATTATGTGAACAGCTTTCAAAAGATGAGACTCATGAACTGAAAAATGAGCTGATTGGTCATGCCCGATCAATCGCATCTGCAAGCGGCGGTTTTTTAGGACTTGGAAAGAAGATCTCTAAAGCAGAAAATGCAATGCTTGAGACACTGGAAAAAGCATTTTGTTGATTTTCACACACAACCTGATCTTCATTCACGAACAAATTTCATGAGTTCCATTTGGTGCTCATTACTTACCACACTCAATTTTTCATCCTATGAGAAAACGATCGTTTTATTACTGTATCGTAGAATTCTGAATTCTGTATGAGCCCTCAATGCATTTGCAAGTGCAATCTGTTCCAGTTTTTTCCCTTTACGAATCAGCGTATCAACATTATCCCGATGAGAAACCCTGTCAACAACCTGTTCAATAATTGGGCCTTCATCAAGATCTGCAGTAACATAATGTGACGTTGCACCGATCAGCTTGACACCTCGCTCATATGCCTGCCTGTAGGGATTGGCACCTTTAAATGATGGCAGAAAACTGTGATGAATATTGATGATTGGTTTGTTGTATGATGTAATAAACGATTCGGAGAGAATCTGCATATATCGCGCAAGTACTAAAAAATCGGTCGTTCCGGTAATCATTGACAATATATTACTTTCCTGCAGCGTTTTTGATACGCCATCCATTGAATAACAAAAAAAAGGAATTCCATAATGTTCAACGCATTCACGGACGCTCTCATGATTACTGATTACAAACGGGATATCGACAGAAAGTTCATTAGATTTCCATTGGTACAATATGTCAAGAAGACAATGATCCTGTTTCGATACAAGAATTCCCATTCGCAAGCGCTGCCTTACATAATGTATTTGCCACAGTGCATTCAGTGTTTTTGCCAGAATCCCGAATTCATCCTCAAGATGCTTATGTGATACAAAATCCGGATCGAAACAAAATTCAAGGCGCATAAAAAATTGCCCGTTCTCCGGATCAGTCGTATGCTGATCGGACTGAATAATATTCCCGTTGTACCGGAAAACAAATTCTGATATCCGTGCAACAATTCCACGCTGATCTTTACACTGGATTAAAAATACTGCTGTTTCCATTTTTTTTATTAACCATTGGCATGTGTTTTCCATTGCAAAATGCAATGATAAAATACATGTCTACACAACAGATATCCAAACGATTCTTATCATTCATGAGGCATCTGAGCTGATGTTGTATCAAATATTGTCAATGTGATCCTGAAGCAGTTCTTCTATTGTTGCATAGACCGGAAAGATTGTATCAAGTTTTAAAAATCTGAAAATTGTAGTTATTTCGGGATGGGGATCAACAATGCAGAGTCGCCCGTTTTCCTGTTTTACCTTCTTGTAACAATCGACAAGCACCGCGATTGCACCACTGTAGATATAGGATACATTTGTAAATGATACCGCGATATAACTTTTGCCCTGATGTAAATATCCAAAAATCAGAATCCTCAACTCGGACAGATCAGATATAATATTCAGATCGTCCTCAATTCGAAAAATATGATAAATTCCGCTCTGAGAAATATCAATTTTCATAACAACTCCGATTGTAATGCTGTAACAATAGATACGTTTCTAATCATCATGCCATCATATCAGTACCGGATTTATCTTCGATATCAGCTGACATATTTTTATTACAGGCTGTCAGAACTGCCAAAACGTTAAGCACTGTATACTTTAAGTTTAAAATGATACCAGTAATATTGCAAGCTTTAAAGACAAGATACTACAGCAGAGGTGATACTCAGGAACAGACCTGTTCAATCGACATTTTATCGTCTGATAGAGAACACAACCTCACCAAGGAGAAACAGTGTCAGGAATATCCATAAAAGTATCTCAACGTCGATTTTATTATTGGAATCTAACACCTGCATCAATTCCCGGCTGCTTCCGGCATACCAATTTTCCCTGTTCTCTTTGAAATTGTCAGGGGAGCGATAATTCAGGTGGCTTTCCAAAGAATCGTATTGAACTTTTACAAACACTGCATCGCTGTTTTCTGCAACAACTTTGTAAATACCCGGTTCATCAAGATAAATTCTGGAAATCTCCGAAAGATTTTCAATAAAATCACCGCGACTGTTGTACAACAGATTCTTTTTACGCAGGTCAAAAAACGGATTTTTAATCTCCTTCCCGCATGTCCATACATGATCACTGTTCTTTTTTAATTTGCCGGTAAATAAGAGCATTCTGTCAATCATCGGCAGATAAAACGAACTTTGAAATAATGTATTATCAACCGTTATACCAAGTGATGTCGTAGCAATCACCCAATCTCTTTGTTCCTGATCCTGTTTATAAATAAGAAAAGGATCATTGGTAGTATATCGCAAAAGAATAGTTCCGCTGACTCCTGAAACATATGAATATATTTCTACATCGTCGATTTTCAACGAACGAAACTTCCTCCACATATCGGTCAACGTATCACTTAAAACCGGATTGGCTTTACTATTATGCACAGATAGTAGTCTCAACGTCCCATCATTAAAAGCTTTTGAAAGGATATCACGATAATACCCGCTGTAATTTTCTAATGGATCCACGCAACAGATGATTGATTTGCATTGCGTTCCTTTTGACATAATAAACGCATTCAATGCGCCACAGGGGTGCCTTAATGAGTTTAGAATAATCACATCTGATGAATCAATCATACTAAATGAGACATCACGTTCAGTGCAAAGATTAACAATAGTATTTTCATTTGCTGCATGTATAGCCGCCCTCAGCGTGTAATTTGCATTTGTATCACCAACAATGCAGATATTTTTTCTCTGTCTGAAATTGTTTGTAAAATAATTATTATTATCAAAAAGTAACGGATCTGTATCCTTAATCTGCAGATAACCAAATGCATTTGAATTTGAACCGGTTTCTATAGAAAATGGTATTGTTGAATCGGGTTCCGTAATTACACTAATAGCGCCTTTTTCTACTTCATTAATGACACAATTTACACGAAGCGTGTCCTTCTTTCCACCCAGTTGACTCAAAGAACCATATACAGTACCGTTTTGCATTTCTGCGCCACGAATTGCGATATTGAATGGCGATTGTGGTGTGACACTCATAAAGACTATTCCATTTTTTAAAGTATCGTTTTCGTTCAATATCGAGTCAATAAAATCTGCACTTGATTTCTGAAAATCACTTACTATAAATAATACCGCATTTTCTTTTTCCCTGGAAACTTTTAAAAAGGAGCGCATCGCATAATGAAAATTATTTTCTCTATAGTACTTATCAGCTATTTCAAAACTTTCATCAACAGATATGAATTCCTGCGCTTCATTACTAAACAGATAAACGGTATTTGGTCCTTTTAAGGATGCAGTTTTTCTGACACAGTTTATTGCGATATCGCTTAGCGCCCCTGAATCTGTCACATATGACATGCTGATTGTATTGTCAATCCAGAAATATAATGGCGTATTGGGATTATTAATAACACTTAAAACATTATTTTTATGATATGGCCTGGCAAACAACAGGATTATTGTGATTATTGCAAATATTCTCATCAACAGTTGAAGCAGCTTGAATAGGCGCCTGCTTTTACTTGACATTACAGCATCAGAAGTAAAAAACATCAGCGTTGAAAATGATACCAGTGTAAATCTGGGACGGCGTATAAGATGCACAAGTATGACAGCAAGAACAAAGAGTAACACCCACAAAAATTCAGGTCTGAAAAATGTGATCATGGTTAAAGTAATTTTTCCCGTTTGTCTAATATGCGGATCAATGCCTTTGAAAATGGCTCATCTGTACAGATCTGCTCATAATCAATCTGTAATTCCCTGCATATGGAACGAAGCATACTGTTATGCAAACGTATCCCTTTATTGAAATATTCGGATGCAGTCTGCCCGTCCATTTTAATAGCAACACCGCTCTCCAGATCTCTGAATTTATACATCCCTTTTTGCTTAAACAATAATTCCGTATTATCAAGTATCTGCAGCAGCAGGATATCCTGACGTTTATATCGTAAATGACGAAGACCCTGACGAATTGCTTCGGGATTGTCCATAAAATCAGAGATAATAACAGTCATTCCCCGTTTTTTGATTCCACCGGCAAGAATATTGATAGCTGCAGCGCATTGCGTCTTTTCAAGTGGTGTGATTTTATCAAGAATACCGAGAATATGTTTCAATTGAATGTTTGTGGATCTCGGTTGCAGGTATGTTTTAAGACGGTCATCAAATACTGCCAGACCTACAGCATCTCTCTGACGAATAAGAATCCATGCAATTGCAGCGGCCAGAGTACGAGCATATTCAAACTTGCTCACTCCTGATGACTTATACGCCATTGATCCACTTTTATCAATTAATATATTTGCAAAAAGATTGGTTTCATCCTCAAAAAGTTTAACAACAGTCCGATCAGACTTTGCATATTTTCTCCAGTCTATCCGTGAGGCATTATCTCCTGCTGTAAACGATCGATACTCGAGAAACTCAGCAGAAAAGCCATGAAAAGGACTCTTATGCATACCGGCAATTACACCCTCAACAATAAGTTTTGCCCGTAAAGAAAGGTTGCGGATTGGTATAAGATGTTCGGGATTAAGTGTTTGCATACAAAATCTTGAAATATTTTCGTATTCTTAATAGTTTATTATGCTGGATTATGTGCTACCATATTCATTTACTCAACTATGAAATGAATCGCTATTACACCATTACATTGTTGTGTCAATAGTAATTACACTTACAGAGCTTCATTGTCGGATCGCTCCTGACAATACGATTTTGTTTGCTTATAGATAATGTCTTTTTTGGTCATTTCTTTGCGATAGCTGATAACTTTTTCTGCAATTTTTTCTTTCAATAACCGCATATCATTTTTTTCAAATGCAGAGACAAAAATACCATAAGGATAATCCAGTAATAATTTTTTCTTAACAAACGGATCTTTGACAAGATCAAACTTGTTAAAAACATATAACTTTTCAACAGATTCTGCATTCAAATCCTTCAGCACTGTGTCTACAGTCGTAAGATGCTGGCCGGTCCACTCACTTGACGCATCCATAACAACAAGAAGAAGCTGTGCATCGGCAACAACACTTAATGTACTTCGAAATGATGCAACCAGATGATGAGGTAATTTTCGTAAAAATCCTACTGTATCTGAAATAACGATATTTCCGGCACCTTGAAGATACGTGCGCCGCGTGGCGGTATCAAGAGTTGCAAACAGTTTATTTTCAACCAGTACCTGTGATCCACTCAGAGCATTCAACAGTGATGATTTTCCGACATTGGTGTACCCGACCAGCGCAGCCCTGAATACATCACTTCTGCTGCCATGCTGAGTGATCCGGTGTTGTTCAATTTTTTCAAGTCGGTTTTTAAGATCAGAGATTTTTTTCTGAATCAGCCGTCTGTCTATTTCAAGCTGCTTCTCGCCGGGCCCCTTGGTTCCTATTCCGCCAACCTGCTGCGAAAAGTGTGTCCAGGCATGTGTCAAACGCGGATAAAGAGTTCTCATCTGAGCAAGCTCAACCTGAATACGCGCCTCATTGGTTTTTGCATGCTTTGCAAATATGTCAAGAATCAGCTGCCCGCGATCAATAACTTTTCCGTTAATGATTTTTTCTATATTCCTGACTTGTCCTGGCGATAGCTGGGCATCAAGAATAAGCGTATCACAACCGTTACTATGCATATAGGCCTTGATCTCAGCAAGCTTACCCTGTCCAATAAATGTTGACGCTACTGGCTGGTCCCGTTTTTGAATGACAGTGTTTATTACTGTTGCTCCTGCCGTAGTACAAAGCATAACCATTTCAGCAAGATCTTCCTCAAATAATGCTTCGTTTTCTTCGCTGGTTTGAAGCGCTGCAATCACTACTTTCTCACTACGTTCTTTATTTTCAATCATATAGTTGAATTACTCATGATGTATGTATGCCTTTCCATCAACTAATAAAACAACATTCTCTTTACGTTGTGATGGTGTCATGGTAAGTATTTCAGCACCAGTCGATGTAACAAGAATGGTATGTTCAAACTGAGCAGATAGTGAACCGTCCTTGGTGCGAACAGTCCATCCGTCTTTACGATCAGTAACAACCTGATAGCCGCCACGATTGACCATGGGCTCAATTGTAAAAGTCATACCAGGTTCAAAAATCACCTTTTCACAATCAGGATCAATATGATGATAAACGGTGAAATTCTCGTGAAAGCGGGTACCAATTCCATGTCCAGTATATTGTCGTACCACAGAACAACCGTGCGATTTTACAAACGGTTCAATTGCATCACCAATCACACTCAAGGGGCGCCCCGGCATTACAACCGCGATACCTGCAATAAGTGCTCTCGCAGTCACATCCACCAGATGACGTGCTTCCTGTGAAACATCACCAATCATAAACGTCTCTGAAGAATCACCGTAGAAGCCATCAACAATACTTGTCAAATCAACATTGACTATATCACCATTCTGAATATATTCATCCGGTGATGGAATCCCGTGACATACAATATTATTTCTTGATATACAACAGGATTTCGGATATCCGTTATAACCAAGCGTTGCCGGTATGTGCCCATGTGCCAGAGTATATTCATGAACCATTTTGTCAATTTCATCTGTTGAAATTCCGGCCTTGACAAATGGCCTGATATAGTCCATTACTTCCCCATTAAAGGCTCCAGCCCGTCTCATACCGTCAATTTCAGAATCCGATTTAATCAATCCTTTTTTTTGCTTCTGCGGCTTTCCCTGCGACTGATGTGCGAGTTCTTTTGCCTGATCCTCAAAGTAGTGGCATTTTTTATACTTTTTTCCACTTCCGCACCAGCACGCATCATTTCTCTCAATCATTCTAGACTACACATTCCTTTTAACATTGTAAGATATTGTATTTTATATATTTACACATTAACTGAACGATATACTTATCGTACATGTATTTATGTATAATATAATTCAGGAAACGTTTGTAAAAAGATGCTTTATGGTGTATTTCTTGTGATACACCACAATGAAACGGTTCATGCTCAATCACATAGTCTTTGAATGTTACCAGACCAGCAGAATGAAGACTATAAAAATAATTGTGTTACATACTAAAGCACTAATTGTTGTATCATGATTGGGATATTGTTACAAAATCAAGGCGTCATAAATTAATTTATCTCACTGTTATTTGTTTACCAGAAGCTGATTAACCGACAACATTTATGGACGTAACAAAAGATGATATTTGAACAGTCATTCAACAGACTTGAACTTCTTACCGGTAAAGATACACTGCAAAGACTGAATGCCACCAATGTTATCATTTTTGGCGTAGGCGGTGTTGGAAGCTGGTGCGCTGAAGCGCTTATACGCAATGGCATTGGCAATCTTACCATTGTCGACAGTGACAGAGTCTGTGTCACCAATATAAATCGTCAACTACAAGCGACATCTGAAACTATCGGAGAAATTAAAGTCAACGTTTTAAAAAAACGTCTGCAATCAATTAATCCTGATGCGTCAATTACAGCCCTGTTCAAAGTTTACAACAAAGACAGTGCACACTCATTTAATATTGAACAATATAACTACTGTGTTGATGCAATTGACAGCTTAAGTAATAAAGTCGAATTAATAGTCAACGCATATGCGGCTGGATGCAAAGTTTACACATCACTTGGCGCAGCGTGTAAACTTGATGTCTCAAGAATTAAAACCGGATCTCTCTGGAAATCTGAAGGATGTCATCTGGGGCGCTTTGTACGCAAACGTCTCCGTAAAAGGAAATTTGATGGCGATATACAATGCGTTTACAGCGACGAACTCCTGCCTCCAATTGGTGTTAACATTAACGGATGCAGTACCGGAGAGTGTAGCAGGAATGGATCAGCTAATCCTGATAATCCTGATACCGGCTGGTGCAGCCATGAAAAACAAATCAACGGTTCAGCGGTCCATATCACTGCAACATTCGGCTTTTTTCTTGCCGGTATGATAACAAAAGATATTGTCGATCATAACACACACACCAAAGATCCCTCATGAAAAAACACTAAGCACACCTTACCAGCTTTAATACAGCTACTTTTGTGGGAACGATGCAGAAAAACCGGTCTTGCTAACAGCATCAACAAGTTTAATACTGTCAAGCATTGCAATATCAATATCCACCGATGCTACAGCACGGGCTGCATTCACCCTGACTTTACTTACACCAGGCACATCCTTTAATGCTTTGTCAACAGAAACAACGCAGGCAGCACAGTACATTCCACTGATATCCATCTGTACCGATACTTTTTCTGTTTCATCATTACACCCCTGAAGCAGAGCTAATATCAATACTGATATAAACAATACAATTCGTTTCATAACGACTCCTGTTTGAATTACATCCATTATAGAGTACGGCAGTGCAACCAAAAAAATTATGTCCAGGAACAGTTAAAATTACGGCACACAGGTATTTCAACGGAAAAGTTTATGATGGCATATATTAATTTATATAGTTATTAAATTTTTATTGAAAGTAATATAGGTTGTTTTATCTCCTATGATATTGTTTTATTTGGAGTTATGATGAAACGTTTTGAAGAGTTGTTTGTTGAGCTCAAAGCTAAAGCTGCTAAAAATGATCCAGATAGCGGTACCGTTAAAGAGCTTCAGAAGGGTGTTCATTTTATCGGTAAAAAAATAATTGAGGAAGCCGGTGAAGTCTGGATCGCATCCGAATATGAGGGCAAAGAAAAGACTGCAGAAGAAATTTCTCAGCTGCTTTATCATCTTCAGGTCATGATGATTGCGAAAGAGATCACCCTTGACGATGTCTATAAATACTTGTAAGTGTATGGTTTTGAACAACAGTTTATGAAATACAGGAGTTTTTCACATGATAAAGATAGCAATTCCAAATAAAGGTTCCCTTTCTGAAGACGCAATCGGGCTCATCAGTGAGGCCGGGTATAAATGTAAACGCTACAGCAGTGAGCTTGTACTATTTGACAAAAAGAATGATGTTGAATTCTACTTTTTGCGTCCAAGAGATATTGCAATCTATGTTGGTAACGGTTTTCTTGATCTTGGAATTACCGGCCGCGACCTTGCCCTCGATAGCGGTACAAAAGTTCATGAGTGCCTTGCACTCAATTTCGGTCAGTCATCATTTTATTATGCAGTCCCTCAGTCAAGTTCATTAACACCCGACGGATTCAATGGTTTACGCATTGCGACATCATATCCTCACATTGTTGAACTTGATATGGAACGCCGTGGTTTAAAAACAACAATAGTCGAACTTGACGGTGCTGTAGAAATCTCAATCAAGCTTGGGGTTGCTGATGTAATAGCGGATGTTGTTCAATCGGGGCGAACACTTACTGAAGCCGGGCTGAAAACAGTTGGGGAACCTATCCTCGTTTCAGAGGCGCTGCTTATCGCGCATTCTGCTGATTCATTAAAGAGCACAATCGCTGATACCTTTATAAAAAGATTAAAGGGAATAATTGTTGCCAGGGAATTTGTAATGGTTGAATATGATATCCCCAAAGATATGCTTCAAAAAGCATGTGCAATCACACCAGGAATTGAATCGCCGACAATATCACCGTTAAGTAAAGAAAACTGGTATGCAGTGAAAGCGATGATCAAGAAAAATCATCTCAACAGCATTATGGATAACCTTGCAGATATTGGTGCAAAAGGAATTATTGTTACTGATATCAGAACCTGCAGGATATAAGTTTTCAAACGCCATACAGGTTTTGAACTTAACAAATGGGAAGTCATGACTAATACGCATATTTCAAATCCGGATTCATCAGGAGTACGTCGTACCTTTGATGAACTTATCAGGGAGATGAATATTCAGAATCTGAATGTCAGTTTTTCCCAACGGATGAAAAAAAACTGGAAGATGCGTATTACCCGCTCAGAAAATCGTCGATATCTGACAATACCCGCATACCTTTATGATGCACCACTGGATATCAAAAAAGCACTTATTGCATGGGCAATGCTTCCGCAGCTTGGATCTCATTCGAAAATCATAGCCTGTCAGAACGAAAAAAGGGCACTCGAAAAAACTGTACAGCATTATATCAGATCCAACCATGCTGATCATTCTCAATTATATGTTAACAGATTAAGTGAATTGACCTGCAATACAATTGAAGCTGTACATGACCTTCAGGATGTCTTTGATACCGTTAATAAAGAGTATTTCAATAGTGAGCTGTCCGCAGTACTCAGATGGGGCAGATTGACATCAGGGGTATCTTATCAGATGACACGCAAAGCCACTGATGGCACCACGATTCAAATTATCACTATTGCCGGCTCCTACAATCATCATAATGTACCAAGGTTTGCAATTGAAGCAGTCATGTTTCATGAAATGTTGCATATAAAAATTCCGCCGTATAAAAAAAACGGTAGAAATGTTATCCACAGCCCGGAATTCAAAACAGCCGAAAAAGCTCATAAATATTACAAACAATGGCGAACCTGGGAACGCGAACACCTTCTTAACATTATAAGAAACAGACGGCATCTACGGGAAAAACGGTAAATAAGGCGGCAGTGTACTTATGCGCTCGCCCCCCGCAGGGGGACTTGCGTCCAAATTACGCTTAAATGATCTTTTATTTTTTCCATACTAACATATATCCTTCAACTAATTTAAGTTTGATTTTGTCAATACTTGAAATTTTTATTCTGTCTGACCTCAAGTTTTTTAAATGAATTACATTTTTATGTAAAGACCCAAAGACGTTTTGACCTGTTTGTTTAGGAATACCCAAAGATTATCAAGCATCCTTACTTGCCTCTAAGTTAACTACAGCTCTAATAACCTGACATTTACATATGCTGCAGTTCACTCCAGCTACCCAACTCAGAAATGCCTCTGCCAAACACGCCCCAGCCATCACCTCCAAAACCCCAAACTGTTCCATCATTTTTAATCGCCAGGCTGAATCCTTGAAATGTTCCCTGCGCGTCCCAGGAGGTTGCAATTGATCTCACATTTTCCAGATCACGACGGAATAATGTTCTTTCTTTATTGTCATAATCGTCATATTTGGGGTTATCGCCATAACCATTTCCGCCAGTTGCCCATAGTATACTGTCAGTTCGCAAAGCAAAGGTCATACGATTTCCAGCCGCTATGGCCAAAACTTTGGAAAGCACCATTTCAAACCCATGCCGATCGTTGTTGTCACCTGTGCCAAGCTGACCGTATTCGTTCCATCCTGTGGCCCATAAAGTACTGTCTTTTTTTAAGATTAGGCTGTGATACCCGCCGGCAGCAATAGCAATCGCATCAGTGGTTAATTCAACAAATTCGTATGTATATGTTTGATAGGTCGAGTTGGATTCCTGAGTAGAGGTATCAACGAATCCAAGCTGATCATATCTATTATCACCAGCTCCCCATACCGTACCATCGTATTTTAGTACAAGTGAGTGCAGGTCACCGATGGATACGGAATGAACACTGCTCATCACTTTTTTAAATGTTCTGATATATCCTTCGTCCTTCCTGGGATCATATTTACCGATGCCAAAGTAGTAATTATCGTTTTTACCAGCTACCCATAGCGTGCTGTCGCGTTTAATGATCATACTGCAATAGCCTTTTGCTGCAATTGCTGCGACATCGGTGGAAATCTTTACAAAAACTAAACTTCGGTCTTTATCATTTGTACCAAATTGTCCCAGGCTGTTTTCCCCGGCTGCCCATAGTGATCCATCTCCTTTAAGTATCAGACTGTGGTTGTTTCCGGCAGCGACGTCGCAGGCACCATCCATGATCTTTCTAAAATGAACAATATTTGATACAGTATCGCCTATTCCAAGCTGGCCATATTCGTTGCAACCGGAAACCCATACTGTGGAATCGCTATCAACAATAAGGCTGTGTTTTCCACCGACTGCTACTTTAATCGCGGAAAAAGGAAAATATTTATTCTCCTGAGGTATGTTATTTGTAGCTGAATTATTTAAAGAATTTGTATCTTTTTTGTTTTTAGTGACTGTGGCAATTTTATTCTCCTGGCTGCTGGTTTTACTTTTTGTGCAAAGAGATAATAATATCAATATTGTTGTCAGGATGAATAATGATTGTTTCATAATGTGTTTTGTTCCTGTTAATTGTTATATTCATTCAGATAATTACAGTCTGTCAACATACTCATCAACGGGACCCATTTTTTGAGTCTCTTGCAGAATTTTATTTGTATACGCCCATAAAATGTCTGATAAATTATTTTCTTTGTAAAGTCTACCAGATAATGTTTTTAACAGATTCATAAATCAATGATACCTTTGAAAAATTAATAATGGCCAACTATCTGAAAGATGGAACCGACGAAAGAAATACTTGTTATAATAAGAAAACATTTAATCTATGAGGCTAGGTAGGTTTTATAAAAATCTGAATTTTTTGCTTGTAAGTAAGCGATACAAAAGCTTGAATAAGCTGCATTACGATCACACATTTTTAATAAAATACTTATTGTAGTACAAATCAATTTGTAGCTACGCTCACGATCGTTATCTTTTTCAAGATATAATAAATTCTCATAATGGTCATGCAGAGTTAAAAGGTACAAATCAAGCGTTTCTCTTAATTTTAAACGAGCTCGAATAAAATTGATATTATTCAAATTATAGCACTTTATTGATATCTCGGCTCTTTTGTTTTTAAGATGATCTGAATCAGGGTTAAAACGAGGCATTGCTTCACCATCTTCCCGAAATGTTAACAATTTAACATCTTCTTCATTACAAGGATCTAACAAAAATGGTTGTTCTTCACTGTAATTATATTGCGGTGTTAATGCACGTTTACTTTCATCAACTAATGGAAAATGATAAGATTTTCCACCAACTAATCCAGATGTATCACCTCGTAAGCTGTTTGAAAAACAACAACTTAATCTGTAGTTCTCTAACTTAAATGCTAGCCACCAATATCCAGGATGCATTTTACATTCAGCAACTTTGGCTTTTGGTCTGAAGTGATCTACCATAATATCTGAACCATGACTAAGTGGGTCTGCCTCAGAATACCAGCATTTACTACTGATTTGCTTAAGTTGAGTTTTTACATATCTCCAAAATGCTTGATTAGTGTTTATAATTTTAAGCCGTTTATCAGGATCTGTTTCACTAAAGATCTTGCTTTCAAGTTTTTTAAGTTTCACTAACCATTTACTTGATAATATTAATTCATGAGGTTTATATGGAACATATCTCATTTTGATAACCTTAGACTTTTTTTAATATTTTCATTCGTGAAAAAATTTCTTCTTCGATTTCCTTTTTGCTAAGAAAAACGGTCTTTTTTTCTTCTTTTTTAGACAATTCGGTTTCAAGCACTTTTCTTTTAATTTTTAAAAAATCTTTGTATGAATTATCCCAATGTGATATTGTAAATCCTAAAGATTTAATTTCTTTATCAATTTCATCCATGCGTTCGGTTTCTTTTTTGTTTAACGTTTCTTTTTCAAAAAGATCCCGCCTCTCTCTTAACAAAGATTCTGTCGCTTCGTCAAGTGTACCTGTCAAACCAAACATATCACTCGTTAAAATACCGGCATATCCCATACCGCGTGGACTTTCTGCTGGTTCTTGTGAATGGACATTGTTATTTTCATCTTTCCACATAACCTGTACTTGTTCTTTTTGTAATTCTGCTATGGCAAGCGGCTGATGAGTTACCATTAACAAATGGCTTGTTTCATTGTTTGGTACAAATTCACGCAAAAATTTCAGATATTTAACAGCCCATGCAGGATTTAAATGTGTGTCTGGTTCGTCAAGAAGGAATAATGAATCTTTCCCACCGGTAAATTTTAGTAATCCAAGAACTGTCAGTAGTTGCTGTTCGCCCTCACTTAATTCCCTGAATGTTAATGGTGCCTCGTGTGCAACCATTTTTACTCTGACACTTACCTCGGCGATTATTTCTGATAACAGCATACTTTCAAGCATCTTGAAAAAGACATCAGGGCGTAAACCATTTGCAAATTCGCGTAATGTACCAACATCCGGTAGGAAGAGGTGAAAGAACTCATTGTTAACATTACTTCCTGTCAAAGAAGTATCTTCTTTTCGGGTAACTTTAACGGGTGCAAGTGCATAGGGGTATAATGAATCAAGGAATTCTCTTACGACACCTCGTGCACCCCAGAAAAGTTCATCTTTATTTTTTGCCCAATCTGGTTTACGCAAAACGAAATGAACAGAATCTAAACCATCAATACCAAGATGTTCACGTAAAAATATCTTTTCTTTGTCATTTTTATCACTTAAGAAAAAAGCAAGGAGCACAAACTGGCTATGGTAAGGTTTTGCATAGAAAAGGGGGCGTATATCCGCTTTTAAATCGACTTCGTTTTTTAATAAACGTTTATAAAAATCACTTCGGTGTTTTCGAAAGTATTTTTCAAGACGGTCACTCGGTCCGGAATAATATGCAAAGAGATAATTGGGTAATAAAGAAGCCAGCCCATTACTATCCCGCTTGATTTTAGAAATTGCAACTGATTCTTCTTTGTACCCTTTCGAATCATTCTTTTTATGGTTCGATACAGTAACGATGTATTGTTTTGTCAATGTACCGCGAGCCGGATCTGCATCAACTGTTATCCATTGGATTTTACTTCCCTCACCAAGTTTATACTTTATCTTATAAGAAAAGGGTGGTTCTTCTCCGAGGTCAAGGTTTCTGAAAATCGATACAAGAGCTTCTAAAACATTCGACTTACCGGAGCCGTTCCGTCCAACAATAACGGTCATGAGATTGTTTTCATCAAAATCTACAATAACATTTTCAAGATTTTTAAAACGTGACCGAATTTCAAGATAATCGATTTTCATACCTATACTCTTATTTGGTCAAAGTGAATATCTCTTTACTACCCTGCCGTTTACGCTTAATAGTACCGGCTTGTACCTGCTCCCTGATATCAAGAAAAAATTTCTCCAGATCTTCAGTTGAGGCATCGTTAGGATACCCTGCCAGTGAAAGTAACTCTTGTGAATCAAGCGGTCTCTCTGCACGTTTAAGTGCTTCCAGTATTGGTACTATTTCTTTTTTCTGCATTGTATTACCTGCTTGTTTAGCCCTTTTAGTTTTTTTGACTACCGTTTTTACTGTAGTGTTTCGCTCTGCCGTGATTTTTTCCAGCAGTGCTTCGGCGCTATTTTCACCTGTGACGAGTTCTGGATTTTGCTCACGCCACTCTGCAGTAAGTTCGCCACTAAATGCTTTTGAAAGAATTGATTGAGTTAGATCATTTACAAGCGATTGGGCATTTAATAAATGTTTTTCAATCGCATCCTCAATACCAAATAATTTATTTACAATTGATATGATTTTATCCTGTTCACGAATGGACGGTAGATTAATTGGATAGTCAGCTAATTTTTGAGCATTTATATTTGACTGACTAACACCATCTGATTTTACTCTCCAACAATATTCCTTTGCATCTGGGCTATTCAAACAGATATTTAGAAATTCAGGGTTTAATGTATCGCTACATTCAATTTTAATCAAATACCCAGCAAAAATAGCATCACGTTCGCCTCTATATATTGCTGTTTTTCCAACTAATTCAGGACTATTCGTTCGATTAAATAATACATCACCCTTTTTTAATTTATATTTTTCGATTTCTTTTATATCGGATGTATATACTAAATCATTCCAATCCAATTTACCACTTTGAATATTACCCATTCGTAAAACGGGTATTTTACCAGTTTTTTCTGATTTAGCAGAAGTTCCGTAAGTTAATTTTGTTGTAACTTCGCCCAATAAAAAAGTTTGCAAAATTGGTTCATTGTTTTCGTTTCTCCACTCTTCTGTCAACTCACCACTTACCGCAGCAGCCAGAACAGATTGACGAAACCGTTTTAGTATAGATGGTATCGCGTCAAGTCGTGTTTTTATCTTGTCTACCTGTGCTAACAAATTGTCAAGGCGTGATGCTATTTCTTTTTGCTCGGCTAGCGGTGGAAATGAGATTTGCGTCTGTTCAAATTTCCCCTTAGTTATGTGTCGTAGTCCTACTCCACCTTGAGCGTTCTCAATTAATTCAGTTAACTTATAATTAATTGCATATCTAAAATATGTTTTATTTATGCTTTGTTCATTTATATCAACTCTAAATATATGTTGGTTTAAAGCTCCAATACTTCCATTCCAAATATGAGCCCCAAATGAAGTGCCTGGTGTCCCAGACCATGCGAATAATAAATCCCCATTTTTTATTACATGCTTTTCATCTAAAATTCCATCGAAATAATTAAACTCGGCATTCGAATTATTTAAATTTTGAATCCGAATTATTGGAATACCTTTTTTGGTCCATTCTGTTGGTTTAAAAGCTCTACCATTTACAAGATCGCATAACAATCCAATTTCCGCCATAAGCCATTTCGAATGAGTATTATGGAAATTCAATTAATACCCTTTCTATTTTTAATTCTAAGGGCCTCATCATTGCACCCTAAAAATGCCATTAATTCACTAATTTCATTTATAGCTTCAGTTAACTCACTCATTGCTTCCGCGGCAAGTGTTTCCGGTTCTGGTAAGCTGTCAGAATCCACATTTTCATCATCCTTGAGCCATGAGATATCCAGTGAATCCCCCTTTTGTTCTGCGATCCATTCACGGGTAAAACAGCGCCAGCGACTATTTTCTATTGTTTCTTCAGTTCCCTTTTTAACCCATGACCATTCGCCTTCGGTTCGCTTACCAGTCCCATCAGCTTTCTTTCCGTAACACCTTTCAAAACTTTTAAAAAACTCTTTTGTTAATACCGTTCGTTTTCCAAATGCAGGCATATTCGACCGCATGTCGTAAACCCATACTTTTTTAGTGTTGTTTTTATCGGAAGCACCTCGGGTAAAAAAGAGAACATTGGTCTTTACACCTTGCGCATAAAATATACCGGTAGGTAGGCGAAGTATTGTATGAAGATTGCACTTGTCCATCAGGTCTCTGCGTATGTCAACCCCGACATTTCCCTCAAAAAGAACATTATCCGGGACAACAATTCCAGCACGTCCGGTTTCCTTCTCGAGAGAACGATACACATGTTCAAGAAACGCGAGTTGTTTATTATTTGTCTTATACGTAAAATCATCACGCGTTATCGCCTCACCACCTTTTTTTGATCCAAATGGTGGATTGGTGATAATTACATCTGCTTTACCAAGTCGTTTTCCATCAGCAGAAAGTGTATCGCCAAGACCAATAGTACCCTCAATGCCATGGAGTAATGCATTCATGAGTGCAAGACGGTACGTATCGGGTACAAGTTCCATGCCCCGTAATGCTTTCTGCCGCTGAAAATTCTGTTGACTCTGCGTAAGTGTATACAATTCATCGGTTGCTTTAGAAATATATCGGTGTGCAGCAATAAGAAAACCACCTGTACCACATGCCGGGTCCTGTATTATCTCGCCAACCTGTGGCTGCAACACTTCTACGATTGAGTCAATTAATGGTCGTGGTGTAAAGTACTGTCCGGCGCCTGACTTTTTTTCACTGGCATTTTTTTCAAGCAATCCTTCATACAGATCTCCAAGTCCTTCTTCACGAGCGGAATACCATTCAAGGTTATTTAAATGCTCAACAATTTTCCGCAAATTTTTCGGTTGACGGATTGCGGTTGATGCATCAGCATAAATCTCTTTTACGTATCCACTGCCTTTGGAACCGAGATGCAGTAACTGTTCCTTATAAAAATCTAATTGTTCAAGTCCGTCTTTTGCTTTGAGGTCTTTCCAGCGATATCCTTTGGGAATATTGTTTTCTGTTGCGGTTTCCTCTGCCATTTTCAGGAAGAGAAGGTAGGTAAGTTCTGTAACATACTCATGATACGTTATGCCGTCGTCACGTAGCACATTGCAAAGATTCCACAACTTCGCTACGATGTCTGAAGTACTTGTCATTCATTAACTCCTACGCACTCTCATTCCAGATCTCCTGTTGAAAATCCTGCAATAAGGTGCTCAGTTCACCATCAAATGTTTTATTAAGCCGATTAAAACCACCATCGGCACGAAATTGACCATTGTCAAGAGTCTCACGATCGACGATAGTTTCAATTTTTATCTGATTTGCGATACGCTGCAACCATGTTCGCTGGGGATTAGTCCATTGTTGCTTTTTAAGAACCCGTTTTAGCGCATTGTCAACACGCTCGGCATACGGTATCAATGCAGACCCGAGTGATTGTGTTCTGATATACCCAATGATACTTGCTGCGATATCCTCATTGCGCATCTCACGCCAGGCTGTCCGGAGATTAGCCTCGGTAAAACCAGCTGCATCAAGTTTTTCTTTAATTTCACGAAGGTCCTGCCGTGTCAAGTCTCTGGGGCGTTGAGTAACTACATTGAGTGCTGCAATCTCATTTACATTAGCCTGTACCCATTGCGTAAAGGCATCAATATAATCTTCCGGTTTTTTCGCAACGCCATACCCATGCTCAACAGATTTTAGACTATCCTCATGTTCTGAAATCGGTACGCGAGTCTTTGTGCCTGGTGCCAGATTATCAATAAACGCTGCAAGTTTGGGTTTACTGATAAATAATTGTTCAATGGCATCAGGATTGCCGCTATCAATAATTTTTTCTATATCAGCGCATGATACGCCAAAATGTTCGATAATTATCTGCTCATGTCTAAGCAGTAATTTTTTCTTTTTCCGAATACGTACAGTAATATCATCGGTAACTTTAGCCCGTAATTTTGGGTCTGCAAGCCGGTTAAGTTCATCAACCATCGTAAGAAGCTTGACTGATGGTGATGCAACAACGGGTTTCATTCCTGTAACAGGTTGCAGAGCACTGTAGACATCGACTGCATCAAAAATTCTAAAAACCTCTTTGTCAAGACCTTTACCAAACAGATCTTCACATAAGCGAGTTCCCCGACCAAGCATCTGCTCAAACAGTATACGGCTTTTTACTCTGCGGATAAAAACGATATTGATTATTTCCTCAACGTCAATTCCCGTCGAAAGAAGATCTACCGTTACCGCTACCTTTGGCAGGGCTTCATTCTTATATCGTCTGATCAATTTCTTCTGATCATCAACATAGCCAGTTATCTTCAACACCGTCTCTGCGTCAAGCGAACCATACTGTTCCTCAAATGCATTTTGCAATAAATAAACCACCAGATCAGCATGGCTGTCATTGACACAAAAGATTAGCGTCTTTCCGGCAAGCGCCGGGTCAATGTGGCGTGCAAGTTCTCTACATACTGTTTTATTAAAATTTTCTGTTATGACACGGCTGTTAAATGTATCAACATCAAAATTTATTTCATCAGGAGTTGCCGAAAGATCTACGTCACCAGTAAGCGGATCAATCATTTTAACAACATCACCCTTATCCCAGTGAATTCCATTTTCAGCAAGGTTGGTAATAATTCGTACCGGTGGTTCATGATCAACCAGATAGCCGTCAATAACAGCTTTACGATATGAATAATTAAAGACTGGATGTCCAAAGATTTGTGTAGTATGCAGTGCCGGTGTAGCCGTAAAACCAATCTTGACAGCATCAAAATGGTCTAAAACCCGGCGGTATTTCGAAATATAATCCTGCTCACCGCGAAACAGCAACTCATCCTCAGAAAGCTCATAATCAAGGGTATACCCGCGATGACATTCATCAACAATAATACAATCGTATGAATCTATCGGCAGGTTATCTTTATCGTCACTTGAATACAACAACCTGCGAACCATCCCCTGAATTGTAGCAATCTGTACCCGTGTATCCTGTTCAGGAATGCGATCACCAAGCTCCTTGACATCATAAATATCATACAATGAAGAAAGGCTTTCAACCTTTACATTTTGAAAAACTTCTGCAGCCTGCGAACCAAGTGATTCTCTGTCAACCAGAAACAAAATCCGTCTGAAGCGACTTGATCTTAGAGCCCGGTACATGAGGCCAAGACAGACCCGGGTTTTCCCTGTTCCGGTTGCCATTGCCACAAGCATTTCGCGTTGCCCTTCAGCCAGTTTATTCTCGATTGTTCTGATTGCGTCTTTCTGGTAATTCCGTAACCAGAAAAAATCGACCGTTTCTTCCTGTAGTTTTTTTTGTGCCTTTTGTGCATCATAGCGTAAAAGTGCCGTTAACCCTTGTGGGGTATACCAGTTTTCCAATGGTCGGGGAAGATTGGTCGCACACCGTAAATCCTGAAACCATATACCACTTTTTGTATGAATCTGGCGAAGGTACGCTCTTCCATTCGTTGCAAAAATAAAAGGAACCTTGTTCTTATTCCATGGAGATTCTGCGGGTACCGTCTCATCACCCTTCTTTACATAATCCCGACTGTACCGTGCGGCTTGTTGTAAAACACCGGGAACATCAATCTCACTTTTTTTAGCTTCAACAAAAGCTACTAGCTCAAGACCGATAAAAAGGGCGTAGTCAACCGGCCCGCTTTTTGTTGGCCATTCGGCAATAGCACGGTTACATGATTTTGCGGGCCGAGTCCCTTTTGCATACCGTAGTATATCGGAATCTGCTTCCCAACCGTTGTCGCGTAATTGCTGATCAACAAGGTGGCGAGTATCGCTTTCATCTAAAAGGAGCGTACCATTTGCCCTCTCTGCTTTTTTAACCAGCGCTTTAACCGATTCCGGATCGGCCTTACTTTTTTGCTGCAATACAGTTAGTTGCGTTAGGAACAGGGTATTCTGATCTTTTAATTTATCCTCAGTTTGTACAGCTAGATCCAGTGCTACTTCAAGATCTGTGTATGCATTAGCGGCTTTTTTCTCTGCATCATACCTGAGTTTTGTCTCATCTTCCATTCTGGTTTTAGCATCAAGTAATTCCCTTTGCATCGATTCAACCCTGGAACGAAGATCAGACAATTCAGTTTTTAATACATCATCGACTTTCACAGGGTCAGGAGGGGGAATGAATGGCCCAGGTTTAAAATCCCGTTCGTTACCAAACGTCTGGTGAAACCAGATACAAAATGCTCTACAAAGTTTTAGCCCATGTAGCGCATCACTTCGTGTCCCTATATTTTCATGTACTGCCTTATTGCCATATTTACGAACCGCATGAAAGAGCTCGGCAATTTCCCGCTGAAGAATGCCCATGCTTTCAAGTCGTTTGAGAAGTTGAAGCAATTCCTCGAATTCATCATGGTATTCTCCAACCAGCGCAGCAACAGTCACCGCAACCTTCTCACAAAGTTGACGTTGTTTAAATAGAGAAATTTGTGGTTCACTGAAACAATATCGTTCCGATTCTGCAGCAAGACGAAGCAGAATCGCATCGTATTTTACAAGAAAACTAAAATTAGGGGACTTTATTTCTACTTTTTGTGACATAGTAAACAAAATATAACTTTTTGAAATGTAATTACGACAATAATGCTTTAAAAAAGTTATTTTCTATACATTGTTTATCATTCTACTTTCGCTTCAATAAAGGGTTTGTAATGAAACGAATCACCGATATTCCGGAAATTGATCGACCGCGGGAGAAAATTAAGGTAAAAGGTGTTAAACATCTTTCTGATCAGGAATTACTCGCGATACTACTTGGTATGGGTAACGCGAAATATGACGTAATGGTACTTGCTGACAAAGTACTTAAATGCCTTGAAGCAAATAGTGGTGTACCGGTTCTCGAGAAACTGCAACAAATTGACGGGATCGGTATAGCGAAAGCTGCTACTATTGTAGCTGCAGTAGAATTTAGCAGACGAAGAATTCGTCCTGAGGGGATCAAGGTCCGTTTTATAGCAGATATTATTCCTTTGTTAAGTAACTACGCAGACAGAAAACAGGAACACCTGGTCTGCATTTCGATAAATGGAGCACAGGAAGTGATCGCAACCAGAGTTGTAACAATTGGTTTAGCAGATAAAACGCTGATACATCCAAGAGAAGTATTTGCTGATCCAATTACAGACCGTGCAACTGCAATTATACTTGCACACAATCATCCAAATGGAATTCCAAGTCCAAGCCCGGATGATATTATCCTGACACAAAAAATTGCTGAGGCAGGAAAAACCTTAGGCATAGCATTACTTGATCATGTCATTTTCAATCAGCGGGGAAGTTGCAGCATGGTTGAGCAGGGGTATTTGGAGTAACTATAGTTTTGTAAATATAAAGCAATACTCACACCCGCACATACACTTCTGCTTAGTAGCGATTCTTTTTTTTACTGTAAGGTGTGTTTAAAAATCTTGATTACTTTATTGTTAGCTGTTCTACAAAATAATAATTTGTATCCCAGATTTTATTCTCAATAAATATTTGTAAATCATAAATTCAAATAATTAAAAAGTATCATTTGTTTACACTCCGTTTACAATTATTGACGATTCAATATATGTTCGTCACACCCTAATTAAGTTTTTCAACAATAATCGTTGTCAATAGTGTTGTGTTTTTTTGAGGTGCAAGATTAGAAAGTTTGAACATTTCTTTATATACAAGAATCTGTTCATCTACTACTCCATTAAACGGAAACACTTTGCCTGGGGTAACCATCCAACCATGAGCAATTCCGCCATCCGGACGAATCGTTACGCAGTGTGTATCTGTTTCAATTTCAAAATACCGAAAATGTTCCATTTTTTCTGGAGGTTGTTCAACAACAGCAACATTATTTATTCCATTATTGTGAAGTGCATTAATTAAAAATTTACTTCTCTGATCCTCTTTATACCAATTTCTGAATACCATATTATCATGACTATTAAATTGTCTTTTTAAACTGCAAAGATTGAGATCTACAGATGTAAATTGGACATTCCAATTTTGTTTGAGAAATTTAAGTAATTCTGCAAAAAGCATTGCGCCAAGTGGTGTATTTAGATAGGAATCAGAGTAAAATATAGTTACATCCTTATTTTGTAGGACTTTTTGTAGCTCTGGTAGACTGTTGTTCCAAATAGTAATACAAAAAGAACCAAAGTTACTAAATGGCATAGTTGTTGCGCGATATTTTGAATCCGCTTGTACCATATTTTGAGACAATACCGGTTGAGGTACTGGTTCAAATGTATCAAGTTGATATTCACCAATACATCTGATAATATCTTTTGGTAACCTTTGATCAAAATCCTTATTTGGTGGTGGCAACAAAGAAATATCTTTAGTAAACCAAGTTTGCGTGTTGTTATCGCCATAGAATAGTTGAGCAAGAATAGTTACATTACTTAACTTTTCACTCGTTCCAGTTCCCACTACAATATTCGCAAAGCTCTTAATGGATGAATAGATAAAAAGGTCAGTACCAGGGTCACCCATGCTCTCCCATGAAGGTATTACGAATGTAATTAGAGTTCCAAGATTTTCCAGTCTTCTTAATTCTTTGGATATATTCCAATTTTGCAAATCCCATTCTTTCATAGCGCCTGATAAAAACAATTTGATCTCTTTCGGTACACTATTTACAGTTCGACGTAATAGCGCCTGAGTAAGGGGCAACTGTTCTACTGTTAATTGAAAAGGAAGATGTTTAACAGGTTCAATTATTTGATTGCAACTTACTTCTGTTTTTTCAAGCCATTCTATTAAGTTTTTTCTGTTCAGTAGATTTACATACGATTGTGAAGATCTGTCAAGCAGACACTTTGTACAACATGAGTTGCAATCACACTCACAAATTCTTTTGTGCATTTTTTCTATCAAAATATCATAATAGTCCGGAATTTGTTTAATATATCCAGCCCCACCATTAGCAGTGTCATATAAAAATAGTGATCTAAAGTGCTGATGTTTATCCGTTCTGTATTTTTTTATACCTAAACCAATTTCATCATCATCAATACCAAGATGTTTGCAGAGCTGCCATTTGAGTGCAACTGCAAAAGACAGCATGAGAGATTCATCATTAGAAAAAGATCCTGCAATATCTCTTAGTCGAATTTCGATTACGTCAGTATGAAACGAACCTGCAAGTGCAACATCTGATCGTATTTTTATATTGTTGTCGTTACCACGACACAATTTATCGCCAGTATCTTTTCCACCTCTAAGCCGTAGATGGTTTTCAAGTGGAATAGCGTTGACATCAAGTGGCATCGGTTCCGTTCTACCGCACTCAGTGCATACGGCGTATCCATTCCCATGTCCAATGTTGTAGTATATAATTTTTGAATGTTCTCCCCCCAGTCGCATATCTACCATTGCCATGCTATCCTCCGCCCACGGCTCCATATTTAGTAATAGTGGTTCAACCCAGGAATAGGATGGTGGAGTATCTAAACATCTATCTGGTGTCTTATAAATGTCTACTGCATAACCAGCTGGTTCAATAAATTCGGTGAATGCTCCACCAATCTCATTTATTCCAGAAAAATTATTTCTTCCACAAGCCGGACAAGGTTGGCTCATGTCTCCACTTAGTAACTGTTGATGGCCACAATTTGTGCAAATCCTTATCTTAAAAATTTCACTTTCTTTGAATGTTGATTTTAACGCAATACCAGCTGAATGATAAACCCAACCATCAAGAACCACAGGTTTACCAGGTGCATATTCTGTAAGTGCACTGCTAACATGGTGCGTTGGGAGATCTTCTCTTCGAAATGTATTGTCTTCTCCCTTGTTATCATCATGTTCCTGTTTCATTTTTTTAATATCATCAATGTTATTGATATTAAACTCAACCACCCCGGTTGGAATTCCTGCGCTTGGCAGGAAACCTTGCTCAACAAGATATTTCAATGAACTATCTGATAATAAATGTCGTTCCTCATATTTCAACGCTTTTATAGCCGGACTGTTATCTGTGTAGTTCTCTTCTTTTTTTAGTTTTTCAATATTATTGTTAATTCGTTCACGTTTTAAACGCAATTCGTTACGAACTTTTATAATCGCATCTTGTGCTATTGCAATCAATCCGCTCATTGCGTGACTGGAAAGCGATGTTCTTTCGCAGATCCTTTGTACTTTCAAAAAGATATCGTTGTTCTGAATGTTCTCTGCAAGCCATGTTGTGAAAATATCACAGATCGAATCCTCATTTTGGTGACCATAAAAGAAATCTTCTACTTTCTCATTTATATTCATACCATGTCTTGTTCGAATGAAATTTCCTAAAAGGCAAGAATTTATATGGCGTTGAATGATATGTTTGCTTGTAAATGAGATTTTAGGTATGGTAACATTGCGAGTCATAGTGATCTTTGGATCATTCAGAACTTCTTCTCCAATAGGGTTTGCTTTACAGAATGTAAGTGCCATTGATCTGGGTTCTGACCTTCTTCCTGCACGACCAGCTCTCTGAAGATAGTTAGCAGTTTTTGGTGGTACATTGTTCATAATGACGGTTGAAACACCCCCAATGTCAACACCCATTTCCATAGTGGTCGAACAGCTTAGTACATTCAGACGACCATCCTCAAACTCTTTTTCAAGGTAACGAAGACGACTATCTGATTGTTGTGCGGAATGTTCACCGCTAAGAAAAACTGGATAATCTATAAACAACTTTTCATATATATCACTCCACAAACCCGCTTTATTATGCTGTAAAAAAGCATTAGATGCCCAATCTGTAATTTCGCGTTGCTTTACAGTTTCACCTTTTGCTGTTCGCCCATCAGGGAATGGAAAATATGGTACTTTGAACCTGTCACTTTTTACTCGGTACTTGTCAATATCTATTGTATTTAGATTGCCTTTGATAACTGGTGTTAAACCTTTGAAATCACAATCAAGAAACCGATGAGTGATTGGGCATACTTTTGCTTCTGTAACTAATTCAAAATAGGCATAGCGAGAAAGATTGAAATTGTACCCTCTTTCATCTTTCCCCTCCATTAAAGGAAGCAATGCTCTCCAAGCATAGTCAAGAATTTTATTGATAGTGTCTTCTTTTTCAACATCTATTTTATCAGTTCCTTTTCCGTTTAGTCCAAAAAATAACAGTAACGTTAGTCGTGATTGTCGTTGCTTGTTTTTATAGAACGTAGGCCATTTTCTTGGGCGTGATCTACCTTGGAAAGATGAATAATCATAGTTTGATGGGTAAATACGTCTTGTCTCATAATGTTGCATTATTAAATTCTGTACGTTTTTGTCAATATGTATGAATGTGTTTTCCCTGATGAAATAGTCAATACAAATTTTTAAAAACTGCCTCCATTCATTTTCATTTATTCCTACTTGCTTAACAAATTCTGGCACATGTTCTTTTTCAAGTTCTGGATATACTAGCCTAACAAGTCCCAGTGTTTCAAGTGAATTCACTCGTCTTGGCCGACGGGCAAATTGATCATACAAAAGAGCACGAATGTATTCTTTTTCATTGGCCGTTCCCAGATTGTTACGGTTTGTAAGAGATCTGTTTAAAAATTTCAATTCAGCATGCTGTAAAAGTATGTCTTCCATTTCATACCATGAAATACGAGGTGATGGAGATAAATTTGGATCGCTAATACTTTTAACACGGATTTCAAGTTCTTTAAGTTGTTCCTTAAAAACTTCTGGATACTGTTTGTAAACTTCTAATTGTTTACGTTCATCCTCACCTAACTCACTTTGTGGTAATTGACTCTGTCGTATTTTCGCTAATTGGTGATAAACTCGTGTCCTAACCCAAGTTCTTTCCACATCTGCATTCATAGCTGCAGCAGAACGGGCTGTCCCTTGTCTGTTATCTGTAAACCCAATTATTTTTTTCCCTTGCCAAACCATTCTGTCTTTTATTTCATCTGCGGATGGGGCTTCTTCCAATAAAGTTGGCAGTATAATTCTTGATAGAAATTCAGCACTTGCTCTAAAATACTGGGGTTTATTCAGTGTGTTGCCACAAACCGGGCAACGCAAATTATGATCTGTAATCTCAATATACGGTCCGTTAGATTCCTTTTTTCCATTTTCGGTAATTCCACATGGAAAAAATCCAGACAGATTGTGTTCTGGGACTTTACTCTTAGGGAAAAGCCAAAAAGATTTCCAACCTGTAGATGCTGATACTTCAGGAAGATCCTCTGTCTCATCATCCTCTTGTTCTTCAAACTCGAAAACTTCCAGTTTTTCTTTTGATTTTAACCTTATCAGTTTTTTTTCTTCATTATATTCGCCCTCAAGTAGTCGAGCTCCGCAAGAAGTACAACCAGCCAGCTCAAACATCGGATATTCACAATCAGGTTCAGGGCACAGTGGTGTTGTTCTTGATGATATTGATGGGATTCCAGTAAGTAATCTTAATTCATTGTGTCGTTTACAGTTAATATTTGTACATGCATACAACCCTGGAATTGCACGCATAAAGAAGTGTGCCCTTAATGGTAGTATTGTATCATCACCTTTTTCTGAAAGAATATTTACAACTTTTAGTCGTTCCTCAGTCGTTTTGCAATCAAATGGTCTGCCAATCTCTTCAAGTGTGAGTACTGGCTGTTCTATAGCAAGTTTTTGTATACTCTGAACCTCTTTACACACTATTTTTTCTTTAAACGAAAGTGCTGATAATTCACTCAGATCGGACACACTTTTTTGAATCGGTGGCAGAATCGGAATAAAACGATTTCCTCCAATAATGTCAATGAGTTCTTCCTTCTGTCCTGTTAGCTCAGAAAAAAAACGTCTTAAACTTGTATCCGAGTCTTTTCCATTTCCAATTGTTGCTGATGTCGCTGCAAAACGTACATCTGTTTCCTTAACACCAAAAGCATCGAGCACTCGTCGTATTAATAATGCAATTTCTGTTGCAGACGAACCAGAGTAGGTGTGTGCCTCGTCAAGTATAATCCATCGTAATTTGCCGTGTGATTTTTCAAGAAGTGATTGGTCCTTTTTACGAACAAGCATATATTCCAGCATTGTCGGGTTAGTAAATAGTACCTGTGGTGGATGCTGACGAATCGTTTGTCTGTCCAAGGCTTCGCATGGTTGTGAATTGTTATCTTTAACTCGAACAACTTCTGGTGTTTTACCATTGTAGATTCCAAAACGGACTTTTGAATTTAATGCTTTTGTCCAGGCAAGAATACGGTTTTTCTGGCTTCCCATTAAAGCGTTAAGAGGATATAGAAAAAGTGCTCCAACACCTTCACGTATTCCATTGTTTGCCTGCTCAAAAAGATCCGCTAAAACCGGTATCATAAAACATTCAGTTTTTCCTGATCCGGTACCACTTGTAACAACTATAGAATGCTTCTTTACAAGCAAAGATTCCCAACTTGTTAATTGATGAATGTAGGGTTTGCGGTTCTTAGGAAATCGGTATGTTATGTCTGCCTTATCTAGAGAATCAATAAATTCTTTTGAAAAAAGATTCGTTAAATTATTCAATTCAACATCAGCAGATTCCCATGGAAAAGTTGCCTGAAAAACCGGATCAACGGCAATAATTTCTTCCTTCTCGAGGAGATATTTTATATACTTCTGAAAATCTGGCTCTCCATTTGCCCACATAGAACAGAGGGCATCAGTGGAACGGCGGAGCATTTTTTCATATAGTGCTTGAAAGTCCATTAATTCTTCCTTTCTGAAGCAATTATTCTTTGCAACATATGAGCAAATGCATAATCATACCATTTTTGAGATTTTCGACGATACAACTGCATTCGTTTTTGTTTTTCTGGATTCGAGAGATAACCATGTTTTTTACCTGCAACTATCAAGGCTGCTCGCAGAGGAGCAAGTAACATTGGCCATTGATAATTTTCAAATTTGCTAACATCGAATAGTTGTCGATATTCATCAGGAATACTTGGATACCACTTTTGAGGCCAATTTTCTGGTTCTTTCATGTGAGTACGAAGATCATCAATTATACTTTTCGGAATTGGACCTGGGTCTACGTCTTGTTTTTGAAGGTCATTAGCAAAACTGAAAAGTAGGTGTCCTGGCTGATATTCTTCTGAGTTTAGAAATAATTCATTAAGAAAAAACTTCAACCGTTCAATAATTTTATGAAACATTATTCCTGGCAATTCTGTTAATTCATAACATCCTTCGCTCCAACACTTTACAGGAATAAGATGCCATGCAAAAGGAAGGGAATTCTCTAGTAGAAGTAGAGCATTTAACATCTCGTTGTCAGTCGAGAATTGAAATTGAGAAGCAATGAAAAAACGTACTGATAGTGTTGGATTCGCAGCAATCACATAATAATAATCAATTGCTGCAGCAGGAAGACCATGGTTAACCAACAATTTATAATAGATAACAATTTCCTTCCACACTGTACTGTCATATTTTTCACGTTGAAGAATTTCTCTAATTTTGATTATTCTTTCGGTCCGATTTTCAATCTTGTTGACATTAGCTAATTCGCTTTCAACTTTATAATCAACTATTGCTTGATTCACTTTGAGGGTTGGTCTAAGATGAAACTGTTGTGCACTTTTAGTATAAACGATCCAAAGACCGGGAGTTGTTGCAGGAGCAAAACAATATTCACCCCCTTGAGTAAAGGCTAAAGGAACATTTTCAACTTTTTCAACAAGATCACCAAGATGAAAGCCATGCAGGATAATATCTTTCTCAATTACTTTTTCATCCAGATCAGTTAACTTGAAGGGGATATCATTTGTGGTAAAGCAATTATAATGGGCAACAGTAATCATTGCTTCGATACCTCCACCATTATTCAGAAGACTTAGTTCAACAAAACCATTTTCATGTACCGGATTGTATAGGTTTAACATATCTTTGATTGCATTTTCGTATTTATAAAGAGGATGTGATCCCTGTTGCAATTGCATTGTTGAAGAAAAATCGCTAAATTCACCAACTGGTTTAATAAATAAACGATAGTCATCACCTAGGCAAATTAGACGACAGCCGAGAAGCGAGTCTACACACAATCTTGTCTTCCTCTTCAATATTTTACCTTCTGGATCAGTAAAATATGCACCTTTGAATGGTGGAACAATATCAATCGTCAAAGAACCTTTTCCCTGTGCGTCAAGTCTGATTTGTACTCTGCCTGGGGGTTCATCACCAGTCTTTGCACTTACCGTCAATGTCAATGAATTATTATTCCTGCATTGTTCAACATCTACATCGTTGAGGACATTTGCAACTCCATTGAAGTTTCTTATTTCAATTTTTCCAATACGAGGGCCAAGCGGGATTGAATCAATTACGGTGTCTTTTAAATAATAACCTCGGTAAAAATATGATGAACCTGCACTTTTTACATGAAACATTACATTTCCTAATCCAGGTTTTGATTTTTCAAGTGAAATCCAATCACCAGTGGAACTCATTCTCCAAAAGATATTTCGGTTGTCAATTTTTTTTGATGGTATCCCTTCACCGAATTGTCTGAATGTAATATCACCTGCAAAAACTTCCTTTGAAGAGTGCAAGACCCACGCCGGTTTAGGTTGATCGTAAACTACACAATCGTCTGGAGTATTACAATTTGTTTGAAACGACAATGTTTCATTTTGATAAACTGCATCAATGCTACCTTCAAAATCTATTAATTTAAAAAGTTTATTTTGTATTGTAATTGATGTTTGAGATCTTGTTGAAATAGCATTATTGGAAGGAATAGTCCAGTTTTCGGGTATAAGTAATGTTGCTGATGCAAACCCAGTAACAGTGGTTCCTGTAAATTGATATAAAGCATCATTTTGCTTACTCATTAATTGAGGTAACGTTAGGTCTGGTGTACTTTGGCCTGGAATAATAAGTTCAACCTCTTTATTGTTGTCTATAGTAGCATTGCACTCAACAAAACTTTCATTTTCATTCCACAAAAGCCGAATATTTTTTGATGAGTATCTTAGTAACTCCTCGGCAGCATTATACCTATAAAAAGCGATCTCTTTCCTTGTAAGAAAAATGTACATTTCACTTGTATTAGTTGGGATTTGGTTACGGATTAAAAAATTTTCTGAAAGTGATTTATCTGACTGAGCAGAGTAATATAACTTTGCAGTATTTTCCTTAAGTTCAAGTTCCCATTTAATTTTTAGCCCTGCACCAGAATCATGTTTACGGTTTTTCCGTGATTCTTTTAATTCAGAAACCATCTTTTGTACACTAATATCGTGTGATATATCAAATGGTAGTGCGTTATCATCTTCTTGCCAGATTGCGCGAGCGGTTTGGATCACCAATTCGTAAATCACTGAATTCTTGAAACTCAACGGAAGAGAATTTATATGCTGAGTGTTTTTCAACCATTCAACATCAATCTGTTCTCCACCATAAAGATCGATCTTTTTTATTACAAATTCAAGCAACGAAGAAAAACGGCCGAGATGTTGACTGATGCGTTTTAGAGGTAAACCGCCTTGGACAAGTAATGTCCTTAAAAAATGTGTATTGCTAAAAACAATCCAGTTTATTCCGAGTCTGTTTCCACCCTGTATACATGCATCCCTGTATATATCTTTATATTTTAAGGGATCATTTCCAAGCGCACAAACAATATCTTCCCAGGCGGGTGAACCTCCGGAATATTCATTTCGCCACCATTCTGCTGCAAAAAGTGCTGCATCGATTGATATAGAATCTTCAGAACTAAACCGGAGCTGGATTTTTATTGACTCTTTTAAACTCTGATACTCTTCAGGGGTACAACGATATTGCCAAAGTGGACGACCATCGTGCTTACTCAGATTGTATCGCTCTAAAATTTTTGAAAATACACTCATTTAAATTCTCTCATTGTAAATGTGCTTTGACATTTGAATATATGTTGAAAATTATTAATGAATTGCAATGTTCTTTATATTTTATATTTTCGGGAAGTATTTTGCGAGATTTACGCCATTAAAAAAGACTTCACATACTATTCTTCCCCTGTCAATACGATATGCCTCACCTAATTCAACCATCTTACCATAAAGTAATTTGCTCAAGCGGCTTTTAGCAGCCTCTCCGCTTTGCGATAGTAATTCGGGGGCATCATACCCTGCAGGTCTTACTCTTGTACCTTGATTCCCGTTCCATGTCCAACCGGGTGTAACATCAAAGGTATCTCCATCAACAATGTTAGTAACTTTAAATTGCGTCATTAATAATCTCCCTGAAAAAGGTTTAAAAACTATTTGCAGGAAGATAATGCAACGAGTATGCCAATTTAATTTTTTACAGTAATCTTATACTTTTTTAGTTTTGCATCCAATGTCTGATAGTTTTTAATTCCCAGTAGCTTTGCAGCATCAGACTTGACACCATCAGAAGTTGAAATCGCTTTTTGAATATATTCTTTTTCTATTAATTCCAGATGTTTATCAAGCGAAAACCCTTGATTTAACTCAAAACTGTCCGAAGAAGCAATTCTAGTACTGTCAACTGTATTATCCAATGCGTTCTGAATATCATCAACGGTGATCTCTTCAGAATCCGCCATTACCACAGCTTGAAGAAGTACATTAAAAAGTTGACGTACATTTCCCCGCCAGGCACATTGTTTCACAAATTTTTTTGTGCTATCAGAAAAAAATTTGTGTTTGAACCCAATTTCCTGTAGACTGAAATCACTGTTGATCTGATTCAGCAGTGATGATGCGATATCTGGAATATCATTTTTCCTGTCTCGAAGTGGTGGTAGCCCGATAATTATTACCGCTAACCGGTAATACAAATCTTCCCTGAATAGACCACGCTCAACCATTGTAAGTAAGTTCCGATTGGTCGCAGCTACAATCCGTACATCAACTTTTATTGTTTTGGAACTTCCAACAGGTAAAATCTCTCGTACACTTGTTGGTTCATTTTTTAGTGGTTGCAGCACCCGAAGTAATTTTGCTTGTATTAACGGATCACATTCACCGATTTCATCAAGAAAAAGTATACCGCCATCAGCTTTTTCAAAAGCACCCTTTTTATTTTCGTGTGCACCGGTAAAGGCACCTTTTACGTGTCCGAATAGTTCAGATTCTAAAAGATCTTTTGGAATCGCTGCACAATTAATTGCTATAAAATCTTTTGTTTTTCTGGAACTTGCAGCATGGATAGCACGAGCGAAAAGTTCCTTACCGGTACCACTCTCTCCAGTGATAAGAATAGGTACATTTCTGATTGCTGCTTTTTGTGCTCTTCCAACTGCAATTTTTATCGACTGACTGCTTCCGATAATATCTTCGAAGCCCTGTATTTCTTGAGGGGATTTTGATGCAAATCGTTGCAAATAATTATCGGTATTGAGAAGAATTTCCGGGATGACATCAACGGTGATATCGAACGGGATTTCTGCAATTGAATAGGTATTGTTGTAGGTTTGATAGAATTGTGCTGCGTACTTTGTCTTTCCAAGCAATATCCAGATTGCAGCCATTGCAGGGGTGCCAGGGCTAAGCAAAAAACAGATCGATGTATTTTTTACATCATACTGTTCAAGAGTTTTTCGTAAAATCTGTTCAACAATGGTATAAACTTCTGAATATTCAGTAGGATTATCAAGGGGGACTTTTTCTATACAAACATTTTTTTGATTCAGCCATTTTTTAAAAGTGTTGTTAGCATCATCAGAATAATTACTAAGCAAAGTAACTGCTGAAAAATCAACATTCGAAAGCAGCACTTTTACTGGTCCCAATCCATCTTTTGGGAAATCTTTAAATGGTCCAATCTCTTTTTCAATTGTTGATTTTACGAGTTCATTTGAATGTAGAGCCATAGCTTTCAAATCAGCATGGCCAATCCAGGAAAATAGAATTGTCTTTTTAGGCATGTGATATAGCCAGATAATTTAGAGATGAATTGATTATAATTTTAACCGACACTTATAAACTAAATCCCATTTCTATACCAGTCAAGGGTAGCAGTGGCAAAATTTAAGAAGAATCGTGATTTAAGTGTTTTTTTGCAGAGTCAGGTGCTAAGTTTAACTAAATAGCGAAATGAATTCGCTGAATTGATATCGCGTCGCCAAGAATTTACAATTATAGTAAATACCGGAAGTATCGATGTCAAAGTACCCTCCATAAACAGTCAAAAAAACATTTGACATAGTAAACTGCTTTGTTTATACTTAGAGTGGGACTGGGAATTCCCGGTCGGTGGTCAGTTTCTGGTAATTACCGGAACTGGCCATTTTTGTTTTATGGAAAAACTTTCCATCCTCGAACACTTCCACTTGCATATATTTTCTGATTAATTATTTCAAAAGCCTGGTTTGGCTGTTCTGGTTTTAAAATGTGTCTGGCGCATGGATACGCAGCCAGATCAGCTACTTGTAGTCCTGCAATATTTGCCCTTTTATCCCAGAAAACCAAAGGACAATTCAACGATTTAAATCGTTCAGCAGGAACAAAATACGTGCCGCATGCTAAAAACTCATAAAAAGCTCTCTCCAGCTCTTCATCTTCCCGTTTTCCACGTGATTCAGCAATAATAGGTAATTCACATTCGTTATTTTGTTCAAGGAAATGAATTACACGCTCCATACACATCTTCAAGGCGAATTCATAGGGATTTTCGGCTTTAGGACCATATTTAGTAATATGTTTACTTTTATCGATACACATAATAAAAATAGTACATTCAAGGTTAGAAATAAGATTACTTATTTCCGCTAAGAAGAGTTTTCTCATATCTGGAACCTGTAGAAAGCCATACGGACCATTTGCCTTTCTGATGTCTCTGCTATGAAGATTAATCCCTTCATGGTTCCAAAACTTCAATTTGAGCGTTGCTATTGCTGGTATTATGCGCTCTACATAAGTGCTGCGTTCGATAATAGTGAGACATAGAACGAAAATCGGAAAATCTTTATCAATTGTGTCCATAGAATGATCACCACATTCATCAATGAATCCGATAAATCTGGAATTACCACCAACATTTCTCATTTTTTCAGATCCTTAAAATGAATGTAACGTTGCTATTTTGTGAGTACATATCTGCTTTACATTTATCAATAGATACTCTTTATAAAAAAAATCTCAACATTTTACGAATTGAAAATTATTTATGGTATCTGCTAATGTCAATGTGTCAGGGTGAAAACATGTGTTTTTTTATCATTAAATTGCGAAAGTAGTAACGTCTTTCTTTTGCTTTGGAAAGAACCGACACACATTTCTAATGTAACTGAATAACACATTTTAAGGGCAGATAGGCAAAAAAGGGAAATTATGAAAGGTACTGAAATTAGCGAAATTAAGGCATTTTTAAAGGATTTAGGCGGGTTATGCGAAAAGTTCAAGGGCCCCCGCAGGGGGACTTGAAGATTAACAGGAATTTATTGCTTGATTGCTTTTAAAGTCCTCCTGAGGGAGCCCCTTGGGAACACCTGCCAAGGTGGGATTTTGGGGCGCTCTTCAGAATGTGTCGAGTTGAGTAAAGCTTACAGTAACGACATTGACGTCCCTGTCAAACCAATGCAACATGTGCCAACGAAATTTCAAATATTCTTCATGGCAGTATATCTTGATGTATTTATTGTGGGCAATTGGCTTTCGCGAACATCATACCCATAAGCCCCTTTACTTAGAATAATAATCGGAGGGGACTGAATCCGTTTGAAAACAGCCCGCTGAATATTTTTAACAAGCCATTCAAGATCACTGATAAAAACATCCCTGTTGCCAAGATTGTATTTATTAAATAACGATCTGCTTATTTCAAGTTTCTCACAAAGTATATTTTCATTATACCACTCAAGCACGGTTTCCGGACTCAGCCGGTTATAGTCTGTAAATTTTTGCACAAGTATATCATGATACCCCCACTTCATCGGATCAACCTGATTGGTTTTCAGCTCTGCTGATGGAGGCATAACAAAATCAAAATTTTCATCAGGTATCAGCGATTTTGGAATCACCTCATCGTTGTAAATATGTTCATTCATATATGTGGCCATTTCAAACACTTCTGTTTTTAGAAGATCCCCGATCGGTGCCACTCCTCCGTTTACATCACCATAGAGCGTTGCATAACCAAGTGCAATCTCGACCTTATTCCCGTTATTAACCATCAGGCCATTCATTATTCCTGCGATATTTGACAATATGCTTGTGCCCCGGATTTTAGCCTGTATATTTTCACAGTTAAATTCGCTTGGTTTGAATGCTGCTAATGCATCCATGTTCACTTTTATAATATCCTCAATTGGTAGTACATGATACGCAATGCCAAGTTTATCAGCAATATTCTTCGCAATAGTTTTTGTTGTATCACTATTATACCGTGATGGCAGATTGAATGAAACAATCCGATCCTTCCCTACTGCCTGTTCCAGGAGGCATGCGACAAGAGCACTGTCAATACCACCGCTGATACCGATGATATATGGGAAACGACTGTTTCCCATTATGTCATCCATTCCTCGTATACCCTCAATAATAGCGTTGTATTTAGCTGTAATCATGGGAAATTGCGGTTTTACTGATGACGTAAGAGCCTGAATGTTTTCAGTAACAATCAGTTCTTCGGTAAAAGGTTTTTCTGCGCTCCTGACGATATCACCTTTACTATTATATATTGCACTGTCACCATCAAAAACGATTATGTTTTTTCCATTATTCTGAACGCTGACACAGTTTACATAGTAGAATGGTACAAGCCGGCCGCAATCGTTGATGCTATCCCGGATTCTGTTATTTCGAGCCTGATTCTTTCCATAGGTCCATGGGCTTGACGACAGATTAAAAATCATTTCGGCCCCATTATTGATCAGCATTCCTGTAACGTTAAGTGGTTTATTGTTATAGGAATAATCATTAAACCATAAATCCTCACAAATTTCCACACCAATTTTGACATCGGTACCATCAATGTTGACACTAAATGGCATTAATAGTTTTTCCAGTGGTACGTTTTTATCAAGGGCAACTTCCTGAAGCGAAAAGAAATACCGTTCGTCATCAAAAATCCGGTAATTAGGGAGCAGGGTTTTTATTGTTACCCCGGGAATACCACATTGTGATCCAGTGGCAAGTGGTTTTCCATTATAAAAAGCATACCCGGCATTATACTTCCGCACGCGTCCGTCCTTATTTTTTCCATTTTTATCAACATATACGTTACCGTAAAGAATGACAATATTATCAGATAGCGGTGCAATTGTATCATTAAATTCCATAAGATAGTCACACCAGTACGAATCAAGCCACCTGTCCCCAAGAAGATATCCGCCAATACACATCTCAGGAAACACAATTATTCTGCACTTCCGCTGTCTTGCGTTATCAATGAAACGTTTCATAGTTTCAATATTTTTCTCAGGCTGTCCAGGATATACTTTCATTTGTGCAAGTGCTGTTTTCATGAATATATTCCTTTTTTTATAATCGTATCAAATGCATCCCAGGATATGCGTATACAGACTCAATTAGTATTAACAACTCACCATTGAAACACGTGAATATGGTTACACTGTGTGGTTTACAAAATATTTAATAATTTGCGCATGATCGTTAAAGAATGAACTTTCATTCTGTTCAATTTGATAAAGTGGAAACCATAGTACATGCTGAGCATCATCACCGGCTTCAATGTGAGGCAGTGTTTTTACATTCAATTCGAACATAAATGCATGCGTGATAACTCTGCCTCGCGGATCGCGTAACGGATGATCGAAAACATGTGTCAACTTTAATGAGCCATTAAGCTCCTTACTGCCGACATCAAGCCCGGTCTCCTCCCTGAGCTCTCTCATACATGCCTTCTGTATAGATTCATTATGGTTGACAAATCCTCCGGGAAGAGCGAAACAACCTTTACCGGGATTTACTCTTCTTTTAACAAGAAGTACATGACCAAGAGCGATCACTACAGAGTCGGCTGTTACAAAAATTGGAGGGTATGGTGCAGATTCCCACTTTTTACGATAGTTTTGAATGAAACGGTATTCATCCTGTAACTTTTCAAAAACCGGACTTTTTGTCCAGCTTTCGATAATGATCCTGACATTATCAGGAAGATATTGTTTAATGTCCTCTAAGCGATCTTCAAAAACCGCATTCCGGATATCTGTGGCGCTTATTCCGTCTGCCTGTGTTGGCAATTTATCAAGTGTCCACTGAGGAAAATAATTTAAATAATATGATGTATCATCTTTGTAATGACCAACAATCGCAACAGTTCCATCTCGGCTTACCGCAGTAATCTTCTGCTGCACTCTCATAATCCAGTCAGTGAAATTATACGCACTGTCATGAAGAGGAATCAGTGTCAGGTGTTTACAATTACTCTCAGAAATCGCCGCTCTTACACATTCCTCCCGTTGCACCGTACTCCACGGATTACGCATACTTATGGGAGCATTATGTGAGCCAATAACAATAATAACATGCTGTGCAATTTTAAATGCATGATCAACAAGACACTTATGACCAATGTGGAATGGCTGAAAACGGCCAATAACAACAGCAAAATCATACTTTTTCATACTTACTCCTTCACCTGTCTCCCTGACAGGCTATACCACTAAATTACAACATCAAAAATGCCGTGTCAATAAAGTTTTAGAAAGAATAGACATCATGATAACACTGAAGTATTTTCTTTTCAAAAGTTCAGGTAACATCATCATATTTTTGACACTTTACAGATGCATCACCTTTTGTATGCATCAACTACTCTCTGAAACCATTTTTACGGAGCCTGTATGATCCCGACAGATCTATATCCATTTGTTCAACAATACGCGCCATCACTTTTTTCCTCAATTCGTCTATTGACAACAGAAGAGCGTACTCGTCTTATTGAAAATGGTAACAGCGCTGAATCATGGGATTCTATTGGAGTAATAAATGGTTTCGATCCCTCTATTATCAAAAACTCCCGTTTTTTCGGATGTGTAATTATTGGATATCCAGAACATGCTGCATCTCAAAAACAATATTTACTTAAAGGAATATACCAAAGTACCATTGGAAATTCCATAATTGGAAACAATGTCGTACTTACCAATGTCGGTTTATGTAATTTTTACCATATCAGCGACAATGTAACACTTTATAACGTCGGAGAGATCTACACTACACCAAATGCCCGTTTTGGCTGTGGCGGCCTTCTTGATGGCAAAAGGACTGGTATCGATCTAATCAATGAGAATGGTGGAAGATCAATTATTCCATTTCCTGATATAACCTGTTCAGACGCCTTTATTGTTGCGAAATTTAAAGGAGATTCCACCTTACAGCAACGATTCTCTGAGCTTGCGGATGTTTCCTGTATTACCCATATTGCAGGTATCGGAATAATCGGTAAGCATTCTATTGTAAGAAATGTAACAGTCATAAAAGATTGCTGTATGGGCGATCATACAATCATCGATGGTGCCCTGTTACTTGACAATTCCACAATCAGGTCAATTGAACATGAAAAAACATCAATAGGTCATGGTGTCCAGATTCGGGATTCAATCATTGGATATGGAAATCACATCGACAGCGGATCACAATTGGTGAGTGTAATAAGCGGAGAATGTGTTTCGATTCATCAGTGTGCACGTATAAGCCATTCGTTTATCGGAGACAATGCAGCTATCGGATGCTGTGAAATAGCACATAGCCTGATTTTCCCATCACATGGTCAACATCACAACAACTCATTTCTTATTGCGTCAATGATAGGCGGACAAAGCAATATTGCCGCAGGTGCAACGATAGGATCAAATCATAATTCCCGTACCAATGATGGTGAACTTTGGGCATCACGGGGTTTCTGGCCGGGATTATGTACGAGTTTCAAACATAACAGTAAATTTGCATCATTTACTCTCTGTGCAAAATCCGATTATCCGGCAGAACTTTGTATTCCTTTTCCATTCAGTTTAATTTGTAATGACTTGAAAAACGACACACTTGTAATATATCCGGCATATTACTTTATATATAACATGTACGCATTTATCAGGAGCAAAGTCAAATTTATCAAAAGGGATAAACGGGCATTAAAAGAACAACATATAGAACACGATCCTCTTGCTCCTGATACTATTGAAGAAATACTGGCAGCAATTTCTATTCTGGAATTTGAGACAGGACGTCAGTGGTTTGAAAATCAAAAGCTCCCGTCCCCCCCTGAATCTGAATGCAGAAAAAAGGGACGGGAGATTCTCATATCCAACAGTACTATTAACGATATCTGTATAAAAGGTACATTTGAAAAAAGCAATCGAACCGTAGTAATCAGGAAAGTAGCAGAATCATGGAAGATGTATCATACGATTTTAAGGTGGTATTGTGCATCAGAAATAATTCATTATTATTCATTGACTTCTTGCGATTTTTCAACCTTACATATACCAACACGAGAAAAAAAATGGGTCAATTGCGGCGGACAGATTATTTCACAGAATGATCTTGATCTGATTCTGGATAAAATAAAGAATACTACATCAATTCATTCATGGAAGGATGTTCACACTCTTTTTGCCGCATCCTTCAACCGGTATAAAGAGGATCGTTTTAAACATGCACTGGCAACGCTCGCTCATCTTGAGTTTTGTGCGGAGGTTGATTTCTCAGTAAAAGAAATTACGATTGGTTTACAAAAAACGATTCCCTTATTGCAAACAATTTTTGATCTCATCGTGCAATCCCGAAAAAAAGACTATAGCGATCCGTTCAGAACAATGGTATATGATACCAATGATGAATTGACTAACGTACTTGGGGATTTCGAACGTGATTCTGTTATTTCCGATTTGAAAAAAGAAGTTACAGCCCTTGAAAATGCAATCACTGCATTTACAGCACAATCGTTTGGTAATAAATAAGCAGAAAAGATTAATTGAGAAAATAACCAATGATTTTTCACTTTACAGTCAAACAACCATCAGAGCTGACAGATTCAGTCTGTTTTGTTTTCAAGGAAGCTTCGCTTCTCATTGACATATCCGGTGTATCACCGCGACTCCCCTCTTTCAACACACTTGGAAATAGCGGTAGTATTTCAAGTAAACCGTTGTTTTTTGGACACAACGGGACATGCGGATTTTATTGTTCCATTTTACAATCTGAAGGTACTGCTCCATATATCCTCAAGACATTACGGGAATCATTTACCATTCTTGATGAATTTTATTTTTCACTTGCCATGCGCGCATATCAGGTTCTTAACTGGGAATTAACCAATCAGTTTTGCGGCAGATGTGGCTCGCCAATGAATACAAGTCCAACTGAACTCGCAAAAATTTGCCCTGAATGTCAATTTACAGTTTATCCCCGAATAAATCCGGCTGTTATTGTTGCAATTATTAAAGATAACAGCATTTTACTTGCACGAAATTCAAATTTTCCATTGCATTCAGTAATCGCTGGTTATGTTGAGGCCGGAGAGTCTCTTGAGGAAACGGTGATGCGTGAAACGGTCGAAGAAGTTGGGATTAAAGTCAAAAATGTCCGTTATTTCAGCAGTCAGCCATGGGCATTTTCTTGTTCGTTAATGATTGGATTTACTGCAGAGTATGATTCCGGTGAGATCACTCCTGATGGTATTGAGATTAAAGAGGCTGCATGGTATACAAAAGACAATCTGCCAACATCTCTTCCCGGCCCGATCAGTATAGCCCGGAAATTGATTGATTGGTTTATTAATCAGTAAGACTTTGTATTTGTAAAGATACTATTCATCAGGAAAAGTACTTTACCGGGCGCACAAAATGAAAAAGGCCATTAAATGGCCTTTTTCATTTTCCAGAATAAATATTATTTACTTTTTCGCAACGTAATCGGCAATCCAGTCACCGACATCCGATGTTGAATATGGTTTTGCATCACCGGCGATATCTACAGTAACAATACCTGCAGCAATTGACGCATCAACAGCATCACGGATGATTTTTCCAGCCTCAGGCATTCCAAGTGAGTATTCAAACATAAGCGCAGCAGAAAGAATTGTTCCTAACGGGTTAGCAATGTTTTTTCCTGCAGCCTGAGGATATGAACCGTGAATAGGTTCAAACACAGATGTATGAATACCAACTGACGCAGATGGTAAAAGACCAAGTGAACCGGTAATCACACTTGCCTCATCGGTAAGAATATCACCAAACATATTCTCTGTTACCATTACGTCAAATTTCTTCGGCCATGTAACAAGCTGCATTGCCGCATTATCAACAAACATAAATTCAAGTTCAATATCCTGATAGTCCTTGTGAAGATCCTGTATTGTTTCGCGCCATAAACGGGAACTTTCGAGAACATTCGCTTTGTCAACCGCACATACTTTTTTACGGCGTTTGCGTGCATATTCGAATGCAAGTTTTGTAATTCGGATGATTTCATCTTTTGTATAGGTACAAGTGTCAAATGCAGTATTTCTGTCTGCGCTGCGTCCCCGTTCACCAAAATAAATACCACCGGTTAACTCACGAATCACAATAAAATCAGCCCCGTCAACAAGTTCTGTTTTAAGTGGTGATTTATGTAACAGTGATTTAAACGTTGTAATCGGTCGAATATTTGCATAAAGTCCTAAACTTTTACGCATACGGAGAAGACCCTGTTCCGGACGTACCGGAGCTTTGGGATCATTGTCAAATCTTGGATGACCGATTGCACCAAAAAGTACCGCATCCGATTTCATGCATATATCGTGTGTTTCAGGAGGATAAGGATCTCCTGTTTTATCAATCGCAACCGCACCCACCAGAGCTGGTGTATAGGTAAATTCGTGACCGAATTTCTTTTCAATAGCTTTTACAACCTTTAATGCCTGATCGACAACTTCTGGTCCGATTCCATCACCGGCAAGTACTGCAATGTTTTTTTTCATATTATAAACAACCCGCTTTATAGTAGTTCTAACAAAAAAAGAGTTCCTGTCTGGGAATTCCTATAGTATTTCAATAAATGTGCGTTATTCCAAATGTAGTAATCGGCACGAATGTTTAAGGGTATGAATACCAGATGGGTCAGACCTTTAAAGTACCAGGAGTATTATATCATTCGGTTGAAAATAGCCTGAAGTACCTTTTACAAGTTTCCGTACCGATATATTCAACGTCAATAATCATTTGAAAAACACTATAATATACTTATTATTTCGTTAAATAATTTGGAAAATCTTCATCAGTTGATACCAATTGATATCTGATTCATCTTGAGAGACAATCATTCTTCACTATGAATCAATCTTATATGTTATTGATATTATTACAGTTATGATTAAATCTACTATACTGATTGCTACATAGCGTCATACATGGTGCCCATTTTGTTTTCACTCAAATAATTTATAACACATCAGATTTTTATAGACCAGTGCGATCAAAATAGGTATGATTAGAGATATTATGTCGTGTTAATTCAATTTCTAAAACGAAGGAAACTATGTTCAGTACACATGACGACGGTATGTACTCTCTTTTTGCCCCGAGTATGACACTAAATGAAGTATCGACAATGTTTTCGTCTACCGCAATTGAGTGTGTTGATGCATTACTGGGAGTGAATAGTATTATCAAAGCCCCATGGGTATTCGTTCCCAGACTTGAAGCTGAATATGAAAATATTATCATTATGGGAAGTGCAAGCAATCAATTTCAGGCAATTCTTGCAATAGGTATAAATGATGATGCTATCAACCATTTTATTGGAAAGAATGACATTGACAGATCTGAAACATTTGATATATTCGGTGAAGTTGCAAACAATTATTGCGCAATGATTATTGATCATAATGAATTTGTGGAACAATTCGGAATTCTTAATCAGTCGATACCAGTTCTTTACTCTAAGGGAATTCCATTCCTACCCTTTATTTCCGGAATTGAGGGTAAGATCTATTCAAACAATCAACCGGCATATTTTGGTTTTGCGATTCAGAAAAAACGTAGTGCTACTGTCAATCCTTAAAATGACTAACGGGTATATTTTCAGCTTATGGGAGCTTATTCATGGCAGTAAAGACGGCAGTGATTGTTGATGATTCAAAGTTTTTAATTAAACAGATTGTTGATTTTTTTAACAAGCAACTTGGATTTGATGTCGTTGCGACAGGTAATGATGGTAACGATGCAGTTGAGCTTTACAGAATCCACAGGCCGGATTTAATTACCCTTGATATTACGATGCCGAACCGTGATGGTATGGAAGCACTAAAAGATATTCTCAACGAATTTCCCGATGCGAATGTTGTGATGATCTCTGCGGTACGCGGAAACGCAATGCTTGAATGTATGAGTTTTGGTGCAAAAGGATATATTGAAAAACCGCTTAAATTCTCTGATTCAGCATTTGTTCAGGATTTTAAAGAAACTATTAGTGATGTTTTTGCTGATAAATAACGATTGAAAATACGCTCTTCTCAGTGGCATTCTATTCATTGACTACAGTAAGAAAACGTTTCACCAATTCGTAATCCTGCCACTCTGGCTCAATCAAAATATTCTGTTTCTCCTGATTTTTCTTTATCGTAAACAGTTTTCTCTCCCTTTTTACCTGCATAAGCAATTTCAATTCAAGTTCTGATTTTTGAGGTTGTTTAATAAGATTTACAATTCGCGACAAACGAAATGCTGTCAGTAATGTTGCTGTTGAAAGTGAATTATTCCATGGAAACGCTGAGGAACCGGCATATTGTGCAATAGTTCCGGTATCAGGATTATTATACTTAAAACCTTCAATACCGGGAACTGCATAAAACATGGAAATTCCGGCAAGCGTAGATCGTGAATGTATGAACTTCAAATTATCAATGATTGTCTGATGTGTATCATTCGAAAAGCCACAAATAAAATAGGTAATAACCGGAATAGACGCAGATTGCAACAATCGGTATAATTCATCCAGCCTGGTAACATTTATAATTCTGTGCTGAGTATCAGCAATATCACTGTTTGCAGTCGCAAGTGAGAAATTGAATTGGCACACGCCAAGCCGGATCAATTGGCTGCATTTTTCAGTATCAAGGAGTCTGTAATCAATTCCATTTTCAAAGGTAAATGTACAGTCTGGTAACACTTTTTTACACATTTGTAAAACTGTAATCAAATATCCATAATCATGCATGATATTATCATCTTCAAAATTGATCTTTATCCTTTTTGTTGTATCTTCAGTATGAAGTATCGCCAGCAACTGTTCCTTAAATGCATCAGGTGAGACGATCCTGAAATTATTACCCTGAGTTAAACGGTTCGAACAGAATTCGCATTTGTATCTGCATCCCCTTGACAATGTTGTGGAAATATAAAGTTTCTTTTGTGTTTCAAATGTTTTAACTGCGTATGAAACGATCTCGCTTGCTTCTGTGAATTTCATACCGTTTGTAAACACGCTTCTATTATCATTGCGCCATCCGATATTAGGTATAGATTCTCTGTTAATGCTGTTTTTCCCCTGAATAAATTGAAGTAATAATGGCAGAGATACTTCAGCTTCACCCTTTACAACATAATCAACTGAAGTACTGTTCAGAAAAAGATCTGGTGCGACGCTGACTCCTGCTCCACCGGCAATTACGCATAACTCGGGTTTCAATCGTTTGATTTTTTCAATAAGATATAATGCTGTATTAGCATAACAAAACGCAAAAACGGATATTAAACAGCATGATGCTCCGGTATCAATGATTTTTTTTGCACAAATATCAATTGATGATCCATACCGGTTATATGTCCTGAAGAAACTCAATGGTCCGGTCTCATCGGGAATTATGTACTTTTTCAAATATTGTATTTCTTGTGGTAATGCAATCGTTTCAGGACCTGAGCCATCAAGCGGGAAATTCAACATTTGACACTCTTTAAAAAATGAACCCGCGATCTTCTGAACAATATAGGCTCCCAATGATGAAAACCGATGATAGGTAAAATAGAAATCCTGAATCGGTGGAACTACAACAACAGCTTTAGTGGCGTCGATCATTACAAACTGCCATATCTTGACTTGTATTCATACTTGTTCACTCTGTAAGTTTTTTTAACAGGCGATCTTAAAATGCATGCCCAATATCTATTTGGAATCTGTAAAGATCCCTGAATGGTTTATTTTCAAATTTTATTCCCATATCTATTCTAGCAATCGCAATCGGGGTCTTAATTCTTAATCCTGGCCCACCGCACCACTTGATTCCTTTAACATACGATTGTTCATTCGGAAATTCCCATACATTGCCGGCATCAACAAAAAATGCTCCATTAAACCACCAGAAAATAGGAAATCTTATTTCCAGAAGATTTGCTGCAACCTTAACTCCTTTATCAATGTGAAACTCATCCTGTTCGTAGGCCCGTAATATTTTGGTACCTCCAAGACTGAACTGTTCCTGTGGGGGAATTACCTGTTGTGTTGAATCATAGGCATATATAAGTCCAAGCTGTAATCCCGTTCCAAATATTAAACCATCCCATTTCCAATGAAAACTGATATCGTTTGTTATTTTAAGATAACGATTTGAATTTTTGTCAAGCCATCCAGCATAATCAATTGTAAATAAATTATATACGCCCCGGCTTGGATCAACAATATCATCACGGTTATCATAGGTAATTTCAGCACCAATGATTTTTGTCATTTTCTGTGGTGCCGATGTATTATCCTTCCCCTTAAACCAGACCTGATCCTGCCAATCTAATTTATAAAGATACTCAAGATGCGAATTTGCCTGGTAATTAAATGACAGTTCAAGACCACGGATCAATGCACTATCAAGATTTTTTGTTGTCAATCTATCAAGGTACAACCTGCTTGCAAATTGTAAAGGAATACCGAAAAACCATGGGGTTCGGTAAATCAGGTCCGCTTTCTGCTGTTTAAAGGCACCATCTGTTTTCAATGTCAATTGATGTCCCAGACGGAAGAGATTGTTATATGATGTTTCAAGCGAGCCCCGAATTCCTTCATAGTATTTGTAGTCACCATTGTAGAGATATCCAATACCAAGTTGCAATTTGAAAAAATCAAGCTCTTTAACATTCACTGTTACCTGTGCATTTCCATTTTTATATTTTGTGTCAGTACTATCAAGAGTATGATCGATCTGTACTGAATTAAGCAGATTCGTTCTATATAGGTTATTTTCTGTTTTTCTGATTCGCTCAGAAGTAAGTACATCACCATCCCTGAAATTGAGTTCACGACTAACAAATTTTGTCCGTAGTTTCTTCAAACCATCAATTTTAATGTCGCCAATCTTTATTTGCGGACCCTCCTGTACTGTAAAGGTAATGTCTGCGAGATATCGTGATGAATCAATTGAAACATCAGGTACCACAATTCCATCAAGAAATCCCTTTAATGCAAGCTGTTCTTTGAGCATTTTCAAATCAGTACTAATCAGACTGCTTATCAGAAAGCTTCCTTTATGGCATGCCAACCGTGTGATTATTGTTGAATCAAAAATAGAATCTGTTGCTCTCAGATAAACATTATTAATTCCCGTCCGGGGTCCTTCAGCTACTGAAATAACTACATTAACTTTCATTTTAACAGTATCCCGTATCAGTGATTCAATAGAAACCTTACTTTCCATAAATCCCTGATTACGGTAGAACTTTCTAATTACGTCAATATCTGAACGTAAACGCCATTCGGAAAAACGGGTTTTTGAAAAGAGGCTTGCCGGTTTCAGGTATGTAAATCTGAATAGTGTTGCAGACCTGAATGTGTTATTTCCCCTGATCTGCATAACACCGGTTTGCCACTCTTTTTTGGAAGCGGCATCAGAAGGTATTGCAGTAAGCAGAATCACAATACACCATAGTATTAAATGCGATAATGTTGCAAACCTATTTGCTATATTTAAAAATGAAGTCAATTCCGGAATCACCCTTATTTTCTGTTTCACCACGTAGATAAAAATATTTAGTCAGACTGTAAAAAGCTGATATTTTTCTTCTGCTCAAGTTTGCAATCGCAGTTTCATAAGTAACCATCAGTTTTGGTGAGATTCGTTTAACAACGGTCAGTGTCGGACTTTTATTTCTTGACATATCGAACAAATCGCCATCAAGATCTATTCTGTCAATATCAAGAAGCTGTTCAAGTTTTCGTGAACCAAAACCGAAAACAGCCTGACTTGCAAATGTAATAACACGTTGTTTCAGATCACTGCCAATTGATGACAGCTTTTCTCCGAATGTAAGAATACTGATAATGTCCGCTTCTGTCAACGTTTGAGAAGAAGAAGAGAGTTTAAACTTGATTTTATCAAGTGTTCCTGTGATTCGTAGTTTGACCGTATCCATAATCAGTACAGAGTCTTCTCCTAAAAATGTCACATCTGTCGACGCATTAAGATCCACTTCCGGATTTAAAACGACCGCATCATAATTTGACAAATGCCCATTTGAAATTGCGAACTGTTTTCCAAGGTAGGACACATACCCGTTGTCAACACTCAGATCACCAACAAAAGATGGATGAGCCGCAGACCCGGTTACTGAAAGTGCCCCTTTGAATTCAAGGTATCCAAGATTTATATCAATCAACGGATTTTCAAGAAGATTAACCTTTATGTTCAGCTTAATTTTTTGTAATAATGGATTATCCTCTAAAGTGACTGGTTCTGTGAAATTGAATTGATCAATGATATCATTAATCTTGATATCCCTGAAAAATCTGGTTGTTCCTACATCGGCATTTCCGGAAAATAAAAAATCACTTTTTCTCTTTGAAAAAGAAAAACCAAGATTACGAATGTTTGTCGATGCAATGTCAGGAAGATCTGCATTTAAATTCCTTACTTGCCCGGTTAATGCCACATCTTTAAGACTATCAGGGCACCACACAATAAAACCAATACTTTCAAGCGATCCTCTACCCCAGCTTCCCTTACATTGTACGACTTTGATTGTATCATCTTTTAACACAAAGTCACCATTTAACGGACCGATGTGCGGTTCAACACCATCGATAGCAAATACGGCATTACTGACTGATACTCTCCCATTGATAACCGGTATACCGCTTACAAGTCCAAGCACACCATTTGCATTCAGCAGCCCACTACGAATCAATTCATTTCCTGTAAAAACATTCAATTCTGGTAATGCAACATTAATGAGACTGCATTTCAGTTTCACTCCGTAATCATCAATACCATATGTTAAACTGTCAAAAGGGATAACGCCATCTACCGTCAATCGTCCGCCATTGAACAGGGAAGCACTGCCTGTAATAATATGAACAGTATCCCTGCTAAACAATCCGGTAAATGCAGTGCTATCTGATTTTATGAGATCATACACCACCTTCCCTGAATTTACTGTAAAGGATATATCAGGTTTAAGTAATTGTCCTTGTATCTTTGTATCAATATTAACATTATGAGATTGTAGTTTTAATTCATTGTTGTAAAGTGATGCACCGGTAGCTGCAGCAATTCCCTTTATGTTCCATCCCTGCCCGTTTGCCCCGATTTCACATGATACAAGCCCTTTTCCCATATATTTCCAGTCAGTTCTGAAAGTGCGTGAAAGATACTCAAGATCAAGCCTGCTGCTTTGAACATACACTTTACATTTACGGTCTGCGGATGGATCAAGTTTCCACCCACGACCAGTGGATACAGGAATATTTCCCTTGCAATATAAAACTGACATACTATCAAGTTTAAACTCTGCAGAATCTATTTTGAATAATGAATCAGCAAGCACAAACTTTGTTTTAATGGAATTCATCCGGATATCTCTATAGGATGGCTTTCTGATTACAGCGGAAAGTGTGCAAAGAGGATTTTTAACTGAACCGCTCACCGATGTTTTAACTGATAGCAATCCGTTGACCAGACCAGTTTTTTCTACCCATGGATTAAGCACTTCTACATTAAAGTCATTAGTGTGTACCTTAATATCTATGGTATCTTTTGCATATAAACCTTTTAGTGTAACAAGACCCGCTCTTGACACGATATTATCTTTAACCAGATCAGCAGAAGCAGAAAGATCAAAACCGATATTGCCATTTCTATCTATAATACCGCCAAACACAGCTGTACCATCAAGTACTATTTGTGATTTTTGGTTCTTAATTCTTAATTTATCAGCATCAACACGATTCATACTGTCAATAACAATTTTACCATCGACTGAATCTGCAATTTTATGTTTATAAAAAAGGTCAATCCCTTTTACCATCATATTAATATGTGGTTTTGTAAATTCACCTTTTATAGTCGCGTCGACAGATGCTTTTCCTTTTAAATCCGGAATTTTAAAAAATGACGCGATAGAGTCGAGGTTTATGTTTGCAGAGCATAACATATCATTAAGATTGTTTTTCTTTCCGATCTGTACATTTGCATTTATCGTGTCAATAGTATTTCCACGCCATTTCAGGCCGCTGCTGTTGATTTTTGCATTGAATACCGGAGCGTTCACCTTCCCCGAAACTTCACTCTCAATATGTAATCGTCCCAGAACTCGTTCCTTAACAAAGTAACTGAAAAGCGGATGAACATCGTTAAGTTTACTTTTAATGTTACCGGTGATACCACCTTTGAGATCAAAAGCACCATCCCCGTTGATTTCATTTGCTCCCCATACCCCATACATGCTCCAGGCATCATTCCTTATTGCAGCAGCAAATTGTAAAGTATCCTGAAGATCTCCCTGATAAGCAGCAACATCAAGACGGATATTATCAGGAATATCACGATACCCTTTACCATTAAGATACAAATTAAGCCTTGCACTATCGCCGGGAACATTTTCCAGCTGACGCACATACTTTACAAATGATGCAGTTTTCAACTTATCGACTTTTGCATTAATTGTATATTTGTCAATAATAGGATGAAATGAATTCAGGTGAATAATTCTTACATCACCATCAAGCTTAATTTTGCCATATGGCGAATTCCCCTTAAAATCATAGTGGATATCCTCACTATCATCAGTCCAGCCTTTGAAGGAGAATGTGTCAAGCATAACACCACTATAACTGACACCGTTACCTTTAAGATCAACAAAATAGAGAGGTTTTTTAAAAGAACCCTTGAAATATGCTGTTGCCTGTGCATACCCGACAGTATCAAAGGCAGGAGCGTATGTTTCCAGTGCGTAAATGGGACGGGTTTTACTTGATGCTACAGCGTGAAGATCCCATGGATCATCATAATTAAACGGAATCCATCCATACCCTTTGGCAGTAGATCCACTCCCCTGCGCATAGCAATGAATAACATTCATTCCCCGGGGTGTAATAACCACGTCAGTTTGTAATGTGTCAACATTTCCATTCCACCATTTACTGTAAAAAAAACCATCAGGTACATCGACGGAAATCATAACAGAATCAAGTTTAGGAAATCTGACAACACATGATGTCCTGTTTGCCGCGCTGTAATAGTTTCTGAGGCTATCATGAAACGAGGCATTCATCTCCATTACTCTTACAGGGCCTGGTTCAACTTCCCATCCTGTAAATATCGAGTTTTTTTCAGGCTTTATACCATTATTCAGAAGAAAGGGAATCTCTATTTTTCCGTTTTTCCTGATACGTAAATGAACATTTAATTGTTCAATATTCGTATGTGTAATTCTTATTTTCTTTTTCAGCAGTGATGGCAGATAGTACCGCAGCTTTATTTCGGATGCGGAGACATATACATTTGGATTAACCCGATCACGGATTGAAAAATCCTTAAGAATAATGTAGGTTAAAAGATTCGAGCGAACCTTCGCGATTTTGATATCACCAGTAATTATTCTGCTGAGCTGATTCCCGACAAGATTAACTGCTTTTGTCTGAACTGGAGGGAGCAGCAAAACCCCATATGCTACCATTCCAAAGAAAAAGAATGACAATATACAAAAAATTGCTACATAAAAAACTATTTGAAAACGCCGTTTCTCCATATTCGTTACCGGATCAGGTTCCCATCCACTTTATAGTAAACGTAATCCTTTTGGAAGTGAATCACCGAACACAGCATTCTGCTCTTTTGCATCAAGATCGCCACCTTTTTCTACAAGTGCAACAAGATGCTCGGGAGCTTTGTTTGTTTTCATAAAATCAACAATGGCATCAAGTATAGGCTGATCAATATCCCTGTACCGATCTCTTGTCTGCCTGCATAATTGCATAAGCGCAAGAAATAGCGTTGCATTTGGTTTTTCAACAGTTGTAAGCACCTTTGCCCATTCTGCAGCTTCCTGCGAATCAACTACTTCATTTAGGGGTCCATATACCGGAACCCGCGCACCAAATCGTCCTATAGCCCAAACAGCTGCCTCTGCAAGAGGATCCTTCCTGTTCACCAATCGTAACGCTATAGTACCAAGTTCCACTTTAACATCAGATGGCAGATACTCAAGAGAACCGAGCAATCGCCATATCTCTACGAGTTCATGAACCCCAAGTTTGACATCAACTTTTGCCTTTACTTTTCTTTTTGTGTCAATTTCTTTAAAAACATTTTTTACAATAGCAATCAGCGGTTGCGCCAAAGCTTTTTGCTGTCCTGATGCCAGTCCACCGGCAATACGCCGCCATAAAATCCACCACTCGGCACAACAAGCCTGATTTTTATTGTGAACAACACCTTTCTGAAACAATAACCATGTCTGCTTCACTCTCCAATCATCAACTGCATATCCATACCCCGGACGAAGAGCGAAACCAAGCAGATTAAGCCATCGTGCTTCGTAAAGAGGATCACGACCGCGTACACTGCTGACGTTAAATATCTCTTCCCAGAATATTCTAAGCAATGATGGCGGCCATTCTGAACGTTCCATTGAACTTGCTTTTTCAAGATGCCTGATTAGTTCCGATGGTTGAATTGACGCATTTGGTGAAAATGTATTTGCGATCAGTCTTTTACATGACTCAATTGTCTCATTGTCAACAAATCCCTCTTTTTCAGCTAGTGCAGAATGTGCTGCAATTTCTGTACGCGTCGCCGAACGAACATCAAATTGCAATTTCCAGCTTCTGTTTCCACCTATTTCAGAACACCATAAATCAAGGGTTCCGATTTCTGTGAGCCTCACATTCAAAAGTACCTTTACATTGTCAGCTTCAAGATTTTTTCCTGAACGTAAAACAGTGCAAATCGGTGGCAGTGAATTCATTTCAAGAGGATCAATATCGATAAGTTGTCCCGGTGTATCGGTTGTACGCCTGCTTGAGACAAACAGCGGAAATTCAACGGGTTGACGAATCAGCAAGCTGAAAGTCATAGTATCAAGTACGATACTTTGTCCCTCCTGTAAACCGGCAGGAGCGAGACACAAAGCTCTGCTTCCATTATCTGTTTCAACACCGATATAATACGACCGGGCCAATCCACCCCCGATTCGTACACCAACACCTCTGCGAACAAGCCCAAAATATGCGGCACCCCGTGCCACAGCTCTTTCAGGAAAATCATTCTCAAACAGTACCGGTTTCCACTGATTTGTATTATCTGCAAACCATTGGCATAACACATCAATGATTCGCTTCCGGATAGCAGATGAAGCAAAAACGCCTCCATTAAACAATACAATATCAGGCCGAGCTGCATTATTATCCTGTTCAGAACCTTTACTATGTGACATAAGAAATGATGCTAGGTATTTGGTAATGGCATGATCCGGCGCATAGGGAAGTCCAAATTCCTGAAATCCGGATTGACGTGCCTGAGGTTTATCTGTCAATGCGACAAACGGCAGGTACCCTTCGACAAGGACATTTTCCACCTCTTCTTTAGTCAGTTCTACCTGAATTGCCCCTCCGATCAGTGATGTACCTGATCCTTGTATCGAAAGTGTCAATTTCGATGGTGCATTCTCACCAAGTAATGTTTCTTTTGCTTTTTGACAAATTCGGACAAGAGCACCAAACTGACGTGGAGATATTTTTTTTCCATCAATTTTTTTCTGTTCAACATAATACGCAAGAGCAAGATCAAGATTATCTCCGCCAAGAATCAGGTGATCTCCAACTGCAATACGATGAAATTCAACAATACCTTTATCTGACGCCTTGGCCTGTATTAATGTGAAATCGGTAGTCCCACCACCAATATCACAAATAAGAATTTTCTGGCCGGCACTTACAAACGATTGCCAATCTGATGCATGGTATTGAATCCAGGCATAAAAAGCAGCCTGAGGTTCCTCAAGCAGAACAATTTTTTTTAACCCGGCATTCGCAGCTGCCTCAACAGTCAACTCACGTGCAATCTCGTCAAACGACGCAGGTACCGTAATGATTACATCCTGATCTTCCATACAGAAATCCGGATGGTCATAATTCCATGCATTTTTCATATGCAGAAGATATCGGGTTGTCGCTTCGAGCGGTGAAATTTTTTCTACATCGCTCAGGGCATGCCACGGCAACAGTGGTGCTGTTCTGTCAACACCTGCATGACTAAGCCATGATTTAGCAGAAACGACAAGACGTCCCGGAATCTGGGCACCGTGATCACGGGCGAATGTACCAGTAACAACCTTTTTATCAACTCCTTTTTCCCATGGAAGTGTCAATGCACCGGTTGTAAATTCACCGACGGCCGCTTCATAATGAAATGATGGAAAAAGATTCAGCGATGATGATTCATTTGCTGCACTTATCTGAAGTATCCGGAAATCCTCAACATGAAGCGGCTTTACATTGGTATCAACAAATGCAACTGCAGAATTTGTTGTTCCGAGATCGATACCTATAATGTACCTGGCAGGTACGCTTTTTTCATTATTTGTATTCATTAATCACATCACATCTCTTTTTGTAAATTATATCACTACAGCATTGGATCCACCAGATGTACACAATAACACTATTGCATGTATATAACCGATTCATTCCCGTACGCTGAATTCAAGCTTCCATGCATCATCAGAAATTGTGGACTTGCACCAGAGTTCAAGCATTCCCAGTTCTGTTATCCGGGATTCGAATTTTACCGGAACATACCCATCTGTAAACTTGTCATTTGCCGGCAGACTTGTTTCGAGAGAATCAGTCTCCGAAAGCTCTTCCTCATCCCACCCCTGAAGAATATCACCGGCTTTATCATCTTTACGAACAGAAGAACTGAAGAAACGGAAATTTACTGTATCACCCAGCACAAGCCCCGTCTCCTCTGATGGTACGTTGATATTTGTCCCCTCTTCCATACCAAACGGAACAACGCACAGAGCATTGAGTGGACGTTCAAATCCCGGCACTGCAAGACCGGCAGTTTCTATTCCAACATAGTATGAACGGGCTGTCCCCCCCCTGATCCTGATTCCACTGCCCATTTTTACAGTAGAGTAATATGCAGCACCACGGGCAACAGAATAATCATAATCTGGTGTTTTGTCAAGCATCTGAACAGTATGACCTGTAAACCACCCCTGGATAACATCAATCAATCGTTGGCGAAATGGTAATGCCTTGAAAACACCACCGTTAAAAAGCAGATGTGTCGGCATTACCATCTGCCCAACGGTTCCATGCACTCTTAAAAAATGCGCCAGATGTTTTGTAATCGCAGCATCTGATTCATAGGGCAAGCCGATTTCCCTGAAACCGGATATCATTTTACGGACCGGACTTGCATCAGATTGACATTCAGGAAAAAAACCATCAAGCAGGATCCGCTTGACATCATCCCGTTTTAAGTCGATGGAAATAGTGCCGCCGATGAGCCTTGATCCGCGCCCGAGTATGGTAACCGGAGCAGATTCAAGAGTATCATCCGATAATAACAATTCCTTTGCTGCCCTGCACGAATGCCAGAGCGCCACAGATTGCCACGCGTCAAGTTTATGTCCTTTCTCAGCAAAGAGTGTCCCGGCATAATGCGCAAGTGTCAAGTCCATATTATCACCGCCGACAAGAATATGATTTCCAACAGCAATACGGTTCAATACCAGCACACCATTTTCCTGAGCAACACCAACCAATGTAAAGTCTGTGGTTCCTCCGCCGACATCGCAGACAAGAAGGATGTCCCCTACCTTAAGCTGTTTTCTCCAGTCATCTCCATGTTCTGCAAGCCAGGCATATACTGCAGCCTGAGGTTCCTCCAGAAGGATCATTGTATGAGGAAGTCCGGCATTCATTGCAGCTTCAACGGTCAACTCACGTGCACTTGCATCAAAAGATGCAGGTACGGTAAGCACGACAAGCTGTTCTTCAATAGGATTTTCAGGAAATGATTGTTTCCACGACAAAACAAGTTCCTGACAATAACGTGATGATACCTCAACAGGTGATAATTTCCGGATGCCATCAGGAGCATTCCAGGGAAGAATACTACTCCTTCTGTCAACTTTACTATTTGCGAGCCATGATTTTGCAGCTGAAATAGTCCGTGCAGGAACATCGGCAGCCTGTTTGCGGGCAAGTTCACCAACGCAGTAGTCCCGTCCGGCAGAAACAGCACTGTTAAAACTACTGTTTTCTATTTCTGCATCAGTAGCAATATAGCAGAAAGAAGCAAGCGAATTCAGGGATTCAGAAGTACCCCTTGATGTAAATTGACTTATAGGTAAAAGTTTAATTTTTCTTTCTTCGGTGTTCTGAATATCTGTATATGCAACAACACTGTTTGTTGTTCCAAGATCAATACCAATAGCATATCTGGGGTTCATATATCAACCTTATTTTCCACGCACAGGTGTTAACAGGGAACATTTATATAGCCACAATAAACCACCATATGCGTATGATTAATTTTTATTAGAGTTCAACTTCTGCCGGAGCAATCACCGGAATTGCTGTTTCATTCCCGTTCCATACCGGCAATTCCACTTTTGTTACTTTCCAGCCGGGGTGCCGTAAAACCCCTTTATAGGGGGGATTACCAGTAAGGTTACCTGTAAGATGATATTTTTCGGGACTGTACCCGGGCGGAATTTCTACTGATTCTCCTTCAGATTTACTTTCCAGAGGCTCAATTGCGAATATTTTTGTAAGTAATGATGAACAATCGCGATGAATATCTCGAACAGCAGCACCGATCTGGGCATCACTATATGATGAGATTGATTCTTTAAAGAAATCAACCAATCTACCTTCTCTCTGAAGCAAAGAAAGAAGCTGAACAGCTTCAGAGCGGCCTTTTTTTCCAGATTCTTTTGCAGGTGGTAATTCAACAACAGCTTGCTCATTCTTTACAGAATCAAAATGTTCATTAACCTTAGCTGCAAATTTTCTATTTAAAAAGATCCAGAAAAATGATCTGAATGCAAGATCAAGACGATTCATGATGTTTATCCTTTCACAATCATTACTTTTTGCCTACTTACTGGTATCAGTAGAAAAACAAATAAGTCTGTAACCGCCATTAACTGCGGCAAAAAAATGTAATTAATTCAGAAAAATACATGCACTGCCACCAATTTTTCAAGCCTGATGAACAGCGATATGCAAATATATTTCAACAGAATCGAATGAATCTTTGATACAACCCGCTTCGAACTCTTTGATTATCTGGCTGATAATTTCCTGAATATCTTACCTTAGGGATTTATTGCAATTCTGCTAGTCTAAGGCTTTGATTTAATTATATTATTTAATGCAGACTTTTCATCATCGTAGAACTTCATATAGGATGCCGCTCCAAGGACTTCAATAGTTTCCCGTAACCAATCCTCTACACCAAAAGCGCGGCATTCACCCTTCGAATTCCTGATTTTACTTGTTAGAAGCAATAATTGAGTCGCCCCAATCTCATCAATCAGCTCAAGATTGGAAAAATCAAATATGTATATAGCGATATCAGGTGATGGAATAAATTTTTCACAGAGATCAAATTTTGCTCCATTAATCATTTCACCAGAAAGGTTAATTCGATAAATGTGGTTTTCGATCTGTGCAACAAAAAGAAATCCGAGTGATTTGATGACATTCTCTTTCCACAAATCATTGCGCGACAGCTCATATTCAACATCTGTCGCGTATATGGTGAGCAGTTTACTCAGATTCAATGCAGACAATAGTTCTCTCATTTTTTCGGTGACATTGACAAGGCACAATTTACAATCTGTTTCAGTCGCAGCTTTTCGGATCCGTATGATCAACCCTAATCCGGAGCTGAATAAATTACGGGTGTTTGAGAAATCAAGTACCAATGATGATGATTTTTGTAAATTACCGAGAATTGATTTTTCAATGTCCCGACTATTATACATCGAGATGGCATCCGGCAGTGTAATCCAGATACTTCCCATTTTGTGCTCTATTGATAATGCAGGTGTCATTTCTACTCTCCAGCTTGAATACCACTATTAATAATCCGGAAACGTTTATTTGACATATTTGATAATACAGAATATTTTACGCCATATAGTTCAAGTTCTGTTCCTGCAAAAATCGATCCCTGTACGTACACAAAACCATCATACTGCAGTGGTCCACCAAGATCTTTTTTTGCGGATTCAATTTTTTCTGTCACATATTTGATTTTTTGTGCAATAAGGTTATAAGCATCAACCCATTTTTTTACCTCGTCTCTGGCACGTGTTGACACTTCATCGGTCCGCTTAATCAGTGCAATTTTCGTTTTCAACTGTTTTTCAACCGGTTCAAGTTCCATTTTTAGTTTTTTATCAAGTAACATCAACTCCCTGATTTTATCCTCGATTTCTGCCTTGCGTTTGTCAAATAATATAATTGTTGTCAATGAACCATTTTCTGTACCCACCTGTTTTATGGTCACAGTTCGCTCTGCTTTTATGATACCTCCAATAATGCTTGCATTGTGTCCATGTCCCTCAAGTACTTCACAGGTACAGTCACAATGCATTAAAAATTTATCAAATACAAGCAATCCTTCAGTAAAAAGTTCTGCTTCCTGAGCGAAACTGACAACAATTCCGGTTTTAGCTTTTATTTGAGTATCACTTTTCCCAAGAATTCCTTTTTCAACAATAACCCTCCCATTGCGTGAAATGATTCTTGCAGACTCGACTTCACCTTTAATGTGAATTGTTCCTTCTGCTTCAACAGTAAAACCGGGCATTACACTGCCGCAGATAAGTACATCGCCGCTATATTTTACATTTCCGACATTAAAATCAACATTCCCGTTTATGTTAAGCATTTCTACAATATGAACCAAACCATTTTGAAGAAAAACAATCCCCGTTTTTGATGCGAGCAGATACATACCATCTACAGATATTTCTGTATTTTTTCCGTTCGGGAGTTTGTGATCAATACCTGGAGTTGGCGGCAGTTCTTCACCACCAAGTCCGATTCCCGGTTTGCCAGGGGTTGGAGGATGTTTTACCGCAAGTGATTGTCCTTTTGTCACTGATGTAAACGAACGGATATCGCGATAATCAACAGAACCATCAGGCCGTACAGTAGGCTGCAGATTTGGATCAATTGATATCAGCATTTCAATCTTTGAATCTAAACCGTCAAGTGGCGGTGTAATTTCAGCAACATCTGTAAATTCATCCCACTTGTTTTCAATAATCAGATCCCGGATAGTTTCGATCTTTACACCGTGCGAAACACCTTTTCTGTTCAAATAGTACAACAGAGTCTTCTCAGAAGGTCTTTTACCCATCGCAAGACACCCGCTATTCACTTTCAAAACTGCTTTTTGTGCTGTTATAGTAACCTGAAGATATTTCTCTAAATCCTGATTGTAAATTTCAAACAGCGGGCCGATACGCTCAAATACTCCGCGGGCCCGCATCACAACATCTTCAAACTTTGCGGAATCAAAATTCATGACAAATGCATTTTCCACAGCACTGCGAATCAGATCCATTCGTAGCGATTCTTTCTCAGCCCTGGTCACTTTAACATACACACCATCAGGCCGTTCATCAACCGAAACAAATTGTTCTAATGGATTCAAGGTGCATATCCTTCACAATGATTTGATTCACCATACTAAACCATGAACGATTCTGCAGATTCAGGTACATTTAATTAGTTTCTCTGTCTTTTTTATTATAGAGCAAATTATTTTTTCTAACAAGGTTAATTTTTTAATATGTCAAATTGCATCATAAAACAGTTTCTTTTTTTTGATTTAACAGTTTAACTAACACTACGCATACTATTCAAAATGAATGAACGAAACAGGATCTACGATACATCAACTACCACCCAGGTACCTGGTTGAACAATCCTTCTCTTTTGAGATATATTGCATTACCCTGTCTTTTAATCGTTTTTTTTATTATTTTCTGAACTGGATTACATTTAATAGGAATTCTGGTACTAATCCAGGGTTATCAGTGACAGATCGTGTGCAGCACATTGTGGTTTTTATGGAATATTTTTGACGTGCTGAGTTCGGTCAGATAGTAAAATTCGGATATAATGATTTCATTTTTTTATTAAGCGATTTACTTTGAAAATTTTAAACGATACTACAACAGACATCTATAATACACCGATAAAAATGGACGCTGTAAGCGCTTTAATCTGGATTTTTGGATCAATACTTGGATCAACCTGGCGTAAAGAGGTTGGAAAAGGCAGTATTGAAGATATCCTTGATAATCCCGGTAAGGGGAATCTCTATGCGATCTGGCATTCAGATTTGCTGCCGCTGGCAAATGTTTTCCGGAATAAGAATTTTTCTGTTATTGTTTCATCAAGCCGCGATGGAATCAGGGCATCTGCTGTCGCAAAGAAATGGAATTATACTATTATTCAGGGTTCATCAAGCAGGCATGGTTTCTCAGCGTATCGTCAATGCCTGAGAGCTTTACAGAATAATCGCAACGTCGCTATTACAACTGATGGGCCCAGGGGACCCCGTGGTGTTGTTAAAAGTGGTATTGCACATCTTTGTATTATGACCAGATCCCCGGTTGTTCCTCTTGCCGTACACTCATCAAGCTACTGGAAATTAAAATCCTGGGATAGAATGATCATCCCCAAACCATTCGCCACATTGACAATCAAAACGGGCGAAATTGTTACCGCTGGTGATCTGGATACATCAGAAACATCAATAGAGCTGTTGCGAAAAAAAATAGAGGAGAATCTGCATGCAATATCATTGGCCTGATTCTACTTATATCGTTATCCCGTCATACAAAGCAGCTGACACTTTGCGTAAACTGATTCCAGCCCTTCTCGAGTATGTTCCATCTTGTAAATTATGTGTAATTGATGATGCATCAATGGATGGTACAAGTCAGTATTGCAACGAGATGAATCTGACTTATTTATCTCACTCTGTCAACCTTGGCAAAGGAGCCGCACTGGTAACCGGTTTTTCATGGTGTATGAAGAAGGGTGCAAAATGGATCTTTACTGTTGATGCTGACGGGCAGCATGCACCAGACGATCTGCATCATTTTATTGATTATGTAAAGGAGCATCCACAAACAGGCATTTGTATTGGCAACCGTGAAAAAAAAGCTGGCAAAATGCCACCCGCACGCATTTTTTCAAATGTTGTAACATCAAAAATTCTGAGTTTTTTATGTAAATCAACTATTCTTGATTGTCAATGCGGTTATCGCTTGTATTCTACTGCGATGCTAAAGAAAATATCAATCACCTATACCCGTTTTGAAATGGAAACCGAAGTAATCATGAAAAGCATCAAAGCTGGCTTTCCGGTTGCATTTGTGAACATCAGGACATTATATACCGATGGTCAAAGCCACATTTCACATGTTAAAGACACACTGCGGTGGGTAAAGGCTGTTTTACAAATACGTAAATCAATTTCTTAATTATCAGATTAACGGTGAACAATGAATGACTTTATCAATCTAAACGTTGCGGCAGAGCGGCTTATAAAAAAACTACGCGAAAATGGTATCACGGATGAACGGGTTCTTGACGCATTCAGAAAAGTACCGCGTCATGAATTCGTTGATGGAGCGATGTTTAAACAGGCATACGACGACAATGCCCTACCGATTGGATTTGGACAGACAATTTCCCAGCCAACCGTAGTGGCACTTATGACACAACTTCTAAGATTACAGCGTGATGAGAAAATTCTTGAGATTGGTACAGGCTCAGGCTTTCAAACAGCAATTCTATCACAATTTTCACGTCGGGTTTATACTATAGAACGACATAAGGAACTTGGTGATGCTTCACGAAAGCGTTTAAGAGAGATGGGTTATCAAAACATTGTTTTCAAGATTGGTGATGGAACTGCGGGATGGCCGCAGCATGCACCATTCGATAAAATCATTGTAACAGCAGGTGCACCGGTAGTTCCTCAGACACTGGCAGAACAATTATCAAATGGCGGAATCATGCTGATACCCACTGGAGATCGACAACAACAGGAGTTGCTTGTTTACACCAAGCAATCTAACGTTTTAAAATGCGAATCAGCAGGAAGTGTAGCATTTGTTCCGCTAATTGGTACACATGGCTGGAAAACGTAATCGATTGCAATTAAAGAAATAAACACCTTTGATATGATACCAGAATAAGAGTCATGTCATCAGGAAACACAAAAAGACAACATTAACCAAAAGGATCTCTTTCATCAATGTTACATGATTTATTTACACAGGTAATTACTTGGTATATGGGAAATATAAACTACTGGACCATTGGAATACTTATGGCAATAGAGGGTTCTGCAATTCCATTCCCATCAGAAATAGTAGTCCCACCAGCAGCATGGAAAGCAGCGCAGGGCGAATTGAATATCTATGGTGTTGTTGCTGCTGCATCAATAGGTGCGCTTGTTGGATCACTTGCGAATTACTTCTTAGCTCTCACTCTGGGGCGTACTATACTATATAAGTTCGCAGCATCAAAATGGGCACGACTTCTGCTTATCACTGAACATCATCTTGAAAAAGCTGAAAATTATTTCCTCAAATATGGCAATATATCAACTTTTATCGGCAGACTGGTACCTGTTATTCGTCAGTTGATCTCCATTCCTGCAGGTCTGTCAAAAATGAATCTCAAACAATTCTGTTTTTTTACTTTCCTTGGAGCAACAATTTGGAATATCATCCTTTCATTTCTCGGAATGTTTCTTTACAGCCAAAAAGACAAGCTTGAACATTACTATCACTATATCAGTTATGGATTTCTCGCAGTTGGAATCATTTTTGTCGGATTCCTTATTATTAAGGGGATACAAAACAGAAAAAAAGCTCCAGGAAAGGTCTCTGCCTGATTGCAATTATAAACTCCAGATAAACACTATCTCTGTGCATCTACATGCAAATAGTTCACAGAGATTAATTTGGGGTTATAGGCTGACCTGATTTACTGCGTGAAAAAAGTACCTGCACCGATTGTTGATGCTATCATTTTTTATTTGTAAAGAGGTACATATATTTATCATAACCACGCAGAATCATTTCTTCGAGAGGTATAAATTTCAGTGCTGCTGAGTTTATACAATAGCGTAAACCAGTAGGTTTCGGACCATCATTAAAAACATGACCCAGGTGAGATCCAGCAGCACTTTTAACCTCAACCCGAATCATATTAAAACTTGAATCAACAGATTCCAGAATATTCCCTTTGTCAACAGGTTTAGTAAAACTCGGCCAGCCGGTACCGGAATCGAATTTGTCGATTGAACTGAAGAGTACATCACCACTCGCAACATCAACATATATTCCTTCCCTATGATTATCCCAATATTCATTCTTAAATGCAGGTTCAGTACCGCATTCCTGGGTTACATAATATTGCATTGGTGTCAGTTTATTTTTAAGATTTTTATCATCATTGACAGTTTTATCAATTTTCCAGTGAAGATCTATAAAAAGATCACGTCCTGAGGCTTTACGATAGTGCTTATAATTAAAAGGATCTTTTTTGTAATAATCCTGATGATACTCTTCAGCCCGATAAAACGCTGATGCTTTAAGAATCTTTGTTGCAACAGGTTTCTTAAAAAGTCCCGACTTATCAATTTGTTTCAGTGATTGCTCTGCACTGTTCTTTTGTGATTCTGTGTGATAAAAGATTGCAGTTCTGTATTGTGATCCTTTGTCGACAAACTGGCCATCAGAATCTGTCGGATCTATTTGATGCCAGAATATTTGAAGTAGTGTATCGTACGATACAATTGATGGATCAAATTCTATCTGTATCGCTTCATAATGTCCGGTCTTTCCTGAACAAACTTCATCATATGTTGGATTGCTTGTGTGTCCTCCGGTATAACCACTGACTACACGCCTGATACCTTTAACATGCTCAAATGGCGGTTCAAGACACCAGAAACACCCACCCGCAAATGTGGCTAATTCAATATTTTTTGACATAGCAAACACCTGCCCGATTATAATGACTATTAGAATGATTACTCTCATAAGTATCAACCTTTGTCAGGTTCAACTATGAGAAATACGATCTTCGGTGTGATAAAATTGCTATGATGCTCTTCTATGAAAAAACAGAACAGATGCGAAAAAGACAACGACACCGATTATTGCCAGATTATACAATTGTGGAAGCAAATTATTCAGTGATGTTCCTTTGAGGCACAATTCACGTACTGCAAACATGAAAAATTTAACCGGATTTATTATAGTGACATTTTGTACCCATAGCGGCATATTTTCAACAGGAATAAAAAAACCACTTAACAAAATAAAGAAGATAAGAACAAACCATATAAGAAACAATACCTGCTGAGGTGTTCGGGCAATTGTTGATGTCAGAATTCCAATACCCAACGATGACATCATGTATACAGCCGCAAACATTAGAAGTACGAGAAAGCTGCCTTTAAAAGGGATACCAAACCACAGCAGCACAAAAACGATAAAGATGCATAACTCAACAAAACCGATTAACAGATAAGGAATTGTTTTTCCAAGAATCAGATGGATTGGTTTCACCGGAGTCACCATTAATTGCTCAAGTGTTCCTTTTTCTTTTTCTTTTACAATTGACAATCCCGTAAGAAGACTTGTAACCATCGTAATTAAAAGCACTACAAGCGCCGGTACCATATACCAGCTGGATTTAAGTAGCGGATTAAAGAGAATAACAGGATTTACCTTAACAGGAATAAGTACATCAATATCCTTACCCATCAATTCTGCCTGTTTTTTTAAATAGGTACTTCCCCATTGACTGATTATTGCATTCAGGTAGCCACTTGACACATTAGAAGAATTAGCATCCTGACCATCTATGATTATCTGGATTTTCGCACCGGTCCCGTTTTTCAGGTCACTTTCAAAATCTTTAGGAATAATCATTCCGAGACGAGCATCTCCTCTGTCAATACGCTCCCTGACCTCATTAAAGCTTGAAGATTGGGACCTGAAACTAAAAAGCTCATTGGCTCTGATTGATGAAATCAGTGATCGGCTTGAAAGTGACCGTGAATTGTCAAATACAGTAACTGGTGTATGTTTTACTTCAGTAGTCAACGCATACCCCATGATAAGTGCCTGAGCGACAACAGGAAATATCATGAGTTTTATCGACAATTTATCATTCCTTAAATGCAGGAATTCTTTCCATATCATTAATATAATCAGTTTCACAATTTCACCTTGAACCGTTTGATTGACACAATCACAAGAAACAATCCAATACCCGACAATACAACGATTGGTTTCATGAGTATTGTAAAACCAACTCCTTTAAGTACAATACCCCTGATAATTTCGAGGAAATAGGTTGCTGGAACAATATAGGTTATAAGTTGAAGAAAAACGGGCATACTTGATACAGGAAAAATAAATCCGGACAAAATAAGAGTCGGTAGCATTGTTACCGGCAGTACGATCATCATTGCGCTCTGTTGGTTTGATGCTATAGTACTAATAAGAAGTCCCATTGCAAGAGATGTAAAAATATAGATAGCACTTGCACCGGCAAGAAGAGCAGTACTTCCTGCAATAGTAATTCCAAAAAAATAATTTCCAACAAGCATGATCAGAACACCATCAATTGCAGCGATTAAAAGGTATGGCAGAATTTTCCCGATTATAATTTCCCGTGGTTGCAGAGGAGATACAAGAAGCTGTTCCAATGTGCCAAGTTCCTTTTCTCGTGTGATAGTAAGTGATGTCAACATTGCAGAGATCATGAGCAGAATGATCGCCATCAATCCCGGCACAAAATAGAGCGCACTTCGCTGCTGCGGATTATATAAAACCTTAGGATGAACTGAGATGGTTTTAGGTATTTCCAATTTGAGAATGTCAAGTGATGCCTTTGTGATCAGAGGGCCAATTGCATTTCGTAAAATTGTCCCTGTATTTGCATCGGAGCCATCAATAAGTACCTGTACATCAGCTCCCCCACTTTCACTACGTAAATCTTTTGCGAATGTTGGTGTAAACCTGACAAGTAGTTTTGCATGATATTTTTTAAGAAGCGCCACAGGATCATCAGATCTGCGCTCTATTCCGATTACTTTGAATAATGTAGTTCCGTCAATATCACCGCTGATTGTTCGTACTTCATCAGACATTGACGGATCAATAATAATTACCGGTACTTCAATAAGATCCATTGTCAAAGCGTATCCATAGAGGAACATCATCAGCACAGGCATTATCAGAATTATAATCAGGGTCTGCCAATCACGCACGATATGCCTGAATTCTTTGATGATAATTGCAACTATTCTTCTAACCATAGTTCTGCTTCAGTTTTGAGGTTCAACGATTTTTATGAATGCATCCTGTAAGGAAACCGAATCCGTTTTTTTCTTTAATGCAAAAGGTGTGTCAACATCAGCAATACGACCATTTACCATAATAGAAATACGGTGACAATATTCAGCTTCATCCATATGATGTGTCGTTATGAATATCGTTGTTCCGCCCGAAGCAAGTTCTATAATAAAATCCCAGAAAATTCTCCTGCTGACAGGATCTACCGAACCTGTAGGTTCATCAAGAAAAAGAATTTCAGGTTTGTGAAGATTCGCACAAGCCAGACTCAACCGCTGCTGCCATCCCCAGGGAAGATCCCCCGTTTTCCTTTGTAATAAAGAACCCATCTCAAGAAAACCGGACATTTCTCTGATTCGATTATTTAGCAAAGATCCATGCAGGCCGTAAATGGAGCCGTACAATTTAAGGTTATCAATAACATCAATATCACTGTAAAGACTGAATTTCTGTGACATATAACCGATCCGGCTTCTTATTTTATCACTCTGTCTCATTATATCAAAACCAGCAACTGCACCATTACCGCTTGATGGAACAAGAAGTCCGCAAAGCATCCTGATCGCTGTAGTTTTTCCTGCACCGTTTGCTCCAAGAAAACCAAATATTTCACCTTTTTCAACACTGACAGAAATTTTATCCACAGCAGTGTAGTCACCAAATCTTTTTGTCAATGCATGAGTTTCAATCGGTTTCATATAATCATTTCATGCGTTATTATTTTTGATATTTGTCGTTTGATTTCCGTTTTCGGCGATCAGCATGAAGAACAGATCTTCAATATCCGGTTGCACTTTTTCTATAATCTCTGCACCATTAATTAATGTTAACAATTGATTCTTCCAACATGCATCGACAGGGAAGTTTTTCCTGACTGCCACGTGTACAGCTCCCCCGGATGGGTACATCTGTACAACAGAATCAGGCTGGGTAATCCTGTTTGAACATGTAACAGTTTTGTTATTACTTGCAACTCTGTAAAGATTATATGGATAATCTCCAATAAGTCCAGTTGGAGTTCCTTTTTTGAGCACTTTTCCGTTATGCATGATTAGCAGCTCATCGCACATTTCTGCCTCATCCATATAGGGTGTTGATACAATAATGGTTACACCATCATTACGAAGCTCTTTTAAAATATCCCAGAATTCCCTGCGGGAAACAGGGTCAACACCAGTTGTTGGTTCGTCAAGTATGAGAAGTTTCGGGGAATGGATCAGTGCACACGACAATGCCAGTTTCTGCTTCATTCCGCCGCTCAGATTTGATGCCCTTCGTTGTTGAAACCGCTCAAGCCTTGAAAACTGAAGTAGTTTTGCCATACGTTCTTTTCGTTCTTTGCCATTAATATTAAATACATCTGCAAAGAACGTAAGATTTTCCTTTACAGAAAGGTCTCCATACAGAGAGAATCTTTGTGGCATATACCCGATTTTTGAACGCAGGATCCGTATATCATTGACAATATTGTAATTCAGAATTTGAGCTTCACCGCTATCTGCGTTCAATAAAGTCACCAGAATACGCATAAGCGTGGTTTTCCCGGCTCCATCAGCACCGATTATTCCAAATAGTTTTCCGGTTTCAACAGAAAAAGTTACTCCCGTAAGCGCCTGCTCGCCTGAGTAATTTTTTCTCAAATCACGGACATCAACAATCGGCATAATTATCTCCAGATTTCAACAGGAAGGCCGCGTTTAAGCATTCCATCCCTATTGTCAATCTCAAGCCTGACCCTGAAAACCAGCTCATTTCTACTTTCCCTGGTTTGTATATTTTTAGGCGAAAACTCTGCTTCATCACTGATCCACGATACCTTTCCTTCTGTAAACTTTTCTGTCATCCCCGTTCCATCATTATAATCAATTCTTACCTTTAAAATCTGACCATACTTTATTGATGCCAGAACCGGTTGAGGAATAAAGAAATCAGCCGTCAGGGTATCATATTTAATTATTTCATAAATAGGTGTTCCAGGTCCGACAACTTCACCCCGATTCCTGTATTTAGTTGACACAATGCCATCAGATGGAGCTTTGATATAGCAGTCACTGATTTGATCATCAGCTTGTTCTATTTTGATCTTTAAACCCTTTATTCTGTCTAATAATGAGAGTAATGTTTTCTGATTTGCATCAAGACGCAACCGTGCGCCATCGTATTGGGTTTTCAGATTATCACGCTGTTGTGTCGGTATTGCACCTTTCTTTGCAAGAGTATCAACTCTGACAAATTCCCGCTGAGCCCCATCAAGGTCATTCTGCCCGGCATTAATATCGACTTTCTTTGATTGCAGTGTTGCCTCTATCTCGTTAATATTTGCCTGTATTTCCTTTTTTTTCAAAACAAGTTGCACAGTGTCAATTATTGCAACAAGTTCCCCGTTTTTTACCGCATCCCCTTCTTTCCTGGCTACATCAAGAAGTTGCCCCTGAACCACTGATGATACAATAAACGTTGTTCCTTCAACAACTGCAGAACCCAGAAAACCATCAGTATTCTTTTTTTCACACCCTGTAATTGACAATATAATACAGACAAATAATAATGTCCCCAATAACTGCGCCTTCTTTTTAATCATCGTGAACTCCTTAACATACCATACAAAGTGTCAGATATTTTACTTTGTAATACAAAAACAATTATTCAGTCATAGATTATTGATTACTTTTGAACAAGTTTTATTTCCTGCCGCCTCTGACAAATATTCCATCACACATGAATATACCACACAAACTTTTTGCAATAATATAAATAAAAAGGGGGCGAACAAAATTCGCCCGATGAGTATCTGCCAGCTTAGCACTGAATCATTATTCAGCATTTATAAAAAGATTCTGAATCGAATTTGATGGAATTCCGATGTTTGTTTTTAAAAGCAAGTAGCGATTTATAGAAAATAACGGTAGTTCCATAAACGTGTCCATTCGCACTTTTTCATCAAGGATATCAGTAAACCACATTGTTGCAAGACGGATCTTTTCGCTCTTCGTGTTCATAACATCATCAGATACCCATCCGACAGCACATCCAAAATTTCGACTTACCAGAGCTTTTTCATATTCCTGCATTGTGCAGGCAGAGAGATTGCATGAAATATTACCCTTTGAAAAATCAGCGATCAGTTTTTCAGCAATTATTTTTGATATCTGATCATCTTTACAAAAAAGTACTTTTACCGGCTGAATCATTCCCGGATGAACCGCGCCAGCCGGAATCTGCATTACACCAGTGTCCCCGGTTTCAATTGAAGCAATACACTCACCTTCAGCCTTTACAAAATTCTTCAAAATTTCCTGTGAATTTACAAGACTGCTTAAATAGTGACGTGCTTTCTGCTCTTTTACATTAAGAGAAATAAAATAACGATCACGGCCAAACATTGCAAGTTTACCGTTTTTTGCCAGATTACTGCGTGCATAGCTCAAATCACTTATCGCATACAGCTCTATCGCGTCATATTTTTTTAATGAGAACGAGAGAACCGGATTGACATCACCACCCTGCCGCAAAAAAAGCTTTTCAAGATAACCGGAACCTTTTCCGCTTGATTTGTTTGACAAGAAAACTCTGCCTTCTGCACTCTTCGATTCCTCATAGTACATGCCGGTTTTTAACGCCTGACCGAGCAATCGGCCAGTACTCAACCTGTCAACAATATCCGGATCCGGCTGAAGCAGACGAAATTGAATTGTATTCTGGTCAGTCGCGACCAATCCCCGAATCACAGCCTCTCTGCCATCAATAAACTCTCTCATTCCTTCAACCTGCCTGAAAAGAGCAAACCCTTCTGCCGGCTGTTCTCTGACAAGATTTGTCCAGCTATCGATAATATCCAGTGCAGATATAACTTTACCTTTGCCGTTAGTGATTCTTCCATTAATTTTAATTGTTAATCTTCTTGCCGATTGCTCTGTCACAGCTAAAATTCCTGATGTGCCATTGCGATCAAACGGGAATGTTGACACAAGCGCAATAAAATAGTCATCAAAAAAACTACGTTGTGTGTAAAGCCGTATAGATCCACCAGTAACAGGAGTATCAATATCAGAAGTATATTGGGTATAGATAGTATCGTTACCGGTAATTGTAATTCCATCTGTAAGAACGTTATTCGGGGTTACAAGTGTATCGTGTAATGAAGAGACGTCATTTGAAAAAGTATCCTGATTTAAAATTTCCTGATTTAGTGAATCACTTAACGATCCATTAGGCGGCTGGATCCGTATTATAACACTCTTGAGGCCGATATTCTGAATATTTGTGATTGGGTAATTTTTAATAAACTCATTGAAATTGTCAACAAATTTATCTCTTTCCAACCCATCTGCAAATTCTATTGTGTAAAGCAACGTATCCGGACCTTCAGTTACTAATTGTGAACTTTGGGTGTTTTCATTTACCGGTATTGATCCCTGTTTTAACACCTGTTTGGGAGTACACCCGATCAGAAAGAATAGTGAAACTGTTATCAAGCCTATATTTTTAAGACAGCTCATATTTTCGCCCCCGAACGTTAACTGCCAATCATTTAAAACATGATGTTGTAAGTGGCAGATTTATAATAATTTAAAACCACGACATATTCAGTTTATAATATAGTATAAAACCTATTTTCAGTAAATAGGCAATGATGCGGTTTGCCCAACCTCACTGCAATTTATTAATTTCTAGCAATACATACGATGCAATACCGTATTTTTTTCAATGAAGTTATTATCTGCAACTATGTATGCGTCATCTTTTGTTTTATTTTTTCAACGACTTACAACATCAGGTTTATTAATGAAAAAGAAAAAAACGTTTATTCATACCCTGCTGATCATCATTGCAATTTTGACCGGTGCCGTGATTGTCAGCGCCTACCCGGCATTTCTGATTTCAAAACATTTTGTTAACCAATATTTCAACAAGTGGGGTGAGAGGCTTGTCAACCTTGAGAAACGCGGACTTCTTTCAAAGGAATTCGGGGCTGGATGGCAGGATGTACTTGCAAACGAATCGATGAATTCCGAAGCTGCGCGTATCACTGGTACATCAGACTCTGTACCTGGACCAGGTGATGTCACCATCGTTGATGGCATTACGTTATCTGATTATCCCTCATTGTCAATTATCGAACGGCTTCGGGAAGTTAGCCATTACTCAAATTCAATAGAGATCATCGATCGTAACGGTATAATGATCACCAACATTCGTACTGATCATCAGCGGGCCCGTATTACTGAGTTTCCTCCGGTTCTTATCGGGGCGCTTCTGGCCGCTGAGGATAAGAATTTTCGGGAAAACCCTATGGGTTTTGACTTTGAAAGTTTTGTTCGGGCATTTGGCCGTGCCGGTATTAAGTCTGTAACGCAATTTAAAAAAGTATCTCCGAAAGGCACTTCAACTATTACACAACAGGTTGCTAAACTATTTATCTCAAGAATCGACGACAAAGGAATGCGTCGTGTCAATCGTTCACTTGACCGAAAGATTCACGAGCTTAAGCTTGCAGTTGCATTACGTAAACTTTACAGTGCAGATGATATCCTTGAAGTATACCTCAACCACTGTGTTACAAGTGATAATGGTATGATCGGCTTTAAGGATATTGCAAAGGGTCTTTTCAATAAAGATATGAATAAGCTCACAGATGCACAATGTGTATATCTTTCCAGAATGGTAAAATGGGGACGGAATGTCCCGAAGAAAATTATTCCTCAATGTAAAATTGACATGCCACGTATTGCAAAAGCACTAAACTGGGATACAGCCAAACAGAAACAGGTGCTTTCAGAACTTGATTCATTATCATTTGCAAAACCGAAACGTTTTCAGGGTACCTATGGGCCAATAGTTGACCTTGCAAACGAATTCTGGCTTCTTACACTGAAAAACAACGGCTCAACGGAAGAGCAACTGTCGCAGATGAATCTCATTGATCCTAATTCACTGATTCGTAAGAAGGGCAATCTAAAAATCCGTTTGACCATCGATTTTTCATTACAGCGGATTCTTGAAGGCCTTGTTAAGAATCGCGGCTATGGTCCTGACACGACAATAATTGACGAGGTTAGAATCGGAAGCACATCTGATGTTGTTACCTTTGACAAGACACCCAAAGATACCGTTCGCGCCCAGATCGTTCTTAGAGAACCAATGGATTTCAATGAGCCCGGTTCTGCATTTATCACAAGCCTCAATCCCGGCGATAGCGTGATCGTGAACATACGGTATAAAAAACAGGGTGGCAAATCATACCGGAGAAGCTGTTTCTATTATATGTTAAAGCCAGTCATAGTGAATGGTCAATACTATTCCTATACAATAATGGATTCAAAAACGGGTGAATTGCTTGCTTATTATTCTAAAGATCGCCTTGGATCGAAACTTGCCTGTATGCTTCAAAACCGCACGCCCAATGGCTCCTCAACTGCAAAACCTATCATGAATGCCATAAATTTTGACGCCGGTAATTTTATGCCTTATCAGAAGTGGAGTGATTTAAAGCCGGTTAATGAAAATGTTCCCTGGGATCGAACCCTTGAATACGGGGCAAGCGGTAAAGCCACTGGTGTGATATTTAAAAACGGTTCGTTCAGGGGAGCTACGTACGTTGTTCACAATCATGGCAGAATTTTTGAGGGGTGCCATCATATATTTGATCTTTTGTCAACATCAAACAACATTCTCGGTGTAGAAACTGTTTACAGAATGAACCGGCAATTGTTTTCAAGTGATGGTGAGATCATGCCGGATGCATTTAATAATGTTCAGTTTTTCTCACGCATCGGTGCTTTTTCCCGACTCAGGGACACACTGAAATTATCATCCGTAACCGGCGTTCGTGTTTACAAGGAATTAGCTCGAATCGTTGGTGTTGATATTGACAGTATGACTGCTTATGGAAAACGTACCTACATTTCTGACAGCTTGTATTCAATAGCTCTTGGGACACTTGAAATGAATATATACGAGCAGATGCATCTGTTCAACAGTCTTTACAATAATGACATTATCGCGCAGCCTGCAAAACATCCATCACTGGTTATCAATGATATTACACTTAACGGCGATACCGTACGGATTAATGATACCATTCGCAGATACCACCCTTTTGCTGATTTGAACAATATCAGACCGACCTTGCTTGGTTTGCATAAGAGATTAGTCTCCAATCGAGGAGATGGTCTCACAGATTTTGATATTGCCTATGCGCAGGATGAAACTTCACTTGCAATACCGGATTCAATCTTTTCAAATGATAAATACTGGATTGGCACACCGCTTTCAAATTTTGCAAAAAGCGGTACAACCGATGATGTTATCCGACCTTTTAATGAAAGCGCTGTATCAAAAAAACGTACAAATTATGGTATCTGGAATGCGGTGATACGTGTTGACTTTTCAAGATTCCGGGGGTATGGCGAACCTGATATACGAGATATAACGATTGCCTGTGTAGGTGAATGTAATACAAAATATACTGGTGCACGCGATGGAAAAACGCTTCATAAATTTCTATCACAGAATTTGTTGAAAATGGCTGGCAACAAATCTCCTAATGGATTTTTTACACAATACGAAAACTACCTCAGAAAAGTCACTCCAGTGTCAGAGAATTGCGGTATCGTAGAAAATATCGAAACCGAAAACCCGGTACCTGCTGATGCTGAGGTTATTGGTGATTGATTGCAACAATATCAGGATGCAGAAACATGAATAACGAGGCTTCATCGATTGGTTGTATATGATATTGTCGCAGATGCAGTACTATTTACTTTTGCATGCCATTTTTTTGGATTATTACATTGCATCCACCAACCCTATAATTTATCTTTCAAATTTTAGAGAATTGTAGTTTTATATGTACAATCTGACAGCCCATTTTGTTGCATTTTGTAAAAAACATGCACGTATCATATTTTATATCGGACTTCTCGCAATCATTCTCCCTGAAATTACTGTTTATTTTAATAAACCAGCCCGTGGAGCAGACATTTTTGGTTACCTGGCTGCAGGTCATGATGCACTTGCGCTAAACGATTTGTATGCAAATTCTGCACCAGGAAAGAACAATACCTGGCCTCCATTTTTCTCATTTTTTATCAGCCCGCTTGCATTAATCAGTGAGATTGTAGGTATACCGTTCACAAAACTTTTTTGGTATTTTGTAAACTTTACAGCCTTGATACTCAGCATGAAAATAATTTCAATTTTGTTATATGGTAAAAATCCATCACTCTTTAAACGTTCTACATTCTCATTTACATCAGACAAAGTTTTTGTTCCGGCACTCCTAGTGCTTCCAGCACTTGTAAATAATTTTTTCATGCTTCAGATTAATGCCTTAATTATGTTTCTTGTCTTCTACAGTTTGCTTTTGGATACCAAGAATAAACCAGTAAAAGCAGGTTTTTTTCTTGCACTTGCAGCTTCAATCAAGGCATATCCAGGACTATTTCTATTCTATCTTCTATTCAGGAAAAAGTGGAAAACATCGATATACACAATGATTTTTGGTATACTCCTGACGATCAGCCCGGTCATATTCTATGGAGTTGATGGGTTTATTGAACTATTTAAAAACTGGTTGTCGCTGAGTTTTTCAAAACCATTTATCATCGGTTATTCAACCTTTAATAATCACTCACTCTATGCGTTCTGGGAACGACTACTCGCTCATCAGCTCCACATTACAACGCCAGCATCACAAATGATTAAACTCTTTAATTTGTCATCCATATTGATAATTCTAATTTTGTCATTTACCGTTCTTCTGCGTTTTGCATCACCGGATCGCCCTTTACTTAGAATGATAGAATTTTCTGTGATCAGCACCATGATGATTCTCTTTCCGCCAATCGCATGGGTTCACTACTGGATTATTATGCTCCCTGCTGCTGCAACTATTTACTATTGCGCCAGAATGATTCCTGAATCAATGACACTGCCAATTCGTGTTTTATCAATCGTTAGTCTTCTTTTAATTCAATTGCCATATTTCTTTTCCGGATCAATTATAAAAACGTTTTTAAAGACATATTCTTGCTACACCTTTTCAGCTTTGCTTGCTTTACTAGTATTGTTGTTGCTTTTTATTCAACCGAAAGTTCGTACATTCATCATTGTACCGGATAACAAATAATTGACTATATAAGAACATGTACAATTTTCTTTTTGCAAACGCAGTACATATTGATATATTAATGTATACTTGTAAAATGTAATCATTTATCTGCAGATGCGTGAAGAAATCTTATCCATTGCGCACAGTTTGATCCCTGATTATTTTTAGTGCACAATCAGTACAACGGTTTGATAGTGCAACGAGGGCTAAATGATTAATTTTACAAAAGGTTTGAACGATAGTCAGAAAAAAGCGGTGCTTCATAACGAAGGCCCAATCCTGGTGCTTGCCGGTGCTGGAAGCGGTAAAACCAGGGTTTTGACAATGCGTATCGCACGTCTTGTGCATGAAAAGCGATGCAATCCTGAAGAGATTCTGGCAGTTACATTCACCAATAAAGCTGCCCGTGAAATGAAAGAACGTGTGGCATCAGAAACATCTGAAAAGATCGCAGATTTGATGACGCTCTGTACCTTTCATAGCCTGGGGGTAAAAATTCTTCGTGAGGACGGAGAACGGATCGGATTGAAAAAGAGTTTTTCTATTATTGATGAGCATGATAAAATTGGTACCCTTAAATCAATCATGAGAGCAAATGGTGTCCGGGGGCTTAAAAATGAAGACCCTGAAGAGTTTGCATCAAAAATAAGCCTTGCAAAAAATGCATCACTCGACCCGGATTCTTATAAAAATGCAAATCCGGAAGAACGCAAAATCAGCAGAGTGTACAGTTCCTATAATTCGATACTTCTTAAGAATCAAACGGTGGACTTTGATGATCTGCTGCTGCTGCCACTGCAGCTTTTCACAAAACATCCTGATGTCCTGGCAAAATACCAGAAACGTTTTGTCTATGTGTCAATTGATGAATTCCAGGATACCAATGCAGTCCAGATGAAACTTGCAGCACTTCTTGCATTGCCTCAGAATAATATCATGGTTGTTGGTGATGACGATCAGGGAATCTATTCGTGGCGTGGTGCGGAGATTGAAAATATTCTCTCATTTTCAACAAAATACAAGAAATGCACAACGGTAATTCTTGACAAAAACTACCGCTCGACGCATCAGATATTTGCAGGTGCACATTCGGTTGTTTCAAATAATCGCGTCCGTAAACATAAGGAAATTACAGCTGTAGCCGGTGAAGGTGATCCGATCATGCATTACAAGGGTGATGATGAAGAGGATGAAGCAGTATGGATTGCTGAGAAAATTGCTGAACACAATGAGCATACATCATACGGGTATAGTGATCACGCAATTCTGCTACGGACAAATGCCATGATGCGTATTTACGAAGAAGAACTACGCCGTAAACGCATACCGTATCAGGTTAGCGGCGCAATGAGTTTTTATGAACGTAAAGAGATCAAAGATATTATTGCTTATCTCCGGTTCTTCGCAAATCCCGATGATGAACTTAGCATGATGCGGGTGTTGAAAGTACCCAACAAAGGTATTACACCGACATCACTTGAACATCTTGATGAACTCGCAGCACTTCGCAGAATGAGTTTATGGGATGCAATGCTGCGTCACGATGAAGTTGACAAAATAACTGATTTACAGCATACAATTATCGCATCCTTTATTGATTTGTTTAAAAAATTCAATGGGAAATTTGCAACACAGTCTATCGCGATTACGGTACGTGAATTACTGCATGAAACCGGCTACCTCGCCCACTTGCAGAAAGCCTACAAAGACGATGATACTTACAAAATGCGAATGGAAAACATTGATGAAATACTTCATGGCATAGAATATTACGAGCATAAGTTTAAAAAGAAGAAACCGACACTCACCGGATATCTTCAGGAAGTGGCTCTTTTGTCATCAGAGGAAAATGAGGATGATGATAACAAAAAAAAAGGGGTCACCATGATGACACTTCACAAATCAAAAGGGCTTGAATTTCCTGTTGTTTTTCTTGCCGGACTTGACAAAGATTACATCCCGTCACCACGGGCAGTTGAAGAAGGAAAAGTTGACGAAGAGAGAAGACTGTTTTATGTCGGTATGACACGTGCACAAAAACGGCTCTATCTTACCTATCCGGGTACAAAAGTGTCCAGAGGAAAACAGAAGAATGTCACCCCCTGCCCTTTTTTACGCGAAATCCCGGAAGAGTTCCTTGATGGCAAAATAGGCCAGAAACAGGATGAGGAAAAAATGGAATATGTGGATAATTTCTTTAAGGAGATGCAGGAGAAGTTTAAAAAACAGCCTGAAAAAAATGAGGACGAATAACATTGTTTGCTATCAATCAACGCATACCTTATTTTATCCAACTTACTAAAAATTATCCTGACGAAGCCGGGATGTACAACGTTCAACACAATAGTACAGGAGCACATAATGTCATTTAGTGATGTTGCAGCAGCTAACTTTGAAACCCGTATTAAACAAAATCCATATCCGGGCCGTGGAATTATTATTGGTAAATCTGATGATGCAACCTGGCAGATTGTGTACTGGATTATGGGACGCAGTACAAACAGTCGTAACCGTCGTTTTGTTGTCAATGGAACAGATATGAGGACTGAACCCGTTGATTTGAGCCAGCTCACCGATCCAAGCTTAATTATTTATGATGCAATGCTCGAACTGCCGGGTTTATTTATGGTTAGCAACGGTGACCAGACCAGAACAATTTATGATACAATAAGAGCAGGTAAAAGCTTTGAAGATGCACTGATGACCCGTATGCATGAACCTGATGCACCCAATTTTACCCCAAGAATAAGCGGTATGATCGATTTACGAAACAAGACACCACTCGTTACAATGAGTATCCTGAAATCGAGCATTTTGTCAAGTAATGTATCAGACAGATATTTTTTCCGTCCTCAGTTTCCGGTAAGCGGTTTCGGGTATGGAATTACAACGTATCAGGGTGATGGCAATCCGCTGCCAAGTTTCAGCGGTGATCCGGTATTACTTCCGCTCAAAGGAAACGCATCACAGATTATAGATACATACTGGAATGCGTTGAATCAGGATAACCTTGTTTCTCTTGCCGTAAAGACCGTTTCATCAATTGACAAAAGCAGCCACATTATTATCAGGAACAGACACGCTTGATTTATATAGCTTAAAAGTTAATAACTGATGCATACTATGTCAACCACTGAATTGGTTGACATAGATATAAAGTTTCCACAAAAGCAGCTCCTTATCGTAGTAACTCAAGCCAGTCCTAAATACCACTGCCATGTTCAAAAAAATCCGACAGAACATCAACTGCCGTTTTTTCATCAGCACCATTTATCGACACAACGACTTCAGTCCCCTGCTTTGCGTTGAGTAACAATAGTTCAATAATCGAACAGCCATCAGCTTTTTCACACCCTTTGCAGACAACAACATCACTCGTGAACTGCTGACATTTTTGTGAAAGCACCATTGCAGGCCTTGCATGTAAACCCTGTGATTCGTTAATTATGAACGTTTTTGTTATCATAGTAACTCCTTATTATTAATATAAGCATGTTTATAGTTTTTATCAACATTAATTTTTACAGAAATTATCAAATGCGGTTATATTATTTTTATAGTGCTGTTTTAACAAGTGTTACTACAATTACTATTTTCGACATATTCTATTATATCATTCACTTACATGTATTTGATGCAATTGTCTTTGAAACTGGTATTTGAAGTTTTCAATCGTTTCATGAAAAGTACGCTGTAGTAACACTCAATAGCATTGATATAATTATCAACTACGAAAAAAAATATAAATTTGTCAAAGGTGCCAGTCGAGATAATGAAAAAAGCAATATATTCCTTTTCCGGTGATCCTATTACGTTTGGTCATATTGACATTATTAAACGGGCGGCAAGTACGTTTGATGAGGTTATTGTAGGGATTGGAAGTAACCCTGACAAACAGTATATGTTTACACTTGAGGAACGTACTGAAATGGCAGAGCGATCACTCGAGGGAATCAGGAATGTTACAGTCAAGGCATTTACGGGTTTGCTGGTTGATTTCGCCTACGAACAGGATGTACATGTTATTGTAAAAGGTGTCAGAAATGCACAGGATTTTGCCTACGAAAATATGCTGCATCAGCTTGGTGCAAGCCAGAAACTCGGTATTGATACATATATTCTTTTTGCAAAACCGGAGCTTGCACATATCAGCTCAAGTGGTGTGAAAGCGCTTCAAAAGGAAAACGGGTTCATTCAGGAACATGTTCCCCTTTATGTCAAACAGGCCATTGAAGCAAAGATGGCCGGGCAGTATATCATCGGAGTTACAGGAGAAATCGGAACAGGGAAATCATTTTTAAGCAAGTGTTTTCTTGAACTTGGTAAAAAACAGAAAATAGAGACACACCATATCGATCTTGACGCAATAGGTCACCAGATTCTTGAGGATCTTACAGAACCGCAATATGTAAAAATCCGTAATCAGATAATAAGTACCTTCGGAAATGAGATTGCAGATACAGACGGAATGATCGACCGTAAAAAACTCGGTCAGGTCGTTTTTAACGATGCCGTTGCTTTGACTAAACTGAATGCACTGCTTAAGAAACCTATTCTTGTGCGGCTCAAGCGGGAACTGTATGGAAAATCAGGTCTTATTATACTCAATTCTGCACTACTGATCGAAACCGGTACCGTAAATGTATGCAATAATAACGTTATTCTTTTAGAGTGTTCAAAGCAGACTCAGGAGAAACGTCTGCTGGAACGCGGATTGACAAAAGCACAAATCAAGCGCCGCCTTGAATCACAATACTCGTTTCTTGAAAAGAAAAAGATTATTGAGATAGCAATCAATAACGATAACCACGGACGGTTATGGATTGTAAAGAACGATGGGAAACTGAGCGAGAAGTCGCTATTATCAACGTTTAAAGCTATGGTGGCTGAGCTTAAAATCAAAGTTTGAATCTATGTGATTCGCTTGACCCGATTTTCTTTATCATTATATATACCATAAGTAAAGACTCAAGACACACAACCGTGAAATTCCAGTTTTTACAATTTATGATAACAACTGCTATCGATGTCAAATGATAATCTTCTTTATATGCCACAGATGCAACTGTATGCCGGATTGTGCGTACTTTGAATAAAAACAGACTGTTTCCTGTAGTCAGACTTAATCTGCTAAGAACTGTATTGCTTATAAAAGATTTGATAAACAGCTCCGATTTTACCCTACCAATCCTTATTTGCAGGCTCATAGAATACAAGATATTTACGTCCAACAAAGTTCAGCACCAAACCAGCAGCTGATGCAGTTGCCTTGGCGAAGATTGGCATTGTTGATTGAGTTATCATGAACTTAGTGACAACATAATCAAAAATGCTAACACCTGTGACCAGTAGCAAGAAAATAAACCATTCCGTAAGTGGTTTCCATTTGACGTTTTTCTGAAAAATCACAAGAATTGACAATACATAATTTATAAGCGCCGCAGAATAAAACGCAATTATTGTCGCAGGAAGAAGCGCAAAATTCAAGTTGAACAAAATATTGAACAAAACCAGGTTAACTATAGCCGCAAAACCACCAACAAAAAGATACATCATGAATTGAATCGGGAGAGGTGCTTTGTGCATATTATACTTTAAGATACAGTATAAAGCCCTGAACCCGTCCTTCGATCCGATTTTTTTTTCCTTCAGCGTAGGTCCTTCCATAATAGGATACACCCATTTCAAAAATTCTGACTCTCTTTTGAGCAATTTTTGCCGTTACTTCAGGTTCAAAACCGAACCTTTTTTCTTTAAGGTCCAGTGATTGGATCAGCTCTCTTTTAAATACCTTGTAACAGGTTTCCATATCTGTAAGATTAAGGTCAGTAAGCATATTCGAAAAAAGCGTTAAAAATTTATTGCCGAGGGAATGCCAAAAATAGAGCACCCGGTGAGGTAATCCGTCCATAAAACGCGACCCGAAAACAACATCCGCCTTCCCTTGCACAAGCGGAACCAGCAGTCGCTTTAAATCCTGTGGGTCGTATTCAAGATCCGCATCCTGAATAACAACGTAGTCTCCTTTAGCATGCCGAATCCCTGTATGCAAGGCAGCACCCTTACCTTGATTGACTTCATGATGTAAGACAATTATCTCTTTATACTTCAATGCCAGCTCATCACAGATTGAAGCGCTTGCGTCCTTTGAACAATCGTTCACGATAATGATCTGCAGCGTTAACGATTCATCTGCTATATCCCTGACTTTTTCGATACATAAAGCGATTGTCTTTTCTTCATTATAACAAGGCACAATTATACTTAATGTAACCGGGGTATGTAACGTTGATGGCACCAATTAAATTCTCCAACAATGATAATTTTAGTTAATATTAAATGTAAAGTGGTTATTAATAGATCATAAACAGAATTATATCAAGGATTCTTTTGCAGAGTAATATTTTGTTATTAGTGCAAATATACTTTATGATCAACTCAAAGTTACTTTTTCATTTAAGTGACTATTGCAAGCAGTACATTTCTGATTTAGATTTTACTGCAATAAAATAAAGTTCTGATGCTTGTATCGATTTCAATACATCAATTGTGGATCTTCAGCAATAAAGTAATTCAAATACTAAAATTCGGGGTTCCACTATGACACCAAAACTGATCCAGCCTTAATAATCTACTACATTTTATGAACACTTCAGGTTACTTGAGGAAACTTGTTTAATCGGTTTAAAAGGTTTTAAGCACTATGCTTATATTAAAGTGGCGAAATAAGCGAAATTTGGGCATTTTAGCAATAAAAAAAGGGTCCCAATTTCTTGGAACCCTTCTATCTTTAAGCTGGTCAGGAGGGATTTGAACCCCCGACCCAGTGGTTAACAGCCACCGGATCGTTTTTGTAAGACATTGTTTTTATTTATGTTAAATATTTACAAATTGAATAATCCACTACAAATCCACTACATTGCATGCTACACCAACCTTTTTTTAACCAATTCGTATCTAGTTGATCTGTTTACAAAGTGACGTTTTTTGTAATAACCTATTAATATACACATTTATAGTATTGCGAAAAAATTGTCACAGAAAGGAGAAAAATGAAAAATCAAAAAAAACAGGTCAGCTTATGGCTGAGTGAAGAAAATTTGCCTAAGTTTAAAATTTTCGCCATTCGGTATAGTACGAATCTGTCGCGCCTCGTAGAACGGGCTCTTTTAGAGTATATAACAAAAATATATACAACTGAAAAAGAAACAACTGTAAAAAATTAACACTTAAAAATTGCCCATCAATTGCAGTTGATGAGCTTGAAAGGATCATGTTATATGGGATGCTTAAATATGAATTCAACAGAATTGACTGACGTTACATCTGTAAATATACATAATGGTAATAATGCTGTCAATTCTATTTCAAAATTTAATACACGATCAACGAGAAGAAGCACTGATGCGAATGATTGTGTTGGTTATACTGGTCTTAATTTGGTTATAGAGTCTGCCACTCCAGAGCAACTACAAATGACTGTTTCTGTACCTACATCTACAACAGCAACAGATAGGATAAACACTTACATTGCGGGCATGATGAGAATGACTACAGAAGCGGTAACACTGTCAATTGATAGTGGAATAACTCACGAGAAAATAGATACACTATTAGCAACGCACAGCAAAGAACTTCTGCCTCGTAGTACTGTCAATCCACCACTCATAATAAAAAGGGCCAATAAACCTGATGATCTACAGTTTATGTTAACGTACATATCAGGTCAACAAAATTATGATTTACTCCCTGTAGGCGGTATCGGTGCTATCATCGCATCACCCGGTAATGGCAAGTCCTCGACAATCGGAGCTATAGCGGCAGCACTTGAGAATCCATTGTGTGACAGCTGGGGATTTCATCTGAATTGTCACAAAAAAATGGTAATTATTGACACTGAGCAGGACCCTGTAACTCTTTGGAGAACAGTTGACAGGATGTGTATCCGAGCACAGATTCTAGAGTTAAACAGGGTTACAGTAGCTGGGGTTGTCAACATGACTCTTTCTGAGAAAGTTAATTATGTATTATCAATGATACAGGACCCTGAGTATGATCTCGTAGTAATTGACGGAATAGGAGACTTGGTATTGGATGTTAACTCACCGAGAGAATCTTCAGAATTAGTACACCAGATTTGTTCCCTGGCAGCCCAGAATAAGACTTCTGTAATCGTAACCTTACATGATAATCCGGTGCAAAGTAAATCAACTTTTTATGGAAAATCACGGGGACACTTGGGATCTGAGATCACGCGGCGAGCAGACTTCTCTTTGTATGTGAGGTATGACCAGACAGACCAGATTTACAGATTGACAGCTGATGCAGTATCCGGAAAATGCCGTCATTGTCGAAATGATCTCGAGATTTTTTTCAAATGGAATGACAGTTTAAAAATGCATGTTTCTGTAGATGCTCAAGCAATGATAGAATCATCTAATCAAAAAGAGATTAAATATGTAAAAGCGCTCCTAGACATAAGGGAGCAGTGGACCACAGAGCAACTAAGAGAGCACCTCGCACAAACAGAAAAAATTGGAGGTGAGGCTGCTAAGAAGAGAATAGCAATCTGGAAAAATAATAACATACTATTACCACTCAAAAGAGGAGTGTACGTAGTAAATGGAGCATTAATAAGTAATGTTATAAATGTAGATTAAATCAGAGTTTATATAGTTGAAAAGGAAGCGTAAAAGAAGGGTATTGAAGACTAAACTAAAAGGTAAAAATCTATGAAGGGTAAAAGGTATAAGGGTATATATAATACCCTTATACCTTACCCCCTAATCTTCGAATATCTGTATGATTAAAATACTCGAACTTGTGATTAAAAAAACTTTGGAGGTATTACTATGCATGTAATAGATAAATATAATGAAATGCTACAGATCGTCAACCCCACAGAGGCGTTTACCTGGTTAGTATCTGTGCAGAGTGTTGAACGACAATTATTCTTGAGGTATAGCGACAATTAATTTTGAGGGATAAAAAATGATTAATTGTCAACATCAAGAAGATAAATCATGCTTCTGTTTGAAAGATAGAGAGAAAAGCGGAAATGCCGTAAATAAAGGAACCGGTACAGTACCGGAACTGACGAGTAGTGGAGCCCGTGTACGAGCGTAAGCGAGGGGCCGCTGAAAGCGGAGGGTGGAACGGCGCGTCAGTTCCGGTAACGCCAACTGTTCCACCCGTTGCAAAACAACAATGAACTGATTCTTACTGGTAATCTTCCGGATAATATCCTGTTCGACAATTTGTCAAGCAATGCTTAGAGAGTATTCTGCCGATTGTACGTACTGACGGCAACTGCTCTAATCCCAGACTTTTCAAATGACGCCGTAGTGCTACTGTGCCACAAGGTCTAAGGTTATTATATAAACTAAGCCGTTCCATCACAACGACCTCTTCCAATTCCTTCTGTGTCAATGATGATGGATAAACAGTAAACTGATCATCATACATAGGATCAGGCTCTCCATCCTGTACCAATATTGCATTACTGATTGACGTTTTCATTTTCACTATCTCCTTTTTGTGTTTTTCTTTTTTTATGTTGAGCTTGCTCCATGCGATAACTTGGAACATCCAGTTCCAGAATGACACTATGGTGAACCAGACGATCGATCGCAGCTGCGGTAGTCATAGGGTCCTTAAAAATTGACTCCCATTTGGAAAACTGCAGATTGCTGGTAATCATGACACTACCCCGTTCATACCGTGCTGCAAGCAGTGTAAAAAGAACCTCCATTTCCTGTCTGTCCTGCTGTACATAGCCAATATCATCCAGAATAATCGCATCGAAACAGCTCAGTCTTTTAAGGTACTTGTCAAGACGCAATTCAGACTTGGCCCTAAGCAGCTCTTGAACCATCAGGCTGGTCGATGCAAAATACACTCGCCTTGAGGCTCTAATCAGCTCCTGTCCCAGCGCAGCAAGCAGATGAGATTTACCAGTACCCGGACATCCAAACGCAAGAACGTTTTCGCACCTATCAAGAAATGAACCTTCCCGTAGCACTTTGATCTGGTGTTTGATCTTTTGAGGAAACCTGTCAATCTCAAAAGTATCAAAACTTTTTTCAAGGGGAAGATTGGATTCATGCAGGCGTCGTAGTACACTTTTTTCGCGCCGCTGAGTGCATTCTAATTCAAGAAGCTCCCGCAGATAGGTCAAATAACCTGACTGTTCCTGAAGAGATTCTGCGGCCTTTAGTTCAAAGTTTTCCCGTATAGCAGGAAGATGTAATTCTTTAAGCAGTTCCCGTATCTGTACTGATTCAGAAGGTTTCTTCATGATACCACCTCCATTACTGAAAGTAAGCTGTCGTAATGTGTTAAGTTGACATCTGGTATATGGGGTTCGGTAAGTTCCTCTTTACCGTTATGTTCAGCCCACTTTACAAGAGCCGAAATCTCAGGTGCTGTTGGAGTAGTGCCATCGGCAATCATCTTTTGCAATGCTTTATTTACGGATGCCTCCGATCCATATGCAGCCTCGTAGAGTATCTGCAAATACTCTTTGTCTGCACGTGCTGGCAATTGTACCCGTAGCATGTCATATGCTATGCGAAAATGGCTTGTTGGGAAAAGATCAGATCGGTAGCGATAATTTGCAAATGCACCAGGTTTACGCACAAGCCAATCAATGACATGCCGGTAATTGATACGATGATTTTCGGTGCCGCGTAGACGGGGCAAGCGCTCAATAAATACTGTGCCCAGGAACACTTCAAGGTATTCTGCGTGAATCCTTACATGTACATGCTCATCACGTAAACGGCTGTGTACTGAATACACATGTTTACGAACAGTTATGGTACTCCCTTTACCAACAAGTACACTCCGCACCTCCGTGTAATCAGGTAATCGCCTGGAAGGTAACGGGCAAAGCGACTGTTTCTCTTGTTCAAACAGTTGCCTTCTGCCGTCGTTAAGAGTATCACAAAGCTGATCAAGAAACCGTTCGTACTCCCCGCGACTGCTAAAATCATGGCTACCCCGTAGAATAAGCGCCTGCTCCAGTGCTCGTTTTAGACGATGATGGCGCTGTTCAACATCGCCATTCTCGTTGCCGCTATTGGGGTTGGTTTTTTGTCCCTGGACTCCATAGTAACGCAGTAATGAGCTGCACCGGTCGGTGAGTTCCCGCTTTTCATCAAGGTTGTTAATCGCAGCGCTAAGCCGGTCTGTGCGGTGTTTTAATGGTACACCACCACAGCGCCACCATGCATTCTGCAGTCCAGCACTAAGGCTTTCAAAACTCTCTGAAAAGCAGATCGTTATGTGTTCCCAATTTGACCAGGTTAATACGTAATGGTAAAGCATGTGGTTAAATGGTTGGCCGCAAATTGTAACCCCAAGGCTTGACATGTGAGTAAAATCGGATGTCCCCAGTTCTCCCGGGCGATGTTCTTGATCAAAAAACACTTCCTTTGCTGCGCCATATTCACCACGCCACTGGCGGAATCGTCGTTGAAGCGTACGGAGTTGGCCATCATGAAACCTGCCGGGATACTCACGCTTTAGCCAATCGAAAGCGGTTTTTGCCTCAAAATGTGGATTCTCTGCTAAAATAGTTTCCACTTGTTCCCACACGTCACAAAATGGATCTGGGCGGGTTCGCCAGTCATGTTCCGGCTTTAGTTCGCTGGGAAACTTTTGGCTACGGAAATACTTGCGGGCCGTGTTCTCGCATATATCAGCCTTTTGTGCCGATAAATACAGTGGCTTACCTTCTGACATACTCATGAAGAGTCCTTTCACTTGTGCATCTTTGATCATTTAACCTCCTTTCTTCTGTAAAGAGATTAAAATGATTTCAGATGCTGGTGGACCCCTCAATTTTAATTGTCGTCACCCCGCATTTTTAATTGTCGTTCATCAGCAGAGAAATCCGGATCATGTACTAGATCTGTTGCGTTGGGCTCAAAGATTCATTTTTAATGGACATATTGTAACACCAGGTTTTTGCCAAATAGGACCAGTATATAGTCGGGATAAATCAACTGGACAGTATAAGATAGTGAAGGAAAAAGGCAAAATAGGTACTCATAGTGGATACATGAAATATAAATTCAATATGGGTCAAAGATATTACGGTTGGCAGCCTGAGGATTTGCTTGACAATGAGCCCTATACTATTAATAAATTCTTGAAATATGCAATATGGTTAATGAGCTGCCCCAGCTACATAATGAGAGACTACAACTTCGAATTCAACTGTTTACATTTCCACACCAATAGCTCAACGATCCTTGACATTGATGACTACAAAGGTAAAATTAATGAGGGGCTACTACAGTTAATAATTAACATGATCCCCCCAGATGTGCCTTGTGTCAAGTCACAGAACGGGGGTAGACATTACTATTTCCGGAAAACAATAAATGTATCGGGTAAGCCAAAAATTGGCATTGACTTAATACAAAACGGCTTTGTTTTTTGTCCCCCAAGTGCAGTAAGAGATGGTGGTAGTTATTCTTTTTCAAATATTAAAACCCCAGGTGAATTTCCTGAGAAATTACCAGAAATGCCCCCCACTTTGCAAATGTATCTTGCCCCATCAAACGTACAGAAACCCGCGAAACAAATATGCAAACCATACAATGGATCAATCACTAGTAAACAGACTTCAAAACCATATAGTGGACCAATCACTGGTAAACAGATTGACATAGTAAATAAGTTGGCGTCCGAGGCTGACGGTGCCGACGATCGATCACATTATGATTATGTGTGTATAAAATGGTGCCAAAAAATCGGGATGAGTGCAGATGATGCTTGGGAACAAGTTAAACTTCATGGAAAATTCATTGACAGAGGCAGAGAATATTTTGATAGGACGTGGGAAAATTCTTTAAATAGCAGATAGAATGTTGGTAGGATATATTTCTGTTGAACATTGAACATATCATCATACCTATTCCAAACAAGCTCCGCATACCATGAGGTAAACCCACTACTCCTAAATATAGGAGTGGTGGGCTTTTTATTTATTGGCAAATAATTTCAAAAAATTGCATTTGTAAAAAAGTTGAAATTTTACTATCAGGTAAATCTTCCAACATGGGCTCATCTGAGGAGGATTAATAGACCAACACAAACTTTGGTAAAGTCCTAGGGACGTTTTAACCTGTTTGCGTTGTATTATGCATTTTGTAAATTTGTTGGCAAACTTTTTAAAAACAAAGGTTTTTAGGGGTCCACTAAAAGTTATATTTTACTTCTAATGCACAAGTATTAGGTACCATGGAAAGATGTCCAGGGATAAAAAAGAATTCAGATACTTCTTCTGCCTCAGTCCACCACTTTATATATCCATCCAATCCGGTATCATTTTCTTCAAGCCGCTCTAATCTTTTAGAAATAGATGGTGAAGATGAGGATTCTGAAGAATATTCCTTCAGCTCAAAAATTGGCGAAGAGATTACGTCCATTGCCATATCTTTTGTTATGTCAGTATTTAACGCCTTAAGTAACGAAACGACACCTGTTGCGACAAAATTTACTGAGTTCATGTTTTTAGGAACAAGCAGACTAGTATACAACACCCTTTTTACTTTACGATTACCATCTATTTCAAAATAGTACCAATATGGAAGTCCATTACTTGTGCAGGAATACCCCACAATATTTCCATTTTCTACACTTTTTTGCACTTTGGCTTTTGCGTTAAAAAGAAAATACTTAAATAATCCTGCGTTTAATCTTTCAACAACAGAATCAAGATCGCTTTTTCCAGTCAAATAGTTTTTTAATCTGTGGTTTTTGGATGCTTTCAATAAACTGTCGAATGCTGCTTGGTATTCATTATGCACATTTGTAAATCGCTCAATCAAGCTAATAGTTGTTTCGTATTTCGATTCATCATTAGCAGACCTATTAATTAGAATACAATTTGAATATTCAGCGCTGCTGTCAAAAACTAATGCCGAATCCACATAAGATAAGCTTGATTTTTGATCACCATTATTCCAATAACACAACGCAAGTAGATCTAATACTTCCGGTTTTACTTTTCGAACTTTTAGTAAGAGCGGAATGGCGTTCTTATAATCTTTTTGACTAATACACTCTTTTGCTTGTTCATAGGTTTTATCTGGATTGGAACAACTAATTGCCGCTGGCAGTAGTACCATTAAAACTAGACTGAGCACCCTGTTGGAAAATAACATATTCCCTCCTTTAGAATGACTGTATACAATTAGCTTAATTTGCTTGAAAACGCTATTTTTACAACTACTTGCTTTTTTCTTCTGGTAAGACCATAGAGCCCACCTTCCTTTTTCTGCGGTGAATCCTATTATATACATGTCTATCAATTTATTTAATTAATTTTCATCTCCGCATACCCTTGTGCTATTTTTCCAAATTCAAGTAACCGTTCTGATTTTTTTGCAATCCCATCGAATGGGAATTCCCAAAGAGGCAAATAGAGACTTATTAATTTTTTTTCAAGTTCTAAGAGTTTCTTTTTATGGTAACCTAATAATGGTTTGTAATGGATTGTCAAATCAGTAGATCTGAACATATCATTGAAAAAAAGTACATAGTTTTCATAATCCTTTCTCATTGTCGCAGATCTTCTATGACACTCAAGCCTGTAAAGAATACCAGACTTATTTCCAAAAGCAGTACCAATTCTTAGACAAATTGTGGCTCCTCCATATTTTGCCGAATGACAATATAAACCATTAATTAATAAATCAGGATCATACTCGTTTCTACTGATAAGATTCCGTTGAATGGTCTGTCCATTTAACGCATCATGATTAATTACAAATTTTTTCCATTGGTTTATTTCTATGTTTTCATATATAGTACTAGGCATAGCAGCATGTCCTTTCCCACTTCTACTTGTCTTTTTGAATTAAAGTAGTGATTTTATATTAACATAACACTGATGTCAATTTTAATAAACTTTTTTACCTACTTAACACTACTCTAATGCTAAAAATCGGCATACGAGTTGCTTGAATACTGATGTTATGAAACGTCGTCTCACAATTTTTGCATAAAAATCTCACGATAAATTCTTGCCAGTATCGAGGAGGAAAGGCCACATAGTGCCATCCAACCTCTCACATAAATGTAAGCACGGTTTAGTATAAGGTGGTTCGATAGATAATTATCATTTTTATTTTGTCACTTAACTAAGTGATTCTACCAGGAGCCCTCACGAAACGAAATATTTAGCACGCTAATACCGGTATCCCCCTATTCTTTAGACCATTCCAGAGAGAATTCAATTAAAAAAAATATGAACTTGTTCACGATGCCCTGAAACTTATCATATGACTATTACTATTTCCTTAAAAAATTTTGTTAAGTAAAACAAATAATTATTGGGATCATTGATTTTATTTTTTATGATAATACAATACCAGTATCTTAACAATTAATGCTATTATACAATAAGTAAGTTAATAGGAATCTTGTTGAGTAAGCTTGAAAATAACAAACAATACCGAAATGTAATTATTCAATAATCATGATAAACTGTAACTAATGGTGGGTCTTATGATATTAAAATCACATTTTAACACACCAAGGAGAGGAATACATACTGTATTGTATATATTCCTAACATGTTCATTTTTATTTAATTTCGCTTGTTCAGCTAATTACAGTCAGTTTGATGAAGATTTTAAAAAAGCACTCATTAACGGCGATATAGATATTGTAAAGAAATACCTTGAACACAGGACCAATGCTAATGTTAAAGACAGTAGTAGTGGCTTTACTCCACTAATGATTGCATCAATAAACGGTTATATTGATGTTGTTAAATTGTTAGTTGAGAAAGGAGCGAAACTTAACGCAAAAGATACAGGTGGATGTACAGCTCTTTATTATGCATCAAAAAGCGGTTATATTGATGTTGTTAGACTGCTTCTTGACAAGGGTGCTTTGGTTGATGTATTAACATCAAAAGGGGTATCTATTTTGCATATAGCGGCTCTGTGTCAACAAAAATTTGTTGTGGAATTATTGCTTTCAAAAGGAGTAATGGTTGGAATTACAGACAGTTCAGGGCAAACAGCCTTACATTATGCAGTTGCTGGTTTTGAGGAAAAAGATTTGAATAAAGATGGTGGTGTTGGAATAGTAAACATGCTTATAGATAATGGGGCTGATGTTAATGCTGTTTCAAATAGTGGTTCAACGCCGCTTCATTATGCAGCGCTCAATGGGCATAAGAATGTTGTAGAACTGCTTATTTCAAAAGGTGCACAAATCAATGGCAGTACAAATGGTGGTTTTTCAGCGGTTATGCTTGCCCTTTCGAATAAACACATAGATGTCGCAAAAGTATTAAGTTCACATGGAGCAGATGTCAGCCAGTTGGATTTAAGTAATTCCACTAATTGTGATGTTGCAATGGTTAATCCAGCATTTCAAAAAGAAAGCGATAATATTAAAATAAATTTTATTGGTACTTGGGTAAGATATGAAGCTGGCGGTGTCGTTGAATTGTTGACCACCTATGTAATAAAACCTAACGGTTCATATAGTTATAAATCCTACCAAAGTGTTAATGGTCATAAAAATCAGGCTAGTGGGTATGGAACATGGAGAGTAGATGCATGCAACGCAGCGATTTCTTTAGACTGTGAAAGAGAGAGTAGCGGTTCATGGGCTCCAAAGTATAAGTGCGCCAAATATTTTACACTGTCAGAATTGAAAGAAGATTTTGACTTCAATCCAAGCTTGTAAAAATAACCCTAAATAGATTGTGGGTTCGATGCCTTCAATGAACGGCTGCAATAATATGCATTGGGGTCACTGCAGAAAACGGATGTAATGCTTCTGAATGGTCAAAGGACCGCAACGTACGCTAAGACCGGTTTCCAGTCTTTTGGTGTCCATTACTCTTTCCATGATCCAATTATTTAAACCTTTATCTAATGGGAAAATCGGTAGTTCGCTCGTTGTAAAAAAGCAATTAACACTAGACAAATTGATAATCAAACCAAAATATGGCCATTGGTTTAGCTGTATATTATGATCTTTTGCACACCCTGGACAGCATATTTTTTATATATAAAATAGAGTCTGCATGCGTTTCCCAAGCATGACACTCACTAATTTATTTTTCCCACTTGTGAAATTTTCAAACAAACATTTTCTCTCAACGTTTACTTAATTTGAATTGAGTTATATTATTCTTTTTTCCAGTAACATTCTGCATTTTTGCACTAAAATTATTCCCCATTTTTCAAAATATTTATTTGAGACAATTTTTTTTAACCCCCAGATGGGCAAGATGCAGGACAATTTTAAGATAGTAAAATTTTAGCTTTTTTACAAGAAGGGTTCTACCTAAAGCTTAATATGTCCTCATCTAAAATTATTACCTGTGGTATTCAAAGGTTACAAATCATACGTTGCCAGTAATTACGGAAGCAGAAAATCAATACAGATCATCTTTACTTACAGAAAATATTGCACAGTAATAATCAATTATTACTTTATTCCAGTAATATCCAATAGAATTATTTAGAGGAGTGAAAAAAAATGACAGAAGTAAAGCCTCAGATTACTATAACAAAAAAACTTCCCCTGAGAATGCAAGATAATAATTTACAAAAACCCAAACTGATACCGCTTGCAGATCGGATTCGTGCACTTCGTGAAGAACTAATTTTAAAAGATATCAAAAACGATTGGGAGGAAAAAAGGAAAGATGCGGAACCAGAAATTCCTAGTCGAAACTTGAACGATAATTTACAACGTTGATTTATTGCTTAGGAGTAAGTTTTTTTAACAGTGTATTGAAGGACAACGACTCAGTATTGGTTTGGAGAGCTCCTCCAATTACCAGGACCAACAGTAAAAATTACAGAATGAACCATCTGCACAACCGATATCCAATAATGTCTTTGCACCCAATTCTTTACAATAGAGAGCATCACTGTTCTTTGGCGAGAATCAGGACCTTACTCACTCCTCAAACTCACTATTCTTGAACTTCAAAGTACGCGAGTTTTCCGATACAGTCCGGATAGTTGCATCACTAAATCCATCAGGTTTATCGGCAGTAATTTCAATATTTATTGTAACATTTGTTCCAAACTGCTCTGTAAATCGCTGAACGATTTCCTCGTAAATGTCGTTGAATCGTGCTTTTGCCAGAAGTGGATCCAAATCTACCGTTCCGTAAAAGTGTGTCTGCTTAACTGGTTCAGTCTTTGATTCCGTATTTGTTGCTGATGCTGTTGTGGCGCCACGAAGACCGGATGCTGTGTTAGTTCCTCTGTTTTCTGCAGTACCACTTCCTGAAGCTGCATTTTCTGCTTGCATGGATGCACTTGTTGCTGTTGCACGAGCTATTTCTTCAAGTGCCTTTGCGTAAGCCTCAGCCGCAGATCTTTCGATAATAAGTGATTCTGCTTCAAGCCTGATAACTGTGCCTTTACCGAAACAGAATTCTATATATTTGTCCTGTTCTTTTCCGGCTGCATGTGCAAAGTGCTCGGTTGACATAATACCCTTTGTAATTGTTTGTGCGAGCACACCCTGATCCTTTAACTTAGGCATGTAAAGATATTCACACATGTCACCCCAGAGATCACACTCTTCAATTTCGACCTTGCTCTTTGTAAAGTAGAATCTATCCAGAAGATTCTTCAGATGGATCGGTGCCCAATCTACTATTAAAAGCTCTTCTTCTTTCAGGATTCGTTCGATATCATTTAAGATATTTGGAATAGATGGAGAGATCTGTTTTTCTACCCACTTGAGCGATGGTGTCTCATTAATAAATTTTTCCGTTGGAACCAACAGCCACTTATATGCTTCGCGAATTGTCTGGCGTACAATTTGTCGTGATGCCTCAACATTCTTTTCTGCCTGTTTTTTCTGGAATGTATCGAGGTTTAATATTTCGTTACGGTTGTCAGTAACTATGGATTCCCAGGCTAACAGAGTGCGAAACAAATCTGTCAATCTACCAACTACTTCTGCATCGCACGCAACAAAGATCAGCCGGTTTTGCTTTGTACGAGGGGCACTTCCTCTGTTTTTCAAAATTTCAAACGCTGCAGCTATTGCCTGATTATCACTTGTTCGCGAAAACGCTTTTTCTGGAGGAAGTACAACCAGACGTAATCCACTCCCAATATCATCCGGAATATCACCGGATGGTGAAAATATATGAATCCCGGAAAAACTATGCGAGGCTGCACCAAACGCCTTGACGATCTGAGCTTTCATTTCTGGAAAGAGTTGTGTATGGTAATCGATTTTCGCTTTACGCCCCTCCATTTCGCGTCGCAGGTTGGGACGTGTATCAAGCCAGTAACGCTCTTTTTCAACGAATAAATAATGCATACGGTCACAAACACGTTTCAATACATCTTCGTAGACAGAGATCTGCTGACCGGGAAGTACCGAGCCAAGCAGAACACGATCATGTTTAAGTCCACGGGAAAGTTCTTTTCCGTGCGATGGTGCGCTACCGAGAAAAATGGTGCGCATCGTTCGGCGGGCAGCCTGCACACTTCCAAACAGAGGTGAATCTTTTTCAATAATAGCAGCAGTCGAGCGATGACCATCAACTTCACCCTCAATAATTGGCTCCCAGCCCTGTGGAAGATAGTGAATACTTTTTGTCCTGACATCCATATCGTCAAGAGGTATCGAACCTGGCAGAATCATTGCTTCCTGATTGTTATTGATCCACAAACGGTGTATAATAATCGCCATGTACTGCAGGACACCACGGGTGCGTTGAAACTTGTCAAGGGTAGACCAGTCACCATAAAGCCGATCGAAAATTTCCGGATGTATCGGATAGGATCGCTGCAGTCTGTCGTTATAGGATGATTCTGCAGTCTCAAGTGGAAATTTCCCTTTATTATCAGTATACATTTGAGAAAATGTATTACAAACAGTCTGGATTTCGGAATCATGTCCAATCTTTTCAAATAACCGGCGTCTGACAATCTCAAAAGATTCTTCTGCAGCTACCGGCTTCCAGACAGATTCTACACGACCAAAGACTTTCTCAAGTGATACAAGGGCCCGTTCACCGTTTATATCTCCAAGTTCTGTTTTTGATTCCGGTAGTGATGCAAGAAGAATGGCATCAGGAACCATTTTTACAGCTTCTGTCAATGCCTGAATAAAGGTGATATTACTATCAAATGAGCCTCCTGAATGGATCTGCCCCACTCCAAACTGACGCAAGTACGCAACAAGTTCATCAATGAGAATTACCACTGGTGAAACTGATCTGAGAAGATCAGCGATTATCTCTTTTGATGGCGATGTTCCTGCTTTATCAGACTCTGCAAGCTTTGCAAATGCATCTGCTTTACCCAGCTGCCATGCAAGTTCGCCCCATATTGTTTTAATTTCGATACCATCACGAACAACGGGCTGACCTGCACTCATGTTTGTTCCGTCAAGAACAACTATACGAGCCTTTGGCAGATGAGAAATTCCCGATTCATCAAGAATGGTTGGTATCCCCGGAAGCATTGAAACATCCGTTGAATTTGCCAGATGATACACAGCAAGCATTGAGTGCGTTTTACCGCCACCAAAAGAGGTCTGAAGTTGAATCACCGGGTCGCCGCCGTGTCCTGCCATACGCTGAATCACTGACTTTAAAAGAAGTTTCATGCCCTCAGTTATAAAGGTACGAGAAAAAAACATCTCTGGATTCTGGTACTCCTCACTTGCTTTACCACGATGAACTTGCGTAATATCTGCAGCAAATTCTGCATTGGTAAATGTTCCCTTAAGAACATCGGTATGCGGGACAGCAATTTCACGCCAGGGTTTCAGTGCCATGATGGTGATTCCTTTATTAAATTAACCTGGATAAGACGATCTATCACAAAAGAGACCTTAATTATTTGACCATCCTTTATTGACTTCACTATTAAAGCTCCAACTTCATCTGTTCGTCAACATGACCCGCATCAATCGATGCAGTAACGATCTGGTGCCAACTGGTTATAAGTGAGTTATAGGCACGGGCGTCTTCAGACCATCCTTTTCGTTCGCACAATGTATAAAGGTGATACGCCAGTTGCCTGATTGCCTCACCGCGTTCAGGCATGCATGCCAGGAGTACACCTGATGCAGATTCCCCACTGTTAAGAAGTGTCTTTACCATGTGGTGACATGCTTCCCAGACTGGAGTATGGTTATCCTTTTTAGGATCCCATCCGGCAGGATATTCTGCCCACTTTACAATGCGGACTTTCCCGCCACCGGATTCGATGACGCCGGCATTCTGCACTGTTGCGACCGATGTGCCCTTAGCACGAGCAAGGGTATCTGCTTCACCAAAGTTTCCGGTATTCCATCCGTACTGGTCAAACCATGCAGAGCAAAACAGTGTGTCTGCATCAAAGTTACCGGAGTCGGGATTGAGATATTCGGTGATTGCTTTATTGATTAATACGAGAGCGTCATGGACGCTCATGTTTGTGCCGTCCTGATTGAGTACTGCAGCATATTTACTAAAGATTGCCATTCCAGGACCTATTGCTGCCTGTGCAAGATCGACAGGGGCGATAGGGCTTTGGCCTGTGGTGCCACCGATCATTGCTTCAAGAGCTACGGGCATCTGTTCGCTAAGTTCATCAAGAAAATCTCTACGTGAGATTGTTTGCGCAGAAGAGGCTCGTTTGCGACATACAAGAACAATTGATGAAGCTAGTGCGTTTGTACCGGAACCAACCATGCGGTTTGCAAGTTCAGTTCGCATCGGCCAGGTTCCGTCAATTGAGAAACCTGCTTTAATGACAGCTTCAATAAATGTTTCCCAACCGGTTGAAGATGTTGATCCCTCATTTGTCTCTGACTGTTTAAAAGCATAATAAATGGTAACAGGAAATGCAGGATGTGCCTGTTGTGCCAGGCGTGCCATTGCTTTTGTCATTCCGTCAAGGAAAAATTTTTCTGCTTTTTCTTTGGAGCCATGACGAGAACTACTTGCGACCAGCTCTTCTGCCTTGGGAACAGCCATAGTACTAAACAATGATGGGTATATATTGCGAAGCGAACGACGCATCCAAACATAAAAGAAATCAGAAAGATCAGCATAACCGATATTGTCGTAGTAAGGTGGATCCGTGGAGACTACTTTATTGAGGGAAATGGATTGGGTTTGTGCGTCATTTTGGCAAACATAACCAAAGGAAGAATAACATACATTGATAAGGACTCGCATCATATTATTAATGGCAACATTAAAATCGCCAGCCATACCCCCAATGCATTTGCTTCTGAAAAATCCCACACCATTGGTAGCGCTTGTCGCCCGAATGTTGCGATAGATTGGTCCATCGTTGGTTTCCATCGACAAAGAGAGCTATTCGAATCGGACATTTTATCCACACCAAACCCCAGATACACGCTCACAGCTTCTGCATAAGCCTTTGCATTGGTACCACCAGCATCAAGTGTATCGCCAATTTCCATTCCTGCATTACATGCATCAACAAATATTTTATCTCGCGCTTCGATAACAAGTTCGGAAAAAGTGGAAAGGGTTGTAAGTTGTCGGGATGTGAATAGGTCTGACCATTTAAAAAAACCATAACCTCGACCACTAACAAGATCCTTAGTATCTCTATTCATTTCAAAATCAGGTTTCCAATTCGGAATTGCAGACGCTGCGATTTGTTCCATTTCTTTCGTGGGGCTCAAATATATTCGTCCATTTTGCCCATCTGCAACAATAGCCATCAACGCGGCACTCATCCTACCTGTAAGACTCTCTTCTTTTATATATTTGTCAGAGAGTGGGGATTCTGATAAAACACAACGAAAATTGGCACCGCGTGCTAATTTAGTACCTCTACCTGTTTCTTCAGGGTTTTCAGGTATACCACTTTGAACTTCAAACCTCCACCGTTTTCCTTCCACAATTGGCTTTACATATGCCTCTTTCCCTTTTTTAGTTGAGAGCCAAAAACTGCTCACCAGCGGTACGAAACAATCCGAAAATGCCGGGTTTGAGCTCTTCACCGTCCGTGCCCAAAGCCATGCAATAACTGTTGCAGGCTCTTCTCCTTTTGCACCAATGCATGGTTTACCTGTTTTGATGTCTACCTGTGGATACAAATGTCCTATTCGTTTAACAGCTTCTTTACGCATCCAAGCACCATAGCGACGGACATCTTCTGCAAGACCGGCAGCACCTTTCCACTCCTGCAAACTTGCCATTTTTGTCATTTCATCTGCAGGCAGTGGTCCGATGGGTTTCCTGTTTGCAAATTTTGGAGGAATTTCAATCATTGCCTTGTTTATCATTACAGCAACCGGATTCAAATCTGATGCATACGCTTCAAGACCAAGCCGCTGTGCTTCAAGTGGCAGTGCTCCTCCGCCTGCAAAGGGATCGTGAAAGCCGGGTAATTTTTCAGGATTAAAAAGCGTTGACGCATCGGGATGATTTTTGTTCAGCTCACAGGTTTCACGCCAACTGTTCCAGATTTCAGCACGGGCACGATTGAGCACCTCTTCGTTGGTGGTATTCTCCCACTTTACAAGATCGCGAATAATTTCAAATAGTTTTTCGCGTTTTCGTTCTGCATCCTCTTTGTTAACCCCACGACCAAGTTCCCGCTGATAGCCGGGATCATTTACCATTTGTGCAAATATCACCGCACGGGCAGCAGCCAATGGTCGGCGCGCCCACCAAAGGTGTAAGGTACTCGGGTGTCCATGCCGTATTGACTTTTCGCGAGCAGCAGCTTCGTTGATATCATCGAGTGGGAGAGCTACTTCGATTAATTTACGGGGGAGTTTTATCGGAACAATCATCGTTTAATCATCCTTTGTATGTCCATTAAGACCATCACAGTATTCACAGCCTACAAGGTAACTGAATTCGTTAACGTTAGTTGAATATTCCCCGCAAAATCCACATGCATATAATGCATCAAAACATTCAAAGCATTTTGTGCAGACATAGCCATTGCCATCAATTCTTCTACCAACGCTTCTGATTTCACCACATTCCGGACAATCGGCAATCTGGTATACATCATCTGGATCATGTTTGTGTTCTGTAAGTTCAGCAGCTGTATCAATCTCATTTTTACATTTCGGGCATTTAGCCTCTTCTGGAAACAAATAAATTTTTTCGTGACAATGTTCACAATCGATGCAAGCGATATTCTTACTCTGCCCGCATACGAGGCACATTCCGTAAATGATTAGTGTTTCCTCATTAGGCTTAATTTCAAAAGAAAGAAATTCACAGGTAGGACATTTTTCGAAGGAACTACCCATATTCTTTTTCTGATAAATTTCATATTTTAGTGATTCAAACTTTACCTTAAGAAAATCTTTACGCTCATGGATTTTAACGTTAAGTTCACTAATTTTAGATGTCAATTCACTGAAATATTCTCTCCACTGTATTGTCAAAAGGCTGTTAAGGAAGTACCAACCACGAATTTGTTCCGCAGCCAGAGCTTGGCGGGCTTTTTCATCAAAAATAGCTTCATGATAGAAATGGACCATTTTATTGCGATGTTTACCGATAGATGCAAAACAGTCATACGCGTCTTTCGGGATAATCTCACCCGCTACATTTTCAAGACGTTTTTTTGCTGTTTCTAAATACACTGTTTTTGCATTGCCATTCAAAAAATCTTCAATATTTACCTCTCCGGGTTTCTCTGCAACAAGAGTCCAATGTTCTTTCATGAGCCGAGCTTTAAAAAAGAGTTCAAGACCGAGGTAGTATTCAATTACTGATCTTTTAGGATCTGTATCAAACAACTCAAGTGCTTTTTTTAAAAAGTCAAAAGCACTTTCAACCAATAATTTGAATGATTTATCTACATCGAGTTTGTTTTTTTTATGATTTTTTATACTCATGATGTTTTCATTAACAAAAAGCTTAAATCCACATTTTTGATACTGCATTCCTATAAAATGATTTCCTATTGACTTTTTGCGCTATCCTTGATATCCAATTGTTTGTAAGTAAAGATCTGATCGAGGTGCAAGGCAGAGCCTTCTAGTTGTAAAAAATTTCTGCCAGCACTTCTGAAAGTGTTTGTGGCAAAGATTATCAAGCGTTTGCTCTGGAGAATTCCCCAGTGTCCGCTGTTCTTGCTTCTCTTTTTCAATTGCGAGAATAACTTTTTTCCTTGCTTGCGTTAATCTGTCACAGTTCAGATTTAAGTATTTAATCGTTTTGTCAACAAGCTCTGTTGTAGTCTGGTAATTATTATGAGGCAGCTGAATTTGATCTATTATTCCAGCATCTCCTGGTTTCAACTCACCTGTAGTTTTGTTAATTGAGAACAATGAGGGAAATGCACTAATTAAAAGTGGATTCAAAATATAACCATTACAATTTTCTACCAGATTTCCAACCTGAATCATTGTGTTTTTATGAGTATCACAGCTCTGATTAGTTTTACTAGGTAATAAGTAAAGATCTGAATCACCTGATATTGCTTTGCTCCCACCATTGCATACCCCTAACATATTCTGCCAATCTAATGCATAATTATGCGTGGTTGTTCGATCTGATCGTGGGTGAAAGTGCTCGACTCTACATTTATCATGGTTATTATCACTTATATCACATTCACAGTATGCGCAAAGTCCGCCCTGTTGAGAGATAGAATCTTCACGACATTTTTTATATGCATCTTTACCTGTAATCCTATCCCTCCGCATCATTTCCCATGTACTGCGAGGATACGCAGTACGATAAGAAGTAAGAAGAGGTGGTTCCATACCTTTTATCACATTCTTCATTTTCCAAGCTCCCACTTCCTGTTTTCAATAATCATGTCAAGTTCGTCAAGAAGCGGTTCTTCATTCTTATATATTGCATCAAGCCGTTTTCGTACCTCTCTTGCTCTATCGGTATCCCATTTGTCTTCACCTACTAGAGTACTATACTCTACGAGCATTTTCGTATTCTCATTGTTAATTGGACGTGCATCAACCCCCAACACGCGTTTCAGTACCCTTGATGCTTCAGCCCCTTCAGTTCCAGCCGGTGCAGCATAAATTTTTCCTTCAGTAATAACCTTTATTGAATTGGATGGCACAGTAGTAAGCACCTGCGGACTATGTGTAGTAACCACAAACTGGATATTAGGGAAAGCCTCACGCAATTGCGCAGCAATTACCTGTTGCCATTTTGGATGAAGATGCATATCGATCTCATCAATTAGTACTATACCCGTCGTTTTCCGTGCTGCATCTGTTCCGAAGGCAGGATTTAATTGGTAACACCTGTATGCTATATCACCAATCATCGCCAGCATACTGCGAATACCATCACTAAGTAAATCAACAGAAATCGTACCGTTCAACGGATGTTGAAGAACAATTTTATTTGAAAGTCGGTCGTACTCAAGACTGTTCCAACCAGTTGTTTCTTTCAGAAAAACATCTGTGGCATCCCTTACAACCTGAATCGGGATAAAAGATGCAAGTTCTTCAGGAGCTGTCTCGCGTTTCTTTAATAGTTCATCAATGTGTATTTCAGTTCTCCAGATAAACCAATCTTTAAAAAAACGATATGACGAAGATGGGTCCATACAGTCACGATAACCAAAGGTTCGTATTAATGGGTCGTTTTCAGATTCATTTGCTCCCATTCTCTTTTTTTCTGTCAATTTCTTCTGTGACCATAATCTACCAGTGCCATAATAAGCGAGTAACGGAAAATGCACATTTCTTTCTTTTTGCACATCTCTTGATTCCGATTGTAAACGTGTAGCATAGCTTTCCAGTTGCTTTGTGGAATCAACATTAATTGTTTTTGAACTTGGAGTTTCCTTTTCGCGGATTCGACCCCAGGTCATCTCGCCTTCACCATAATTTCCAGTCAAACGTACAGTTGCAGGTAATTGACGTACCATCATGGGAAGTGCACTACTTGTTGGAATCACACGCACATCGTCAACAGAAATATTGTTAGCTGGATCATTAGTACCTGCTGTAGCAAGATCAATTGAGTTTAAAAATGGCCACAAACCAATTCGCATTGCATCAAGTACTGTCGACTTACCTTGTCCATTTTCAGCCACAATAACAGTAAGTTCAGGATGTAAATCTATTGACAGATCACTAAAGCAACGAAAGTTCTTTAGCGTTACATTGTTAATTTTCATACAGTCTCCTTAGGACTAACCGCTCTTGCAAGTAAATCTTCAATTGAATAATTTGTGCTCACTGCCCCATCGTCAAGTTCCCTTGAAAATGGACGCCGGATATAAAACGGGCCTTCATACGTGTCGCCATCAACAATAATTATTGCAAGAATGAATTTATCCTGCTGATTTAATGCAGTCATTATTTCATTTTTAGTAACCGTGATCGTTAACTGACCTTTAGCCCGTCCCTTTACTTCGATATGACGTGCTGGTTTCAGTTGACCTTCATCCATAGCCTGATTCGCAGTTATATCCCATCCGCACTTTTCAGCTGAAACATCTTTGACCCGATGACCAAGAGCCTCTTCAGCATTAATGACTGCATTCATGGCAATTCGTTCTACCTCTGCTCTGGCTGCAGCATCTGCTGAAAATAGTGAGCTTGCACTTCCCTGATTAAAAAAACCAATGGGAACGACAAGCGCGCCACCAAGAATAACCGGTGTTGAAGAGATAACATGACGCATCTGTTCAATCTCTTTTGTTCGCTGTTGAAGACGGGCTGCAAGTTCCTCTGCAGTTCGTCGTGCATTTTCCGGTTGCATGCGAGGCTGCCTACCTGCAGCAACATCTTCCTTAAGCTTTACATAACGATCCTGATGATAATCAATCTCTTTGGTAAGTCGTTCGTGAACCGCCGATAAGAGTTTTGTTGCCTGACGTTCTCTTCGTTCACGGACCTCATTAAAGTGTTCAGGTACTAATTTCTCGGTTGCAAACGCTAAGGCCTGTTGTTCAATATTTTGATTGAGCCACGAAAGATTTTTTAGCGGTTCAATTTTGTTACGTTGCTCAGTAGTCGGTTCTATCAGATCAAGATGTGGCGCCCAACCGGCATTGAGGAGCGTACCATCTGGATGGATGGTCACAAACTGCAAGCGGCGGGATACCTGACGGTCGCCACTCGATTCACGGATTATATGATCAATCATAAAGAACATACGCGGCTCAGTACCATCATCTGAAGGGTCAACCAGTACTGTTCCAATTTTTAAGAACTTCCTATTTTCCTCAAGAATAATATCTGTCAATGAGTTCATCAGAGGATGTCCTGGATGCATTAGCTCTGCCATCGGCTTATTATGAACCTGAATCAGTTCCTTTTCAAAACAGATCCTCTCATACTGTTTTAACACCGGAGTGCGCGTTTCACCGATGATCCGATCGCGTTCACGGATTACTGCAGGCACATGACGAATCTCGAAACGTCCAGTTTCACGAACACGCATTTCACCCTGCTCGGCTTTAAACGCCTCATCAAAAAATGATTTGATGAAATATGGCTGAAGCTTTCGTGCCTCTGCTTTTTCCATCTCCTCACGAATGGTGTACAGTTCCTCCATTGACATATGCTGTTCAGTAAGGGCATTACGTTTAATAAGTTCCTTAAGGTGTCCAGTATCCAAAACACCTTCGATCTTTTCTTTTAATTTCGCTTTGGTTTCAGGTAGTTCACCATAACGTATAGCTTCGATAAGTAGTTCTTTGAGTGGAACTTCTTCAAAGGCTTCACCAAGAATATCAAAAACACGACCACCCAGTGCAGCCCGTTCAATTTCGAGTTTTTCAAATAGCCGGGTAAACACAGCACCTTCACGTGTTTCTGCTGCAACAAGATTCCAGAGGTGACAAACTTCTGTTTGACCAATACGATGGATACGTCCAAAACGCTGTTCCAGCCGGTTTGGATTCCACGGCAGGTCGTAATTGATCATCAGATTAGCATTCTGTAAATTAACTCCTTCACCTGCAGCATCTGTCGCAACCATTACCAGCACATTTGGATTATTGCGAAATTCGCTCTGGTTCAGGCGACGCTGATCACGAGCTGTTCCACCATGTATCGTTACAACCGAATCTTGTTTGCCAAGAAGTCCCGTTATTCTTTCGGTGAGATAATTCAATGTATCTTTATGCTCAGTGAAGATAATAAGCTTACGTAAGTTCCCTGAGGATGTTCGCATTTCAGGTGTGTCCTGAAGCAGACGGGAGAGTTCTTCCCATTTTCTATCTGAATCACTTTGTGCAACGATTAATGCTCTTTTTGTCAATTCATGCAGCAGTGCTATTTCTGCTTCGAGTTCTTTGATTGATCGTGCAGCAGTTGCTTGATCAACAACTTTATCAGTATAGGCTTCATATTCTTCTGCAGTGAGTTCATCTTCACTCTCATCAATATCATCTGGAATCTCGATATCATTCAATACACCATATTCTGCAAGTGTTTCAGCAAGATGGGTGTTTCGTTCTGCAAGTTTCATTTCCTTTAGTTTTTCATCAAGACGAGTGCATCGACGCTTGAGCGATTGATAAATTGCTTCAGGACTTGATGCCAGACGTCGTTGCAGAATTGTCAGTGCAAAACCCACGTTCCCTTTTCTTTTTCCATCGAGATTTTCTGCACGCCCCATTTCTGTTGAGACATAGTTTGTCACACCATTGTATAGATCAACCTCAAGATCTGAGAGTGAATAATTAATAGTATAGGCTTTACGTTCAGGGAAAAGTCGTGTTCCATCGAAACGTAAAAGTTCCTCTTTGACCATTCGGCGCATGATATCGTTAATGTCAACTTTATGAACACCATCACGGAATTTTCCGTAAAACCGGTCACTATCTAACAGCGAGAGAAAGAGCTGGAAATCAGCCTCTTTACCATTATGTGGCGTTGCTGTCATAAGGAGGAAATGACGAGTTACAGCACCAAGAGCTTTACCAAGATTAAACCTTTTTGTCTCATTTACTTTATTACCAAAATAACTGGCAGACATTTTATGTGCTTCATCAACAATTACAAGATCCCAGTGTGCATCAATACAGTTTCTTTGATTATCCTCATTGCGTGATAATTGATCGAGACGAACAATCACACGTTCCTGTTCAACAAAGTAATTTCCCGATGCACTCTGCTCTTGCTTCTCTCGACTGAAAATCTCAAAATGAAGACCGAACTTTTCCCACAATTCGTCCTGCCATTGCTCAGTAAGAGATCCGGGGGAAACAATGAGTACCCGTCGAACATCTGCACGAATCAGAAGTTCCTGGATAAGAAGGCCTGCCATGATAGTCTTTCCAGCACCGGGATCGTCAGCGAGAACATATCGTAATGGCATACGCGGGAGCATTTGCTCGTAAACAGCAGATATCTGGTGAGGAAGTGGCTCGACATTCGAGGTATGCACAGCCATCATGGGGTCAAAAAGATATGCGACACGCATTCTGAATGCTTCTAGTGCAAGTTTGAATAATGAAGCAGGAGCAGAAAGATCCCAATTTCGATTTTCTGTTGCAATAGCAATAGACGATTCTTCCGAACGGAGAAGTGTTCTTTCGCCAAGCTTGCCATCCGTGGTTTTATATACGACTTCAAAGGCATCAGCACCAATTGGATCAGAGGCAACAACAATTACAACGTTGCCAGGAATGATTCCGCTAAGTTGAAGTCCTTTTTTTATATCTTCAAGTTTCAAAAATTTCCTCCAGCTTGTTTTCTACAAGCTACATTGCTCATGTAAATCAATGTCCCGCTCATTTTTATCGGCAGCCTCTCCACTCTTCACCCAATCGTCTACTTCATCTTTTTTAAATTTCCAAAGTCTACCCATACGATGAGCAGGCATTCCTTGCTTTTCGATCCATTTATATACTGTGTCGCTACTCACTCCCAGGTAAGAACAGATCTCACCGATTGAAAGCCACCGATCCTCTAATTCAGCCATTCACCAAATCCTCGAAGTAGACGTTTTATCCCAAAGCGGGTCTGGAATCTGAATCCCGCCATTATGTTACTCATATATACTATATTTCTAACCATTTTCAAACTTTTTGAGCCAATTTCACCTGTTTTGACTAAACTTTTTGCAAAATTATTGGGCGTATAAGTCCTTTAATACTTATATTCAATTTCATATAAAAACGGATTAAGATTCCGATATTCAATCGGGAATCTCTTCGCATCGACTCCTGTAGCATTTATTTAGCTACAATTACTGGTGCTAATCCATGATTTAAACCATTATCGAGACCTGTACATGTTTGCATAGGTTATCGGAGAGGCTTTATCATGAATTGGAACGGCACCAGCCTTGACCTTTCAGAAGATTTCATCGATCTTTTAGCTGCAAAAATTGCAGAAAAACTGCGAAAAGAACAGCAATCAACACAAGGTAAGGAGAGAATTTTAATCGACAGCCATGCTTTGGCTGCACTTCTCTCTGTGTCACACAAATTTATCGAAAAACACCGAAATTCTATTATTGGAGGTGTAAAGGTCGGTGGCGTCTGGCGCTACGATCTTCAGATGATCAGGGCAAGGATTGCATCCGGTCGTGATTTCATTATATCTGGAGACAGATAATATGCGATCAATCTTATTTTATTTTTGTATATTATTTGCAATGTGTAGTATGCAATGTGATAGGAAGGCTATCGCATGAGCATTAAAAAATTAGGCCCGAATCATTGGTGTATTAAGATTTCTGTTAGAGTACCGGGAAAAACACATCCCGTTTCAAAACAGGAAACATTTACAGGTACAAAAGTAGAAGCTGATATTAGATCAGCTCAATTAATCGCCGAGATCAGGGACAATAAAAGCAGCTCTTTGACACATACGCAGGTTAAGAACTTTGCAGGTCTGTTAAAGCCATATAGTGAAAATCTAAAGGTACAGGGAAAGCTATCTAAATTTCATGAGAATAAAATCGATTTTCTAGAAAAGGAGCTTGGACATATATCTATTGAAGAGTTTCCGGACAGATTTGAAATTTTTATCAGAATTTATCGTAACACACCCACCATTCACGGTAAAGTAAGGGGTTCAGCAAGTGCAAACCGTTTGATCGAAATCACTAAAGCTGCATATAATCACGGAATAAAACTCGATATTATCGAGAAAAACCCGATCACAAATACTAGGTACGCAAAGAGCGAGGAAAAGGCACGGGACAGATACCTGAATGAGGATGAACGTACCAGGTTGATTAATTCGATCTGCGAGCATAGACCGTATCTTCTGCCAATTATTCAGTATATGTTGAATGTACCTTGTCGCAAGTCAGAGCTCGTGACGGCTGGTAGAGAGCAATACAACCAATTCTCAAATACCATATATATTCCGGACTCTAAAAACGGACTACCTATAAACAAACCAGTCCCTCCAATTATGACTATCTATTTCAAAAATTTACCTAAAGATTGTCCTTATCTTTTCTATCAAATAGATAAATATAGAAATTACCATTCCTTAGGTGATTTTAAAAAAGCCTGGGCTTATTGCCTTAAAAAAGCTAAGCTACAAAATGTTCGAATACATGATCTGAGGCATATCAGCGCCACAGATCTGTATGAAGCGGGAGTACCGGAACGTGTGATAATGGATATCGCCGGGTGGAAAACGCAGATGCTCTCCCAGTACAGACACAAGGACAGTTTAAAGTCAGCTAAGGCAATTAACGAATTTTTTGAAAAAAAAGATAGCGCTTCACAGAGACTGGCTTCAAATTGACAGATGATCCACTACAAATCCACTACAAATCTGTAGTGGATTGTAGTAATTAGTAGTAAACAGACATTCCATTCATGGATATAAAAATTTTAAACGTTGAAAGAGGATTGATTGTAAAGTGGCGAATTCAGTGAAATTTGGGCATTTTTGGGCAAAAAAAAGGGTCCCAATTTCTTGGAACCCTTCTATCTTTAAGCTGGTCAGGAGGGATTTGAACCCCCGACCCAGTGGTTAACAGCCACTTGCTCTGCCGACTGAGCTACTGACCAGTGTATTTCGGCTTTGATTTTGACTGACTTAGAGTTATATTACCTTTGTTGTCAGCGTTACTTTCAAACGATGCTTAAATATAGATAATACACATTATGATGTCAAAAACTTTTTTAAAAAAAATCACATTTTTTCCTCTTTTTTATCTCCTGATTATGTCCGCGCTTCTTTCAGGATGTTCGGACGGTACAGCACCTGTAAATCCTGATGAATCAAATGGAAGTGATCGTCGTTACACATACACGGTTGCAATCAATGCACTGCATAAAGACTCTATTCTTTTTTCACTAACTGCCTGGTCATCAAGAGATTTTGTCCTCCCCTACCATTACTTTGATAACCCCATTCATCAGCACCTCGACACGGTTGTACATCACTTGTCGATTACTGATTATGAAAACAGAATTATCAGCTACTCGACATCAAAGATTACAGTTGGAGCGACTCAAAACATGGTACTACATCTGGAGGGTATCGTCTCCTACCCGGTAACAATCACCTATACTATTGATCCTGATGCAATTGGAAAAGACGAACCACTTGGACTGGATGCCGCACTACTTACCGATTCGACACTTCTTTATTTAGGCAATGTGATCTTTATCGTTCCCTACTTATCAACCTCATTAGAGCAATTCTGGCGAACTGATGCACAAATCAGCGTCTCGGTTCACAACAGATCACAAACATCCCTTTTCGGTATTCCATCAAGCGGCAATTTTGTGTGTAAAAATATCTACGAATTGCTTTTTACACAATTGTTCATGTGTAAATCATCCCTGTACAGCGGTTATGGTGGTGGCATTCAATTTACATTTCTGGAATCTGAAAATGGTCTTATTCCTCCGGATTCATTCAGTACAATCGGTAACAATTTTACCAGCATATTAAATATGATTAATATACAATATGGCAATTATCTTAATGATAACCTCACGGTACATTTTTCGAAAATCGGAGGTGGTCTTGAAGGACTGTTCAGTTTTATTCAACGAGATTGCTCCGACCCATCTTTTTATTATGTACTCGCCCATGAAGCACTTCACCAGTTTACCGGAATACGCTGCGGTGAGTATGATGATCCCTGGTGGAAAGAGGGTGCGACGACTTATTTATCGTACCTTATTGCAGTTCGCCTTAAGCTTTTTCCAAAAGACGATTTCAGAAAATATATATCGAATAAATTTGCTTTCGCCGATTCATCATCGTTTAATGTGGCACTCTCAGATCCATGGCTGCGCACCAACATGTTTTCATCGGGTAAATGGGATATTGTCTATACAAAAGGGGCACAGGTAATGATGCTGCTTGATTACAGAACAAGAATAGCATCAAATAACAACTATACAGTAGAGGATGTCATGTCGTATCTTGTTAAAAGATTCGATGGCAGCGCATTTCATCGTAAAGACCTGCTTGATGCATTCACAAAATTCGGTAACCCTGATGTACGAGATATTTTCAACACCTATATTGACATCGCAGGAGAGCATCCGTCCGACTCGTTGCTTACGGTTACATATGGGACGCTTGATTCGCTGGGGGCGTTTGGGGGGGGGCAGAGTAGCAAGTAGCAAGTAGCAAGTAGCAAGTGGGAAGTGGGAAGTGGGAAGTACAACAGAGCCGTTGGCTTATAGTTCATGGCAGAAATCACTTCTGTTATAATACTGAACAATAACAGAAGTGATTCCGGGAATTACAAACTGTTTCATGATTTGTTCAAATCGTTACAAATATTCACCATTGAACTGATCGTTCATATTTTCCAGTTCACGGGTTACATTGTTAATTTCTATTTTCAACTGTTCTGTCGGTGCGGTTTTATATTCGGAATATAGTTTAAGGTATTCATCAACTTTTTCCCTGTACAGAATCTTTTTTCCCTCTTCAGCAAGTTCCATTTCAAGATGATACAAACTGACATCACTGACTTTTTCTACCATATCAAAATAGGTAACCGCAGCGTAACGAAGGATCTGATAAATTTCGTCAAGATACTTACTCATTGAGTCAAGGACACATACGAGCGAATGATGTGTTCCCTGCAGCTGTGTGAGTGCACTTGCTGCCATGCTGTAATATAATGCAATTTTACCAAGATCAGCCTGATCTGCTATGACAATATGATGGTAGGAACCCCGGTGATTATCACCTGAAAACAAACCAGCTGACACTAAACCATAATCTGCGTTATCACGATAGACAACAAATTCGTTGCGTAATCCCGGATGTGTATCAAGGTAGTTTCTGATATCATGATCAAAAACAGAGATGTATGGTTTCTGTTGAATGAATGCTGTTGAAGCGATAAGTGATGTCAGCAATCCTGCAAGATAGACATTAATTTCCTGATCGCATCCATGCCTTCCGCTATCGATATGAAGATCGATTCGCGCTTTACATATATGCTCAAGAAAGAAGTAACTGGTTTTGGATGATTCTTTGTTATTAAGGTTGATCCATTCTGATAAATTTCTGTTACTGCCCATGATCACCGCTCCGGAAAAAGTGGATGATACTGATGCTATTATTATTAATATATATCGGTTTTTTAAAAAATACTTTAACGATTAATTAAAAGAAGTAGCACGTAGCACGTAGCAAGTAGTAAGTAGAAAACACCACATACTTCTTCATTCTTCCTTCTTCTTTCCTACATGCTACATGCTACTTGCTACTTGCTACTTACTACCATACAATTCAACCTGTTACATTTTTTTAAAAAAAAATAAAAAAAATCCTAAAGTTTTTTCGATAAATGCCGATAAACCTGATAGGGGAAGATGTACTAATTAACAGGGAGGTGCGTATGCAAGTCCAGAAAACCGGTGGATCAACTTTTCCAGTTGGATCACTTCGACGTGCAAACCGCGAACTGCAGAAGATTTTGGAGAAACTTTCAACTGCGCAGCGTATTAATCGTGCAAGCGATGACGCGGCCGGTCTGGCAGTATCGGAACAGCTGCGCTCAAATATCCGGGGCTTCAAGGTTGCATCACAGAATATCACCGATGCAATGTCGGCATTGAATATTACTGATGGTGCGGCAAACGAGTCAACAGCAATTTTACAGCGTCAACGGGAACTTGCGTTACAATCCCGCAATGGCACACTTACTGATAATGACCGGGCAGCACTTGATGCCGAGTACCAGCAGCTGACAAAAGAGCTTGACAGAATTGCGGGTGTTACAAAATTCAACAAACAGGATGTAGCATCCGGGCAGGGGTTGGCATCCGGAAATGCAGTTATTCAAAGCGGACCGGAATCGGATAATCAGATGAACATGCCTGAAGTTGATATTAAATCGATATCCCTTGGTGTACAGCCAACATCAATTGCAACATCAGCAGGCGCAAATCAAGCAGTTGGAGCACTTGATAATGCGTTAGGGTCAATCAACAGTCAACGCAGTACGGTAGGTGCAGCAATCAACAGGCTCGAATCCAGTGTCAATAATCTAAATGTTGCAATGGTCAATACCCAGGCAGCAGAGTCGGTGTTACGGGATGAAAACATGGCACAGGGATTAGCGGAGCTCACGCAGGCACGCCTTTTACAGGAAGGCAGTACGGCTGCATTCGCGCGTTTTAATGAAATTAATAGAAGCTATGTAAAATCACTTATTGGATAAACAATGCCCGGATCGACACTGCATTTTTTACCAGATGCAGTGCCGGGTTACTTTAACAACAGGTATGTATCATGACACCTGCAATTGACAGAACAAAATTATATGCACAGGTGCAGATTGACACATCAACGCAACCTCGTCTGATTTGCATGCTCCATGAAAAATGCGTGCAGCTCATACGCCACCATATTGATACTGATTCCCCACATCAGACATCGAATTCAATTCAGGCACAGAATATACTTGCACAACTTGAGCGCTCGTTGAAACAGGATGACGAAGTTGCTGACGGGTTATTTTTCTTGTACGATTACTGTTACTGTCAGCTCGAAAAAGCAGACAAACAATCAAGTGCATCCGCGATGTCAATTATGTCCAGGATCCGGGATACTTTTGAACAGCTCTCGCGAAACTGAACATTGTCATACAAATCATTATTCTTTATTATAGTTTTTTATGTCTGGCATTCATTTCTTCACCAGCAGCGTCTTACAAACCGGCAACGTTAAAAAATAAGTCATAAACGCCCCGACAACCCCTATCACAAATGATCCGAAAAACCACTGCATAAATCCGACACCGAAATTACCAGCGGGTATATATGGTTGTATTATTTTAGCCCATTTCGAAGGTATCCATGCGTTGATAGCAGATGCAAACGGTGCAATCCAGTCATTTGGTATACAGAGTGCTCCGGCATAATATGCAGCGAAAATCCAGAATGGCAACAGTGGTGCAGATGATATTGACACACCAAGAAATGAGAGAGGTCGATTGAACTTAAGTATTATTGACGCAGCGATAAGTGTCAACATATGAAAACCATGAAACGGTGATAATCCGACAAGTACTCCTATTGCCAGTGAAGCAGCCGCGCGTTTTGGAGTCGTATGCGCTTTTAATTCATGAAGTACAAACGCTTTTAACTTCGCTCGAATGCTGAGTTCCCCGACCATTCTGACCTTTTTTGGCAGGAATAGACGGATCATTGCCGCACGGGAATTAACCTTGCTGATTCGCATAAAATCAACAAACGGTCTGAAATGCGATACCCGTTCCTCTTTTGTCATGTAGAGCAAATGCACAGGTACGCTCTTTACGGCAATATTATTCCAGGATGCGCTGATAAGGATCTCTATTTCATACTCATACCGCGGACTGTAACATTCAAGCGTACTAATGGTTTCAAGCGGATATGCCCTAAGCCCGCATTGGGTATCACGAATATAAACACCTGTATAGAATTGAAACCAGAACGCTCCAAACCGCCTGCCAAATCGTGAGCGGGGCGGCTGCTCAACACCATCCTTTACCGTAATCGTCCGGTCCCCTATCCACAACGTTCCCGGTTCTTTATTTACATTGTCAAGTAACACGGGAATATCGATTCCAAGATGCTGCCCGTCAGCATCGAACGTAATCGCATGTGTGAACTTTTGGTCGTTACAATATCTAAAAGCCGCCTGAAGCGCTGCTCCTTTACCCTGATTTTTTTTAAAACTGATTAATTTGATATTGTCAATTTTACGCAATAATGATAACGTTTCATCAGTTGACCCATCATTGACAACCAGGATATCACTGCAATATTTTTTTACATCACTAATAACGGATACGATTGTACCTGCATTATTATAGGTTGGAATTACTACTACCGGACGGATATTCATGCCTGGATTACCGTTTTCTCCAGTCAATCACCCTGATTTTTTTACGGGAATTTTTTCTAAATGATTGAATTGTTGCTACATTCGATACAAGAATCGGGAAATTTACACGCGCAACAGCTCTAAGCTGGTTTGAAATTTTCTCTACCTTTGATGGATGCGTTGCGACATGAATTGATACTCTGTCCGAAAGTGTATCATCACCCTCGATAATGATCGCATAATCAGTAATATCTTCGATAGTGTCAAGCACAGTGGTAATTGTCGTGGGATAAACAGTTGTACCTTTAAGCTTGATCATCTGTGATTTACGTCCAAGAATCGGACCTACCCGGATTGAATTACGTCCACAAGAGCATTGTTCACTCATTTTGAAGGTAATATCCCCCGTCCTGAACCTGATAAGCGGCATACCCTCCACACCAAGCGGTGTCACAACAAGTTCACCAACAGTTCCATCAGGAACAACCCGCCCATTATCATCAATAATTTCAGTATAAATCAGTTCCGGATGTGCATGCCCGCCACACCGTGCCTCACAATCGCAATACGAAACACTCATCTCGGTTGACGCATACGTGGAGTACACCTGCGCTCCCCAGAGATTTTCAAGAGATTCTGCCAGCGTATTGAGTTCCATATTCTGATTACGTAAACTTTCTCCGATGCAGACAAGTTTTTTGACATTAAGCGTTTTGACATCAAAACCTTTTTTACCAAGTTCAATAGCAAGCTTGTTAAGAAAAGATGGTACACCGACGAGAACCGTTGGTTTTAATAGTTCAAAATAGTACCTGTGCATCTCTTCAGGGAGTACACCGAGTCTCATTGTATTAGCGCCAAGCAGTATGGATCCGCGATAATAGGCCATACCGGCAATAAACAACCTGTCGAGACTTACCAGTATCTGTACACGGTCATCAGCCTTAATCCCTGCGCCGTTAAATGAGAGCGCCTCATTGAATGCCAATCGATCAAGATCATTTGATGTCATTGAAAAAGCAAGCGGAATACCGGTAGATCCGCTTGTAACAACCGTTTCTACTATGTGACGGTTTTCAACGCCGTTAAAATTATATGCCTGCGATGCGACATCACTCTTTTCTGTCAACGGCAGCTTCATAAAGTCGTCTATAGATTGAATCGTGTTGGTGTCAAAATTTTCCAGGAGCTGCTTATAGTAAGGCGATACATCAAGCGTATGCCGCACATGATTTCGCAGTGCACGTACTGTTTTATTCTGTATTTCATCAGCCGACAAAAATTCCCATGAATACTCTGGTTTAAAAACCAAGGATCACCCCCCCTGCAGGGAAGAAACTAAATTGATAAATAGCTGTTTTTGATCTATGTGTATCTGAATAAAGATACATCCAGACATTGTCCCGATTATAAATATTCTGTAAATCAAAATAGTAAATCACCTGGAAAAGTCCAAATCCATAGCGACGTTCGATGCGTAAATCCAGTTTATGATAGTCATCATATTGTTTGTCATTAAGCGCATCCTGTGTATAAACAAAACGTTGCTGCAGATCATCCCATTTGGGCTCAGTATAGGGACGCCCGCCAAGATAGCGCCATTTTGTACTTATTTCAACTCTGTCGGCAAGCGGGAATATCGGTGATAACGCGATCATCCACCATTTTCTATGATTATTTTTATACCACGAACGTTCGAGAAATTCCGTTTTGTAGCCTGCGGTGATTGTAAATGCATTACGAAAATCGTAGTCGCTGCGATACCATTCACCCTGATGTCCCGGCCGTGGGTCCTCATTAAACGCACGTGACCATGAATACGCAAGCGAACCGCTGAAGTGGTTGAGCAGTTTCTTCTGAACAAAGAGTTCCAGACCATAACTGTGCCCATCACCACATGAAACGACATCATTAGACAAATCGTACTTGTCATCAGTGAGCAGTGCAGCATTCACGGGGAGATCATCATATTTTTTATAGTATCCCTCAAGAGAGAATTTTGTACCAAGGGATTTAAGCGTATACTCTACCCCCGCAATTCCGGATGTTGCCCTGACCGGCTCAAGGTTTTTATTTGATGGAGCGGCAAGCAGGTCGGTAAATTCAGGATCCTGATACTGCACAGCTGCTGCTGCGGTAAGATCAAATGACTGATTAAGTGCGTACACGAGTCCAAGGCGTGGTGCAACATTATTTGAATTATTATATGAAAACCCATCAAGGCGTATTCCTGGAATCAACCTGAGTTTCGGAACCGGAAAAATAATCCCTGATAGATATGCACCGTATTTATAAGCAATCTTATGTGCATCAATGGACAAATCGAATTCCTGCCCGTTAACACCACCGAGATCTTCCCACATGTCAATATCAAAATCACACCGTTTGAATTGTCCGCCGGCAAGCAGCTTACTTTTATCAAACACCATGGTCGCCTGTAATTTTACCGTTTGTTCCTCTTCGGATGATTTATTTACAAAAAAGGAGTCGATCGTGCCACTCTGCGGATCACGGGTATACTCATGCCGGTTAAATGTGTTTCCTGTGCCGCTTAATGTGAGTTGTGTGAAAAAACGTGATGTCCATCGTGATTCTGCATTAATCCCCCCGGCGTAAACCTGTCCCCCGGCATCAATATTGTCACCATCAGTGCCGGCTTCCTTATGTGCATCCTCTATCTCAATACTGTTATCACCATAGAGGAAATTGCCCCAGAGCTTATGAATACCTGCATTTTGTACAAGTTTTGCCTGTACGCCCCAATACTTTGGAATCGCGGTAGTTTTTGCATAGTCTGCAAACAGGTCCAGAAAGCTTTTTGAACCGGATGCCATGAAGGTAGCCCCCTTCCAGAGCGGCCCTTCAGCGTGGGCCCCGATACCGGCCATCCCAAGATCGATCCCACCTATTACCATTTTGTCGTTGCCATCACGAAGTTTGATATCCAGTACCGATGAGACCTTGCCACCGTACTGTGCGGGAGGTGCTCCCGCACAAAATGTTAATCCCTTTACAAGTAGGGGATTAATCAGTGACACCACCCCTCCGCCGCTTCCCTGACCAGCAAAGTGGTTAGGGTTTGCTATTTCCATATTATCAAGAATCAGCAAATTTTCACCGGGATTCCCTCCACGAACAATAATTTCATTTGTATTATCGCCACCACTTGACACACTAGGAAGATCCTGGATCACCCGCTGAACATCCACAAGAGCTCCCGGCGCACGCAGTATCTCATCAAAATTCATTACCTTTGTTGATGATACCATATCAGCCGGCTTACGAAATACATTTGCGGTCACAACAACTTTATCAAGTTTCTGCATTGCCGCAAACAGTTCCACTTCGACATATTTTTGCTGCTCACCGACCACGAAAACATCATTTAAGGTATATGGTTCATATTTCGCGTGTGTAAAAAGAAGATTCCAGGAACCAGGTCCGATGGAATCGAATGTAAAGATTCCGGATGAATCAGTCTGTGTAGTGATCGATACACCAGAGATACTTACGTCCACATTGTAAACTGGATTATGCGTTTGGGCATCTTTTACCAGTCCGCGGATTTTTGCACAAACCGCAAACGGTAACAACAGTATCAGGAGAAAAATCGAACTGTGAAACCGCCAGTTACTAATTTGATTAATGATCATACACCACTGCTTTACACTGAGGGCCATCGTGACAATTCTCTCAGACTGAGAACTTTCTGAGAAGTTATAATTATATGGTCAAGCAGGGGAATTTCAAGAAGTTTTCCTGCAGCATATAATCGTTCTGTTAGACGCCAGTCGGCCTCAGAAGCGCTCATGCTGCCGCCGGGGTGATTATGAGCGAGAATAAATGATGCAGCGCTGCATTTTAACGCTTTGTCAAAAACAATCCGGGGATAAACGGTACACTGATTGACAGTACCTTCAGAAAGGATCTCTGTTTTAAGGATATGATTTGCATTATCAAGAAAAAGTGTCGCTACATACTCATCGCGACGCTGGCCAAAGCAGAAACGTAAGTATTCCTCAACATCTTTACGATGCGAAATTATACTTTGTTTTTCGTACTTTTCTCTAAGGCAATAACTGATCAAATCTTTCTGTAAATAAAATAATCCTACTGTTCGCTCCCCGACACCATCAATTTCACGGAGTTCATCAACAGATGCGTTGATTACAGCAGAAACGGATTTGAATTTTGCAAGCAATGCTTTTGCGATCGGTTTTGTATCACGACGGGGAATCGTAAATGTGAGCAGTAACTCAAGAATCTCATGCGGATGTAAAGCTGCCAGACTGTTTTTCAAAAACCTGTCAAGTAACCGCGCCCGATGTCCCTCATGCGAAAATGCAGAAACCGACAAGTCTGCATTTTCTGATTTTATCAAGGATTCTGCGAGGGAATCAGTTTGGGGTGAAGCGTGATCTCCCATACATAAACTCCGATATTTACCACTCTATGGACATACCTGCTGCAGTAATACCAGCGCCAACTGTGCAGAATATAACTTTATCCTTTTTTTGTAAACCTCTTTCGACTTCAGAAAGTGCCAGTGGAATACTTGCGCTTCCGGTATTACCCATTCTATCAATATTGAGATAGAATTTTTCAAAAGGTACACCACTTTTTGCCGCAGCAGCTTTAATGATACGTCCATTAGCCTGATGAGGAACAACCCAGCGAACATCATCGGCGTGCCACTTGCTTTTCACAACAAGTTCCTTGACCATCTTCGAAAAACTCTCTGTTGCAAACCGAAACAATGCTTTTCCATCAAGACGGATATACGGGTCTGCATCACCGAAATTCTGAGGTACTTCGTATCCGGGAACCTCGCGACGTGCCATATGAAGCCCTGCAGAGTCGGCAAGAATGATTTCATTAAGTATGACATGACCATGTTTACTACCGGAAACAACTGTCGCTCCGGCACCATCACCGAAAATAAAGTAGGTATCACGATCTTTCTTGTCAATTACTCTGGACTGAACCTCAACCGATGTAACCAGGATGTTATCGGCAATACCTGCAAGAACCAGTCCTTTTGCAACGGTTATTCCATAAAGCCATCCGGCACAGGCAGCAGTGAGATCAAAACATGGAATACCACGAATACCCAGTTTTTTCTGAAGCACACATGCTGTTGATGGATAAACTGCATCCGGTGTTGATGTTGACACGATGATACCACCGATATCTGACGGTAAAAGGCCTGATTTTTCTATTGCCTGTGTTGCAGCTTTAAAAGCCATATCTGATGGTTTCTCATCCGGTTCAGACCATCTGCGTTCTTTAATTCCGGTCACACCGAAAATGTAATCTTCAGTAATGTCACTATGTTCCTTAAGAAGTTCGCTATTTTCAACAATGCGTTTTGGCAGATAGGTTCCGATACCAAGAATTGATACTTTTTTCCTGACCTTATCTGTCGTATGCGTGTCAACCAGCACCATATCAACTGCAGGTTCGGACTCAACCTTGGCACCGGCTGATGGGATAGCCTGTTTAATTGACAGATCAGATGTTTCGATCTCGATAACGGGTTGATCGAATGCAACGGTACTTGCATCTTTAAACAGGACTTTAATAACGGTGCCATCACAAGGTGCTTCGAATTCAAAAGTGGATTTTGCGCTTTCAATTTCAGCAAGCATCTGACCCTTTTTGAAAGATTCACCATCTTTAACAAGCCATTTTGTGATAGTTGCTTCTGTTTCAGCAGCAGCCTGCGAAGGCAGGAACAGCACTGTTCTAAATACCTCATTACTCACTTTTAGCTCCGATCATTGTTTCAATCGCCACTCGAATTCTTTCCTGGCTCGGTATATAAAACGTTTCTAACTCTTTTGCAAACGGTACCGGTATGTCAGGTGCACTCACAAGTTTTGGAGCACACGTTAATTCTCTAAAACACTCTCTTGTCACAGCGGAAATAATCTTATCCCCGATTCCGGCAGTTTCCCCGCTTTCCTGAATCACGAGCAATTTACCTGTCGTTTTAACCGATTCAAGAATCGGCCCCAGACACATCGGATTTAAAATAAATGGATTCCACAGCTGAACGGAATAATTAAATTTATTAATTACTGTCAATGCAGATTCAACCATCGCACCAAGAGCAACAACGGTCAGATCATTCCCCTGTGTATAGCACCTCGGACGTTCAATTTTTGACAGATCACCATCAAAATTGATCGAATCCTGTTTACTCCAGTACAGTAATTTATGCTCCATGACAAGGCATGGGTTCGGGTCATGAAACGCCCCGACAATTGCCTCATAACACTCCTGAGGAGTAACCGGATAGAAAATTTTCAAACCGGGAAAACGGGTCCATAAGCCATCAAACTCACCGGAATGAAACATTCCCACAGTGATTCCACCACCACATGGTAAACGGAAGAGGATCGGTGCACCCAGTCCGGTTCTGAAATACCAGGTCCCGGCGTTCAATCCAACCTGTGTTACTGCTTCAGTAGAGAAATCTGCAAACTGGAACTCCATTACCGGTTTTACACCGGTCTGTGATGCACCAAGGCAGAAACCTGCTGTTGCAGATTCACAAACCGGCATATCAACTACACGCTTTGCGCCATATTTCTTATATAAGCCTTTACAGGATTTAAAGGGTGACTCATACACGCCAATATCCTGCCCGACAATAACAGAATTATTATGTTCCTGCATGCAAAAATCGAGTGCAGTGTTTATTGCAGTCAGATTTCTTGTTTTTTCAGCAACGTAAGGCTGAACCTTTTTGTGATTTACAGGAGCGAAAACATCCCAGTTCTGCTTCTGAAACGATGGTCTGGCGTACTTGAGTGCTTCGAAAATATCAGACTGAATCATCACGCAGATCTCATTTTCAAGAGACGTAACCTCGTCCTCATCGTATCCAAGTGCCAGCAGATCTGCCCGTGCACGCTTCAAAGGTTCCCGCTCCAGCCACTCCTGTTTCTCGGCATCCAGTACATATTCAGCATTATCATATGCTGCATGCCCCTCAAGCCGTAACGTCATACACTCGATAATTCTTGGCATTGTATCTTTCGCCATTGCGTCAAGTGAATCGCAAATGGTTGAGTACACAATCCACGGATCAGTACCGTCAATGGTAATTCCTTCGATTCCATAACCAGCCGCACGGTCTGAAAGATTTTTACAGGCGTATTGATTCTTTACAGGAGTGGAATATGCATAACCATTATTCTCAATAAGAAACACTACCGGTGTTTTAAGAACGGCAGCAAGATTAATTGACTCATGAAAGTCACCGGTACTGCTTCCACCATCACCGATCGTCGTCAAACCAAAAACATCTTCACCGTTGAAACGTGCACCCCAGACTCCCCCGACTGTAGGCGCCATCATATTGCCTAGATGACTGATCATGGGAAATCTGCGCTTTGATGCATCACTGAAATGAACATTTCCTTCTCTACCGTGTGTCGGACTGTTTTCGTTTGCCATATATTGGCAAAGAATAGACAGTGGAGGCATCCCGAACACAAGATGAGCTCCAAGATCTCTATGAAGTATGGACAGAATATCTTTACCTGATCTGAATGGAAGAGACATTCCAACGGTAGTCGCTTCGTTACCGGTACTGATTATAACAGTACCTTTAACATGCCCTTTTCTGAAAAGCTCACGGAATCTTGTATCCATTTCACGGGACATGAACATATACATATACGCAACAGGAAGAAACTGTTCACGGGAAAGGCGATGTGTAAACGATGCATCAACCGTTTTTAAATCTGAGTAGCGAAGCTTGCTTTTAATCATATTGGTATTAATGTAAACCCCCGAACTAAAAAACAGTATTTCTGATACCTTAACTGCTTTCAGAGAGCAAGTTTAAAAGTCTTTAAAACACAACCTTTGCAAAATACTTTTTTTTAGGCCTGAGAGTATAAAAGATTTCGAGAAATGCAAAAAATCTACTAAAAATGTATCATCTGTTCCGAAAAGAACAAAAACAGGCAGTAATCTATAGTAACAAATTGATTTTATTGCTGTTATTATAATTTCACTGTAAACCGGCGTACCTTGATGCCATTGCTTCCGGATTGATCTCAACCAGAATTGAACTGAATATCTGCTTTGCAGAAGCAATTCCGTTTTCATCGTTATATAAACGGTGATCTGTTCCTGTTGCACCACCATGCCCCTTGTACGAAAGCATAATACTTTTTGTATCTGCAAGGTCAAAATCACATGCAAAGACCAGTGATGGCTGTCCGTTATACTTTTCAGCCCCTTCAGCTTTCCATACATCATTGGCATCAAAGGAACTGTTGAACTCACACCAGATCGTTCCTTTGGTGATCGAAGAGTCAATGGTACTCTCAATTGTAAATGAGCCTTGCGGCGTTGCTGATGATACCGCGTCAGGAAGTGGTTTTGAAGGTGTCGGGTATGGAAGTGATACTGCACTTAAACGCCCCAGCCAGTAGGGAAAACTTGACGTACGATACGTTGAATCGGGGTTTTCGTTAATACCGTTCCACGCCTGTTTTGCAAAGCAACGGGTAACATAAATATTCTGTCTAAACGAATTCGAAGAATCCTCAACCCAGATTGATATTTGCGGCATAATCCTGAATTTTGCAGCCCCGAATGAAACAATCGAGCCAAATGAGGAGCCCCGTGTAAATGTTAACTTAACCGGAACACCTTTTAAATCCTTATTCGTAGCAATGGTGTCGCCATCCCTGAGTGCAGGTACTTTTGCGCATCCCGCAAACAAAATAAAGCAAAAAACAAAGGAAATTACCACGCGCATAATAATATGTTTATCCAATTTTCATCATCCAGTTATGACGGTCCCTGATTTCTCCATACTGAATACCCTGAATTTCCTTGAAGAATTTTGTCAGTGTATCGCCGGCTTTATCCTCTTTTCCGAACGTGTAAAGTTTATCACCATGCTGTACTGAGTAAACCGGTGTAATAACAGCAGCAGTACCACATGCACCGACTTCGACGAAGTCGGTCAGTTCAGTAACAGGAATGGCCCTTTTCTCTACTTTCATGCCGAAATCCTCAGCTATTACCTGAAGACTGAGATTTGTGATCGAAGGAAGTATCGACTGTGATGCCGGAGTTACATACCTGTTATCTTTTGTAATTCCAAGAAAATTAGACGTTCCGAATTCATCAATATACTGATGCGTTGCGGAATCAAGATACAGGCAAATCGGGAAACCCCTTTTCTTTCCATCAAAATCACCTTTCATACCGGCAGCATAATTTCCGGCGACCTTCACATTACCGACACCATGCGGCGCAGCCCTGTCATAGAGCTCCTGAATATAAGCCTTTACAGGAAAAAAACCGTGTTTATAATAGGGCCCGACAGGCATACACAAAAGAATGAATGCATAATCCTCCGATGGATGCACACCGACATGAGGACTTGTACCAATTAGTAAAGGACGGAGATACATACTCGCGCCGGTCCCGTATGGCGGAACCCAATGACGGTTCATCTCGATTACTTTTTTTACCGCAGCATTAAATATATCAACTGGTGGCGCAACCATCATGACACGATCCGCAGTCTGCTGCATACGACGGGCGTTTTCTTCCGGACGGAAAACCGCAATTGTTCCATCAACCTGAGTAAAAGCCTTCATCCCCTCAAAACAAGCCTGACCATAATGCAGACACGTTGCTGCAACATGCATTGAAATCATAGGATCAGTACAGACTTCAACGCTTCCCCACCTGCCATCTTTATAGTCAACCCTGACAAAACAATCTGTCTGAGTATATTTAAATCCTAGATTCTGCCAATCAATTGATGGTGCCATAATACATTCCTGTTTTGTTTATTTATCGAATTATGATCTATTCGCCGAAAGTGCATCCTTGAGGAGCTTGTATTTCATACTGTCAATTAACGCAAGCCATGAGGCTTCAATAACATTTGCAGATACCCCTACGGTTCCCCAGATACTGGTTCCGTCTGATGATTCAATCAGCACGCGAACTTTTGCACCAGTCCCATCGGTACCATCAAGCACACGCACCTTGAAATCATTTAACTTAACTTTTAATAAAGAAGGGTACAATTTTCCGAGTGCTTTTCTTAACGCATTGTCAAGAGCATTCACCGGCCCGTCACCCTCAGATGCAGTATGTTCAAACTGTTCATCTTTCCTTATCTTTATTGTCGCCTCAGAAAAGGCTTCACCATTTTCTCTTTTTTCCTCGATCACCCTGAAACCAAGTACCTGAAACGGATTACTGAATTGTCCGAGCATCTCACGGGCTATCAGTTCGAATGATGCATCCGCGGCTTCAAACTGATAACCATCCGATTCCAGTTCCTTAATTTTCATGAGCAACTTTTTAACCATCGGATCTTTTTTGTCCAGCCCCGGCTGGATAGTGTTAAGTTTTTCAAGAATTGTGCTTGATCCGGCCTGATCAGAAACAACAAACTGCCGCTGGTTACCAACAGACTCCGGAGGTACATGTTCAAACGAATGCCGTACCTTGCGAACTCCATCAGCATGTGCACCGGCTTTGTGCGAAAATGCTGCTTCACCAACATATGGCAACCGAATGTTCGGTGTAAGATTAGAAACCTCAGAAACAAACACTGATGCAGTTGTCAACATCTTAAGCTGCTGTTCGGTGACAATTTTATAACCGCGCTTGAGCTGAAGATTAGGGATAATCGTACATAGATTCGCATTACCACACCGTTCCCCAAGTCCATTAACCGTTCCCTGAACCTGTACTGCACCTTCAAGCACCGCAAGACAGGAACTTGCCTCAGCACAACCTGAATCATTATGCAAATGTATACCAAGCGGTGCAGTTATCGTTTCCTTTACTTTGCGAAATATCGAAAGTATTTCATCAGGAAGCATCCCGCCGTTGGTATCACAAAGAACGATGCAATCAGCACCAGCCTCCTGTGCAGCAGCAAGTGTTTTCATGGCATATTGGGGATTAGCTTTATAACCGTCAAAAAAATGCTCGGCGTCATAAACAACTTCATCCATATTTTTTTTCAAAAATGCTATTGATTCAGCAATCATGTCCGCATTTTCATTGAGAGTAGTATTGATTACCTCTTTTACATGAAGATCCCAGCTTTTGCCAAAAATCGTTGCAACAGGAGCGTTTGTACGAACAAGCATTTCAAGAAAGGGATCTGTTGCAGTTTTTGATCCCGGTCTGCGGGTTGATCCAAACGCTGCGATTTTAGCCTTTAATTTCAGTTTTTTTACCTTGATGTAAAACTCTGTATCGATCGTATTCGTCGGATTGGGCCAACCGCCCTCAATATAATGCATCCCGAGTTCATCAAGTTTTTCGGCGATTCTCAATTTGTCATTAAGCGACAAACTCATGCCAAGTGCCTGATTACCATCACGTAACGTTGTATCGTAAACTGCTACTTTTTTCATTTCTCTATCGATTCTACTCTATGCTTTACAAAATAAGTACATTTCATCATCTGCAGATCAGCTGCATGTACGGTGCAGCTTAAAGAATATCTTTTTCCACAGGAAGCTTGCGTTTAAACTTCTTCATGCGGGCGATTTTATTAATGATATCCATATAAGCGAGCGCTGATGCTTCAACGATATCGGTGCTTGTACCACTTCCGGTGAAAACCCCTTCAGCTGATTTTGCAATGATTGAAACACGCCCGAGAGCCTCACGCCCTTCAGTAACTGCATCAAGATGATAATTCTCAATAGTCAGTTTGTATCCGACAATTCTGTCAATTGCCTTTGTCGCTGCATCAACGGCACCATCACCGCAAGCTGCCTCCTGAAATAATTTACCGCCGACACTGACCTTGGCTGTAGCAGTTGGAATTGTTCCCTTACCACTTGACACATTGAGATATTCGAGAACAAAAGTATCCTCAAGATCCTCTTTGCTCTTCGACTCCATGAGTGTCACGAGATCATCATCGTAAACATGACCCTTTTTATCAGCAAGTGCCTTGAACCGGTCATAAAACACCTGCATATCAAACTCGGTTTCATTATAGCCGAGTGCCACAAGCCGTGCTTTTACCATGTGAGAACCTGAACGTCCGGTCAGATTCATCCTGTTTTCTTTCAGACCTACTGACTGCGGAGTCATAATTTCGTATGTTTTCTTCGCCTTGAGCACACCATCCTGATGTATCCCGGATGAATGTGAAAATGCATTACTTCCGACCACTGCTTTGTTAGGCTGGACCGGCATATTGCAGATATCACGCACAAGCTTACTTGTGCGGATTATTTCCTTAGTGTCAACATCACTGGTAATTCCGAAAAGATCATTTCTCACTTTCAGCGCCATCACGATTTCTTCAAGCGCAGCATTACCGGCACGTTCACCAATGCCGTTAATGGTACACTCCACCTGACGAGCTCCATGGGCGACTGCGGTCAGTGAATTTGCTGTTGCCATACCAAGGTCATCATGGCAGTGCACGGATAGAATCGCCTTATCAATATTCGGTACCCTGTTTTTTAATGCGTCAAATATGCTTCCAAAATACTCAGGAATTGTATAGCCAACAGTATCAGGAATGTTGATAGTCGTAGCACCTGCCGCAATCGCAGATTCTACGATCTTGCAAAGGAAATCAACACCGGTACGTCCGGCATCCTCCGCAGAGAATTCTACATTATCACAGTGTTTACGCGCGAGCTTTACATGAAACTTTACAATATCGAGAATCTCATCTTCAGTTTTTCTGAGCTTCTTTTCAGTATGAATCGCACTTGTCCCTATAAAAGTATGAATACGCGGACGTTCTGCGAATTTAACAGCTTTTGCACATGCAAGAATATCCTTCTCCACCATTCTGGCAAGCCCGCAAATTACCGGACCCTTTATTTCTTTTGCAATGGTTGCAACAGATTCAAAATCACCCGGTGATGAAACAGGGAATCCTGCTTCAATGACATCAACCTTTAGTTTTGCCAGTTGACGTGCTATGCGGAGTTTCTGCTCGACTGAAAGACTTGACATCAGTGCCTGCTCGCCATCACGCAGCGTCGTATCAAATATTATGACTTTATCTTTGTTCATACCACAGACTTCTTTTCATGTAAAGCAGCGGTTTCTTTTTAAGAAACCGCTGCGTTTATGTTGCCAATTGATATCATCAACCGGCAATAGTATCAAGTATCATTGTATCAATCAATCTGAAAAACGTACTTAGTTGCCTGAACGGCCGCCAATACCTTTTGCAGTTGCTGCTGTTTCTTTTGCTTTCTCTTTTGGACGGAGAGCGCGAACAGCCTTACCGGTAAGCCACAATTCTGAATTACCAAGATCTGCAAGTTCCTTATTGAGTTTTTCCCTGTAATCTGCTTTACCACATGATGTAAGTGTACGTTTTGTCTCTTCACCATCTTTAACTGATTTGTAAAGTTCTTTGAAAACCGGCAGTGTTGCCTTCTTGAACTTTGGTCTCCAGTCAAGAGCACCGCGCTGTGCGGTTGTTGAACAGTTGCCGAACATCCAGTCCATTCCGTTTTCATCAACAAGGCGGATAAGACTCTGTGTAAGCTCTTCAACAGTTTCGTTAAAGGCTTCTGACGGGCTGTGACCGTTCTTGCGAAGCACTTCAAACTGTGCTTCCATAATACCGGCAAGAGCGCCCATGAGTACACCGCGTTCACCGGTGAGATCGCTGTATACTTCCTTCTCGAATGTTGTCGGGAAGAGGTAGCCTGAACCAACGCCAATACCAAGAGCGAGTGTACGCTCCATTGCTCTTCCGGTTGCATCCTGGAATACTGCAAAGCTTGAGTTGATTCCTGCACCGTTAAGGAAATTACGACGGACATTGAGACCGCTTCCTTTTGGAGCAACAAGAATAACATCAATATCTTTCGGCGGAATCACTTTTGTCTGATCTTTGTAGACAATTGAGAATCCGTGTGAAAAATAAAGTGCCTTGCCCGCAGTACAATATTTTTTAATTTTCGGCCAGAGAGCTTTCTGTCCTGCATCTGAAACAAGGAACTGAATAATTGTTGCTTTTTCACAAGCTTCCTCAATGTCAAACAGTGTTTCTCCCGGAACCCATCCATCTTTCTTAGCACGATCCCAGTTTACCTTTGATGCCTTATTCTGACCAACGATTACATTAAAACCATTATCCTTAAGGTTTAAAGCCTGTGCAGGCCCCTGAACACCATACCCGATAATCGCGATAACTTCCTTCTGTAAAACTTTTCTGGCTTTTGCGAGTGTAAACTCTTTACGGGTGACTATTTCTTCTTTTGTGCCACCAAAATCGATCAATGCCATAAAAATGGGCTCCTTCTATATGGTTTAACTACAGTGCACCCGGCAGCCTGTGCCGAAACACAGGAATTCAGGCGCTATTTCTACTTTCTGTTCGACAGTGCAATAGTACCGGACCTGACCAGTTCCCGAATGCCATAAGGCTTTACGAGACTGATAAAATCCTCAACAATGCGTTTTGCTCCGGCAATTTCGAGTGTAATTGCACTCTGGGAAACTGCAGCGATTTTCGCATTGTACATCGATGCCAGCTCGATAATCTCATGACGGGTCGATTTGGTCGAATCAACCTGCACCAGTACCAGTTCCCGCTCGACATAGTCATTATCAACCATCTCAATTACTTTGATTACGTCAACCAGGCGATTGAGCTGTTTTACAATCTGCTCAAGAATATTTGCATCACCATCAACCACAATGGTCATACGGGAAATCGTCGGATCATCAGTCTCAGCAACGGTCAGACTTGTGATATTATACCCGCGGCTCGAGAACAAACCAGCAACTCTTGACAATGCGCCACTGTGGTTTTCAAGCAGTATTCCAATGATTCGTGTGCTCATTATCCCTCCAGAATTTCATCAATAGGTTTACCGGCCGGAACCATTGGAAAAACATTCTCCTCGGCTGATACAATGAACTCCATAAGCGCAGGCCCGTCAACACCAAGCCCCTGACGCAACACGGGGATAATATCTGCAACCGCTTCAGCCCTGAACGCAGGAATATTATAACTCTTCGCAAGAGCAACAAAATCCGGTATGTATTTTTTAGTACATTTTTCAGGTCCGGGACAGTTTTTACACAGAATACCACCTCGTAAACATGTTGAACTGTAGCGTTTATTGTGAAAAAGTTCCTGCCACTGACGCACCATACCAAGATAACTATTGTTGAGAATAACAATCTTAACCGGTATTTTGTTTAATGATAGCGTAGCAAGTTCCTGAATATTCATTTGTATAGAACCATCACCAGCCATCGCCACGACAGTTTTTCCATGAGCACCAAACGCTGCACCCATTGCCGCAGGCAGGCCAAAACCCATTGTCCCAAGGCCACCGGATGTCAGCAGTGTTCTTGGTTTTGTAAAGGTATAATACTGTGCTGTCCACATCTGGTGCTGCCCGACTTCTGTCGTAACGATTGCATCACCCTTTGTCTCTCTGTAAACAGCCTCAATGACTGCCTGTGGTTTAATATCGGTGTCCGATTTCGCATACGAAAAGAGGCGTTCACCCTTCCAGACCATTATTTTATCATTCCATGCATCCGCTGCGCGTGGTTTTACGATTTCGTTAAGTACCCTGAGTGTCCGCTTTGCATCACCGACTATCGGACAATCAACCTTGATTATTTTTGAAATTGCAGCCGGATCAACATCTATATGAATAATTGATGCATTCGGCGCAAACTTTGCAACATACCCTGTCACACGGTCATCAAACCGTGCACCGATTGACACTATAAGATCACACTCCTGCAATGTATAGTTTGCAGCCTTTGAACCATGCATCCCTGGCATTCCGATAAACAGTGGATGATTACCCGGAAAACTCCCAAGCCCCATCAGGGTTGTTGTCACGGGAATGTTTGTTTTTTCAGCAAGTTCCCGCAGTTCATCATAAGCTGCTGAGTGAATTATTCCGCCACCACCAAAAATGACTGGTTTCTTTGCGCCATCAATCATTTCCGCAGCTTTACGAATCTGTTTTATGTGACCATCAAGATTCGGTTTGTAACTGCGAATTGACACCGACTCCGGGTATGAGTAATCCTCAAGTACCGCCCGTGATACATCAACGGGAATATCGATAAGCACCGGACCTGGTCTGCCAGTGCGGGCGATATAGAATGCCTGCTTAAGCAACGCCGGCAGTTCATTAATTGACCGTACCAGGAAGTTATGCTTTGTAACCGGCCGACTCATTCCGACTATGTCAGCTTCCTGAAATGCATCGGTACCAAGGAGCGGGGTTGCCACCTGTCCGGTTATTGCAACCATCGGAATCGAATCGAGGTACGCTGTTGCAATACCGGTCATAATGTTGGTTGCGCCCGGTCCCGATGTCACCAGACAAACACCGACATCACCAGTAGCACGGGCATACCCGTCAGCTGCATGTGCTGCTGCCTGCTCATGACGAGTCAGGACAAACTCCAGATTTTCCGTATCGTAAAGTACATCAAAAATAGGAATTACGACACCGCCCGGATATCCGAAGACAACCTTGACCCCCTCCTGAACGAGAGCGTCAATTACAATTTGTGCACCAGTTTTTTTCAAACAGTATCTCCGTACGAGTATTTATTGACAAATAAACCGATCGTAATTAAACAGTTGTGTAAAATACGACCTCCGCCCTGAATAATCAAGGATTAGTGTATGCTAAAAACAGAAAAGCCCGCTTCCCGGTAAGGAAACAGGCTTAATTTTTCAAAATTTCTATTTAAAAACTTAAAAACCTGTCTCCTCTTGCCATGATAGAATGACCACAGCAACACTAATAATGCTAATGACAGGAATTAAAGTTATTAAATTTCTCTTTTTCATATTAAATATAATCTACAAGATGTTTGCTGGCAAATCAAGTTTTTTGTTTATTTTTCACTGAGGCAATCGTCACGCCAGTAGCATTCAACCTGATCACAGAAATCGCCGGCAGTTTTATAACAGGGAAAATTGCCTTCAGATTCCTGAATTGCATGAACGAGCTCCTCTTTTTCAAGTTTTGAATTGGTAATGCCCATTGCTTTTGCTTTCTTTTTTATTTCTGTTATTGAAACCATCTATAGCTCCTTGAAAAGTGTTAAAAAAATCGGTTGATGATCATATGGGGCAAAAAATCATCAATCAATATTTATATTTGCTCTGTTTGGTATTATATTATTACTTATTATTGTGGTGCAATATGTTTTTAAAAAACAATGTTGTAAGGTACACAAAAAACAGGTAACGCCACACCTTGATGAATACGAATGAATACGTTTTATGAATCATTGCATTGCAGTATCGTAAACACCTTGATAGGATTAGTATAGTATCCTGTTATTCTTCACAGCGGAGGACAAATGAAAAAGAGTGTGTTTCTGGGAGTGATACTGGTATCACTAAATCTTAGTGCAGCCGTTATTTCTGTTCCGAAGGAAGTTTCAAAGATTCAGGCTGCAATTGACAAAGCAGAAAATGGTGATACCGTCCTTGTCAGTGACGGGCTCTATTTTGAGAGTATCACCATGAAAGATGACATCTCCCTTATTGGCCAAAGCGCTCGTGGAACCATTATCTCCGGCAAGAAGCGGGAACCGGTTATCAAAGCCGGGGATAAAACATTAATTAAAAATCTCACCATTCAAAACGGATCCACTGGAATCATCTGCGAAAACGTAATGCCTACAATCAGGAACTGCATCATAAAAGATAATAAAGGTACCGGTATCCATTGCCTTGTCACACTTGCTGATATCCTTAATAATGTCATCATGGCCAACGATTGGACCGGCATTTATTGTGAGTCATCACGGAGCATCAAATCATCCATTCAGCACAATGTCATCGCTGATAACGGGTATAGCGGAATTATGCTTGATGGCAACAGTGAGGTGCTGGTGCAGAATAATGTTATAATCAATAACCGGCAGTATGGTATCTATGCAGAGCAATCCAGCAGAAAATCACGAATTATCTACAATAATTTTTATGGCAACAGATCATCAAATAACTATTTCGCAGTCACCGACCGTTCAAACATTCACGAAAATCCCCGGTACCCGATACTCGGAAAGGTAAGCGATTACTTTGGTACTGAAGCGGTTGGTCTTAAAGGTAAAGGCAAGGACGGGGCAACGATCGGCATGATCTCTGATGCATATCTTAATCAGGTAAAGAATGATCCTGATATGGACGGCGTTGAGGGTGCACTTGATCTCTGTAAGGATATTCCTGAAGATCTTGATGGTTTTGAAGATGATGATGGATGTCCGGAATTTGATAATGATAAGGATGGCATTTTTGATAGTCAGGATATGTGCCCTGACAGTGCTGAGGATTTCGATAATTTCAGGGATGATGACGGATGTCCGGATCCTGACAACGATAAGGATGGAGTCAATGATGATAAAGATCTCTGCCCGAACAACATGGAAATTATGAATGAATACAAAGATGATGACGGGTGTCCGGATGAGGTTCCTGTGACAGGAGACAAACCAAAAACAGAACCTGTCAAGGCTGACACAACGAAAAAGCAGTAAATTACATGTACCAATTTCGAATACTTATAGTTACACTTCTTATCGTACACTCAGTAGCGTTGACATCAGAATACAGACAGTCAGCGCTGCAACCAAACTGGCAGCTCATCGTACCGCCGCTGCCGGCTCCGCAAAAATGGTTACAAAGCAGCTCATTTCACGAGAGTTGCTACCAGAGCCTTAAACGCCAGTTTGAGGGAACTCTTTACGAAGCTGTAAAGCTTAACGATATCCGTCAGTACGATTCATCAAACGGTAAAAAGCGGGATCTTATCATCGAACCCGAAAAGCTGACTTCGTTACAGAAAAACATGCAGACAGATACACTTGCCTTCTGGCTTAAATTCAGGACGGGATTCAAGTATTCACGAATTACCATCGTACTTAAAAAAGAACACTTCACCACACTCTGCGATTCGGTGGCCATGGCAGTTTACAGAACCGCACAATCTGAATTTCTTGGCGAACTTGATCTTCAGGGTGGCCCGATCGGGTGCACAATGTCAATATCCGGCAATTTTACGGTATCACCGCCATGCAGGATAAATATTCCTGTTGGCGTCTACGAAATTACAACAACATTTCCAGGATTCATTTCACGAAGTGATTCTGTTTCAGTTAATAGTGGTGAAAGTGTAAAGAAGCGGGTACTGCTGCTTCCATCTGAGTGATCTCCATCTATATTAATATTGATTTAGCCCAGCGTATTACTACAAATCACCCCCAATCAATTATTGATTCAGGATATGGACCTGGAAATAGTACATGAATTGTCTCTGCATAAAAGGAGAACTAAATGCAATCAACAGTTGATTCAGGATTTTTATATGTATAAATTTATTGATCTCACCCATGAAATTAAAGCTTGCATGCCAGTACATCGGTTTGACAACAAAATGAATCTGTATCTGGATAAAACCATACAAAGTAACAAATTCAATAACTCCCGTCTCGAAATTGGCATGCATACAGGGACTCATATTGATATATCAAGTCATTTGATTGACAATGGAAAAGTCATCGCAGACATTGATATTACTCATTTTACGGGTGTAGGTAAAATTGTTGATGTCAGGGGAAAAGATCGAATTAAACTGGAAGACTTTAATGAAGATGTAATCTGTAAAGATGAAATAGTTATCGTTTGTACCGGGCATAGTAGCAACTACTATAAGGAACACTACTTTACGGACTATCCAGTTTTCGAACCAGAGGTGATTGAGTTATTAATCAGGAAACAAATCAAAATGTTGGGAATCGATTCACCATCACCTGATAAGTTCCCCTTTGAAGAGCATATTAAACTATTCCGGAACAATATAATCATACTTGAAAATCTTACTAACCTTGAGAGTTTACTTACGATTGAAAGATTTGACATTTTTGCGTTCCCATTGAAGATACAGGCTGAAGGATCTATTGTACGGGCTGTTGCTAAAGTTTATTGAAACCGAGTGAAAAGGAAACATTATCAACAGTTGCAATTCACAGACTGCTTTACAGCTTGTAATATTGAGAATCCATATATACTTACAGACACATAAAGTAATGAATTACCAAATTGCCAATATATCAACTGACAATTCCGGTAGTTTTCTGTTTCCCAAAAACAATAAGCACACAAAACTCCAATTCCTTGAAGTTAAATTGACATAAACAGTCTGCAGTTGCTTATATTATCAGACAGGGGGGTATCAGATGCTTACAATCAGAGTCTTGTTAAGGAGACAAGTATGCTCAGACAATTGCAGGGTATTGCGGTGCTTGGTCTGTCTTTGCTGATAGTGCAACAGACTGGTGCTTTTCAGAAGTCAAATGGCACCCCACTGGGCGGTATGGGTACCGGATATGTAAAATTTAATGCCCGTACCGGAGAGTTCGGTGTGAGCGGTAAGACACCTCCTGCAGCTGCAGATGGAAACGAATTTACGTCCAGAAAACCAACATCAGCAGGCTTTTACTTTTTTGCAAACGGGAAAAGTGTTGCAAAAGCAAAAACCGATAATGAAGAAGCACGTTGTCCTCTCTATACCGCCGACTTTGGTAAAACAGGCGGTGTCACCTTTATTCTCAATGCATTCGGTCCGTTTGTTCCCGGAGATAATGCAGAGAATTACAAGCTGGCAACTTCTCCAATGGCACTATTCGATATAAGTGCAATAAACACCAACAGTGAACCGGTTGAAATTGGAGCTGCTCTTGAATTTGCCAATGGCGGGCTATTAGGTGGTGCAAACAGCGGTACCGCAGAAACCGGTAACAAGGCAATCAGTTTTTCCGGAACAGAAAATGCCTGCCTTACCGTTGATTGTGACGGAACAACCCCTGAGTTTAGTGTTGGGAGTATTAACTCATCCTTTAATGGAACTCTTTCAAACAATAGTGGTAATGCGGTTGCAGCCAAATGCACCATCGCAGCAGGTGACACTGTTCACTTCAAATTTGTGCTTGCATGGTGGAGAAAATATGAAAACACCAGTTCCAAATATGGTGTTGCAGGTGGTGATAAGGAGAACTACTGGTACCATAACAATTTTACCAACTCCAGCGAGGTTGCACAGTACGGTATAACAAAGTTTGATTATGTACGCGACGGCGTATTATCGTATGTAAACAGAGTGATGGCATCCAATTTTCCACTCTGGTACAATGAACGGTTGCTCAATAACACCTATCCGCTTATTCATAACTCCCAGTGGGCAAAGGACGGCCGTGTTGCATTCTGGGAAGGAAAGTACGGTATTATCGGGACAATCGACCAGGGACAACATGCAGCAGTTTTTTACACGAACAAATGGCCGCATTCTCAGTGGCAGGAGTTACAGTACTGGGGACGTACTTCCTGGCAGGGAGATTTGAAGGGTCAGATTCATCATGATTTCAATCAGGGAATTCAAACTTTTAGCGGAGCGGGAAAAGATCGTTTTATGTGTCCCTGGGATCAGTGGAACCGTCCGGATTACTGGTGGGTGCCCGATACAAAACATTGGTCGGATCTCAACAGCATGTTCATCTTCAAAGCGTATGAACTGATGCTTGCCACGGGAAACAAAGACTCTCTGCGCAACTATTTTCCCTATATCAAAAATACAGCAAACCGACTTATCCAGCAGTCATCAGAAGCAAATAAGTGTATTCCAATGAACAGCGAAAGTACCTACGATGAACCCGGGGTAAAAACGCCACAGTATGCATGTGGTATTGCTCTCACTGCATATCTGGCAATGGTTGAAATTGCGAAATTCCTTGGAGAAGATGCTGTCGCCACACAATTTCAAACCCAGTATGAAAAAGGCCGTAAAGAGTACCGGACAGATCTCTTTAATGCAAATTTCGGTACTGGTAAGGATATCTCTGAGGGTGATCTGGCCGGGTACAGCTGGGCGCACTATTTCGGTCTCGAAACAGTAATGGATTCCGATTTTGTTGCAACTGCAGTAAAACGGTGTGATGCTTACTACAGCAGCATGAGTGATCTGCGTGCACGTCTGGGCAGGTGGCATTTTTACGGATACGACCATTTTGGCGGGGCTGCAATCAGTATTGGCGAAACGGACATCGGGATGAAGGTTCACAAATGGGACTATGACTTCTATTATACCGGGAATCCGGGATACGTCTTCTGGCAGACGCTCCAGAAGACCAATAGTGAATATGCAAGCTACATGACTGCCCCGTGTGTGTGGCGCTCCTATCACCAGATGACCGGCTACCTTATTGACAATGCCCATAAACGGCTCTGGATCAGGCCATCCATACCCACCGATATGAATAAAAAAATAACCAATGCAATGCTTCCCAATCCTTACGGAATGGGAACCCTCTCCTATGATGAATCTACTGATCCTGATGTTCCGAAACGAACACAAATCATGACTATCAGCTATGATACACAGGTTATAATTAAGGAGATCATTCTTAAAAACAACACCGGTAAAACAGATGGGATCTTTGTGCAACTTGTAAACGATGGCACTCAGGTTGACGGTGTGACCTGTAAAGCTGAAGGCACAGGATTTGACAAACGAATCAGAGTAACGCTTACGCAACCTATTACAATAAGAAAGGGATTGCAGGTAGCAGTTTACAGGGATACCACTGTGTCAGTACAGCACCGCAGCAGCACCGTTGTTGCCACAGCACTGAATACACGTTCGATTGTATCAGGAAAGCCGATCTCATTTGCTACATCCCGTGATGGTGTTGTAACGCTCAACGCGTACAGTCTTAACGGGGCGAAAATCGGAACACTTTTCAGGGGATGCTTTACTGCCGGTGAACACTCAGTTGTCTGGAACGGAAAAACAACCAACGGACATACACTCAGTACCCGCACGGTGATTGTAAATCTTAAGACACCGGAATCAATGATAACACGGCAGATGCAGATTTTAAGGTAAAATCATTGATATGGTTGAAACAGCTTATTGCAATCATTATTTTAAAAATACAGATTAAAATTCAAACACCTACCAACCCTATCATTCTTCAAGGAGGTACTATGAAAAAACTTTTTATCCTGATGTCAGCGTTAGTACTGACAGTCTCATGCATAATTTCATCAGCACAGGCAGCGGAAAAGAAGATACGAATTCTGATGGTTGTTCCACCCGTGCAGATTGAGGATGGCGAATATAATGCATCCCGTTCGCTATTTAACGAGAAAGGCGCATTGGTAAAGGTAGCAAGTACCACGAAGAAAATGGTATTCGGCAGTACCCTTGAATTCAAACCTGATCTTCTAATTTCCAAAGCGAAATCATCCGATTATGACGCAATCGTACTTATTGGCGGAATGGGAATATTTGAACACATCTTCGGCAACCAGGATTTACAGAAATTAGTAAAGAGTATGCATTCTGAAGGCAAATTCGTCTGTGCACTATGTGGTACTCCTGTTGTTCTTGCAGAATCAGGTATACTTAAAGATGTTGAGGCAACGGTATTTAAAGATAATGATCTGATCAAACGCCTTCAGGACAGTGGTGCAAAATATGTTGACAACGAAGTTGTTGTTTCGGGAAAAATTGTCACAGGAAACGGCCCCGGAGCCGCCACTGCGTTTGCAAAAGCTGTGTGTGAAACGATAGGTTTATAATCAGACGAAAGCAGTTTGAAAGCATGCATTGATATGCGAACATCAATTATTTTTCCGGTAACAGGGTGCGTCCCGCGTGACAACCGATTTCTGTTACTTTTAAACCGGAGAAAAGAATTTACTAATGCGAGTATTAATTATCAATGCATCCCCCTTTCAACGCCGGAGCTATACATCAATAATACTGAATGCATTTATCAGTGGTCTGAACGATTGCGGATGCAAGGTTGAGCTTTTTAATCTTGTCAAATTGAACATACATCCATGCCGTGGTGATCTGAACTGCTGGTTTCGCGTGCGCGGAAAATGCATTCAGCGTGATGACATGGACCAATTGTATGAACCATTTACAAATGCTGATGCTGTCATTTTTTCAACACCAGTGTATTGTGATGGCGTTCCGGGACAGTTAAAGGTTATGATGGACCGGTTGGTTGCGGGAGGCGATCCGCATCTTGTGATCAGGGATAACCACAGTCGCCACCCGTTATCGCCGAAACAGCCAACACAAAAATTTGCCCTTATTGCAAGCTGCGGTCTCTGGGAGCTTGACAATTTTGACCCGATGATCATGCATCTGAAAGCATTCTGTAACAATATTGGATTTACATTTTGCGGATCTCTTCTCAGACCTCATGCATTCGCCATGAAAAACCGCCCGATCAACGATATTTTAAAAGCAGCGAAGAGTGCAGGCAAAAATTTTGGTGAAACCGGTGTGTTTCCGGAAGCATATTCAGATATTGTCAAGAGAGAAATCATTTCACGCAAGGAATACATTAACGAGATAAATGTAAAAGTAACAAACCTGATTCACTAATCCAGTTGTGATTGCCGGACATTCTTTTGATATAGTATCAGGCAGCATTCCAGCGCATCTGGTATTTTTTGAAAACACCTGCGTTGATATGAATAACGGAGATGCATTGTATGGTACAGCTCAGCACAATTTCAGGACTTTTTACGTGCCTTGCGCAATACTGTGCTCATGACATGTGTACTCTGATCTTCTGTATTAAACCACAACATAAGCCGCTCATCATCCCGGGTAAAACAATCAGCAATAGTCCTTTTTTGTGCACAGGGATAAATTTTTTTATGCTTTCTGGTCGCCTTGTCAATCAACTGTTTTTCAAGATTTCCCATCAACATATTCCTTATGTGTAAATATTAATCAATTACAGGGACGGATTGATACCCGTCCCTGTAAAATATTATTGCATCTGTTTTCTCAGAAATGTCGGAACATCCATATCATCTTCAAGCGTTGTCATTACATTGCCTTTAGAAACATAGATACGTTCATTGCGTTTCGGATCACGTTTAGCGTACATTGGAAACTCCACATTTGCATTCGATGCAGCAGCAGTACGTGTCTCTTCGCGATCCTGAATCTGGCTCATATCGATATCATCAATTTTAGGCATCTCAATGATTACCGGATCAGTAATTCGTTCTTTGACAACTTCAGGTTTTGCAGGAACATTCAGCGCAATTGACAACTGCTCTGTCTTTTCCGGAATTTTCTTATCGAGAACCGGCATCTTGACTGCAAGCTTTGGTGCTGCGGCTTCCCGTTTTTCTTCAAGCGTTTCCTCATTAAAACCGGTTGCAATAACTGTAACCCGGATTTTTCCATTCATTGCAGGATCAGTAACAGCACCGAAAATAATATTGGTCTCTGAGTCCTCACCAACAGCATCATAAACAGTCTGTGTTGCATCACTTACATCATACAAGGTCATATCTTCACCACCGGTGATATTGATAAGAATGCCACGGGCCCCAGCTATTGATACATCATCAAGCAGCGGACTATGAATAGCAGCATCAGCAGCCATAACTGCACGATTATCACCCTCAGCATACCCGGTTCCCATAAGAGCATCACCCATACAATTCATCACGGTTCTTACATCCGCGAAGTCAAGGTTGACAAGACCATGTACGGAGATTAGGTCTGAAATTCCTTTAGTTGCCTGGTATAATACGTCATCGGCTGTTTTGAATGCATCAATAAGTGATGTCTTCCTGTCAACAATCGAGAGAAGTTTCTGGTTTGGAATAACAATAATAGTATCAACAGCTTTACGCAAATCATCAATACCTTTACGGGCATTACGGTCTCTTACTTTACCTTCAAAAAGAAATGGACGGGTAACAATGGCAACAGTCAGAATTCCCATCTCTTTAGCGATTTCGGCAACAACCGGAGCACCACCTGTACCTGTTCCACCACCCATACCTGCAGTAATAAAAACCATATCTGCACCATTGAGTACAGAAGCGATTTTATCTCTATCCTCTTCCATTGCCAGGCGACCTACTTCCGGATTAGCACCGGCACCAAGCCCTTTTGTGACCTTCTCGCCAATCTGAAGTCTCGCTGCAGCACGGTTGTTGTCAAGAGCCATTGCATCAGTATTAACAGCAATAAAATCAACGCCTGTCAATCCGGCTGCAACCATTCTGTTAACAGCATTACCTCCGGCCCCTCCAACACCGATAACCTTCATCTTTGCAACTGCATCGAAATTTTCTTCTAACGTAAAGACCATATAACCCTCCTCAGAGTATTGTAAGAATAATAATTATTCAATTTTTTTCTAATATTTGCAAGTGATAATTTAACTTTTTGATACTTTTTAAAAGAATTCTTTTACCCATGTTTTCATTTTGTCGAAAATTTTTTTAAAGTTATCATCACCGCCGATTGTTTTCTTACTTTTACGATTCTTTGACTGTTCCATCGCATACATACAGAGACCAACACCTGTGGCATGGATCGGTGATTTTGCCGCTTCCGTAAGTCCGCCAAATCCGGTTGGAACACCGATCTTGACAGGCATCTCAAAAACCTTCTCTGAAAGCTCCTGTATTCCATCCATCAGCGCCCCACCGCCTGTCAGGACAACACCGGCACCGAGCATATCTGAATACTCTGTCCGTTTTATTTCTCTTAAAGCAAGTGATAAGATCTCTTCAAGGCGTGGTTCGATGATACCGGCAAGTACCGCTTTTGAAACTTCACGCTGTTCACGTCCACCGACACCGGGAACACTAATGTATTCAGTACCTTTAAGAAGTGGCGAATATGCACATCCATATTGACGTTTGATCTCTTCGGCACGCTCAACAGGAGTTCGTATCCCGATTGCAATGTCGCTTGTCACATTCTTTCCGCCAAGACCGACAACCGCTGTGTGACGAATGCTTTCATCAAAGTAAATTGCGATATCAGTTGTACCTCCACCCATGTCAACCAGTGCAACACCAAGCTCCTTCTCATCCTTCTCGAGGACGGAGTAACATGATGCAAGCGGCTCAAGGACAAGATCGACGACCTTTAGTCCGGCTTTCTCTACACTTTTGTAAATATTCTGTGCACTCGTGACAGCACCGGTAATAATATGCACCTGTGTTTCAAGGCGTACACCGCACATACCGATCGGATCCTTTATCCCCTTTTGATCATCAACAACGAATTCCTGCGGGATCACATGAAGAATCTCGCGGTCCATCGGAATTGAAACTGCACGGGCTGCATCAATTGCTCTCACTACGTCAAGATCAGTTATTTCATTGTTATCACGGGAAATTGCAACAAGACCACGGCTATTGATTGCCCTGATATGATCACCTGCAATACCAACCCAAACTTCATCGACATCAACGCCAGCCATGAGTTCAGCTTCTTCAACCGCTTTTTGAATGGATCGTACTGTTTTATCTATATTGACAACGACACCTTTACGAAGACCATCTGAGGGACTTACCCCTACTCCAACGATTTTAAGTTCGCCGTTTGCATCCTGCTCTGAAATAATGCAGGCAATTTTTGTAGTCCCAATGTCAAGTCCGACAAAGACATTATCATTCATGTACAACCTCCAGTCCAACACATACCTTATTCTGCAACGGCTTTCTCCTGTTTTTTTACCATAACCGAATCCGGTATGGTAACAAACGCAATATTCTGATACGATAAATCAATCTTTTCCGGACGGCAACTCCCGTTTTGTACCAGCTTTTCAAGTTTAAGCAATTGACCAAGTCTGGTTTCCAGATTATCATCTGAGAGTTCAACAATTGTTGTATATGCCTGAAAAGAAAGCTTTATTTTATGTTTCTCAGATAAATCAATCTGTGTAATACTTTGAAAAAATTCATTATTTACAGAAAGTGCGGCTTTTATAAAAGCTTTCACCCGTTTCATATCGTCAATACGGACTTTGCGGATTCCACTTCCATCAGTGGTATCTTTTAACCCGCATATAATCGGCATCTCAGAAATTACATTCTTTGCCAGCGGGAAAATATAACCATCCCTATCTATATAATAAATTGCGCCAAGATTTACAAGGGCCACCGGTTTTCTTTCTTTGATTTTTATTGTTATTTTTCCATCAAGACTTTTTCCAACCTTGACATTATCGATCCATGGATTTTTTATAAGTGCCGTACAAACATCACTTTCCTTAACAGAAAATGATCGTGTCGAATCACTGATACCACACATTTCAAGGATCGTCTGTTTATCAATATGTTTATTTCCAGCAACCTCAATTGCTTTAACAGTAAACACCTGTGAATTTTTAATATTCAGAGCAACAGTAATAATTCCCTTATAACTATAAATGAAAAACGCGGTCATGGCAGCAACACCAAGTAATACGACAATAATGCGCATCCCGAATTTCTTCGCTGCACTTTTAACCTTTACTTTACGGTCGGCATTTCTTTTCCTCCCGTTTGCTCCAAGGCGCTTAGCCATTTTTCAAATGCTCCAGAATCTTTGGTGCTATTTCCCATATATCACCGGCACCCATTATTACAACACAATCGTTTTCTTTTACGTTGCTTACTACTTCAGATATAATCTCAGCCTTATCCGGAATATGGTATACAAACTTATGACCTGATGCTTTAATAAGATTCGAAATTGTTTCAGAATTAATTCCAGGTATCGGTTCTTCACGCGCTTTGTAAATGTCTGCAATGTAAACGACATCCGCTTTTCCCAGACTTTCAGCAAATTCATTGATAAAATCACGGGTACGTGTATACAAATGCGGCTGGAAAACAGCAATTATATTGTTGTAACCGCTTGTCCGCGCGGCATCAAGTGTCGCCCGAATTTCACCGGGATGATGCGCATAATCATCAATGACAGTAATATTTTTCTCAACACCAATAACTTCAAAACGACGTTTGACACCCTGAAACTGCGCTAAGCTCATAGCAACCGTTTTAAAGTCAATGCCCATTTCCAACGCCACAACAATTGCAGCAAGTGAATTTGATACGTTGTGTTTTCCGGGAATGTTCAGTTTAATTGTTCCCATTTCAACACCGTGCTTAACAACGGTAAAAACCCCCTGGCCATTGACAAAAGAAATATCCTTTGCAACATAATCAGCATCGCCATTAACACTATACGTTATAACCGTGCTGTTGATAAGCGGCAATATTTCACGAACGCCAGCGTCATCCTTGCATGCAACAACAGCACCATAGAACGGGATACGTTCGGTAAACTTTACAAATGCTTCTCTGATTGCTTCAATAGATCCATAACAATCAAGATGATCAGCCTCAATATTAGTGATAATTGCAATTGTCGGATACATTGCAAGAAACGAACGATCATATTCATCCGCTTCTGCAACCATGATATTGCTGTTACCGACAAATGCATGTGACTCTGCGCTGCGTACCATTCCTCCAACAAGTACCGTCGGCCGCAAGGATGCATCATTGAGGATTGTTCCTACCAGAGATGTCGTTGTTGTTTTCCCGTGCGTACCGCTAATGCATACTGTAAAGTGAGCCCGCATAAGGTCACCAAGCAGCTCTGCCCTGCGAATACAGGGGATGCCATGTTCTCGTGCATAGACGCGCTCAGGATTGTTTTCTCTGACAGCACTTGAATACACCAGAAGATCCGCATTCCTCACAAAATCAATATCATGACTGTATTGTACTTTTATACCGATTGATTCAAGTCTCGCAGTTGCAGCCGAAGATGATTTATCACTGCCGGTAATCTTGTGACCGTGTGCCTGCAATACCTCAGCAAGCGGACACATTCCGGCACCACCAATACCAAGCATATGAATTTTTTTTGTAAACCGTTTCATAAATCAGTTATCTCAATCTGTCAATTTTGTACAACACTGCGGCGTACACCGCGCTTTACACCAACATCAGGAACATGCTGCGATTGACTTGAAATATTCAGTACTATTCCCATACCTATCATCATAAACACGATACTCATACCACCATAGCTCAAAAATGGAAGCGGTATCCCCGTAGTCGGCATTAGTCCACATCCGACGCTGGCATGTATTAATGTGTAAACAGCAACAACCATGGTAAACCCGAATGCCATCAATTGTCCCATTCTATCAGGAGCATGAAGTGCCGCATGCATTCCTCTGCTTATAATGTAAACAAAGGTTGCGAATACTATTATCAAGCCGATAAAACCAATCTCCTCACCAAGAATAGCGATTGCAAAATCAGTATGAGGCTCGGGCAGATAGAAAAACTTCTGTTCTCCTTTACCAAGACCTGTACCGAAAAGCCCGCCATTACCCAGCCCGATCAGCGACTGATATGTTTGATATCCTACATGTTCCTTTGACTCAGAGCTATTCATAAATGCCATCAATCGTCTCATTCGGTATGGTGTTTTCAAAATCAGAACAATTGCGACAGGGATAGCAGCCAGTGCAATTGAGGCAATATGTATCAGCTTTGCACCTGACAGATAGATCATTGACACGGCAACGATACCCAACACCACTGCGGTTGACATATTCGGTTCAATGAGAATAAGTCCGCAAACAATCCCGATTTTTATCAGCAGTTGAATAAAATGTTTAATATTGGTAATATCATTTCCTATTTTGTCACAACTGCGTGCAATAAGGCAAATCAGGGCCACTCTTGCAGCATCAGAAACCTGAAATAATACAGGACCGATTTCCAGCCACCTGCGTGCACCGTTAATTTTGGGTACACCCGGCAATACCATTACTGCTACAAGTAAACCGATTGCCCCCAGATACAAAAGGTTGCTGATTTTACCCCAGAAATGATAATCAACATTTACAAAAAGCATAAATGCACCAATAGCAATAAGAACACGGATCGATTGACGTGCAAGAAAGAAATCTGCACCGCCAAACCGCTGCTGGGCAAGAGCAAATGATGAACTGTAAACAAGAACAATCCCAAACCCCATCATTACAAGCAGTGCAATGAAAAGCCCGAAATCCATTCCTGCCATCCGGTTTTTCATTTTGTTACATTCCTTTTACAAACAAGCTGCTTGAAAACATCACCACGTTCCTCATAGTTTTTGAACATATCAAAACTTGAACACCCCGGAGAAAAAACAACCACATCACCCGGCACTGCATTCTCCATTGCACGGTCAATTGCAGCATCAAGTGTCGTCGCACGTTTTATTGTTGTTAATCCTTTCCAGACACATTCCATTCGATCAGCCGCTTCACCGATTAATGTCACATCGGTTACATGGTCTTTAATCGCGCCATTAACCGTTGTAAAGTCACAGAATTTATCACGGCCCCCGGCAATCAGATGCACACCTTTGGGAAATGCCTTGACTGCAACAAGAATCGATTCTGCGGTCGTAGATTTTGAATCATTGTAAAATCTTACTTTGTTAATCTCATCAACATACTCAAGACGATGTTTTAAGCCTTTGAAGCTGCAAATTCCTTTTGCAATCCCCGTCACATCTGCACCAGCAACCATTGCAAGTGCTGAGGCCACACAGGCATTTTCATGATTATGATATCCTTTAATAACCATATCGTTTACATTCAATACGACTCCGTTATTACCCCTGAACCGGTACTTAAGAAGCATACCATCAATCCAGAATGAATCCTCCCCCGCCACATCTGCACCAAACCAGACGATCTGCGCCTTGTTTCTCATTTCCCTGGCCCATTCACACAAGCGTTCATCATTTGCATTGAGCACAAGCACATTATCTTTTGTAAAATTACGTGCTATTTCCTTCTTTGCATTATAATAGTCATCTTCACAGGCATACCGGTCAAGATGATTCTTCATGAAATTCAAAACCGCGGCAGCCATTGGTCTGAAAGTGTCAACAGTCTCAAGCTGGAAACTTGATACTTCGGCAACCACATAACTATCTTTGGGCACCTGATGCACAATACTGATCACCGGAATACCAATATTGCCGGCAACAACAGCATCTTTACCCCCCGCATTGAGTGCTTCACCCAGTAACGAAACTGTCGTGCTTTTTCCGGTTGATCCGGTTACCGCAAGAAACGTAGCTTTACTTGCGCGAAACCCGAGTTCCATTTCCGACCAGACCGGAATTTTCCTCTCACGTGCTTTAACAAGAATCGGAATATCTGATGGAACCCCCGGAGAAAGTACAATCAGATCACAATCAAGAACCCTGTCAGTATGCGCGGATGATTCATGTCTGACATTATTTATACCCTTATCAGATAATATCTTAACAAGTTTTTCCTCATCACAGGTATCACTTATTAAAACATCTGATCCCTTACCAATAAAGAACTCGGCAGCTGCAAGTCCACTGCGTGCAGCACCAATAATAGAAACCCGTGATGGAAAACTTTTCTGCATATCAAAATTCATTTCTATGATCCTTAGAATCGTTCAAAAATTGTCTCAAGTTGAACACCCCGGGAACCTTTTAAAAGCACAGTATCACCTTTTTTAGCGATTTCTCTTGCCTTGTCAACAGCACTCTCGGCACAGTCTGCTATTATTATAGTGTCACCGGTCATACCTGCTGCCACCGCTCCCATTTTAATCTCCTCCGCAAACTCACCAATTGCAAGAATTTTATTTACTTTTGCATCAGCAAGGTTTTTACCAAGTTCATGATGCAGTTTTGATGAATACTTACCGAGCTCTTTCATATCACCAACGATTGCAATGCGGTTTACTTCAGGAGTAATATCCGAGAGATAGGCAATTGCACTTCTCATTGATGACGGATTTGCATTATAGCAATCGAGAATAAACCTGATTCCATTCTTCATCTCTATTGCACCACGCATTGAAACCGGTTTCTGTTCAAGCAGTGCCTTTGCAATAAGATCATCAGGAATCCCACATCGTCTTCCGATAAAAATTGCGGGTAGTGCACTATATATAAAATGACGGCCCGGCATAGCAAGTCTGAACGTGTATCCGTCAAGAACAAACGAGATTCCCCTGACTGCATCAATGGTTACATTCTGTGGACGGACCGTACACTTTGACGAAAAACCGTAGAAAACGCTATTAAGCCCACGTTCCTTTGCACCTTTGACAAGACGAGGATCATCACCGTTAAGCAGCATAAAACCGGACTTTTTATTTAATCCATCAGCGATCTCGAATTTAGCCTTAGTTGTATTATCCAGTGATCCGAATAATCCAACGTGCCCATAGCCGATATTGGTAATAACTGCGATATCCGGTTTTACAATAGTAGTTAATTCATGAATTTCACCGACATGGTTAGCACCCATTTCAATAACACCAGCCCATTCATTACCAGAAAACCTGAGAAGACTGAGCGGCACTCCAATATGATTATTCCAGTTTCCGAATGTTTCACTAATGTCAAGACACTGACGCAGCACCGATGAAATAAAAGTACGTGTCGTGGTTTTACCGTTTGATCCTGTTACACCAACAAGAAGAATACCCATCTCCTTACGGTATTTTACTGCAGCTTTCTGAACAGCCTTTAACGGATCTGTCACCCTGATCAACTTCCTTGCCTGCGCAGCAGAACACTCGATTTTACTCTTTTTATCAACAATTACAGCAATAGCCCCGGCTTTTAGTGCATTTGCGACATACGCATGCCCATCATCGCGTTCTGATTTCAATGCAACAAAAACATCGCCCGGCATAACTTTACGGGAATCGTTCCAGACTGTCCCGACTTTTGATTTAAGCTTTGATACCGGTAGTTCAGATACACCACCGCACCACTTTACAAGAAGCCCTAGTGTAAGCGGTGTTGAATTTTTCTGCTCAGTGCATGCTTTATTTGCCATCATTTCCTCATCTGTAAATATAGTGTTTCAACAATCTCTTTATCATTGAAGTGATGTTTTACACCATTTATTTCCTGGTAATCTTCATGACCTTTACCGGCAATAACGATACAGTCACCTTCTTTTGCATTCTTCAGAGCAACTTCAATAGCAGATTTCCGATCGGGAATGGTTACATGAGGAAAATCCAGAGGTATTCCCGCGCAGATCTCATCAATAATTGCAACCGGTCGTTCACTTCTGGGATTATCTGATGTAACAATTGCTTCATCGGCATGTTCAGCCACGACCCCCCCCATAACCGGCCGCTTTGTCCGGTCCCGGTCGCCACCGCATCCAAACACACATATCAATCGTTCTTTTGTTAAGGGACGTGCAGTAGTGAGAATGTTTTCAAGGGCATCAGGAGTATGCGCATAATCAACAATTACCGCAAACGGAGCATCGATCATCACGCGATCCATTCTGCCGGCAACAGTTTCCACAGCACTAAAAGCCTGCTGAATCGTCTCATCAGAAAAGCCTTGCCCATAGGCACCGGCAATCAACGCTGTCATATTATAAACATTAAAAAAACCTCGTAATGATGAATGAAATGAGACACGTTTTCCTTTATGGACAATTGTGACCTCACAACCATCCCAACTGCAGTTCCAGGAATCGATTCGAACATCCGATGCACTGTCACGGCCATAGGTCAGAATTTTTCTGTTTTCAAGTTCTTCGGAAAGACGTTTTCCCCATTTGTCATCAATATTGATAACCGCAACCCCGTCAGGTTTCATATATTCAGCAAAAAGTCTTTTCTTTGCCTCGTAGTAATTTTCCATAGTCTTATGGAAATCAAGATGATCCTGTGTCAGATTTGTCCATACTGTCACATCGTAAAAAAGTCCGCTTATTCTATCAAGTGCAAGCGAATGCGATGATGTCTCCATGACAATGGAATCAGGTGTATACCCTTCTTCATGTATACATCTGAAAATTTCAATCGCTTCCGGTGTAGTATGCGTAGCAGGTACAATTTTATTTGCTACGTGGAAATCGATCGTACCAAACATCCAGACCTGTTCTTTTTTACTCTTTTGCTCAAGAAGTTTCTGAAACAGATGTGTTGTTGTAGTTTTTCCATTGGTTCCGGTAATACCGACCATTAATATTCCGGCAATATCAATATTCCACAAAGCAGCACCAAGATAGCCGGTGCAGTGACGTACATTCTTTACCTGAACAGCAGGGACAATTAATTCCGGATGCTTCTTCTCTGATACGATTGCAACTGCACCCTTTGCAAGAGCATCAGCAATAAATGCGTCACCATCAAGCTTTGTTCCAGGTATGGAAATGAATACACACCCTTGTTTTACTTTACGCGAATCAAACGTAATACCGGTAATATCAGGATTGCCGGCTCCTGATCTGCTTAGAACTTCAACATTTGCTTTTTTCAGAAGATCTTCAAACAACATAACATTCTCTTTGCAAAGCTTTTTTTATTTCTTTTGTCCTGTATATGCAGAGTATTGCGTTTACCACCAGATTCTGATGTCTTGATACTTAGTGCTCTTACCAGTACGGCAATCTTTTCAGCCTGATTTTCACTGGTGGCATCAAAATCGGTATACAAATCTTTTGCATTCAATTTCATGATACTATCAATCTGATGCACAGATGAGTGTACATGCTTCAGCAGCATGCATCATTGCTCCAACTTCGGGAAACTGTTTCTTCACTTTCCCAAAACCAACGATATATGGTGTCAAACCATTTAAATTAACAAGGTTGACAGCATCGCGCAGATCCTTTCCTTTACAATCAGGTACGATCCGTTCCTTTCCCGAACTGTTATCGAAGTATGCGGTCAGCATCCTTGTTTTATCTATCTTTGCACCGGCTCTGGGAGCCTGGTACATTATTTTCGTGCCACTGCCGGCAAACTGATACTGTATTCTGCTTTTTTTCAAAACCATTTCCGCACTATCTTTTGTCAAACCACTGATATCCGGAACCGTAATCTCATCAGTTTTTTCATCCTGTGATGCAACATCGCTTTTTCCAAGTATTCTTTCTGCATAATGTAACTCAGGATGACTAATTATCTGTGTCATGATTTTATTGAATGCCGGTGCTGCTGCGACACCACCCATTTCGCCACCAGCCGGTTCATCAATAACAACACTGCATAATAGTTCCGGTTTGTCAGCAGGAATAAATCCAATAAATGATGACCATGAGCGCCACCGGGAATATTTACCCGAATCCGGTTTCTGAGCAGTACCTGTTTTTCCGCCAACAACAAGCCCCTCAATTGCAGCTTTTTTTCCTGTACCATCGGCAGCAACATCTGCAAGCATAGTTCTCAATCGCTTTGCAATATCTTCTTTGATAACTCTCCGTACCGGTTTGTATTTTGCGCTGTCAACTACCTTCCCATTGTTGTCAACTATTTTATCACAGATTACCGGTTCCACCAGTACCCCCCCGTTTGCTACTGCAGCATAAGCAAGTGTAATCTGCAACAGTGTTACTGAAAGTTCCTGACCGATTGCAACGGTTACCCGTGATCGTCCTGACCACTCACTTACCGGGTGAACAATCCCGACTTCCTCACCGGGGAGGTCGATACCGCTCCGGATACCAAATCCGAAATTTTTAGTATAGTTGAACAGTTTCTCATTTCCGATTTCATTAGCAATCTGCGCAAAACAGACGTTGCTTGAGTAACTCAGTGCTTTTGTAAATGTCAAAAGTCCATACGGTTCATGATCCCTTATCACCTGATGAAATATCTCATATCGTCCATTGTTTCCGTTAATGAGATCATTCTCCTTTTTGATTCCCTCCTGTAAAGCAGCTGACGCCGTGATCACTTTATATGTTGAACCTGGTTCGTATGTATAACTGATACACTTGTTTTGTCTCTCAGCCATTGAATACATTGATGTAAAGTTAGGGTCAAATGATGGCTCATTGGCCATTGCAAGTATTTTCCCATTTGATGGATTCATCACAATACACCATCCACCCTTTGCTTTAAAATTTTCGACAGTCTGCTTAAGTACAGCCTGCGTTATCTTTTGTATATTTGCATCAATCGTCAGATATATATCATCACCGGGTACCGGATCACGCTCCGGCAGTCCGATTTTACGATACCTCTGATTTTTTCCATCCTTCTGAAGTATTATCCACCCGTCTTCACCACGGAGATAATTATCAAATGCAAACTCTGCGCCTCCTAGCCCGTATCCATCACGCCCGACATATCCAAGCACACTTCCGGCAATATCACCGAATGGATAAATTCTGTTTGTCGAACTTGCACCGGCTTTTGTACCGCCCGGTTTCAACATGATTTTTTTTTCTGTTGTCAATGCGAGCATTTTTCCATTACAATCATAAATAGTTCCGCGCTTTGCAGTGAGTATCTGTCGTAACTGGCTCTGGTTGCGGCTACGTTCAGAATATCTCTTACTGTCAAGAACCTGAATCGTAAACAATCTGAAAATTACAGCAGCCCCTCCAAGCCCCAAAACCATGCAGACCAGAAGCAAACGAATTTTCAGTTTATTCATCAGTTTCGCACTCCAAGTGATCTGTTAATAACATTCAGAACAGATGCTAGAGTAACCGTTTCAACTTTATCACTGCCGGATTTCATCTTTACGATAACAATTTGATTTACACTAGGATAATCGAGATTGCAATTATGACGCGCAAATGTTTCAATCCTGCTGTTATCAGATAGTCTTTCTGCATCACGCTGCAAGGCGGCAATTTCTTTGTCAAGCACTTTCAGCGTATCAGACATCGTATTCATCTTCATTGACACATTGGTGATATATACCTGTTTTGTCACAATTAATAACGGTCCGGAAATTATCAAACCTAATATTGCAAGCCCGATCAGCATAAAACGCACCTTAACAAGAGGTTCTGTTTTTGATGGTGTCTTTTTTTTGTTAATTTTTTTCATACGTGCCAGTTTCTATTACACAATTCTCTCAGCAACCCTTACCCGTACACTTCTAGACCGGGGATTACGGGCAATCTCTGCATCATCAGCCTGCAATGATTTTCTGGTTACTCGCTTAAGTGATGCAACTTTTTTACAGGTGCATACCGGTTGTGATGGCGGACAGATGCACCCCTGCTCGCCTGCTCTGAAAAACTCCTTTACAATCCGGTCTTCAAGGGAATGATACGCCATGACTGCAATACGTCCGGATGGTTTAAGGAACTGTACCGATTTTTCAAGAAACCGCTGTAACTCCCCAAGTTCATCATTTACCGCTATCCGTATAGCCTGAAACACCTTTGCAAGGACTTTATATTTTAAATTAGGCCCATACTCTTTTGTCAAACAATTCCTGAGATCAAGTGTTGTAACAACCGGATGACTGCATTGCTTAATGGTTCTGGCCATGCGTTTTGCATTCTGTACTTCACCGTATCTATCAAGAATATCACACAGCTCAGCTTCACTGCTTGATGCAATAAACTCCGCAGCACTGATACCGCTATTGCGATTCATTCGCATGTCAAGTTCTCCATCACCCATAAAACTGAATCCTCTGTCTTTATTGTCAATCTGCCAGGATGAAACCCCGAGATCAAGCAGCATCCCGTTAACAGCACCGATAGCATGTCGTTCCAAAACCTTGTCAAATTCAGAGAAGGGGCTTTGCTCAATGATCACCCTGAATGATGCCGGTAGTGGATTTCTTAAATTCCACTGTATTGCATCACTGTCGCGATCAATTCCGATCATTGTTGCTCCCGGCTCAAGACATTCAGCAACCGCCCGGAAATGACCACCACCTCCCAGCGTACAATCCAGATATATTCCCTTTTTATCAGTTACGAGTAAGCTGATAATCTCCTTTTTTAATACCGGCTCATGATAAAATTCCTGATTATTCATTTTTTATCAACACTGCTTTTTACTGCTTCATAGAATATCGCATCGAAATTTTCGTCATCGGCTTCGAGAGATGCATCACATTTTGCAGTATCCCAGACTTCAATAAAATTACCCTGACCAACAAGGGTAACCTCTTTTGTAATACCGGCAATTGCCATTTGTGCTGGTGTCAACGTAATTCTCCCCTGCGCATCAAGTACCGATTCAGAAATTGTGCTGAACAATAAGCGTTTGAGACGTAACGTTTCCGGTGTTTCGGGCCGTGAAATAATATCATCTTCAATGTTTGCCCACTCATCCCTGGGATACGCCCGCAAACATCCACCAGGTGCGCGGCTAATAATAACGGTTTCTGCAGCCTCAGGACTCATCGCTTTCCTGAATTTGGCCGGAATATTTACTCTACCCTTTGCATCAATCGAGTAGTCAAATCTTCCAAGAAACCGTGTCATCGTCATTTTCTCCCACAATCACCCACAATTACACACTTTTACCCCTTAGAATACTTCAATTCACCGTTCATTGTCAAGATTTTTCAATTATTTTTTAAGCCAAAACTGTTTTTTTTATTCGGGATTTTTTAATTGTTTTTAGTGATTTCTATTAGTGGTACGCAAACACCGCAGCACACTATATGTAGGTGAGTATGATTAGCACAGGTAAAACATTTTGTAGTACTGTTGTTACTACAATCGGGAGACATTCCGCCAGAATGCATCGCATCTGCCTTTACAAATAAACAGCCGGTGTAACCGATTAATAAATAATCAGAAAATAGCGGGTATCTTGAGAACAATGTTGACAAAAGGCATCAATTTCAGCAGATATTCGATTGAATTATGGAGATAAACTGAACGGTCAGATAATCAATAATCAGAAATTAACATTAGTATGCTGGAAATTCTCATTAAGGGTTGTAACATTCATTATGCGGGTATCTTCATAGAGTTTAAGGTTAACCTTACCCTGCGTTATCTCTATGTCATCACTATCTGAACTATCAGAAACCTTTGATAAATCATTTTTCATGTCTTTTGGTACATTGCCTGGAAGTTCAATATCATGACTATTTTTATCTTCTTTCAGTTTTTTAAGTTTAGCCCGTAATGAATAATTTTCACTGACAACAATGTCATATTCTTTGTAAAGTTCACGTAGTTTATCTTTTAAATCATTGATTTCTGATGAACAGTCGATTTTTTCCCGCTTGAAATCATCAATTACATTCTGTTGATTATTGATAGAGTCTGTTACTGCAGAGATCGCTTTTTCCAGCTCCTGAAGCTTAATCTCAGACGAAAGATGCGGAATCTTTGAGATCGTACCGTTGTTAAATTTTAGAACCTCACTTTTTAAATCACTCTGAAGCGTTTTCTTTTGAGCGAAATAGAAAACAATTCCTACAAAAATTACAAAAGAAACAATCGGAATAATCCATAGCATCTCTATCTGCACGTTACAACCCCATTAAAATAAAAACAATTATTGGTACTTCTAACAAATTTATAATCAAGCAATTATTAAAATCAACCATTCGTTGCATAATTTTTTGGTAAAACCGGTTCTGCGTTGAAATTATCTGTATATAATACTTGAAATTATCTATTTTACAACAGAAACGCAAATAATTAAATTGTTTTCAGCAAGAGGCAGTTTGCAATTGGCAAAAAGTGTATGATTTGAAGCAAACCAATCCATTCAAGCCAGCATCAGACACAAATGCAATATCCTCAATACAGTGCTATCGGTTCTACCTTGAATCTTATACCCGCAGAGCATCGCGGTGCAAAATAACAGATTAAAAATTCAAATGCCTGCACGCATTGCAAAAGACTATGCTGCATGATTAATAAGGAGTAGTTATGTCAGACCTTCCAATTATGTCAGTTTCAGGAATTCGTGGAGTTGTCGGAAAAACAATTGATGAAAACTTTGTTGCAAAAATCGCGTTTATTCAAACGAAGCAGGCTGGTGGTGGAAAGATTGTCATTGGCCGGGACACGCGTCCGTCCGGTGAAAGTTTCATGAAAGCAGCGAGCAGAGGGATCAGGGCTGCAGGCGGTATACCGGTTGATATCGGCATAGCTCCAACCCCGACAACATGTATTGCAGTACCGGCACTTGGAGCAAACGCAGGAATTATTCTTACAGCAAGTCATAATCCCGGCCAATACAATGGTTACAAAATGGTACATAAAACCGGCCGCCTTTTTAAGGGCAGCGAGTGTGATTCTGTTTATAATGCATTTTTTAATAACGATTACCATCCGATAGAAATTATTAACAAATCGGTAGCTGCACCGATAGAGACTATTGATGCAGCGGTAATTCACATTGAGAAAATTTGTCGCAATGTTGATGTTGACCTTATCAGAAATGCCGGTATCTCCATTGCGATCGATTCAATAAATGGTGCGGCGGCAGCAGTATTTCCAAAGCTACTTGACAAGCTCTCAGTAACGTGGATAGGTGTGCATAATAAACTTGATGGCGACTTTGTGCATAATCCGGAACCACGGCCAGAGCATCTTGGCGATCTTGCATCCCTGCTAAAAAACAATAAAGGCCTTTGGGGCGGGTTTGTTTTTGATCCCGATGCCGACAGGCTTGCCACAATGGGTGAGAACGGTGAAGAAATTTCAGAAGAGATGACGCTGGTCTTTGCACTTGACAATCTGCTCAGTCGGGCGGCAACACCGGTTGCTACCAACATGTCAACATCAATGCTCATTGACGATGTAGCAAAAAAATACAAAACAAAGGTGATCAGGACAAAAATCGGTGAGGCAAACGTTGTTGAAGGTATGATGCAGAATAATTGCCTGGCTGGTGGTGAAGGCAATGGCGGGGTGATCTATCCGGCAATCAGTTGTGCCCGTGATGGTTTAGCTGGAATTGCTTTAATTCTTGAATTAATGGCAAAACAGAAGAAACGTCTATCGCAGCTTGCAAAAGAATGGCCTCTTTATGCTATAGTAAAAGAAAAAATTTCCTGTGAAGGAAAAAATCCTACAACAATAATTGACACGCTCAATACTGTTTTCGCTGATGAAAAACGGGATAATCTTGATGGTATGAAGATTATCCGCGACTATGGATGGGTTCACCTGAGGTCATCCAATACAGAACCGATTATCCGCTGTTATGCAGAAGCCCGTACACTGCAACAGGCAAAAGAGCTGGCAGAGATGGTAATGAAAAAAGTTCCCTGATTCTTAAAGCATTAAAGCAGTTTTTTCCGGGGCGGCATTTGCGCCCCCTTGTACTAGTACCTTACTATACATACATTCAGAACATATCAGATAATTGACACAATGAGCTATATAGCATCACTATACCCGGGCCATAACCGCAAAAAACATCACCATTTGAACAATCAAATCCACTCAAGCGTTAGTTGAGATAACAATATTATCAGATTCATCTATCCCCCGGCCTGGGAATGAACGTTGACTTCAGGATACAAACGTTCTAATTCTTTCTTCAAAATTGAATATAACTGTTTTTCCTAAGACAAATAAGATGATATGAACAATTATTTTATACATTATATATTGTATTTGGTAACTATTTTATGTATTTTTTGAAATACTTCATTCCTGAATAGTTGCGGCAAGTGTTCTCTAATTTTTTTTACTCAGAACGTTCCGCACGAACGGTTTGATGTTATCACCTGTTAAGTAGGGTTTATGTATCGGTACAGGGTTTTGTTTTTGATACAAATTATCTGCAAACAAACACCAGTATAAGGAGAAAAAATGAAAATTATCCCAAAACTTGCTGCTGTTTTTCTACTTCTTACAGCAATGCTTTCGGCTCAGAGTCTCACAGGATCGTTTACAATCTTACTGAAAGGCCCCGCAACCGGTGATCAGATCAACATTGTGAAGGCTGGTGCGCGCACAATGCTTAAAAGTGAAATAATCAATTGGCTGAAAACCACTCACGAATTCAAATTTGATACAACAAACGTTCTGACAAATCTTGCGCTCGAAATTCTCACCGATTCATGTATCAATCATGGTAAAGAGGAGTCATCATTTAAAGGCCGCGAATTGTCAATTTTTTATTCGGTAACCGAAGAAGCTGCCGATGAAGCTTTAAATGCATTCGATAGAGCATCTGAAGAATTTGTTCGCAAAAGTATCACCAATATGCAAAATGCTCAAAAAAATAATAACAATGCAGAGTATTTCAAATCGGCGCTGGCAGCATATTGCTATTCTTACGGTCATTTTGGAGAACCGATCAGTCTTGATGACGTTACAGGACTGACGGTTGTCGAAGAATTCCAGAAAATTGTTCAAAATCTTTTCAACCGTTTAAAAATCCAGTCTTCCAACATGATCTTACAAGGGAGAATCGGAAGGACTGTTGATCAGCCACCAATTGTGACTGCAGTACTTGACAGTACCCCCATCAACCAGTTGTGGTTCTGCGGGTATTTACAGTCTGGCAGAAATATCTATACCGGCGTTACTGATGATCAGGGGCAGTTGACGCTTAAAGATATGATGATCCCGCTTGTGTCCAACGGTACTCTTTACACGCTTACACCTGATATCGGAAAAACGATTGGTGCACCGGTTTCAATAACACTTGCCGATTTAAAAATCCAGGTCAAGGATGGGCATACTCAATCATTTATGTTTAAAGTAATTCAGCCGACCTATTCACTCGACTATAAAATTTCATCCGGATCTGACCTGTCACTTCCTCAGGAATTCCTTAACGACGCTGTTCTAAAAAAATATCTCAAAGATTCATGTTTTGTTGTTGATACAAAGTCAAATGTTCCACCTGACTTTATGATTACCGTTGATCTTAAGGTCTCTAATGCAGCAGTTGATATTACCGATGAAATGGGACTAAAAGTTACCGGTGCTATTACCATTAAGGGATTATCGCTTGAGACTCCGAGAACTGAAGTAAAAAATATTGAATATATCAAGCGTTATGCAAAAAGAACAGAGATCCCCTATGGCCTGTCGCTATGGGATATGAATATGCTTATAAAGCAAAATATGAAATCAATTCTCAGTAAAATGTAATTACAAATCAGGCAATACTGTTGTTTATCCACTGAAAACTGCCTCTTTGAATGGTCTGTTGACGTCATACCTGAAAACAGCATCCATTCTCTATTCTCAATTTATAGTCCCCTAACATAAACAGGTGCATATGACAATTTATGATATACTTGATACAAGAATTATGATTCTTGATGGTGCGCTGGGCACCATGATACAAAAGGTAAAACCGGATGAATCAGACTTCCGGGGAAAGCGTTTTTCAGATCACAACTGCGATCTCAAAGGCAACAACGACATTTTGTCAATTACACAACCGGATATTATCACCGATATTCACCATCAGTATCTCAATGCAGGTGCAGATATCATTGAAACCAATACATTCAATGCTAATGCAATTTCACAGAATGATTATAATCTTTCACATCTATCGTACGAAATCAACAATGTTTCTGCAAAACTTGCCCGGTCAGCTGCAGATGAATTTACTAAAAGGAATCCATCAAAACCCCGCTTTGTTGCAGGTGTCCTTGGCCCGACAAACAGAACCCTGTCCATATCTCCTGATGTCAATAGACCGGAATACCGGAATGTGACATTCCCGGAAATTGCGGATGCCTATTACACTGCCGGCTCCGGACTTATTGATGGCGGTGCAGATCTATTACTTATTGAAACTGTGTTTGACACATTAAATGCAAAAGCAGCCATCTATGCTCTTTTCAAGCTTTTTGATGACCGAAAAAAAAGATACCCGGTAATGATTTCGGGGACAATCACCGATCAGAGTGGCCGCACATTAAGTGGTCAGACTCCAGCTGCTTTTTACCATTCGGTATCACATATTTCTCCTATTTCAATAGGATTCAACTGTGCACTGGGTGCAGCACAGATGCGTCCGTTTCTCACTGAACTGCATCATGAAGCGACCTGCAGAATAAGCGTTCATCCCAATGCCGGACTTCCAAATGCCTTTGGCGGCTATGATGAAACCGCTGCACAGATGGCTGCTACTATTAAAAATTTTGCTCTTGACGGATTACTAAATATCGCAGGTGGCTGTTGTGGTACAACGCCGGAACATATACAAGCACTTTCAGAGACCCTTGATGGCATTGCGCCAAGGAAAGCACCTGAAAAGAAAAACCGTTCATGCTTCAGCGGCCTTCAACCTCTGATTATTGATGACTCCTCATTGTTTGTAAATGTCGGTGAACGGACAAATGTTGCAGGTTCCGCGAAGTTTAAAAAACTGATTGTAGAGGGTTCATTTGAGGAAGCTTTACAGATTGCAACAGACCAGGTAAATGGCGGTGCACAGATTCTCGATGTCAACATGGATGACGCAATGATTGACAGTCTGACTGCAATGACTACATTTCTCAACCTCATTGGCTCTGAACCTGATATTTCAGTTATCCCCATTATGATCGATTCATCCAAGTGGGAGGTTCTTGAAGCAGGATTACAGTGTGTTCAGGGAAAATGCATTGTCAATTCAATCAGTTTAAAAGAGGGTGACGCTGCGTTTATCGAAAAGGCTGAAACGATCAGACGTTATGGTGCGGCAATGGTTGTAATGGCCTTTGATGAAAAAGGTCAAGCTGATACCTGTGAACGTAAAATCGCTATCTGTGAGCGATCATGCAGATTGTTAATTGACAATGCAGGCATCACACCTGACAACATTATTCTCGATCCGAATATATTTGCGATTGGTACCGGAATTGATGAACATAAAAATTATGCACTTGATTTTTTCAGAGCGACCTCGTGGATAAAAGAGCATTTACCAGGTGTACTGGTTTCCGGCGGTGTCAGTAACGTTTCATTTTCCTTCCGTGGAAATTCTACCGTGCGTGAAGCAATAAACGCGGCATTCCTGTATCATGCGATTAAAGCAGGTATGGATATGGGAATTGTAAATCCAACCCAGCTTGCGGTCTACGATGAAATCCCTATTGACTTAAGAGAACATGTGGAAGATGTCCTTCTTAACCGTCATAGTGATGCTACTGAACGGCTGCTTGAATTTGCTGAAACGGTCTCAGAAAAAGCACTATCACAAACTGTTGATAAACTTGAATGGCGTAAAGATCCGCTTGAAAAGCGGATTTCCCACTCACTTGTAAAGGGTATCACCGAATTTATTGAAGATGATACAAAAGAGGCACTGGATACCTATGATGATCCAATCCAGATCATTGAGGGCCCGCTGATGAATGGAATGAATGTTGTCGGTGAACTTTTCGGATCAGGAAAAATGTTTCTTCCGCAGGTTGTCAAGAGTGCCCGGGTTATGCGTAAAGCAGTTGCCTACCTTACGCCATTTATAGAATCCCGCAGGACTGCAGCTAAACTTGGCACATCAAAACCAAAAATTTTGCTCGCAACTGTCAAGGGTGATGTTCATGATATCGGCAAGAATATTGTCGGCGTTGTTTTACAGTGCAATAATTATGAGGTCATTGATCTTGGTGTCATGGTACCCTGTAACGACATTCTGCAAAAAGCAAAAGAATATAATGTAGACATTATCGGATTAAGCGGGCTTATTACACCATCACTGGAAGAGATGTCGTATGTAGCATCCGAAATGGAACGGCTGAATTTTACAATACCCCTTTTAATTGGGGGCGCTACGACATCAAAAGCTCATACCGCACTGAAAATCGCACCTAAATACAGTGGACCGGTAATTTACGTCAGAGATGCATCACTTGCGGTACAGGTTTGCCGTCAACTACTTTCCTCTTCGTCAAAGCAATCATTCGTTGAAAATATGAACCGTGATTATGAAGAACTGCGCAGTACCTATTCTAAAAGCGATACTCAAAAATTGATGCATACCCTTGAAAAAGCACGAACATTGAAATTTATCAACAATGCAGCATACAAACCGGCAAAACCGAACAAAACAGGGATTGTTACTTTTACAAATTACACTATTGATAGCCTGGTTCCCTACATTGACTGGACGTTTTTCTTCAAGGCATGGGAATTGAAAGGTCAGTACCCGTATATTCTTGATGATAGTAACGAAGGTGAACAGGCTAAGAAGCTGTTCTCTGATGCACAAAATCTGTTACATGATTTACTTAAGCATAAGGGACTGCAATTGAAGGGCATTATTGGAATCTTCCCGGCAAACAGTGACAATAACGATTCCATTAAAGTCTACGAATCGGAAGATAAAAACAAGGTACTTACAGAGATTCACTGTCTTCGTCAGCAGATAGTAAAACCAAATAAAAAGCCAAATGTTTCACTTGCAGACTTTATTCTTCCTGAGTCATCAGGAATTACTGATTATTTGGGGTTCTTTGCGGTTTCTGCCGGATTTGGCGTTGACATGCTTGTTGAACAATTTGAAAAAGACAACGATTCCTATAACTCTATTATGGTAAAGATTCTCGCAGATCGTCTCGCAGAAGCCTTTGCCGAAGTGCTTCACGAGGTTGTAAGGAAGAAACTATGGGGATATGCAGCTGAAGAATCAATTAGTATTTCTGACATACTCCACGTTAAATATGAAGGAATTCGTCCGGCCCCTGGTTATCCGGCCTGCCCTGATCACTCAGAAAAAAAACAGATCTTTGATCTGCTTGGCGTCGAAAAATCGATTGGCATAACATTGACAGAATCGTACATGATGCAACCTGCAGCATCAGTTTGCGGGTACTATTTTGCAAACCCTGAATCACACTACTTTTCAATAGGAAAGATCGGTGATGACCAGCTTGCGGATTTTGCAAAGAGAAAAGGAATCAGTATAGATAATGCAAGAAAAATAACCGGTATGTTTGTTTGATCCGGATTGTTGTAATTACATTCTCCGGATATGGCACATTACAATAGTTCAATAGATACACATTAGAAGAATCAGCCACTGCGTTGTTCCCGCAGTGGCAATAAATCTCAAAGGTTAATTTATCAATTCCCCCCAGCTACTTACGTAAACAGACCGGCAGATTACCCTGCTCCCTGTGATACATAACACATTTACAACAAGCGCCATGACGTTCACAACCGATACTTGTACAGGGACAATTCTTCTTGTTTTCATCAAGCTGACAATTTTTCTCACTCATATAAGTTCCTTAACATAAGTTATTAGTTTTGTAATATGTTTTCCATAACAATTATCTTAACCTGATAAGTTTAATGTGCCCACCATGCATGAAATACACAACAGTTTTCCTGTTTCGTCATTTTTTATCATCCAGACCGGAATTTCATAGTAACTGGCTGGTTAGATAGAGATTGATTGAATTATTTTTTCGCTATGATACAATTTCTGTGTACGCCAGCAAATAAATGCTCCAGAAACAAACATTGCCCCGATCAGATAATAAATTGACATCGTAATATATTGAGCAAGCATTAAATATACACCGACAAATAAACCTAAAACAAACATGTTCACAAAGTGAAGCATTCTCTGATTAGTAAGTTTTATTGAAAAGTAGGCACTTGCAGCTACGTTTAAAAACGTTGATGACGTATAAAGTAAAAATGATTCAATATCAGTTGATGGCATTGAATTATAAAATAGATACTTATCCAGTAATCGTGAAAGTATGATACAAACTGTTCCGAATAGTACGCTCATTGTAATTATAAAAAACATTTTTCCGTAAAACACAGCATTTCTTGACAATCCAGAAGTAATCAGGATTTCCAGTGAGCCATTAGTTCGTTCGGCAACAAATATTGAATTTGAAAAGTTTGCAGTTATGACAACGGAAAAAAACACAAGCCACAACGGTCCGCTGTCAAATGAGTCTGAAGATCTTGTTGCAAGAAGCGCGCTCCATACTATTACAATAACACTATATAGAATAAACATGCCGCGGTCTGCTCCCGCAAAACACTGCAATTCCTTTGTAAATACGACTCTGAATCCACCCATGTATCGATTACCAGATTTTTGTTGTTAGTTCTGTTTTGTATATATTGAACGTATTGTATCACTGAACCCGGTAGTTTCCGGTCTTATTTCGAAAACCGGATATTGATACCTGACCATTTTTTCGACTACCGCCGGTATTGTCGTCTGAGGATTGTTTACCAGAAAATCCCATTTCCCATTACTGCTGTTTATATTCGTACAGCCGCATTCTGAAAGTAACGGTAAACAATCACAAATAGTTGATGTAAAAAGAAGCCACCGCACATGCCCATTATTTCCACATTGTAAATCATCAAGCATCCCGCTGCTGAGATTCCCTACTCTGTCACACAGGTCATCAATAGTATCAAGCTGATGCGAACTGATTACCACCGCTGCACCGCGTTCTTTGGCATTGTTAACCATCATTCTGAAGTGTGCATATGCTGTCATGTCAAGCGCTACTGCCGGTTCATCAAGCAGGAGCACATCAGGCCATCCAAGAAAGGCCCTGCACAAGGAACATTGCACCCGCTGACCCCGTGAAAGATACTTAACTTTTTTATCGGCAGATGCAATAACCGTATCACTCCAGAATTGAGTAATATACTTCTCCGTTTCATGCCACTTAAGTTTCTTTGCTGCAGAGAATATTTTCAGATTCTCTTTAATTGTCAAATTTCCCCAAAAACCATCATGGTCAAGCACCACACCAAGCCGCGTATAGAAATCAACCTTATGATTCCATGGATTAAAACCATTAATGGCTATAGTCCCGGAATCCGGTTTCAGAATACCAAGCATCAGCCGCAACAGTGTTGTTTTACCTGCGCCATTAAGCCCGACCAGCCCATAAGCGACTGATTTATCAATTTGAAGAGATACGCCATTTAAAACGGTATGGTTTCCAAACGATTTTTTAAGTTGATTCAGTAGTATTGCAGTAGACATGGTATAGAAAATGACTTATGCACATTTTTTTTACAATCATGATTTTTCAATTAAATGTTCAGGTGTCCGAATCTATTTTTTATCCATACAACAGGAGCGTTAATGAAGATTATTGTTGCAAAAACTGCAGGTTTCTGTATGGGTGTAAAACGGGCTGTTGACCTTGCCCTTGAACATTCAGGCAAAGAATCGCATGGGATTCAGACATTAGGACCGCTTATTCATAATAAACAGACCCTTGAAGTCCTTAAACAGCGGGGCGTAACAACACTTGATGAGAACAAACCCACAACCGGGAAAGCTACTTTACTCGTAAGAGCACATGGCATACCGCCTGAAATGCAGAAAAAATACAGCACTCAGGGGCATACGATCATTGATGGAACTTGTCCTAAAGTAAAGACTGTACATAAAGTAATTGAACGATTCAGGGAACAGGGTTTTTCAATAGTTATTACCGGCGATGAAGGGCATGCGGAGGTTATCGGACTTATGGGTTATGCAGGGGAATCCGGGTACCTAGTCCAGACCGTTGACGACATCGCTAAATTACCGGATTTTGACAAAGTGTGTCTGGTCTCCCAGACAACGTTTGACCGGATCCTCTTTGACACCATCGCAGATGCCGTACGGAAAAGGTTTACATCAAGCGAGGTTGTCATTAAAAAAACGATCTGTGCAGCCACTGATCAACGTCAGGCGGAAACAGAAGAGCTGGCAGAACAGGTTGATGCACTTATTGTTGTAGGGGGAAAGAACAGTGCTAACACCCAGAGGCTTGCGAAAATCGGAACAGATTGCGGTAAAATAACGCAACACGTCGAAACAGAAGATGAAATCAATTGGGATTCAATCTCACAATGTAAAACAATAGGTATCACTGCAGGCGCGTCAACGCCAACCTGGATGATAAAACGGGTGCATGATTATATTCAGTTCATGTCACAAACCCGCAGAAGAAGCATTAAGAATGTACTGCTGTATATACTTGACATTTTCGCAAACATGAACATCTTTGTTTCACTTGGTGCTGTTGCCGTATACTATGCATCGTGCTATCTTCAGGGATTTGATTTTAACCTGACCGGTGGATTGATCGCATTTACCTATTTTCTCTCAATGTATCTCTGGAACAGTCTTGCAAGCATCGAAAAAACGCAGCATCATGGAATAAGCCGGTATCATTTTTATCATGCCCATAAGCGAATATTTTACACCATTGTTACTTTTGTAATTTTACTCACGCTGGGATTCTGTGCATTCTATTCGTTAAACCTTTTCTACCTTATGCTGTTTGCAACACTTGCGGGACTGGCTTACCATATGTCAATTCTCCCTTCGTTTTTACAACATATACTGCCTTACAAAACACTAAAAGATATCCCGACATCACGTGAGCTTTTTATTGCTCTTGCATGGTCCACAGTTCTTACGTTCATGCCCCAGGTACTCGCAAATACTTTTACTATTGACATTTTGAGCATTGCCCTTTTTGCATGGATTTTTACCATTGCTTATTTACGGTCACTCATTTTTGATCTCCGCGATATTGAGGGCGACCGGATAATGGGACGTGAAACACTTATAACCATCATAGGCGAGAAACGGGCCCGAAAAGTCATGCTTCTGATGATCTGGATCTGCCTTGCAGCACTGCTCATTGTGCCATCAGTACTTGGTCTTAGTGTTTACAAAAGTACAAAAGCGATACAGTTCTTTTTCCAGATACCGGTACTTTTCTATACTTTTGTCTTTATACGGTGGAACTCAAATATTGGTCAGAAACGTAATACACTGTTTATAATGCTGACTGACGGGATGTTTTATCTGATGGCACTTGGTGCAGTGACGGCTGATTTTTTCCTCAGGTAAGTGCAACAATAATTATTCAGTAAATGATAAATGTGTAAACTACCTGAGGTATATTTCTGTATTCAGTTTGGTATACCCGAACCCGATACAAACCTGACAAAAACATCCTCGAGCGACTCACCATCCTTAACAAGATTTTCTATTGTATCCTTTACAACAATAGAACCCTTATTCATAATCGCTGCTGATGAGCAGATACGTTCTACTTCGGAAAGGATATGAGAATTCAGAAGAATTGTAACCTTATCAACTTTCAGACGTTCAAGAATCAAACGGAACTCCCGCATGCCAATCGGATCAAGTCCATTTGTGGGTTCATCAAGAATAAGCAGTTTTGGCGTATTTAGCAGTGATGCAGCAAGACCAATGCGCTGAAACATTCCCTTTGAGTAATTCGCGGATCTTTCATTTGCGCGTTCCTTCATACCGGTGATCTCAAGCACATTGTCAATCGCTTTATCTGCCTCCCCTTTAGTCATCTGAAACAGTTCAGCGTTTCTTTTCAGGAACTCCCGTCCACTTAAAAATGGCGGAATCCTTAAATTTTCGGGTAGATAGCCAATACCCCTGCGTGCTTCAATATCTGAACAGGATATGCCGTTGATACTTGCAGTACCATCATCCTGTTTTGTGAACCCGAGCAGAATGCGGATTATTGATGTCTTACCGGCTCCATTAGGTCCAAGCAGCGCAAACGACTCACCACCCTCAATGTCAAGAGATACATTGTTAAGTGCCGTGATTTTTCCAAATTTTTTTACAATCGATTTTAAAGAGATGATACTCATTATAATTCCGTTTCTTCTATCAGAACATCATTGAGAGGTTTTACAAGCAGTTCATCAGGTGATTCATACCGGAGAGAAACGTATCCCTTTTTAGCAAGAATTGGTCCATTAATAATTTCGACAGCCTTATTCAATGCATCTTTTGAACTCGTCAGAATATCCGGAACTATCCCTTTTCCATGATACGAAGTGCCATCACGACGTACAAACATCTGAGATGTCACTTTTGCCTGAACAGAATCGGGACCGAGTAATATACTCTGTCCTACCCCTTTACCAAATGTTACTGTTCCGATAAGTGTAATATCAGGTCGGGATGCCTTCAATCCGGCAATAACAATCTCCGATGCACTTGCGCTATTGGAGTCGCATAGAATAACAATTTTCTTGTATAGTAAATCAGGTGTACCATCAGCCAGATATGCGCTTTTTTCGGTCATATAGGCATTTGTGCTTTGAAAAAATTTTCTACATGTCATACTTACAAGTGTATCTCCTGCAGGTACAAAATGAGACGCAACATCAACACAATGCGAAATACGTCCGCCACCATTCCCACGTAAATCAAGTATAATATTTTGAGCCCGGATGGAACGATTCACCGCAGAAGAAAATTCTGCAGCAGTTCCACCCTCCGTAATGGTAGATGGTAAAAATGATGTTATCGCGATATGCACTGTGGTAGAATTCAAGGAATCTGTAAACACTGTTGGAGCAAGATACTCACCCTTGCTGAGCGTAAAGTCGAACAGCCCGGTTGACCTTCTCACTTTTAATACAGTGGGAACACCTGCACTAATTGACTTCAGAATAACTTTCAATGAATCGTAGCTTATGCCGATAACATCAATACCCTTAACTGCAACAAGTGTGTCAAGATCCTTTAAACCCGCTGATGCAGCCGGAGATCCTGCGAAAACATTTTTAATCAGGAATCCTCGATTTGTTGAATCGATATTAAAGCGTAAACCGAAACCGCTTGATGATGTTGTTTGGGATTTTCTAAATATTCGGGCATTTTCGACATTGTAATAGATGGTATACTTGTCGTTAACCGAACTGTAAAGTGATTCCGGACAGGAAAATGCATAGAGATCCGATGGCAACCGGTCTCCATAAATCAAATACTGTTCCAGCCGCTGCGCTGCGAACGTGTAGTATGTATCTGTAATGTTACTATTAGTAATTGTATCATGTATCGTTATTGTATCATGAATGATCACCGGATCAGGTATGATCACAGAAACCGGCTCATCATTACAGTTTGTCAAAAAAAGAATCAGTATACCTGCCATGCATGCACAATATTTTACCAGGTTCATATAATCAAATCTCCCATCGTGTTAATAAACCATGTCGGATTCTTTTTAAGCGAAGCATGATTATTGACACTCCAATTTACAAACGCAGTATCAATTCCGGCATTTGTTCCGCACTCTATATCAAATGTAGCATCACCAACAAAAAGTGATTCGCGTTTTTGAGCGTTCAATTCCTCCAGTGCCTTTATCGCAGGTTCAGGATCCGGCTTGTGACACTTAGTTGACTCAGGAGAAATAATTACATCAAAATAGTCATAAATTCCTGTATCCCGTAGATAGACATCAAGCGAATTTCTGAACCTGGATGTAACAATCGCAAGTTTTTTTCCATTACTCTTTAATTTGTCAAGTGTATTCAAAACACCTGGAAACAGTTTAAGGTACTGACTGTAAACTGACATCTGGTAATCCATGTGAATTGTACGATACCTGTCATATTCCGCATCGTCAAGTTTGCCGAAATAGACCGTCATCTGATCCCGTAGTGTCAATCCGATATGTTTAAGTGCCGCTTCCCGGCCGATCGGTCCATGTCCTATTATTTCAGCTGTATTCTCAAAACACCGCCAGATCAACTCTGTAGTATCAATCAGCGTCCCGTCTGCATCAAAGAGATAGTACATATAATCACGCATATTCCCCCCTCGATAATCCTTCCTGCAAAAGAACCGTTAATTCCGGTTACCAATTATAAAATGCCGCATCTTTTCTGCATATTTTTCAGGAGCCGGAACAATCTGACGTGTCTGGCTATCCATAAATGCGATACCACTCGTTGCACGCAACAATAGTTCCTTTCCTCTCCGAATCTTATAACCCAACACAAGCCTGAACTCATCCATTGACGTTATAAAAACGCTAACAACTAAATTATCAAGAAGTTGAGCTGTTTTTTTAAAACGAAGATCAAGACTGAACAGAACAATATTCATGTTCTCGGGATGAAGATCGAATCCCAGATCTGTAAGGAAATGCACCCGTGCCCGCTCGAGATAAGCCACAAATTTTGTGTGATGCACAATTTTGTAGGAGTCTACATCCTCGAACTCTACAGTAAGCGGGAACTCATACTCTTTTTTTGAATAATCTACCATTGTAGTGCCAGAAAATTGAAATGAATAACAACAATTACGTACCCTGCGTTTATGTAACTATTACAAAATAATCTATTACCTGATAGAAATCATACTTAATAAATGATCCATGCGAGACGAGTTTTAAATTTCCTTTCCTTAAAACAAAACGTATTTTATAGATATATTCGAAATAAAATCGGGATTCACTTCTGAATCTACATAGCTTTTATCAAGGACTTTACAAAATGATCGCTATTGTCGATTATGAGGCCGGAAACCTTACTTCCGTAAAGCGTGCACTGGATTATCTGGGGCTTGAAAATATCATTACTCCTGATCCATCAGTGATTACCAGTGCAGAGCGGGTGATCTTTCCAGGTGTCGGACACGCGGCATCAGCCATGAAGACACTACTTGAACGCAAACTTGACAAAGCACTGCATGATGCATTTGCAAAGGGAATTCCCATACTTGGCATCTGCCTTGGCACACAGATCATCCTTTCCAGATCAGAGGAAGGTGATACACAATGCCTGGGTCTCCTTGACGGGTTCTGCCCAAAGTTCAAACTGAGTAATCCACTTCTGAAGATTCCTCATATCGGATGGAACTCTGTAACTTATCGTAAAGAACATCCTGTACTTGATGGGATTGCACAAAATGATGAGTTTTATTTTGTACACTCTTACTACCCTGTACCATCCGATGCTGATTGTATTATCGCGACAGCAGAATACGAGATCGAATTTCCCGTTATTCTTGGAAAAAACAATCTGATCGCGACACAGTTTCACCCTGAAAAAAGCGGACCTTCAGGTCTACGTCTTCTTTCAAACTTCTCGAAATGGAATGGAAAATAAATGCTGAGTAAGAGAATTATTTCATGCCTTGATGTACGGGACGGGAAACTTGCAAAAAGTGTAAAGTTTGTCAATACTGTCGATATTGGTGATCCTGTAGTGACAGCAAAGAAGTATTACGATGAGGGTATTGACGAACTTGTGTTCTATGATATCACTGCGTCAAGTGATAACCGTAATATCATGATTGATGTAGTCAGCCGTGTTGCATCAACAATTTTCATCCCGTTTTCTGTTGGAGGCGGCCTTCGAACTGTACAGGATTGTACAAAAGTACGCATGGCCGGAGCAGAAAAAATAAATGTAAATACTGCTGCAGTTGCAAATCCGTCACTTATTTCTGAGGCATCACTTGCACTTGGTGCCCAGGCAGTTGTTTTGTCAATGGATGTTCTTAAAACCGGTGTATCGGAGAAAATTCCATCCGGCTACGAAATTGTCACGCATGGCGGAAGAAATAAAACTGGTCTTGACGCAATAGAATGGGCGAAAACAGGAGAACAACTTGGTGCCGGTGAACTTGTCGTCAATTCAATTGACGCAGATGGTACAAAAGAAGGATACGAAATCAATCTGACACGAATGATCGCCCAGGCTGTAACAATTCCTGTAATTGCAAGCGGTGGCGGTGGCAAACCGGAACACCTCTACGATGTACTTACTGAAGGCCATGCTGACGCTGCACTTGTTGCATCAATGCTTCACTATGGCGAGTATACAATACGGGAAATTAAGGAGTATCTTCACACTAGAGGAATAAAAGTCCGGAGGACATAATTAGTGTCTCATGGGTCTCGGGAAATTTTTTATTTCTTTTTTAATGGCACACAATTCAGGGCGAATAATAATTCGCCCCTGCTTGTTACTCTTCCACAACTTTCTTTTTGCGTCCGGGCTTTTTCTTTGCAGGTTTCGGTTCATCCTCTTCATCTTCTTCAATTTTGGAAGCCGCTTTTTTACGGACGATTTTCTTTACAGGTGCATCAGCATCCGGTGCTGCCTCAGCAAGTGATGCATCAGGATTTACCACTGATGGCGCAGCTGATGGAACTACACCCGGATTTTTCATGATACGCTGTAAGAGCTGAGGACGGAGTTCGCCGTACATCTCTTTATATTTCAGTTCAGTCATGACTGCATCGGAGATATAGGTTCTTACCTGTTTCTCGTCACCAAGCTCAATCAGATATTGACATGCAAGAAAGCTGATTTCAGGTGCAGGATCCATCACCATAAGAAACAATCCGGCTTTATTTCCTGCGCTGTTAAGATCTTCTACTGCGTGACGCCTGTCAACAAGTTTTTCTGTAAATTTATGGGCATTATAAAGCTGTTTTGTTTTGGCATCCATTTCGATTGCGGTAAGTACATACTGTTCAAGAGAACGGATCCACTTGTTCTTCATCTGAATAATTACCGGATTAAGTCCGCTAAGATACAATGGATCTTTATTTCTGAAAAGAGCAAGTTTAAGTGCGACAAGTGCAAGATTGAGATTTCCGGAACCGATACATGCGAGCGCATGTGCCCGAAGCGAATCAATAGTCTCAAAAAGAGGACGACGAACAAGCGACGCTGCCTGGTAGACCATCAGCTTTAGAACATCATCGGTTGTATAAACTTTAAATGAATCTGTAGTAATTACATATTCCTTAGGTTTCTTACTTGTCTCGGGAGGCATAAATCCATCAAAAAAACTTTCGTTGTATCCACAAGCTTTAAGGAAATTATAATAGCCATGACACTTATCAATATCGTACATTGCTGTACTTTTGCAAATAATAAGAAGCAGTTCAGGATTTGCAGGATCCCAAACAAGCCCTTTCTCTGCAAACGTAACAGCACTTTCAAATTTCCCGGTTGCAAGAAACAGCTCTGCAATCATTTTTGATGCGCTAATAACAGTCAACGGATCCCATACCGGTGTCGAAAGCATCATTTCAATCAGAACATCCTGTGCTTTTTCTGTATCGCCTGCTTTAATCAGTGACGGTATGATATCTAAATCTCTTCGTCTGCAGCGCACCACATGTGCATCAAGCGCAGCACTAATTGATATGTCATTACTGCAAAACTTTTTCCAAAGCTGTTCAAACATAGAATTCATTCGTATTCCTCTCTCATTTCTTTATTAACCATTGAAAATAATTAGGAAATTGCACTAATGCCAGAAGTTATGCAAAATGAACAGCTTTTTTTTACAAAACCTGAGTTTCCTGAGTATTTTGTACGGATTTCAGAAAAATCGCCTTGATTACGAATTTCAACACGTAACTCTGCCAGCGATTAACAAAATGGCATTTATGAAAATTTGATATTACCCAGTGCAATCCCACCTAAATCATATAACAGATCCTGTTATACCTGTTTGATACAACAATGTTTACAATAAGACAAAACGTAATATTGACGAAATACAAAAGGCAGGAGATATCGCCAACGCAATCCCCTGCCTGTCATTTTTTATCAATTGGTGAAAGAACACACCCTGAAATCTGCCAGGCAGACCGTTAACCGGTCTCCGGGCAACCGATTCAAATATCTATTTGTTATATTCTGATAAAGCTTCCTTGTTAAGCACCTGCAATTCGACTCTACGATTAATTTTACGTCCTTCAGCATAAGAATTATTTGCCTTTGGCCGACTTGGCCCGTAGCCCCTTGCTGTAATGCGGCTGGATAATTCCGGAGACGACTGAATCAGGAAATACTTCACCGCTTCTGCACGGGCCTGACTTAAGGACATATTCTTTGACATACTGCCAACATTATCGGTATGGCCGCTAACCTCAACAAGCAATTTGGGATACTTGAGAAGCATCTTGCTAATAATCATCAGATATGGTTCTGAGTTGATTGAGATGTCAGATTTTCCTGATTCAAAATAGACTGCATCAAGAAGCAGTAAACCTGTTGACAAAAGCTGTTTTTCAGCATCAGTGCGTTTAGATTTTTCCTCCTCAAGCTTTTTCTTTGCTTCAACAAGCTGTATTGAATCTGCTTTAGCTTTCGCAGCAATGCTGTCTGCACGTAAACGTTCCAGCTCCCTCTGTTGAACAAGTTGTAATGAGTCATGACGGGCTTTCGCAGCAATGCTGTCTGCTTTTGCCTGAAGTTCGACATTTTTACTCTCTGCAGACTCCCGCTGTTTACGTTCACTCTCTCTGTCAAGACTGTCTTTTACCTGACGTTCACGGGCAATTTTACGTTTTGTTGCGAGCATATCAAAGGATGCACTGATTCCGGCAAAAAATCTGAATGGTTCCAGTGCTCTTTCACTTTCACGATCTTTTGAAAGTGCTATATTTCCTCCAATTGCAAAGTCCATATTTACCGGTGTGTGAAACTGTAACAGTGGTGAAATCATCAGAGGATCTTTGGTAAACTCCGCATCCGACATTGATGTACGCGAATTAATCTCAAGACCGATTGTAATTGCTTTATGAGGATCAAATTGAAGTCCCATACCAAGTAAAAGGAGATGATCTTTTTCATCCTGAAGTGTCACCACACTTCCCTCATTTAAATGCAGTTTGACACACATGCCCTCATCACCAAACCTTATTGTCTGCATTACAACTGCTTCAAAATCATACCCGGTTCTGGTTTCGAAATAGTTGTACCCATCCGAGCGGTTATCATTAATCTGATTCGCTGAGGTTCCCCCAAGAATACTTACCCGTGCACCAAGGAAAAACGGAAGATCTTCGGGAAGCGGCAGACGTCCCTGAATACCTCCCCGAAAAGTACCTATTCCCCCATTATCCTTATCCCGGGAATAACCACTGATTCCATAGCCTGACAAAGCAAGGTAAATATCGAAATAGGAACTCACACCAAAACCAGAGCTTAATGTTCCTGTAATAACATCTGCACCTTCATTAGGCGCATGAATAAAACTTTTCTTCTGCATATACCACGCAGATGAAAGTGTAAAACTCAAACGGCCCTCACCAAGAACTTCTGCAGAATAAATAGAATTTAAACCGCGGGTAGAAAGCGGATTCTGTGATGGTGTAAATATAGGCACATGAGAACCAGATTCCTGTGCTATCGATAGAAAACAAGCTGCTGATGCCATTATTGACACAATAATTTTCTTAATCATCCACGACCTCCATCGCAGGTTTAGTATCGTTATATAAGATTTAATCTTGACAAGAAATGCGACTGTCTGTTTATGCAAATGTACCGTATATAACGGACAGCTATCATATGAACATTATGCATTGCAAAGATCCGTATTGCAGTAACAGATATTCAGAGTAATCTGACGAAGTAAACCGTGACCCGGTAACCGTTTATTGAAAATAAGCCGCACCGGAAAGTTTTCACAGAGCATATATAATAGAAAATATACTCTTCATTTCCGACAAACTCTACTTTTTTGTTAAAAAAGATGCTTTTTTTGGAATAAATTCAGAGAAAAGCAATACTATAAGCAGAAATGTGGCTGTTTACCTGATGATTATCTGATAATCAGAAGTCTAATGATACATATTATCAAAATAACACATGTTGTACATCAGCAATTTTTGCACAGGAAATCAAGGTAATACCATAGTCGTTTGAATACCAATCAGCACTTCTGGACGGCTTTGGTACAATGCATTCGCGAAACCCCAGATGAGCAAGCTCTTTCAGGCGGTTTTTCATATTGACAACAGGCCTGATCTCCCCACCAAGCCCGATCTCTCCTACACATCCAAGGTCCCGGCGTAACGGTTTATTCCTGAATGATGACAATACTGCAGATGCAATCCCCAGATCAATGGACGGTTCTGATACTGTCAATCCACCGGCTATGTTAAAAAACACATCATGATCACCAAGCAGAATTCCCCCATGACGTTCCAGGACAGCAAGCAGCAACGCTAGTTTCTTCGGATTGACACCTGAAGCAACACGCTGAGGAAGTCCAAAATGCGAACGATTTACAAGCGATTGCAATTCAACAACTAGTATCCTGCTACCCTCAAGTATCGGCGCAACAGCAGTACCGATCTGTGGCTCATGACGATTAATAAGGAAGAATTCAGACGCATTGGTTACCTCATGAAGCCCGCTGTCGGCCATTGACAGTAACGCTATCTCACCTGCCGGCCCAAACCGGTTTTTCACCGTACGCAGAATCCGGTACTGGTTTGATGAATCTCCTTCAAAGTAAAGAACTGTGTCAACCATATGTTCAAGCACACGCGGACCGGCAATAGATCCATCCTTGGTGACATGACCAATCAAAAAAAAGACTGTTCCTGTGGTTTTTGCATGACGTAACAGCATTGCACTGCTTTCCCGTATCTGCGAAACACTTCCCGGAGCACTTTCAATTGTCTCTGTAAAAACAGTCTGGATCGAATCGATAATAACGATATCCGGCTTATCATTTGTTAAAACCGTCAGGATCGTCTCAATTGACGTTTCAGTAAGAATTTTAACCGTTGATGAAATCACCTGTAAGCGTTCAGCCCGCATCGAAACCTGTTCGGCAGATTCCTCACCGGTGACATACAATACTGACTGTGTAAGTGCAGAAAATTTTGCTGCAAGCTGAAGCAGTACGGTTGATTTACCGATACCAGGATCTCCGCCAAGTAAAATAAATGCTCCGCGAACAAGACCTCCGCCAAGCACCCGGTCTATCTCTGAAAAGCCACTCTTTGAGCGTGGCATTGTTTCAGATTTACATGATGATAGCAACTGGGGCACAGAAGGCGCAGATAAACTCCTGTTTTGCCCGGTCCAGGACTTTGACGTTCCGGAAACCTTTATTTCTGTAATTGAATCCCAGGTACCGCAAGTATCACATTTACCATGCCACTTTGCATAATCCTGACCACAGTTGTTGCAGACATAAGCAGTTTTAACTTTTTTATTCATTTTCTTTTACAGGCATTTTAAATTTTCGTTCTGCGACCTGAGTTTTAAGACGATTAAGATCCACTGTTCCGGCATAAGCATCCTCGTCCTCAACTGCGTAATGCATTTTGCGCTGCCCTTTGATAAACTGCTGAATATAAGGATTATGTGTTTTTCGTATCTCCGCCGGAGTACCATCAAAAATAATCTTACCCTCATGGATCATTGCGATCTTGTCAGCAATTTTGTAGGCACTCCCAATATCGTGTGTTACCACAATTGATGTCATACCAAGCCGCTCCCGCAAGCTTAAAATAAGATCATTTATTTTATCGGTCATGATCGGATCAAGCGCCGAAGTCGGTTCATCATAGAGCATGATCTCCGGTTTCATAACAAGGGCTCGCGCGAGTCCGACCCTGCTTCGCATACCACCACTGAGCTCGGCAGGCATCTTGTTTTTAAATATTTCTTTCAATCCAACCATTTCGAGTGATTCACCAATGAGTTTACCAATTTCCCCTTCAGTCATCGTCGTATGCTCACGAAGCGGGAATGCAAGATTTTCCCCGACACTCATTGAATCGAAAAGTGCAGCTCCCTGAAAAAGAATTCCAAACCGTTTTCTGGTTCTGTTAAATTTAACTGCAGTAGTTGACGGCGAAGAAATAACATCATTGTCAAGCAGAATCCTTCCGCCATCGGGAAATATCAGTCCGATTATATGCTTGAACAGAACAGTTTTTCCGCTTCCGGACTGCCCGATAATGCAGGTAATCTGTCCCTTTTGAATCTCAAGATTGATATCATCAAGAACAGTCTGCGAACCGAAGTGCTTTTTCAGATGCTCAATTTTCAGCATAGTGTGTCCATTTTACAAAACAAGAACCGCTATAACAAAATCAAATATCAGTATCAGTACGGCTGAAACCACAACTGCTTTTGTCGTTGCTTCACCAACCCCTTCAGCTCCGCTGCGCGCTTCGAAACCAAAATGCGCACCGGTAATGGCTATAATAATTCCAAATACCGATGTTTTTAACACACCGATAAAAAGATCCTTTGCCTGGAAAAAAAGCTGAAAACCGCTGGTGAGTGTCTGCATAGTGATATCAACGGTCAGATAAGCATTGACAATTGATCCAGTAAACGCCATCAGTTCACCCCAGATTGTCAGCACCGGGAGCATCACAATGCATGCAGCAGTTTTAGGAACAATAAGGTATCGTATTGAGTCAAGATTCAGCACCTGCATCGCATCAAGCTGCTCCGACGTTTTCATGGAACCTATTTCGGCGGCAATGCCGGTTGCAACACGCCCGGCAACAACCATGCTGGTTACCACGGGTCCCAGTTCAATGGTGATCCCTTTACATACAATAACACCAAGATACCGCATTGGAATGAACCCGCTCATCTGGTACATTCCCTGAATAACGATTTCCGATCCGAGAAAAAGTCCGATAACCGTCACAAGCGGTAACGACTCGATTCCAAGTGTATACATGTGAGAAACGGTAAGATCCGGATTCCTGAACAGTAGCGGCATCCGGGCAAAGGTCTGAACCAAAAGATGATAGTACCGGTAGACACTCCTGAGAAAATCACCCGATAATCGTCCACTTGTGCGGGCGATCTCTCCAACGGTGGCAATTCCCCTGAGTACAAAATTCAAAAGCCGCTATTCTCCTCCACCCGTTCAGACAGGTTCTCGTAACGGGCAAAATCTCTTACAAATGCAACATGAGCAGTACCGATCGGACCATTACGCTGTTTTCCGATGATAATCTCACCACGCCCCCTGATACTTTCATCATCCTTATTATACACTTCATCACGGTAAACGAACAAGACAATATCTGCGTCCTGCTCAATAGCACCGGATTCCCGGAGGTCACTAAGCTGCGGACGGTGGTCGGTACGGGTTTCAACTGCACGGGAAAGCTGCGAAAGAGCAATTATCGGAATATCGAGCTCTTTGGCAACGCCCTTCAGCGCACGGGATATCTGGGAAATTTCCTGCTGACGACTCTCGACGTGTCCACTTGATCCCATAAGCTGTAAATAGTCAATAATGATAAGATTGAGTCCGTGCTGAGCCTTGAGACGACGGGCCTTCGCGCGAAGCTCAAGTACCGAAATAGACGGTGTATCGTCAATGTAGATCGGTGCCTCGGAGAGCGGTCCAGCCGCAAAACTCAACTTTGGAAGATCGCGCTTTGGCAGTGTTCCGCTTCGAAGCTGATGCATATTGACACGTGCCTCGGAGCAGAGCATACGCTGTACAAGCTGCGCTTTTGACATTTCGAGAGAAAATATCGCCGTGGCGTTCTTGTGATGCACCGCAGTATTAAGCGCCAGCGAAAGTGCAAATGCAGTCTTACCCATCGCCGGACGCCCTGCAAGAATGACAAGATCTCCCTTACCAAGACCTGTCGTCATATCGTCAAGTTCTTTAAACCCGGTCATGACCCCTTTAAAACTTCCCTTTGAGTACCCTTCGATTTCAACAAATGTATGCGGCAGCAAATCGCGAACCGATTCAAACTTGTTCTTGATACGCGCTTCAGAGATACCAAAGATCTTAGCTTCCGCTCCGTCAAGTACCGCCTGAGGATCTTTTTCCGGATCGAAACAGTCGGTTGTAATCTGCGCAGCAACCGAGATCATCTGACGCAGCGTTGCCTTTTCGATCAGAATCCCGGCATAGTACTCAATATTTCCTGATGTTGCAATATTTTCAGCAAGTTCCACAAGGTACATTTCGTTCCCGATGGATTCAAGCCATTCTTTCTTTTTAAGAATATCTGCAACGGTAATGACATCGATAGGGATGCTCTTTTCAAACATCTCTTTCATGCATAAAAAAATACGCTGATTAGCCGTTGAATAAAAACAGTTCTCATCAAGCAGTTCCATTGCGTTAACTGCCGCCTGACCATCAATAAGCATTGATCCAAGCACCGTTTTTTCTACGTCAAGTGCCTGCGGCGGTACACGGTCAGTTACCAGAATCTGCGGTTTTTTTTCAGCCCATGGTGGACGCCGTTCATAATTTTGCTGATTCATAAACACCAAGATCGGTCAATAATTTCTGAAATTTCTGCAGATCCTCCCAGGCCGGACGCTTATACTCCGGATTCCTGAGCAGTGCTGCGGGATGATAAATTACCATTGACGGAATGTTATTATAGAGATGTGTTTTTCCCCGCATGGCAGCAATACTGTCCGTCGTTGACAGGAGCGAATGCGCAGCTATCCGCCCAAGCAGCAGTATCGCTTTGGGTTTGATGATATCAATCTGTTTTTTTATGATCGGTAGACAGGTAATAATTTCGGAACTTTCGGGATTGCGGTTTTCAGGTGGTCTGCATTTGAGTATGTTTGCAATAAAAACATTCTTCTTTCTATCAAGACCTATTGCCGCAAGCATACTGTTCAAAAGCTGTCCTGCAGCTCCGACAAACGGTAATCCCTGATCATCTTCATCAGCACCAGGCGCCTCCCCGATAACCATCACAGGACCATCCGCGCGCCCCTCACCGAACACATACGTTTTTCTTGTTTTAGCAAGAGAGCACTTTGTGCACCCCTCATAGTAAAGCACACGCAATGCAGCACGTTTCTGATCAAAGGTCACTGATGGTTCCTGATTATGATTGTCCGGTGATACACCTTGCGAAGCAGGTGCCTTAACTCTCGCTTTAACCGGTACTTCGAGCTGATCAATAGTTTTTAGGCCGCTTAACCGTGATGCAATCGTCTGGTTTTCTTTTGTCACTATCGAAACGGGCGGCTTTGCAGTATGTGAATGAGCTGACGTTTTTTCCTGATATGATGATGCTGATGTACTCGCAGTTTTTTGAGGTGATGCTATCTCACTTTTATTTTTGTCAGATCCAAAGAGCACATCAAGTGCAGCTTTTGAATTGAAAATAAAATCAGGCATCGACAGATCGCGCTGCTGACGGAAATATGCACGCAGTACTCTTTTATCAAACATTATTACCTGCCCGGCTGTGATACAACGCACTCCAGCACTGCCTGAGCAGCAACTGATTTATCCGTACAGTCAATGGCTTTACGAAAACCGTTTCTACCAAGGATAACAATACTTGTTGAATCGAGCCCCAGCGCCTTGTCTGCACGATTGAACACAATATAGTCACATCCCTTTTTTTCCATTTTTTTAAGCGCCACCGACTCGTCATTACTACTTTCAAGGGCAAAACCGACAAGTATACGTTTACCTTTAGTAACACCGAGACTTGCAGCAATATCAGGATTGGGGCAAAGCTCCAGGGTGATAGATCCCGACTCATTACGTTTAATCTTTGATTCGCTATAATTAACAACCCGGTAATCACTTACCGCTGCAGCCATGATACAGACATCTGCGTTTGCAAACTCCTCATGCAGTACATCGTGCATCTGCTGCGCAGTGGTAACATTGCGCACACATACCGACGATGGGAATACTGCTTTTGATGGCCCGCTGACAACAGTGACCTCTGCACCTTTGATAAGCGCTTCACGAGCAAGTGCAACACCCATTTTCCCGCTTGACTTATTAGTAAGAACACGTACAGGATCGATCGGCTCTTCGGTAGGTCCTGATGAAATGAGAATGCGTTTACCTTTAAGAGTTTCATCCGATTTACTTGATGCAAGTACGTATGAAACGATCTCTTCGGGTTCAAGCATACGCCCGGCTCCGGTGACATCACATGCAAGTTTACCGAAACCAACAGGAAGTACGGTAATACCGCGTCTCTTTAACGTGCTGATATTTTCCTGCGTCGCCTTGCTTTCCCACATAACAGTGTTCATGGCAGGGGTAACAATTATCTGTGATTCCTTAAAAGAAAGCGCCAGAGTCGTAAGAAGATTATCAGCAATACCGTGGGCAATTTTTGCAATGGTATTTGCGGTTGCCGGACAAACAAGAAGTTTCTGTCCCCACTCTGCAAGGCGGATATGATCCATGTCATAGTTGACAATATCGTCACGATAAACCTGATTTTCGGAGACCGTGCGAAGTGCGTCCTCACCGACAAGGGGAAGTGCTGATGGTGTTAAAACGGTTTTCGTTTCAACACCATTAACTTTTAATAACCGGATAAGCTGCGGTATTTTATAGGCGGCAATACCACCGGAAATACCAATGACTAAACGGTTCAGGTCTTTCATGGTCAGTGAACAATCTCACCCTCTTCGTTCTCAATAACACGGCCTTCAAAGAGGCGCTGCAGGGCGATTGTCGTGGGTTTTTCTTTTGACTCCACAATGTCAAGACGGAGCTGATCGTTGATAAAGCGGGCTTCCTGTGACGCCATAAGGACTGCCTTATAACGGTTGATTCCGCGCTTTTCGAGTTGTTCAAGATCGAGTTCCAGTAATTCTGCCATTAAAAGCCTCCTGAGTCAAAAAGGTGACAGTATCGTCTGTATAACGACACTGTTATTCTATATTTTGAATTTGTTCTCTGATTCGTTCGATATTCTCTTTAAGTTTTACTGACTGATGAGAAATCTCAGTATCATTTGCTTTTGAGCCGATAGTATTTGCCTCACGATTCATCTCCTGAAGCAGAAAGCCCATACGTTTTCCTACTGGTTCGTCAAGTTCAAAATCTGCACTGAACTTTTCGATATGAGCTCTGAGCCGTGTACATTCTTCAGTTATGTCAAGACGATCTGCAAAGATTGCGATCTCCGTCTGCATCCGTAAAGGATCCGGAGGATTATCGATAAGCTTCTGGACTTTTTCAGTCAGCACCTTTGCATATTCCTGAATACGGACTGGTGCACGCTTCTCAACCAGTTGCAATGATTTTGTAATATCCTTGAGTAATTTTTTAAGATCTTTTACAAGCATTGCAGCTTCAGTCTCGCGAGCCTTCTGGAATGCGGCAATAGATTCTGCGAGCACCGGCTTAAGATGTTTCCACAACACCTCTTCATCAAATGTATCAGATTCGGTTTTGATAAAATCGCTGAAATTAAGAAGATCATTAAGTGTGACTTTACCATCAAGCTTGTACGCTTTCTGAATTTCACCAAAAATTTTCATGTAGCCATCAACCGTCTTTTTATCCCAGGATAGCTTAGATTCTGTATCTTCACGGTCACAACTGATTAATACGGTTACAGATCCACGTGAAATGGCTGATGAGATCTCTTTTTTCACCCGCGCCTCAAGATTTGCAGCAAACTTTGGAAGCCGTATCTGAAGTTCGAGAAAGCGGTTGTTCACACCACGGATTTCAACTCTGTAAGTCCCTGACGGGCTTGCACCTTCAGCAAGTCCGAACCCTGTCATACTGCGAATTGGCATAGTTGTTTTTCCTTAATAAATGGCCTACACCCAATAGAGACGGAGAAAACCCTAAATATAATGAATAACCGTCAGGATTTCAAGTTAAAAGAATGGCATGTTTAGAAACTCAGAACAAGAAGATTGAGCAGTCAGGATACCGGATAATTTCATCAGGCTCATTTTCCTTCCTCTGATAATTAGAAATTATCCTATTTCGTATCTGAGAATAATATAATTTAAATTGGAAAATAAACATTACTTATCACATTGGAGGTTGCAGATGACCGCAGCTGATCTGAAAAAAGAAATTGAAAGTTTAAGTCTGCCTGATAAGCTTTTATTAGTAGAAGATATCTGGGACTCCATCGCACAATCTAACAATCAGATACCGTTTCATGAATGGCAAAAAAATGAATTAGATGTGCGCTACGCAGATTTTAAAAATGAAAAGATACATTTACATGATTGGAAAAGTGTTCATGAGGAACTAAGGGAAAAGTATAAATGATGGTGCACTATACTGATAAAGCAAAAAATGATCTTGAAAGAGCATTCGGATGGTATGAAACACAACGAAGAGGCTTGGGGTATGATTTCCTTGATTGTATCGAGAGTTCAATCATAAAAATCCTCTTCACGCCAGAAATGTACAACATCATCTATAAGAATTTTCGAAGATGCATTATTAGAAGATTTCCATTTTCAATTTTCTTCACAATAGAAAATCGCGAAGTCGTAATTCATTCTGTTTTTGACAATCGTCAGGATCCACAAAACAGGCCATAGTATTACTCTTTCTTGAGTCAGTCATACTCGCCTGATAATTCTGACAATCAATGAGTATCCGGGCAGTGTAATACTCATTGATTTTCTATATTATGCCACCCGGTTAGTATCAAACAGCTGCTGTAAAACCACTATTATACTGTTATATTCTGCACAATTCATTTGTAAACCAACTTTTAAACGAGATTTTTCATAAAAATTTATATACCCTCAAATCGGTTTAAACAATAATTTACAAGTCGGGTTTCTGCAGTATGCCCTCCACCTCCCTCATTCTGAAATGTGCACTCAGCTTATTCATAAATTAAAAGAATATCAGCCGGGTCCAGAATAAAACCATCAGGTAACGCCTCTTCAATATCCGGTGTTCTTACCAGCTGACGAACCTTTGTGCATCGTTTTACATCATGCGGTATCATCCAGTCTTCAATTATAGTATCATTTGTTAACTGCTTGTTGATTGCAATAAATACCGGCTTATTTCCCGATGATGACGATTTCTTCAGAAATAAAAATGGCATCTGATAATCGTTAAGCGGATGCCAGTGACCTTCTTCTGCAAGAACCGACATTGACATCTTGAGCTTATGTACCTGTGCAATCCAGGAACTGATATCAAATTTTTGTTTGTCAACATCTGCCGGTGTACCGCGCACGACATCCATACGTGTCACTGCACCATACTCAAATCCCTGAGGCATCAGTACACCCTGCGAAAATACAGCACTGAATGCGTATCTGAACTTCTGAACGATTTCAGTTCCCGGTGGATTACCTGCGCAGCGTTCGGTATCATGTGATTCAGCAAATCCGACTGACGGTGCAATGCGGCCATTTGCCTCATGCTGCTCGAAAAGCCATGGCTGATCAAAATTCCACCACTTTGATGAATTAAAGAGAAAATCAAAACCGACCGGTGCAAGAGCTTCTATTTGTGTCAATTGACATCCAAGCGTTTCAGCATAAAAATGCGTTTGAGGAAATCTCTTTTTTGCAGTACTGATAAGATATGACCATAGTGGTGCCGGAACCTGATACGCAGCATCACAACGATATCCAAAAATTCCCATTTTTTGGAAATATGCAATCAGCGAATCCCAGTATGCCCAAAGCCCCGCTCTGTCGCCTGATGTTTCATTTTCGATAATTGCAAGATCCCCCCAGACTGTGATATTGCCGGGATTGCCGGGATCAATTGCAAATGGGCTAACAAGTTTCCCGTGCTCATCAAAGCGGTACCATTTCGGATTTGACATTGTAAGAACAGAGTCTACCGCAGTATGATTAATAACAAGGTCCATAATAAGCTCAAGTTTATGTTCTTTGCATTTATCAATAAACTTCTGTAATATGCTGAAATCCTTCGGATCCTGCCCTTTTCGTAAAAACAAGGAATTGAGTTTATAATAATCCTTGACAGCATACAAACTTCCCGAAAAACCGGTCTCATGAAACGGATTTACAAAAACAGCATTGAATCCCATTTCCTTAATGTGCGGCAGTGCGGCTTCCCACTCATCGATGTAGGTAAAGTGACGGGGAAAAAGATTATAAATAACCGGAACGAATGTCGACTTCTTCATAATGTACCTCCTATTACAATATTGTCAATAAGACGTGTCCTGCTCTCTTTTGTTCTGCATGCCACTGCAATAAGTGCAGCTGATGTAACAGAGGTGACAGGTTTTATTTTTAAAGTATCAACAAGCTCAACATACTCTATTTCAAGCAGAGGGGATTGTCCGATTACTGTCGTTACTACATTTATAAGTGTATCAGTTTTTATAACACCATTATTGTATTGTGTAACAGCATCGGTCAGCCCTTTGTAAATAAGCGGAGCAGCCACACGTTCTGCATCTGACAGATAAACATTACGTGAACTCATTGCAAGTCCGCTCTCCTCACGAAATATCGGCGCGACATCAATCGTAACCGACATATTCAGATCGTGAACCATTCTCTTAATGACAAGTACCTGCTGCGCATCCTTCTGACCAAAACATGCAATCTGTGGCATAACTATATTAAAGAACTTGAGCACTACAGTAGTTACACCACGAAAATGTCCCGGTCGCGAGGCACCACAAAGACCATCAGTGATATCTTCAACATTGACATACGTACAATAATTTTCCGGATACATATCTTCTTTTGATGGCGCAAAGATAACATCACAACCGGCCTTCTCAGCCAGTTCACAATCGGCATCAAACGGTCGCGGATATTTCTGAAAATCCTCTTTCGGTCCGAACTGAACCGGATTTACAAAGATGCTCATTACCGAAAAATCACAAGTATCATTGATTCTATCAAGCAGTGAGATGTGACCCTTGTGTAAAGCCCCCATTGTCGGTACAAGCCCGACAGAACTTCCGCTTCGCTGCATGGTCATCGACAGGTTTTTCATCTCCGCCGGAGATCTTACTATCTTCATTGAACTAAATCCTGAATTAAATTACACTTATTGCTATAGTATTACATCATTGTAAAAATGTAACGACATGGTGTTTACATTTTCTGTGAAAACCGAATTATCTACCGGTCAATGGACGTATACAATACGTCCCTACCCCACAACACTATCCTTCTCCCCTGCACCATCTCTGCTATCATCATCGCTGTGTCCGGTGAGAAATATCCGGTCCCGGGAACTCATCGGCTGGTAATATTCGGTCCCATGCCTGCCGGAACGCATTATCTGATCAATGATTTCCTCCCTGTCATTCTCATTATTGACAAAATCGATATCATTGGTATTAATTATCAAAAGCGGTGTTTCGTTGTAATTGAAAAAGAACTGATTATACACTTTATTGAGCATATTCATATATTGCGGATCCATATTGTATTCATAAGACCTGCCCCTCTTTTCGATCCGCCTGAGCAGCGTTTCATCAGATGCCTGAAGATATACCACCAGATCAGGTTTTGGTATCGCAGATGTCATCACCCCTGATATTGTATTATACAGTGCATATTCTTCATCATCAAGATTGACACTTGCAAATATCCGGTCTTTAGCAAAGATGTAATCACTGATTGTGACTGCATGAAACAGATCCTGCTGAGATACCATTTGCGAAAGCTGTTTAAATCGGGAAACAAGAAACCAGAGCTGCGTTTGAAAAGCATACGATCGTCGCTCTGTATAGAACCGCGCAAGAAACGGATTATCGTCGGCTTCCTCAAGCACAATACGACAATTAAACCGCTCTGCAAGGATATTGCTCAGGGTAGTTTTTCCAGAACCAATTACGCCTTCAATGCATAAATAGGATACATGTGATGGCAATGAGTCACGATTTTCTTTTTTAATCAATTGCATCTATCCTTGTTTTTGTCCCGGAACCAATCAACCATATAGAGAACACACTGTTAAGATGTACAAATAATACTCAATATACCAGTACTCTGTTAAATATACCGAATGCCCTGCAACTGCAGATCAGTCATATTTGATTCCAGGATCGCTTTCACGCTTTTCTGAAGTCCTGGAATGACAATGGAACCGTCAATATCATTCAAACCCTCCAGATTGAACCTTCTTGTCAGGATTCCTCTATGAGGTATTGTCAGGATGTCACTATCCCGGATTTCATTCCCGAAGAGTAGAATGTCTATATCCGCAGTCCTCGATTTCATTGTTCCCTTGCCTACCCGTCCAAGCGTCTTCTCAATTTCCTGTGTTGCTTTTAAAAGACTGGTTGGCGATTCTGAGTAATATGCACCAATGATACGGTTTAGATACCACTGCTGTTTATCGGTAACATCAACCGGTTCTGTTTCCATGATACGCGATCTTTTAACTGGTGGTTCGAGTATCAGTTCAAGCAACTGTTCCATACGCAAAATATAGTCCAGTCTGTCACCACAATTTGTTCCAAGACTGAGAAATACCTGACATTGCAGCATATTGTTACTTACAACCAGTCCCTTAAATTTTATCCCTGAAATGATACCCGGAAAATATGCCAAATTTCTTAAGCTGCTCAGCAATCTCAACCTTTTTTCCAACTGCCACAATAATCAGTTTTTCAGGTGCAAAATGCTTCCTGATTGCATCATTCACATTGTCAAGTGTAATACCGTTCAGCAGTATATCAAACTGTTCGATATACGAATCAGGATAGTCGTAGAACCGGAGCCACATCAATTTTTCTGCTATATTTCCAATACCTTCCAGTTGAAAGGCCATGTTACCAATGGCAAATTTCTTCGCTCTGTCAAGTTCCTCAGCGGTGATCCCGTTTAAACAGAATTCACAATACTGCTCAAGAATCGCATCAACCATTGCCCCGAGCTGATTATTCTGGGTTGATGTCGATATTGTAAATGCACCAAAAATCCGTTCAGCTGCGATCTGTGATGAGATTCCATAGGTACGCCCGACTTTGGAGCGAATGCTTGTCATAAGCCGTGATGAAAAATTACCTGCACCAAAAATATAATTTGCAAGCGCAAGCGGTCGTCTGTCAGGTGATAATTCACCCGGCATACAATGTCCCATAACAAGCGTTGTCTGTGTTGTATCATCCTTGTCGATAAGACGGAATGCTTTTTTCGATGTTTCAACAAATGGTGCAAAACAGGGCTCTGCCTGTTTATCAGCATTCCATTGTTGTACTGATTTCAGATATGTATCATTAAATTCCAAAACATCAAAGTCACCAGCCACAACCATAATTGCATTTTTAGGACCGATATGCTCTGCGTAAAATTTTCTTATGTCATCAATGGTAATTTTCCTGATTGCATCAAGAGAGTGAAATCTTCCTGCAGGATGTGATTTCCCGACCAACTCGACAAAAAAGTGACGATTAGCAATTATTGATGGCTCTACAGTCTCCGCATGAAGAGATGTAATCATTTCTTTCCTGATCCGCTCAAACTCTTTTGTGTCAAGTGATGGGATCATAACCATATCAAGAAACAACGGAATCAGACTTTTACGGCTTTTTGACAGCATGCGAATACCAATACCGGTATGCTCCTCCCCGACCTCGGCAAACAATGATGCACCTTCAAACTCAAGTTTTGATGAAAACTGATCAAAATGGCACAGCTGTGTTCCTTTTTGTAATAGAGCAATAACACTCTCTGCAACACCCTCTTTTCCGGGTTCATCGCAAAATCTGCCGAATGGAAACTGCAACGCCGCAACAAGACCTTCCTGTTCATGATCAGGCAGAAGAATCAACCGCAGCCCATTATCAAGTACCGTTTCATGAAATTTTGGAAATTTAAAGCTGAACGCCATATAGTTGTACCTCTTATTTCCTTTTTGAAAACATACGATTGACAAATCCGGCAACATACAACATAACATTGGTCTTTCGTGGTACCAGATGCAGTACATGACATTTCGAGTCATCCCAGTATTTATTGGCGACTTGAATAAGACCATTGATGTCAAGTTTTTTCAATGTTTCAAAGCGTTCGACCCATTGACGATAGTCACCTTCAACACATTCGCTGTGTCCGATTCTGTTACATATATTTTCTGCTGAATACAGCTCGAACGTTCTGCTTGACAATGTTGCATTCCTGACTTTTTCCATTTCAGTTTCAGTAATGCCATCTTTACGGATAATATCAATCTGTTTATTGATTGACCGTTCCACTTTTGCTACAGACATATCCGGTGTAAACGCTGCAAGAAACATTGACATCCCGGCATACTTCAGAATATGATTCATCCCGCCGGTCATCACGGCAACTGATTCTTTTCTGACAACTTCTTTATGTAAACGACTACTCTCGCCGCCACTAAGTACAAGCTGTAAAATTTCCATCGCTACAGCGTCTTTGTTATTCGATGCAGGTGCCGGGTATCCTGTGACAAGCAGTGGAACATCAAATTCAATTTTGCGTTTCATACGGTGAACATTAACCTGTCCATGATGCTCTGGTATGGAGTCTGCATGAAGTTCCTGCAATACTCCGGATTTTTTAATACCAAAATAATTCTCTACACTGTCAAACACTTTGGTTTCATCAATATCACCAACGATAACAAGCACTGCATTGTTTGGTAAATACCAGCGCGAATAATATTCACGGCACTGATCAGCAGTAATTGTCTGAAGGTTTTCGATCAATCCAAGGGGTGATATCGAGTAAGGGTGATTTGTAAAGAATTCGTGGCGAAATTCAAAAAATGCCTTCGCCACCGGATTATTCATATACGTATGATATTCCTCAATGATAACTTTTCGCTCTGTGTCAAACAGTGAACTATCAAGCTGTAAACCGTCCATCCGGTCCGCTTCAAGCTCAAGTACCATATCAAAATACTCTTTTGGAATACTGTTGATATATACAGTAACGTCCTCAGATGTAAATGCGTTGCAATGCCCTCCGACCTCATTGATCTTGCGTGCATGCTCTTCAGAGCCAACATTCCTTGAACCACGAAACATCATGTGTTCAAGTATATGCGAAATACCCCTGATACCATCACACTCACCGACACTTCCGATCTTGTACCAAAGTTGCAATGAGACAATAGGCACTCCCGGTTTGTTAAGACATATCACCTTAAGCCCATTCGAAAGTGTTTTCTCAATAATATTATGAAGTAGCATTATCGTTTTTTTCACCTGATAAATGTGAATATCGCTCACACAATAGATTTACAATAAATTCATACAGAACTTTTCCGGCTTGAGGGGATGACAATCCGGCAGTTTCTGTCATTACTCCTCCGGGAAACATTTTTTTAAACGTTTCCGGATCACGTCCACGCTTTTTCCATTGCATATACCGCTTCAGATCCAGTGGTCTTATAGTGCCGTCCCCGACTGGTTTGTAAAAATTTTTGTCAAGATACGAAGCAACTGACAACACCACAAATTCTGATCTGTCAATATTTCTGACAGAAAACGTTTTTCCTAGAAATTCCCTGACTGCGGTATCTGAATGTATGGAAAAGATCTGAATTTTACCACTCTGATTATTATATCTTTTCAAAAGTAATTCAAGTGCTAAAACGTTTTCTTCACTGCTGTTAAGAAGAATTACCTCTTTAAATCCCTGGAAAAAGCAATCGTTGCAAATAGATTCAAGCATGGCGCAAAACTGCTTTGGTTTCAATCCAACTGATCCGGTAAATGCTTTATACCGGCCGCTTACCCCATAGTGTAAAACCGGAGCTTTAAGCAGTGACAACCGCAAAGCAACCTCAGAAGCAATTGAATCAATACATAGCGCACTGATACCAAGAGGACTGGATGTACCATACGGTTCAAGTGTACTGAGAGGAATAATCAAGGATGGTGTTTGTTTCAGGTGTGATAGAATACAATCTGATGAAAGCATGTTAAAGGAATGGGGATTTGCGAAAGGGTGATCATTGTTCATTTCATTTACACTCGTTATTGAGAAATAAAAATCGGAGTGAGAGGATTTGAACCTCCGACTCCTTGGTCCCGAACCAAGTGCGCTACCAGGCTGCGCTACACTCCGAGATTTTTATTTGAAACTATCTTCAAACACCCATCAACACAGGAACCTTAAAATAGCATTTGGTGATCGATTGCGCAAGAAAAGATTACACTCTAATAACCTGAAAAACGGCGAATTTAGAGATTTTCCCTTATTTCACAATCTTCACACTGACTTTACCAATCACCTTTGCAATTGCCAAAAGCCTCTCCCCCTCGTCATCAATTACAAACGGTAACCGGTCATGCGTGGCAGGAAATAGTCCAAAGGCAGGATCTGCAAATAACCAGTGTATTCCATCATGCGCCATTACCCATACATGATAATAATACCCGTTCTTTTCGGGCATATACACAACACCATTTACAATTCTTGCTGGAACGCCCGATGCACGCAGCAGTGCAGCGAGAAGAACTGCATGCTCCCCGCAATCTCCAAAACCTGAACGCAGCGATTCAAGTGCACTTGAAAATGTTGCCGTATAGCGTTTTTCCATTTTTGTAAACACATAGCTGTTAAGGACCTTAATAATTTCGCATGGTTTACTGCTGCGAGTTAGTTTTTTAGCAAGCGCGCGTATTTCAGGATGATCTGACTGCAGCGTTGGAGTGGGTATCAAATATCGTTGCAGCGAATCAGCCTTAACAGCTACACTTGCTCCGCAGGAATCTGCTGGTCTGATAAACTCATAGCTGTCGTTTATGCGGTGATAAAAATGAATCACTGAAGAATCAAGCGTGCATGACGAATCCAATGTTATCATTATTCTGTCATTATGTGTAACGGCACCTGACACTGCAATCCGGAATGACTCAAAAATATTCGCAGCAGATTCTTCAGATTCTTTACTCCCTTTACGTTTTGCAACAAACGGAAAGATTTCATGAATAATGGTATTTCCATTGGTATCAACAAGCCATGATTGACTTTGGTTCTGAAGAGAATTTTTTTCAATAAATTTCCATACATAGCCGTTTTTCGGTGATGCTTTTTCAACACAGGTCACTGACGAAACAATATTATCTCCTGATGTCAACTCAACAACGGTATCAGTCCAGGATTGATTAATTTGTAAAGATTTGTTCTTTATTCCATCATAAATTTCTAAAAATGATCCCGACTTATCATATACCGCCGGAAGCAGTCTGCTTGATAGAGCACCACCAAGCCAACTTTTCAGTACCCACATTTTCTGCTCATTTCGAACCAGTTCCCAGCGATTAGCACCTGCCGGACTTTTCATTTCCTGCAGTGCCCGCTTCAGCGTAAAGTCAGCATTATAATACCGGGCCTCAACAATGTCCGCCTTTATCAGATTCCCCCTGCCATCATCAAGTGCCGTGCTGATTGTGTTTTTTATAACAATTCCATTACCATCCGGTGCGATAAGCGATATAAGTTCACCCGCAGACTTACCATTCAGAAACACGTCAAGTGTTTCCGCCTGAAAATACGATTTCCAATCCTTCCCCTGTGCCGAAAACAGAAGACTGCAACACAATGCAATTATTGCGAAACTATTATAAATTAATCTCATGAGCTTCAAGGGATTTCCTAAATATGTCAAGAGTTGCTCCTGTTACAGAATGAAATTGATCTTCCATCGTTTTGCGGTCTTTAAATCCACACATCTGTGCAAGGATATCGTTGTCAAGCATAGAATCTTTATTGACAAAATGTTTCACGCGGTTGACTCGTACCTGTATGATAAAGTTTTCGACAGAAATGCCGAGCTCCTGATAAAACAACGCCTGCAGAAACGCCTCTCCGGTAACCAGTGCATCACATAGTACCTTGATATCAAGAGATTCATTTGCATAATTTTCTTCAATATAGTCACAGGCTTTTTGAACCATTTTATCCATAATTGCCAGGCGTCCGGTAGTCAGAAACCTTCCAATATCACGCCTCCAGAGGAAAAACAGTATTCCACCACCAATCACAAGCAACACAGCACAAAAATACAGAATACCCTTAAAATGAGTCTTAATAAATGATGCGCCCGGAATGGATAACCATATTTTTGAAAAAACCTGCTTGAATGAAACCGAGGGATTACCTTTTGGAGCATCTTTTTTTCCCGCTGGCATCCGCAAGGTTTCTCCGGTTTGTTTTGACTTCTTAACAACCGAAGACTTGTTTTTTAATAAAGATTTTTTTTTGACCGGTTCCGTGTCTTTTGTAGAATCATCTATGGTGATTTCAAGATCTTTCAGAAGCTCTTCAACGGCAAGTGATTCATCACGTAACGCAACTTTTTTATCATTGCGGTTTACCGGTTCCCTGACTTTTTTTACTGCTGTCAGTGAATCGGCTTCAACCTGAAAAACCATAAATAGAGCAATGATACAATATTTTACAAAAATTATTGGCCTATACACCGTTTCATCTGTTCCTGAAGCATTGCTTTGTAATTATTCCCAAGTGCGTCAATTTTTGCTTTCAACCTTAAACAAAACTTATCAACCTCATCAATATTACGCAGTTTTGCACTCTGCCAGAGTGTCTTAAGATTCCTGTCGTTAAGAATTTCATTTGTTGAAATTTCAAAATGAAACATTTTATTCTCGGTGACTCTTTTATACGCCTGATTGATCATCTGCATTACCTCAGAGTAAACCGCCTGATCGAATTTCTGACGTAAAAATTTGATATCACCACTTAACCGTTCTGCAAAAAATTTACTATTAAAAATGTAATGACGTTCGTTTTTGTAAACACGGGCATCATAGAAATACTCCCCTATGACACGTCCATTGGTGGTTTTAACCACTGATTTGGGAAACACCGGTATATCCAGCTGATCCTGCTGCGGCATAAAATCAACACTCTCAACCTGAGGCACCTGCTCAGCCTGCACCTGTTCAAGTGTTTCTGTCTGTGAAACAATACCCAGTGATGGTTCCGGTTCCTGATTGTCAGCCGGTGTAATCAGTTCCTCCGGTACAACCGGATCATTTTGTTTTACCATATCCATTGAGACTGCTCTACTTTGACGATCATCATCTGCAGCAGCATCCGGATTCTCTTCACTGTACGAATCTTCCTCATTAAGATCATAGGTAAGTTTTGGTATCGGTGTCACACTCACCGGCAGAGATGGATCCTGTTCACGAAATTTACGCAGTTCCATTTCACGTTCCTGCTGCGAAAGAATAATTTCGTATAAGCCGTTGACAATTTCATTCTCGTTTGTATGTAACTCCTTCTTAAGCTGCTCCTCAATAAGAACCAGTTCCTGCTCCTTAACCTGAAGCTTATTAAGCTTGATTGTCAGTTCCTGAATTTCTTTCGAGCATTCCTCAATCTGCTGTTTTACCGATGCAATCTCTTCATCACGACGCCGTTTCTCCTCAAGCAGATTGCGTGAATCTTTACTGATTTTTTTTATGTGTTCCTCTTTATTACGGAGGATATTAATCTTATCCTGATAGAAACTGATCACCATATCAAGTGTTCCCGACGACTGAGAGAAAAGATTCTTCTTGAGATTCCATAACTGTTCAAGGGCACCTTTTGCATTTTCCTTTTCACCGTGCAACAGTTTCTCGGTAATATCGCACATATTCTCAGATACTGTTGCAGCCTTTGCATCAAGTAAAATAGAGTAAAAACGGTTGGTATCAATGCTGCTGCTTTCCGGATTAAACACCGACTCCGGTATCCGTTCAACTCTTCTCATGTTGTAACCACCTTTCAGAAAGAGGCAAATACTAATTTACCCTCACACATCAATATAGGGCAAGTAATCCTTTACCCTTATGAAAATATACTCCACCTGTATACACAGTAATCATATCAATGACACGCAGAACTACTATCATAATAGTAACGTTTTATATTTCAGAAATACAATCACAAGTTCAAACCAACATTACAGATCATGGTAACTATCCCGCTCCGATACTCAATGTCGTTAACGTAACCTTGACATGTTGCAGTGGTGCCGATTGAGCGCCCCCACCCCAGTTCAAAGCAGCTGGACCTCCCCCGCAGGAGGGAGGTGTAATTGTTTGAAAATCATAAAGATACCTCCCTCCTGCGGGGGAGGTCGCTCGACTTTGCGAGCGGGTGGGGGCGAGCGCACAAGTGCACTGCCGCCTTGTAAATATTATGTCAACAATACCAGTACTCACCCCTCCACCAGATTGTCTCTGGAGGCCAGCGATTCAAATATTTTCTTTAGTTCCGGTACTGTATTCAACTCTTCAAGATTTGTAAATCCGTTCTCAAGTGCCCGTACAAGAAACTTTTCAGCGCGCAGATTGTTACCCTTTTCCGCCTCTATACGTGAAAGTATGAACCAGCAGTCAAACGAATCAGGATTATCTTTAATATAATTCTGGATCGACTCATTTGCTTTTTCAGTCTCTTTTCTGGCAAGCAACGCGCGCCACAATATGCCAAAACCGGCACTATCAAGCCCGGATACCTGATTAATATAGTGAATTGCCTGATCAAAATCACCACTCTCAAGAAAAAAACGTGCAAGTCCCTTCTTGATTGATTCACTCTTTTGCTCCAGTGATGTCAGATTCTTTAGAATTTGTGCAACTTTCCCCTGATGAATACCTTTTCGGTGATAGATCAATAACCTCTGAAGATCAAGTTCGTTGCCACTGCGACCCAGCCTGTCAGCCTGCATCAGAAGATCGTCCGCTTTAGACAACTGATTCAGTTCATAAAAGATCTCTATACTTTGAGCAAGAGCCTGATCGCTAAGACGCGGAAGAATTGCAATGGTTGCTCTCATAAAGGTTGTCAGATCACCCTTAACGATTGATAAGTGACGAAGTCCCATCCACCCGCCGGTTTCATTTGGAGCAAGACGTACTGCCTTTAAATAACACCTCCGTGCGTCATCAAATTTTTTCTGCTGCAGATATACATTACCCAGATTAATCCGGAGTGCCGGATCTGCTTTATTGATAAGAATAGCCTGACTGTACCAGCTCTCCGCACTATCAAGTTCCCCGGTTTTTTCACATATATAGCCGATATTTTTCATCGCTGATGCAAATTCCGGATTATACTTGAGTGCCTTTTCAAATGCAAACCTGGCCCGTTCGTGTTCGTTCACAGACAAAAGGGCATTCCCGAGATTAAACCAGGCATCAGGAAAGTCCATGCGAGATTCCACAGCCCGTTCAAAATAGGTAATTGCTGTATCAAACTCACCTTTACTATGAAAATAATTCCCCATGTTTATAAGTGCGCCAGCATTATCGGGTTCAAGATCCAGAACTTTATTGATTGATTCCCTTGCGGCCTCAAGATCTCCAGTCTGCAACTGAACGATACCGAGATTATTCCACCCCTCAATACGGTCGTTGCGCAATTCTGTCAAACGTGTAAACTGCTCAATCGCACCCTTGAAATCTTTCTTTTTATAATAGGTATTACCATATTCAAGAATAAGCAGATAACTGTCAGGATTTTTTTCGGCCAGTTCCCTGAAAAAATCAATTGCTTCATTATACCAGCCAAGATCACAATAAAGCTGCGCAAGCTGAATAGCCTTATTAAGATTTTGAGGATCAGCTTCAAACTCTGACCTCAACTGTTCAAGAGTAATTTCATTTGTTTCCATAAAGTCAATTCGTATGTTAATAATTCACAATTGTTATTTGTATAGTTTCGGCTGATATCGCTGCTCAATGGAGGTTTTTATATATCCGCGTTCGGGAATGGCACCATTCTGCTGCGCCCAATCCTGTGCGACAATCATCCCATACCAGAGATCAATATAAAAGTTAATATACATCTGTGAATATACCCTGTCAGAAATAATATACTCTGCGTTATGAACAACCTGCTGCAGCGATACTTCAAGCCCCTTTTTAGTCCAGACATCTTTAATAAGCGTTTCCATGGTATCAACAACTTCTTTACGAACTGGTATTTTACCAAAACGTGATACCTCTGCAGCATGCTGGAGTGTATCAGAAAGATATTTTGCAAGACGGTACGACAAGAGTGCACTTGATGCGTTATACGGAATCGCCCACCATGTACTTCTGGTCGCAACACCGCGACCTCCCCGGCGTATAACATTTCCATTATTATCAAGTTCAACAGAACACCCCTGAGGTAAAAGCGCAAGCCCAAGATCATCAGGATTACTTAGCATACCCCTGCGTTCGGCATGGCCTGTTCCGTGAAGCCTGAAACAATCACCAAGGGGAAGTATCATACAGTAAATCTCTCCATTGACATAGGCATCCATTAACTCAACACGTCCCCACCCCTTATCCCACATTTTTTGATTGTACACACCGCTGCGGGAAAGCACACTCTCCCAGTGAAAAAAATCATACACAGCATCACCGCGACATCCCATAACTGCAAGTGAATCTCCACCACACCTATACACTCCGCCCTCAACAAATGATAACAGATCTGTGCTCTTACTTGACACATGAGCAATCCGGGATCCGCCATTATCTCCCTTGATCCAAAGAAGACCGATTACTGCAATATCATACATATCCCAACTTGACGGATCAGACTCAAGCTTATAACCCTCAGGAAGCCCGAAACCGTTATATACTTTCAGATTCTGTGAAATAATCTCCTTGTTTGCAGCCCACACTTTCAACGCTTCTGCTACTTTACTTTTACTATATACGAGCACAGGCGTCTCAAAAGACCGGGGTATAAGTGTCGGACGGTTTGAAACCATCCCGAATGATCCGAGAAGATAGTTGTCGTTAAAAAAGCGCAGTTCCTCAGATGTCAGAAATGAATCAAGGGGTTTGAAAAAACCTTTACGCGCAAGTACATCACTTTTTTCAAGCGGCACCTCAACAAGATTTACCCGTCCGGAGTATCTTTTCAGGTAGTCTTCAAGACTATCTGCATTTTTATAATCGAATACATTAACCTTGATCGCTGTCTTTTTTTCATACCCGTAAAGCATCGTATTTTTAAAGTATTGACGATGATCCGGTTCCATATCTGCAAGGACACTCAATTTCTTAAGGGGACTGCACCCGATAACCACAAATCCAAGAATAATTATAGACAGTTTTCTTAAAATGGATTTGTATACCATGTTATTATTCACTTTTTGTAACAATTCATTAACTCTTTGATTTTTAATAAACAGTTCAATGATCCCGATAATTTTTTAACGGAAATATCGCTCTACGTCATTGATTATACCATTGTTGTATTCATTTGAGAACAGGTAATTTATAACCATCTGCATGAGATCAGGATGAGTAAGAATCTCTACCCGGCAATGTACATCAGAATGAACCAGTGACAAAAACAGAATCCATTTTACATCACAGTGTATCCTCAAGCCCGATGTAGTCAACAGATTACACAAAATCAGGAACAGCAGTTTTTACGAGTAATTTTAAGCAGTTACAAAAAAAATGATTTACGTTTTGCAAACCATAGTGTATCCTGCCAGAATACAGAAAATCATCCTGTGGCGATCAAATTCACCAACATTACTTCACACTGTGCTTATATTAGGTTCAGATAGTTACACAAAATGTTACAGTTTATAATTTACTTCCGGCATCAGATGTGTATTTAATAACAGATCATTATTTTATTTAAAATAAATGTGGGGGCAATTGACATGATACGTCTTACAAAAAAGTATAGTGCACTCTTTGTGTCACTATTAGTTACCGGTTTTTTCATCTCAGCAAATGCATTCTCGGATGGATACATTTTAAGTGGTGCATATGCCGGAAAAGCAACAATGCTTTATGACAATAAACTTAATGTTGTTACCACATGGGATCATTCGAAGCTTTCAGATAGTCTCAATGGGTACTCCTGTTATTTAATGCCGAATGGTCATTTACTTCGCAGCGGACAGACACCAGCAGTCTACAGGGGATCAACACAGATTTCCCCGCCACCAAACGCTGCACCTCAGCAGGGCACGATAGATGAAATTGACGCAAAAGGAAATGTTGTGTGGTCATACACATTATGTGATTCAATTCATATGCTGCACCACGATTTCAAGCTTTTACCAAACGGTAATATTCTTGCCGTAGCATTTGTCCGTTATACCCGTGCACAGTTGATAGCTGCAGGGGTTGACAGTACATTAAAGGATAACGGAACCAAAGCAAAGGCAATGCTTGGCGAAAAAATAGTTGAAATAAAGCCTGATTTTGAAAATGGAGGAGGTTCAATTGTCTGGGAATGGACGCTGCTTGATCATGTAGCTCCTAAAGAGCAGGCGATGAATAATCCCAATGTTATCAGCGGCTCAATTGTTCCCAGCCTGTTTTCCGGTCAGTGGGTTCATCTTAATGGTATTGATTATGATTCGACACGTGACCTTATCGTTTTTACGTCAAGAGTATTCAGCGAACTGTTTATAATTGATCACAGTACGACAACAGAAGAGGCAAAAAGTCATTCCGGCGGAGACCATGGAAAAGGCGGTGATATTCTCTATCGCTGGGGTCACTCGAGTAACTATCTTCAAAGCGGTACTCAAACAATCAATGTGCTGCATTGCCCGACATGGATTCCTAAAGGATACCCGGGTGAAGGCAATATCATGTTTTTTCACAACAATGTTAACGGAACATCCGGAGTATCACAGGTTGTCGAATTTACACCTCCGTTTGACAACAACGGTAAGTTCATTCAGCAGTCAGGATCAGCATTCGGTCCATCATCGCCAGCCTGGGTCTATGCACCGGCAAGCGATTTTCGCTCCGATTACATGAGCAGCACCTTTCGTTTACCAAATGGAAATACGTTAATCCATGAAGCCTATCCGGGTGCATCAGGGGCAATGGGTTCTTCAGGCAGCAGGCTTCGGGAGGTGACAAAAGAGCAGGCAATTGTTGATACCGGGTCACTAAAATCAGGCGGAAGTTCCGGTGGATTCGGAATGTCCTATAATCCTGCGAAAATCATGTACTACCCTTCGTCATATGCCGGGATTAAAAATCTTCTTGCATCACTAAATACATCTGTTAAAACGCCGCGATATTCATCAAAACAGGAGATTCATATTTCAGCAAACAGTAAGAGCGTTCTATTTGTAAATGCACGGGGTTGTTCTGTCGGTATCTTTACACTAAATGGTAAACCGGTGGTAACATCCAACGCAGCATCAGAACGGTTTGCTCTCAGTACAAGCAGTATTCCATCAGGCACCTACATGGTAAAGATTATAAACGGTACAACAACAACACAACATAAACTTTTTACACTTCTGCCATAATGTAACCGGTACTCCGTAATAAACCGAAGTACCGGCAGTATCAGGATTTATTAACATATTGAGGTTTAACGATGAACAAATTTTATGTATATTTTAGTGCATTTCTTATTACAGTATTCCAGTTAAGCACCGCTGACATTATTGACATTAAGGGTAAAATTAACAATAGCAACACTGACCCTGTTGAGAATGCACGGGTTTCATTAAAAAAACATCCTGAACTTGTCGCGTTCACATCTGCTGATGGTACTTTTTCGCTTCAGTCTGGTACACCGGTACGGTATCGTCACCAATCGCAACAGTATCTTACTTTGACAATTCAGAACAGTGCACATGCCGCCAGACTCTGCATACAGCCGGATCATTATTATTCATCCATTACCGCATCACTGCACTCCCTTGATGGCCGTTTGCTTTCGAAGAAGGATATGCTTAAACAAGCAAATCAGCATTATTTTGAAATACCATACAGTCATAGTGGAATCTGTGTTCTTACAATCAGGCTAAATAGTACACAAATTATCTATCCTCTTGTAATAAATAACAAGTCAGTTTCAATAACTGGCAGATCCAGAGTATCCCGCAACGCTCCATCACTCTATACTGCATCGTCATACGAGACTGATGACACCCTGATTGTTTACAAACAAGGGTTCAGAACGCAGTATACCCCTGTATCATATACACCATCAGGTGATATCGGTGTTGAATTGACAAATTCAAAACCATGGATTCCTGAAAACAGGGATGAATTGACATTTGAGGGCAGCATGGTAAAAATTCTTGCGAAAGGATTTGACTTCGAAATGGGGCAGCCAAATGATACTATCTGGGGACGTATTGACGGCCTGCCGACATCTGAAACCGAACAACCTGTTCATACGGTAACCTTCACACACGATTTCTGGATTGACACAACAGAAGTATCACAGGGTGAGTTCGAAGAGCTCATGAAGCAATACCCGAAATATAGTAATGGCTGGAGCAGTACTCATGGTTTTGGAAAAGATTATCCAGCCTATGCGGTATCATGGGAGGATGCAGTCCTGTTCTGTAATGCAAGAAGTAAACGTGATGGTTTCGATACGGTATATACATATACTAAAATTATTGGTACACCTGGATCTAAAAGTGAATTGACTGGTGCAAAATCCGACCTTACAAAAAATGGCTATCATCTGCCTACTGAAGCACAGTGGGAATACGCTTGCAGGGGCGGAACGGTTACCGACTATTACTGGGGTAAAAATTTTGACGATTATGCATCAGAGGTACCCGCAAGCGAGATCAGTTCGTATGCAGTATGGCACGCAAATTCATTTACCCATGGACTTGGATCACCCTCATTTGGAATACATCAGGTTGCAACCAAAGAGCCTAATGCGTATGGGCTATACGATATGGCAGGAAATATTTCAGAGTGGTGCCATGACTGGATAACGAACTATACCAGTGATCAGGCTACAGATCCTTCCGGTCCGGAGCAGCCATCAGAGGAAAACGGTGAATTCCACGTATGCCGTGGTGGCAACTGGGGAAATAATGTCACCTATTTGAGAAGTTCCAATAGAAGTTTTGATGCACCGGATTATTTTTATTTCTTTTTAGGCTTCAGATGCGCACGGACAATCCGGTAAGAGAGCCTACTATTAACACACTTTTCTTATTAATAAAGGGAAAGTGTGTTTTTCATTTGATAATTTGCAAATCTGCAACGAGGTATTCGGGGGTACACCCATTACTGACCTCACTTCCCGCATCTCCCACTCTATCCATGATCGGGGTGACAGATACACAAAGCAGATCTATGATGAGTGGAAGAAACAGATCGAATATAATACTCTAATTAGGTCAATTCCTAAATTAACCATTGAAACCATAAGCTTGCTCTTAACGGTCTCAATGGTCATCACAATTAAAATTTATAGTGCACCATCTTTATTTTATATTATTCCTTAATGCATCTAATGCTATACCCGTTTGCCGTGTAGGCCGGCATACCCATCAGAAATGGTACACCTAATGATATACCAAAAGTCCCATATGCTACATCCGAACGATATGATGTTGTCCAAAAAATAGTACTTTGATTTGAAACGTTCCAATCATTTTCATTAAACATAGGAGTTGCTATCGCGGTAAATCCACTATTGTTAGTTGCACCTTGATTAGGTGCTTCCCAGTAATCTGTTCCTTTGGCTCTAAGCGAACACCAGGCAGAATCACCCTCACTCGATGAGTTACCGTTTAAATACGCAACCAGTTGATCATAATCCTCGTCACTTGGAACTTTCCAGCCTGCAGGTGCTAATTTTTGGGTTTGGACAGCATACTGATTATACACTGCTCCGTACTTGTTTAAATCATAATAGTTATAAGCCCCGGTTGTTGTTGCACCCCATGAACTGGTATTATCGATCAATGGAATAGCAGTACCATCACTATATTTTGTTGTCTTTAAATTTTGTACTAGCCATGTCTGGAAACCTATTGTAATCGCATTGTAAATATTACCATCGTTGTCCATAACCTTTTCTGTGGAATATTGTGCATACAGAATAACATCACTGGAACTGATTTTAAAAGTTGCACCGCATTTATATGAAGTTCCGCTTCCATTTTGAGCTGTATTCCATCCAATGAAAGACTGATTGTTCTTAACAAGTTTTCCAGGGTTTGCAAGGACAGTAACCGTTTGCCCCATCGTATATGTAGCAGTGGATGTGGGTACACTTCCGCTACTGTTCTGGTTTCCATTATAAGTTACAGAATAGTTTGCCACTTGCCACTGAGCATAAAGTGTCACATCTTGGTTGCCTATTTTGAATGTACTTCCAGCATCAAGCGCTGTTCCGGAACCATCAGCATTAGTATTCCATCCGGCAAACGAATATCCGGATCTTGTAAGTGATGATGCAGGAGCTAAAACAGTCACCGTTGTACCTTCTGTGTAAGTCCCTGCATCACTTGGTGCCGAACCACCAGTATTATTATTACCATTGTATTTTACCACATATGTCGGTATCAGCTTCCATTGAGCATATAATGTCACATTCTGGTTGCCCATTGTGAATGTACTTTTGGCATCACGTGCTGTTCCGGAACCATCAGCTACAGTATTCCATCCGGCAAAAGCATACCCGGATTTTACCAATGATGAAGCTGGAGATAAAACTATCACTGTAGTACCTTCTGCGTAGGTCCCTTCATCACTTGGTACCAAACCACCAGTATTATTATTACCATTATAAGTTACCGTATACGTCGGTATCAGTTTCCATTGGGCATACAGTGTTATGTTGGCATTGCCCATTGTAAAAGTACTTTTGGCATCACGTGCAATTCCGGAACCATCTGCGGCAGTATTCCATCCGATAAACGAATATCCCGTTCTTACCAGTGATGATGCGGGTGCTAAAACGGAAACGGCCGCACCCTCAGTATAAGTCTCAGCATCACCTGGTACTGTGCCACCTGTATTTTTGTTGCCATTATACGTTACAGTGTATCTTGGTTCTGAATATTTAAGAATAATAGTCAATTTCGTTTTATTGTGTCTTGACGCATTGTCTACTGCGACCAAATTCAATGTGTCAAATTTGCCCTCAGTTAGATTTTCATTTAGTGAATAATGGCCAGTCTTTCCTGTAACCGGCGTCATCATCTTTGGGACTCCGTTATTTTTTGTCCAGTAAACGCTGTCAACCTCGCCTGGATCGCTGACACTTACAACAAGATCAACAGCCGCGGTTGTAACGATCGTACCCGATAACGGTCCGCTCACCGGAGTAATCGTTGGACCAATCGTGTCAAGCATTGTCGGATCAAAGGTAATTGCATATTTCAACGCCGATTCGTTTGCCTGTAATGAGCTGTCAACAGCAGTTACAACAACTGTATTTGCAGTACCCGATACCAGACCTGTTACCGGTATTGTCCAATTATTATCAGTTCCCCGGGCACCTGTAAATGACTTCGATCCCAGTGTTGCATTGACAGACAATACTCCGCTATTATCGCTGCATACAACAGTAATTGTATAACTTGACGAATTAGTACTAATAGTCTCCTTATCCGGAGTTATCCTGGTCAAAACAGGCTCTGTCATATCATTATCATATTTAATCTTTACTGATACAGAATCTTTATTCTTCGCAGCAGATGAATCTGTCGCAACAATTTTGATCGTTGAATAACTTCCCGCAGCAATTCCCTTCACCATTCCCGTCCAGAGATTTGCACCTGATGATGACTTTTTCAAATCAAACGCAACCCCATCGCGGTATCCTTTTACAGTGCAGCCGCTGTCATCAACACAGGTCACCGCTACTTCACAGGAATCTGCAGGAGTAATGGTATCTTTTGAAGGTGATTTTAAAACGATAACCGGCGGCACGAGATCCGGTTTACTGATGATTACTTTTGATATTGTCAATTCGAGTGTAAACGTATCACTCAACCCTGATGGATCTGTTGCTATAACAGGTATTAAATGCACCCCTGTATCGGATATATCCGGTGTCCATTGGTATAGTTTGCCGATAATTGAATCTTTGGCAGGTGCCTGCGGCAAGAGCGAAAATGTCAGATTATCATTATCGGGATCGCTGCAATAATCGCTCACATCCAATGAAAAAAGTGTTTCCGGTTGTGTTGAACGCTGAAGTGTAACAATGCTCCACTTTGGGGCACGATTATGGGATGTCTGCTCGCGATCTACAATAGTGATTGTGCCGTTTAATATTGATGGCTCTCCTTCAATGTAACCAGTCAAACTGACCGCGTATATTCCAGGATCAGAAAACATAATCGGATAATAGGTCGTATCAACCTGTCCTTTGAACGATTTTATCGAATACATTTCATTAAAATCGGTTCCTTTTGTAATTCTTAATGTGGATACATCGATGTATTGGGTGAGATTATGTATCATACAGATTTTAACCTGCTTCCCGACTGTATCGGTTAATGAATCTGTAGTAATATTCCCGCTGGAACTCTTAAATTCAAGTGCGACAAAAGAATTTTCCGGCCCTGGAGGCGGTGATGGAACCTTGCAAACAAGGAGCATTAAACCCATTAACAGTGTGAAAATCGATAATAAGCGAACCCACATAAAGGTGTACCTCCGCGGAAGGTTAAATAATAATTTTAAAAAACGGATAAATATATCTTTATTGATCTTAAAAAATCTCTCATACACATTTTTGATTTTTAAAACATTTCATTGGTGCAGAAGCTACTAGTAAATCCAATTTGTCTTACTGTTCTGCATAATATAGTGATTATTTTTGCCTGGTGCAATTATTTTCAATAAAATCTTTGAATGAATAGTAATAACCAATAAACTTATCTGAAGTCGAGTCAAATTACCCACACTTCAGATGTAAAAGATGCCCTGAATGAATAAAAAAAAGGCACCCCCTAAAGGATACCTTTTTTTACTATCAGCCTGAAAACTTAACAACAGTATCTGTTTACAACTGTGGAGTTACTTTTTCAGTATATGTTTTTCTACCATCAGAAACCTTTACAAAGTAGGTTTCGTTTCCGAGTTTCTTTGATGGTAAAGCAACACTTGATTCGCTATTGCTGAGTGTATATTTCGCGATTACTTTGCCATTGAGACCCAAAAGCGATACATCGATATTGGAACCAGAGAATTGATGTGAATTGACTGAAAGTATATTATTATCAATCAATACCATTTTCCCTGCTTTAAAAATTTTACTCTGTTCTTTGATTGATGTTGCATTATCACTGAGTACAATTTCACCTGCGTCAGGAACAGCCTGGAACATAATGTATGATTTTGAGTTGACAGTTACAACAGTGTCTTTCACTGCTTTACCATTTTGAGTTACCGTCGGTTTTGTCCAGCCGGCTGGCATTTCAGTGCGAAGCGACAGTGGATAGTTGTAAATTTCATCATCAAGGTTATCTTTAAGGGTGAGTTTTATTGACTTATCATCTGAAGATGTAACTGATACTGTTGCTGCTTTCCGTTCTTTCATATACCTGACAATATTTCCAAATGTTTCAACCCACATAGTACTTCTTTTTGTGTCAAGTTTATCCAGTACTGCTTTAATTGTTGATGACGCAATTGGAGAATAATCTGATGTAGCCTCACCACCATCTATGCAATGAATAAGGAATACTGCCCATTTCCCCTCAGTCTCTGCTTGATTTACAATACCTGTTATATCACCTTCAGAATTTTTCCCTTGGTTCCCACAAATAATTGAGCTAAGACCGAAAAAATTTGTTTCAGAACTGCTAATTGTTTGTCCACTACAAGTTCTTCCAGCAATAAAATATTTAGAAAGAGTAGATTCTGATGGTTTGTTACAATAGGGATATGCAATTGTGACACATTTTGCACCAGGAACGTTTTGCTCAATTGAAGATTTGGAGTTTTTACATTCGTTATCAACATTTGAACTAGTGCTCAAATCTACATGTGATACACTATGACTTGCAATTTCATGGCCTTTTGCAAATGCGTTTTTTAAACCGGACCAATTGGGACTCATTGTTGATGTTGCTGTATTTAATGTCATTCGAAAACCCTTAGCATCAAACATAGGTTGTGCGACAGATAATTGTTTGGGTGTGTTATCATCAAAACTAAATGTTACCGCACCCTTACAAAAATTACCCCACGTCCCAATTTCTATTGTCGGAGCTGCAAAAGCCACACCTGCAGCACACGCGAGGAGTGTAAGCGTTTTTGCTTTGTTAAAAAAATTCATACTCGTCTCCCTGAAAATGATTGTGTTATAATAAATAAAATTGTAATCATATAACTATCTGCACAAACTTAAATCAACTTATAATATAATCAAAACTATTTGAAATTTCACAAATATATTTGTCAATACCTTTTCAAAGAAAAGAGCATTTTAGAGCGTATCATATTGCTAATAAACATGTTACGTTTTACTATATAAAAATATTATTTTTTTTGGAGAGCAAATTACTATTGTGCGAGTTTAAATAACCGGAATTTATTTATATAATGATAAAGATAATGTAGAAGTGAAATAAATCCTAAAACCGTTGCAGGAACCAATAGTAATTTTGTTAAAATACTATGCTTCTACATAGTGACTTAATATTTTTCTGAACAGAGAGAAGATTTTTAAGAATTGTTAGAAAAATTTGTGGATAAGAAAAGTAGTTTAAATTGCTTTGTGTTGTGATTCTTTAATGGTTATGATGTAAATTTTTCTTTCTTTTTTGTCCCAGAGGGACAATATATTTATAGAAATATAACAATCAATAAAACCAATGTCCCGTAGGGACAACATATATACATAGTCTCTAAAATTGTATGGCAAACAAATTCAAGCAGAACTATCTTACATGTACAATAAATATATCGTCCCTACAGGACTCGGCATTTTTCTCTGTCAAGATTTCTATAATTATTTGATCCCGATGGGATCATGGAAAAACAGATATCTATTATTTTTGTTTAACATTTATTGAGACATAATTTATTTGCAGTTAATTTACTGCAAAATAAAAATGATTACTCTTGTTGACAAAAATGTAACATTCGACCCACAATTTCCCGTAAGTACCATTTTAAATAAACCCCTACGAAAGTATCCATTCTTCACCTTGTTTCCCCGGTGATAAATGACAACACTTATTAATTCAAATTATGTTCGCAACACCGCATTATACCGTGTTTTCATCGTGTCAACTATCGACATACAGATCGATTCTGCGTCCTTATCAGTAAGTGTCTTTTCAGCTGACCGGATTTTTACACTGAATGCAATACTCTTTTTGTCTGCACCAAGTTTTTCGCCTCTATAAAGATCAAACGGATGCACATTTTCAATTAATGGAGAAATCCTGCTGATCTCGCCGTTTATTGATGATGCACTGATATCATCTGTCATAACAAAACAGAAATCACGTTCGAGTGCCGGGAACTTCGGCAGCGGTTTATATTTCGGCAGCGGTATTGACGACTTAAGAAGTTCAGTCACATCAATTTCTGCATAGTAAACATTCGACTTAATATCAAAAAATTTCTTTACTTCAGAAGAAACCTGTCCGCACAGCCCATTCATTATGTTACCATAGACAAGTGATGCACACTCGCTCCCGAAAATCGGCTTTCCATTATTATGTTTTGCATACGTGAATGGTTCGAGACCAATATGCAATGCAAAGGTATCAAGAATGCCTTTAAGGGTAAAGAAATCTGCAGGCTGAGCCTTATTATTCCAGGCACTACCCCATGTCGCACCTTCAATAATAACGCCAAGAACATCACGTTCAATAATTGACATATCAGACATACGTTCGAATGTTTTGCCTAATTCAAAGAAATGATTATTCACATTCTTACGGTTTAAATTGTATGCCAGAATCTCGAGCATTGATCCGGCAAGCGTTGTGCGCATTTCAGCCATATCCGGATTAAGCGGATTAAGCAGTTTTACAGGCGTCTTATTTGGTGTCAATACTATGCGCCGTTTCTCATGAGCAAGACTATTGGTAATAATCTCGTTAAGTCCATTGTGAGCAAATGCACCACGTACAAGATCTGTCAACCGTTCTCTCATTGGAAGTGCAGTATTAAGTGAAACAACAGCGCTCTCCGCCGGTGGGATATTATCATATCCGTAAAGACGTCCCACCTCTTCAATCAGATCTTCCTCTATTGTTATATCATGACGAAAGAGTGGCACTGTGCATTTAAGTGTATCTGCATTTACACGGGCACAAATGATACCCAGTGATGACAACGACAATTCAATCTGATCCATGGTAAAGGGAATTCCAAGCACCCGCGATACCTTTGATGGTCGCACGGTGATCACCCTCTTTTCAAGCTTTACAGGATAGTTATCAATTATCCCTGATACAACCTGACCGCCGCCAAGTTCCTGCATAAGCGCAGCAGCAGTTTCAAGTGCTGCAACAAGCCCTGTATCAGGATCAACACCGCGTTCAAAACGGTATGATGAATCCGTTGACAGGCCAAGACGCTTTGACGTTTTGCGAACCGTTACCGGATCAAAAAAGGCACATTCAAGAAAAACATTTGTTGTCGTATCAGAAATTTCTGAACCCGCTCCCCCCATAACCCCGGCAAGTGCAACAGGTCGTTTACCATCACAGATAAGGAGATCATCAGCAATAAGATCACGCTCCACATTGTCAAGTGTCGCGAATTTCTGACTTGTTCCCGCGCGTTTGACAATAATTTTTTTATCAGCAATTGTATCATAGTCAAACGCATGCATCGGTTGACCATACTGTATAAGAATGTAGTTTGTAATATCAACGATATTGTTTATAGGACGTAACCCTGCAGCACTAAGGCGGTTTTTCATCCATTCCGGTGATTCCGCAATTGTTACATTACGGACAAGACGTCCCATATAACGAGGATTTGCGGTACTATCGGTCACCGTTACGCTTATTGTATTGTCAATTTTATCCTGCGTATTTTCCACCGGTTTCTTTGCGACATCCCTGAGCGGCAGACCATAACGTGCAGATACCTCACGGGCGACACCGAGAATACTGAGACAATCTCCCCTGTCAGGTGTGATCTCGATTTCGATAACAGCATCTTCCGGATAGTAAAGCGACAGGTCTTTCCCGATCTCAAAGCTCTCCGGATTTTCCATGATACCGCTGTTATCTTCGCTGATACCGAGTTCTTTTGCAGAACAGAGCATCCCGAACGATTCCACACCACGGAGTTTTGATTTTTTAATAATAAAATCAGGGGCGATTACAGTTCCTTCTGTTGCAAGCGAGACAATAAGACCCGGACGAACATTAGGTGCACCGCATACGATCTGAAGCGGTTCACCAGTTCCTGCATCAACCTTACAAATAGTAAGTTTATCCGCATTGGGATGTTTTTCTGTTGCAAGCACCTTCGCTACTTTTACACCATCAGGAATTCTGAATTTCTCTATTGATGCAACCTCAAGACCGGCTCCCGTAAGAGCATCGGCAAGCTCCTCAGCAGGAATGTTAATATCAACAAAATCTTTAAGCCAACTGTAAACGATTTTCATACTACAACTCTTGGATTATTATGTGTATTATACCCTTTTGTAAGGATACAGGTTTTTCAAATTAATTAGTATATACAGTTATAATTGTATTCCGATATGACTATGTATGACAAATATGACAGATTGTATCTACCGTTCAACACGATAAAAAATAAGTTTTTAAAACATTATCGTAGTCAACCGGCGTAGCCGCTATATTTTAATAACTAATTGTAAACAGATATCCGGTAGATTTAAAACTGCTTCAGAAAACGCATATCGTTTTCGTAGAAAAGCCGTATGTCGTCAATACCGTATTTAAGAAGAGCGATACGTTCAATGCCTATACCAAATGCAAATCCGGTGTATTTTTCGCTGTCAATACCAACACTCTTAAAAACGTTGGGATGAACCATACCGGCACCAAGTACCTCAAGCCATCCGCTCTGTTTACAAATGCTGCAACCGTTACCTTTGCAAAGGAAGCACTCAACGTCAATTTCTACGCTGGGCTCAGTGAAGGGAAAAAAGCTGGGGCGAATTTTGATTTTTGTTTTCTCATCGAAAAATCTTCTCGAAAACGCAAGCAGCGTTCCCTTCAGATCTGCAAAGCTCACGTTTTCATCAACATAAAGCCCCTCAAGCTGATGAAAAAGGCAATAACTGCGCGCACTGATCTCCTCATTGCGATACACACGTCCAGGCATAATCGAACGGATCGGAGGCTTCTGATTTTCCATCACACGGATCTGTACCGGTGATGTATGCGTACGGAGCAGTTCTTTTGCAGTAACATAAAAAGTATCCTGCATATCACGTGCAGGATGATGAGGCGGTGTATTAAGCGCCTCGAAATTGTAGTAATCGGTCTCAACTTCCGGACCATACGCAACAGTAAAACCCATACTTAAGAAAATATCACGAATCTCATTCCTGATATTCATAAGAGGATGCAGTGAACCTGCAGCAAAGGGGAAGCCTGGTAGTGTCGGGTCAAACGAGTTGTCAACCGGGACATCACTTCCCTTTTGCGAATGTAACAGATTGAATTTTTCCTCAATCTGTATACGAAGTTCATTTGCACCTGCACCAAACTGCTTGCGCTGATCTTCAGGAATATCCTTTACAGATTTAAGTAACTCACGGAGAATACCCTTTTTGCCAAGATACCTGACACGAAAGTTTTCAGCCGATGTTTCATCATTGACAGAAGCAAGCTCTGCTTCTGCCTCTTTGCGAATCTGTTCGAGATATTCCGGAGAACCACTACTCATACCGTATCCTTATGCTTTTACTGTATCAATTAACTTCTTGAATGCATCGGGTTCATGAAGAGCGATATGTGCGAGGCTCTTTCTGTCAAGCTCAATGCCTTTTACCTTAAGAAGATTGATAAATGAGTTATACTTCAGCCCATGTTCACGAACTGCAGCATTAATACGCATAATCCACAGAGTGCGGAAGTTGCGTTTTTTCGCGCGGCGATCGCGAAATGCATAGTTACCACTGCGGTAGGACGTATCTTTTGCAATGGTATAACAATTACCACGACGATTGTAATAACCTTTAGTGGTCTTTAGTAATCTTTTACGCTTCGCACGTGATGCGACCCGGTTCTTCGCCCTTGGCATGACAAACTCCTTTATAATTAATAATAATAACCAAACATTGCAGGCAATCTGCTTAAACAGCAATCATTGCACGAAACTTTTTCTCTACGCCTTTGTAAACAAGGGTACCCTGTCTCAGATTGCGTTTTCTTTTTCTTGACTTTTTGTTAAGAATGTGGCTCTTATATGCCTTACCACGTTTAACATGACCGTTTGCAGTCAATGCAAAACGTTTCTTAGCACAGCTGCGGCTTTTCATTTTAGGCATGGAAACTGATCTCCCGTTTTATATGAACATACATTTTTATTATTCTGAATCATCAGTATCAACGACATCCTCCACGAAATCGCCCTCAATGAGCTTTTTCTTTTCGGATTCCATTTTCTTAAGAACTTCTTTAATTTTCAATTTATCAGGTACAAAAATAGAGATCATATTACGGCCTTCCATCTTTGCTTCCAACTCGATTGTGCAAAGATCAATAAGGCCGGCAGTCATACGATTCAACACTTGCTGCCCAAGATCAATATGAGTAATCTCACGACCTCTGAATACTATCGTCGCCTTAACGCGATCACCCTTGATTAAAAACTTTCTTGCATGCTCCAGCTTAAAATTGAAATCGTGATCATCCGTGCCAGGATGAAGCTTGATCTCCTTAAGATGCATTACATGCTGCTTTTTCTTTGCTTCTTTTGCTTTCTTTGATTTTTCATATTTGAACTTACCATAGTCCATAATACGACAAACCGGAGGATCCGCAGTCGGCGCGATTTCAACAAGATCAAGTGACGCAGCCTCAGCTCTTGCAAGCGCATCGCTGACTGTCATTATTCCAACAGGTTCCCCGTTGTCATCTATTACCCTAATTCTTGGTGAACGGATCTCAGTATTGATCCGCGTATCATCTCTTGTTTGTTGTGGCCGAAACTTGCTATTAATAACTTCCTCCTAAGATTTAAAGACTGTTATGACCGGGTACATTTTCACTCCTGAGCTTACTGATGAACTCATCAAGTGTGATAGAACCAAGATCACCTTTTCCATGACGACGCAGAGAAACAGCATTGTTATCAAGCTCTTTCTCACCAATAATTGCCATATATGGAATTTTCTTAACTTCTGATTCACGAATTTTGTAATTAACTTTCTCACTGCGGTCATCAATTTCAACCCTGATCCCGGAGTCCCGCAGCTTCTCTGCAACAACCTTACAATGATCAAGAAATCTGTCTGCTATTGGCAGTATTTTTACCTGAACCGGTGCAAGCCATAATGGAAGTGCACCACCATAATTTTCAAGCAGAATACCGATAAAACGTTCGATTGATCCAAGCAGTGCACGATGAATCATAACCGGACGCTGCTTTGTTCCATTTGCTGCCGCATATTCGATCCCGAAACGCTCCGGCATACTGAAATCAAGCTGAATTGTTCCACACTGCCAGCTGCGCTTGATCACATCCTGAATATGAAAATCGATCTTAGGACCGTAAAATGCTCCATCACCGGGATTCAACTGATACTTGATCTTTTCACGCTCAAGAACATTTTTAAGCGCTGTTTCTGCCTTGTCCCACATTTCCAGAGAACCAATATATTTCTCAGGACGAGTCGAAAGCTCCATTTTATAATTTTCAAAACCAAATGTTTTGTATATTTTCATGATAAAGGCTATAACAACGGCTATCTGTTCTTCAATCTGTTCAGGCAGACAGAAAATATGCGCATCATCCTGAGTAAACTGACGAACCCTGAAAAGCCCATGCAATGCACTTGCTTTTTCATGACGATGCACGAGACCAAACTCACACATCTTTATCGGAAATTCACGATATGAATGAGGTGTAGAACTGTATACAAGCAGCCCGCCCGGACAGTTCATCGGCTTTACAGCATGAATAGATTCATCAATTGTCGTGAAGTACATGTTTTCACGGTATTTATCCCAGTGACCGCTTTTATGCCAGAGCTCTTCATTAAGGATAACCGGCGTTTTAACTTCCTGGTATCCGGCTTTAATATGCTCTCTGCGACAGTAATCGAGTATTGTATTGTAAAGAACCATACCGTTTGCATGCCAGAAGGGAAATCCGACACCCTCCTGATGAAACGAGAACAGTTCAAGTTCTTTTCCAAGACGGCGATGATCGCGCTTTAAAGCTTCTTCAAGCATTGTCACATGCTCATCTAGCATTGACTGTTTCGGAAATGATATTCCATAAATACGCTGAAGCATCTTGTTTTTCTCACTGCCGCGCCAGTAGGCTCCTGCAATGGAAAACAGCTTTATCGCTTTGACAAGACCGGTATTAGGAAGATGAGGACCGCGGCAGAGATCCTTCCACTCACCCTGTGTATAAAAAGAGGGATTACCTTCAATATCAGAAAGCAATTCCACCTTGTAAATCTCTTTCTTTGCTTCAAAATAAGCGCGTGCATCAGCAGCACTCATTTCACTTCTGACAACATCCATCTTACGGGATGCGATCTCTTTTGCTTTCGCCTCGATCTTTACGAGATCTTCAGGAGTAAACGGCGTTTCAACATCAAAATCATAATAGAATCCGCTGTCAATAGCAGGACCAATCGCAAGCTTTGCTGATGGAAACAGTTCCTGAACCGCCTGAGCGAGAATATGCGATGATGAATGCCAGAAAACAGATTTTCCATCAGGAGAATCGAAGGTGACTATTTCAACCTGATCATTTTCCTGTAACGGACGGGTTATATCAACCAGTGCGCCATTGACTTTTGCAGCAACAGCGGCTTGTGCAAGTTTAGGACTCAATGATTTTGCAAGATCAAGTGATGTTGCACCTGCATTAAGCTCTTTAACACTGCCATCCGGTAATCTGATATTCATAATAGTAACCCGGTACAAAGTACCTTTTATAAATAGTACAAGCCACCTTCCACCCCCTCAATATACCAAGGAAGAACGGAACGAGGCATAAAAATGGGCGTTACTGGACTCGAACCAGTGACCCCTACCATGTCAAGGTAGTACTCTAACCAACTGAGCTAAACGCCCGAACATCTCTTATTGTGATCACCCGTACAATCATATGATTTAAAACGAGTTGAAAATTCCTGACAGGAAAGTATCCACAATCAGAAGACATATAAAATATGTTTTTGGCAAATTGAAGTCAACCAAAAGTTGCGATTTTTTTGTGAGAGTTTTTTGGGTAGCAAGGAGCACGTAGCAGGTAGTAAGCATGAAAATCCGCATATCCAGTACTGAAGTTTTTCGGCTTTAATGATTTATGTTCTGATACAATTCTTATCTTGATTCGAATTTTTAATCAATGATGTTCGACCGAACCTAAAAGTCATGATTATTCTTGATCTGCTTTAAAATATTTAATATTTTAACTTGCATCACCTTAAAATTTTTTGTTTCATTTGTTTAGGTTTTATTTGATACCAAAAAATCCGTTTTAGAGTCAGGTGGATGTATCACCCATAAATGAAGTTGTAGTAAAAGGAGAGCTGTTTTCATGTCTTTTTTAAAACGTTTCACTACAGTCCTGTTACCGTTAATGATTACTGCAGTAATTTTTTACTGCGGCACTCTGCCGGAAAATCCCACGGATCCATCAAACACAGCAATATCTGTTGTAATAAAAACAACCGATGGGAAGATTCTCACAAATTCACTTGCCGATACAGTGAATAAAAAATTCCTTATCGGAGCAGCTTTAAGAATTCCCGAGAATTTTGACTCAATCCGGCTATCAATTGCTTTTAAAAATGATACCATTCTCGATACCATGTTTATACTTTCTGAAAAAACGAAATCCTATTTTGATACACTCTGGATAGAACAGACACTATTCTCTCCGGGGATCTATTATGCTACATTTAAACCCTACACTAATCTGAATACAAATCTTAGCCCTGCAACTATTGATATAATGATGGTTGAAGCGGATATTATGCCCGAAAATCACAAACCGTCAATCAGCGTTTCCGGTAACACCATTTTTAAGCCTGGTGATACATGCGTACTTTCTATTACAAAAACCGATCCCGATACAAAACAGCTTCTTACAACATCAGTAAAGGGCAAACCTGAAGGTTCTTTACTAAAAGACAATAAATTCACATGGGTCATTCCTCCAATATTTACTGGCAGAGATACAATTCTGTTTATTGTTAGTGACAATGGATATCCACAGGAATCAGATTCGCAAACCGTTGTGATTACGGTTACGTCAACTCCGCATGCACCACTCATATCTATTTCAGGTGACAGTATCGTAAAACCTCTTGAAACATGCAGATTAACAATTCATACATCAGATAAGGATTCCGGACAGCTGCTTGCTGTAACCATGGCAGGACAACCTGAGGGAGCAGTACTTGTAAACGATTCACTATTTACATGGACAGCACCCAATGTTACATCGGCAAAACACACAGTTACATTTACGGTTACCGACAATGGCATTCCTCCGTTGAGCACTTCAGCAAGTGTTACTATTCAGGTTTCTTCTGACTCAGATACACAAAATAAGACATACACTGTTACCTATAACGGAAATGGCAGCACAATTGGAACTGTTCCTGTGGATACGAATAAATATATAAGTGGAGCACCTGTCACAGTCGCAGCTGCGGGTACGCTAGTTAAAACCGGCAGTACGTTTACAGGGTGGAACACCAACGCTGCCGGTACCGGTGTTGCCAGAGCTGCGGGAACTTTATATTCAATAGGTGCAGCAAATGACACACTTTATGCTCAATGGACAACAAATCCGACATATACTGTTACTTATCTTGGAAATGGCAGCACAAGCGGAACTGCTCCTGTGGACTCAAACAAATATATTAGCGGTGCATCTGTTACTGTCGCCACAGCAGGATCACTTGTCAAGACCGGAAGCACATTTACAGGGTGGAACACCAACGCTGCCGGTACCGGTATTGCGAGGGCTGCGGGAAGCACTTATGCAATAGGTGCTGTAAATGACACACTATATGCCCAGTGGACAACAAACCCGACATATTCAGTTACCTATATCGGAAATGGTAGCACAAGCGGAACTGTTCCAGTAGATTCAAATAAATATGTGAGCGGAGCATCGGTCACTGTAGCTGCTGCGGGTACGCTTGTTAAAACCGGAAGTACATTTACAGGGTGGAACACCAACGCTGCCGGTACCGGCATTGCCAGAGCTGCTGGAAGTGCTTATGCAATTAGTGCTGCAAATGATACCCTTTATGCGCAATGGACACAAAATCCGACCTTTACTGTTACCTACAATGGAAACGGAAGCACAAGTGGTTCTGTACCTGTTGATGCTAACAGATATATAAGTGGAGCATCGGTCACTGTAGCTGCAGCAGGTACACTGGTGAAAACCGGCAGTACCTTTGCAGGTTGGAATACTAATGCTGCAGGTACCGGCACAGCAAGGGCTGCGGGAAGTGCTTATGTAATTGGTGCTGCAAATGATACTCTTTATGCGCAGTGGACGCAAAACCCGACATTTACTGTTACCTACATCGGAAACGGTAACACAAGTGGTTCTGTTCCTGTTGATGCTAACAGATATTTAAGTGGAGCATCGGTCACTGTTGCTGCCGCAGGCACACTTGTAAAAACCGGTAGTACCTTTGCTGGATGGAACACTAATGCTGCTGGTACCGGTACTGCACGGGCTGCAGCAAGTACATATGCAATTGGTGCTGCAAATGATACTCTTTATGCGCAGTGGACGCAAAACCCGACATTTACTGTTACCTACATCGGAAACGGCAGCACAAGTGGTTCTGTTCCTGTTGATGCTAACAGATATTTAAGTGGAGCGTCGGTCACTGTCGCTGCTGCAGGTACACTGGTGAAAACCGGTAGTACCTTTGCTGGTTGGAACACTAATGCTGCAGGTACCGGTACTACACGGGTTGCGGGAAGTGCTTATGCAATAGGTGCAGCAAATGATACTCTTTATGCACAATGGAAAGTAAAGCAGTACAGTGTTATCTACGATGACAATGATGCAAGTGGAGGAACTGTGCCATCTGACGCAATCCGACACGACTCTGCATCTACTGTTACCGTTATGGCAAATACAGGAAGTCTCGTAAAGACAGGATACATTTTCGATGGATGGAACACAGCCGCAGACGGTAAAGGTACAACTTATACAGCAGGAACTGGTACTTTTGCGATAACCGCAGATATAACTCTGTTTGCAAAGTGGAAAATTAAAACATACACGCTCAGATACGATGGCAATGGAAACACAGGTGGAGATGTTCCGGATGATGCAGTCTATGATTCCAATACAACAGTCACTGTAGCAGGCAATATAAATGGTCTTGTAAAAGGCGGATTTGACTTCAATGGCTGGAATACAAAAGCCAACGGAAGCGGTGTTGCAATGGCTGCCGCATCAACATTTAAAATAAAATCTGATACAACACTATTTGCCCAATGGACAGTTAAAAAATACAATCTGACAATTGAGACTCCAGTTAATGGCACAACAAATCTTTCAGGAATTGTAAGTGTGGATTCCGCCGTCGCAAAATCAATTACCGCCACACCATCAACCGGATATAAGTTCAAATGTTGGAGAGTTGTGTCAGGGACTGCACAAATAACCGATACTACATTAGCAACTACAACGGTAACACTTACAAAAGGCAATGCAACAATAAAGGCCGTGTTTACCGGTTTGACGTTCAGCAAAACAGTAGGATTCAGTGAATATGCTTACATCTCATACCCCTCTATTACACAAGGCAATGACGGATCTTATTATTTGGCATTTTGCGGAGGCGATGCCGATTTTGAGTATACTGCAGCAGTCATGAAACTTGACATAAATGGAGCAACTGTTTGGAAACAGGAATACGGTAGTGGAAACAATTTAATTTTATACTCAATACGTAAAACGTCAGATGGTTGCCTTTTGGTATGTGGTACGTGGAATTCCTACATGCATTTATGGAAAATCGCATCTAATAAAAATCAAGTTTTTTCCAAAGATGCTGGGGGTGAATATACCGGTGGGAAAGTTGCATTTGAGACAAGCGACGGAGGCTATGTTATTGCAGGTGATAGCAGTGGTGCATATGTTAGAAAAACCGGATCGTTGGTCTACGATGGAAAATGGGCGAAATCGATTACTGGAAACATGACATTACACGATGGGCAGGAAACAAAAGATGGGGGTTATGTTTTTACTGGCGATGATTATGGTTTAAACGTTACCAAAACAGACGCCAATGGTACGGTTACATGGCAGAAATCATTTGAGGGTTTTTCTGGTGGTGGTGGTACCTCAATACGTCAAACAACCGATGGAGGTTACATTATTGGTGGACAAGGTGGCAAGTATGGCGAAACCCCATATTCAAGTGGCTTAATAAAAATTTCATCAAGCGGATCAATTGAATGGCAAAAAAAGAACACAATCGGAAGCGGCATTAAAGTAGTACGTCAGACAGCAGATGGCGGTTATGTGTATCTAGGCACAACTGAAGTTTCTGGTGCCGGTGGCACTGACCTGTATTTAGTAAAAACAGACGCCAGTGGTGAAATTACATGGAGTAAAACGTTTGGAAACGAGGGGTGGGATTCCGCTTATGGTATGGAAATATGTACTGATGGCGGATTTATTATTGTCGGAGGTACAAGTGATAGTAAATGTATGGTTATCAAAACCGATGAAAATGGCAATGTAGAATAAGTCCTATTATTTTGAAACAGATAATCCGGCCAGAAATTCTTCTGGCCGGATTATCTGAAAAAATTGTAAGAAGTGAATTTTTACCAGATCCTTTGAACGCATACCATAAGCCCTCCCTTACGGTCAGGCCTCGGAATTGTGATTAGCATCGGGCAATAACAAACGGATGATCATTTCGCCGTCTCTTCCCGCGTAGGTGATAATCTGTACTCAGACAGTAAGCAGCCTGGAAAGTGTTTTTTCAATTTTTTGATATCATCAAACTTACATGAACTTGAATCTGAAATCCATTATTTTACCAGCGACAACTTCCTGACAATTGATCCGGACCCCGTTTTCAACAAAGCAAAATATGCTTTCGATCCAAGAAATGCACTATTCAATCCATAATGATAAGTGCCTGCTTTTAGAAATGAATTCATAACATTTTCAACAACTCTACCCCGTGTATCAACAATAAACAGCTTTGCCTGACAATTATTTGGTATATCGATAGTCAGCATCCGGCCTTTTATATGCAGTGAATTTTGAGCAGTTGACAAAACTACCTTTTTGAGTACATTTGTTGTTATACCGGGAACTGCACCAAATACTTTTCGCCATACAGTACCATCCCACTCCTCAACAAGCACATTGTCAACTACATGTGATGCATCATTGCACTGTTTCGGGTGCCATGTCGTTACAGGAATATCCGGTTTCTCCGGATATGTCCAGTCGTTAGAAATTGGCCAGTATGCACCACTCTCCGCATCAACAGCGTCCGGGTCCCACGACCAGTCGTCACTCCATCCTCCGGCAAGTGAATCCTGCCCGCGAATACTACAGACAACCTTTAACGGGCTAACGATACCACGGTGAATCATCCCGGTAACACCTCGATACCACATCAGATGATACGTTGTCGTTCCCATAGTGTTCCAGTTTGTATCTGAGGGCAGCGAATCAGTAAAATTAATGATTATACGCTGATTCCATTTTCCGTTGGTATCTTTCGCTTCGTCAAGCATCTCATGCTGAACCGATACTCCGGTTGTACCTTCTTTAACCATCGGTGTCACGACCCATCCGTTTGTAACTCCGGGCTGCCCTGCGATACCTTTTCTGTTTTTGTCATACAGGAAATAGGAAACACGGTAGGCCGCATTATTAACATACGCCTCCTGTGCATCATGAATTAATTTGAATTGCAGCGACATTGTTCTTGATGTATCCGAAACAGCAGTATGTGCAAATAATACACGCATCCCCGGTCTGCCTCCATATAGATTGGCAGCAAGAGAACATCCCGTAATTCTGCTTTTTTCAACGATGTCAACATAATTGCGTTTCATTATTGATGATATGCTGTTTGGATACTCATTGCTTACCCAGCCAGATCCATTACTGCATGATACAGTTGCCCGGTTTGTGATCCGTTTTGCGTTGTTTGCAGTAACTTTTACCTTTACGGTAACAGAACCACATGTCATATCAATACTTTTTGATGATGAGAATCCGGGGACCTCTGTTATTGTCCACTTTACAGAATGCGATGATGCATCATAGACTCCGTTATTACTGCATTCTATAAACTTATAATCCTTGTCAAGTGTATCAACTATGACAACGTTCTGTGCTGCCTGCGATCCATAATTCCTGTAGGAAATTGTGTAGGTCAATTCGTCATCTGTTGCGGCAACCGTTTTATCGACATCAAGATACACTTTCATATTTGCTGATGGTTTAATTTTCGATAACGCCTGATAATTACCAGTCAATGTCAGCATTCCCATAAGGCGGAACCATCCGTGGAAATAAAATGGAACACTCTTCAGATAGCGATCGTCTCCCTCATTGCCATCCCAAGTAATTTCAAGTTTTCTGTAAAGTTCTGCCATCAGGTTGAAATCCTGAGATATTACTGCTGATGGTGAACCTGTTCCAGGAACCCAGTTTAATGAAAATGTTCCTAACGGTTCACCAAGTGGCGAATAGTAGTACTTTAAAATTTCCGGTCCCCAGAAGGTTACACTCTTATCGCCACCGACATTGACAACACACGCATTGTTCCAGGGTGCCTGTCTGCTGTCCCATAAAAAACGTGCATATCGTTTACCGATGCTCTGTTCATAGGAATTTTCCACACCATGCCTTACCTGATGCGCTACAGGATCCCAGCTTGACTTCGGATTGCCATACCATACGGCATTCAGGACTGTTCTCCAGGCGCAGCGGAAATCTTCGCCATCAGAAAAACTGGAGAATGTAGCATTAGTATCATTTAACAACTCAACCCACCCAGCAAATGGAATCATCTTTTCATTTTTGAGCATCTGCCCCATCAACCAGTCTGATGATGCCTCCGCACGGCGAAACTGATAGATATTCCAGGCATATTTCACAGAATCTTCGTTTGCTAAAAAATCTGCGAATGCATGAAAATATGAAGGTGCAGCGTAGTCAATGTGTTGTTTATCCGCCTCAGCAAAATAACTGGGAGGTTTAGAAAAACCGCTTTTTGACAGATCATTTGCCCACGGCGTAAGTTCATACCAGGAATCGCCACCTTTAAAATAGCCATCAAGACCAATATCGCCGCTTACAAGCGTTGTATTGTTGGTTGTCACATTTGAAAGTGTATCTGTCAATCCTTTCAGGAAATTAATCGCCTCTTTTTTATAGGATATAGGTTCCCCGCAGGCATCAGTAATGCCCATGAACTCACCCCATTGCAGATAGGCAGTAACTAATGCTAATGCAATATCAAAATCGCCATCAGCAGCTGAATTTGCCTCTGCACCAGTCCACCCGGGAAGTTGACTATATGCATATCCTGGACTTGTCTCTTTACAGTCACTGTAACGTTTTACTTTGTTTAGTGTTACATCGTGAATATATAACCAGAGTCCATCAAATGTTTCTTTATCAGCCATTGACGCAGCACCTAAGAGTCCATACCCATCACCTTCAGAGCATTGCGGATTTGAGCGAAATTTCAGGTATTCTTTTCCTCCATAACTTTCTCCTGTTTTGACAACACGGTTCATCATGATCTGGTATGCATCGCGGATCGACTGCTCCATTTCTGCATGTGTGACTCCGGCTCCATTTTTACGGGCAAGATTCTGTAATGTACCGGATTCATTCACATAATCGTTAAATTGAGGAAACGGTAACGCGGGATTTCCGGAATTTATATGGACGGTAATCTCCTGTGCAAAACAAACCGCAGAAAGCATTATTGCGATAGCAACGGCAGCTCTGATTTTGTGTTTAATTGTAGCCATGCAATGTCCTCTGATAAATTATTCCTGGTTGTATGTAGTGCCAATACGTTATATAAATATACGATGTCGGATCGAAAATAAAAATCTGAAAATGTGGCATTTAATGCCCTTAAGATGAAACAGGTACCTGTTTTAGCATGATAAGTGTTAAAACAGGCACCTGTTTTGTCACTAAAGTGATAAAAGAGCCACCTGTTTTATCATTTTGCTTGATTATATTTGACAATTTTATATTGATACCACGATACTACCAGTCGAAGTAAAAGCGGGTAAAGCCGGTTCATTAAAGTCACTGCATCAATTTATTCTCGAAAAGCAATCTGGTATCGCAATCCGTTTTGATTGTTCACAACCGGACTATCACAATGTAAATGTATCAAGCGGGACACAATCAGGCATAACTGCAATTTCTTTTAATCTTCTCTCTTTGCCACTTTACATCGAATTCGTTAGTAAACCACCTGATGAGGTCCTCAGATTTATAACACTTTGACAATCGCTGCATGCGTCAGAATGTAAACATTCCCATCAGCATCCACAACTGGCGCAGCAATGATTGATGCACCGGCGTCATATGAGAAAATTTTTCTACCCTCTTTACAGCAAAAAAGAGTATCCCCTGCTGCAATCAGTACTGAACCGTCGGTGGTGGTTGTAATAAATTCCGGGGCAGAAAAACCACAGTCGAAGTTCCACTGTTCTTTCCCGTCCTTTATACAAAATACTTTTGAGCTGTCACAAACCAGAACTTCACTATTTGAACCAATGGCAATAATTGATGAAGCGCCCGCTATTCCTGAATGTTCCCATTTCCAGAGGAGTTTACCACTGTTATCACATTGCACTAACTGATCTTTTTTGTTGTCGGGGCCAAGCAAACATAGATTTCCGGTAAGGTCTGTGCAAATATTGTTTACTATGGATAATGGATAGTCTATACTCCTGATTGGTGACGGTTCTCTTTGTGCAGGATTTGCATCGTAGATAAGAATTTTTTTATCGGTCACCACGATAATCAATTTTTCATCTGGAGTGGTAATAATCGGTAAATGTATAGCATCATAGCTTTCTGCGAGCCAGATAAAATCCCGTTTGTCATTATAACAGCAATAGATTACGAAATTCGGCGGCAATGTCACTGCTTTTCCATCTTTCAATTTTTGTTTTGATGGTGAAAGGCTGCTGGCAAGATAGCTGGTCTCATGCGGCTGAAAAAAAATCAATTTTTTCAGATTGTCTACCGCCGGCATGCGGGGACGATTTGTCAACGTAATTCCGGATCTGGAATCAATTATGTCAAGTTTGTCCTGGGCTGTAACAGATTGACAATATATACAGTTTTTGAAAATAACCACTTTAGAATCGGGCCATGTTTTATGGGTCCAGAGATTGTCTCCACTTTGATTTATAGCAGAAATCTGTTCTGGAGAAATTGAATAGATAATTGTGCCTGAAACGAGGAGGTATCCTTTTGAACCAATTTCGGCTGCGCTGCGCATTATTTCCATTGATTCAGAACCCGTGGCAGTAACTGAGGCTGTGAGCAGATTGTTTCGCTGATAGGTGGCATTTATAATAGAGTACATTGCATCCATTGTGGATTCCTTCTTTAATGATGAATGTGGACGCTCTGTTGAGTCTGCATTCGCTGTGACTGATATGAACAATAATAGTAAGAGCGTGTATACCTGTTTCAATCAAATTTCCTTTTTAAAATTCTTCTACTGTAAAAACGTCATTGGCAACGGTATTGCTCCCAATCCAGGTCGCGACCGTTGAAAAATCATTCTTTACAAGTGCATCTGTCGAATTAATTGGCAATCCGAAAAAATATCTGATAATTTTTTGTCCGTCAACACCTCGTTTGACCTTGATTACAGTTCCCGCCGTAACGATATCAGTTGGCGTCGCATCATCAACAATTACTGAAAAATGTGTTTCTGCCGGGGTTGTAATACCGTCAGAAATGGCAAAATACGGGGTTATGGTCAGGAGCGTTTTTTTGAAAGTATTAGCAGCATTTGCTAAAAAATAATAGGTACTGTTTAAAGTGTTCAAAGGTGACAACAAATGATCTTTTATCCATAGGTCTCTGTCATTATTTGTGTTCATCCCCACAAAATGGATTGCAATTCTAATGTTTACAACACAGATTCCGTTTAGTAAATGTCCTGAAATCATTGTCTCGGCAGTCTCGCCTCCGCCAAGCAGGTAAAGGTATAGTGAGACAGACCCATTTCCGAAACCATTAAAGGAATCTTCTTTATATGATGGTTTACAAGTGTCTCTATATTTAGGGTCTGTGAGATCAGTCTCTATCGTTCGGCTGGCAGCAGTTGAAGGATCAGTAAATGTATAAGTCATCTTGAATTTTGAGCCATTTAAAAAAGGATTAAGTGGTTTTCCGGCTGATGTATCATCATTAAGCCAGTTAACAAAATGTCATAAGTCGCGCATTCGCGGGAGACGGCAGACTTTCATTCTTGCTGCAGTATCGAGGTCGTAAGGGCCGCCTGGAGCTGTATATGGCTGGCTGAAAGAAGGTACGCCGGAATAAGTAAAACCACCGTCTTCAAGATTGTACAGATAATCGTCAAAGTGTCCAGTCGCGTGGCCCATTTCATGTGCGCTCATGAGCGGTTGCGCCATGGTACCATCAACATCGGAAACCGTATCAGGGCCATAGTAAGCGGGACGGAAGGTAAAACTCTGCTCGCAAAAGAGGGCTTCCTCAGGGAGCATCCAGTCCTGGTCATCCGTAGTAACTCCAACAGTACATTTATGTTTTCCGCTGCGGTTGTTCATTTTTGCTTCATAGTAATGGAATGGACGAATAAGTTTATTACAGGCACCGTCTTTTTTCCGGATAATATATGGACGATTTGAAAAATTCATTGAAGTGATCATTCCATCTCTTATCCAGTCGGGAATTGCACCTGGTGCTGGATTTGTGGCAGCAGGGGTAAATCTGCAATTCCAGAAAATAAGAAGATAAGAAAGATGCTGACCATCAAGCATTCCGCAGGAGTCTAAGTAATGAAGCTCATAATTCCCACACCACGTTTGAGCATAATCATTTGGCGAGGCACCGGTAGAGAGATTCACGCAAACAGGTTTCTTAACATGTACATCAGCATCATCAAGAACCGCAGATCGTGCACCACAGATAAACTTTTTATTTACATCGGTAATTTCGGCTTCGGAAGGCTCTGTTCGTTTCCAGGTTATATCATAAAATGAGTTGTTGAAATAGACTAAACGGGAAATAGCTTTTGGTGTGTCGTCAATGAAATTGCTGGCAAAAATGATTTCAGAATAATGCTTTGCGTCCGGGTGTTCTTTGTGAATTTTCAGCCGGTTTTCATCATTCCCATCAAGGTACAGAAGTGCAATCCGTGAGTCTGTACCAAGAGATACCATTTTCTCTTTGTTTGTTGCTGTGTTGTATTCAGAATCCTTGATCATCTGATTGCCGTTCTTATCGATCAGTACAATAGCTTCAAGGTTAAAAATAACCGGATCAGTCATGCTTGTCATGTTCATTAGTTGTTTTGAACACGCATCGGAGCTGCCACCGATCGAACATTTCCAGTTACGTGAATCCCATTTTGGCGGCAATTCATAAAAACTCTGCTGTTCTTCTTCCGGCAGAACATTGACATGTGCACGTGTGATAATCTCATCTGTTTTTCCAGGATCGGTATCGGACATTTTCATGACAATTTGCGGGGCAGTTGATGTATCTTTGATAAAAATCCATTGGCCGCCACTTAAAAATGAAAAGTGAATATTCTGTTCACGGGGAGTATTTGTAATGCCTTTGACTGTCAGTTCGTAAACTCCACTTGAAATGTCGTATGATGAAGTGGTCTCAAGTTCAACCGTATCATTTTTCCAGGCCTTAAGTGACAAACCGGAAGGAACCGGTAAATAATCATTGGAAATTTTATCGAAGTAGATGAATTTTAAATGATAGGTTGCCGCAAAAAATGTTTCCGGTGATATGTATTCGAAATTGTAGAAATATGGATTGTAAACAGGACACTCTTCTTTGGTATGAATCGTGTTTCTGGGGTCAGGACAAATAAGTACAGGCAATTCATCTTCATCAAAGAATAGTATTTCCACTCTTCGATCAGTCTGTGACCGGTAGTTCGCCCGTTTATCAGAACTGACCGGAAAGGATTCTCCACAGGCGACGAAAGGTTTTTCAGCGTTGACAAAAGGTAGTGCTTTGCGAAGGGCAGAGAATGTATCGTCAGCCAGATGCTTACCAGTAGTTGCGCAAATGAGATCGTGATTGAAAATATCAAAAATACCTTCCCAGAGTTCTTTAGGCATTTTATGTCCGGCACTGTTTTTGACTCTATTGACAATGGCATCACCCAGAATCGCATTGTCAGGTTTATAGGAAAAAACTGCATCGTATAGTGTGACAAAATTGGTCAGTGCCTGCTCTGTGGTTTTATTCCATGTGTCATTCACCGCGCCAGGATTGCAGTTCCACCCCGAGCTGGTTGCTATATATAAAAGTATCTGCTGATAGTCTTCGATTTTATGCTTCTGTTCACAGATTTCAGCCCATTCACTTCGCTTGCCCTGTAAAAGATATAAAACGTTTTTTGAACGTAATGCTGCAATATCAAAATTGACAGCAGGATCTCCTGAACGGTCAGCATGCCCGGCAATAAGTATTTTTTTCTTTGCATCAGACATACACTGTCGGAAAACGAGTGCAAGAGCCCTGATCCCGGAAATTTTTTTTTGTTGATCCGATGCAGGAGCGCCCTCTTTTGTGTTTGCGGGATTATCGGGCATCATGATGGCACTGTTGTGATGAAAAAGCATATCTTCCATCTCAAGAATTTTTGCATTGCCTTTTGAGAGTTGAAAGACATTTTCGCGGCTTGTGATACAGGGATAGGATAACATCCCTTTGAACGATTTTACTATTGTAGGAGAATTATTCATAGGTAAATACCCGACTTATAGGTGAATATCAGCTGAAACCATAACTCTCAGAATGTTGATTTTCAGATTGTATTTTACATGATTGTTCATAGGTCAGACAAACTTCCAAGCAATTTTATTTTCTTCATTCGATGCAAACTTACATGATATTTTTTTATATATCCCTCTCTTAATTGACATGATAGTACAAACAGAGAGGTCATTCGCGCATTATTACGATGTATATTATTTTCATGTATTTTTAACACCCAGCTTCTTAAACTCATATTTGAATACAATATTCCCACTGTACTCAATTGACATTCTTATTCTTTTTATTATATCTTTTACTAACCATTAAACCTATAATCCCTGATGGTATGTATACCCATGCAAATATGGGTAATACAAAAGCTATATATGGCGGAACCATGGCATCACTACTATTAAAACTAGAATTAGTCCTCACCATATCTGCAAAAACGATTATGGTAATTACTCCTAATATAAGTAAAAATATCGACATAATTTTTAATGCGATTGAAAATGAATTCTTTTTAAAAAATTTTGAAATCAGCCAAGATAATCCAAGTTCAAATCCGATTACAAAAATGTTAAACACTATAAACCAAAAAGCCATTATAAGATTATACACAAAGCCCCCTCCGTCCATTTCTAAACTCCTTTATAAAAGTTTCTATTTTTAATATTTGATTAGGAGAATTAACAATATGCAATCTTTAACTTATTCTATTCTTAAAAAAATAATGTTTCATTGCATTTAAAACTATCTTCTACCTCTGTTGCTAAATACTGCAGTTATATATTGGACTCAGGTCTTTCACTAAACCAATTTATTCGGATGCATTCTAGATATGTAATTCTCATTCTAATATTATTATACCTTTTTAATTGAACGGGAAAATTGTACGGTGATATACAGTTATACTCTTTATTTATAGTTTCGTTATTTGATGTCAGTTTACAGGATAGAAAAGCATTAGCACTTATAAGTATTGTGGTTGAGAATACATTTAAGAAACTACCTACCTCTTCCTTATTGCCCGTAAACCTGACATTGTAACTGCGATACTTTTCATTTGTAGCTTTATTTACTTTAACTAATGATAAACTATTATTAATTGTAAGGGGATATTCTTTATATGTATTACCACTTATAGAAAATATCGAGAGACTTCGTAGTGTTATTCCCATGTGGTACATTTTTTCTGATAGTTCAACATTGAATTCAATGGTAGCCATATCACAGATCTTATAAGTATCGTACTCTTTTGATTTAAATGTTTTTATAAAATTAGTATTTCCCACAATATACATATAATCTAAAGCAACAGCCAGTCGTGGTTTGGCATTATGATTTGTTGAAACAACCTTTTCAAGCCTATCAATATTACCATCTTGTTTAAACATCACTTTTGTCATAGAAGGAGTACACATTCCTTTTCCTTCGAATTCCGAATTTCCGTTAAATTTTGAAATCGAGCCTGATGAATCGGAAACGACAATCTTTGTTCCTTTGACTTTTAATAAATCATCAAAATCAAACATCGATACATGTGCACTATCATCATCGTTTCTTTCAATACTATACAAACCACGACGATGTGCATGTCCAGAAAGAGCTATACTTATTTGTGTATTGTCAACAAAATATTTGTAGGTTTCTCTTCTCTGCAGCTCAAATGTACCCATATCATTTTTACCAAAATGAGTATACTGTATAATTCCCTTTGGATTTTTTTGAGATGGAATCCCTGCATCGAAACTTACAAAAGTAAAATGAGAAAAGAGAATTATTTTTTTTTGTATTCTGACAGCAAAATCGACCAGTTCTCTCTGTGGTATGGTAAGCGTTTCATTTGCTCTTGGCAAATGACCAGGACTTCCTTGATCTTGCCAAAAAGGTACATCAATGAGATCTTCTGCATCACCCCAACCAAGTCCTATTAATGTCCAATTTTTATTAGATAAAACAAAATCTTTTATCGGTATAAATAGTTCATAAATATGCTTCATCCTTCTTGGTGTAAAGTTTTTTGCTTTCACAACAACAGGATAGTGTTCTCCATATACTAAAATTGCCTCATAAAATGTGAGATTCATATCTGCTGGAATTCCATCATTGGGTTTGTAAACACCTCCTCGATTTGTCATCCATCTGGGGAGTAGAGTACTCTCATCGGATGGTATACCTATTCTTGGAGACACCCCATAGGGCATCTCATAGGCGTCATGATTTCCCGTAACAATAAAGACGGGTTTATGCAGTTCCTGGTAGAGCTGAAGTATCATACCGTAAAGCGTAATCAGATCAACTCCCATTTCATATTTATCCATCACATCGGCCTCATCACCAACACCAACGGCATCACGAATTGCGTCTGGTGTATTATAAAAATCCTTTGCGGTCAATTTTTGGGCTTCATCATATTTTCCCTCACTTCTTAACTGTTCCCGTTTTGCTATTAAATCTACAGGATAAAAATTATACATGAAGTCAATTAAGTCACCGGATATCAGAAACGCATCAACATCTTTTATTTTATCTTCCTGAAATAATAAACTCTTGACTGTACTGACATAATCATTAATTAAACTTCCTATCGGTTCAATGTCCTTATGGTCAATCACTTTTGCGTTACTTAATTTAAGTAACGAAAGCCTGGATACGCAATGTAGATCTCCAAGGTGTGCAAAATTGCAATATTCTTTATTTGTAATCAGTAATGGGTGATAAGCTGCAATTGGCAGAGAATCACGAATATTTTCAAGATAAAATGCGTTCTCCTCGACTTCCCAGCAATAGTATTGTCCATTTGAATTCTTTGGAATTCTTTTACCGAGAAATTGTTCTGATTTCAGTCGTTTCTGCACTATTGCATCTTCAAGTTCCTGTCCTTTATTAATCCAAAACAGATTATAAAAACCATTATCGATATCATTCAAATACTCCAGATTTATTGTAACCTTGTTAAGAACATTTAATTGATAATCATTTTTCAATTCCGATATCAAATCTGCATCAGGAATGAATGCAAATTGTGATTCCTCATCAACAATACTTTCTGAAAGTTGAAGTGGTTTGCATGAAATACAATTATCCAGATCTTTTTCAACAAGTAATGGTTTATAATTCTTATAACCATTTGGTTCATTATATGAAATATCCTTTATTTCGCAGACAGTTTTATCTATTGGCTTTTCCCAGGAAACAATCTTTAGATGGGTATTCACCATAATAGGTGTCAGTTCGTTTTGTGAAAGAATAAGCAATGAAATTTTTGTACCGCTCTGAACAATTGACGGTGTTGCAAAAGAAGGAAAAAGAATATACCCTGGCACATTATTTGAAACAACTCCCGTTTTGTTAGATCCGGATGATACCGATAACATTGTTGGATAATAAAGTTTTTCCCCACCCTTAAATGTAAATGTTGTATGATCAGAGGAAAGATTTACGTTTATATTAAACCCAAACATTTCACAACAAATCCAATTGATTTTTTCTTTTGTTGAAACACCGAAATTATAGGTAGCTAAAAATTTCCATGGAGCATCATTTGTATCTCTTCGGCAATTTTTAAATTTTGAAGAAATATCCCAATACTTATTATCCTTATTATTTATTATATCATTCGCAATAGTTTCAAGCGTTTCACCAGATTTTGCAGTATAAACGCCTTTGTTTTTATCATTCAAATATGGAGGTACCGGGAGTGTCTGGCCAGGCGTCCAATCAAAACAATCCGTTTTAAAGGCTTTTTTAATTCTTTGTAATTCTGCATTATACATAGACGATGTAATCTCCTGTCTCAATCCTCAATAAGTAAATCAGGGTGTTCGGGTACATCAAGAAAGATTTTCCCTGGAGGTAAATCTACCTCACATATCAATCCATTCTCATCCAGATTACCATTTCTTGTAGTACCATCAGGCAAAGAAAGTATATACTCTTTATTTGTAATTACAACACCACTTTCATCAGTCACTTTGAAATGCAAATCATCCCGAAACCGCACAAGTCCGCTCTCCTGATCCCTTCCCACTACCACCCCGTCAACATCAACCGTAAAGAAATATTCCGGGTACTGGTACTGCTTACCATAAGGTTTCAGTTCATCATTTGTTGGAATATCTTCTGTGTTATCGGCAAACCTGAATTTCCATTGTGTTTCTATTTTATTATTCATTACAACAACAGGGATTTTTGAAATGATATCATGGTTGTTATCAGCATCATATTCTTTAATTGTTAAAAGCGCTGTTGTGCCGTTTTCTATACAGTCCTCCTCGAACTCTACTGTACATGTTAATAGTTCATCCCTTGTGACCTCTTTTTTATCCCAGCATATTTTAATCACTTTCAGCATTGGATTGACAGGTATTTCATTTGATTCCATTGATACCTTGTGTTTGGGCAGTTTACATTCGAAGTAGATGATGTCCCCAAGTTTCATTTTTTCCGGTATCGCAACACTTCCGATGCATTTATTTCCGACAATCTTGCCTTTCCATGATGCAATCTTTTTACCACTGCCGGTTTTTACTGTTACTTCAACAGGTGCACCATTGCCCACAAACACCGTTCCGATTTCAAACGATGTCTCATATCCGGCGTAGGCAGACAGAAACACCCAGTTTGCGTAGGCAATTGATGACTCCACTTTGACTTTATTTTCTTTATCTACTGCAAGTGAGAACGTAGTATTCATGGCATTATCCCAAAGAAATTGTTAATCGAAATTTACCTGTTTTACCGTAAATGGTGTAAACGTATCAATCATCTCGTCAACTACTGTGCCGATTGTCTTTATCGTCTTTTTCGAAAATGATGCTGCAAAGGAATAGAGTTTTTTATCTTCTATTAAATAAACCTGTTTCTGAAAAACCGGTTTGGATTCATTTTGCACAAATTTGTACACCACTTCATAAACAGTCCGCTCTGATTGAGGAAGTATTTTCTCTGTCTCGTTAAGAATTTCAAGTCCGGGAAGATTTTCCTTGAGACTTTCAATACGCAGAAAAGCGGCATCGCGAAGCGACATCTCCTTTGTATTAATTACGGAATCTACCGTTATGACAAGATTATGCTTGATCCCGTTATCTTCAGGTCCCATGATTGTATACACGGTGTCATCAGACCATCCATCGGGGATACGGATTGCGAAGAGATTATTTATTGATTCCGGCATAGTATTTCCTTATAATGTTCAATGTTGTATAAAACAATCTTACCTGTCCACTCTGTAATTTCCATGGTCGGTTGCAATTATCACAGCACCATCAGTAAAAGGTAGTGGTGTGATAATTGCGCTATCGTGTCACATAATTGAAAAATTTTGTTTCCCCATCGTTTTTAGTATCCCAACCGGTAATAGATAAAGAACGCTTTTCTTGAATCCCGTTTTTCGGGACACAGATTATTCTCATGAATTAAGATCAACCTTGAAATCAGCACTTCCCGGGGCAATTTTTTTCACCTCGGCTTTTCCGCTGCTATCAAGAGTTCCGGAGCGACGTTCCCCATTTGGAAAAAGAACCTCGTATTTTTTATTCCCGATAGCATTTCCATCATCATCCTTAAGTTCGACACTTAATTTATCGGTAATCAGCAGAACATTTGAGCGAAGTGTCAATTCACCAATAACGGCTTTAAAATAAAACAGCGGCATTGAACACCGGCTGCTTTGGGCCTTCTTGCGCATCGCATCAAGATATCCTTCACTTATCGTAAAGTTGAATTTTTCTTTTACCGTTGTTCCCTGGAGTGTCGTTTCGATTGACATTAGAAAACTGTCTGCAAAGTTTGAATCTTTCATATATACCATAAGTAACACCGGAATACCGGAATCCACCCCGACAGTTTCAACTATCATGTCAACATCACTACCGACAGAAGTTTCCTTTTTTGACCATCGTGCAACGGTAATTGCACTTAACTTAGCGCTATATGATCCGGCTGCGACATGTGATTTTTTTATACTGCCAAACAATGTTCCATCAGATTCTGACCCATCAGGTTTACTTAATGTGTAATGGACATTTGCTACCTGATACCCCCCAGTATCAGCAAAGGTCGCATACAGGTAATGATCTTCACCCTCCTGTGGTTCCTCAGGTTCGGCAATCATCGCACTCACCAAAGCGGCATTTACAGCACTGACATCTCCTCCACCGCCACCGCCGGCACCTGCTCCAGCTCCACCTCCACCACCACCAGCACTTACTTCTCCGATAAGCACTGTCGGGCACCCCATGATAATACTTGATGGCGGACCTACGCAAACGGCCATATCGCCCATTCGCGCTGCCGGCATATTACCAATTAAAACCCCGGTACTACCCAGTGATATCGGTCCGCCAACATGAGGCACATATCCGGTAAACATCGGGCAGACATGCATATCACCTAGTCGTGCTGCGGGCATTCCGCCAATTAACACGGTCGGAAATCCAACAGTAATAACACCACCATGTGCAGTCGGATCTCCCAATCGAGCCGCCGGTTTTCCCATTTAACCTCCGTGAAGAAGTGACATGTAATGTGTGACACTTAACGAGTAACAAGAGTGCTAAGACAAAAAAGCAATATAACTATAAAGCACAAATAATACTACCTAAACAGACATTTTGACAGTTTCCGGATGATTACCTGTTAAATCCATTTTAAGACAAATACGGAAATTCTCGCAAAATGCAATTTTTCGTGAACGCTTTTTGTAAGATATTTAGCGGGTAAATGGGAAGGCAAGAAAAAAGATTTTGAGGGGGGGGGGGAATGGTAGCAAGTAGCAAGTAGCAAGTAGCAAGTAGCAAGTAGCAAGTAGCAAGTAGCAAGGAGTTAGGAGCAAGGAGTAAAAATTCTTTTATGCAGCATTGTTTTCGGAGTTGCTGGTGAAAACAATGCTACAACTATATCAGATTACTTTTACTACTGGACAATAAGCGTTGACGTTAAAAATGATTCCTTGTTTTTAAACAGCACCTGATACGAACCGTTTTTCAATCCGCTAATCGTTGTATTTCCCTCTCTGACAATCTGACTTATAACTTGTCTGCCAGCTATGGTATATATATGCAGCACTCCTTCCCTATCCGGATTTTGGACTATTGCTGCGCCATTGCCAGTACAGATGATACTTAAACGAGATTTTTCATTTGCAGCATTATTCTGTTTATTGTGCTGCTGCTTTATAATGTCAGTCCCGCCACAGGAAAAATCTATCAGTGATGCATGCTTGTCATGAAATGCTTTCAGCTCATTTTTACACATATTCCAGCTTCCGAAGTTGTCAACACTGTCATACGACCAGGGCATGATCCCGGCATAACCGTTTGCATACGCATTGTCGATCATCTGCTTAAGTGTGTATTTTCCTTCAACACCGGGATTTTCTCCAATAAGTGCAGGCTTGTCAAGATTCCAGTACGCTGGTGTTTTTGTTGTCTGAAACGGATCATAACCCCAGTCCTGATTAAACATCCAGTCGTAATAATGTATCTGATAAAAATCGAGGTTAGAGCCGGGTTTATTATAGGCATCCGTAAATGATGAATCACTCCAGTAGTGTGCTTCCGCAGGACCTATCTTTGTTGAATTCCACTTCAGACAAGCTGATCCGACGGTAACCATCTTTGATGAATTCGCGTGAATCGCTTCTGCAATCATGCCGCAAAAACGCACCATCTCTTTTTTACTTACCAGCTGTACCGTTGTCCCGGGACCACTGATACTCCACTCCGGTTCATTAATAATTTCCCAGGCAAACAGATTACAGGTATTTGCAAAACGCTTGACCATAGGAATAAGTGCATTATTGATATACGAAACCGTTTTGAGCGAATCTTTTATAAGATCCGCATGAAGTCCTGCATATTTTCCTGCTGATCCGGTAAAATCCTTTGTCATATCAAACGACCACAGACACGGCATCACCATTACATTATTTTCCGCACCGATCCTGAATATATCCTCAAGATTTGAGAGAAAGTTGGTATCCAGTCCGCTGACCGCTCCATCAGTATCGAATTCCGGTGATGTACGGCCATCACAATGTATCCATAACCGGACACAGTTGACACCATACTCTTTACACTGCTGAAATAATGTATCAAAAAAGGTGGAATCATACAATGCACCCCACTGATAATGCGTTCCGGCATCAGAGCCGAATGCATTCCAGGGTACATTCATGCCATTTATGTAGTAATCTTTTCCATTGTATTTTATTGTATTTGCAGGTGCGGCATTGACACCATGCGAAATCGCACTACACATTACCATGGCAATCAAACATAACAAACGCATTTTCATTGTAACCACCTCTGACGATAAAAAAAGACTTCCCGGGAAAACCGCACCGGGAAGAGTAATCTGTCAACTATCATTTCTCTGATACGCTACCTGATCACAGAGAGAGGCTGTGAAACAGTTTGCATGCTATCAGATATGAAACGTACTAAATACATTCCATTTGATATATCAGCAGATTTAATAGTAAGCATATGTGTTCCGGCTGAATACATTTTCGGATTAAGACGGGCAATTGATCTGCCTGAAACAGAAATCAGCTCAAATGTACCAAAGACCGCTCGTGGTAATGTAACTGCAATTACGTTATTACCCACTGATCGTACATTCATTGTTTTCAACGTTTGAGCTGAAGCCATCCGCTTAACCGGGCTGCCGTTATCAATCGGTTTTACACTGATATCATCAAAATAGATCTTACCTGAAAGTAAACCAAGATCAAACACCATGCGTGCTTTACGATCATCAGCCTCTCCCATTGTAAACTCGTAGGTATAGGTTTTCATCTCTGTCGTAAGATCAAATTTCTGATACCCTGAATAGGTTGTCCATGGATCTGCATTCAAACCGATATTGTTTGACAGATTAAAAGGTTCATCGGCCTTTGCCTTGAACGATACAACGTATGATTTTCCTTTTGAAATGTCAAGCGTTACCGTTTTAAACTGCCCATACCACCCTTCAGTACCTTTCGTTGTCATAGTTGCAATAAAGACGCCATCCTCGACTACGGCGGTTCCGACTGCAGGTGTAAATGCTGCGAATTCCCATCCTGTAAGACCGTTGGAGAAATCGCCATTTGTTGCAAGTTCTGCACCGACTGCCGGGCCATTATCAGTAAAGTTGGCAGCTATTGTAAGATCTGATTCAACTGTTACCGTGAGCGGGCTCTGTGTACCTTCTTTACTTCCGCTCCAATTGACAAACTCATTATTGGCATCCGCTACAGGAGTAATAGTCAGCACCTGCCCTGAATCAACCATTGACTTATTAGGGGCAATCGAAACGCTTCCGCGCCCCTTAGCCACAACAGAAACGCTGAACCGTTTTACCTGACTTCCTTCACAAATACCAATCTGCATGAATTTTGGAATAACAGATGTATTTTTGATACTGTTGGGATCTGTCACTGCAACTTCCAGTCCCCAGTTTCTAAGGGTTTCGAATTTGCTATCGGTAGTCATGTCCATTTCGGTACAGTCGCTGTTACCCGGCCCCCACTCCCACGCGAGCCAGCCGATTTCGTTTTTCTGACACTCACTTAGAATATGCTTATAATTAATTGTTGTTTCGCATCCAACACCACTATGCGCAAATTCTCCTACTATCAAGGGAAGATTCATCTTTACCGATTGATTAATTTCATCGGTAATCACCTGATCGCTGTATCCCCATTCAACCGGCCACCACATATGTACCGATAAAAGAATATTATGATCAGGATCTGCAGTGATCAGATCGGGCCCTGTTGCCTGAAGAATATTGATATCCTGTCCGTATTTTGCGGCATCAATGATAAGCGGTACGTGAATACCAGCAGCTCTCATTTTTGTAATGGCATCAGTATACCCTGCCTTAAAGTCTGCATCAGTAACAGTTTGACCGCACTCGTTGGCGATATTTATCAGCAGATACTCCTCATGTTTCTGAATCACACTGACAACTTCCGGCTTGATCCACCAGTTTACACACGTCGAAAGTTTTGACCATTCCCCGGTTGCATCATGAAGCTCTACCATAGGAATCATTTTATTCTGACGGCATTTGCTGATAGCACTGTCGAATTTTTCGATATCACCGGTTGTTACCCATACAATGCGGACACTATTTGCTCCGGTTTTGGCAATCTCCGGAAAACTTGCCCCACTAATGTCAGTCCAGACAGTCATTTTATTAATTCCGCGCAGAATGACTTTTTCACCGCATTTATCATACAAAAACCGTCCGGCAACCCTGAATCCCGGTAATTCAGCTGCGAAACCTGAAACCACAGCTGTTAACACAGTTGCGGCAATAACTATTCGTTTTGACCAATCAGCCAGCATAACCACTCCTTATAATAATGATATATACAAAACAATAAAATATATACAACACCAAAGTTCAAACCCCGGAAATATGTTGCCATAAAATATAGTAGTAAAAAAGGTGTTTTAGTTAATTTTTTTACAATATTTAATTTTTTTCGGCCAAACAATATAATAAACTATATATTATAAAAGGATATTGTAACTTTTTTCCTGAACAATGTATGTTCAATTATCATAAAATATGTTGCCATTATATTTAGATTATGTATATTTACAAACACAGGAAAGACAGACATTCGAACAGTTTTTTGAAACCGGTACCGGTAGCGAGACGTAAAACTTCTGAGTTCAGGTATCCCTTTTAATCGGGAATATCTGGAAACAGCATACAGTCCCCCCCCCGTACATTATGCTTTTGCTGCCGGTACCGGTTTCATTGAGTTGTTGGTTTATCTGGCCACTATTTGTATATTTGGTACAGGTTATATGAGATTGAGATTATGATTGAGGTTACGTTTGATGAGTAGTTACTGCTCAACCTGTACCTGAATCTTTAAGTACATGGAGTAAGAATTGAGTAAGCCGCACCTGTATGATTACTTTGATTATCGTGAATATCTCAATGATACATTTTCTTATCTCAAAGAGACCGATACAACATATTCACACAGAAAGTTTCTCGCGGATGCAGATATTCCGGGCTCAACATACCTGCTTCGCGTACTCCGCAGCGAACGCAAGTTATCGCCAAAGTACATTGCAAACTTTTGTAAAGCATTACACCTGAGCACTTCTGAATCGGCATTTTTCACAATACTTGTTAAATTCGGGAACGAAAAGAATGTTGACAAAAAAGAAGCGTTGCTGAAAGAACTTTTGAGGATCCGTTCCGAAAAAGCAACGCACTCGCTTGATGACAAAAAATTACGGTATTTTGAAAAATGGTATTACCCGGTTCTGCGTGACCTGATCGGTCTCATCGGCAGGGTTGATTATAACGCACTTGGAAGAATGCTCATACCACCAATCAAAGGTGATCAGGTTCAAAGTGCGATTGAGTATCTCCAGCGAAATGGTTTTATCAAGCCCCGGGATGATGGAAATGGTTTTGTTGTCTCCGAACCGATACTTTCTACTCCCCCGAGTGTGAATTCGACTATTTTGAGCCAGTTTCACAAGAAAAATCTCGAGCTTGACATTGAGGCTTTTGACAACTGCACTCTTGATGACCGCAGTATTTCATCAGTCATAATGAGCGTATCAATGCCGACGTTTGAAAAAATGCGCATTGAGATACAGGAGTTCCGTAAACGGCTTATCGCTCTCGCACGTGAGGATACAAATCCAGATATGGTGTGCAGGGTGGGAATTCAGATGGTCCCGCGGGCCAAAGTTAAAAAGAAGGATGTATGACATATATAAAAATTGCTGTTTCCCTGTTTATCCTTATTCTATCCTACTGCGGGAATTCTCCTGTAGTAAACAATGGCACCGGTACCGATATCGGTGAGGCAAAAATTTTCGGTTCTGTACAATATGCCGATAACCGGAATGCAGACAATGTTTCTGTCATTGTCCGTAAACAGGACTACATTCCTTATTCGGTTGCATCACAAAATCATAACAAAACAGTCAGCACTAACAGCGGAACATTTTCGCTTGAACATATCGCACCCGGATACCATCTTGTAGAGCTCTATACCAGGGACTCTCTTGTCGCCATGAAACGAATTTACATATCAGACAAGGATACTGCGATTAATATCGGTAACTGCATTCTTGATACAATGGTACCATACACAGGAAAAATCTACAGTGACGAGACACCTGTAGCGGGTGGTAATCTGCTTGTGCTCGGGCTGGATAAGAAAATTACGGTCAACAGTGATGGTTCCTTTACAATACGGTTACCTGCAGGTGAACAGCTATTCAGGATTATTCCTTCAAATCAGACCGGATCACAGGATATTTATGTTGACCGGAAAATTTCAGGTGATACATTACGGACATATGCAGCTACAGCGACAATGTTTGATGATTTCAGTACCAGAGATGGTTTTAATTGCCTCTCTCCGCTGCTTGGTGGTGGAAGCTGGTTTGCATTTATCGATCAGGCAAATCGTGGTAACAGTCAGATTCTTCCAACTGAACAACCCGGTCTTGTCGCAGCGATGGACACATCTTCAGACAGCTATGACGGCAGCAGTCTTCACTGCACCTTTCAGATAGACACCCTGTCAGGTGCACCGTATGCGCTTATCGGATGTGATATCAGTGGATCAAAGGATGCCAATACCAGCAAATCATGGTTTGATTTATCAAAGATGACTGTCTTTTCTTTTATGGCCAAAGGAAGCGGTATCATACGAGTTCAGTTCACGTGCAGACCTGTCGGTAAGTTATCTGCATTTACAATTTACGAAATCCCAGTTGAGCTGTCATCACAATGGAATAAATACTCAATAAAGTCATCAGATATTCCTGCCGCAATTACATCAACGTCAGAACAGATAGTCCAATGGAGTGATGGCAATATCGCGGTAAGTAATATTAATTTCCTCGCTAACAGAAATACTGACTTATGGTTAGACAACATTATGTTTGAGGGAATGAGTACCGGAGATTTTTTGAAATAAAGTCTGATTCATAGTATCCTGTGTAGGCCCAAACCAGCCCTGCCCCGGGGCAAAAATTCCGGTAGTCATGCAACGTACTATACATGTTCGTGTCGACATAATACCAGTGGTTGTCAGGTACCCGTTCCATGACCACCAGTTAAAGTGTACATATCCACATTTACTGGTTGCTGCCACATTGAAAGCAATTTACCTGTATTCCAATATATCGAATTGATTTTTAATCAGATAGATATGTTAGCAAAAAAATATATGTGAGCTTGAATACTATATAATAAAGAAAGCAATACCCAAATTCAATTTTTTCATTTATATTGCTAAAGAGTGTTAAATATTATTAACATACACGCACGTCATAAGGAGCAACTATGAAAAGAGTTGTGCTTGCCGCTCTTGTTGTACTATCACTTTGCATTACCAATTCTTTTTCGCAAACGGGGTTTCCCGATACTCTCTGGGTACCGGTAACATTTTACGATTTCCATTCCAATAAAACAAACCCTGAGTTTGAACAGAATATGCTCATAGGATTGACTCAAGGTATGGTTCAGGATACCCTTGATGCAGATCGTAAACCTATTGTAACATCCAATACGTCAAAAATCAACCGAAATGCGTATATTAAATACTGGTTCAGACCTTGGGCAGATGCTGATTACTATGCGCCGGCAAAGACAGCACAGGGAGATAAAAATGTGCCTGTTTATGCAGCCGGAAATGATGGTGATTCATGCAAGTACACTGGTGAAGGAACTCTGGCACATGATACATCATTTAAAAATATCAGAATTAATGACTCGTTACCATTTATTCATATTGGCAATGGTGTTTATCAATATAGTAGAAGTGGTAAAAATAATCAGCCTTTTTTTCCTTTGGATAATAGAGGATTTGGAAATGAAGGATTAAATCATAATTTTTCATTTACGATGGAACTTCACTGGAACTTTGAATACGATCCTAATAAAACGATGTCTTTCGAATTTGAGGGAGATGATGACGTTTGGGCATTTGTAAATAACAAACTGATGCTTGATCTTGGTGGCAGACATGGAGCATTGAGTGATACGTTTAATTTAAACGGGAGCGGTCTAACCCCAGGTAAAACCTATCCTTTGGATTTTTTCTTTGCAGAAAGACATACTACGGGATCAAATATTGTTATAACCACCAATATTATCAGTGCGAAGCCTACAGGTTTGAAATTATATCCATCAATTAACACACCGGACAACGCTCCATTTGTAAACCCGAACCTTACCGCTGACACAGTTGCAGCAGGAGATAGCATTCCTGTTTTTTCAAGGATTTTTGATCAAAACGGGTTACGGATGACTGAATTTGATTCGCCCACAGCTCCGGTCACCTGGGAAATGCAGGAGCTGGTTACGGGTACAGTCAGACCGACAGGTACACTGAGCAGAACTACCGGAAACATGACCTATTTCCGTCCGACACGAGCATATAATACTGTTTATATCATCGCAACATTCAATAATAATGATGGTCTTGTCATGAAGGATACTATCCGGTTATACACAACGGCCGGCAGGGCTCATCATTTGACCATTCAAACCTTTGACACCCTGAATTACAGAGATACATCAACACAGATTGATCAGAAGCTGCTCCGTTTTGAAGCTGCTGACACAGATAAAAAGGTTTATCCGGTAGTCCGGGACAGGTACGAAAATATAATCAGCTTTGCCACCAATGCATCATGGAGAAGCCTTGATACAACAATTGTTAAAGCTGTCGCAACAACGGTTGTCGCTAAAGGCGAAGGTTTAATCACACGAAAAACGGACAGTACAAAAACGACAAAGGCTATCACGACCTATATCAGCGGATCAACTACTCTGCATGATACCATTGAGGTTAACATAACCACAATCACCTACGATTCTCTTCGGATTTATATTGTTGACAATGGAAAAAAATATATTGACACAGTAACAATTGCTACCGATGCATCACAGACGCTCCGGGTAGAGGGACGCCGTTCCGACGGGCGCGGATGGGACGATATACCATCAGACTGGTCAACATCTGCAGGTCTTCCGGTTACCGGGACTCCACCGCAGAATTCAGTTACCTGGTCAGTGATTCCGACGAATGTCGCGACAGGAAAAATATTTGTAAACCGCGCAGGTGCAACGGGTGATTCTGTTGTTGCAATATTTACACCAGGCCAGCCAAAAACAATGGCTCTTTACAAAAAAGAAGGTACTCCGACAGCAACTGACGCATGGTCGACTCCACCGGTTATTGACACAATCGTAGCGGGCACATCTTACAATTTCGTTGCAAAAATTTTTGACAGAAATGGTTACTGGCTTTCAAGGTATGAAAATGCGGCTGTTAGCAAACCACTTATTTCATGGGCAATTACCAATAGAAACGGTCCCGGGACACCCCTCGACACTCTCTCGGGTAACTCAGGGCATATAATCAGTTTTAAGCCGACACATGCCTTCAACAGATTGACTATTACAGCGACATTCAAAGACGGTACAACATCATTCACAAGTTCAGTGAATTTGTATGTCATAGCAGGTGCGGCAACGCATCTTGTTATTGAAGCCAATGCACAACCAACGGGAGAAAATCTGGTAAAAGACTCGCCAATTGACACCGTTGTGTTCGGCAGCAGAGATACTACCAAGTACGTATATGCAATTTTACGTGATGCAAATCAGAACTTTGTCTCGCAGTCCAGAAGTACCGCCTGGTCAAGTACAAATGCAACACTTGTCGGTGCAACTGAAGCAAACGCACTCGCCGGTGAGGGCAAACTACTGCGTGGAACGGAATCATCCGGTAGTGCATCGGTAACTGCAACCAGCAAAACCAATTCGGCATTTACCGACAATGTTGCAGTAAAGGTTGTTAATTATACCTACGACGCATTGAGAATACTTGTCAATAACGACTCGGCTGCAACAAATCTTCAGATCAAACTTGGACATGACACCTTGTTGCAGGTTGAAGGATTGCGGTCAACCGACAATACCTGGGTACCCGTAGATGCATCATGGCTTGCAGTTGTCAATGGAAGAAATATCAATGGCCCGATTTTCCGTGAATGGCTCTATAAGCCATCAGATACGGGTAAAGGATTGATAACAGTTTCACTTGGTACAGCGATTCCAGACACATTAACAGTAACTGTCATACCCAATGATGCAAACTATCTGTCAATTTACAATAAAACAGGACCGGAAAAGGCCAGCGGTACTTTCGCATATGTAAGTCTTCCGGATTCAGTTACAGTTTCGGCAGATTCAACCCTGCCGCTTGTTGCAAAGATTTTTGACATAAACAGAATCTGGCTAAGCCAGTATGAATCGGATGCATCAAAAAGTGCAACCATTCAGTGGAGGATTGTTGAAAACAGTGGCCATATTAATAGTGGGAAATTAAACGCGGATGCAGGACACGGCGTCATTTTCAGACCCGACAGTGCATACCGCAATGTTCTGGTGATTGCGTCAATTGCACTAAGTCCCACATTCACAGTTTCTGATACGGTTAAGATTCACATTAATGCAGGTACTCCAAAAAAGCTTTTTATTGAGGCAAGTGCCAACTGGCAGGCAAGTCCGAACAAGCCCAATCCGGTTGACACAATAAAAATACAGGACAGCGTAACCACTGCAAACGGCTATGCGATTCTGCGTGATGCAAAAAATAACTTTGCAGTTTATTCGACATCAACAGCCTGGAACGTGCTGAATAACGATACCATTATTACGATCAGAAACGGAGTTACGGTGGTCGGTGAGGGTATTGTTGAGCGTAAGGCAAAAACCGGTCTTGCCCAGATATCAGCATTTGACAATACCTATTCGCTGCGCGACTCTTCATATGTAAAGCTACTGGAATACTACTACAGGACATTGCGAATCGTTGTCGGAAGCGATACCGGCCTTACACAACTGACTATCAACACAAACCAGGATACAACGCTGCGCGTTCAGGGATTGCGCTCCGATACAGCAGTATGGGAATACATTGACAATGGCACCTGGACCAATACGCCATCACTTGATAAATCAATAAAAACACCGGGAACAGCTGCTACATGGAGACTCTCTCCCACTGACACCGCAACCGGTAAAATCATGGTATCAATGCCAACAGATCCGCGGACAAAGCCTGATACCCTGAATGTAAAATTTATCCCCGGCCCGCCAGTAAGTGTGACTATCGAAATTATCACTCCTGCCGATTCTCTGATTGCAGGTGAAAACATCCGGGCGATTGTCAAAATACACAACCTTGACGGAATCGTTCCAGGAGAGTACTGTTTTGACGCAAAAGATGTAAAATATACCGATGTTATCCCTCAGGGTGGAAATAGCAGACCGAAACCGTATGTCATGATTGGTGTTGACACTCTCTTCTTATCGGAAAACTGGACTGATAATACAAAGAAACAATGTTTCAGCGGCGGAGTCGATACCATAGATTTAAAGCTGTTCTATGCAACCACAGCCCGTGACAGCATGCATGCAATAACCGTCAACCTTGGATCATTGAAGGGAATAACAGCACCATTTACACTGCTGCCTAATAAGATTGATACAATCCTTGTTTACCGTGATAATAAGCCGATTACAAAACTTGATATCACCTATGAAGATAAGGATATTCGTCTTGTCGCAATCGGATTTGATAAATACGGAAACCTGCGTGGTGCAGAAACCAGCAACTGGAAAATTGACTCAATCCTGCCTGCGATCAATAATCCGAATCGTGTAACACAGATTTTTTATGATGCGACATCAGCGAAAATATCTGTCAATGGTGGTCTTGTTGTACGCTCGGCAACTGATACGTCGGCTACCGGAAAGATCACAATCAACATTACCGGACCGCTTAACAAAATCGAATCTGCAATTACCCGCGATAACAATGGTAATGGATTACTTGACGGCGTCGATCTTGTTTTCACCCGTCCGGTTGTCTTGCCAAAGGATATATCTCTTACCGATTTCACTATTCTTGCCCCTAACGGAGTAACCTATACAGTTGACAGTATCAGAACTGACAGTAATAAAGCTGATAGCATCTGGCATGTATACTTTAAAGAAATTGTTACGGATACTGCTCAAACCAATAGCATACTTAATCTAACAGTTATGCCGATTGATTCTCTGCAAATAGCCGGAACCGGTTCTGTTGTACTATCAACCACAGATGGTGCAGGGCCAGTCGTATGGAAAGTTGAAAAGAAGATTGTCGACCTTGACGACAGAACAAAAGATATTGTTACTGTCACATTCAGTGAGGATGTCGTGCGCGTTTCTGACAATCAGCGTCTTGGAGCAACCGATACGTTGACAAAAATATTTACTGTGTGGCAGCTTGACCAGACTGGAAAACTTGTTGTGGTTGACAGCATGCTTGTCGGCATTAACAGTATGAAGGTGCTCAGCGGCAAGCAGATACAGTTTATAACAACTAACGGTGTTGATATATCAGGGAAAAATTATTTCAGTATTAAGGGAACAACACCATATATAAAAGATGCCACTGATCTGAAAAATCCCCCGGTCGTAATCAACAAACAGACTGTTGTCACAATACAGGCAATTCCTAATCCGCCGCTGGTGCCGATTCCCAATCCGTCAAAACCGATTTTTTCACGTGTTGAGGCTGGAAAATTTACACTTGTCCATCAGCAGGATGCCATTACCTGGGTTAAAAATGATCGTTCAGGGGTAGCACTTACATTTACGATCGCAGTCCCGCAACCATCTGAGAATGTACAGATCCGGTGTAAAGCAAAGATTCATGACATGGTCGGAAACCTTGTTACATCAGCGGTGAACAACGATATTATTCCATCAATTGTCAAGAATAATTACAGTACCACCTATCCGATACAATTCTACTGGAACATGTCAAATTCTAAAAAGATGGCATGCGCTCCAGGAATCTACAAAATCGAATTGGCAATTGAATTTTACACAACCGACGGTAAACCGGTTCCATCAAAATACAAGAACTTCAAGATGGAAGAAATAATCGGTATCGGACGATGATTTCTTGAAGTAGTCAGTAGTCAGTAGTCATTGTGAAAAAACACACTTACTTGCTACTTGCTACTGCCTCCCGGTCCTGATTTTTGTACCATTCGCACGCGACCTTCCCCTCCGGATGGATCTGCGTGAGCTTGAAGTAATCAAACGACACAGGAACCTCCTTGTGAATGTTACATTGATAGTGTTTTCGCCGCCTTATTCATAGATTTTTTATTTTAAAAACAACCCATTGAAATTATCTATACCCGCATTGTACAATCAGAAAAATGAATCTGTGCAGTGTCAGGCTTATAACATACAACTTTTACAATGAATTAAACTCACTTACCATGCAACCGTAAATACATTGCGATAGCTATATAAAAATGCCATTCTCCGAGTGTATCATTAAGTAGGTGCGTTTAACGATTAAATCATCATTCCTATCTCTTCCAGGGGGAAGATTATCATGAAAAAAATAGTCGTACCAATTATCATGTCTCTTATTTTGATGAATGCAAAATTTTCATTCAGTCAGATTTATCCCGATACACTCTGGGTAAAGGTTACCTATTATGATTTCCATTCAAATGGCTCAAACCCGGAATTTGAGACCCCTCATTTTTCTGGAGTAAAAAAAGGGATGGTACAGAATACATTAGGACCTGATACAAATCCTGTGGTAACGACTGTTCGAGATAATATAAATAAAAATGCGTATATTAAGTACTGGTATAAACCCTGGTCTACTGCTATAAAAGACTCTACAATCCCTATATACGAAAATACCTCTCCTTATAAATACACTGGATCCAATCAAAAAGTCAATTATGATACTGCCTTTAGAAATATTGAGATAAATGATTCTCTTCCATTTAGATATGTCCGTGGAACGCCTGGCGTATATGAGTACAGAAATGACAGTTTTTTCCCGCTTGATGGCAGAGGGTTGGGAAATGAAAGCAGGAATCATAACTACTCGTTTACAATGAAGATTCACTGGAAATTTACGATGACTCCGGGTCTCACGTTCAACTTTACCGGTGATGATGACGTATGGGCGTTTATTGATAACAGACTTCAGATGGACCTTGGCGGTATACACGTGGCAAATAGCGGTTCATTTAATGTCAATGATATTACTGGACTGGTTGAGGGGCAGGATTATGCTTTTGATTTTTTCTTTGCTGAACGACATACCACAGAGTCGCATATACGAATTACTACAAATATTATTACAACCGAACCGCGCATTTTAAATCTTACTATGGATAAAGCTGGTAATCCATGCGCCGGAGATACGATACGCCTATTCTCAACTGTTATTGATGAAGATGGCGTTTCACGCCCGGATCTTGCAAACAACACGACATGGAGATTTATAGACAATGGAGGAAATGCGGCATCAACACTCACACCAACTCTTGGTGATACGGTTCGATTCAGGCCAACTGAGGCCTGGGACTCAGTTTATATTGAGGGTACACTCGATGCCGGAAATGGTGTTTACCTGAGAGATACACTGGGTATCTGGATAACAGCCTGTTACCCGGATCATCTATTAATTGAAGGCAGCATCCCTACAAGTGGTGATGCAATGCGTAACGATAAGCCACTGGCAGAGCTAAGAATCCTGTCAAATCAACCATCAAATTCAGCATATGCGATAATTCGTGACAAATTTGGAAACTTTATTGACGCTTCACGTTTGACTAACTGGAGTGTCACCTCAGGACTAAATACCATAATTGATCGTGTAGTAAAGGGAGATACAACGCGCGGTCAGGGGATTGTCTTCAAGGAGGGGCCGGCAGGCACGGGCGAAGTAGCGGCTCAAAGCAGACAATATACTGGAACGAAATACCGTGACCTTGTAACAGTTAGGGTTGATTCTGTGAGCTATAGTGCCTTGCGAATTGCATTAAATATCAATGGCACAATAACTCCAATTACCTCATTGACAATTGCAGCAACGAATGACACGTTGCTGATAGTTCAGGGACAAAGATCTGATGGCCTCGGATGGGAAGCAGTTCCAGGGAACTGGTCAATGTCAAGCACACTTCGCTCTTCTACCACAGCTCCGCAGGGATCACAAACCTGGAACTTCACTCCAATAGATACAGCACATGGCACAGTCAGTGTATCATTTACAGGGAGAACCGCAACTATCAATGTAACGGTAACTTCTGGCGGCCCATCCCGCTTAGTTCTCTATCCTGACAATACAACGGCAATCCCGTTTACTGATCCACCTATTACGGCCGATACAGTGCAAGCGGGAGATACCATAAAGTTATTTGCCAGAATATTTGATCCAAACGGGATACGGTTAACATCGTTTGAAAATAATCTTGCACCCGTTTCCTGGACAATGCGGGAGATCTCATATCAGATCACTCCACAAACAGGAACACTGGCGGGCGCAGGAAACATGGCAAAATATGCCCCAAGAATTGCTTATTCCCTGATGTTAATCAAGGCGACATTTAGCCAGAATGGTAAGATTTTTGCTGATTCAGCACGAATTTATACTGTACCCGGAGCAAACCATCACATGACAATTCAGACTGATACAGTCCTTCTAAGGTTGCCATCAGATCTGTCTACCATTCAATTCAATTCAACACAAACCAATCAATTGCTATATCCTGTAATACGGGATTTGAATAATAACCCGATTTCGTTTGCAGAAGTAGCCACATGGTCAAGCAAAGACAGTTTGATCGCAAAAGCATCATCGACTAATAGAATATTTTATGGTGAAGGGCTTATTGAGCGAAAAACTGATAGTCTCAAACAGGTGATGACATACGTTACAAGCAGTACAACACCAACTCTTACAGATTCGATTCTTGTTTCGTTAACTAATATTACCTACGATTCACTCCAGATTTACATTATCGATAATGGAATAAAGCTAATTGATACGATAAGAGTTCGAACCGATGAGTCACAGACTCTCTACGCCCGCGGCAAACGCTCTGATGGAAAAGGATGGGATAATATTGAGGTAAATTGGGGCATTTCTGCAGGACTTCCGGTAACAGGAACCCCTCCGTCATCCAGCAATAACTGGATTGTAACACCAACTACTCCCGGTACAGGAACAATTTCTATTACACGGGCAGGGACACCAAATGGTGATGCTGTTGTTGCAATTTTTGATAATGGGTTAGCTGCCACAATGGCGATTTACAAACAAGAAGGCGATCCCTCTTCACTGCAACCATACTCCATACCTCCTGTAGTTGATACAATAACTGCATCCGAAGAAGCATTTTTTGTCGCGAAGTTGTTCGATAGAAACAATTCATGGCTCTCCTCCTATGAAGACATTGCTGTCAGCAAACCTCTGATTTCATGGGAGCTCTCAAGATTAAACGGTAATGGACAACCTGTTGACACATTAATTGCACGAAACGGACACAAGATCTCCTTTATACCCAAAAATGCGTATAACAATTTTATGCTTACAGTAAGATTTAGTGGGGGAAATATCAGCCTGACTTCAAGCATTTTACTTTATGTGAAAGCAGGACCACCATCGCATCTTGTAATTGAACCAACACCAACCCCCACAGGTATTTATCTTGTCAACGACAATCCTCTTGACACTGTAATTTTTGACACTCGGGACACATTAAAAAATGCATACGCCGTATTACGGGATCGGGAAGGTAATTTCGTTTCATCATCAAACAGTACTAATTGGTCCAGTAGCATTGCTACACTTATCTCTGCCATTGAAGATGTTGCGGTTATTGGCCAGGGAAAATTGTTAAGACTTGACACTGCAGGAACCGCTGTAATTACCGCAACAAACAGAGATAGTAGTACATTTACTGACAATGTTATTGCAAAAGTAAATAGTTTTGTATACGACTCACTTAGAATACTTATTGATGGAAATCCGGTGGTCAACGCACTTACAATGATACTGGGACAGGACACGATTATCCAGGTCGAAGGAAAACGTTCCTATGACAATAAATGGGTTGCTGTTGATGCCAACTGGTTCAGTATTCTTAGTGGTAACCTTTCAAATGGCCCGCTTGACAGATCATGGGATTTCACTCCACAAGACACCGGCAAAGGAATAGTCTATGTTACATTGGGTAAAGCAGTCCCGGATACTCTCCCGATTATCGTAATACCAGACAAACCAACCCACCTGGTACTTTACAATAATGCAGGCGCACCGTCGCCAAGTACAATACCATTGCCGAACCTTCCGGATTCCATTATTGTATCCGCAGATTCTACACGTACTCTTTATGCTAAAATCTTCGAGCAGCATGGAATCTGGCTGAGTGAGTATGAAACAAATGCATCAAAATTGTCAACCATTTCATGGCGTATTGAGGAAAATGGCGGACATATAAACAGTGGTACGATAAATTCAACTGCTGGTAACTACACCATATTCAATGCCGACTCAGCTTACCGAAATGTAAAAGTTATTGCAACTATTACAATGAGTCCGACATACAGTTTCTCTGATACAGTTAAAATCTATATAACACCGGGAAAACCAGCAAAACTTTACATCGAACCAACTCCAAACCAGATGGCAAGTATTAATCATCCGAATCCTGTTGACACATTAAGAATTCAGGAAAGCGTTTCATTTACACATGGTTATGCAGTCCTAAGGGATAATGACGGGAACTTTACAGGCTTCTCACAATCGACTGTCTGGGGTGTTGTAAATAATGATACCATTGTAAACGTGGAAAATGGGACAGTAGCTTTCGGTGATGGATTGATTACACGGCGGGCGAAAAATGGTACAGCACAAGTATTTGCCCAGGATATCAGCGGGCTTAAGGACAGTACCGTTGTTCAATTGCTGGAATATTACTTTAAACAACTGCGAATTATCACCGGAACTGATACTGCAGCAGTAAAACTTGTAATGAATACAAATCAGGACACACTTCTAAGAGTTCAGGGATTACGTTCTGATACTGACCAGTGGCAATATATTGATATTGGAAACTGGTCTAACAGTCCATCCCTGAATAAAACAATCAAGAGTCCTGGTATCTCCTCCACATGGAGAATTGATCCGACTGATATTGCCAGTGGAAAAATATTCGTTAATCTTGAAACTGACAATAGAACAATACCGGATACTCTTGATGTAGAATTCACCATAGGTCCTCCAACCCGTGTTGATATAGAGATTGTGACACCACCGGAAAAAATCATCGCCGGTGAGCCTATTGTCACAGTAATAAAAATTTTCAATGAGGACGGGCCGGTACCTGGAACCTATTGCTTTACAGCAAATGATGTCCGCTATACCGATGTGGTTGGTAAGGGTGGCACACAGAAACCTGAACCTTATGTACTTATCAATGACACAGACACAGTAAAACTCAACACCAACTGGGCGGATCTTGCCAAAACGCAATGCTTTACAAACAGTGTTGACACCGTGACAACAATACTTTACAATGTCGTAACAGACAGTTCGCATCAGATAACGGTTGATCTTGGTGGATTAAAAGGTACATCAACACCATTTGTACTTTTACCAGGACCATTATCGGCCATTGTTCTTGAACGCGGAGGCAAACCGATTGGTGATACTCTGAAACTAACCTATCTTGATGAAAACATTGAAATTATTGCTATGGGTTATGACAAATTCGGAAACAGGATTAAGGATGCAGTTACCAGCAACTGGACTATTGATCCGGCACTACCGCCAATAAACAGGCCTAACAATGTCAGCCGTATCTACTACAGCGCAACAAGTGCGGTCGATAACGCAACCGGTTCGCTAAAAGCGACCTCCGTTACCAATCCACTGATTAATGGTAATGTTGTTGTCTCTGTTGTAGCACCGATGGTCTCTATCAAAAATGCACTCACACGGGATCTCAATGGTAATGGTTTACTTGATGCTATTGATGTTACATTCTCAAAGGCAGTTGCGATCCCCAAAGGGTTCCTGTTTAACAACATGTTTATCCGTAAAGATGATGGAACTGTGTTCTTTATTGACAGCATTTTCTCACCTGCCGGAAATCTGACGGATTCAGTATGGCGGTTCTCATTCAAAGAGATCAAACCGGAGCAGCCGCAAACCAACTGGCTCCCGATTATCACCTTTGACCAATCCACTACACTGCAGATTGCAGCCGCAACGGATGTTGTTGTGAAAGATGGGGCCGGACCGGTTGTCTTCTCGGTTACCAAGGAGATCAAGAATATTGATGACCGCACAAAGGATGTTGTCACGGTCAAATTCAGCGAGCCGATCGTACGCACTTCTGATGGTCAGTCGCTGAGTATTTCTGATACTGCATCAAAAATTCTGTACGTATGGGAAGCAGATTCAAACGGTAACTATATCAAGATTGACAGTCTGCTTGCAGGAATCAATAATCTCAGGGGAATCAGTAGTGATGGAACTCTGATCTCGTTTACAACATTAAATGGCGCAGATTTATCATCAAAACATTTTATAAGTATCAATGATTCAATTCCAAGAATCAGGGATACAAGCTCAATTGTCAATGGCAATATTCCGGTTAAAGGCAATGTGAAAGTGAATGTACTGATTATCAACAATCTGCCAGTACTTGTCAGATCGGTCCCGAATCCATCACGACCGATTTTTAACCGTGTTAAACCGGGAAAACTCATTGTTGCGCATGAACCCAATGCACTTCAATGGGTTCGTAATGATAAAGCCGGGACTATTATGGCGTTCCAGATTGCATTACCGGACAGATCAGAAACCGATGTACGTCTCAGATGTAAAATCAAAATTCACGATCTGGTCGGCAATATGGTTGCCATCGATGAGTCTGAAGACATTATGAAAACGATACCTAATGCAGCGCTTCTCAGCTATTCAACAAAGTATGATGTAAACATCTACTGGAATGGATCAAATAAAAAGGGTATGGCTGTTGCGCCTGGTGTTTACAGAGTAACTATTGCTCTTGAATATTATGGAGAATCTGTTAAACAAAATCCATCAAAATATATCAATAGCAACATTGCCGGAACTATTGGTATTGGACGATGATTTGACCTCTCCCCCAGCCCCTCTCCCATAAGAGAGGGGAGCCGGAGGGTATACCAATGTCCCTTTGGCGGTCAAGAGATGCAGGCCCTGCCTCTCTTTAAAAAATCCACTAATTACTACATTTCTAATTCGTGCGTGAATTCAAACTATTTATAATAATGGTTTGGGTAATTTGTACAAAAACAATCCCCCCTTATTAAGGGGGCGCTTCCAGCGGGGGATCGATTTGCTACTTGGGGCTTTGCTACTGTCTACTGTCTACATCCTACTTGCTCCACCAACAGACTACTGCCTCCCCCTCATCCCCTGATATATTTTACATCCAAACAAAAACCTGATTCTTGAGGGTTAGGTACGAACATAAAAATCAGGAGTATCAATGCACATCTCTGAAATTCTTAAGAAAAACCGGATGTCGTTCAGTTTTGAATTTTTTCCTCCGAAAGATCAGCTTGCGTCCAACCTGCTGTTTACATCAATAAGTGAACTGATTCCATTAGAGCCTGCTTATGTGAGTGTTACTTATGGTGCGGGAGGATCAACGCAGGAATTGACACATGATCTGGTGATACGACTTCAGAACGAGACAAAACTCACCGTAGTGTCACACCTCACCTGCATCGGCGCATCAAAAGAGGAGATTCATGCAATTCTCTCTGACTATGATAAAAACAACATTTCAAATATAATGGTACTCCGTGGTGATCCTCCCAAAGGAAGCATGTCACCAGTGTATCACCCGGACGGCTTTAAACACGCTGCCGAGCTTGTCGCATTTATCAGGAAACATTTTCCTCATATGGGTATCGGTGTTGCCGGCTTCCCTGAAGGTCATCCGGAGACACCGAACCGGTTGACAGAAATAGATTACCTGAAAGCCAAGGTTGATGAAGGTGCTGATTATATCTGTACACAGCTGTTTTTTGACAACAGGGATTTTTACGATTTCTGTGAACGCTGCCAGATTGCAGGAATTAAAATCCCGATTCTTGCCGGTATCATGCCGATCACAACACGCAAGGGAATGACCCGAATGGCAGACCTTGCTCTGGGAACCCGCTATCCGGCACGTCTTCTGAGAGCACTTTACAGAGCCGAAACGGATGAATACTTCGAAAAAGTCGGAATTCATTGGGCAACCGAGCAGGTGAGAGATCTTATTGACAATGGCGTTGAGGGAATACACTTCTATACATTGAACAGATCAAAAGCCACGCTTCAGATTTACGATTCACTGGGGGTCACCAATTCAAGCGGACTCATACGGTAGCAAAAAGGCAGATCATTTGATCTGCCTTTTTGTTATCATGCTTTTGATGCTTCTTTTTCTTTTTTCTTCTCTTTTTTCTCTTTTACCGTAAGCTTTGGCTTGTTGGTTTTTGTATCACGTTTGTCTTTAGTCTTTGCCATAGAAAGTCTCCTTATTGTATTGTAAACAGAGATCAGAACTATTCTTATTACTATTAATTTATTGAATTGTATGTAAAAAGTCAAGTATAATATATAGTTCTACATCATCAGCAAGCCGGATATCTGTAGTGAAGCATAGCTGTTAATTCAGCGTTCTGTTTGGTGTTGATTGAGAATTGCTATAAATTACAATTATGTGTACTGGCAGCTGTGTACATCAGTGCATAAAAAAGTAATTTGAAATCACATTTCGCTTGCGCTTGAGTCATCTACCGAAGTATACTAGCGTGAGCATTATTTTTAGTATACTGTTTTTAATAATCAGGAGTATTGATATTCTCAGATTAAGGGTATATAATCCTTTAAATAAGGGACATAACAATTCGCAAGAGCAGCAGTATGAATACAATTTATCAATCATATATACTGAAACTGTCAAAATAAGGAGACAATTTTATGAGTCTTAACCGGGCATGTTCCAAAGGCGACCTCGCATCAGTAAAAAAAATCATTAGTGATGGCGCAGATGTTAATGCCATAGATTCCAGAGGACGCAGTGCTCTGCTTGAAGCAGCCTGGGGTGGTCACAATGATGTTGTCAAGCTTCTGCTTGACAAAGGGGCTAATCCGAATCTTGCTGATTCAACAGGATACACCCCAGTTATGCGCGCATCAGAAGAGGGTCACGATTCAGTAGTTGCTATACTTATTCAAAAGGGTGCAGATGTTAATGTCCATGGAAAAGTTCGTGGAACAACAGCCCTGATGCTCGCTGCAGAACAGGGACATTGTAAAACAATCGAGAAACTCATTGATGCAGGTGCAAAGGTTAACGCGATTGATCAATACGAAGAAACGGCACTCGCACGGGCGTACAGAACAAATCAGACTAAAGCCGCAGAACTGATTGAATCTAAAGGTGGTCGTGGCAAACCTGAACGTAATACCTTCCAGTATGCCGACAAGGAACCTCCCCGTCCCATTGCCAAAGCAGCTGCTCCACAATGGACTGCAGCACCCGGTGATGGTGTATTTGACGACGATGATGTCGGTGCCAGCATACCCGATGAAGGTTTCGACGACGAATAATATTTTGTCGGGCGAATCACTATTCGCCCGCGTTTTTTTGACAATATGGGCGAATGATGATTCGCCAACGTTTTTCAGCAATGTGGGCGAATGATGATTCGCCCCTACAATTGCATATTTACAAATTGCACATAAAATGTATTGCCATGGGGCTCTACAATATTTTTCTTCCTGCTACTGACTACTGGATTCTGAATTCTGGATTCTTCCCCCCCTCCCCCAGCAGACAATCCGACCCAAATTGCAACCGTGATGAATTCGCAAGAACGACCTTCTCACTGTTATTTGCGTAACAATAGGTACAAAAGTGAGGACAGGTATCGTAGGATCCGATATCCTTACTTGCAATGCAGCGGCACGCTTTACGCTGTCCGGGATCCTTATATGGATGCACAACGGATGATCCGGGGAGAGAAAAAAGCTCTGGTTGCTCCGGCGTTGAACCACAGAATGATTGCAATACCGGATCATCTGTGAAAATTTTACTTATATGATACGGATCAATGCATGCACCATGCTCAATATCATATCTGTCAAGATCGGGATCAGTTGCGCATGAATATACCTTGATCCCCCACTCCCTGCTCATGCACTGCAACGCACTGCATATTTTTCTGATAGTCTCACCGCTTAATTCACTCTCACATTCCATGCCTGCCCGACTCATCGAGTGTTTTACCTTATTGTATAACTCAAGAAAACTGATCGTCAGTCTTGATGTATAGCTGTGAATTTCAGATCCTATTTTGTAAATTTTCTCCACTATCTTATCCGCAGAGATCTGCTTATTGACAATGATCGGATCAAAACGCCACAAAACACGCTCTGGTCCCACAATTGATGACAGTTTTTTAAAGGTATCAATTCTTGATACCAGTGATGGAACATTGCGCTCAAGATGCTCGTTTTCATAATCATTCAACGTGTACTGAAGCATCCAGTGTATATTACGCGTGTCAAGATGGGGCAGGTATCGGATTATCCTGTGAGGATTTTTTGACCAGAAAACAACAAGTCTCGTTTTTTCAAATGAAACATACTGCAGTTTACGGTTGAACGGATTGACCCACTTCAGATACCCTCTTTGTAAACGTTCAAAAAACCATTGAGCATAAAACGCCGGAATATCTGTAGCACGACTTGCAGAAACAATAAGCGGTGCGATGGCGTCAACATGCTCCCCGCTATCAGTTTTAATTTTTATCTTTTGCCAACCATTGAACCGCATAAAATGTGCCAAAACCCTCTTCCAATAGTTATTTTACCTTGTGCGTACCATAATTCAGGACATACACGTCAGATTCATGTCCATCCTGCACAGAACACTACCCATATCGGAATATCGCTGTGTTGGATGAAGTTTCTTTATGATTATATTCAGAAAATAGTAAAAGCGTCATGGCGAAAATACTTGTAATAAATCCCTACGTTATTGATTTCAAGCTCTATGATGAATGGATGCATCCTGTTGGACTCTATTTCCTGATAACAGCCCTGGAACGTAATAATCACTCTGTCTGGTATTATAACTGTCTTGAACAAAGTACTACAAGCCCTGCCAGAAAATATTCAACCGGATTATTTGACAGTATCGAAATTGAAAAACCCCGGATGTTTGAGCATATCAACAGAAAATACAAGTGTTATGGACGTCCGCAGGATGAATTGCGCACATATCTCGCGTCAATCCCGTGCCCGGATATCATCTGTCTTGGTACAATGATGACCTACTGGGCAGACGGTGTTATCCTAACTGCCCGTATTATCAGGGAGTTCTTTCCGGACACACAAATTCTGCTTGGCGGCATTGCAGCACAGCTAATTCCTGAATACTTTACAAAAAATATCCCGGACAGTCAAACGGCCGGTGTGTTGTTTACCGATAGTAACAGCGAGGTTCCGTTTGCGGCACCATTATCAACCTCCGATTCATTTGTTCCCGCACTTAAACATGTCAGACGGCCCCATGGCGCACTGCTGCTATCCCTGGGCTGCCCGCTTGCCTGCAGCTACTGTGCATCACGAACACTTCAAAAACAATTTATTAACCGGTCTTTTGATTCGGTACGTCAGGAACTTGATTATTATGTCAATTCTCTTAATGTCAAAGATCTTGCGTTCTGCGATGATGCACTGCTTGTCAATCCGGAAAATGCGTTATATCCACTGCTCGATTATATCAACAATAACAATATACAGGTTACATTACATACTCCTAACGGTCTACACCTGCGATACGCAACCGAACCGCTGATGCAGCGTCTTTACAATGCAGGATTCCGTACACTACGGTTCGGTTTTGAAAGCAGTCTTTCAAAACACACAAACGATACATGCGGCAAGATTCAGCGTCATAACCTGGCCGATTCAATCAGGTCAATAAAAAACTGCGGTTTCAGTGGTACGGATATCGGGATCTATATCATGGCCGGTCTTCACGATCAGACACCGCAGGATGTTATTGATGAAATGGAATTTATCGGTTCACTTGATGTACAGGTAAAACCGGTTTTCCTTTCCCCGGTACCATCAACGCCGCTTTACAAAAAATACCTTTCCCGATTTCCCGGACTCGCCACAAATCCCCTCTGGCATAATGATACGTTCTTCATCACTCAGTTGCCATACTGGGACGATAATGCCGTTGAAAAGGTTCGCTATACATCAAAAGTGATCAATGCCAGGCATACAGGATCGGGATTCAGGGGATCGTTACATTCATAACGTTTCATCACAGAAATCTTTGATCTTTACATTTTTACCATTTGTACCTATAATTGAAGTAACACCTGTTATAGAGTGACATCGTAACGCTATTCTGTCATGATCAGTATAGCCATAGGAATGTAGCCCATCATCTCACAGCAACTTTCAGCATACCAGGGAGATGTCTGTGAGAAGAGTTATAGTTTTTTATTCATTGATCTGTCTGTTTAATTCATGCATTGATGCAACCGATGTAAAAGTCGGTGTATTCATACATGCACCGCTTGTTCAGCAGGTAACAAATACATCACCGCCAACAGGACCTACAATTGACTACATTACTGCAATGATCCGGGAGATGGGTTTTTCACCTGTTATCTCAGTTCTTCCATATCAACGTGTTATGTCCGGCCTCAAATCGGGTGAAATTGACATGACCCTTGAAATCGGGAAACTTGCTGAACGGGAAACATTCCTTTATTTTTCAGATAAACCCGTTCATCACATGAAACCATCATTAACCTTTCTGGCATCAAACGAACTGACAACTATACATTCCATTGACGATCTCAGGGGGATGAAAATCGGATATCTTGTCAGTGCTTTTAAGGCCAATTTTTTTGACAATGCACCATCCGATATTATATTCGATCTGATCAATAGTGACACATGGGTACGACAAAACCTTGAAAAGCTGCTTGCTGGAAGAATTGATGCAGCATTCGATCAGAACGCGGTTTCGTATCTTGATGAAGCAAAAAAGTTGGGTGTTGCTCACAAAATTAAAACGATATCTCTTCCAGGTGAAGGAACTGAGGGCTATGTGGTATTTTCAAAAAAATCCACTAATGGTAAAATTTTGCTTGATGCATTCAACAAAGTTGCTGCAACAGGCAAATATGATGAGAACAAGATGATTGATGATTATATGAATCGATGATCCCGCTTTAACAACATATTGAACGTATCTATTGATTCTAAAGCAATTACATCAAAATTTTTCATACATTACACCTTATTAGAAAACACTTCTGTCACATATTAGTTTCCTTCAAAAAAAAACAATAACTTTCCCTATTATTTACTATTTTGTGCATATGAAAAAAAAGCAGATCGCAATCGTAGGGGCCGGAGCTGCGGGAATGATTGCCGCAATAACCGCGGCACGTAGTGGTGCAGAAGTCACACTGTTTGAGCGTAATGACCGCGTCGGCAAAAAACTCCTCGCAACCGGTAACGGACAATGCAACCTCACCAATACCAATTGTGATCAGACCCGTTTCCATGGTGAATATCCTGCATTTGTCAACGCAGTGTTCGATCAGTTCAGCGTTGATGATACCATCACTTTTTTCAATACACTCGGTGCACTTACCGTTATCGAACCTGATGGTAAAGTGTACCCGCGTACGTTACAGGCATCAACGATCCTTGACCTTTTACGCTTTGAACTTGAACATCCTGCGATATCGGTCAAGACACAAACACCTGTCAATGGTTTACACAAAGGTAAGTCTTGTTTTACACTTCATACACCGCCTGGTTCATTTTGCGCAGATGCCGTAATTGTTACCTGTGGAAGTAAAGCTGCACCGCATCTGGGTGGTAACGGTAGCGGCAATGAGCTTCTTGTAAATCTTGGCCACAGCTCGACTGCTACCTATCCGGTCCTTGTGCCATTAAAGACGGACTACCCATTCAGTCGTCATCTCAAAGGGACAAAGGTTGATGCGTCGATTACCGTTTTTGTCAACAACAGCGAAACAGCCAAGGATCATGGCGAACTCCTTTTTACCGATTACGGACTGAGTGGTCCGCCGGTCATTCAATTAAGTATACCGGTTAATGAAGCGTTACATCAAAAGAAACAGGTGTACTGCGAGGTTGATCTTTTTTCTGATATGCAAAAAGAACAGCTTGCCGCTCATTTACAAAAAATATTCAGGGCCAAATCTAGAATACCTCTCGAAACTGCACTTATCGGTTTTGTCAACAAACGTCTGATTTCATCAATCCTGACCGATAGCAACTGCACTGACCACCGGATCTCCGCAGGCAAATTGCACGCTTCAGATATTTCGTCCATCGTATCCACGGTAAAAGCCTGGCGCTTTACACTATGCGGATCACTATCATGGAATGATGCCCATGTGAGTGCAGGAGGTATCCGTACATCCGAATTTAATGCAACAACACTTGAGTCAAAAAAAATCAGGGGTCTCTATGCGGCCGGCGAAATACTTGATATAACAGGCGATTGCGGCGGATTCAATCTTCAATGGGCGTGGTCATCGGGGTATGTCGCTGCTTGCGCTGCTGTAAAGGAATTGCAATGATCCGCCTTTTCGAAATCAAACTACCTGTCAATCATGCTCCTGATGCAACTAAAAAAGCTGCTGCCCGCGCACTGCGTATCAGTGAGTCATCAATTGAAACACTCATCGTCCGCCGTCAGGCTGTTGATGCACGAAAGAAGAATGCTATCTCGTTTGTCTATACACTCGATTGTAAAGTGCAGGGTGAACAGAATCTTGTTCGTAAATGTGCAACTCAGAAGATAATTATCGCTCCTGATGAAACCTATGCCACGGTTACACCCGGTACTGCACCGCTTAAAGGAAATCCGCTTGTTGTCGGTAGCGGACCCGCAGGACTTTTTACAGCGCTGCTGCTTGCTCAGAATGGATATAATCCTGTGCTTATTGAACGTGGTACCGATGTTGACATGAGAACAAAAAGTATCGACCGTTTCTGGAGAAACGGATTCCTTGATCCTGAATCTAACGTACAGTTCGGTGAAGGCGGGGCGGGAACATTCTCTGATGGTAAACTGACGACACTCATTAACGATCCACGCTGTAAAAAAGTTCTTGAGGAATTCGTTACTGCCGGCGCACCTGAACATATACTATTTGTAAACAAACCGCATATCGGTACCGATCTCCTGCGGAATGTTGTCAGGAATATCCGCAACAGGATTATTGCGCTCGGGGGGAAAGTCATGTTTAATAGCAAAGTGACCGATATCCGAACCAGCGGATCGACACTCCGTGCGCTGCAGATTAACGACAGCGACTGGATTGATTGTGAGGTTGCAGTGTTTGCAATCGGACACAGTGCCCGCGATACCGTATCAATGCTGCATGCTCACTCAATGACCATGACCCAGAAACCGTTTGCCATTGGTGTTCGAATCGAACATCCTCAATCGCTTATTGACAAAGCACAATACGGTGCATTTGCAGGACATCCACGGCTCGGCGCAGCTGATTACAAAATGGCATTTCATGATACCAACCACCGCAGTGCATTTACATTCTGTATGTGCCCCGGCGGCGAAGTCATCGCTGCTGCATCAGAACATGGCGGTATTGTCACTAATGGTATGAGTTACAACGCGCGCAGCGGCAGGAATGCAAATGCAGCGCTTCTTGTCAATATCACGCCATCAGATTTTCCTGACTCACATCCATTAAGCGGTTTTACCTTTCAGCGTCTGTGGGAAGCAAAAGCATTCGAACTGGCCGGAAGTAATTATTACGCTCCGGTTCAGCGTCTGGATGATTTTCTTAATAACAGGAAATCGGTAAAGTTCGGTTCTGTCAAACCGACCTATACCCCTGGCCTGACACCATCGGATCTGCGTGAATGTCTCCCACCGTATGTTATCGCCACACTGCAGAAAGCGCTCCCCCACTTTAACCGTCAGATCAGCGGATTTGCGCATCCCGACGCACTGCTCACCGGTGTGGAAACCAGAAGTTCCTCACCGCTGCGCATGACACGAAGTGAATCATTTGAAAGCAGCCTGAACGGTCTTTACGTTGCCGGAGAAGGGGCCGGATATGCAGGTGGAATAACATCAGCAGCAGCCGACGGAATCCGCGTTGCGGAGGCAATCATACAAAAATTCCGCCCTTTGTAAGGATTTCTTTAAAATCCCAGCATTACATCATCACGTATCGTTGATGCATGCGCTTTTACAATCTGAATGGTGGTATTTTTGGACAGATCAACTTCAAACGCCTGATCTTTCGGAAGCCTGCTTCCGGCTGCGTCAACGTAGACATAGACAACCGGCTTCGCAAATGATGAACCATTAGCTTTTATAACACGCGCAAGACATCCGTTACTCAATTCAACAATACTGCCAACGGGAAACAGTGATGAATACTCGAGTAATGCCTTTACATAATCACCACACAGAAGACCCTGTTTGGCCATTTTGATCAGCGTCTCCATTGCTTTGTACGGGATATTTCCCTCCCGATAAATTCTCGGAGAGGAAAACGCTTCGTAAATGTCTGCAACTGCAACCACTTTTGCGTAGTTGTGAATTAGCCTTGAGCTGCGCTGTTTTGGATACCCCTTGCCATTTTCCCGTTCATGTGTCTGGTAGGCGATAAAGGGGACCGCTGATGGCAGCCGGTCAATTTTTTCAAGCAGATGAAGTCCGAGCATTGGATGTTTCTGAATGTCAAACCATTCAGCCTCCTCAAGACGCCCTTTTTTCATACGTACTTTTTTAGGAATAAGAAGCATTCCCACATCGTGAAGAAGTGCACCAATACCGATTTCAAGTACCTGCTGCTCGCTATACCCCGCTGCCGCTGCAATGTTTATTGACAATATGCAAACATTCAGGGAATGGTTGAAAATGTAATCTGAATCTGATGTCTTTATTGCAGCCAGATTGAGCAGCAGATTTTTATCATTCAGATAAATATCAATAAAGCGGTTCACAACGAATCGGATATTCTCATTGGAAACACTTTCTCCCTGAGCAAGTTTTGTAAGAACAAACTTTACTCTGTCAACCGACTCTTCATAGGTACTGATCATTTTGAACTTGTACTCATCGGTGCGCTCTGATGTTTTCTTTTCTACAGCCCTGTTTTTAAGTGCTACGCCAACAGGAACGTCAGAGCGATTTTGCTGCTGCAATGATGCATCAATGTCAATGACTTTTTTACTTGCCAAAAGCTGTTCAAGACCATCTTTCCCTGATTGAATACCCGATAACACCGGATTGTTCAAACCGCCACAAAAATCCGCTTCATTACGCTCAAGGGTATCGTCAATATCAAGATCACTGAAACTCCTGAAATCAGCATTAAGGATCCTGTTCAGTTCACTATCCGCCTCATCATCATCCTTCGTATAGACAATGTCAATGTTTCTCCGCTGCAGGGCATCAAAATGCTGTTGTGAAAAAGTTACTCCTTTTGCGATAAGCATTTCGCCATCTACAGAGTAATACTCTCTTTCCGACATTTTTCCTATTTGTAAAACAGACAAAGAAATGGGATTCATACGTTTCCTCAGATTATCTTTATTTCGTGATCAATTAATCGTACCGTTTTCGGGCCGATGACCTCATCCTTTACAAGAAAATGACGTTCACCGAATTTGAAAAGCGTACCCGGTAATGCTGCGTGCTCAATTTTAATATATGCATTATCAAAATAGTAGAGTTTTTTCATAATTAATTTTTTCCGTTCTTCAATTGACGCAATCTGCTGCTTGTATTTCGCCATCGTTTCCACTAGCTTTGCCACCATTGCCTTCTCCTGCGTAGCGGCCTTTCCCTTTTGCCCGATAATTTTCGTATACTTCATCTGCGATTCGTTGAGTTTGGCATAGTTTGCCGTTAGTTCATCAAGGGCACTATCCGTTTTCTTCAACTCCTCAACAAGCAGATAATCAACACCAACCTCAAGGGTCGTACGGATGCCGCTGTGGTTTCCTACCGTGTGAAATGTTATTGAATCGCGTGCAACGAGATAGCCGCCTGCAACACTCAGTGGTTTACCATGAATATGAATACTTTTGCGCGCATAAATATTACTGTTTAATACCTCTTTTGCGACATTGACATCTTTCCTGCACTTGAGTGTCTGATTTTTCATAAACCCCAGGTTGACATCACCGGCCGCTTCAACAACACCCTTTCCCTGACCCACCAGCCCATATTTACAAAGAATGTTACCACCAACCGTGATCATCGAATCCTCAATCACACCACCGATCTGAAGATCCCCACCGCACTCCACATTGAAACCGCCCTTGACATCACCGGTAACAACCACCGAACGTTCATACTTTATATGACCAGTATTAAAATCGACATTTCCCTTGACAACATACCCTTCCGATACCTCAACAACAGATCCGGTATATCTCACCATACCGTCAATTGACGCAATAAGGTATGATGGATCCTTGCTGTCAATTTCGGTATTAGGACCAACAGGCAGTTTCACCGAAGCACCATCAGAAGCTTTTACCGCTTCTCCGATTATATTACGCCCCGGAATTCCTTTTGTCGGCGGAATCAACCGGACAATCTTGTCACCTTTTGATACTGAATTTATGATATCAACATTTTTATAATCAACGCTACCGTCAGGATTCTCCCTGGGTTTCAGTGATGTCTGCGTATTAAACAGCAGTTCAAATTTTCCATTTTCACCATTTTGCGCTGCTATTCCCTCGGCAATAACGACAGGCTCCGAAGGAAATTCATTATTAATAAAACCAAAAACAAGAGTATTTAACAGCTCACTCCTGATACCAAATGAAATTTTCTGGTTCATTAGCATCGTTTTTATCTTCTGTTCATCAGGCATTCTCCCGCCCTCACCCGGCGGATGAATTTCCATTTTGGCAACCATGCGGTCCGTTGATGGAATTATTTCGACAAGACCATCAAAATCAATCTCCACCACACCAATCAGATCACCCAGCAGATACACAAAACCATTCACCGTCGACTGCACCTCTTTGCCATCAGCACTGAGCATTGCACCTTTCTCAATAATCACCTGACACTGAACCACTTCATCGGTAAAAGTCGGCTCCCCGCGTACATCACAACCGGGAACCGGAGGCATCGCAAGATCCTTCTGGGCGATGATCATACCGGGTACAACTTTCTGATATTGACAAGCAACATCCTTTACCTGCCAGTACATTTTTCCTGATTTTATTATGTCAACATCGGATGCACTTGTTATCCCGCGTACCAGTAACCGCAATCCACCTTCACGACCCGGCTCCGGATCCCTGCTGACTGCAACTCTGTTCACATCATACCGGCGTTTCTTCTCTCCCCACATTCTCACAACATTGCTTAATGCCTTTTCGTCAACACCTGCTTTTACCCCTGCATTACTCATGTGTTCCATCAGCATCTCGAGGGTAAGTGTTTCATTGGGATTTCCGGCAGGTTCTACCGAAAGAAATGCGCTCTCGTTGTTGTCTGCTATTTTAACTGTAATTTTGGGTGCAACTGCAGATGGAATTGATGCCTCGGTGATATCCGCTGCCTGAAGCCCGGTTTTGACAAATGCAGTAATAATCTCAGTTGTCAGTTTTTGTCCTTTTCGGAGCACATGCTTCGTATTCGGAATCGGCGTATCTGCATTAAGTACCATGCCTGCACGCAACTCTGTAACTTTTACCTGCATGATACCCGTTCCTTTTACAAATTGTTTACTTCACTCTGCGTTTTAAGTAATTTACCATAAACTCTGGCTGATCAATTTTGTTGCATTTTCCAGATACGATAACCGCTATAATTCTTTAAGCCTTTGATACTTAAGTTGTTAACGGCACATCACAGTGTAAGGAATTATAGTACGTTGTAAACATCAGATAGTTCGAAATCATTAAAAAACAATAACATGAGTTTAAAAAACAGTCAAGATAAAAGTAATGACAGCGCATCAGTCGTCAGTGTCGCCTTTCCGGTCGCGATTCCCGGTGTGTACGACTATGCAATCCCAGAACCGTTTCGCAGCACTATCCATGAGGGTACACCGGTGCTTGTCACTGTTCGTAACCGCAAAATCTGGGGCGTTGCACTCAAGCTCAAAACACATTCCGAATTCAGTACTCTTAAACCGGTACTCGATATCAAAACCGGTACCTGGAGTGATCAGAGCAGCTCACTGATAAAACTCTACGAATGGATCGCGGACTATTACCAGTGTGATATGGGCAGAGTCTTCAAGCCGATTGTCAGTAAGGGGATTATCACCAAAGAATCGAAAACAGTTACGACGTATACAAAAACAGTCATTACACTCCCGAAACTTCGTCAACTCTACCTTGATGCCCTCGAAAAGCTCCCCCATGACCGGGACTTTACCATCTCGGAAGCGGTAAGTACCTATGATGTCAAGGAGTCAACCGTAAAGTACCTTGCATCAAAGCAGCTTCTTGTCAAAGGGGAACGAGCGGTGATCCGTACTGCCGACGAAATGAGTATGCCCATTGAAGCTTATGCGTACAAACTCTCGGATGAACAACAGATTGCATTTGACACTATGAAAGATTCGATCGGCCGCGAAGACAAACCATATCTGCTGCATGGCATTACCGGATCCGGCAAGACACATGTTTATATCGCGCTTACCTCCTATGCATTACAGCTTGGCAAAAGTGTCATGATCCTTGTTCCTGAAATTTCACTTACCCCGCAGACCATTGCCCGCTTCAGAGCTTCACTGGGTGATATCATGACCGTGATTCACAGCAATATGTCTGATGGCGAGCGACGCGACAGTCTGCAGGAACTTGTCACGGGTGCAAAAAAAGTAGTGGTCGGTGTACGCAGTGCGATTCTCGCCCCGATGGATAATGTGGGGTTAATTATCGTTGATGAGGAGCATGATGGCAGCTATAAGCAGAGTGATATAGAACCGCGGTATAATGCACGTGATGTAGCGGTGATGCGTGGATTTTTCCAGAAAGCACTGGTGGTGCTTGGAAGTGCAACGCCCGGTATTGAAAGTTTTTATAATGCACAGAACGGGAAATATCACTATATCAAGCTTTGCCAACGATATGGTGCGGGAGTGCTTCCCGATGTTCAAATTGTCAATATGGCACAGGAGCATGATGACAACAACTGGACAATTATTTCACGACATCTTGCAAACCGTATTGAGTACGCACTCAGTATTGAACGTCAGATTATTTTACTGTTAAACCGCCGCGGGTTTTCGACGGTGCTTATCTGTAAAGAGTGCGGACATACCTGCACCTGCCCCAACTGCTCGGTCAGCATCCGGTATCACAAGAATGATAATTCTGTCAAGTGTCACTTCTGCGGTTTCCAGCAGAATGCGCCGGAAGTGTGCCCAAACTGTAAGGGGCAACAGATCAAATACAAGGGCACCGGTATCCAGAAAGCAGAGGAGTTTATTAAAGAAGAGTTTCCTCATGCACGTATCCTGCGTATGGATCAGGATACGACACGCCGAAAGGGTTCACATATCGAAATTCTTGATGAATTTGCATCCGGAAATGCCGATATTCTTATCGGTACACAGATGGTTTCGAAGGGTCTTAACTTTCCGGGAGTTGCTGTTGTCGGAGTGATTACTGCAGATACCGGCCTCCATCTCCCCGATTTCAGGGCATCGGAGCGCACTTTCCAGCTCCTGACTCAGGTAGCAGGCCGTGCGGGACGTTCTGACAATATGGGTGAAGTGATTGTGCAGACCTATTTTCCCGACGAGATTGCTATCAAGTATGCAAAGATGCACGACTATGAATCGTTTTACGAATACGAAATCGCATCACGTCAGGATTTAAAATACCCGCCATTTTCCAAGCTGTCAAGAATTCTGGTTGAGGGTACCGATGAGAACCTTGCACGGTCGGTGATTTACGATATCGCACTGTTTATAAAAAAGATGCAGGTAAAAGAGTTGCTTGTTCTCGGCCCGACCCCGGCGGCAATAGCAAAGATCGACACATGGTCACGCTTCAATATGCTCCTGAAATCCCCGAATCCCAAACTGCAAACCGCAGCACTAACGCAGGTACGTAGTGCATTTGCAAAGCAGCCGAAGTCGATCAGGGTTGTGATTGATGTGGATCCGTATAATATGCTGTGAAAAAGAGTGCCTCACCCCCCGGCCCCCTCTCCGCTGGCACGTAGAGGGGGAGGTGGAAAGTGTCCCCTCGACTTCGCCCGGTGACCGTTACTTCGCCTGATATTCAATTTTTTTAATAGCAACCCGGTCCCCGAGCGAAGTCGAGGGGGCCGGTTTTTGCTACTTGCTACTTGCTACTTGCTACTGAATTCTGAATTCTATCTACTAGCTCCCTCCTACTGCGCAACAACCATAACAACATCATCTTCAATATTGATCGAATCCAGAATATTCACCTTCACTTTAGGGCTTTCCCCGATAGTTCTAATGGTGCGGGCGGCGTTGTATTGATTGTAAAAATTGATGTTGTTGTTTTTCAGAAGTTCAACCATTGTGTCAATGTCTTCCCTGAGCAGCTCATCGGTATCGGCGAAGAGGTTGGAAAGAACTTCACGAGGTGCGTTATCTCCGGTGAATCCAGTATCGTTACTGTTTGCGTAATGACGATAGGTGTTGATTGATTGTCCGAGTGCGGAGATCTGATTTTGGGTGATTGTATACAGAGCAAGTTCATCAGCACTTGTTTCTGCAAGAGTATGGATTGCAGTGCAGTGCTGGACAAGTTCATTTTCCCTGAGGCGGCAGATATCGGAAAATGACAATTTAGAAATACCTTTAATCTTTTCGTTACCGGTGCGTTTTCCAAGAGAGTAAAGTGCATTGGAAATATGACAGGTACGTTCAGTCATGTCGTCAAGTGCGTTATATTTTGCAGCGATGGAACCAACAGTACCGGCAACTTCCTGCGCTCTCTCCATTATTTCATTGAGATAATATCTGAATGATGTCACCGAAGTGGCAAGCGGAGGGAACGAATCGATAGTGTGCTGATAGTTGAAGAGTACAGCATTAACAGCGTAGTACATGGTCACTTTATTTTTTTCTGTCTTGTTCACGAGATATTCCTTTCGGTGCTCTGATAGTATTGTGTGATGATGTATAACAATCATGTATGATAGTATATCTGTTTCATTAACACATAAGGAAACTGCTGATGTTACAAAATCAGAATGCAATTCATGTGCCAACTACGATTTTGTCACCGCACGATGTCAATTTTTATTAATTCACCATGATTTATGATGCGTTAGGGAAATAGACTGCACTATAAAAGTCGCATTTTTGCAACCCAGCACTAAGCCTATTGCGCTTTTGCAACACCTTATTGCTGGTAGCGTTCAGATTCGCCACTATAAAAAATTCCATTCCTGCTGATCACGATACGCGGCCCCTGCCAGTCACTACCCGTATTCTTCCCGGATCATTTGCCACGAATAGCGCACTTTCTCGATATGACACTCCCATTTCTCATTCTGACACTTCAATTCTTCAGCTCACCGATACTATTGGGGTTCTGAATGGATTTAATGCTTCCTAACATTGGATTTACATTATCTGTACCTGACATGGTATCCCTGATATCACCAGGCACTTGCTTAATTTGCAATCAAGAGATATTTTGATATTTTTCACATGTAACGTGCACAAATGCACGTTGCATAGTTTCATAGGAGAACTTTATGGCAGATGATGTAAGAAGAAACCTGGTTGCACCGTGCGGTATCGATTGCGGTGCATGTGAGATATACCTTAGCCGTTTTGATAAAACCCTGAAACAGTTTCTTATTTCCCGCGGAATTTCTGAGGAAAGAATACCCTGTGACGGATGCCGTGCGATCGAAGGCTCCTGCCCTGTTATTGAAAACAAGTGTCAAACCTACGAATGTGTAAAACAGCACAATGTTACCTTTTGTCATGAATGTGAAAAATTCCCATGCGGAAAACTCAATCCTGCTGCGGACAGGGCAGATATTCTTCCCCATAACCTTAAAGTGTATAATTTAAGTGTCATCCGTCAGCGCGGAGTTGACAAATTCATAGAAGAAACACCGGAAATCAGAAAAAAATATTACAAGGGCACAATGAAAATTGGTCAGGGCCCGGACATTGAGCCAACTAAAGAACACTCTTCGAAACAGACGCAGAGCTGATACATCATCTTTGAGATTTTATCTTTCATGGGCTTTGCCATTAGGAAAAAAGTGACGCAACAGAAAACGATACTAGAAGGGAAATGAATTATCATGTTCATGCACTCAGAATTGCGGTTTTCAAAATATCTGTTCGTTTTATCATTAGTTATTTTGCTAAACAGCAGCGTTTCATTCTCTGAAGCCGACACATCTGTTGCAGATAATGACTCAATAGATACATTATCTACAAAAACAACCAATGCATCAATAAGACCCGATGATAGTTCCAAGGTTGAAATAGCTGATTCAGCCGCAAGTATCGCTTTGGACACGGTTCGCACCATAATCAGAACTAATGATTCCCTTGCGCAGGCAGATTCAATAAAAAAGCTCTCGCTTATCAAGCAGCTTGAAAATGTCAAGCCCTACGATAAAAAAAAAATCAAGCTTTTAGAGCAGCACATCGATTCTCTTTCGCGTTCAGATTCAATCCGCAGGTTGAAACAGTCATCTGAGATATCGCGCCTGAGAAATAATCTGACCGGTTATCCGGTTATACTTGGCCGTGATACGTTGTTTCAAATTTACACAAAATTCGGACCGTTTACAGCACAAGAAAGATCCAGTGTGATATCGAAAAGAATCTCGGACATCGCTCGAATCGTTGGTTTCAATCCTGACACACTGCTGATTTATACCAATGAAGCAAGTATTGATATTATGTATTCTGAAAGAACGCTCCTGAGCATTACTGATACGGATGCGCTATTTCTTGAGTCAACATCCGATTCAATTGCACAACGATATCTGGGTACTATTAAAAAAGCGATTATGGAATATCGAAAAGCCCATTCGATTATAAATTATACACTACAAATCGGCCAGATTGTCGGGATTCTGTTCCTCGTATTTACCAGCTTCTTTCTTGTCAAAAGGCTTGTTTCGTCAATCAGGAAATACGTTAATAAAAACAGACATCAGTTAATTAAAGGTATCAACCTTAAAACGGTGACGCTGCTTTCAAAGGAAATGCAGTATAAAGCCACATTTCAGGCATTAGGCCTGATCCAAATTATTTTGTACATTATTATAGGATACATAGCATTACCATTCCTTTTCAATGTATTTCCGGCAACAAAGCAAATCTCAACGACATTGTTGAATTGGACGCTCTCACCTATTAAAAACGTTCTTTCTGCAATCATTCACTATCTGCCCAATGTATTTAACATTCTAATCATTATTATTGTCTCGCAAATCGTGATTAAACTTTTAAAGAAAATATTTGAAGAAATTGAAAAAGGGACATTGAAATTTAATGGTTTTTATGAAGACTGGGCACGCCCGACTTTTAACATAGTAAAATTTCTTGTCTATGTTCTTACCTTTGTGATGATTTTTCCTTACCTCCCCGGCTCGGACTCCCCCATTTTCAAGGGAGTTTCAGTATTTTTGGGCCTGCTTTTTTCGCTGGGTTCGACATCCGCGATTTCAAATATCGTTGCAGGGCTTGTGATTACCTATATGCGCCCCTTTAAAATTGGAGACAGGATAAAAATCGGTGATGTCGTTGGTGATGTATTGGAAAAAAATATGCTCGTAACAAGGCTGCAAACGATTAAAAATGAAATCATCACTATGCCAAATTCTACAATACTGACAGGACATACAATCAACTACTCTACGAATGGTACCAGTGCTCAATTATTGCTGCATACGACCGTATCAATCGGCTATGATGTACCCTGGAGAACAGTTCATCAACTGCTGATTGATGCAGCAAAAAAAACAGATGGTATCTCAGCCGATTCAGAACCATTTGTTCTTCAAAAAAGCCTTGATGATTTCTACGTTTCATATGAATTAAATGCATATACGATATTACCCCAAAAAATGGCATCGATCTACTCATCGCTTCACCAGAATATCCAGGATCGTTTCAATGATGCACATGTTGAGATATTATCACCACACTATCGTGCTATACGTAATGGGAATATGCAGACTTTTTCAGATGCAAACCCTGATAGCGTCAGTAAGAAAGTGTAAGAGAAAGATAAAAATCACGTTTGCCATTCTTTACCGGGAATAATACAGGCTGGCGATTTATGAATAATGACAATCAAGAAAAGGCTGAAAGTCAGCCCCATTTACAACATGTAAAAACATCCGGATTTATCAGGGCAACATTATAAGAAATAAAACAGTTGTTTTTGGAAAAATATCCAACCGGTTATCCGTGGTATGGAGACAAGAAAATAAAAGGTATCCTAAAAAGAGGTTCCAAAGGTTATTTTAAGGAAAACAACACTGTAATTTCATCGATCATCATATTTGATAACTATTGCAAGTATTGCAATTCAACGTCGCAATAAGTAATCAGTGTAATTATAAATGAATTTACAAATTGTGAATATAAATAATAATCATCTTTGGAAAAACATTAAACGAATAGCGTGAAACATAACATTACAAACAAAACAAAGGAGCCCACCAATGAGCCTATACGAAGAGGGATACAAACTACTTGACGAAAAGTTCGGCAATGGCAAAGACAATATTATTTCACTGGCAACGATCGCCCGTGAACCAGGTGCCGATGGATCACCCCGCCCGGTTGTCCGTGGTGTGGATGCTTATTATGAGGATGGTGTCTTTTATGTCACAACACATGCGAAGTCGAACAAGATGCAACAGATTGCGAAAAACCCGGAAGTGTCGATTTCATCAAGCACCGAAATGTTTACCGCCAGCGGAACCGGTGAAAATCTGGGCTGGGTGTTAGACCCGAAGAATGCCACTTTAAGAAATAAACTCCGTACCACATTCGCCGCATGGTACGACATGGCAAACAACGAACAGGACCAAAATTGCTGTATTCTTGCGATCCGCATGACAAAAGGAACATTAAATATCAACCACTGGGAAAAACTGTATCACATGGATTTTGTCAATAAGACAAGTATGGAGAATGGCGGGGTTTACTGATCATTATTCATTATTACCCTCTCTGAATCCATTTGGATAAGGGCCGGTTGATGAGGCTATTCTGTCAATAATAGCTCCTTTTATTCATCAAACATCAAGGAATGCAGAAACAAAGGAATATTTAATTAATGAGATCACTGATTTTAATAACACTGGTAATGTTGTTGGTTCTAAGCTCTGGATGTACAAATAGATATATGAATGCCTCATATGTAAATACCACTCCGGTCAACAGGTATCTGTCAGTATATCCTATTGCAGATAAGAATATTCACATTAAAGATTCAACAATACTTGATTTCATAATTAAAGATTACGATGTTGCAAAAGAGAATTCTGTTGCAACGTTTGATTCACTACTCAATAGAAACATACATGGAACGATCGTTTTGAATACTGAAAATGTCATCGTTTCTCCATATATAAACAAAAAAACATCGTCTTCAGGTGAAATGGATACGGCAAAAATTTCTGAGCAGGATCGTCGCATTTTAAAAAGGCTTGGTATTATTTTGCCCGACGAAAATTCCATCGTATCACTTGGATATCCGGCAGACCTTGTACTCTTTATTGCAAATCTTGAAATCGATATTAAGAACGAAATAAGATTGAGCCAATCAGGTACGCCCGCAACCTGGATCACTCCACTAAATAATTATACGTTTTCCACTAAAAATATTGCATTCGTGATTTGGGATTATAAAAAGAATAGTATAGTTTGTTCAGGAAAAATAGACGCCAGTGCAGTTGCATCACGCTGTGATACAAGTATGATTGAATCGGTAAAGAATGCAGGTATTAAGAACTGGCAAAATAAAGTATCATTCTGGCCATTTCTGTTAAGTTCAATTGGTAATGAAATTTCGAAAGCAACTCCATTCTCAAAGAATTTAGTTGATTCGATAATGAATGAATGTGAATGGCGAATCATGAAAAAGCGCCAGCTCACACATCCACAAAGAGATTCCGCTGTTATTGCAAGCAGATTAGAAACTATTTACCCAACAGTTTTAAAATCTATTGATGGTATCGCTGCATCATTTGATAATAGAGAGAGTATCCGTCTTGGTCTCACAATTTCTCCGATCGGCAGGATTTACTATGCGTGGATAATTGATTCTGTCAAGGTTGATTCTGCTGCATCAGTAAAACTGAATACTGACATTTCGGGGCCTGTTTGTGATTCGATTTCCAATACTAAACTCTATACAATTGTTAAGCTCGGAATAGATCTTAACAATACAAAAGCCCGCATTCATTTCGATTCCATAAAGTATGTTGAATTAAGACCAGAAGCAAATATTGATCAAAAACTTAAACAAACACTGCCAAGTATTCGTGGTGCCTATAATAAAAGGCTACGTGAAGGAATGGATAAAAAAGGTATAATCACGGTCAGATTTACCATTAATGACAATGGTAACATTATCAGCTCATCAATCCTATCATCCACAATGAATGATCCTAAACTGGAACTGGAAATGATCTCAATAATTAAAAAATGTAAATTTTATAAAATTTATAATCCAGGAGACATCCGTAATACTGTCTATCCCTTTATTTTCTCACATTAGCAATTCAATCAAAGAAATAGGTGCGATCTGTTTTGGGATTACAGACTTTGCTTATTGGTTAATGATTACGGACCTTGGCGTTGATCTCGCATATATAAAAAACGGAATAGGTTCAAAATTGTTAAAAATTGCACGGGAGGAAGCCGGAGGAGAAAAAGATATCATCGTTTTTATTAATGCGAATGATGATGCCATTCCATTTTATGAAAAATGCGTTTACATAAATTCAACAGTATGATGGAATTGTCAAATATAAAATGGACTCTGTTTGAAGTAAAAAAAGATGATCAAGCTGGTACAAATAAAAAAAGGTTGATAGTAATTACTAAGCTGTTAAGATTATACTATAAGGACTAAAGAGAAATGAGACATAATGGCAACAACTGAACTAATTCGAACTGCCAAAATCAAAGATGTTCCTATGATTTTGGATATCTATTCATATTATGTCAATAATGCGACAATTACATTTGAGATTATACCTCCAGCGATCGAAGAAATGAACAGAAGAGTAATGGAAACCCTGAAAACCTTTGACTGGATCGTTTATGAATACAATAAGGCAATAGTTGGCTACGCATATTACTCCAAATTCCGGGAGCGAAAAGCATACGATTACTCATGCGAAACAACAATCTATGTTCACAAAGATTTTACAGGAAAAGGAATTGGAAGTGCTCTTTACGGACAACTAATAAGCAACTTGAAAAAAACATCAAAAGCTGTCGCCATTGGCGGAATCTCATTACCTAATGAAGCGAGCATAAGGCTTCATGAAAAATTTGGATTTAAGAATGTTGGAATATTCAGGAACATCGGCAGAAAATTCAACAAGTGGATTGATGTAGGATTTTGGGAACTGGAATTAAAAAACAGCAGTGAGTATAATCCAGAAACAGAGTCACCCACACAAACCCGATAAAAGCAATTAGTAAAGACAATTTTTATGATTCAATCGATAATCAGACATAACACAGGTACTATTGTCGCTTTTTAGACGATAGTAGTATACGCATTTTCTTAACCAGTATCTTATCCGTTTAATCGCTGCATTTATTTTGAAACCAGTCAAGGACTTCACTGATTGACCCATCAGGAATAAAATGCCCGCCATTATGAACTTTCAAGGTAACATCCCATCCTTTTTTCAATAAAAAATTATACACGTCTTCTCCGGGAGGAGGCTCCTCCTTAATTCCCCAGATAAAATACGCTGGAATTTTAAAGCGATCAGGGATTCTATCCTTTCTTATGAAATTGTATTCAAAAGTATAGCCTGCGCCGCCTGATACAGTACAGTATGCAGTGATAAATTTGTCTCCATGTTTATCCTTATTGGTAGAAACGACCTGATGCGTAAAACTGCCGCCTGATGAAAATCCGTAAAGAAGAACTTTCTTACTGTCAACTGAAAATTTCTTTTTCGTTTCAAGCACCATTTCTTTTACATTTTTTGTATCCGGAGATTTTCGATCGCCATCCCAATAAATATTTTTCGCTTGTGGTGCGATTACAATTAATTCCCTATTTTCTGCTTCATTGATAAAATTTCTGATAAAATTTGCATCCGTGCCACCAAGCGGATGAAGAACAACCATTAAAGGATATTTCTTATCAGCAGTGTATGATTTTGGCAGGTAGACACTTCCAAGTTCTGATATACGAAATATATCACCGTATTTTATCTCAGAATATGTATAATTTTTAGCGTAAGGAAGTCCGTAAGATACAATAACAAATAAAGCTAACCAGATTTTTATGATATTTCCTGATAAAGTAATCATCGTTTTAATTCCATAATCCAAAAGATATCCTGACAAGTGCATGAAATTTCTAAGATACTATCCGGACCGGACATTACGCAATGAATGCATCTGCCGGTGATATCACAGATAACCAAATGCATCATACCCAGCGATCGAATGAATCCAACCTGTGATCTATTCAGGATTATCTGCATCCAAATCAACGTGATGATTGAAGCGTTTAATCTTGCAGGTGTAAAGGCGTATAAAAGATCTGTTGTGTCACCAGAAAAGCATTGACATGGATGTTGTCACAACATATTTAAGTAAAACCGTGGTTTAAATTGACATGCCCGGTGGCAATGATAATGATATCACCATTATTTTCAGTCGATAATTCATTGACAAAATAATGATTGATTACTATAATGAGTGAATTAAGAAATAGTTATAAATATATACATAAGGAGTGTACCTTGAAAACGAGATTAGTAGTAATTATCCTTTTCCTGTTTAATGTGTTAACGTTTGCAGCAGATCCGGGTTCACTGCGGTCATTAGCAGATAAAAAAAATAAAAGTATCGGTGCAGCAATTATGCCTCAACAGCTTGATGATCCAGAATTTGTAAAACTTTTGATAGAAAATTGTAATTACATAACACCTGAAAATAATCTGAAATGGGATGCCGTTCACCCTCGTGATACTGTATATGATTTTTCAGGTGGTGATAAAATTGTGGACTTTGCTTTAAAAAACAACATGAAAGTCCGCGGCCATAATCTTTTATGGCATCAGGCAAATCCCGGCTGGATAGCATTACCAAATATGACTGTTGAAAAATGGAAAGCACTTGTAAAAGACCATTATGTAAATGTAATGACTCACTACAAAGGAAAAATAATCGATTGGGACGTTGTCAACGAGCCTATGGATGACAATGGTCAGATACGTAAAAGCTTGTGGTACGATTTTTTAGGAGAGGATTATATTGAATTTGCTCTTAGAACCGCACGGGAAGTTGATCCAAATGCAAAATTATACTTAAATGATTATGCCATTGAGGAAATGTGCCCTAAAGCTGATGGTTTTTACAAGCTGGTGAAAGATTTGATGGCCAAAGGTGTACCACTTGATGGTGTCGGTTTCCAGTTTCATATTGATGGAAATTTTATGCCTGACTTTGCAAGTGTAAATCAAAACATTAAAAGATTTGCAGATCTGGGGCTTGACATACAAATAACAGAACTGGATGTACGTTTAAAAGTTCCTCCTACAGAAAATGCTTTAAACAAACAGGCAAAGATATACGCTGAACTGATGAGATTAATGCTTGCATATAAAAATATAAACGCTTATATCATGTGGGGATTATATGACAAACATTCCTGGATCCCTAATGCCTATGCCGGTTATGGAGCAGGATTAATTATCGACGAGAAAGCAAAGCCAAAACCAGCGTATTTTGCAATACGAGATGCTCTTTTGGAAGAGAATCCATCACCGGATTATTTCGATAAATATATTACCAAATCAGAAGGAAGAGTATTTCCAAGTTTCAGAGCAGTTAAAGCAGTAAATGAACCGGTTATTGACGGAAACGCTGATGAAAAAGATTGGGCGAACGCTATTTCCTATCCATTTTTATATAATCAACTGGATCCCTATGATCTCCGGGTTCCATCATCACAGAAAGATATATATGGAAGCTGGAAAATCATGTACAAGGGCAATAAACTATATGGTGTCGTTAGCAGAAAAGATGACATAACAGTAACATCAAATGGAAACATATGGGAAAATGACTGTTTTGAACTATTCTTTAATGTTGCCGGAAAATGGAGTCAATACCGATCAGTTGTCGGAAGCGACTGGCAGAGAGACATGAATGTACCCGGAAAGGCAGTCTGGAATAACGATGGAACTGTTTGTGAATTTGAAGTTGAACTGCCAACAGAAACTCTTTCCGGCTTGACAATCGGCTGGTTGATGGCGTTAGCAGATGCAGATGCCCCTAATAAAGGAAGAAAATGTCAGCTTTATCCGATATCAGGGTCTAACACAGCCTGGACAGGAAAAGGATTTGCTGAAATGACCTTTGAAAATGAGGATGGAGTGTTTGTTGATGGACCAAATGTCGGCTCAATTCCGCCGTTTAATGCCATGAGTATAACAACAAAAAATCTTCCTAAAATTGATGGAAAAGCGAAAGATGCTTGCTGGAAGGAAGCGTATACCTATTCATTCGGCTATAATCATATTTCTGCAACTGATAAAAGTCAGCCTGATAATGCAATTATTTCCGGCGATTGGAGAATAATTTACAATGGGAATACGATTTATGGCTTAGTTAACAGAAAAGCATCTAAAACAATTACTACATCAAAAGATGAGTCGAAAAACGACAATGTCGAAATAGCATTCATTTCTAACAGTGTGTTTAAACAATATCGCACAGTTGTCGGAAAAGATTTTACAAATACTGAGAAATCGCAAAAGATGAAAGCAGTCTGGAGTAAGGACGGAAACGTTCTTGAATTCATGATGGAAATCGGGAATGACGATATGTCAGGAAAACAAATTCAGTGGTCGATAGGACTTATCAATAATAACAATGCTATTGATGCTGATCCGCAATTTGCATTGTATCCATTTTGCGGGTACAATCTTGCAGTAAAAGTTGATCCTAATGATCTTGGCGCAAATATGGCCAAAAAGGGTAAAGAATTCGGTGTACTCAAACTTCAATAAGTAGTTTGTTCATTAAAAAGATTAGCAGATGGTAATTTTCGTTATCCGTTTGCTAATCTTTTTTTTAATAGTTATATTAAAACATCATTTACCTATTTTAAAAGACCGATGAATACTGGTTCATGATATAGTCCTGGTACTCCTGTTTCTGATTTCTGGCTTCTTTTTTCTTACTTCCCCCTCCTATTGACACACTCATCAACCATGAATGATTTTCAATTTGTAAGGTATCCGGAGAAACAGCAAGTGTTTAAAAATAGTTGGATTTAAAATGACATCTCATAATGAACTTCATGAAATGACCCTGGAAAAATTAGGTCAATTGTTTCCAATTATTTTATGTGATCATTCTGATAAGTGGATTGGTTTATACCAATCAGAACGAAACCTGATACTAAACAATTTTTCGCAAGCAGACATCGTACAAATTGACCATATTGGCAGTACTTCCATTCCTGGAATAAAAGCGAAACCAACAATTGACATTTTACTACAAATTTCAGAGCACATTGATAGTAATACATTAAAAAAAATATTCAAATCACTTGATTATCATCACAACGATTGCCCGGACAATCCTCCTCCGCATTTAATGTTTGTAAAAGGCTATTCTCCTGCGGGATACATTGGTCAAGCCTATCATGTACATATCAGATACAAGGGTCATTGGGATGAAATACGATTCAGAGATTATCTGATTAATCACGAAGAGACTGCAAAAGAATATGAAACCATAAAACTGAAACTTGCCGACAAATACCGCAATGACAGAGAAGCATATACAAATTCGAAGACTGATTTTATTGAAAAAATTAATACATTGACACGAAAAGAAAACACTAATAACAGCAGGTATATGCAGCAGAACGATATATGATATGTTTGTGGCCTAAAACATCAAAACTGTTCCTGTTCATGCTGGTTGTATCATAAAAAGACCTTTAACAATAGCGATTTACTATAATGGAAGAAAAGAAAATATTTGGATTACAACGAAATGTCTTTTTTGCCGGATTGACAAGTTTTTTTACTGATACATCCACGAAAATGCTCTATAGTATAATGCCTCTTTTCTTATTATCAATTGGTGCCTCAAAGACGTCGATTTCGCTGATTGAAGGAATTGCCGAAAGCACGGCATCATTATTTAAGGCATTCTCGGGTCATTGGAGTGATAAAATCGGTAAAAACAAACCATTTATGTTACTTGGTTACGGAATCACTGCATTGATAACTCCACTCTATGCGTTAGCCGGATCTCCCGTTCATGTTTTACTTTTGCGATTTCTTGAAAGAATCGGTAAAGGTTTAAGAGCAGCACCGAGAGACAGCCTTATCAGCGGTTCAACCTCTAAAAATGAGACCGGTAAGAATTTTGGATTTCATAAAGCGATGGATAATAGCGGGGCAATTATCGGACCCTTAATCGCATTTGTTTTGTTATACTTTTTCCCCTTAAATTATACGAACATATTCCTTATAGCAACAATACCTGCACTATTAGGCGTTGTTTCAATTGCGGTATTTATCAGAGAAGCAAAGGTTATTAAACATTCTCAGACTAAAAAATTTCATTTGAATCAGTTGCCAAAAAAGTTTTATTTCTTCCTGTTTATTGTGTTTATTTTCACCCTTGGTAATTCTACCGATGCATTGTTACTTGTGAAAACAGCTGAAACCGGTATCAATAAATCATATATTCCTTTTGTCTATATGATTTTTAATACAGTTTCCGTTTTACTGGCGATACCTGTGGGTAAAATCTCGGATAAATATGGTCGCGAAGTAATGATTATTATTGGATTTCTTGTTTACGCAATTGTCTATTATCTTTTTGGCAGATTTAACAGTTTGAATATTTTTATTTTTCTATTCGCAATGTATGGTTTATATAGTGCATTAGTTGATGGTAGTCAAAAAGCTTTAATTTCCGATATTGTCAGTAAAGATCTGAAAGGAACAGGTTTTGGATTGTATCATGCAATCCTTGGCATTACACTGCTTCCAGCCAGTTTAATTGCAGGTTTACTGTACGATAAAGTAAACTCAAATGCCCCATTTTATTTTGGCTCCTTAATGGCGTTGATAGCGTCATTGTTAATGATTGTATTTACAGTTGTTGACAAAATCAACAAGAGACAGTGTAATCTTCAGCAGTAGAAAGAAACAGCATAGCTTACTGAACCTGAAATGAAAAAACTGCAATAGAAATAATCAAATAAATTCGATAGTAGCTGGGAAATTGTATAAACCCGGTTTACACAAAAAGCATGTGCACATATTCTCACTGCAACAAATTGGTTAAGTACCAAATGAAAGGAAATCTGAAAATGAATCGCCCTCTTCTGATTCCTCCGCATGTTGCAGGATTTTGTATCACCATTGAGATTGTATTGATATTCGTTTTTAAACAGTGTCGCGTAATCCCATTTCCGTATAATCTCTCTGGTATTCTTCTCATTTTATTAGGTCAGGGATTAATCATCAGTGCAAATTCGCACATGAAACGATGCAAAACAACATTTACCTATCAGAAATCAACATCACTTGTTACCAGTGGCCCCTTTGATTTCTCCAGAAATCCAATGTACCTTGGATTGATAATTGTCCTTAGTGGTCTGTCGATACTTGTCAGTAACGCAATAGGATTTCTACTGCCACTACTATCGTTTGCGTTCTTTCAATGGTATTTCATTCCATTTGAGGAGTGGAAATCATCACAGGAGTTTGGTGACGCATACGAAGAATATCGCAAAAAAGTACGGCGATGGCTATGACGTTGCGAATTCCCACTGCAAGAAAAGAACAATCTAACCAATTTTCCCTAACAGTCAACAGTATTCTTGCTTCTGGATTCTTTCCCCCTTCCCCTTGACACTCTCATCAACCATGAATGATTTTCTATTTGTAAGGCGACTGAGTCCTGTGGACTAAACCAACATATTTTTATAAGGGACGGTTATGATAAGTTCTGATAAGTATGAGCATTCAACAAAAAGGGAAACAATCAACTGGTATTTCTTACATACATGAATAATTTTAAAGCAATGAATGAAATATATGCACAGCAATTTAATAGTCCTTACCCTGCCAGAACTACAATAGGAGTAAAAGAACTACCACTGGGAGCGCTTATTGAAATAAAAATGATTGCAAAAAGAAAACTATAGAAATTTTCGACAGGATAAAAAAATGGAAAACAATATGAGTCAGATTGAACAGTCTGGAATTGATAAATTCAGTGAGAAATATCTTTGCAAAATAACCGTTCTGAAATGTGATTTTAATCAGGAACTCTATGAACAATATCCATATGGTTATGCTGGTAAATGTGGAAGACTGAAAGAGGGTCAGGTGTTCATTACAAAAAGCAGATGGGATTCACCGGAACATTTTTGCACCTGGGCATGGAGAGATCTGTTACCCGGTATCCATAGTTACCATGAAGGGAAGGAATATCCGTCTATCGCATGTTGTACAGATGGCCTCCGGCCTGTAACATTCAAACTTGAAAAACTTGAAGTATCGGCTCTAGAACAATGAATTTTGCTTGTAATCAGCTACAACAATTCGAAACAATTGATATTCTGACCAACCGGGGACAACTTTCCGTTAGAAATAGAATACAAAGTGAAGATGCAGTGTATAGTATGTCACCAGTACCGGTTTACCATGATTTAAATATCTCTATTAATGACATATCAAAAGCCTTAAAGATAGTACCCTCAACGATTCTGTCTGATAAGCCTGTTTCAATAATTAATGCCGGTCTAGAAACGCTGCTCCTTCCAATCAAAAGCAGTGATGCGATTCTTAATATTTCTCCGGATATTAATGAGCTAAAACTCTTTTGTTTACAATCAAAGATTGACATTATCGAAGTATTCACACCTGATGTAATCGATAGCCATAACATGTACCGGGTACGGGTTTTTGCACCAAAATTTGGTTATCTTGAAGATCCCGCAACGGGATCAGGCAATTCGGCTTTTGGATATTATCTTGTAACAAATAATAAATTCGATAGAGAAATGATCACGATTGAACAAAACGGTGATATGCATCGTTTCAATGTTGTCAAACTGCGCAAAGATCTGGATACGGACAATCGCGTACGGATTTTCTTTGGTGGCAGTGCGATAAAAAGAGTTGAAGGGAGCTATTTTCTACACTAAGCGAACTGCATTACTCTAAGCAGAATGCAGAATATGTTAAAAAAAAAATACGTGATGATTATCCTCATAATGCAGGGTTTTACAGTTTCTTTATTCCAATTAGGGATACATTGACAGTTTTTATAGAAATGCCCCCCTCAACCCATCAACAACTACTCAGTGTATTTCATTGATGTTGCCTTTATTACAGATATTGCCGCCTTGTCACAATTAGAGTTTCACTGCCAGGATACACTTTTTCGTAAATCTGAAAGTATTTAAGCCAATTCTGATTAAAACACTTATATTTATAGTAAATTATGATTAAATTTTAAAGTTTATAGCACAGGTAAAAGTTAAACAAAGTATTTGGAAAAGAAAAGGGAGGGGCTGAGTATGCAAATTTTTTCAATTAAGAAGGTATTTAAATACTGCATTACATCTGCTGTGATTGTTGGTTCAAGCGCAAGTTTGTTGTTTTCTGCACCCAGTGATGAAATGATGGCGGGAAGTGTAAAATTGTCCAATGGCAAGACTATGTATTTTAGGTTGTATGTTCCAAAGAACATTTCAACTGATAAGCGTTACCCTCTTGTTATGTGCCTGCATGGTATCGGAGAACGTGGAAGTGACAATCGTGCACAAGTGGATCGTGAAGACATGGCGCGTCAGTGGAGTTTCGATAGTGTAAAAACTAAATACTCACCATTTGTTCTTTACCCTCAGTGTCCGGCTGATGATGAGTGGGTCAACTATATGGGCAACGGCCGCGATGGTAAATCAGCTCCTGCAGCCGTGGGAGCAATAAAAGTGATCGATTCACTAATTAACAAATATCCAATAGACACAACTCGCCTTTATGTGGGAGGTCTCTCCTGGGGTGGAATGGGAACCCAGGGTATTCTAATGACGTATCCTAATAAGTTTGCAGCTGCATTTCCATGTGCGAGCATGAATACGGTATATACCGGTTCTATTCTCAAGCAAACACCATTCTGGGCCTGGCATGGGTCAAACGATCCAACAGTTAATGTATCAGGAAGCAAGAATCTTTGTAGTGCAGTTGAAAAAGAAGGGGAAAAAGTTGTTCGTTTTGTATCTGGCAAAGAGATGTCAAATCCATCCGGTATTTCTGTTGATTCACTTAAAAAAGCGGTTGTAGCAGGCGCAAATTTTCTATACTCAGAAGTTACCGGCGGCGATCATGGTGCCGGGTGGCATGAAGCGTTTTATAGTCCAATACTGGTACCCTGGCTTATGTCAAAATCGAAAGTTAATGGTAAAACCGTTACTTCCTGGCCTCCACAAGGACCATCGTCAGCATCTACTCAAACTACTGAAAAACTCAACAAATTTCAGGTTTCAGGGACATTTCAAGTGGCTAACAGGAAAATCTTATGGCAGAGTTTTTCAAATTTCCCTGCATCTCTCGCAATTTTTAATGCAAAGGGTTCTATCGTTAAGCAGTACACGGTTCAAAGCAAACAAGGTGAAGTAACATGCACTGAATTACCTTCTGGTGTTTATGTTGCAAAATTCAATGTTTCAGGAATGTTTTCTTCAGGTCAGACGCTGGTTATCGCTCAGTGATTTGAAATTAGAATTCATTGCGTAATCATTAATTGTAAATAGTTCTGTACCCTGAAGAATCTGATTTATCAGGTTCTCCAGGGTACATTTATGGCGATCAAGTCCATCCCTACCAACCCTACCTATGAATGTTGAGTTTACTTTGCAGGCTGCTTTATTTAGATCTTATTGTATCAACCTCAAGACGATCTTGAACCCGAGTACAATATTAGGACAATAAGGCAAATCCAACAGTTGTTTGCATTACTTTTCTGGAATTGATTAACAAGTCGTAAATCCACTCTAAAATGTCCATTTCCAGAAAAACAGTACCAAAATTCGCTCAATTTCGATATCAATTTTTCCTAACATCAACATTCAAGAATTGACTCGGTTACAATTAATGATAACTTATCTACTAATTTACAAACAAGTAATTACTACATAAAGCTATCATTGAATATTTTAGATGCTTCATGTAGTAAACAATAAAACTATAGAGATAAAAAATCTCTATGGACATGAATCAGTAACCGTAATCGTAGCATATCCAGTTTTTACAGGGCAACTACTAGGGTTGTCAACATCATTTACTACGCAATGATATCTGCCCTCGTTAGTTTTATGAACTGGTGTAATATAGAGTGTTCGTGAATCAGGATATAGATTCTGATCTGGAACAGGAACAAGTGCAAGATCATCAACATACCATTGGTAGGTATAGTTACCCGAACCACCTGTAACTGTTATATCCCAACCAATAAATCCACCATCACATACAGTTTGATTACTTGGACTTGTAATTGTTAAGGGTGAAGACTCTATTGAAAGTGTTGCTGGTGTACTTGTTTTACTACAACCATTGCCATTGTCAACAGTACAGGTAAAATCCCCTATAGTGAATTCATTAGCAACAACATACAAATCTTTCGTGGTTGTATTTTTATAATTTGTGCCATTTGTAAGTGCTATACCATTCCTTTTCCACTGATAATTTAGTTGCCCAGTACCTCCACCAGACGCAACCACAGAAAGTGTTGTAAAAAAATTATTGCAGCAGGAAGTCGATGCTGGGTTTGTAGTAAACGTTATCGGCGTAACAACAGAAACAGTAGTGTATGCAGTTGTAGTAGTATTACACCCACCTTCTGCACGAACATAGAACGTTGTTTGAGCACCTATGGTTGTTGTCAGGGTTGAACCATTTGTCCCCCCCCTAGTTCCGTTAGCTTTAACAGTGCATTCGGAATTGGTAAACCACTGCCACGATGCGTTTGTACCCAGTACGCCACCGGTTACCGTAAGTGTAACTTGTGATCCTGGACAAACCGGGTTTTCTGAAGAAGAAATGCCTGTAGGTGCGATGGATCGGGAATTTACAGTAATTACGATATTTGCAGTCGCAGCAGTATTTGGACAAGTCCCACCTTCAGCACGAACATAATAAGTGGTTGTCGAAGTCGGGTTAACATCAATTGATGTTCCAACGCCAACTTTTGATGATGAACTCCAACTTGCGTCTGTATACCAAGTCCAGATCCCATTAGTGCCGGGATTACCGGTATTGACTTTCAATGTCACCGGATCACTGGAACAACTGGTTGTGCTGGATGCACTCAACACAGGTTTTGTTGCGACAGAATTGACAGTAACGAGTACGGAATCCCATCCAGAATTACCGCAGGCGCTGGTTTCACCACGTACATAATAGGTTGTTGATGTTTGAGGAGAAACAGTAAGTGAGTTGAGTGCCTGACTTGACGATGTGGGTGTTTTGGTAGTATACCAACGCCAGGTTACCCCCGATGGAGCAGCACCAATGGTGCCCAATGTCGTAGAACTTTCTGAACAGATTGCTACGGTTCTATTAGCTGCAACCGGTACAATAGGTGATTGGTTCACTGTAACTTGAACTCCTGTACTCCAGGCACCATCGCCGGATGCACTCCCCTCTGAGCGTACATAATACGTCGAAATTCCTGATGCAGAGGGAGTAAACGGATTCGCTGTAATTTTTGTAGCTTTATCACTTGTATACCAAACCCAGGAACCGCCAGTCCCCGGCTCACCACTTGCAACACTCAATGTAACTGTTTGAAGATCACCTAAACATACGTTTGAAGGAGTTGCTTTTCCGCTTGGTGTACCAGTAGGCTGGTTAACGGTGACTTGTACCGCTGAACTCCAGTTACCGGTTCCACAAGCTGCATTCTCAGAACGTACATAATAGCTTGCCGTAGCAGTTGGAGTTAAAGGGTTTTTTGTAACTTTAGTTGCTTTATCGCTTTCATACCATACCCAGAAACCACCGGTTCCTGGATTCCCAGATGTAACACTTAATGTAACTTCCTTGTTATCACCAAGTAAAACTATGTCAGGATTCGCTTTTCCAGTGGGGGTACCTGCAGGGTTATTAACAAATAATGTGCATAAACTACTGGTTACGCTTGTAGAAGCTGCATTGCTAATCACGCAGGAAAGTATTGTAGCATCTGAAGCGCTAAGTGTGCACACCGGACTGTTTGAACCAACATTGGTAAAAGGAGCAACAGCACCTTTAAGCCACTGGTATGACAGTGGAGCTGTCCCTGTTGCAGCAACTGAAAAAATTGCCTTAGATCCTGAACAAACAGTTTGTGAAATAGTCTGCTTTGTTATTGTTGGAGGAAGTATATATATCAAAGTAATGACCTGCTGGCTAGAATTTTTGTTACTTGATTTGTCTTTAGTAGTTATTACCAGCGTATCTCCTCTACCCTCAGTAAGTGTATCTTTCAGAGAGTATTGGCCAGCATTTTCAGAAACTGGTGACATAACTTTCTTAGCACCACCATTTTTTGTCCAATATACGCTATCAATGCCACTTGGATCACTTATTTCCTTAACAATATCAACAACTGCTGCTGTAACAGTACTTCCTGATACTGGTCCGCTGATATCGGTAATTGTCGGACCGATTGTATCAAGCATCGTTGGATCAGAGGTTATCGAGAAATCCAGAGTTGATTTATTTGCTCGAAGTGAACTATCAGTTGCAGTAATAACAATTGCATTTGCTGCAGTCGATGATAAACCGGTAACTGCAATAGTCCATGCATTTACCGCGCCTTTTGTACCCGTAAAGGTCTGTTTTCCCATTGTGCCAACAACAGAAGCAACCCCACTGGCATCAGTACAATTTACAGTGATGGTATAACTTGATGCATTGGTGCTTGCACTCTCACTTGCCGGTGTAACTCTTGTCAATGTTGGCGTTGTCGAATCTCCATCATATTTAATCTGTATAGTTGTAGAGTCACTGTTTCGTGCTGCTGAAGAATCGGTTGCAATGATTTTAATTGTTGCGAAGCTGCCTGATGTAAGTCCTTTCACCATTCCAGTCCAGAGATTTGGAACCGATGGTACCTTAACCATAGTAAAATCTTTCCCATCGCAGTACCCTGATACTGAACACCCGCTGTCATCCACACAGGTTACTTTTAATTCAAAGGAATCCACGCTAATAACAGTGTCATTGGATGGTGATCTAATGGTTATGACCGGTGGCACGATATCCGGCTTACTGATAATTGTGGTTGAAATTGTCAAATCAAGAGTAAGCGTATCGGTTAGTCCGGCAGGATCAGATGCGACAATACTAATCGTATGTACCCCAGTATCAGAAACCGTTGGTGTAAATTGATACAGATTGTCTACAATAGTATCTTTGGCCGGTGCCTTCGTTAACAACGAAAATGTCAGGTTATCGTTGTCAAGATCAATGCAATAGCTGCTCACATCCAGTGAAAAAAGGACTTCAGGTAGTGTTGAACGCTGAATTGATTTGATACTCCACTGCGGTGCTCGATTCACTGGTGTCGCACTAACAACGATTACACAGGAATCTGTGACGGCTAAAACAGGTGAACCATTATCGGTCGCGATGAATTTAATAGTAACTAAACCGGTATCAGCCAATGCTGGAGTCCATTTAAAAAGATTTGCATTAAATGTTGCACTTTCAGGTTTCTTGATAACAGTTATTGTGACCTGCTGGATCACATCTGGGTCAGTTGCAGAAACAGGAATCACCAGTTCCTGCCCGACCCCTGTCTTTACCTCTTTTAACACTGAAAGAATCGGTTTTTGATTCTGAGTTGTCTGCTGGCCCATAATTGTAATTGTTCCATTTAGTACAGTCGTTTGTCCTTGAATGTAGCCGATAAAGATAACAGCGTAACTGCCGGGAACAGAAAACACCACAGGATAATAGGTCGTATCTAACTGACCTTTAAATGATCGAATCTGATGAATTGCATTGAAATCTGCTCCCCTGGTAATTTTCAATACGGAAGAGTCTATATACTGGGTAAGATTATGAATCATGCAGATATTAACCTGTTTTCCAATTGAATCAGTTAAAGTATCTTTTGTGATTTTTCCACTTGAACTTTTAAATTCAAGAGCCACATAAGAATTCTCCGGACCTGGAGGCGGTGATGGAAGTTTGCAAACAAGGAGCATTAAGCCCAAAAACAGACTGGTAATTGATAATAATCGAACCCACATATAGGTGTACCTCCGCGGAATGTGAAATTTAATTTGATAATTTTTTTAGTTGCAATAACATAGTTTTAAATCAGTTTAATTAAAAAACAATTTTGATTTTTTACACAATTTGCTGGTATAAAAGCTGATAATAAATTTGGCGCTTTTTAAGTATGCATCTAATATAGTGCTTATATTTTCCAGATGCAATTATTTTAATAAGATTTTAGGTAAGATAGCGGTGGGATAGTGTCCGCATCGAGAATAATTGATGCTGTAAGTTAATCACAAATCCTGATGAGTAGCAATTAGTAATCCTTTAATTAGTGATCGTAGCCATCAATCTTTAAAAAGATTCAGTTCCCCATCTCTTTTAAGTAATAAGACCAAAACAGAAGTGTTCTTTTCAACTCCGCATTCCTTTCCCAGATTTGGTATCAGACCATCAGGAATTGATTCCATTATTTATTCCAACAACGTAAATTTATAGTTGACAGGTTAATGGTTTTATGGTAACATCGGAGTTAAATTTTGATCAACGTTATGCTTTAATTCCTTTTAGTAATACTCAGGTCATACAGATCAATGGCAAAACAATTGCAACGCATAAATAAATCCAATTAAATATTTAATACTATCAGTAATCTCGATTGACACAATGATTTAATTGACCTTTTCTAATCAATTCAGTTGCCAGGAGAGAACCTGCAGCTCTATAACTATAATATTACTATGAATGTACTATACACACAATCATCAATCCCTTTCACATTAACAGGAAGACTAACATGTCTACACAAAACACTTTCTCGTTTGGATGGGAACGTGACCTTCCCGATATCCGTGACTTGCATGAGAGTCATGAGGAAATCAGCCCTATTATTAGTAAATCAGCAAAATTAAAAGCTGCGAAAAAAGCTTTACCTGCAAGTGTGGATCTTCGCAGTAAATGTTCACCGATTAAAAATCAGGGTGAACTGGGCTCATGTACTGCTCATGCAGGTGTCGGATTGATGGAATACTATCAGCGAAATGCATTCCGGAAGCATATCGATGGATCCCGCAGATTTCTTTACAAAGCAACAAGAAATCTGCTTGGCTGGACCGGTGATGATGGTGCGTATCTTCGCACAACAATGAAAGCAATGGTACTTTTTGGCATCTGCCCTGAACAATACTGGGTTTACGATATCGAAAAGTTCAATGAGGAGCCATCTGCGTTTTGCTATGCTTTTGCACAGAACTACCAGGCAATGAAATATTACCGGCTTGATCCATCAGGTACTACCACCGGCAAGCTGCTTCAATCTGTAAAGGAAAAAATCGCAGCCCAGTTGCCATCAATGTTTGGATTTTCTGTTTACAATTCGATCTCATTTGACCCCGGTTTCCCTGATATTCCTTTTCCCGAAGGGGGTGATCAGCTTATTGGCGGCCATGCGGTTGTTGCAGTTGGCTACGATGACAAGCGTAAAATCGGAAAGGAAACTGGTGCGCTGCTGATTCGTAATTCATGGGGTAAGGAGTGGGGTGACAAAGGCTATGGCTGGCTTCCCTACGAATATGTACGCAGCGGTCTTGCAGTAGATTTCTGGTCGCTAATCGAAGCAGAATTTGTGGCAAGCGCACTTTTTGAGTAATACTTGATATTTATTGAAACAATCATGATTAACTATGACAAGCATCAGGGTTGGATGTATTTTTAATGGGTCCGCAAACAGAAATGCTACTTTAACGACAAAACGGGGATATTAAGATGTCAATTGTAAACAGTAACATTTTAACGATAAACATGATACGATGTACAGCATTTTTAATATCATTCTTGTGTTTCAATGCATTTTCGAAAACCATGCCACTACTTGACGCAATAAAAGAAACTGTCGCAACACAGGATATCACATGCGTTTTTGTTAATTGTAAATCCGGGGAAATCATTGCTCCCGATTCTGTATCAATTAAAACACGATACACACCCTGTTCAACATTTAAAATCTGGAATACACTCATTGGCGCTGAATGTCAGATCATTCACTCTGCTGCAGATTCTTTTTACCGATGGGACAGCATTGCGCGCGCTATTCCCTCATGGAACAGAGATCTGTCGTTAAAAGAAGCTTTTCAGGTTTCATGTGTTCCGGCATATCAGGAATTAGCCAGAACAATCGGCAATGAACGGATGAAAAAGTGGATCAGCAGCATCGATTATGGTGATAAGGATATTTCTTCTGGCGTCGACGACTTCTGGTTACCACGTGAGGGAAAAAAATCAATTAAAATCTCTCCGTTGGAACAGGCACAGCTAATCAGAAAACTTGTAAATGGAGAATTAACCTTTAATCTGCAATCACAAAACGTTCTCAGGGAAATTATGGTAATAGAAACAACATCAAAAGGCGTTTTCTATGGAAAGACGGGCAGTGGAGTAAACCTGGATTGCAACAAAGAACAAAATCTGGGCTGGTTTGTCGGATATGTGACAGGCAAGGACCAGAACTATTCGTTTGCTTGTCTCATAAAAGGGATAAACGTATCGGGTAAGGATTCAAGAGTAATTATCGAATCAATTCTGAGGAAATCAGGGTTGCTATTTTGAGAATAACAATGCATCAATAGCATTTCAAGGAAATTATGTATGAGTAGCTTAGTCCGTCAAATTCTTGAAAATACTGAAGGTAAAACACTTGAGTTTAAAAGAGATTTCTCGTCTCCAAAACCTTTATTAAAATCACTGGTAGCGTTCTCAAACACCGCAGGTGGAAAGCTTATAATTGGTGTAACTGTTAATAAAGAGATCATTGGGGTAGAAAATCCTCTTGATGAAGAAGAACGACTATGCAATATTATAGCCGGTTCTATTTCTCCACGACTTATTCCCAACATAGAACTGGTAACGATCGAAAATAAAACCGTACTGATCGTAGAGGTGTATCTCAGCAGTAACCGTCCTCATTGGATTAAGAGTGAAGGGCCTGAGCAGGGAGTATATGTACGGTTAGGTTCAACTAACCGTCAAGCAGATAGTCAACTTATCGCGGAGCTTAGACGTACCTCTGAAGGTTTAATGTTTGATGAGCTTCCTATGCAGGAACTTTCAAAAAATGATATTGATATTGATGAATTAAGAAAAAGTTTTGAAGAAAAACGGCAATTCAATGACAAAACATTATTGACAATGAAACTTCTCACAAAGTATCAAAACTGTTTAGTTCCAACAAATGGTGCTATTTTACTGTTTGGAAAGGAACGTCTTATGCATTTTCCCGATGCCTGGATACAATGTGGTCGTTTTGATGGAATTGACAAAACAATTATTTATGATCATTGTGAAATCAATGAACCTCTTCCTCGTGCGGTTGAATCAATATTGGCATTTCTTAAAAAGCACGCGATACGTTCGGCTGATTTGTCAAAAGGGCTACGCCGTAAAGATATCTGGAATATCCCCCTGAACATTTTACGCGAAGTGATTATTAATGCTGTTGTACACTGTGATTATTCACAGCGAGGAGCTCCAATCAGAGTTTCTTTCTTTAACGACAGAATTGAAGTTGAAAATCCTGGGATTTTACTTCCAGGAATGACAATTGAAGATATGATCGAAGGTGTATCAAAAATCCGTAATCCTGTTATTGCCCGCGTATTTAGAGAGCTGGGACTTATTGAACAATGGGGCAGTGGTGTAAAAAGAATTTTTAGCGAAGCTAAAGAACTAGGGCTTCAACCTTTAATTATCAGTGAAATTGGCATGCGGGTTCGTTTTAAGGTCCCATTAAAAATGGGTATTGTATTAAAAAAAGATACAGAGCAAAAACCTGGTAAAGTAGCTGACAGGGCCCAGTCAGGGGCCCAGTCAGGGGCCCAGTCAGGGGCCCAGTCAGAATCCATTCTTTTTGCACTCAAAAATAAACCATTGTCATCAGCAGGACTTTCTACTGTATTGAATCTTGATTCGAAATCTGGTGCCTTTAAGCGTTCTATCAAGGACTTATTGCACAATAAGTACATTGAATATTCAATTCCAGAAAAACCTTCAAGTCGACTTCAAAAATATAAACTTACTGCAAAGGGGAGAAAATTTGCCAGTTCGATTGTGCAGGATGAAAACTCATTGGAAAAATGATGTCCATTCAAACAATTACACTATTCTTTCAGTCCGAAATACGTACATCATGAAAACAAAAGTCTCTATATATCTTCTACTACTCCTTTTTTGTGGCCCATCAACAACCCACATTGATACATCCCACTTCTTTACTAAAGAAAAAAAATCAGGGAACTATCCAAATATTTCATTCTGAGAACTGTAGGGAAATTTACTTTTAAAAAGTAGATTTTATTATAGATTAAGCATCAATCATTGTTGTAGATTACCAATAGTTACAGAAATAATTGATAAATAGGTATCTGAGCGCAATACCTTAGTTTTTTCATAAAATCATTAAAAAGGACAACCAAAATGTTACTAAACAAAAAAATTTGTATTATCATCGGTATAATTATTCAAAGTTGTATCGCATCCGATTATGTAAAATTCCGCGGAATTGCGGAGTTTGGTTTTCTTAGCGTACTTTCACACCAGATTCAATTCAGTAAAACCGGTACAAACTTCGATTATGTCGAAGACGGCGGGCAGGATGTACTATTTCCAGTCACCCGTTTTTCTGCTGAGATGGATATCGGTAAACGAAACACCTTTATCCTGCTTTACCAACCGCTCAGGCTGGAGACACAGAATCTTCTCGAACATGATTTAATTGTTGACAATCTCACCTTTCCGGATTCAACAGGTATCAAATGCCTTTACGATTTCCCATTCTACCGCGCAAGCTACCTCAGAGAGCTGCTGTCCGAAAATAGCAGTTATAAACTTGCGATTGGCCTGACTCTTCAGATTCGCAATGCCACCATCTCTTTTGAATCAGCCGACGGCACCAGATACCGCACCAACCGTGATGTTGGATTAGTACCTGCGTTGAAATTACGGGGCTATAAAAATTTCTCTGAAAGGTATTTCATCGGACTTGAAGCAGATGGAATCTATGCCCCGGTAAGTTATCTGAATGGAAGTGACAATGAGGTTGTCGGTGCTATTCTTGATGCCAGCTTACGGGCTGGTGCAAATATTCGTCAGGGCACACTTTTTGTCAATGCACGGTATCTTGGCGGAGGTGCAACTGGAACAAGCACGAGCGATATCTGGCCCGGTGATGGTTATGTTAAGAACTGGCTTCATTTTCTTATCATATCAACTGGATTTATCTATACATTTTAATCCCGGCACTATGCAAAACATATTTTTTGCATAGTGTAAACATATATCCATATCTGCAGATAAAACCAGACAGAGATCTTTGGACGTAGTTGTCAGACAATTTAGCACCTAATGCTTGCTATTTATTTAATGAACTTTTTATTAAACAGAGTATCGTCTTTTTTCTATATTCTAGGGAAATCATAATAACACACCAACAGGGAATTCCGGTAAACCGGATATACCTTATATCTATGGAGAAATTAAATGCATAAGCTGATTATTTTCCTGATCATGGCAGTTACTCTTAACGCGGCAATAGTGGAACAATCTGATATCACGAATGTCTGGTCTTCACATTTTGTTGATTTTGCACTTGTTACCGATTCTTCTGCACTACTTCAATATGTTGGATTCTATGACAAAGACCGGAAAATGACCATTGCGCAGCGCAACCTGTCATCAAAACAGTGGCAGCTTAAAACACTTCCTGTAACAACCGGATGGGACAGTCATGACTATATATCGGTAGCCGTTGATGACAGCGGGTATATTCATGTAAGCGGCAATATGCATAATGTACCGCTTGTCTACTTTCGCTCCTCAAAACCGCATTCGATTGATAATTTTGAATCACTTGCCATGACAGGTACCAACGAAACGATGGTTACCTACCCTATGTTTATTAAAGGTATCGCAAAAGGAGAGCTGTACTTTCAATACCGTGATAATGCCAATAGTACCAGCACAATATTATGGAATAAATACTCGGTAGCAACTAAAAAATGGACCCGCCTGACAACACAGGGATTTTTCAATACAGAAGGGCTCTATAGCGCCTATATGACTAATCCTGTAAAAGGCCCGGATGATTATTTTCACGTTGTCTGGATGTGGCGAAACACACCGACCGCAAATACCAATCACGACCTCTCACATATCCGGAGCAAAGATCTTGTCAATTGGGAAACCATGAACGGTACAAATGTTACCCTTCCTATCAAGCAGTCCACACCGGGAGTTGTTGCAGATTCTGTTGATGCCGGAAACGGGCTTATCAATATTGCCTTTGGTATCGGATGGGACAGCCAGAAAAGGCCTGTTATCAATTATCACAAATATGATAAAAATGCAATAAGTCAGCGATGGAACACACGATGGGAAAATGGCGCATGGAAAATCTACCAGACAAGTACCTGGACATCATTCAAATGGTCACTTGACAGAACCGGCACACTTGGTATTGATATTTCCGGTACTCCGGTAAAGCTGGATTACTCCGGACGGCTTGTTCAGGAATATCAGCATGTAAATGTTGGCAGCCACATGTGGGTTCTTGACGAACAGACACTGCAACCATTGAAAGACACTCTCCCGATCCTGATCCCGGGTCTTGACTCATTACATAAAGTAACATCGACATTTGACGGAATGCAGGTTCATTTCAAGGTTGACGGCGATTATTATCTCAGATGGGAGACGCTGCCTGAAAATCAGGATAAGGCCCGTAATCCGCCGCTTCCTGACCCGACAATGCTAAGCGTTTACAAAATAACATCAACAACAAATACCGGAAATCGGACAACCCCAACCGTTAATAAAACATCATACCATGCAACTGTCCAGGGTTCAGTTGTGACAATTAATTGCATGGATGAGACTACGCTTGTCGAAATGTTCACACTGGAAGGGAAACGGATTACGGCATCAAAGCGTACCGGATCGATTCAGCAGTATTCCAGTCTTGCACGGGGAACGTACATTTACAAAATTGACAACCGGCATATAACGTTACCGGTTGCCAGTAAGATTGTTATTCATTAAACCACTTCATCTGCCCGGTTGACTCAAGTACACTCCGCCAGAGCGGTCGCGTCGGGTCAACCACTTTTCTTCGCATTGTAGCAACCTTTATCGGAATATGTACATTTAGTCCATGCCAGCGTCCAACAACAAGATTTGTTTTACCTGCCATCGCAGCATGTACGGCATCATGTCCCAATTGTAAACAGTAGACACCATCCGCAGCATTTGCAGGTACAGAACGGATTATGTAACTTGGATCAATATACTTAACACTATGCGAAACATTTTCTTTCTTCATATAATCAGAGATAGCATCACGTAGAAAAACACCGACATCCTGAAGCTTTTTATTCCCTGATGCATCTGTAGCATTCACTGCATCCATAAACTCCTGCCCTGCACCTTCAGCAACAACTACAACTGCATGATGACGTGCCTCAAGTCTGCGGTGAAGTGCACGTAAAAACCCATCCTCACCTTCAAGGGTGAATGGCACTTCGGGAATAAGTACAAAATTGACATCTGACATTGCAAGTGCTGCACTGCAGGCGATAAACCCGGAGTGACGTCCCATCAGCTTGACAAGACCAACACCATTATATGCACCTTTCGCTTCAATATGTGCACAAATAAGTGACTGCACAGCAGCTTCATACGCAGTCTGAAAACCAAAACTCTCATCAATAAACATAAGGTCATTATCGATTGTCTTTGGTATCCCAATCACTGAAATCTTCAGGTTCCGCTTCTTGACTTCATCGTATATGTCAGCGCCACCACGCAGGGTACCATCACCGCCAACAACAAACAGAATATTTATACCCATTCGCTCAAGACAATCAACGATATCAGGAGTTGGCTGAGGACCACGGCTTGACCCAAGCTTTGTCCCACCGGTTTCCTGCCAGCCATCAACGACTTCCGGATTAAGCTCTATGACATCATGGCCAAATTGTGCCAAAAACCCCTCATAACCGTAGCGGAATCCATAAATGTGGCGAACACCATAAATCCTCGACAGTGCTATAGTCACTGCACGTATAACATCATTGATACCCGGACATAATCCGCCGCACGTTACAATTCCCGCTCGCGTTTTGCTCGGATCGAAATAGATCTTTTCCCGCGGTCCGGCGCGTTCCATACTTACCTGTGTTACAAGCGTTGATGAGTTATCAGTTGTATGATCAACAACATCTTCATAAAGAACTCGGTCTGTTTCATGAACAAAACAGCCTACATTACCTTTGAGTGTTGGATTATCTATACGGGCAGGCCCAAGTTGCTCGATATTCATCTGCTCTGGTTTTATCTCAAAATCAATCATATAAACTCACTTCTAATAGTTAAAAAACACAATAACGTATCATGGTCATATGCAACAGTTACAGAAAGTATACAATCTGCAACATTAAATTGAAATATAATATATTACTTAACATTTAAGAGCAACCAACTATGATTGAAGTATGGGGGACAACCCTGTATTTGTTATCATGAGCACGGATCTTATCACTGATACTACAGATGCAGGAAACAGAGATCTTGACAAATACGATTACTGCCGGTGATAATAATATCTTCCCGCAATATCAACATAGTCATTACCTGGATACCAGATATCTGATGCTGCTGACCGTATTTTACGGTAACACTGAACGATGCAAGTGCACATATGATTATATAAGTCTCTATGGACCTAAGTTACTGTAAATTTGAAAAAAAAATAATTTATTATCTTTTTTTTTACCTTTTTTACAAATTCAAATGTATATTAAAAAGTAATGTTGTCATTTAGCAGGTTTGATTTTACGACAACGAAGTGTATTTGGTTAGCATTAGTTGAATAATATACAATACCTGTTAAATGAATTGTTGAAAGAGCTACCTTAAAATAGCTCAGTGGTTTATTGATCGTAAGTTGATTGCAGAATGATGATTTTTCAAGTTTTTATTGGTACACTTCAAAACGCTGATTTTTTCGCATTCCTTCCGAACATTTCCAGTTATTGCAAACGCCTAACAAAGAAAACATTGCACTGATTATCTCGATTTTTCATTTGATTCTGTTTCGAACAGATAATAGCAGACAAAATAGATCTTTTGTGCAGGTCGCTCGTTTTTCTATTTCAACTGTGCAAAGTTCTTGTTTTAGCAGCATTTTTCTTTCAGGTGCTTTTACTACTAATAATTTTCTATATAATACAATTGAACAGATTCAGTATTACCGCGGTGGTAATTTCTGATTTTTTATAATCCTAAAAAGGAGGCCTTTCATGGCTAAGAAACTGTATGTTGGAAACCTTTCCTTCGGTACTACAGAAGATGGACTCAAACAGATTTTCGGACAGTATGGTGAAGTTGCATCTGTGAAAATCATCACTGACTCAATGAGCGGAAAATCACGTGGTTTCGGCTTTGTTGAGATGGAAAATGCTGACGCAGCTATCGAAGCTCTTAACAATCAGCAGTACGATGGCAGAACACTCACTGTTAACGTTGCTCGTGAAAAGAGTGAAGGTGGAAGCAGAAGCGGTGGTGGTGGTTTCCGCGGTGGACGCGGTGGTGACAGAGGTGGTCATGGTGGTGGTAGCCGTGGCGGTGAGAGAAGAGAACAGCGCTGGTAGTTATCTGCTAGTTAGCTAAGTTCGTGGTGTCGATAGCTTATGAAAGGTGAATATTATGTATTTCACAGTTGATCGTAGCAGAAAACGCCATTGGTTTTGTATGGTTGTACACAGTACAGGTATCGTTTCAGATTTCCCGAATGGTACAACCATATTACTCTCATCATGTCAGCACGATGCAGTTATAATCTGCGTATAGATACGGTCTTCCAAAAAAGATCTCTATGCGCAGTTTTTATTTTTTCCCGCTTATGATTTGAATTATTTCAAAAAACTTAATTTCTGGTATTCCTACACATAACAAAATACAACCAGTATTTAATTAAATTGCGTTCGTAAAATGAACAGACTTCTCACCTTACAACAACAATCCTTCTCTGAGTAGTTATTATATTCAAATAAAACATAAGGGACAATAGAATTATTACATCTATCGTCCCCTATATTTAACAAATTTTAACAAAAATTAAATCGATCTGTAGATCTCACTCACCGATTGGTTATAATGAAGCCTGTTAATGGTTGCTGCAAACCTGCATGCCAATCCGTGTACTATTACAAAGCCAAGATCAAGGATAGCCTGCGTTTGTGGAATAGTATTCGTTGTATGAAGTTCCCTTAATCCATAATTGTCGTGAAGGTCTTTAATTACAGGGATATACTCATCTTTCAATTTCAGATGACTTATTCCAACATAAATGTCCCTGACACCATAATTTGTGTAGAGCCATTTTACAGCGTTTGCAATTGATGACGCAGTCACTGTTTCATCATCGGTGATTATAGCCTTCGTTTTACCTTTGAGATCACCAATTATCCCGAGTAAATTGACACGATCCTTACCTGGCCTGAATTTATTTGCGATTGCATATGGAATGTTCATGGCATCGGAAAAATGCACTGTTGATTTTGCTCCACCTGCATCGGTTGACACCGCAACGACATCGTTATGCCCCTTGAATTCACTGAACATATCGATAAAAAGATCAAGACCGCTTAAGGAAACCAGCATCATGTCCGGTTCGTAAAAACCGTATAAAGAATATGCATGTGGGTGATAGGTCAAATGCGCATTCGCACCTGCGACTTTCAACTGATCGGTGAAAAGACTTGCCAGAGTTGCTTCACGGGCAAGAAAACTCGGTTTATCCTGACGAGAATAGGGACAATACGGTGTAACGACAGTAATTGTTCTCGCCCTGTGTGCACGTAAGGTACGTACAACCTGCAAAAGCTGTTGAATATTCTCATTAACGGTATTTGTCGTATGATGCTCATGAACATTCTGAAAAACAAACGCGTTTGAACCAGCAACGTGCTGATCAAGCCTGGGGCATGTTTCAGTATCTGCGAATACCGCAGTAATCGGATTTGCAGCGCTCCCGATCATTGGTATTTTTTCAAGTTCGCTCCCATTTTCTGCAAGCATCAGCTCATACTCACTCTTAACTTCTTCTGCAAAAGAAACACCTGCATTACATGCGACAAAAAGAAGCCAACCATTAGGTCCGCCAAGTCTGCGTTTTTTTAATTGACTATCATACCCCTCAGGAGTAATGAACCGATCTTTTGCAAATTTTTCAAATGTCATATACACTCTTTTTGTTAAACTGCCACAAATATTGTTAGCCGACGAATCTAAGTTATTTCAGTTTTCAGGTATCTGATTTAGTAAATACACCACACCACCATTCATGCTCAACCGTTTCTTTAAGCAGCTTGCACGATGCAATAATGGCAGCGTTATCTATTGCGGTCTCCTTTTCATCAACAAGAATTCCCGACCAGACAAGTAATCCACCGGTTCGTAAAAGTTTATCTACCTGAGGAAGGCATGGGGTTGATTCGTTAAGCAGCATATTCATGACAACCATGTCAAACACGACATCATCTTTCAAACAATCAAGGGTACCAATAGTAAATTCCATCATACCCCCGGGATTATTTTCTCTGCGGTTTTCATCAAGATTTTCAAGACAATCAGGATCGATTTCTATTCCAAGACAGCTTCGGGAGCCAAGTATATCTGCAACAAAACAAAGAACACCGGATCCGGTCCCAATATCAAGTACATTCTTTCCGGGTATCCATTTTTTCTTTGATATAATTGCCCTGGCAGCAAGACGGGTTGTCTCATGATGCCCGGTACCGAACGCCATTTTCGGTTCAATTTTTATCCACTGATCACCCTCTTCGCCACCTGGTGGAAGCCAAGTTGGTGACACCCAGAAGTGAGGTGCAAGTTTTGCCGGTTTCATTGACTCACGCCACTTTGCATTCCAGTCCTCCTCAACAACCTCAGTGAGTGTTACCGGTGACAATGGGGAGCGCTGTTCAAGATCTATCTTTGCATTATCGGCAGCCTCAAGATCCGCAAAGTAAACCTTTACACGGATATTCTCATTTTCAACAATTTCTTCAGACCCCTGCATGCCCAGTGAAAACCAGTAGCTGGTCGCAAGATCCCGTTCATCGGGGGTCAGCACACAACTGACACAATAAGAACTCATCAGTTTTTCTTCTCCGTTGAAACGTTCTTTGATCTGCGGATCGCACAAAATTCCCCGCACATGCTGCAATGATTCTCAACACCCTCAGAGGGCGGCAGTGAATCACGGTACCGCCTGGCTTTTTCAGGGTCGATGCACAGATCAATCACTTTTTTCCAGTCGAGATCAACTTTCGCCTGTGAGATTGCATGATCCCACTCAATCGCTTTACGGTTGCCGCGAGCAATATCAGCAGCATGGGCAGCGATTCTGGACGCAATCGTACCTTCACGTACATCGTCAATTGATGGAAGACGAAGATGTTCTGCTGGTGTAACGTAACATAAAAAGTCGGCACCGGCCATTGCTGCAACTGCACCGCCAATCGCGCCACTTATGTGATCATAACCGGGGGTAACATCTGTTACAAGCGGTCCGAGAACATAAAATGGTGCATTCTCGCATAGTGTCTTCTGTATCTGTATATTAGTTACAACCTGATTGAGTGGCACATGCCCCGGCCCCTCAACAAATACCCCGACATTTCTTTTACGTGCGCGCTTAACAAGCTCACCAAGCACAACCAGTTCCTCAATCTGAACTCTGTCAGTTGCATCCTTAAGCGCACCCGGCCTGAAACCATCACCAAGACTTACAGCGACATCATACTCTGCCATTATATCAAGTAACCGGTCATATTGTTCATAAAACGGATTTTCAGCATTATTAACGTGAATCCATTCCATAATAATAGTTCCACCACGACTCGTTGCACCTGCGAGACGATCTACTTCCCTGAACCGTTTTACTGTTTGCCGGTTGACACCGCAGTGTATTGTCAGAAAGTCGACTCCAGCCCGGCAGTGATCCTCGACAACGGCAAACATGTCATCTGCAGTAATCTCCAGTACTGATTTGCCCTGACGTCTCGCGCGAAGAGCCATTTCGTAAAAAGGAACAGTCCCGATCGCAACCGGACATTCTTTTAACAATTCGTTGCGTATTTTTTCAAGATCACCCGAAGTCGACAGATCCATTATGGCATCTGCGCCATGCTTTACTGCGACGTGCATCTTTTCAAGCTCTTCATTAATATCAGCAAGTGACGATGACGTTCCGATATTTGCATTAATTTTTACTCTTGATGGAGCTCCGATAACAAGTGGTTCTATATTACGTAACTTGTTCTTTACAAGACAGATAGTACCATTGGCAACCCCTTCAAGCATCTGCTCAGGTTCGATTCCCTCTCTGGTAGCTGCAGCCTTCAATTCATCTGTCATTATACCGGCTCTGGCCTGTTCCATTCGTGTCATAGTGTACCAATACCTCTACGATAAAATTTAAACCCTGATAACCTGTAAAAATAGATAAAGGGTGATGCTGAAGGGGAAGAAACGTGAGGAGTAATTGTGATAATAAGTCATGCCCCCTCATTGCTTGCCAACTCTTTGCCACTGTGGTATAATAAGTTGAATAAACACTACAACATCACACGTTGAAATCGATAAAAAAAGATACTGCACAACATATTTATCATGTTATGATTAAAAAAGTTGGAATAATGAGTGCAGTTTATCTATTTTCTATCACTTATTTCTTTACTCGAAAATAATGGAGGGATGAAATGAATAAAAAACTAACTAAAAAGCAGCTTGAGCATTTCAAAGAAAAACTTCTTGAAGAAAGAAAACGCGTACTTGAGGAAATGGATGAACTCCAGCAGACTAATTTAAAGCAGTCTATCAGTGACGCATCCGGAGAAAACTCTCGCTACAGTTACCACCTTGGTGATGTTGCATCACTTTCCTATGGAAGAGAGTTTTCTATGGGACTCGCAGAACGCCAGCAGAAATACCTCGAACAGGTTGATGAAGCGCTACAGAGGATAGAGGATGGTACCTATGGCATTTGCAAAGTAACAGGTGAGACTATTGCCGTTGAACGTCTTGAGGAAGTCCCTGTTGCAAAGTATAGTGTTAAAGGTAAAGAAATTATGGAACGTAGAAAACGTCAGGGTATTTAAATCCTGTTTTTCCCTCCAGCATATTGATTATCAAAGGTTCCTGATATGATATTTATCAGGAACCTTTTTTTATCGCAGCATTCTTTTGAGAATGTACCCCGTTTGCAGTCATTGAAGACATGATTGTGAAAAAAAGATCAGACGTCAGGGTATTGGACTGGCACTATTTGCGAAGGTTAAACGAATACTTATTAAAAAAAGGATGCTCACAGGTATTACTCGTTACAGAACGAAAACACAAAGGTACACGTTTTTTTATTAATCTGCAGGATTTTGAGGTAATACACACAGGATTTTAAAAAGACTTGCCTTTACAGGAAAAAAGACGTGATCCGCCATATATATATTTTTTTTATTTTTCTAACAGTTATAATTGTTGAGGCATTGTCACAAACATCCAGTACCCCCAGTCTCTCGACATCCATTAAGTGTATTTACCCCGATGATGATTCCGCAAGCGCAATCATTAAACAACTCGCGGCAGGTATTCACAAAGATTCATCCGCACAGCTTATGCGTCTATTTGATTCCCTTGGCTTTACAAAAGCATCATATGACAGCATTCAAACGGCATATATCAGCGGACACCGTGCAATTATCACCGGCGACACTATAATCGCCGATGATTCCATCTACAAAAAATTCAAAAGTAGTACATTGTATCCATGTCCATTCGATCGTTCTGCAATAGACAACGCAGCACTCAGTCTGAATCGTATCTACGCCGAGAATGGGTATCCGTTTGCATCAATAAATACGGAACTTAAACATTCCGGTACATCCCAGGACAGAGATTCTCTATTTGTTCTATTTACTGTTAATAAAGAACAGTTTACACGGAATACACGGCCACATTTCCGGACCCTTAAGGGAACATCACCGGCAATTCTCCTGCGATATGTTGACATACAGGACAGTGAACCATTTGATATCAGGCAGGTCGAAAGTTCCATTTCAAAATTGAAAATGAACAGTATTATCGAAAACGCATCCTATCTTCCACCGCTCTTGATAAAAGACACTATTACATCAGATTCTGCTGTAATAGCAACTGTCCCCTTTACTATTATTGACAAATCAGGACTAGGATTTGAAGGTGCGGTTGGATTTGAATCCGATCAGGATAATAAGCCATCAGTAAAAGGAAGTGCATCATTATCGTTACTTAATATGTTTCATGGCGCAGAAGCACTTGCGTTCACCTACAGCGGCTCTGATGTAAAGCAGCTATTTGATGTTATTCTGTCGAAACCATTCATTTTTAATCTTCCACTTGGAATTAATGCAAACGGGGGCATGGAAATTGCAAAGGATGATTACGGATTCGTCTACGGTAACACCCGTACTATTATCACCTTTAACACGTTCTGGACCGGCGGGATTGGAGTTGAGTACAATGAAACAACAACAAAAAGTGTCGCCGGAACAACCGGAAGCGGCAGCTATCTTGGAGGTACACTTTTACTGCTCCGGAATTCTCCTGACTTTACAAAAGGATTGCTTCTTCATCGCATACTGTTTGAATTCGGAAGTGGTATAGCTAAAAAAGAGATACGCTATAACCGTTCACGGATTTTATTTAACGCATCAGTACAGGTACCGTTTTTAAAATCACAGGCCTTCGTATCCCGCCTGATTACATCACACATAATCTCCAAAGAAACAACGCTCTTACCGGTAGAACTTATTCGTTATGGCGGCAGCACGAATCTGCGGGGATACTCAGAAAACCTGTTCGCATTCCGTACTGCAGCAATCGGGCAATTTGAACTACACCACTATTTCAGTACCAATGGCACAGTATTTATATTCATTGACGGTGGTGCCGGTTTTACCGGTGATATCGCCTACGACAGTCACGCATGGACATCATTATTAGGTTATGGTACCGGTATCAGGATTCCATCCAGAGCAGGGATAGTATCATTAAGCTGGGCTCGCAATAAAGATGATACCAAAAGCATTGGACGCATACATTTGCAGTTTCAGAATGATTTATCGCGATTAACAGAAAAATTCCGGTGACACAATGAGACAATCACAATCGCAACCGCATTTCACTAATTACAATAAAAAAACATTTTGTACAGTATCTCATATAATTGTTACAGTTATGCTTTTATGCCATTCGCTCCAGGCAACCGACTGCCCCCCGGACTCCTTGTCATCAGATAAAAAAATCATATCAATTTCACAGCATGCTCAAACGACTGATGAATCATGTTTATTGACAATTATAAGTACAATTGACACCAGCCGCAGCTCTATTCCTGACACATTAGTAAGCGTTCTCAACCGCTGGACAGCGCATCACCATGTATCATCAAAACTTCTCTGCACAGGATATAACAACCAGTTTGTTCATCATCATGAACAGTTATGGAATACACTATGGCGAAGTTTCCAGGCATCACATAAGCCATTATTTTTAGAGGCATACAGATTATACAATGACGGATCAATATATACGGCTGATACACTGCTCCATATCTATGACAGTGAAGGAAAAACAGACAATCAGACACTATCCCTGTGGATTAAAATCAAGACAATCACCAAGGACTACAAGGCAATCCCGCCACTTTATTGCAGATTGTTTTCGCTGGTTTCTCAATCACCCAAAGAATTGTCCTTGCCCGGGGGCATACCTGGCAGCATACATAGTATCAAAACTCAGTTCCAGCAGACACTTGACGAATCAGGAAAAGATAACATTCCGCAGATTCTGAGTGGCTTTAAAAATTGCATATTATCAATGAAGAACGTTTATGATCCGGAATTACTCCGGTGGCTGGCGTACTTGTCAGGTAACTACGGTCTTTACGATGATGAGCTGGAGGTCACCCTTGCAATCCGAAGTAGTGACGATGGCTTTTCGACAAGCGGTGACCTTGCAGATATCGCGCGAAACAGATTTTTCAACAAATCATTTGTTCATGCACTCAGGGCCGGTCGGGAAGCATTCAAAAAGGCAGACAATGATAACGACCGGAGTACCGCCGGTTCACTCATCTATCAGTCGTTTGTCGCTCTCGGCCTCAATGACAGTGCATTACAATGGATAGGATACGCAAAGCTTTCAAATCTGAATAATTTACAAAATGCAATCAACCTCTATCAGCTGAGCGGTCAGACAGCACTGGCTCAGGCACTGATCAATAAGTTACAATCATCAGTTACAAAAGATACACTTACTATACGACAAGCCCTCTTTTCCCAAAATCTTAAAGCCGCATATGAATTGCTTCACCATAATGATTCCCTGAAAAGTCACAAAAATGAATTATATCTCTGGAAAGTTCGTGTTACCCTTTTCAATAAAGAATCTGATAACCTGATGAAATTGCTGGACTCAATACCTGAAATCCCACAATTCAGAGGTGCTGCGGAAGTTCTTGAATACAAATACCGTGCTCTTAAACTTATGGATTGCCCTGAAGTCCTTGAAGCCTGGCAACTAATAGAATATAATATCTATATAAATAGATTTTCGGCAGCGCTCGCGTTTTTTGAGCAATTACAATGCAATATATATTGCAAGACAGTGTGTGCACGTGTTATAGTACATCGTCTATTCGAAAGGAAAAAAATTGCTGATGCGCTTGCTGTCTTAAGCAGCTTTGATGAATCCGGCATTTCAGCTGAGTTACTTTACCTGAAGGCACTGTGCCTTCTTGAACAAAAAAATCCGGCTGAAAGCAGGATATTACTGGAAAAAATTTTACTTGATTTTCCAGACGATATTTATTCAGGTAAGGCACGTCTTGTTCTTTCTGATTTAAAATCAGGTCAATAACGGCACTTACACTGTTTTACACAAAATGTTGGCATGTACAATCTCTGGAGAATTATTACATCATGAGTATAAGGTGGATCAGGAATATTCTTGTCAATGATGACAAATGCACAGTAGAGATTCAGATTGGTGACAAAAAAATTGGTGACAAATGCTATACGCGGATCAACACAGAAGTTGAACAATGGTTCGAAAACATTTTTGATACAAGGGCGGATATCATTGCGCAGGGTGTTGACATTCTGCGAAAACGTCTTGATGGTAAAAAATTAACTTATCCCGATGGAAGACCTTATGACTGGCAGTAATCATAAAAAATACATTATCGTTCATGGACATTTTTATCAACCACCACGTGAAAATCCGTGGTTAAGTGAAATTGAACAGCAACCGTCAGCGGCACCCTACCATGACTGGAATGAACGCATCTATGACGAGTGTTACAGACCAAACGCTCATTCACGTTTACTTGATGCGCATGGTATGATAACCGATATTTATAACAACTACGAAACAATGAGTTTTAATTTCGGTCCGACATTGTTTTCATGGATCGAACAGCATCACAAAGGTACCGCACAGCGTATCATTGATGCAGACAAGAGAAGTGCTGAGATTTTCAACGGACATGGTAACAGTATCGCGCAGGTTTACAACCACATTATCATGCCTCTTGCATCGCGTAAAGACCAGCTTACACAGCTCAGATGGGCAAAACATTTCTTCATTCAAAAATTCGGTCGGGAGCCTGAAGGTATCTGGCTTGCAGAAACAGCGATCAATATGGAAACAGTCACTTGCCTTATTGAGGAAAATTTCAAGTTCGTTGTCCTCTCTCCCAATCAGGCAGAAAGTTTCAGACCATTGGATCATCACTCACACTGGACCAATACAGCGCACCACCCAATTGATACAAGAAGAACGTACAGGATTATACCACGTGATGCATCCGGGAATCAGGCAACCGGTGGCCATCTTGATGTGTTCTTCTTTGATGAGGGATTGTCAAAAGAGGTCAGTTTCATGGATCTTCTGAAGGATTCAGCCACACTTGGAAGCAGGATTAATAAATGTTATGATGGCGCATTCCAGAATCAAGTAGTAACAATCGCCACGGATGGTGAAACATTCGGTCATCACAAAGCATTTGGTGATATGTGCCTTGCATACTTTTTCAGGAAAGTTGCTCCAAAACTTGATATTACGCCTGTAAACTTTGGATACTACCTCGAACTGCATCCGCCGCAGTTTGAAGTTTCTTTACGTAATGCACATGGCGAAGGAACTGCATGGAGCTGCGCACATGGTGTTGGACGATGGATCAGGGACTGCGGATGTAAAACCGGTGGAGAGCCCCACTGGAAACAGCACTGGCGCGAACCGTTACGCCATGCTCTCAACAATCTCCAGAAACACATTGACACCCACTACGAAACATCTATGTCGCAATTTGTAAATAAACCATGGCTCATTCGGGACAAATACATTACCTGCGATAAAACATCATGGGTAAGCCTTAAAAATCTTCTTGACACAGATGCCGTTGTGCAGCCACTTGAAAAGGATCAGGTCTATGCATGCATGAGGCTTCTTGAAGCCCAGAAGTTCATGCTTTTCTCGTTTACATCATGCGCGTGGTTTTTCAGTGAAATCAGCGGTATTGAAGCAATGCAGAATCTTTCCTATGCGTGCCGGGCGCTACAGCTGGGGATAGCACCTGAAAATCAGCACGCAGTGCTTGAGAGTTTCCTTAACGACCTTGGGAAAGTTCCCAGTAATTTACATAATACGACAGGACGTTCTCTTTTTGAAAAAGCTATACTACCATTCTATAATCATGAACAGGTATTGAGCTTTACTGCTGCTGTCCATCGTGCAATTAATATCAAGACGAGCACAACGTTTAATCTTTTTGGATATCAGATAGCAATTGAGCAGGTACTCCAGCAAAAACCGGGTTCCATTACCTATGATGGCTACATAGTACATCTTGACAACCCGTCATCAGGTGAAACAGGCATATTTCAGGTACTTATTTCTCACCGTGATTACGCAGAGATTACCGGCTGGGTTATACCTTACCAGGATCCGGGAAAACTACGCCGCGAGATACCGCGTCCGGAGGTATGGATGACACATCCGGGGGCGAAGCAGTACTCGTTAAACAATCTGTTCCTTATATCAAGCCAGGAGCTTGAAAGCTTTATACTTCAGAAGATCGCCAAAGATACTGATATCCGTTTTACATCATGGATGAAGAAAAATGAACTTGAACTTGACTTTTTATCAAGACTGAATATCCCGGTTCCATCGTATTGTACTGCACCTATGACATATGTACTTCAATCTGAATGGACCAGGGTGTGCCAGATGATGAGCACGCAGGGAAATGAAGACAAGGCATTTGCCGAGCTGCTGGAACTAAGCAGGCTCGCGAAGCAGTTTTCGCTTAAAATTGACACATCTGAGGGTGCCGGAATTCTGGAGGAACTCTTATACACAGAAATAACGCACCTGGCAACAAATCTGACAGCTGAACGATGTAATAGAATCAGATATCTTATGAATATTGTAGACCGGTTCGAAATCGCTGTATCAAAAAGCCGGTTTGAAGACCTGTTCCACCCGATTCTTTACGGAAAAGTCTCACAGCTTTATAATGAAATCGCTATAAGTCACAGAACCAGTGATACATCACATAAAAACGAAAGCAGGGAACTGCTGTTGCAGCTTCTCAGTTTTGCACGCCGTATGAATTTTAATACGGATTCATTTCAAGTAGCATAAACGTATGGTAGAATGGCGGCTGACTATGAGATCACAGCCGCCTGACACCGATCTCAGTTAAGTGAGACCTGCGATATAACGTTTCCGTTTTTTCCAATTCGCTATCAGGCCTTTATTATTTAGTAATTATTGCTTTTCTAAAAATCGTGTCATATATTTAACCATAGTATATGATGTTTTTGAATCGTCTGAGAATTGGATGAAGATAATGTTAGAAAATTTTATGTTTCTCTGGTTAATTCAAGGTTTTATTCTAATTCTTGGAGTTGCTTTGGGACACAGTGCAATCCTTCTTAAGCTTCGTTCAGAAGAAAACAGGAAAAAAGAGCTTGAGATTTCCCTCCTTGAAAAAAGGTCTGAAATTCTTCAACAGGGTAAGAAAATCGCACAGGATCTTGAAGATGTGCTGTATAAAGCCAAGGTTCAAAAAGAGATAGATGATATAATCAAAAAAGATTGATCTGTATACTGCGCACTTATCACCTGACTGACTGCATCGTTGATTTTTCTTTCATAAAAAACCATCAGTTTGTTTATCCAAAAAAAATTGTGTTTTTTTCAATTTTCCAGTATAATTTTTAATAGCGTTTGGACGTACATTAGGTGGATGGGTTTATTAAGAAAGTATTTTTAAATTATTTATCTGTATTATAAAAAAAACATTGACATTAATTTTGGAATTCATTATTATTTGATCTGAATTTTAATTTTTTTGACATTTGCTGATGTATGAGGGGAGGTGAAAACCATGATTCTGGATGAACAATTCGATGCTGACGAAATCTTACGCGATGTTGATGAACGCTATGTCGATGAAGATTCAGATGCAGAAGAAGATATGCGGGAGCTTAATTTTGGAAATTTGCATGATGAGAACGCCAATTTCAGTGACATGGCTAGTGACCTCGACAGCCAGGACGATCTGTGGGAATAGAATTCCACATACGTTTGCACTGTTAATAAAACACCGTTGAACGTCATAAATTTCAGGCGGACATCCAATGTTCGCCTTTTTTTTTGCCTGAAAGGAATTTATCACTTTAGCAGAATGTACATTCTAATCTTCAATAAAGCAGCAGAGTACCATTTCAAAGTGATAGTATAGCTTATGCGTGATTTATCAACTGCCTTTTTTATTTCTGATGCTCATTTCGGGATCAACCTTACTGGATGCGAAGACAGGGAAAAACATTTCTTTACATTTCTGGATACATTCAGGGATCAGATGTCATCCCTTTACATAATTGGAGATCTTTTTGATTTCTGGATTGAATACAAACGGGCGATCCGTCCTGATTACTTTAATGTCCTGTATCATCTCAAAAAAGCAATTAATAACGGTGTCGAGATTCACTACCTTGCGGGAAATCATGATTTCGCACTTGGCTCGTTTCTCTCAAACCAGCTTGGTGTACATATTCATGAAGACCACTATCAAACTGTTATACAAAACCGCAGAGTTCATCTTTATCATGGGGATGGCCTTCTTAAGCAGGATAGAGGCTACCGGATTCTCAAACGTATCCTTCGTAACAAAACAAATCAATTTTTTTACAAAATGCTGCACCCCGATATTGGCGTTAAACTAGGTACTGGAGCATCAGGATCAAGCCGTAAGTACCAGGAACGGTATACGCCGGAGTTCAGGGAACAGGTGAAACGGGAGTACCGCGAGAATGGAATCAGGTATTTGCAAAATGGTACCGAGATAGTTCTGTTTGGTCACAGTCATAACGCAGAGCTTGTCACATGCGATAAAGGTATCTATTGTAATACCGGAGCATGGCTCATACACTACAATTATGCGACAATGCACAATGGAGAATTGAAATTATGGACCTATCCCCCATCTGCCGGTTCGCCGATTGAAATTCCGGCAATAAGAGGTTGAGGTTTTCTAATCCTGCCCTAACACTCGCCCCCTTGGGAATACCTGGCGAGGTGGGATTTAGGGGATGGGAATCCTTTGACCAGGCTCAGATTGAACGAATGTTTGCTGTGCCAAGCTTGAATTAACATCGTGAGAGTGATGAAATCCTAATCAACGAAATACACTTTAAGTGCATCGAATGTTTCCGGAAGTGATTGAGAGATAACCTTTGTTTCTCCAAGTACCGGAAAAAAATTGGTATCACCGTTCCAGCGCGGAACAATATGCATATGGATATGCTGATCTATTCCTGCACCTGCAGGACGCCCAAGATTCATACCAATATTGAAACCATCAGGGTGAAATGCTTTTGAGAGTGCATCTTTACACTTACAGAGAAGTGACCACAGTTCCGACGATGTCTCAGTGTCAAGAGCAAGCATATCTGATGTATGCGTATATGGAATAACCATAAGATGTCCGTTATTATACGGAAACAGATTCATGACAATGAAACAGGTTTTTCCTCTATACAGAATAAGATTCTTTTTATCATCATTTTCTGAAGGCTTGGTGCAGAAAACACAGCCATCATCTTTTTTATCAACATTTGCAATATAACTCATACGCCACGGTGCCCATAAAAGATCCATTTAACAATATTCCTTTTTGTCTACCACAGAGCCACAGCAAGCACAGTTAATACTATTTAAAGCAAGTACGCCCCATACATACTTGTGACTTTGCGGAAAACAGCATCATATATTAAAATAACAGGTTTATACCAAAATTCAGGAGTAATCCCCGCCCGCCGACATCAGCACTTTCGTCAATATCACCGAATGGAATCATAAATTTACCATCAACATAGACCCCCACAGGCATTACAGGGAGCTTTACCATAACCCCGGCATCTATGTGACATCCCCAATGAGGAGTCATAAGCTGATTTCCGATCTCCTCTGCTACAGCTTTCATGATATCTCTTTCACCCAGAATGTCTCCACCCAAAGCAGCTACTGACTTAGATGCATTAAGCATATTTCCAAGAGCATCTTCAACAATTTTAGACGAGAGAACCGGTGTTGCAAAAAGCAGCGTTGCTCCTCCGCCGGCATAAATATTAAGTGTTTTAAGCGGCCCTGGAAAACGAACAATAAACTTACGTATTGTAAGATCAAAGTTAAGTTTCATATATGGTGTTTTATCGATTCCAAGGTAACCAAGATCGAAATAATCAAGTGATATAGGAATTGAATCATAGACTACATCAAAATCTGATGGTTTCGGTACGCTGGTAGTACCTCCTTTATAACTCATCGTACGCGGGTACCTGATAACGCCATCATACTGCCAGGCACCGAAATTTGATGATAATTCAACACAGTCAAGAAACGGAACTGCATCAATAAAGACTTTTGCACCAAGATTGAATGGTTTACGCTCCCAGCCGGTTCTATCGACATAGATTGGAAGACTGGAGCCATCAAGTGGCAAATTATACCCTTCAACACCACTATTGATCTTGAGCTGACTGAAAACAAGCTGAGCACTATTATCTTCCATATGGACAGAGAAATCTGTGCCATAATGTAAGCCGAACCCGATAATCGCAAACGCAGAAAAGTACACCGATGATGCAAGGGTGAGCAGTGCTGCAAGAATTTTACATTTAAACATGTATCCTCCATTTAGAGAGTGATTTATGTATATTTTCAATTCATATCAATGATCGTAGATATAGCTATAATATACTTTAATATACTTTGATTCATGAGGTTATGCATTATCATTTCCAGTTTTTGTTTTATGAAAGCATAAAATATTTTATAGCTTTAGTGAACAATCAATGCAACAGGGATCATTTTGAATAATACAGTTATTTTACTGATTTTTTTATATGTGTTTGCATCTTTCAGATGCATCTTCTCAGAGACCCCCGATACACTTTTAAACCAGGCCCTTAGTCCGTTTACAAAATCGTATTCAATGGTGGGTTCTCTGAAACGGTATCAATTATTTAAGGGCAAAATTCAGGAATCAGCAGCGACTTTTAACTATGACAGGAAAAACGGATCCTGCTATAGATATACAGTTCCATCAAAACTTGATATTTTTATTCATGATTCAGTACAATACTCGATAGATCCTCAGAAAAAAACCGGATTCAAATTTTACTATAGCAGTATGCCTGATCTCACCGATCTTGATCCGGTTGGACGTTTTTTTAATTATTTCGGGAAAAAACCTGATTTGGACTTTAGCGGAAGCATTGACAGTACAGCAATATTTCGCCATACAGGCAGCAGTGGTACCATTGATTTTTCAGCAGGTATACATCGTAACCAGAAAAGACTTGATTTTATTGAGTTTTTCAACAACAAAATGCTTATCCAGCAGGTAGGCTTCACTTATGATAAAGATAATAATCTTAAAACGATTGTCACCCGATTCCTTATCGGTAATGAGCTGTTAATGGACTCCATCACGCTCAAATATCGGGCATCCGACAAATCAATGCCACCAGCAAACTTTTCTCCGGCATCAGGAATCAACTGGAAATGATTCCTCGTTAGCAGCAAAAGTAAAAGAGGGAAACTGCAGAGTTCCCCTCATTTACTTTTTTGGAAGAGAAGAGTAATGCATTTATTTTCCAGCAACAACTAACCGCACCCTCTTAAAATGTAACTATTATCTCTGACCCTGCGTAAAACGCCGGATCCTGTTGCGAATTTCTGAAATAATTAACCATCTGACCCCAGATCCACCACTGAACATTTTTTGCCGGATAGATATACAACGTTGGGACAAGCCAGAACTCATCATCATTTGTTACGTCAATTTCTCTGGCATGAACTTCTAATGGCAAACCGACACTGAGATAATCATTAAATGTATAACCAGGTTCAAAATAAAGGAAGCCTTCATCAAACACCTTACTGTAAAGCGGTGTTGCAATAGTATTGATTGTATCGGGGTCAATCAAAAGAAAACCGGTGACTGCAGCACTGAATTTCCCGAGTACAAGTGATGGTTCAAGGAGCAGCGACATTACTGTCGGTCGATCTGTGCCCTTCGACGCTGCTTTTTCATTATATAAACCATAATCAAGTTTCATTTTGAAAGCATCACCAAATGTACCAAGATACTCTGCACCCGCAAAGAAATCTGAACCTGTCTCAAAAGAACTCAGGGATGAACCACGCACACCATAATATGCTGCAAGCGAATGATTCTCACCTAATCCGAATTTTGTAGACCCCTGAATATCACCAGAACTATTATCAAGGTCGGTAATACCAACCTGCAACTCTGTAAAAATATTATCATTTCCGATTCCATATTTTACACCACGGGAAAAATTCTCATTTGTAATCATACTAAGTCTTTTGTATAAATAGTAATTGAACTTTCCGTATTGATATACAATATCTCCAACGGTAAACGTACCCAGTTTACTTGCATACGTGATATCAAATCCATCAAACTTGACATCAAGCCAACGTTCATCAGGTTCACCAACGCCTGCGGGTACATTTCCAGATCCTGAAGGTGAATAAGCATTATTTACCGTTGCGTAAACATGTGCACTTACTTTATCAGAAAACGTTGTTGTCATACCAATATCAAGTTCGGTGTTTGCATAATATTTTCCTTTGAAATCAGCAACTGCATCCGCGTCAAGATAACCGTTAAATGATACAGAGGGTCCATCTGCAAACAGAACTGCTATTGCTGAACATATGATTGTCACTGTTTTTAATCTGATTTCCATAATCTTACCTTTCGTAAACTCACTCAACATTCTTTTTTGTTAACTGTTTCAACTGCATGCATGACCACAAATAACCAACAACGCAAGGTGTGTGCCAACAAGATCTATCTGCTATCTGATACATGGATATGTTTAACTCAACGATGAGTTATATTCAATCACGATGCGTTAATAACTTCCTGTGAAGATACAACAGATTGATTTTTAATTAATTAATGTGAAGTGATTATTGTTAATTTAGAGTAATTGGTCGTATGTATGAAAGCTGTATAAAACTATAGAAACTACAATTTTGTTAGATTCTCTCATAATTCAACAAAATCGAACTGATACATTCGAATCCTTAAAGATTCAAATATTACAAAATTATGCATGTCCGTATGTTCCTTATAAATAATCTGGCAGATACCTATAAAAACTATTATTTTCTGTCCACAATTTTTGTTTTACAAATAATTTCTTCATAACAAGGATAAGGCTCAATGGAACAGCACAACAACGAATCATCAACAAAAATACTCACCGCAGACCCATCAGCACTTGGACTTTTCGGCCTTGCAATGGTCACCCTTGTAGCATCATCGCAAAAACTTGGATTAACAAGCGGTCTTTCGTTTGTAATACCCTGGGCGCTTTTTCTGGGAGCACTTGCACAGCTTTTTGCCTGTGCCGGAGATTCAAAGCGAAACAACACATTTGGAACTACCGCATTTGGAGCGTTCGGATTCTTCTGGCTTGCAGTTGCAATGTCATGGCTTGTAAAGATGGGAGTATTCGGTGATACGCTAGCATCGTCTGTTGACATAAAGCAGTTAGGTATTGCATTTGCCGGATATCTGATTTTTACTATTTACATGACCATCGGATCAATGGAAACCAATAAAGTTTTATTTATTTCTACTTTGTTGAATTAAATACCTTTAGTTTTTGACGTTTCTGAGCAGATATAATTGACAGCCTTCGACGTCGATGTCTTTCTAACATATTCGATAGCACCATTTCTTCAGTTTTATCTTTTCTTGGTAAATAATAATTCAACAGCTCAACAATATCTTGACTTGATAGTAGATCAAAGTTTTTTCTGTTTATCTTCCGTTCTTTCATCATAAACAGAAGTGCCATCATCACCATTGTCATATGATGATGCCATGCAAGATATCCTCTTACTTGGTAATCAGCCATCCCTACAGATGTTTTACCGTCCTGAAATGTTCTCTCTATCCAGTAACGATGCGCATGTTTTTCAACCAATGTCTCTAGACTCACACGTTCATCTGCATTGCTTAAAAAACATTTCTTTTCATTTGTTAACGGATCGTGGAGTAGTACTAACCACCTTTGGGTTCCCTGACGCTCTTCACCATCCCATACATATATCTTGGCACGGTAAGCATTGACGATAAGTTTCCCTTTTGTAGTATTCCGTACCGTTACTTTATTCCATTGGTCTGCCGTTAACTGTTCGTGTAAGAGACTCACCTTAACTGGCACTACTCTTGACTGCAGCTTTTTATATTTTGGCCCGATTTTATTTTTTCTGCGTGGTAAATAGGGGCGCGGATCATCAAGGTATACGGTATGACTGTTTGGTATATCTGTTACAAATACAAGTCCGCGTTCGGACAGGGCATTTAGAAACTTTGAATCTCTGCCATAAAAAGCATCTGCTGCAACATATCCAAAACGTACACCACACGAGAGTGCACCATCAACCATTTCAATCGCCAATTCTATTTTTGTTCTGTAGGTTCGCCTATCTTCCGGTATTCCGGCTTTATCACATCGGGCTGTATCCTGCAACCATTGTTCCGGGATAAACAGACGATAATCAATTATGCTGCTATGTTCCCCGTCGCATAACGAAGCATAAACACCAACTTGACAGTTATCAATCTTACCAAGTCGTCCATTCCATTGACGAGATACACCTACCGATTCTTTACCTTTTTTGCTGAATGCTGATTCATCAATACATAATACGCATTCAGAACCCCCAAGAATCTCATTAACATCTTTACAGAGTCGCTTATTAAGCCTTGCGAAATCCCATGGAGACTCCGAAATAAAAGCTTGATAGGATTCATATGAACCACCTACGACATATTCATCCATTCGCTCCATATTTTTACGTGGAGCTTTCATTATCAATCCGGACAGATATTTTTTGGCATATCCCGATTGATTGCGATGGTGAACATTGAAATAATCGCAATAAGAATCACAAAAATCCATAAAACGCGGTACCATTTCTCTAAAAGATTGACAAACGTTTACTTTTTGAGAAAATCCTTTTTTTTGGGGTTTCATAAACATCCTGAATAGATGTACAAAACCCACAGTGTTACAAATGTTAACTTATTGATAAATATATATTATTTTTTTGCTTTTTGCCATTTTCAATTCAACAAAGTAGAAATAATCTCCTGTGAAATTTGTTCACCAACACCAAGAAGCGCTGCAGACATTCCGCTCACAAGCTCTTCGTCAATCTCTTTTGGAGATACCGATGCAATCAGGAACCCATCCATACTGACAACTGAAGAACCAATAATTTCAGGGCAACGCGAACGAAGCTGACGCAGTACGTCGGTAATTTGATCAACTTTACTAGCCATAGTTTTACCTCTTACGTTGTAAATGTGTTGGATAATCCTGAAAAAACAGTATACCACAGACTGGCAGAGTTCGAATCAGTTTTTTTAAATAAATCATTTGTACACAATATGAGCGTATACAACGTGAGATATTTATAGTTCTTGCATTTCTCTCATAGTAAATTGAATGTTCTGTAGTTACTGCTGCTTTCAGATTACTTATTGTGCTATAATCATTATTTTTTGTAAATCCCGGAGTGCGGACTGGTAGTATCTTATACGTGCTTACTGTACAAGGACAATTTCAAAAACACACGCGGTATCACCTTTACCACAACACTCAACTTCTGTGACAGCTACTTTTTTTTCAGTGAATTTTTCGATGATTGCACCAATCAGGCCACCTTCGAAATGACAAACTGCCTGACCGACATTCGGCATACCGGAACAGGTAACACATTCGTCAACCCTGACCTTGATAATCCCTTTATTAAGGTCTATTTCAGGAATTGATAAAAGACCAATGCCGAATTCCTTACAGGTCTTGCCTATTTCCTCCAGGTATTTATCAAGGTTCTTTCCCGTTACCTGTAGTACCTTTTCGCCAATATTTTTTCCGAGATTTTTTCCACCTCTGTAAATAATAGCATTTGCTCCGCGTCCGGCAATTTCTTTCATGCCTTCCATTACTCCAACAAGGCGTAATAAACGAAATAGTGTAACCGGAACCATTGTACCGAGTTTTTGTCTGCCCGCCTCCGGATCGCCGACAAGATCTAAACCGCTTACTGTCATTTTACCTCCATCCCAAATTAATTCTTATGTAAATAGCCTTTAATAAAATTCCGCAGCGTATCATCAAGAGTCTTACTGGTGATATCTGCAAAAACATTTTCAAGTTTTCCCAGGAGTAATTCGAGGCTTGCATATCGAAGTGTTTTATCATATTCAAGACAGGCATAGACAATCTCTTCAAGTTGTTTTGGAAGCTTAATGCCAAGTTCTTTAAACTTTAAATAGGTGTTTGAAAACTTTGACTTTACAATGTTGGACAATGTAGACAAGGGAAATGTCGCTTTACCGCTTAACATTTCGTAAAGAACAGCCCCAAAAGAATATGTATCACTTCTGAAATCAAGTTCTGAACCATCCATTTGTTCGGGGCTAAGATATTGTATCGTCCCAACAATTTTATCTGATGCCACAGTGTTATAAAGACTGTTATCACAGGGACGTGCGATTCCAAAGTCAAGAAGTTTGACTACACCGGAAGATGACACCATAATGTTATGGGGTTTAATATCTCTATGAATAATTCCACGGTATATTTTACCGCCAATACGAAATTCGTTATGATGTGCATAGATGAGAGCACGCACTACTGAAATTGAAACTGCAAGTGCTACAGGAACCGGTAGCGGACCGGATGATTTCAATAATTGAACAATACTATACCCGTCAATAAATTCCATCTCTATAAATGGTGTGTCGTTCCATCTTCCTGTATTGTAAACTTCAATGATGTTTGTATGGCGTAACTGTGCAGCAATCTTGGCTTCTGTAACAAATCGGTTGGTTGCATCATGCATAAGATTGGAATCCCCGCAAATCTTTACAGCACGAAATATTTCGAGGTCTGCATTCCATATTTTATAAACATGAGAATTTCCGCTTGCGCTTATCTTTTTAACAATAATTCCCGATCCCAGCCTGATAGACATCGAATTGAGCGATTGTGTATCTGATGGTATATCTATATCTTTTTTTACAGTTGTTAGTTCAAAATCACTTCTTGGTTGTTGCGTGGATGGCAATCGGGAAATATCCGGATTCTCATTTTCAATCAGGCCGGGTTGAATTATAAATTCACATGGGGATTCAAAAAGATAAGAAAAACTGGTATTGCCAGTTTCATTATGTAGATGTGAATAATCGAAGGGTTTGTTTGGTGATAATCTGTGATGCATGTCTAATCCTTGATAGTTCAACTGATAAATCAATACCGATATTATAAGGCTATGGCAATATGACCGCTATTTTGAGCCTTTCGTGTTGTTGGATGATTGTGCTGATCTGTTGCTCCTGTCAATGTTTTTTCGATCGTTGATGTCGCTGGTGCAGCTCCGGCAGACAAAAGCATCACAACTAATTTTTCATCGCTGACCGTAATTGGAAACGCTGACACAGTGACATCATTTATGTCAGTGACAATGATCTGCTTTAGCTCACCAATAGGAATAAACGAATGTATCTGCGCATTTAAACTGTCAAAGGATGCAGCAATACCGGCAAGACCTTCTGTATATTTTCGTTGTCCTTTTTCTGCAACAATAAAACCGAGATTATCTGCTACTGCCGATGCTGTTACATTTGTATTTAATGTGATTGTTGAGAGTACATTACTTAGTGAATCATGTATTGTTGATGATTGCAGTGTTTTTAGATCCACTTGTGGTGAAAAGTCAAGGTTTTGTTTTGGTTCACGCTTTAAAGCTTTGCATTTAAGAAGTGCGATTTCATCACGGAGATGAAGATTCTCTGCTGAAAGTTCGTGAATCTCGTGTTCAAGTTCTCTGTTGTCATCAAGAAGTGAATTAAACGCATCTTCAGAATCATGAAACTTTGATGTCATTAGATCAAGCTTATCAATTGTTGACATCAACTGTGCATATACTTTCCGGTATTCTGGTTTTAATCTGTCAAGATACTTCTGGTGTTGCTGCTGGATTTTATCAATATCCCGGTTTAAAAGGATATTCTTTTCTTTTATTTCTGATAGTTGACGTTTTAGTGTTTCACTGGCAATGTGAGCATCATCTATCTGCTCACTATAGTGTCTGATCTGTTCTTTATGCTTTGATACAAGGTTTACAACAAAAATGATAAAACCGCAAGTGGCAAGAACTGCAACTATAATGAAAAGTGAGAATGGTGATGTTAGTAGCATAGATATCCCGTTTTAATTGTTTAACATTGCTTTAATACGTTTAAGATTTGTACTATATATCCTGTTGTCAGGATCGTACTGAACGGCTGTCTCAAAGTATGATGCTGCATCAGAATAGTTCTTTGCACGCAATGCCTCTATACCCTGTTCAAATGCCCGCTGCGCTACGATAATCTGTTGGGTTTGTATAGAATGCTCTTTATGCAAGGTTGTACTGGTTGGCTTATTATTAACCGGTAAACTCTTTGTAAATAATAATGCAGTTTTTTCCTTTGCAAGTTTCAGGCGCATACCGGATAATCCGAGAGTACGGGTACTTGTCCAGATAGTATCGGTAGTCATATCCATACCGTTTTCTTTAGTATCTGTATCTCTCCTGAATAGTTTACGCGATAATAATGCAGTAGAGAAAATATCATTATCAGATGTACCTGTTTGTATAGTTTCAGCATTAGATACAGCTGATGCCGTAGGTTCTGTTGGAAGTTTTACACCTGTAAGCTGATAATTCGCATCGCATGATGCGGTGCCGGGAATTGACGCAGGACTGTCCTGGGATGACTCGCTGTTGCATAACCTGAAATGAAGCATCGGTTCCATATTATATGACTCATTAGAGGAACTGTCATTTCGAATATAGGTATTAAAATTATTAAACCATGTAATTCTCGTTGGGTTAGTCTGAACAAGCTTTTTAATACATTGATCAAAAAGCTTCTGCGAATTGTCCTGATTATCACGTTCATAAAAAAGTATTGTAATATAAGTCAATAGTTCAGTGCTGCTGATCTTTGATGCGTACTTTTTAATGAAATTACTGATCGCTATACCCATGTCATCAATCCTGGCATACCGGTTTTTAGGATCAATCGCAAGAGATTTCGATAGGATGGTAACTATTTCTTCCGGCAACCATGTATTCTGGGTATCAGATTTAATAAGTGTGTCAGGATCCCGTGTTTGATCAAACGGAAATCCTGTAATTGACTCATAAAGAATGGCACCAATGGAAAAAATATCTGATGTGCTGCAGTGTTTGCCATTGATAGGCTGGGGACACTGGTAAACACGTTTATGAACAGTATCAATTCCGTTGAAAAAAGAAGTCAGAATGCCGGTTTCAATTAACTTTACAGTTCCTTTACCGGTAATGAATATTTTGGATGGTGTAATTCTGTAGATACAATCAGTTGTTGACCTGTTGTGATTGTGTATCGTTTTGACTGCCTGTATAACTGAATGAATTACCGGAAGAATGAACAATAAAGGAATGTGAATGCCGCGTGATTTTAATTTTTGAAAAATTTGCTCCAGTGAATAACCATCAACATATTCCTGTGTAGTATAGAATCGTTTATTTATAATACCAAAATCAAAGATATGAACCAGTGATGCATGTTTGACATTGAGAAAGTTATTTGCCTTCTGTATGAATACCCGCTTTGTATCACTGTTGTCAGGATAATCAGTTTTCAGATATTTTACAATTACCTGATGGCCCTTCTCATTATCGTCAAGGAATAATTTTGATTGCCACAGTGATGCATGATTATCGTCATTAAGCAAATTATTCAGGAAATATTTGATTTTCATGTGTAAAATCTTTTTGTAAAAATCAAAAGAAATATGATAGCGTCGTATTTAAGAATAACAACACCATTAAGAATAATCTGATTGTAACCTTTTGAACTGCACGTAAAGACTTGTACTGACAAATTGCAAACGCCACTATGGTATACCGGTATTTATCAGTTTGTCGCTCCTAAAATAATTAATTGCGAATATGAGAACACAAAAAAAATTATAATGAAGTCAAATCTTGTTGTGTGAAGCAAATAAAAGCATGGTAAAACTTAATCCGTGCGTTATTTGTTAACTGCAGTGTGAATGTGCAGTTAACAAATATAACCTTACAATTCTATGGGTTGCACCGGTGGCAATTTATGAAGTTTGAAGCGCAAAATCAGTGAGTTACGTTTGAAATTGTAGTGCTGCTGCTTTTCTGGCGGAAGATCTGAGAGCGTTGCTTCTGTAAAGCCGAGCTGTGAAAACCAGTCGGATGTCTGTGTGGTCAGGACAAACACGGCTTTGAGGTTTAAAGAGCGGGCTTTATCAATCAGAAAAGAGATCATTTTCTTTCCGATGCCAAGTTTGGAGTACATTTCGTCAACAACAACAGCTGCGATTTCAGCCTGTTTGTCTTTATATATATGTAAAGCACTACAGGCATGAATTGTACCGTCAACCTCATAAACAACATAGTCATCAAGTTTGTCTTCGAGCTCCTGAGCACTTCGTGCTATCAAAATCTGCTGTTCAACTGCAGGCTGCATTAGTGCCAGCACCTCCGGAATATCCGGTGCAATCATGGAACGGAAGTTTTCATGCTGATTCGCGTAGACCATGGTGCCGAGCCCTCTGTTGGAGAAGATCTCTTTAAGTATCATTCCTTCAGTGCGACCATCGACAATATGTACTCGTCTGACACCAGCGTTACAGGCTTTATGAGCCAGAGACACAAGTTCGATCATTTCGTTGTATTCGTTACTCTTATTTTGCTCAAGAAATATCCCTGCCTGTTCAAGGTTAAGCTGTGATACGGTTCCGCTGCTTGAAACGTACACACCACCCGGAATTGTAAATTTACCGGATGTTATTGCTAAATTGTCAGTAATAAAAAACAATTTTGCAGCATTAAGCTCTGTACTAATAGCGAATGCAAGTTCGTTTGATGACAAGTTGTAGGGTTTACCTTTTGCGCTCCAGCCGATATTCGGGAATATTGGAATCATTCTGTCTTCGAGAACATTTTTTACACCGTCAAGGTGAAGCTTCTCAACGATACCGCTGCTCTGAAAATCAATTCCGTTTCGTACACCGATACTCCGTGCCTTGACCCAGTTTCCAATAACCCCTTGGGCGCCGGCTTCTGCAAGGAGTGTCATAATCTGGTTTGATACATCAAAGGCTGCCATCTTGATAAAAGGAATCGAATCATGGGTTGATATTCTAATCCCCTTGTAAGTGTCACACTTGACATTGTAGGTCGCAAGTATTTCATCAATACGTGTCCGTGCTCCGGGAACGATGACAATCCTGATACCCATTCTGTGAAGAAGCACCAGATCTTTTATGAGAATAGGGAAGAGTGGATCGGGCATCAGTGAACTTTCAATCTTGATTACAAATGTTTCATTTTTAAACTGATTGATATAGCTGAATGCCTGCCTTATTACTTCAACCTGCTCTTTTAGCCTTGATTTTTCCATATGAACAATCCGTCGTTGTTGTTATAAATACGTCTCTTTCTGCCGTTATTTAGTACTACAAATATATGTATTGGCTAAGGGGATTGTATTGACCTGGGTACTTTTTCTTTAAGCATTCAGGAGTTTAAGAGCACTATTCTTGTTAATGATAATGTGGATTATTATATCATTTTTGAGTCATATTATAGTACCGGTATAATCGTATGTTTGGTTCTTTGGGGGTTAATAGTGAAATTCCTGTAAACTTTTCCTATCACCCTGCATTCCCAATACAGTATATTTATCTGTTCCTTTTTTTGTGAATACTTATACAACTTTTTATAGGAGGCATTACATGTATATCGAGAGTATTAAGGCTCGCGAAGTTATTGATTCACGCGGAAATCCGACAGTTGAAGCGATTGTTGAACTTGAGTGTGGCGTTATTGCAAACGCAATGGTTCCATCAGGTGCGTCAACAGGTGAAAAAGAAGCTGTTGAGCTTCGTGATAAAGATCCAAAACGTTACGGTGGTAAAGGTTGCCTTACAGCGGTAAAGAACATTGTTGACAAAATTCAGCCGGCTCTTATCGGCTTACCTGCTGATGAACAGAGAAAAATCGATCAGATCATGCTTGATCTTGACGGTACTCATAACAAGGCAAAGCTTGGCGCGAATGCAATTCTTGCAGTATCTCTGGCAACAGCACGTGCTGCAGCTCAGGCTCTTGGCACACCGCTCTACCGTTATGTCGGTGGTGTAAATGCTTGTACACTTCCTGTTCCGTGTATGAATGTTATCAATGGTGGACACCATTCAGACAATAACGTTGATTTCCAGGAATTCATGATCTCTCCACATAATGCACCTGATTTCGCAACTGCAATCAGAATGGGCTCCGAGACTTTCCATGCTCTTAAGGGTATTCTCAATAAAAAAGGTCTGGCTACATCAGTTGGTGATGAAGGTGGATTTGCTCCAAACCTCAGATCAAATGAAGAAGCTGTTGAGACAATTCTCGAAGCTATCGTAAAAGCAGGTTACAAGCCTGGTGACGATATCTCTATCAGCCTTGATCCTGCAGCGAGCGAACTCTGGGATAAAGATCACTACCTTTTCTTCAAATCAAAAATTAAAAAATCTGTTGAAGAGATGGTTGAGCACTGGGTTGACTGGGCGAAAAAATACCCGATCGTATCACTCGAAGACGGTATGGGCGAAAATGACAGAAAAGGCTGGAAGCTTCTCACCGAGAAACTCGGAAACAAGATTGAACTTGTCGGTGACGATCTCTTCTGCACAAATCCATCAATTCTTGCTGAAGGTATTGATGATGGTCTTGCAAACTCTATTCTTGTCAAGGTTAACCAGGTTGGTTCACTTACTGAGACTCTTGATGCAATCGAACTTGCAGGCAAGAACGCTTATGGCTATATGATGTCACACCGTAGCGGTGAAACTGAAGACACAACAATTGCAGATCTCGCAGTTGCAACAACTTCAGGAAAGATCAAAACCGGATCTGCATGCCGCAGCGAACGTATTGCAAAGTTCAACAGACTTCTCGCAATCGAAGACGAACTCGGTGCAAGCGCAAAGTTCGCAGGGAAAAAAGCATTCAAAAATGCTTAATGCATAATTGAAACTTAGAATTGATTCGCAATTTAAGCAGCCGGGTGGTAATAATCATCCGGCTGTTTGTTTGATCAGGATTCTTGATTGTGTTGATTATCCTAATTAGGATTACAGGTTCTGATTTTTGTGGTTATGTTAATATGCAAACTGTACAGCCTGACAACATTTTGGTTCGATACCAAATACTGTGATTGCGCTGGCTGGTAAACGTGTTCAGTTGAATGAGGAGTATCAGGTGCATATCAGTCCGATTAAAACAGATGATTCGCGATGGCACAGCATGTACACCATAAGTACAACTGGTCATTTCTTTCAATCACCGGAATGGTCAGAACTATTGCTATTATTGCCTGGAATGGAACCGGAACATTTCATTATGGAATCTTTTGACAAAAGATATATCGTTCCATTGATCCGTTGCAAAAAAATGGGTGGAATAACCAGCACAATGATGTCGCTTCCTCTTGGAACAACCGGGGGGATCTTTTCTGATACTGCCGTTGATGCTGATGTTGTAAAATGTGCCCTTGACTTTATAAAAAAAAAGAATACGCTCAAAATTACAATCAGATGTCAATCTGAAGTGGAAAAAGACATATTCAGTGCTTTTGGTCCGATTGAAACGATAAATGCACTGGTGTTGCCGCTTGATAAACCATATCAGCAGATTGAACGGGAGTGCTATTCGTCAAATAAACGGAAGCTTGTCAATAGGGGAAGACGGCGCGGGGTTGTCATCAAACGCTCCAAAGATCCGCATGCGATCAATGAATACATTATACTCCAGCAAAAAGTCGAGAAACAAAAAGGTTGGGTTACAACCTTTTCTGATCAGTTTATCCGTAAAATGGTTTTACTTGATGAAGCAGATCTATGGTTAGCATACATTGATGAGCATCTGGCATGTGCCATAATAAGTTTCTCTCATAATGGTATCGTTACAGCTTGGCAGGGAATTCTTGACAGAGAGCTTGGTGACTGTTTGAGTACTCAACCGATGAATTTACTGTATGCGTCAATGATCCAGTACTACAGTGAAACGGGGTGTACACTGTTTGATATGGGATACAGTCTTGGCATTACGAGTCTTGAAGTCTTCAAAAAAGGTTTTGGTTGTATAGAACAACCGATGTACTTTTTCACATGGAAAAACAATTGCTATAAAGTAATTGAGTTTGTAAACAGTGCTTTCAAACGTCTGAAAAAGTCAGGAAGCAATCGGTCTGCAGTAGATGATGAAAATTGATAACAAGAGATATTGCACAACAATAGCTGGTTATTTATTGTAATTCTCTGAGAAACTGAGCATATTCAAGATTTCTGCGCTCAAGACTCCACTGGTTGATAATAGTGTCGCGTGCATTTTTCCTGATACTTGTTGTGTCAATTTCAGCATCCAATATTGATCGTATTGTCTTCCTTATGCCGTCAATATCGGGCTCATCAAGAATAAACCCGTTGAAAGAGTTTTTAACAAGTGCGGTGTTATCCCCGATGGTACGCGTTACGACAATTGCACCGCATGACATTGACAATGGTATTACCTGCGAAATTCCTCCGATATATTTACTTAAGGGGTAGAAGCATATATCAGCGGCACCGTAGACTAATGGTAAATCGTTATAGGGCAATGCCTCCCAGAAATGAACTGGAGAACTGCACTGAACTGCTTTTTTTTGAAGTGATGACATCATCGGACCATTTCCTACCATGATAAGCTGAACACCTGAAATATCTTTTAATATGTCAAGGAATAAATCAGGTGAGTTTTCCCATGAAAATCTACCTGAAAACAAAATGATTTTCTTTCCAGGGTGATAGCGTTTATTGTTTTTAAGTGCATACTCCTCAAATGCAGATAGTGTGTCTGATGGTTTAAACAGTTCTGTATTTACACCAGCATAAAAGACCTTTATTTTATCAGCACTTATTCCATGTTCAATACATTCTGTTTTAATATCAATTCCATCAACAAGAATCGATTTCGCCCTTTTGAGGACAAAGTCTGCGAATGCATATTTAACGGGTCGGCTAATTGATGTATACCTGGATCTGTAAATTACATTTCCCGATGATGCAAGTAACATTGCTTTTGAGAGAAATGATAGCGCTGTTAAAAGTATCCTCAGGAGCTGTGGCTCACCGACAGTAATTTGCCAGATATCATACGTTAGCAGTTTCTTACTATTGGAAATAAGAAATTTACATGTTTTAATTATCATTTTAAATGAATAGAATTGAACCGGTACGCATGTTTGATCGGTTGTTGTATCAATATAGACTGGAATGTAATTATATAACGCAGACGAATGCTTTGACAATCCCCTGACAAGATGATAGACATCAACATTGTGACCGGCTAATGCATACGCTTCTGCCATCTGATGACTCCAGTTTTGCATTCCGCCAATCTGGGGTGGAAATGTATATGTAATAAATGCAATATTCATCGTAGCTGATCCACCTTTAACGTTTTATCGTTGACAAATATTCTGTTATAAGTAACTTCATTTTCTCAAAATCCGAGCGTTTTGGAATCAGGAATTCAGAGAGTGATGAATTGGTAATTCGGGAATAGTATACAAATGCGATTAATGATCCTGTCAGGTATGTTAGCCCGGTTGCAATGGCGGCTCCGTTCGTGTGCAATCGCGGGATCAGGAAGACACAAAGCAATACATTGATAATCATCATGATAAAGGCCGAGATATTTGCAATTCCAAGTTTACCCAATGCTACCAGCATTGTACTGGTCACTTTACAAATAGAATAGATTGCAACACCAGGAATTAAAAGTAAAAATGGTATTGTTGATGCCGAATAGTGCTTGAAATAATGAAAGAATACGAGACCGGATAATGATAAAAGTAAAGATGTACCAATTGTTGCCAGGACTGTAAATCTGCTTATCATGTTGCCAAAATCTTTTTTGCGGCCAAATTCTGTTTCACCGGAAATTCTGGGAAGTAATATGGTTGTAATAGAGTCAGGGATAAACCATAGTATTTCTGATAGTATTAATGCTAATGAAAATATACCACTTTGTATTGTTCCACAAAAAAACTGAATCATATAAAAACTTAAACGAAGATTGACAAGATAAATAAGCGCGGGAAACCAGGCACTGATTCCGAAAAAGAATAATTGTCTGAGATTGGTTATACTGAAACTAAATTTAAAATGACATTTGTAAAAAAGTATGCATAACGCAATGCAGAAAATAAACCCGATACTGAACATATATGAGTAGATTGTGGCTGAAAGTTTGCTTTCGAAAATCATGAAAAACAGAAACAACAATGCTAATTGCACTAATACCTGTGCAAGTGCAAGTTTATTATAAACTTTTGATTTTTTTAAACCTAAAAATATTGAATACAGTGCATTCAAAAGATCAAAGACAATAGTAGCAATTATGAGAAGCGAAATTGATACTGGAATATAAGACTGGAGATTAAGCTGTTTTATTAAAAGAAAACTGGTTGTAATCCAGAATGCTGCAGAACTTATAACGATAACGGATACTGATGTAATAGCGACGTTTTGCTTTTCGGGATGTCTGGGAAGATGGTAGACCGCAGATGTTCCAATTCCCATAGAAAAGATAGCCGAACAGACCAGCACTGTTTGAAGGAACCAGTAGAACAAGCCCTGATCTGATGGACCAATAAGAACTGCAATGCCAATTCGAAAAAGAAACTGAAATGCAGCAGTAAAGACGCGGATAAACAGGGTAAATCCTACGTCGTTAGTAAATGATCGTTTTTCGTTTTGTTGCAATATAAACCTGCAGTGTCTTAAACTGCTAAATTGTTTTTGATTGTTTTAAAAACTGTATCCGCTTGATTTGTATCAATATCAGCTACTCCAGTCCATTGATCAAATGGGGCAGTTAGTACTTTGTTGTTCCATAATATAAAAGAATTACCGGTAAATGGTGCAACCTGATGAGGGTTGCCCGGTCCAAAAAGAATAACTGTTTTTTTGTGGCATGCCCAGGATGCATGAGCTGCAAAGCTATCATTGCAGACAACAAAATCAGAAATTTGCAGCAGATACTCAAGCTCAGAAAATGATGGCGTTTTGAATGTTATCTGTAAATTCGTTTTTTCAATAATTTCATGTATCAGGGGAACATCATGTGTACTTCCTATAAGAATAACATCAAGGTTGTTATCCGCACAAAGCTTAATTAACGACGCAAAATTGGTGCTGCTCCACCGTCGCTCTTTAAATGATGCACCTGGGTGTATTATGATCAAAGGTTTCATTTTTTGATATTTAAAGTCTTTTTGATTGTCCATATTTTGTTGTGGCCAGAGGGGATATTCAAATTCGGGAAGCTTTGATGATGTGATCATTTCCAATAAATATTCATATCGTAATACCTGATGGACTAGTTGCTTTGGCAGGTTCCATGTTTTGGTGCAAAATGCAGATGCATGAAAGTCATTTAATGAATAGCGGACCGGGATTCCGCTTAAGTAAAGTAGTGCTGCACCCCGTGGATCACCTTGAAAGTCTATTGCCATTGAATAACGTTCTGAAGATATTTTAAATGCAGCAGAAATGAAGTATATAACAGGGGAAACTATTCCGCAACCGAATGCCCATGGTGCTTTATAAACGATTAATTTATCTACCCAGCGGCAGTGTGCCAGGAGTGAACATGCATCAGGTGAAGATATAAAATGGATCTCTGCGTCTCGAAACGATGCCTTCAGATTAAATAGCACTCTTGACATCATGATGATGTCACCAAGGCGATACCCGTCCTGTATCAGTATCTTTCTTTTTGTGTTATGCTGTTTAATGAGAAAAAAGGATGATACTATTTTTAGAGGGATATAAAGTATGCCGTTGATAATACTGGCTGCGATTACGTACTTTTTTTTATAATTCAAGGGCATATACTGTCTGCAGGTTTATTGAGGTTATTAAAAGTTCGTAATACACAGATCGATCACTATATCTTAAGGTGTAACCATAATTCTTTTCATTCCGGACTGTTTTCCGTTTCGTATCATGACAAAGTAGATTCCTGGAACAAGGTCTGGAGAAATGTTCCAGGTGTAAAGAGCTGCATTTTCTTTGCGCTGCTCTTTCGGTTTGGCAACAAGTTGTCCATCTGCACTAAAAATTGATATAGAGCCACCTATTGGAACATTACGTATTGATACCATTGGATTGCCCGATTTTGATAATGAAACCGGGTTTGGATATATCTGGATATCAGAAACATCAGGCTTTTTATTAATTGAATAACCGATATCCATGCGGGAGACACCAATATCGGTTCCAATCCATAAGTATCCATTTTTTTTGTCAAGAGACAGCCAGTTGATGGTATTGGATATGAGACCATGTGCTGTTGTGAACGTTTGAATCTGTTTTGACGATAGATCATAACGCAACAATCCATCCCCATCGGTACTGATCCAGAAAATGCTGTCATTTTCTTTCTCTATTGAAGTAATATTTGTTCCGAATTCATCAACTTTTTTCAAAGAGTGATTAAAATGAAGACTTGTGGTTGTGTCATTGTATCTGTAAAGACCATTTGTTGAGACTATGAAAACATTATTGCTATGTATAGCACCTTGTGGAATCTGTTCTTTGTCATAAATGTTGACTGCATCAAGAATTGTTGCATTTGCGATAGTTTCACTTGCAACAGTTTCGATTCCGCTGCCAAGTGGATTACCATTATGCTTTAGTATAACAATCCTGCCGTCATCTTCATTTCCTGCAATAATCTTTCCTTCGTTGTCAACATGCAGCATTGTAAAATTGTAGGATCTTCCAGGTAAAATAGAAATAAAATGTGCATCTACCGGGTCGGTTTTTGAGTCATCAGGGTCATAACGCGAATCGTAACAGATTAAGCTTCCGCCATCATTGCGCCATCGCGAAATCCAGAGATAACCTGAAGAATCCTGAGCAAATGCATCGGTTTTTCCCCAGCCTTCATGGTTGTTTCTTACATAAAAACGTGTATTATCGTTTGAATTCACATGATAAATTTTCCAAGAATCGTTTGCAGGTGTGTATGTTTTAATCTGACCGCCTGATGTTCCAAACCAGATACGGCCATCATTTGTCTGATGTATAGCACGATTTTGGGCGTTCTCATTCAAGATTCCAAATTCAGGATAGTTGATATTGTTGTATAGCTTCCATGAATTGTTTTCAAATGCTTCAATACCTATCCACCAGGGAGGGTTTATGCCATCAACTTGCGGTAAATACCAGACTTTCCCTGTATTGTCAACAAATATACGGTTTACAGTCTGCTGTGTCGGGCCGGGAATCGGATACTGAACAAGTTCTTTTGAGTTCCATCGGTAAAAATAGTGCTCCGCTGTACCAACCCAGAATTCATCACCGTTGTGATATTTCAAACAGGTAATTTTACTTGGAAAATCTATTGTGTCTGATGTATTGTTAACTATTGTGCTGCCGGATGTACTGAATACTTGTCCGTTTACAATATAAGAAAATCCACTGTTTGGTATAACACGATTGTTGACGACAGAAAACGATTTTACCTGCATTGTCGTTGAATCGTAGACTTTCCATATTGACGGATCAAAAAAGTTAATTTTACTGATACCGTTTTTTAGTGATAGTATTGTAGTGCCCTCATTTGATCCGCAATAAAGAGTATCATTAAAAATTTCGATCACGTTAATTTGTGGTGATGTAAAATTACCAATTTTGGTCGCGCTTTTCTCTGCGTATCCAGCCTCTGTGTTGAATACACTGATACCCTTATTTGATGCAACAAAAAGATATTTCCCATATTTGGCAAGGTCAAGTATTTTCCATTTTGAGGAAAAATAATTGCGGTAACTGGCAACAGAACCTTTTTCTATTGGTAATTTTCGATTAACAAGAAAACCATTATTGGTTCCATACCAAAGGGATTGATCATTTTCAAAACATAATGCTGTAATATTTGGATCTGGTGAATTATTATCATTTGGAAGGATCCGGCCGGAACTGTTTTCTAAATTGTAGACATAAAGTCCGCCAGATGATGCAACAAAGAGATTATTCCCCTTTTGTTCGATATCATTAACAGTAATGGTGGATGAAAAATTTAAAAAATTCTCTGCAGGTAGAAAATTGTAAAAACAAATAATCAGAATAATGCTACGAAAAAAAAAGTTTTTCATTGGATTGATCTTACTCTTTTACGAAAGTTGTTATTAAATGTATTAAACAAAAATACGAAAAAAATATCCGTTTATTGTTTAAATACGAAAAAAGCACCAAACCGGTGCCCTTAATTCCTGCTATCATGGTAGTAAAAACTGCTATAAACTGGAGCTGAGGGGGATCGAACCCCTGGCCTCTACATTGCGAACGTAGCGCTCTCCCAGCTGAGCTACAGCCCCAATGTATTGAATATACATCGGTCACTGTACTACTTCAAGGGTGTATTGTTTGATGCACTGTAATTGTGTATGTGGTTGTCACGAAAGTTGATTCGAATCCCACGGTATTATATGGGTATTGACATTACATACACCCCAATGATATCTTTGAGTTTGATCTGCATTTCAAGACTGGAGCTAGCATGAGTCCTGAATTATCTGAAGACATGTACCGGCGGATATACCGGCTGATTAAACGTCAGATTGATCCGCGTGTCATTGCTAACACAATGAATATTCCTCTTAGAACAGTTGAAGGTATTATTGGCAGATATGGCAAAACTTCTCTTGAAGATCTCACTTCAGGTACAGGATTGGACTCTGAAGAAACTACAGAAAAGGGATTTTTGGATATCTATAACTATCCCAAAACACGCTATTCGATCATTCAGATTGTCGGAACTCTTACTAAAGAGCATGTAAATCAATTCAATGATGAGCTTGAGAAAACATCGACAACTGCGATTAAAGCGCTTGCAGTCAGAATGTCTGATATTTCAAGTATTGACAGTGATGGTGCCGGGGTGTTGATCAAATACTTTGAGCGTTTTCAGACATATGGAAAATATTTTGCACTTCTTGATCCACCACCGGAACTTGAGGCATCACTAAATGCCCTGAAAGTTGCTGAAGCAATTCCAATTTTTGGAACTGAACGCGCCTTTGAAGAAGCAGCGTTTTCGCGCCGGTCCCCAGGTACTCTCAAACGCTAATGTGCATCTTTTGTTCAACGGAATTTGTGCCATAAGAAACGCTTATTCTACATAGTGTCCGGTTGCATAAATTAATTTTATCAGTAATTCTTTGTGCAGTTTCTGTTGGACTTGCGTTCCAATGCCAATCTGTTTGGCCTGCAAAATACTCCTCAGATAACAGAGTCTCTGAATGTACATGGTATCATTCAAAGTAACTGCACCTCAAACATTGTTTGGAAGGAATATCTGATGTCATATCTTGGAATCGGCTACAATGGTACTAAAACTTCCTTTTTGCGTGATGAAGTAAATCTATATATGGACTGGCTCAAAGGTGACAGGCTGCCACGTTTTTTTGGTGATGCCTTTATTGTCTTGTATGATTCTAACACAGCAAGAGAATTTGCGAAAAAATGTAAGATTAATGCTGATCCCGGTACTATATTTGTTTACCATATGGAGAAACCGCCGGAAGATTAATTAAACTGTCGACAGGCAGGAATCCTGCAAAAAAGTACATTAAGTGAAAAGAAGTAACTATGCTACATTTTACAGATAAAATTGAATCCCAGAAGATTTTAAGGCTTTTGTCAAGAAGTCTTCCTTATTATTTAAAATCATGGAATGAAATAGATGCTAACGATGGTCTTTTCGGTTCAATAGATCCCCCGAATTTTAATATGCGTTCTGTCGGTTCGTCATCGCCTGTAATCGAATATGTGTTGCGGCCGCATCTAAATGTTCTTTGTATTCTCGGGTCGTATATCTTTCAGAATAATACCGATTTGATTGGTGCAATACTGTCAAGGGACGAACTTGTAAATAAAATTAAAAAAGGTGTAAACTGGGCTTGTGGAACACATCTAACCGGTTACCTTGATGTCGAGACGTTTCTGAGTCGTAAGCGGTGGGGAGAAAACTGGAGAAGCAGCCTGTGGGCATCACAGCTGGGTCTTATAAGCGTGTTTTGTAAAGATGTTTTAACAAAGGCGCAAATGCAGCGTATTCGTGAGATCGTTGCCTTTGAAGCAGACCGCTTTATTGATCTGCCTCCACCAGGCGGGTGTGAAGTAGATACAAAGATTGAAGAAAATGCACAGGACTCCATGGTGCTGGCCTGGGCAATCAATCTCGATCCATCACATCCAAATGTCAAAATGTGGAATGAAGCGTTACAAAGATGGTCGATTAATATTGCGTCAAGTATTCATGATAAAACAGATCACACACGCTTTTTTGACAGTTCTGTTGCCGCTTCTGTTACAACGCAAAATTTATTTCCCGATATGACCGCAGAGAACCATGGCTTTTTTGCACCTGAGGTTCTTGCATATGGACAATGGATTGTACTTGTCATGGCTGCATATGCTCTTCACAATGAGGACCGACCATCATATATCGAACGCAAAGCGCATCAGCGTACGTTTGACATTCTTATGCGTTTTTGCATGCCCAATGGAATGATCTATTCTCCCGGCGGAAGTGATATGCCTATGTTTATTCCCAGGCCAATGGCTCTAGCGTGGGGGTTGTGGCATAATGATCCGCGCGCTTTGCATATGGCTGGCCGTCTTCTTTCCTGGATGGATACCTGTCTTTTGACAAATATGGAAAATCAGGGCCCCTGGGTGTTTGGCTTTCAGCAGTCCCATGCAGGGTGGGAGTTGCAATTTCAGAGTCAGGTCGGTATCGAACTTGCAATGCTTGCGTCATTGCCCTTTTCAAAAGAACAACGATTCTTTTCTCCTGGACAAATAGAGAATTCAATTGATACTCGTCATATATACCCATATGTTGAGGTCTGTTATCGCCGCAATATCAGAACCAGCCGGAGTATGGCCTGGAAAGCCATTGGAAACCATCCACTTATCGGCATAAGCATTCATAATCAGCCAGAGCTGATTTCACCATTTAAGGGCGCACTTGTCGGAATACCATCAGTAAGTAATCCGGTAAAAAAATGGAAAGTGGCATTTCATGAAGATAAGCTGCTTCGGGATGGTTTCGATACATTCGGGCGGATAGACTATTATGACACCGAATCAAATAAGATACTGGAACGCGATTTGAGAGTAATAACATGGGGTGATGAGGGGCTTATTGTACTTGACAAAATTACTGCGTTGACAAAGTTGCAGGTAAATGAGCAGTATCTGTCACCTCTTTATCTTGTCAATGATCACTGGACGGGTAATTCACTTGATTTTTGCAGTGGATCACTCCGTGAAACGTTTACATCTGATCAGAAAAAATACAGGGAAGTCGGATGCCCGTCGTTTTGGGCAAGTATTCAAAATCATCTGTTATTCCAGTTCCTTTGGGGGCGGACCAAAGGGCTCTGCTATCTGCCGGGAGGGGATCGCAACGCGCCTCCATACTGGAAAAACTGCAGAGTTGACATGCTTGGTGTACGTGTAGATCCGATGGATGCTGATGCTGGTACTGTGATTTACAAAACAGGATACTATATCGGTGCCGGAAAGGGACCACGCCCATTTAAATCTGCTGGTACCGCAGGTGAGTTTTTCAAAGGCCTCGTCGTAATGGATGGTAAAATTACCATCGGTGTTGATTGACATGGACAAGATCAATACCATCGTTCAACAGTATAAAAAACTGAGTGACTGGTGTTCTGCGTTCTGGGATGCTGTTTACGACAAATGCAAGGGTGATATTGCGTGTAATGCCGGATGTGGCATCTGCTGTGAATTGCAGAGTGTTAATCTTCTGGAAGCATACATAATTTTTCATGCACTCCAATCGAGTAAGGTTACCTTGAATAATCAATTCAATGAGAAATGTGTATTTCTTATTGATGATAAATGTGAAATTTATAATGTCAGGCCGCTTATCTGCAGAACGCATGGTCTGGCAATTAAAAGCAGAGAGTTTACAACGTCATACAGCATTACCTGCCCCTATAATTTTAACGAAACCGATCTTGAAAAAAATAGTAGCATCATTCTTGACATGGACATGATTACTGAGAACAGTGTAAAACTGAATCTCGCATTTTGTATAATAAACGGACTTGAAAGTTTTGCAGATAAACGAATACTGATGAGGGATGTTGCATCTGCAACATTTGATTCACAAGTTGTAAATGTATTCAAAGGGGTGTTATGACAGAACTGTTCCGTACCCCCGTGACAATTACTCCACTGAAGAAACTCTTTGATTATCATGCAAGTATCTTTATGGTTGGTTCATGTTTTTCTGAAAATGTATTTGTAAAACTTAAAAGTCACAAATTTAATGTGATAAGTAATCCTTCTGGGATCATCTATAATCCTGTTTCAATCTCACGCTGCATAACCAGGCTGATAGAAAATAAACGTTATACTGCTGATGAATTGTTTTTTCATGATGGCCTGTATCGCTCGTTTGATCATCATACATCATTTTCTGATTCTGACATAAGTTTGACGCTTGAGAAAATTAATGGTACATTTGATTCGGCGCGTGAATCTTTGTGTCGCTCGGATCTGGCGGTAATAACATTAGGAAGTGCGTTTGTCTATGAATTGCGTGATAATCCGCGAGTTGTTGCAAATTGTCATAAACTGCCTGATCAAAAATTTACACGACGGCTATTAACTATTAATGAAATAGTTGATTCTCTAACAAATGCAGTCAACGAACTTTTAAAGCTAAATCCGTCAATACAGGTCGTTTTTACAGTAAGTCCGGTAAGGCATCTGCGTGACAACGCTCATGAAAACTGTGTCAGCAAGGCATACCTTATTGCGTCAATTAATCAGCTTCAGGATAACTATACGCAAATATCCTGCTTCCCATCGTATGAGTTAATGCTTGATGAACTGCGGGATTATCGCTTTTACAATGCAGATATGGTTCATCCATCAGATGTCGCGATCGATTTCATTTGGAACCGTTTTTGCAGATTCTGCTTTGATAGTAAAACACTCGACTTTATTCGAATGTATCAACCCGTTCTTGCATCAATGAATCACAGGATTCAGACTAACGATCCTGCAAAAATCACACAGTTTACGTATTCCATAAGAAGGGTGCTTGATACAATAAAAGACAAATTTACTGATTTACAATTAGAAACTGAATACATGTGGCTTGAAAATTACAGTAAATGAGAACGATTGTTTATCATAGCGGAGCACTTGGGGATTTCATCTCCATTTTACCTGTGTTAAGAATATGGAGAATGCATACTGCTTCACCAATTGATATTATCACCAGAGCAGCGCATTACAGATTAACAAAACATTTTAAAATCACCGGCAACGGAATTGATGTTGATAGTTCGGTTATAGCAAAATTGTTTGTCGATAATGGTACTGAAATTGCATCTTTTATAAGTACCTATACACATGCAATTCTGTTTGCGTCTGAATCATCACAAATCGTCAAGAATTTTAAATCGTATTTCAGGGGGGCGTTGTATTATCACGACCCGCATCCGGATCGGGTTATGCATTGTACTGATTACCAACTGTCAATCATTGATCCGGTCCGATCAATGTATTCCTCTGATTTAAGTATCCCCGGTATTCCTTTTGAAAATGAGAGAAATTTAAATACTAACCGGATCTGCATTCACACCGGAAGCGGAAGTGCACTAAAAAACTGGGATTTCAATAACTACCTGGGAATCGCAGAATTACTAAGAAGTCAAGGGTATGCAATTTGCTGGATCAGAGGATATGCTGAAATGTCTGAAATATACCCATCAGGTGATTGTATTTATACCATTGACTCATTAATCGATGTATCTATGCTTCTAAATGATTCACTGCTGTTTATAGGAAATGACAGCGGATTATCGCATCTGGCTGCAGCTTGCGGTTGTAAGGTCGTATCGATATTCGGACCATCTGACCCGGCTGTGTGGGCACCAAAAGGAACGGGTGATATTCGTATTATTTACAATAGAAAAAACTGTTCGCCTTGCCATCTCCAAAACAGTACGGTAAATAAAGAATGCCAGCGGGAGTGCCTTCAAAGTATCGGCATTCATACTGTCGCGGATATCTGTATGCAACTTGTTTCTAGTATGTGATAAAACAAACTGTTGTTGCTTCTATCGTTTGCCTGTGATCAATATAATAGATTTATATCCGGTTTTATGGTAAGATTATTAGGGATATCCACTAATGAACGCTTCTCAGGATATCCCGGGACGATGATTTTTGCTGGTTTTTATTTCGTTCGAAAATATTAAATATCAAAAGGTTACCATAACTATGCATTGCAAATGGTGAATGTTTTTTTAAGTATGTGTAACAATTAATATCTGTATGATACAATTATGGTTGTTAATAAGATTGAGATTGACGAAAGGTAACTATGAATATAAATACGCATGTGCATACACCATACTCTTTCAGCGCGTATGATTCGGTAGGGGAGATTGTTACGGCTGCAAAGCGAGAGGGTGTGGTCGTGCTTGGCATTAATGATTCCAACACTATTGAGGGGCATGGGTATTTCGCTGAGGACTGTTCAAAAAATGCCATATACCCTTTGTTTAATATTGAATTAGTTTCTGTAATTGAGAGTGACAAAACAGCGAGTCTTCACTGGAATGATCCATCCTGTGCTGGTATTATGCATTTATGCGGTAAAGCACTTGACTTTCCGGTTGCATTTAACAGCGATTCACGGAATCTGATCGGGACTGTCTGGAAAATTACACAGGATCGTATCTGGAAAATTATCACGAAACTTAATGAGTATTTTAAATCCAGTAATATTGAGTATACTCTTGATTATAATGCATTACGTTCTCACTATGCAAAGCATGCTATTACTGATTGGCATATTATACGTGCTATATATACTGATTTTATGTCAAAATGGGGCGGTACGGATCTTCTTGTGCAGAATTTCAAAACCATCCTTAAAATGGATTCATTTTCATCTGATTGCAATAATGCAGTTTTAATGCAGAGGCTGATAAGAAGTAAACTATTAGATCCCGGTTCACCCGGTTTTGTTGAGGAGTACTACAACAATAGTGTCCGGTACTATGAAGCCAAAATGCTTATTTTATCTGCAGGCGGCATACCATGTTATACGCTGCTTCTTGATTCAAGTCAACCGCTTACTGACAAAGAACGAAATATCGATCAGTTGATTAATGAGTTGTTATTAATGGATATTCGTGCTGTCGAGTTTATACCCGATAGAGTTGATTCTGATCTGCTTAAAAAATATGCGTATCGTTTTTATGAGAAGGGTTTTATTGTCACGTTTGGAACCGAGCATAATCAGCTTGAGCGATTATCACTTGTTCCCGGGACATTTAATGGAAAAGCACTTGATGACGAGCTTCTACGGATAGGTTATGATGGTGCATGTATTTATGCAGCTCATCAGGAGATGCATCATCAGAAATGTCCGGGCTTTGTTGATGATATGGGAAAACGTTTAGTCCATCCCGCACGAATCAGGGACTTTATCAGGATCGGTGATGACGTAATTAAGAGAACATTACATCATGAGGATCAACATGATATTAAATGGTATGAGCCAACCTATTCATGATTTGCGATAATAACTAACGACTGGACTGATATATTTTAAGTTGCATTGCAATCACAAATTGTTGAAACGTCCCAGGTGATGAAAAATCATTGTGCAGACTAATGGATTTTTTACAGTTCAGAAACTATTTTTGTGTGAATCGATTAACTATGAATCAATAAATATCAGTATCAAGAATACAATAAATGGAATCTGCAAAAAATCTTTCTCAAAATGATATAGAAACATATCTCAGACGACTTCGGCCGGGTGCTGTTTTGCTTGCCCGGAGCGAGCTGATGGATCCGAATTTCGAGGCTGCTGTTGTTTTAATATGCGTATACAACAATGACGGGGTATACGGGTTGGTACTCAATAGAGCATCGCATATGCCAGTGTCTGAAGTTTTTGATGGATACTCTGACTACAACAAGATTCGTGAGATCCGTATTGGCGGGCCGGTTCAGCAGGATGAACTTCAAATTCTTCAAATTACAACGCATCCTATGGAGGAAGCTTACGAGGTAGTGCAGGGTGTTTATGTTGGGGGAAAATGGCAGAGTATTGATCAGATCATTTCTGCAGATAAGACTCAGACCCTACTGTTTCTCGGGTATAGCGGATGGGGCCGGGAGCAGCTTGAAGAGGAAATCAGAGCTGGTGCCTGGGATGTTTATGCTGTAAATACCTACGAATTACTTCTTGGATCAATATCTAAAATCACCGGTAGTATTTCCTCTATTAAATCATATCTTGAAACAATTATCAGCAAATGATTGTAAAGATAACACTTTACAAAATAAAATACATAATGCGGCGCTGATACTGCATTTTCTTTGTTTACAAAAGGAGACTGAAGTGTCTGTTGTCGAAAAATGCAGTAACTGTGATGCGCATTGTTGCAGGCATGTTGCTGTGCAGATTGAAAAGCCTGTAACAAAAAAAGAAATAGATCAGGTACGATGGTATTTGCTTCATGAGAATGTATGGGTATCAATTGATCATGATGGCGACTGGCTGCTTGAGTTTCGCACCCCATGCAAAAAAATTGTAAATAATCAATGCGGTGATTACGGGAACAGACCTGTTATCTGTCGTGATTACCCCGGTGAGAATGAACTTTGCGAGCGCGAAACGGATGATACATCATATGCGGCTCTCTTCACAAATGAAGAAGAATTTCTACAGCATCTGAACAAACAGGATCTTAAAAAAACAACCTTACGAACGAGAATAAAAAACACACAGGTAAAGCGGAGAGTTCAAAGAAACAGGTATGTTTGAGCAGAACGTAGTACTTCTGGCTTTTTTACTGACACTGTTTGCTGGTTTGTCAACAGGTGTCGGTTCTATTCTGGCCCTTGTCACAAAAAAAACAAATACACGGTTCCTGTCGCTGGCACTTGGTTTTTCTGCCGGTGTAATGATTTATGTGTCAATGGTTGAGATTTTTGTCAAGGCGAAGGATGCGCTTACCGGTGCGCTTGGTATTAAACCCGGATCGTGGATTACGGTTGTATCTTTCTTTGCAGGGATGATTCTTATAGCGCTGATTGATAAGTTGATACCATCCTATGAAAATCCTCATGAGTCCCGAAAAGTTGAGGAAATGGATGAGGAACACAAGCGTGGTGCAAAGTTGAAAAAAATGGGATTACTTGCTGCGCTTGCTATAGGCATCCATAATTTTCCTGAAGGTATCGCAACATTTGCATCTGCACTAAAGGATCCATCATTGGGTATAGCAATTGCAATTGCGGTTGCTATTCATAATATACCTGAAGGTATCGCGGTTTCTGTTCCTGTGTACTTTGCAACAGGAAGCAGGAAAAAGGCTTTTATACTGTCATTTTTAAGTGGAATTTCTGAACCGGTTGGTGCACTTGTCGGGTATCTGTTGCTGATGCCATTCTTCAGTGATGTGACTTTTGGGATACTGTTTGCATCAGTCGCCGGCATTATGGTGTTTATTTCGCTTGACGAACTGCTGCCATCAGCACGGGAATACGGTGAGGCACATCTGTCTGTTTACGGATTGATAAGCGGCATGATCGTGATGGCGGTTAGTCTACTGCTCTTTATCTGATACTACGATGTAGAGGCGCATTCCATACGCCTCTACATGGCTCGTGTCCCAAATAACGTTACATTACCTTTTTCTCAACCTGATTGATTTCGGTGTTAATTCAACCAACTCATCATCATTGATGTAGGCAATGCAGTCCTCAAGAGTCATTTCTGTAGGTGGTGTCAGCAACACGTTCTCGTCAGAGCCGGCAGCCCGCATATTGGTCAATTTTTTAGATTTCCCTGGGTTGACAACAAGATCATTGTTGCGGCAATGTTCACCAACAATCATGCCCTGGTATACGTTAACACCCGGGCCAACAAACATTTTACCGCGGTCCTGAAGACTGAAAAGGCCATATGCTGCTGTCGTACAGGGATCTTTTGTAACCAGTACACCATTTTGCCGTGTTTTTATTTCACCGACATAAGGACCATATTCAAGGAATACATAGTTCATTGTTCCCATACCGCGTGTGTCGGTCATAAATTCTGAACGGTAACCAAGCAAGCCACGGGTAGGAATTTTAAACATCAGGCGGGCCATGCCATTTTCCTGTATCATCTCTGTCATAATACCTTTTCGTCCACCGAGTTTTTCGATAACTGCACCCATGAATTTTTCATCAACATCAATGGTCAATTCTTCGTAGGGTTCAAGTTTTTCCCCGTTTTCCTCTTTCATGATAACCTGAGGGCGGGTGACCTGAAACTCATAGCCTTCACGGCGCATGCGCTCGATAAGTATTGACAAGTGAAGTTCACCGCGGCCTGATACTTTAAAACCGATTGTTCCCTGAAGCTCTTCAACAAACAGTGCTACATCAGACAGTATTTCGCGGGCAAGCCTATCCTGAATATGTCGGGATGTAACAAATTTTCCCTCTTTACCTGCGAATGGTGAATCGTTGGGAATAAAGTTCATTGATATTGTAGGAGGGTCAATTACTGTAGGTGGCAGTGGAATCGGATTCAACGGGTCGGTAAAGGTAACACCAACGGTAACTTCATCCATACCTGCTACAGCGACTACTTCACCTACCGATGCAATTTCGGTTGGGACTTTTTGGACACCTTCGTATCTGTAAACTTTTGAGATACGTGCAGGTACAAGTGATCCATCACGTAATGCAACACTGATCTCTTTATTGACATTGAGTGTGCCGGAGGTAATCTTCCCGATACCGAGGCGTCCAAGAAATGATGAATAGTCAATTGAGCTTATAAGCATCTGTAACGGTGCATCCGGATCACCCTTTGGTGGTGGAATGTGGGTTAATATTTTTTCGTAAAGAGGCTCGAGCGTCATGCCGTCTTCATCCGGATCATTACGTGCAAAGCCGTCTTTAGCTGACGCATACACTACCGGGAAGTCAAGAATGTGGTCAGGTGCATTCAGTTTTACAAAGAGGTCAAATACCTGGTCAACAACCCATACCGGTCGTGCTGATGGTTTATCAATTTTGTTGATTACAACAATTACTGATAGATTTAACGCCAGTGCTTTTTTTAGAACGAAATATGTCTGAGGCATAGGTCCTTCAGCAGCATCAACGAGCAACAGTACACCATCAGCCATCTTCAGAACACGTTCGACCTGGCCACCGAAATCGGCGTGTCCCGGCGTGTCGATGATATTAATCAAATGACCACGATAATGAAATGATCCATTTTTAGCAGAGATCGTGATACCGCGCTCTTTTTCAAGATCCATTGAATCCATGAGTCGTTCGGCAACGACCTGATTATCTCTGAACATTCCGCTTTGCTTGAAAAGCTGGTCAACAAGCGTTGTTTTACCATGGTCAACGTGGGCAATAATCGCGATGTTTCTAATTCTGTTTTGTTTCATAGATCCTTACACTGCTAAAAATATAACCAATCAATACTGGTCTTTTATTGGAAAATATCTCGTAAGTTATTGTCGTACAACTTATTAGGAAAATTCCAGGAATTTCTCTGAATGCAACTGCGGTCCCTAAAAAAGGAGAGTCGCAAAGCGAGTGCATAAATTACATTTCGCCAGATTTTTTTGTGAGTGAAAAATACGAAAAATATTTGAATGGTAGTGAAATTAAATGAAATATTACAGAAGTGGCTACTATTTTCGTTGGAATAGAAAACATGATGTTTTTTCAACAAAAGTGAACTAAGAGCGGGGTGGCTACCTTAAAGCATATCCTTATATATTGTTATGCCTGCGTTACGTTAGTGGTGAAGAACCCCCGGTAAAATGTATTTTAAAATGCGGTTGGCAGGTGGTGTATGTATCAGTTTTCGGACATCGTTACTTTAAAAAAGGTTACCAACTTAAAATGAAAATAAATACTCCCAGTATGACTGCTGAACTTGGTGCAATGATGCGTACTGTGGCAGTGTATTTCAACGAAACCCGTTCGGTTATGGAGGACAGATTTGCAGCTGTTTTTTGCGGTACCAGGGTGATACCAGCGTTTTGTGTAAACATGCTTATTCTGTTAATTGATAGAAAACTAAAATACCTCCCGTTTGAAATGATACGTGTTGGTGTGCTTTGTTCACTGGTACGTCACCGGTTTTTTGAGGATACAGTAAAAAAACTCTTGCAAGGCAGCGATGCGGTTTTTTTTATACTGGGAGCCGGTTATGATACAAAATCATTACGGTGGCAACCAGACAGGATCCCCATTATTGAACTTGATCATCCTGCAACGCAGGCAAGAAAACGCAGCATACTGCTTGCAAACAAGCTGCACACACCGGATACATCATATGTATCGTGCGACCTGGCACATGAATCCCTGTTCATGCATGTGGATAAAAAGGTTTTAATGGCTCATAAACGTCTGGTTGTTATGGCTGAGGGATTGCTGTCCTATTTTACAAAAGAGAGAATTGGTGAAATCTTTGACGAACTTTCAAATTCATCCAGCGAGGTGTATGTCGTGTTTGATTATCGTCACAATGCCGAATCATCTTCAAAAACGGCAAAAAAATGGTTTTCGAATTTTCGTAAAAAAGGAGAACAGTATCTTGGAATGCTTGATAAAAAGGAAATGGATGGAATACTTGAAAAATACGGATATTCCACGCTTGAGGCAATTGATCTTGTAACATTGACAAAAAGGTATGGTTTTGATCACGGGTTTAAAGATTTGCAAAACGTATCTGAAGTTCGTATTGTGACAAGGAATAATAATCCGGAGTAACACATGATACCGTTGTTGACAGGTGCTATTGCGATAGTAAATTCACGAATAAAATCGCACAAAAAAAGACTGCTCTATGAGCATCTGTCTAAATTGTCAGTTCCATACAAAGAAACTCAGTATGCAGGTGATGCTGAAACGATGGCAGAAAACTCCGATGCACCTGTAATTATTGCTGCCGGTGGTGATGGAACTGTTAATGAAGTCCTTAATGGAATTGGCATTGACAAACAAAAGCTTTTAATCGTACCTGCCGGTACGCTCAATGTGATCAGTCATGCAATTGGTAATGCTTCGATTGAAAGTATGTTCATTCGGACCGACCGGTTGAAAGAAGTAGATGCAGATTTTCTTGATTGCCTGTTTCGTCAAAGTAATGGAACGCTGATAAAGCGTCGGGTGCTTGGTTTTATTGCGTGCGGTTATGATGGATCTATAATAAAGTATGCATCAGGAATGAAACCGTTGTTTGCTGCACTACGATACATTCTTGCCAGTTGGATTGCATTTTTTGTAAACAGGCCATTCAACGTAACGTGTATTGTTAATGGGGTGAAGTCCAGACGAAGTGTTACCAGTGTGATGATTAATAATTGTGGCGCAGAAATGTTTTCGACGATTAAAAAATACAGCTTGAAAGACCATATGTTTGAAATTAAATTTGTAAATCTGCCCTATATTTTTCAATTGATCTATGTACTTCTTTGCAAAACAGGATTCAATGGCGGGTATAAGAAAGTATCATCTATCGGACTTGAATGGAAAAATCCCATTCCGGTTATGGCCGATGGTGAATTGTTTGAAAATGTAATATCAATTGCTGTTTCGGTAAAATCAGGATTAAAACTGATTTGTTCCTTGCAGAGATGATTCTTATGAAACAGACTAAAAAGATTTTAAATTGTAATGCTGTGGTAGTAGTGTGGTGTGTGGTAAGCGTATTTCTGAAAATGGATACAGCATTTTCACAGGAGAGAGGTTTTTTTGATGGTAATCTGTCAATTAGCGGTACCATTACCGGATTTAAGAAAGGTGCTGGAATTTACATTGCACTCTATGACAGCCAGCAGAATTTTAAAAATAAAAAATTTACAAACGCATTGAGGATACCTGCTGATAGCGTGCGATCAGATTCTATTGCCTATAAACTTAACAAGATAAAACAGGGTCAATATCTGATTGTTGCATACCAGGATCTAAACAATGATACAACCATAAATACCAATTTTTTAGGCATACCCACCGAACCATATCTTTTTTATACTCCTCTGAAAGCAATGCAACGGCCAATGTTCTCAAATTGTAAGTTTGACCTTCGCAAGGATCTTACAGATGTAAATCTGACGTTTATTAATGTGAGACGGTAAGCGGGAGGTGCAGACAATGCGAGAGTGCTTCCGATCATAATCAATCGATGTGAATTATATAAATAATCGGATGTGCAGTTTAATAAGCCGGATTATAATGCAATGAAATGGTCACCCTAATGGCCGGTATTCTCATTAGGTAACTCCCTGATCTGCAAATTAAGTGCATCAATTGAGATTTGTATCTCCCAGATAGAAAGAGCAAGTGACAGCATCAGGCATACAAGACTCAATCCGAAAATTACTTCACCCGCATGTATCTTACCAATAAATAGCACAAGCATTGAAAGCACACAAAAGAAGAAACTTATACCCCCAAGAATTTGCATATTTCTGATAATTTTAAGACGTTTACTGATATTGTGTATCTGACCGAGGATATTGGTGTCAGGCGTTTGTTTATACTTTGATGATAGATCACGTACTAAATTTGCCAGTGCAAGAAATCTGCTTGTATATGCAAGGAGCAGCAGCGATATTGCAGGAAATAATAACGCCGGTGTTGTGATCGTTATCTGCATAGACAACCTCTATTCATGAACGCCTGATCAAATAAAAAACTTGATCTTGATACAAATTACTTATTCGATTTTCAATGATTTTTACGATACTGATTATATCGTTTGTACAGTGCTGCGGCAATGATAAAGTTCAGGAGTTTGAATGGACTGGCACCCGAAACGGTACAATATCACTTCGCTTCTACAGCCTTTTCAGTAAATTTTCCAAGTATCTCCGCAGATACAATGTCAATGTTGCTGCTGCTGACTAAAATGTAAAGAATGTCACCTGCGAGTAACTCTGTTGAACCTTGTGGTGCAATAATCTGCTCATTGCGATTGATCATGGTAATCGTTGTGCCGGCAGGAAGCCGTAGAGCTGCGATCTGTGTCGCTCCTTCATACAGATCATCATCAATAGTAATCTCACATAATTCAAGATCATTTGAGTGAATGGTCACGAGTTCCATTGTCTGGCTCGGGCGGGGTTTGTTTTTAATGGTCAGCCTGAACAACGATGCAATCTTCCCGATTGTTGTGCCCTGAATGAGCATGGACAATGTAACTGCGAAAAAAATAACATTAAAAACTTCTTTTGATGACTCAATGCCAGCAGCTACCGGATATGTGGCAAGTACAATAGGCACAGCGCCCCTAAGTCCACACCAACTCATGAGAATCTGTTCCTTAAAGGTAAATTTCCCGAAAAATGTACAGGCAAATACTGCAACCGGGCGTGCTATAAATGTAAGTACAAGAAACAACACAAGACCATCAATCCATATTGAACCGAACTCTTTTGGAAAAACCAGAAGTCCCAGCAGTACAAATATACCGACATTAGCAATTGTCGAAAGTGCCTCAAGAAACGATGAGAATGTCTTTTTGTAGGGCATTGATGAATTACCCATAACAAAGCCGGCAAAAAACGCAGACATCATACCGCTTGAGTGAAGGCTTGTTGCCAAACCATAAGAAAGAAGTATGATACCTATCAGGAAAATGTAAAAATAACCTTTATCAAGAGTCTTGACCCGGTGACATAAAAAAACACCAAGTTTTCCAAGGAGTAATCCTATGAGTATACCGCCTGCAAGCTGCCATAAAAAAGATAAACCGATTTCAAATGGCTGTTGAGTATTTGACAGCATTAGTTCTACTGCAAATGTGGTAAGAATAATTGCCATTGGATCATTGCTTGCAGATTCTATTTCTGTCATCGCAGAGAGGCGCGGACTCAGTGAACGGGAACGTAATATCGAAAATACCGCAGCTGCATCTGTTGATGAAATAATACATCCGAGGAGAAATGAATGCATCAGATCGTAGTGAAGAATCATATGAAGCAGTAGACCCGTGATTGTTGCGGTAATCACAACTCCAAGCGTCGCACTTGTCATTGATGGCCAGAAGACTGTTTTTAAAAGTTCCTTACGGGTTCCAAATCCACCAGTGAACAAAACAAAAATCAGAGCAAGGTCTGCAAGCTGCCTGGTCATCACCGCATTGTCAAAATACACCAGCCCGGTTACATCACTGCCAAAAATTATCCCCATGCCAAGCGCAATTACAACAAGCGGTAAGCGCCACTTACTGGCCATCCGGGCGGTCAGGACAATTGAAAGAAGAATTAGTGCAATGATAAGGTACATTTATTTCTATTACATCCAGGTTGAGAGTTGATCTTAATCTGTGACAACATGGTGTCGAAGTTGTGGCAGGAAAATGATTGCCCCGATGATGTGACAACTGCCTGAACCTGGACGCCAGATTAGTAATATTGATCAGTGTTCAATTAAAGTCAATAAATGTTTGGCATGAAAGTTGATTAAACAAAAAATATCAGTTGATTAATGTCCGGATAAATGTTTATCTGATCTAATTTTGGATAGAGCTATGAGTGGTATGCTGTGAGGTAAGGTGCGGAATAGATGGTGGATTAATAAACCGACAGTATATAAGGTATCATCGTACGAAGATTGAATGGTCGATTAGTGCGAGTTGGTTACTCTGGATATCGAAACAGATACAACTGGCATTATCAGGTATAAACAAATGTTTACTTCTAAACTTTTGTTTATAAGCTTCGATCCTAACAAATACCGATAAACCATTGCAGAAGGGTTATTTTCAATGATTAATCACTATACTGTAAAACATATCGCTGCGTTTGTAACAGCGTTCCAGCAGGTATTTGCTGAGTATTTAGAGAATAGGAATAAAGAATTACCATCGAATGCCCGGGAGAATGAGCCCGCCGGTTTTGTTCTCCGTGTCAGTGGTATGATTAATGGATATTTAACCGGAATCAGGATTGGTCGTGAGAAATTACCGATACAACGAGAGAATTGTCAGTATATTGCAGATGTACTTGTGAGTAAATTCAATAAAAGTGTACTTTCTGAAATTCAACACCTTTCCATTGTTGAATTACAAGGTGACAGTTGCATTGATGATATACTATACTCTTTACGTATAAGTGAACCGGAGATGACATTAAAGCTTAGAGTCTATAACTACAGCCTTGAGTTTTTTATGGTATCATCGTTAAATGTTAATGAGCTTTCTGCCGGTAACTGTACCACAAACAGGCATGGTAATCGTTGAAAAAAAATCAAAAGATGACTGTTAAAAACGTTATGTCAGGAAAAGAAATGCGTAAACTGTCAACGCCTGATATTGCACACGTAATGCAATCAGCAATTGCATCATCAATATCACCAGTTGCGTTTGTTGATAAAGAGGATAATGTCATTTATGTGAATAATGCATTTCTTAGCATTTGGGGGTATGCCGGAGATGATCATATCATTGGCAGGAGTGCTGCCGGTTTCTGGAATATACCAGGAACACCTCAATCAATCGAACGCAAAATTCGTGACCGTGGAGGATGGATAGGTGAACTGACTGCTTTCAGAAAGGATCGTTCAAAGTTTCCAGCACAAGTTTCCGTAACGATATTGTCAATCTCTGATGATGTTGATGAATGCAGAATGTATACATTTGTTGATATATCAGAACGGGTACATGCACAGCAGGAACAGCAACGTCTTCTTACTGATCTTGAGGAGCGGGTCAAGGAATTAAAATGTCTTTACACAATTTTAAGTATACCTAACTCGCGGGTGTCGACACTTGAAAGCATTCTTGAATATATCGTACAATCAATTCCGGATTCGCTGCGTTGGCCTTATCATGCATTTGCGCGGGTACAGCTTGGACCGCTCGATATCCGTACTGTTAATTATCAGGATGTTACTGATTCTTTTAAAATTTCATTGGAGACGGTACATGAACAAGGCACTCTTGAAGTCGGATACCGGAATACACATGATACTGCTGTATCATTGACGTTACTAAATGAAGAAAAGGAGATGTTGACAGCTGCATCAAGAGAAATTGTCCGGCTTATTGAATACAAGTGGACAGAATCAGAACTTGCAAAAAACAGGGAAAATCTGCTTCATGCTGACAAATTATCATCAATTGGGGTACTGAGTGCAGAAATCATGCATGAAATAAATAATCCCAATAATTTTATTGCGTTGAACTGCAAGATAGTCGCACAGGCATGGTCGGATGTTATACCAATCCTTGATGAATATTACAGGAATAACGGTGATTACGCAGTGGGCGGATTGACATTTAACGAAGCCCGTGCAGAAATTCCGCGCTTACTTGACGGAATAAGTGAAGGGACTGAACGTATACGCGCTATAACCAACCGGCTTCAGTCGTTTATTACCCGAAGGGGGGCAGCTGCGTTCACGTTATTTAATATTAATGATGCCATAGAGAAAGCGATTGAGTTTTCAAAACATATGATTGTTTCATCAACTGATAATTTTGTTGTTACTCTGTCAAAAGATCAGCTTATGGTACGCGGTGATTTTTTCCAGATTCAGCAGATACTTATAAATTTTATTACCAATGCCTGTCAGGCGCTTAGAACAAAAACTGATTCAATAGGTGTTTTTTCGTTATTAAGTGAGGATAGTGTTATTGTACGGGTTGATGATACCGGTATTGGAATTGACAGAAATGAACTAGCACGAGTAACAGATCCGTTCTACTCTACAAAAAGGACATCCGGGTGTACAGGGCTTGGTCTCTCAATTTCCAATGATATTGCCATGAGTCATGGAGGGAAGATACAATTAAGTTCAAGTCCGGATAACGGAACATCTGCAATACTTTTTCTCCCGAAAGCACAATAGAGAAGGATACTATAACAGTGATTATGAATACTACAAAATTTCCATCAAAACCCATACTTGTTGTTGATGATGAAGAACAGTTTCTCTATTCCATATCGATAACGTTCAAGGCTCACGGCATTACGAATATACAAACCTGTTCCAGTGGTAAAGCTGCCAGAGAGCACATTGTGACAAAGAATAATTCTGTAATACTACTGGATATCAATCTACCCGATTGCAGCGGGCTTGAGTTGCTTGATTTCGTGCTCGAAAAGGCGCCTGACACACCGGTGATTATGATTACTGCATTGAATCAGGCACATACAGCTGTTGACTGTATCAAAAAAGGTGCAATTGATTATCTCGTCAAGCCTCTGGATACAGAACGGCTTGTTGCATGTGTAAAAAATGCGCTTGCTCAGAAAGATCTCACGTGTGAAAATGAAGCACTCAAGGGGTATTTACTGGGTAATACATTACAACACCCGGATGTATTTAAAAAAATAGTCACCGGTAATAAAAAAATGAATGCATTGTTTCAATATATTGAAGCAATTGCAGGAACACCGTTTCCGGTGTTAATCACCGGAGAGACTGGTGCAGGTAAAGAGCTTATTGCTCAGGCTATACATGATTTAAGTGGCAGGAAAGGGCTTTTTGTTCCGGTGAATGTCGGAGGCATTGATGATACAACGTTTTCCGACACGCTTTTTGGTCATGTAAAGGGTGCATATACCGGTGCGGATTCGGTTCGTCAGGGTATTATTGAGCGTGCTGCAAACGGAACATTGTTTCTGGATGAAATTGGCGACTTGACAAAAGTATCCCAGATAAAATTGTTGCGTGTTTTACAAAACCGTGATTATCTGCCTCTTGGATCCGATATTGCAAAGCTTGCAACAGTCAGACTCGTCGTTGCAACCAATAAGGATATAAGTGAATTAGCTGATCCTGTTGTGTTCAGAAGCGATCTGTATCACAGGTTACGGACTCACCACATTGCTATTCCACCACTGCGTGAACGAATGGATGATATTTCTCTTCTTGTTAACTATTTTCTTCAGGAAGCCGCAGATGTTTTGGGAAAATCAAAACCCTATGTTCCATCAGAACTTATTTCCCTGCTTTCCTCATATGATTTTCCGGGTAATGTGCGGGAACTACGGGCAATGGTTTTTGATGCAGTTGCTATTGAGCAATCAAAAATAATTTCGCTCGATATTTTCAAATCAAGAATTCCTCATTCTGATAGTGTCTACCAAAGGGAATCTGTCGCGTTGAGTCAAGGCAGTCTGGTCTCGGGTAGTTTTGGTGAGAAATTGCCGACGATAAAGAGTGCTACACAGGCATTGATTGCTGAGGCGCTTGCCCGGTCAAACGGCAATCAAAATGCAGCAGCGAAGCTATTGGGAATCACGCCTCAGGCTTTAAGCAGGCGTCTCAAATATATGAATAGCAAAAAAATAATATCTGATTAGTACTATCAGTTTCTGCTTCAGGAATCAATATTTGATGATTTTTACTCATCATTAAAGTCAACAAATGATGATACTTTTTGTGTCTTTCCGGTAATTGTTTGCTGTTAATGATGCGTTTCGTTAATAACGGCTTGTAAATCAGTGCATTACTGAAATTTAAAGCGTCTGGCATGGAAATCGCTTCCTATTAACAGTGAAGAGTAATTACTATCTGATGAAAGAGGTATTCATGAAAACATTTATTGGAACTAAATCGTTCTGCATTAACGAAAGTGGAAAACGGCAATATTGTAATGCTGTTGTTTCTTTTATCTCTGGTTCTTTAGTGCAAGTCAAGTTGTTTCAATATAATCAGTTTGAGTATGATGGCTTGTTAAGTACTCATGACCGTTTGCACTATTCAGGACGAATGCATATTTCCGGAAATGAGTGGTCTGTTTCATGCAGGTGTTTTATGATGCCGCCAAGAATACTATTATTTGGCGAGTGGAAAAAAGGAGACACTTTACATGAATTTTGTATACATGCAAATGTAAAAGAAAGGGTTAGCGGGGCTCCCTCAATAGTACCTTCTGCGGCATGAGTTACTGATTCGTTTCTGTCAAGATAGTGGATCTGGGTTATATAAGAGAAAGAAGATACGCAATGAATCGCATTGAGTTGTGGAGTGCAAGCGAACAGGTAATTGTTGAAACTATTGTAGCACATGTTGAAAACACCGGGTTGACAAGTTTAAAAGAACAGATAGATGAGAGTCTCAAAGCGCTTGAATATCAAGCGAGAGCGCTTTCATTATATCCATCACTACTTCAATCTAACAGATTAGGTGGTAGCGAAAGAAATCTTCAAACACTTGTAACTGTTCTTTTGGAAAGATATAAAGATGATGACATCTTTGTACTTCCGACAAAAGCAATTCTCAGCAGGAGTTTTGAGATTGGTAAAATAAACTTTCTCTACATGCTCTATCATGCATGTTCTTTACTTAAGGAACATGATGTAGTAATAATGGAAGATCCATATGATTCAATAAGTTTGAAAATTATTTCAATAATGACAGAACGAGTCCTGCTCGATCTGCTTAGTGATGTCAACCGGGATTCTGTACGCGTAACTGCAGCGACAACGCTTGCTGAGTTGTGGGAGGGTAGAATTACTCCAGAGTCAATATTATTCAATCCGGAATTGCGAAGTATGTGGCTGATACGAAAAACAATTACTCCGGTTTTTGGTACATTGCTTGGTACGCATGAATATTTCTCTTTATTCAGGAACGCGGATGAAAACTGTCGTCGTTACATTACTTATTCTACTTCGGTTCCTGATGAGATGTTTGCTCTTGAGGAATTCTTATTTGGGTTGACATATGAGGAGTTGCATGCCGCAAAGAATGAACTGAACAGGCAGGGGCGATCGCTGTTTAACAAAGATGATATGGCTGGAATTGTCGGGCAGAAATCACTTTTCTTTATGAATACAGACCAAAATCCTGATCCGATTGAACTCTATAGATTCTATAATCATCGTAGAAATAAAGCTGCAGCCCGAAGAGAATTGACGCATACTGGACCAACAAGAACTTTTGAGGAGAACTTAATGGCTTTTTTTCTTTCTGAAATGTAATAAGTGTTTTTAAAACTATTATAAGGAGCAATGTAATAATGGAACAAATCGTTAAAAATTGTATAGGTTGGGTTAATGTTGAAAAATCCTATTATATGAGTTTTGATGGCAAACGATGCGCTTGTACAATTCCTGAGCTTTATATCGATGATACTGCAGCACAAATGCTGGTACGGTACAAACAGGGTGATGAAGAGGTGTATCGTCTTACATCTAATGATGGTATACGGTTTACCGGGAAAATGGGTACCGATGATGACAGCAGGGTTGATTTTGAAAAGTGGGAAAATAACGGTGCTGTCTTACTTGCCGGAAGCTGGAAGTGTGGTGGTCGGGAAGGGGAGTGGTACATTGAGGGCAGATCGGAATAACGGTTTGCTGAAAACAGCATTGCTTTACTGGAATGCATTTGTGCGGCATGTTTTCCACTTAAGCAATCAGTGCATCAATTTGGTTTATAAGTAATAACCTTTTTTATTCCAGAGGGAATACAATGCATACAAAAATTGCTGTGTTTTTGGATCAGAACGGCACTCTTTTTAATGAGTCAAAAGGGGAATATGCACCGGTAACAAGTGAATCCTTTTATCCTGGTACGATACAGGCATTACAAAAAATCCAGCGAGCGGGTGTTTTACTGTTCATTGTAACAAATCAATCATCAGTTGGCCTTGGTTTGATAAAGAGGGAATATGCCCTGCGGTTTAATGATGAAATCCGGTGTGTTCTTGGAAACGCAGGTGTTACAATACAGGAAACGTTCAGTTGTATGCATACCAGGACTGAAAAGTGTTGCTGCAGGAAACCTCAACCGTATTTTCTCGAGCAGGCTGCCGAAAAATATGGTGTCAACCTCACGGATTCTTTTGTCATTGGCGATCATCCACATGATGTGGAACTTGCGGATAATGCCGGTGCTACCGGACTCTATGTGTTAACTGGTCATGGAACGAAACATCGTGATGAATTGACAAAGCCGTACTTTATTTTCAAGATGGCATCTGATGCTCTGGAATATATTTATAAGACACGTATTTTCTTTGAATCTGTTTAATTATTATTGCATCCTGATTGTGGTATCTCCGCAAGATACAAAATATTCTCTTCGTCAATAAGTGCTTCGAAGATCTCCTCATTATGCGAGATCATGAGAATTGCGGTTCCATTCATTCGTAACTGATTGAGCAGCTCAAGCACTTTCTTTACATTGACAAAATCAAGCCCGTTCAGCGGTTCATCAAAGATCACAAGATCGGTATTAAGTGCGAGGGTGCGCAGCAGGTTAAGCCGCTGCTTTTGACCTCCGCTTAAAAGTGCTGTTTTCTTGTGTCGTATAACCTCAATCGTCTTTGGTGTAAAGAGCTGACCAAGCAATGTGTCAAGATCACTCTGCATACGGGTACTGAGACCATCAAAAGTCTCCTTGACTGTTGCCTGCAGATCAAGCGATTCATCAGCATGCTGAAATACCATACCAGCCTGTTTACCCCAGACATGTTTTGTCCATGCGGACTGATGTGTCTTTGCGGAGTAGTTTTTTCCACATAATTTCATTGAGAAGGAGTCTGCTTTGTAAATACCAAGAATAATTTTTGCAATGGTTGTTTTCCCAACGCCGCTTGGCGCTTTGAGATAAACAACACTACCTTTATCAATTGTCAATGGTGATGGCTGTGTGAGTTCCCTGTCCTGAAAAATTCTAAGATTACGTGAGAATATGGAAAAATCAGAACCGAATTCAAGTACCGGTTTGTTTTGTAAGCTGTTTTTAACAGTACCCCAGCGTGACGAATTCAGCCATGAAAGATAATCATCCGGCGAGAAGTCATCAACGCGTACTTCTGTCGTGTCAGCCCGCGACAGCTCTTTGAAATGAATATATGGGACAAGCGAGCGGTACTGATTGTAAATTTCACTGATTATTGAATAATCGTGCGTTATGATTACTGCAGTAAACTGACGTTTACAATACCTGTCAAGCAGCAACCGCAGGAAAAGATTTCTATATCTGTTGTCAAGACTTCCGGTGGGTTCATCAAAAACAAAATATGTTGACAGATCACGATTGTTCTGATCAATCAGGGCCTGAATTTTCTTAAATGCCATTGCAAGCAGGATTCGCTGCTTCTCACCACCGCTTGGACGATATGGTTTCGGATAGACATCAAGAATCGTATCAAGCGCATCATCGTTTGAATATTGCCAGAGGTATTCAAGAATGTCGCGTTCATTACCGCAGTCAAGACTTCCCTCATTGAGCTGTTCAGAAATTTTCATTAAGGGATTCAGGTGCGATGATGGTTCCTGGAAGACAAAAAAACTGTTTGCACGTGATTCTGTCAGCCACTTACTTTTTAGATGATCTGCATAGGGCGTATCATTGATTGTTACGACAAGCTCTGAAGTGTCAAGCAGGCCATAGAGCGCTTTTGAGATTAATGACTTCCCAATTCCCGATTCCCCAAAAAGAAATGTAATATGGTTATCGTAAACTGGATAATCCTTAATTGAAACGATGGTTCTGTCTGATGTCGCAACGTTGACAGAAAAATTGTGCACGTTCATAGTTTGTGCCTTTCTGCATATCCATTTGCGATATGATAGATACACATGAGAGAAAATACTATCAGAAAAGCAACAGTCACTCCAAGGAGGTGTCCAAAGAAAAGATTTGGAAAATATAATGGATTTGTCAAAGTGTTACCGATTGCAAGAATGTCCTGTTTGCTATCGATTTTTGCAAGCAGACTGCCAAGGGTAACCGGAAGCGTTACCGCGTTTACCTGGGTTGACAAACCAACCGATATGATGAAATCTACACTGCACTGAAGAAATATGGCGCTGCCGAAAATCGAAATGAGTTTGTTGAATATATGAATACGGCTGTTTTTCCATAGAATGTCGAAGTTAATAATACGATGCTCTGCGATACCGCATACCTGCATAGCGTTGTAGAAGTCAAGTTTACGAAAATGATCAATTCGGTCTCGCATAAGATCAATTAGTTCATTGACAATAAAAAGACTCATACTGAGGGCCATGAGTGGAAACAGGAAAAAGGTGCTGGTTATAGCTCCACTGGTAATCAATGATGCAATTGTGATATAGGTAAGAAGTACACCGATAATCTGAGGTATGGAACGAAGCAGATTAAGAATAAACATGATTGTCATATAGCCGGCTTTACCTTTGCTTTTTTCAAGGTAGTGAAGCAACAGCGCGAATCCCCATCCCAATATAAGGGTGAATACAACAACAAGAAATGCAATTGTAAATGTGTTGATAAAACCGGTTATAACTTTTTGCAACGCCGGTTTATTAAGAAACAGATAATCCCAAATAGCGGCAAAAATCATGACAACAAGCCAGATTAGTGCCCATCGTTTATCTTTTTCGTCCATTATAGATTGAAAAAAAGTATGTTTACCGGTTTTCATATCGTTTAATTTCCCTGTGAATCAAGTAATCGGTAACAATTTCAGTAAACTTTACCGTATAGAAAATCATTGCAACAATGACAAGTACGATAGAGTAGTTCTGAAACAGCAGCTGCCTGAGCAATTCATAATTGAAATGTCCCTGAATATTTAATGCCATTTCAATAATGACAAGACCCGTGATCAGAAATGACGCCTGCTCTTTTATTGTTGCAAGATACTGGAAATGTGCGTTTCTGAATATATGCTCAAACAGATGTCCCTTGAACTTTTTAAACGGATGTATCAGAGATTGTAAAGGAATACCCTGATGCGAAATGGTAAATTCTTCGTTAAGATTTTTAACCCGTGCAGTGTCAATGTATCCTTTTCTGCTTTCCGAAACAAGAAATGCATGAAACTTATTGGTGTACATCATAAGAAGTCCGTTGGATATCACACCGAGAAAAATCATGAAAAAAATTGAGTCGGTATTAAACTCTGTACGGATTGAATAGGCAATAACGTATGCAGGAGAAAAGAGGATCAGATAGGCAAATGCTTTAAGCAGTTTAAATGCAAAGGATGTAAAAGAAAAACGGTTTTTATGATATAGTTCCGGATTATGGATTGACAAATGCTCTTTATGTTTCTCGCGAACAAAGCGCCAGGTTCCAAGTGTCTGTACACCATAGTAGGTAAGAATCATTACGACGATGTAGACAAACAGAAACTTGAGGTACATACCGGTTAATTCCAGAAAAACTGTTGTGGAAAGAGACTTCTTTGTATTGGTACTCTGAATACGTTTGTTGAACTGATCACTCTTGATTGTCAGGATCTCCCTGACAATTGTATCGTTGTACTCTGCACGGTCGGGATAGAAAATATTCATTACGTCTTTAAGAAGCGTACGCTGAAACCGGTCATCCGGGTTTTGAATTGTAATATCAAGAAATTCTTTGACACGGGAACCTGCATAAGTCTCCTCGTTTTTCCTCATGGTACTAAAAACGAACATGAGTATAACGATAAGCATAGTTACAAATGCGATACCTGCGATATGTTCAATAAGCTTGTTTTTCATAATTATTAGTCAATGATGTTTATTATTGATAATCTTTTGTTGTGATAATGATCTGGAAATTTTCATATCGTACAGTATATGGTTTACTTAAAAGGAATTTTTCTATATCCTTAACAATGTATGATGTGCTTTGTTCCATTTGAACAATGGTCTGTTTTGATCCCTTTAATGTGCAAACAACACGCTTCCCATCAGATTCAATATGCCAGTTAGGGATAGATTTCTGCTGATGTGTGTGTGTATTGAAAAAGTTAAACATAGAAGTGTAGTGTTCGTTGGCAGCATCAAGACGTCGTCTGATTGATTCCAGTATATCGTTAGTGGTAACTTTTACAGACTGCGAAACAGCATCAGTCTGTTTACGAAATATTGTTGTGCTTTGGATGAAACCATACGCATTACGTTCCGGAGCGAAAACATACGTAGAACCGGCTTTTTGAAAAACCCTGATCACCGTAGACCCTTTGCTTAGCGAATGTGGAGACGCTCCACTCATTGTGGCGATTGATGTAAGCTCAACCGTATCCCACAGTGATACCACCGACGTTTGTTTTTGTAAAGACGTATTAGCACTGCCGGCGAAACCACCATTTTCATCACGAATAAGATAGTAAAGACGGTCGTTATTTTTGCACTTGATCGCATCGGTAATCTGGTCACCCAGCGTAATCTTACTGTTAATTATTTCCAGCGGAAAACCACTGCCGAGAGCTTTCTTGTCAGATTCACTCATCGGTTGTTCATAACTGTCAAGCAGTGTTACTTTTGCAATTGATGAAAAAATATAAAAATCAACAGCGATTGATGGCTTTACAAGTGTAATAACAGCAAGTACTAAAGGAAAGATATGTTGAAACTGTTTCATTGTTCCATATTGTCTGTAAAGTTGAGAACGTTTAAGAAGTGCCCCATGTATTTCCCGTTAATGTCGCTCACTTAGTGCTTACAAGATTGCAGTGCTCTTATTCGCTCGTCTCCACCCGCTCGAAAAGCCGAGCGACCTCCTAATCCTCCAACCATTCCGATGCGTCCCCCGCAGGAGGGAGGTAATGTTTTTATTACAATAACACCTCCCTCCTTCGGGGGAGTTCCAGCTGCTTTGAGCTGGGGTGGGGGCGCTCAATCGGCACAGCTGCAACATGTAAAGCTTAAGTTAACGACATTGCGGTGGGGCGTGTTTCCCTGTGATAACTAAGATTTACGATGTGAGAATCGTGCGGGTTGCACGTTCTCACCTATACTAAAACCTCCGTTTTGTTGCACTCTGTTTCCATTTTTCTATTGTTGACAACTGCGATGCTGTTCCGTAGAGATCAATACTCTGTTTATCTAATTGTGCAGAGAAGTATGCCAGTGATGGGAGTGAAATCAGCCAGCTTCCAAGTGCAAGACGCTGTTCGGTTTCATCAACAAGGCGTGCATAGATTTGTTTGTCGCTTAATTCACGTGTTGACATGAATTTGAACGTATGATTCAGGAGCTGTTTGAAATCCTCTTTTTCAGGATACTCTTTACCAAGATCGATACCAGCAAAGTTCTTATCCGAAGCGAATGCTTCGTCACTGATAACATTTACGCCTTTGTTGTTAACACTTGTCAAGAGATTAATTTTGTACGTTTCAAAATCCGGTTCTCTGAGAAATACATTATAGAGATCAAACATGAAATTACTTCTGTATCCGCTGAACGCAACAAGTACTGCATCATAATCACCTTTACGAATTTCATCATTCTGGACTGCGGATACTTTAATCTTGCCGCCAAAAAGCGATGGGTCGTTAAGAATTTCAGTGAGATCTGCAAGCTCTTCCTTGAAATCATAATTGAGACATGTTTTGATTCTTACAGTATCAGGAAGCATAGAAAGATCTGCAGTACCCCGATCGGTAAGCGGTGTTATCAGTTGTTCACCAACATACACTGATGTCGTCGGGAAGACAGAGTTATTCAGGTAGTCGGCATAATTATCACCATTACCCTCGTAGTTGGCGATGTGGCGCTGCTGTTCGGTACCGATACGGAAGAAACGGTCAAGAACCTTTTTGTTGTCGATTAACGCACGGAGCGCTTTACGCTGATCAAGGTCAAGACGGTTTACATTGTAGACAATTGCAAAGAATGTCGTTGCGATACTTGATTTGTAGAAATATTTAGCACTATCGCCGATGATAGGTGAGATTGCACCAAATGGTGTGCTTAATAGTGTATTGATATTTTTGTTTTTCAATTCGGTTGTATAGGTGCTGTTGTCAATAAATGGCTTAAGAATTACTCTGTTTAATGATGCAACCCCGGCAGGTGACTTCCAGAAAAATATTCTGTTGTCTTTTTCATTTTCACCGGCATACAAATATGGTCCTGTTCCGTTATTGTAAACAGGTGCGTCCATCTGGGAATCTTCAGGAATTATTTTAAACGACAATATTTCCTTTATATCACTTTCACCCCATTCGCGATCCCTGAGAAACTGGAATGTAATCTCACCATTTTCATCCGGGCCTGCGAAGTTGAAATCCGGTACTGCCTGAGATACAAGAATGTAGTCCGGGGAAATACTGCCAAGGCTCTTTATTCTATCAAGAGTAAACCGGAGATCCTTTGCAGTAAACTCGATTGCAGCTTTGTCGGTAATCGTTACATTATCTTTCTCCATTGCAACATTCCATGATGAATGCCACTTTTTGTTAGGTTTCAGGCGTATTTTTACCGTCGTGGTTTTTGGGTCATATCCCATAAACTCACCAAGACCATCTTCGTAAGTTACACCACTTGCATTTGCGCTGATATTAAACAGGCCATCGAATGACACTTCGTCAAGTTTGTCCGCAATGGGAACTGAGCTGGGAACATGAGGGTCAATTTTAGGTTTCTGGTGGGCAATGTACGGAATGACTATCTGGTCTCTGAGGTTTTTGGCGAAGATAAAAAAGTAAAGCAGTCCTGCTGCAACAACAATAAACAGTGAAACTGCTATGATAATCGCTTTTTTCATTGTGGTGCTCCTGTATAGGAATAGTGTTTACCATTTACACATGACAGGTGTATTGAACACCGGTCATGCATAGTTGTACTGTTAATTCTTTTTAATTATAGGTTTTTGAATCATCGTGCTGAAAGTGTACACTTTAAAAGAGTTATCATAGAAGGTAATCTCAAGAATGTTGCCTTTATCCTTGTTCATCTGAACCGGGGTAATCTGACATTCATAATCATTCTCTGCACTCGGTGCTGTAATTGTAAAGCGACCTTCATTTTTAAGCGGCTTTTTATTAAGGGTTATCGATTCATACCATTGTGATGTTGCAGCGTTGGAAGCAATTTCCTTTGGTAGTTTGATATTGACATCGTACATGGGAAAGTCCGCTTCTGTCTCAATGTCAACATTGTAACGGACAACATACTTGTTCTTACCTTTTTTGCTGTCTGTAACCGGAAGCACAAAGACACGGCGATATTCCTTCGGCTTAGTAATCCACTTTGCAGAATATGGATCACACTCTGCAATACGCATTTTTGTCTTTTTGTCATCGGCTTTATAATGTTTACCATGAGTAACAATCGCACGTGCTTTCAGAACGCCATTATCTGATGGGCTCGCTGTGAACTGTTCGTACAGAGTTTTAATGGCACGTGCCGGGAATTCATCGTCTCTCATTTTGCCAAGATCTTCAATAAGCTTATTTTTACGCTGTATAAGCTCATTACGTGAACCTGACGAAAAAGTAATGTTATGAACCGGTGTAAAGATTGTATCGGAGTAGAGTGAATCAACATTTTCAAGGGTATTAACATTTGCATCAAGGAATTGTGTGATTTTTACACGTGATGCATTGTCAACGCGGGTGTACAACAGATCCTCTTTGGAATCAACGGTGGATATCTTTAAAGGAAGTATCTCGCCAGCATTAAGGAAATTGGCATCCTCATGAAGCTTTCTTAACAAATTCTCTGCCTGAACCCAGCTATTCGATTCAAGTGCACCCTGGATCTGATTGCCCTGTTCCTCCACAGACATCTTATCAAGTGCCTTGTATTTTTCCGGCAGGAACGTGAGATGCATGTTCTGTTTAAGCATGCCGAGCATGGTGCTGTAGTCTCTCTGATTCTTAAGCGAATTTAATTGCAATACAAGCAGTTCTGCCTCTTTATACTGACCAAGCATTTTAGTGACTTCATTTGAAATCGCAGTGAGTTCTGTATTGAGATTGGCGGTGCTTTTGTATTGTGAGTATTTGCCATATGATGCATCGATGGTTGAAGGAAGCGCATTCTGGACTGCAGCAGTCTTTGCAACTGCGATTTTAAAGAATTCATTATCCGGCATCTGATTATAGGAATTAACCGTGGTTGTAATATACTTAATAGAATCTCTGGCGTTTACAAGTGCAATAGCTTTTGCGTCAAAATCCTTGACATATTTTACAATCGCGTTGTATTCCTGAGGAACGCTCAGACCTGCAGCTTCATACAGTAGTCTTGTTCTGTAAAGATTGCCTGTCATATAAAGACTCTCGTCATATGGTTTTGCATCATCCTTGCCGCTGATACGCTGATCATAGAATGGAACGATTTCTGTAAGTCGCCCTTTCATTACACTCTGGGCCTCGGAAACAACCGTGCTTGGATAACGGTCTTTTTTCTGGAAATATGCCGTAAAGTCATCAACAGCCTTGACAAGTTCTAATGGATTGTTTCGGCAGAAATATTCTTTTGAAAAGAAGGCAATTGTTGCAAGATAGTTTTCCTGAAACTTTAACTCATCTTCAAGATCTGCACGGAGTTTTAAATAGTTCTGATAGGCAACATCTTTTGAATTGAGAATCGATTTTGGAAAAATGCTTTCAATGGCAAGAAGTTCCTTATGCATTGTTTCAAGTTCAATTGAACGTTTTTTAAGAGAATCTGATGTAGCCGCATAATTAAGCCCGTCAAGGTGGTAACCGTTACCGATCGCAGAATAGTTTTTTCTGTCAAGACGGTTCTTAGAAAGAATATTCTGGAACTCTGCATACTTTCCTTCAAACTTATACCGCCATTGAGGTGCATAGCGATAATTGACCTTGAACTGCTTATTCTGACCTATTTTGTCAATAAGGAAAAAATAGCCGGTACTGTTCTGATTTACCGGATAAACACTAAGTGTATCCGATGGTGATTCATCTTTGATAAGTTCGCCCGCCCGTTTCTTATCTGTCAAAACTGCAGTAAGATTAGATGAGACAGTTTTTTTCTGCGGAAGTGAGAGCACGAGATAAAAATTGTTTTCCTGCGGTGATGGGAACTGGATAAAATACTTTTTATCCTTTTTTACTTCAAAATCGTTTTTACCGTTTTTTAACTCAATATATGATGCTGTTTCGGCAGGCGAAAGTTCCGGTTTTGGTTGAAGCTGCTTGTATGCGCCACACCCGGCAAACAGTAAAGCTGCTGTTCCAAGAAGAATAACACGTAAATTCATCTAATGTACCCCCGTCAGGAGAGAGTGTGAATATTATTATTAGTTTATTTTCGGAGAACTCAACAGGTATATCCACTATGTTGTTTACAAAAAGGTATACCGCGACATCATTGCTACGGCCCCAGTCTTAATGTGTGTTGTCAGTATCTGCAGAGATTCACTACAGTTTCTGCTGAAAGCTTACTACCGTATCAGATAAATGATATCCAACGACCTGAATAATGCAAAAAAATCCAATCAGGTCAATACTACTAAAAAGTAATATATAATGTAGAGAATAGTAAAAGCGAGTCTATTTTTCTATAAAGTGTGATTTTAATCAGGTCGGAGTTTGCGAAATGCCACGGATGTCCACAAAAATGTTGCAATAAGAAGCAGCGCCCAAAAAGCAATAGGGACAATCCCGGCCCCGGTTATAAAGCGTAATGCAAGGTTGTTTTGTTTTGTCAATGACTTGGTGTCAGACAACATGGCAGCTTCAATTGCTGTCATAACGTCATCAGAAGCACTTTGAAGGGCACTATAGTTTTTTTGCAGTGTTGTTGATGCAAATCGGGCCGCTTTTCTCCGGTCCGGATTGCTTAATAGTAGTGTATAGTTGACACATGATTCTTTGTATTTGATGTAAACATCACGAATTTTTACAGTTAACAAACGTTCTGATTTGTTGAAATCTGATTTCTCAAGTGATGGGAGAAGCTTATCACATACGGTAAACAGCTCAAAGACATCCTTCTGAAGGCACATCTGTTCTGTTGTATCCTCGGTAAGTATCATGCTTAACGCTGTGTTATGTATCGTGTTACAGTTGCGCTCGAAAAGTGCTATTTTTTTACGGTTTGTGATATCGGAGTTAATAATTCTGGAATATGCTGTATCAATTGAACTGATAATTGCGGAGTTGGAGACCGCTATCCCGAGTAGTACTAACGCACCTATTCCAAACACTATTAACCGTTTTCTGTCAGACCGCATAATTTTGTAACCATTTTCAAAAGAATTATAATTATATAAATTATGTTATGCCAATTGTGTATCGTGAAAATTTCAGTGACTATCAACCGGTTACTTTTTGTTACAGATTACTCGACAAATAACTATCCTTTTAGTATACTATGAGTTACAGAGGTGCTGCAGATAGTTGTACCGGATCTGGTTGGTCGCAGCATTAAATGATTTTGCAGAGTGACGATAAAAATTATAATGATTTTTACAGCAATTTTTTCAGATTCTAAACCGGTTTTTAAGTGTAGACTGTTTTCGTCCTCTGCAATTATTTTTTGAATTGTTCTTTAGGGGAGATGCTATGAATCGATCATCCGGTATATTTCTTCACCCGACATCATTACCATCAAATTACGGTATCGGTGATATGGGGCCATCGGCTTATAGATGGGTCGACTTACTTGAAGCTATGAAACAGACGCACTGGCAGGTTTGTCCCCTGGGGCCGACAGGATATGGAGATTCACCGTATCAGAGTCTTTGTTCGTTTGCGGGCAATACGCTTCTTATTTCTCCTGAAATTCTTCATAAAGAGGGGCTTCTCACTGCCGATGAACTCGCGGCGTTTCCATTGTTGCCAAATGATAATGTCGATTTCGGTGCAGTGATTAATGCCAAAGAAGAGTTGAATAAAGCAGCATATCTGCGTTTTACTGATAACAGTGAATTTATTGCGTTTTGTGAGCGTGAACAGTATTGGCTTGACAATTATGCTCTTTATAAAGTACTAAAAGATCAACATGAAGGATTGCCATGGTACAGGTGGGATACAAAATACAAATTGCGGTATCCGGCAGCACTTGAAGAGACCGCAGGGGCGCAGCGTAAAGAGATACGGTACCAGAAATTTCTTCAATATGTTTTTTATAAACAGTGGATTGATCTTAAGGAATATGCGAATTTTCGTAATATAGATATCATCGGTGATCTTCCAATTTACATTGCATACGACAGTTCGGACGCGTGGGCATCACCGGAACTTTTTGAACTTGATGAAAATGCAAAACCGATCCGCGTCGCAGGTGTGCCTCCTGATTATTTCAGTGAAACCGGACAGCTTTGGGGAAATCCGCTTTATCACTGGAAAAATATGCGGGAAGATGGTTACTTATGGTGGATTAAGCGAATCAAGAAAACGCTCGACCTTGTTGATTACATGCGACTTGATCACTTCCGCGGTTTTGAAGCCTACTGGGCTGTTGACGCTGATGCGCCGACTGCAGAAAAGGGCGAATGGGTCAAGGGGCCTGGGGCAGATCTGTTTAAAGCAGTAAAAAAAGCCCTGGGGAAACTACCAATTATTGCCGAAGATCTCGGTGTTATTACTCCGGAAGTAGAAGCGCTTAGAAATTCTATCGGTCTTCCCGGGATGAAAATCCTCCAGTTCGCTTTTGATGGAAATCCGGAAAATCCATATCTGCCGTATAATTCCCTGAAGGAAAGCGTGCTTTATACGGGAACACATGACAATGATACATCACAAGGGTGGTTTAATAGTCTTGTTGAACTTGACAAACATCAGGTGCGTCAATATCTGGGTTGTGATGACTCCACATTTCTTGAACATTTTCTGCGTTGTGCGCTGAGTGCTCCATCAGGTATGTGTATCATTCCTTTTCAGGATATCCTCGGCCTTGGTTCATCATGCAGGATGAATATCCCTGGAAAGGAAAGCGGTAACTGGCAGTGGCGTTTTACATTCGGTCAGATTGACAATAACAAGATAAGAATGTTTACAGATTTCGTGTCGATTTACGGCCGTGCACCGAAGAAAAAGAAGGTACCGGTCACAACGTGACACCTCACCCGTAGAGACCACAATACAGTTCATCTGAGATCAGGAACCTAAGAGCGGTGCCAATCGCTCTTTCCTGTTTGCGCCTGGAGCAGTGCAACCTCTGCAGCAACTTTCTAATATGCAACACAGCTACTTCGCAATGCATTGCATTAAAGCCGGGTGCAATAAACAATCAAGATAATTTCGTTATGACTGTTACTCCTGATATATTTTTAAACCCGGATTTTCTGTTTTTTTTGGTTTAGCCTTTAATGGCTGGGTTTACAGTACTTAACGGGACACCGTAACTGACACCCAAAAGTATTTTAGTTGATGAGCATAGTATGATCAGGCCAGTACAAATTCTGTTGTTTTCAAGTGTCGTTTTTACAATTGTAATCGCAGTCTCGTTTGTTGATAAAACAACGGGATTTTGCATGTCGGCAGTGCACATTCGTACTCCGAAATTTTTCGGGTTAAACAACCAAGCAATTGCTTACAAAGACATTTCACATATTATTACAATCGGGGATTCACTTGACAATAAGGATGATAATGCTGATGTGTCACCGGGGCTGACGGCAGTAGCATCTGGTGATACCGTGACAAAGCGGGCAGTCACATCTCAAAACACTGTGAATCAGGGTGTTGTTGGTATTACCAGAACTTCTCTCAATGGTAAGTCTGAAAAACATTGTGCTCTGCAGGACTCAGTGTCTATTATGTCAATTGACAAAGAAAAGGTCAGTTCTCAAAACAGTGCTACCGTTGTATCAGAAAAGTATGATGGACTGATTCGCAGTATTGATTACCCTGATGGTAACGATACATTACTCTATCCGGTTTTCAGGGCACTATATTCGCTGGCGGCTACAAAAAAACTTGTGCATATTCTTCATTTTGGTGATTCTCAGATTGAGGGTGACCGGGTAAGCTCCTATTTACGAAACCAGTTGCAAAAACGGTTTGGCGGTGCGGGGATGGGGATGATGCCGATTGTTGCAAATGGTCCGGCATCCCTGCCATATACCTATGAGATATCTAACGGATGGGTGCGGTACAGTGCGCAGGATAAAATTAAAAAATCTGATATTAATCAATATGGTATCTTTTTGTCATACTATAAACTGAAATCCAGTGTTGTAAACGGTGCTGATTCTTTTAACGGGTGGGTGAATTTAAAATGGCCTAACACCAGCAATCCGCTCATAGGACGTTTTACAAATTGTAAAATGTATTTTGGTAATGTAACAACACCATTTAACGTTGAGCTGGTTCAGAACGATTCTGTGCTGAACAAAAAAACAATTTCAAAGTCATCTGCGTTTGATTGTATTACCTGGAACTTTAAACGTCCAGAGAAGAATCTTTATATTAAGCTTACGGGAACTGAATCCCCAGATTTTTATGGCGTGTCATTGACATGTGGCAGTGGTATATCGCTTGATAATATACCACTGCGCGGCAGTTCCGGACTTGAATTTACAAGTGCAGATAAATTGTTTTTCAGACGGGTAATTAAAAATCTCAATGTTAAAATGCTTATTATGCAGTTTGGTGTCAATGTAGTACCCTATAGGACATCAAATTATTCCTTCTATGAAAAGAGTTTTTCCAAACAATTAAATTTTTTAAAATCGATTGATCCGGATTTAAAGATTATCGTTATCGGTGTCGGTGATGCAGCTCAGCAGACAGAGAATGGTATTGAATCCTATCCTAATATAGAAAAAATCCGGGACGCACAGCGCAGTGCTGCTTTTGTAAACGGGTGTGCATTCTGGGATTCCTATGAAGCGATGGGGGGTAAAAACTCAATATACAGCTGGGTGCATGCTGATCCGCCCCTGGCGCAAAAGGATTATACGCACTTGACACGTGCAGGAGCACGGATTATCGGCGAACTTTTTTTCAGGGCTTTTATTGAAGAATACACCAGATTTTCAACTAATGAGAACAGGGTTAAATCGTGAAAAAATGTAAATGTCATATTGCTGCAGTCCTTGTAGCACTTGTGCTATTGCCCTCACATGCCGGAAAGTATGGTATAATTGACAGCCTGAATGTTCTGAATATAAGTGGCTGTACAAAATGGGATATCTTTAAAAACAAGATGTTATATGTTCGTAACGATTCGACAATAAATGTCAGTATGTTTTTTATTGGGGATTCTCATGTACAGGGAGGATATAGTACCAACGCAATTCGTGAATTATTAAGAAATGACAATTTTAATGTTGGGCGCGGCTGTTCCTTTCCCTATAGTATTGCAAAAACAAATGGTCCTGAGGATTACGCAGTTAGATCAAATACAGACTGGACATATTCACGATGGGGTCAGGTGATATCAATTCCTCTTGCCGGGTATGTTGTCAGTACCAATGATACTGTGTTTTCCATGACATTTTACAATAGGAAAAAACATCCGCAGTATCCATTCAAGTCCTTGACACTATATCATTCATCAGATAGTATTTCGCTAAGTAGTGATATCCCACTTGATTCGGTTATCACGACAAAAAAAACAGATTGTCTTGTAGAGTCATCAGTATACTTTAGCCAACGAACCGATTCATGTACACTTAATTTTAATATTCATACAGCAAATGAGGAATTTTCGCTGTTTCTTGTACGTCAGAGGGATACTCTTGAGAATGTGACAGTGAATGCTCTTGGGATGAATGGTATTTCGTATAAACATTATAATAATAAAGTCGATTTGAAACTGCTTCCGGTAATTAATCCGGACCTTATGGTGATAGCCCTTGGTACCAATGATGTTTTTTCGGGATACGCAGATACTGTGGATTTACGTAGTAATATAACCGCCCTGATTACGAAAGTACGACAATTGCTTCCGGAAACAGCACTACTGCTCGTAACGCCTAATGATCATCTTATTAAGAAACGTTATAAAAACAGGGTATTATCGCTTGCATGTGAGATTATCAAGGATGTTGCAAAAAAGGAACAATGTGGTATATGGGATTTTTATTCGATTATGGGTGGCGACAGCAGTGTCAGGCGCTGGCGTAAGAAAGAATTGATTCATACCGACTATGTCCACTTGACAAAAAAAGGGTATGCATATCAGGGAGAGCTGTTTTATAATGCATTAAAAAATGCAATTTTTGATTCTCTCAGCAATGATCAATTCCCTAAATCTCAACAGTCTCCCATTACAGAACCTTTATCTCCGGAGACTACACAGACTGGCCGCGATCAGCCAGGAATAGACTCGGGAAATGCGGTTCCTGAGAGAGTAGAATAAACTATCAGGAAATAATTATGACAGACTCAATCATTACCCTGTTAATGACAATGATATCGTACATTACGGGAAATCTGGCTTATAATCCCGGAATACCGCTTCTCTTTACACAGTCATTTTTCTGGGGGTTCTTTACCGTTGTTCTTGCGGTTTATTCTGTTGTCTATAAAAACTTACAGTTACGGAATGCATTTTTATTTATTGTCAGCCTGTATTTTTATTATAAGAGCAGTGGATGGTTTGTTGTAATGCTTATGGTGTCAATTCTGGCGCATTACTATATAGGAAATCAGATTTATAAATCAAAGAATGTGACTGTCCGAAAATGGTTGGTAGCTGCAAGTGTTTTTGTATCTCTGCTGCTGCTGTCATATTTTAAATATACTTACTTTTTTACAGCACTTTTTAATGATATTTTTTCAACAGATTACACTGCTGTCAATTACCTTTCACTATGGAGTAACAGCCTGTTCGGATCGCATTTCGATGTCGGAAAAATACTCCTTCCGGCAGGAATATCCTTTTTTACCTTTCATGCATTAAGTTACACGATTGATATTTACAAAGGAAAAGCAACTCCCGCAAAAAATGTTGCTGATTTTGGTTTTTATCTTGCATTTTTTCCACAGCTTGTTGCCGGGCCTATTATCAGGGCCAGTGAGTTTATTCCTCAGGTTTACAAAGAATATATACTGACAAAAGAAGAGTTCGGACAGGCGGTTTTTCTGATTCTATGCGGACTTGTCAAGAAAATGGTGATATCCGATTATATCTCGCTTAATTTTGTGGATCGGGTTTTTGATACACCAGGAGCTTATACCGGATTAGAGAATCTGATTGCTGTTTACGGATACGCATTACAGATCTACTGTGATTTCAGCGGCTATACCGATATTGCGATTGGAATAGCATTACTTTTGGGATTCAGAATACCACCGAATTTTAATTCGCCTTACAAAGCGAATAATCTTACCGATTTCTGGCGCAGATGGCATATATCGCTGTCATCCTGCCTGAGAGATTATTTGTATATTGCCCTTGGGGGAAATCGTAAAGGTAAAGCACGAATGTATGTAAACCTTATTATTACGATGGTACTAGGCGGTTTGTGGCATGGTGCAAACTGGAGGTTTGTGATCTGGGGTGCAATTCATGGACTCGGATTGACAATTCATAAGCTGGTTCCACAGCGGTATCATTTCAGCGGAAAGAATGCAACGAGCCGCTTTACAGCACGTTTTCTGACCTTTAATGTTGTATGTTTTGCCTGGATATTTTTCAGGGCCGCTGATATGACTGTTGTAAAGGATATGATGGGACAGATGTTGTTTCATTTTGATGTGTCGATACTTCCACAGTTTGTATCCGGGTATTGGAAAGTCACACTGATACTACTTGCAGGGTATTGTGCCCACTGGTTCCCGGATGCATGGAAGCTGACAGTCAGAAATAGTTTTATCGGATATCCGGTATTTACAAAAGTTATAGTATCGGTAGTGGTGATATTTTTCATCTACCAGTTTAAAACGTCGGTGCTTCAGCCGTTTATCTATTTCCAGTTCTGATTAACTATATTTTTACCGGGTTACAACCGGTCAGATATTGGTAAATGATCTTAGGACTGTGATTGTTGAATCCGGATTAAAAATTGAGATAGTACGATATTGTCAAATAAGGAAAAGGAAATGAATGAGCAACGTCCCAAAAATAGTATCGGTACCCTTTTAGAGTATGCCGGGTTCCTGTATAGTGCTTGTCGTCGGGATAAAGAGGAACTTCTGCAGGTTGGTTTACAATGGGAAAATGCAGAGTTGCTACCGGAGTTACTTGACAAGTGTGCTTATGCACAGTCTGATCTGACTATTACCCGTGAAGAGTGGGCCAGAAAAAAAGAGGAACTTGACACGTTTATTAAAGAGTGCCGGAAATTCAGAACGCGTTTTGCTGGTGAGCTACGGGAGCTATTTAAAATTGAAAAAATTGATTATAATGTTCCCGGATTCAAAAAAACGGGTCGTGTACTCAGTTCACTTGCGCAGGATCTCAATGATCTTGCCGTGTTGTATCGTCATAGCAGACCATATCTTAAAAAGATTCCGTACACAGAAGCAATGGAAAATGAGGCTGTTAACCGGGCGATGATGCTTGATGAGAAGATATCTCAGTACAGGGTATATAAAAAGAGCGCTCTTAAAGATGCGGTAAAGAAGCGCAATGATTGGTATTATAAATTGTATGATCTTTATAAAGAGATCTGTTGCTTCGGCAGACGAGCCTTTCCAGATGATCCACGGCGGCAGAATTACTGTACGATTAAGTAGATGTATGTAAAAAGTACCCGGTGACAGAACTATAAGCCTTCGCAGCAGCATCCAGGTGCGCGGGAAGTATTATGCTACCCAGCGGGCACATATCGTATACCCAGCGGGAATAGAAATATTACCACGCGGGCACTGTCATGCAACCTCACGGGCATATATGTGTCACCCAGCGGGTATGAGTAGTTGACTATGCGGGCAGTATCAATTTACCCAGCGGGCATAATAATACACCCTGTTTGTGGAATGCAATCAGGTTCTCTTGTACCCTTCAATTAAGTATGTTTCTGCTAAATTTGGTCAATTTGTAATCTTATCGCAGATCCAGTTATAACACCAATCTCTCTTACTGCTACCACAGAGATGCAGGTCATGAGGGCAAGTACAGTTACTGATAATGATGGAACACGTACTGCAACAATATTATTTCCTCCTGGAATTGAAGTTACCAGTGGAAATTATAATACTATCAATGTGAGAGCAACTGAATATACGGTCGGTCCAAATGGACAAAATGCGATGCCTGCAGAGTTACCCCCTGGAACCGGGTATACTTACTGTACAGAACTGAGTGTTGATGGTGTCGAAAATATTACGTTTAACAAACCGGTGTATTTTTACCTTGAAAACTTTCTAAATTTTCCTGTTGGTGGTATTGTGCCGACAGGGTATTATAGCCGCAATGGAAATAATTCTGGAAGTAGTTGTAATGAATCTCAGGTACCCGCATGGATACCTTCGGAAAATGGTCGTATTGTAAAGGTACTATCAATTGAAAATAATACCAGTGTATTAGATGTAAGAGGTAATGGAACACCATCAACACAAGATGCACTTGATTCTCTCGGTATTACTGAAGAGGAAAGAGTAAAAATTGCTGGTTTGTATCAGCCTGGTCAAAGTCTATGGAGAGTACCAATTACTCACTTTACACCATGGGATTGCAACTGGCCTTATGGTCCACCCGATAGTGCTGAAGAACCGGATGTCGAATTAGATACTTTTTACCTCGAAGATGATCCCTGTATAGACGATGGCTCCATAATTGAAGTTCAAAATCAGGTACTTAGAGAACAGATACCAATAACTGGAACTCCTTATAGTTTAAATTATTCAAGTAAACGTAGTATTGGAAGAACCAGTGAGAATACTGTTAAAATTCCACTGACTAAAGAAACATATCCATCTTGTTTAAAGCGTATTGATTTAAAAATTGAGATTGCAGGTTTAGTTTTCAATCGAAGTTTTCAACCCTCTCCGAACTTAGTTACTTCATTCACATGGGATGGTTATGATGCATATAACCGTAAAATAAATGTTCCTGCGAAAGCTGTAATCGGTATTGGGTATGTTTATAATGCGATTTATCAGGAGCCAGGGAATTTTGAGAAGAGTTTTGGATCATTGTCAGGTGTTCAAATGGTTGCCGATCGAAGCCGCTATGAGATTACAATGTGGAAAACCAGTGAGAGAACATTAGAAAAAGTTGATGAAAGATCATATGGTTTAGGTGGTTTTTCGATAGCATCACATAATCGTCTTGATCCATTTACAGGAACATTATACAATGGCGACGGCAGTATACAAAATGTTGGTGCAAGAGTTCCTATAATTCAGACGATTGCAGGGAATGGAATTGGATGTTGGTGGGATGAAAATTGTGGAGAAGATGGTCCTGCTATAGATGCAAGAATTGGTCTTCGTGTTCGTGATATTGCGGTGGCAGAAGATGGATCTGTTTACTATGTTGATATTCATGAAGATAAAATACAAAAAATTCAAAATGACGGAATACTTCGAACAATTGTAGGGGGTATTCAAAGTGGTGATACTTCAAATTGCATGTCTGCAAAAGAGTTTTTATTAGAAACCCCAAATAGTATTGCTTTAGGGCAAGATAATTCGATTTATGTTTGGTCTGATTATTATGGTAAAATCTATAAAATAAAAAATGGAATTATTTCTGTTTTTGCAGGGAATGGAGAATAGGGATATAGCGGTGATGGTGGCCCTGCTGTAAATGCGAGTATTTATGTATATAACCACATTGCAGTTGGTCCTGATGACAAAGTGTACTTTACAGATGGTAATCACGTCAGGTGCATAGATCAGAACGGAACAATCAGGACAATTGCAGGAAATCTTCATGGTGTCCGCTCGATTGCTGTTGATAAAAAAGGTAATATATTCATTGGAGGATATTATTGTATTCGTAAAATCGGAACAAACGGAATTATTACAGATATAGCCGGGATTAATAGTAGTTCTAGCAATTATTATAATTGGGACTATGTAAAGGCGTCAGATGCATATTTTAGGTCTGTGGAAGATATGGATGTTGACGATAATGGAAATATTGTTTTTGTTGATAATTTTTATATGGTACACCTAATTACCCAGGATGGATTTATTACAACACTTGCTGGTAAAGCAGGGGAGGGATATAACGGGGACAATATTCCTGCAAAGAATGCCAGTTTGTTTTATCCTTGTGCTGTAGCATTTGGTAAAAACGGAGAAGTTTTCATTGCTGATGGAGATAATTATCGTATTCGTAAAGTAATGTTACCCAATGCAAACGGCCTGCATAGTAACGAATTTCGAATTCCTTCAAAAGACGCTACACTGCAGTATATTTTTGACGGAAATGGAAAACATTTACGCACAGAGAACACCCTTACCAATGCTGTAATGCAGCAATTCAAGTATAATGAACAAGGTACACTTGACAGTATTGTTGATGCATCAGGGAATGCAACTGTAATTGAAAGAAGTTATGATGGTACTCCTACTGCAATTGTTGGACCTTATGGCCATCGTTCTTTACTTACGCTCAACAACGATGGATATCTCAGTTCAATAACTAATCCTGCTGGTGAAAAAATACAGATGACCTATCATGATGGCAGCCTTCTTTCATCATTTACAGATGCAAAAGGGAACAGCTCCACTTTCGAGTATGACACGCTCGGGCGCTTAATAAAAGACACTGATGCCAATGGTGGTTTTACCTCGTTACAAAGAGTTGAACTTGACGATGGATATGAAGTAAGAGATTCAACAGCTGAAGGCGTTGTTAAAGTTTATAAAACGCGCAGACTTCCTGATGGAACGAAGATCAAAGAAGTGCAGGGATGTTGCGGTCAGAGTACAATATCGTATACCAGACCAACCGGTGAAACAGAAATTAATTCATCCGATAATACAGTTAGTAAATCAACTGTTGGGCCGGATCCAATTTTTGGAATGTTGTCCCCATTGGTAAAGAATTACACTGTTCGGTTACCATCCGGAATACAAATGGAAATGAGTTCAGGAAAAACCGTTTCTTATACTTCTACAAATGAAATTGACTCAATAATGCAACTGGATACTATTAATGGTAAAGTATACAAGAGCGTTTATGCGGGTGCTACCCGTACTTTTAGTACACTTACTCCTGAAGGACGTACAACCGAATCAACAATTGATTCTCTTGGACGGGTAATACATTCCGTGGTTTCTGATTTAGCACCTGTTTCCTATAAATATGACGAGCGGGGACGAATAAAGACTATTACAGAAGGATCAGGGAGCAGTGCAAGAGTTTGGCTGTATGAATATGATAATCATGGTTCACTGGCAACAGTAATTAACCCCGTAGGTGAGCAAACTACTTATACGTACGATAATGCAGAAAGAATCATATCAAAACATTTTGCGGATATGCGACAGATCAGGTTTGGATATGACGTAAACGGCAACGTTCAGACGATTACTTCGCCGGATAATGATGCTCATACCTACTATTATAATGTTGTAAATTTACCAACAGAATATAATCCACCAACCTTGAATACCGGGGCAACACCTACGACGTATAGTTTTAACCTTGACAAAGATGTAGCGTCTATTAACCGTCCTGATGGATTGATGTTACAATTCAAGTATGATGATTTCGGCAGATTGGATAGTATGGTAACACCGGATGGTAATTATGTTTACGTCTACGATCCGGTTACCCATAAATTGGTATCATCAACAACACCAGACAGTAATCAATTGATTTTTGGATATGATGGTAATATAACGAATTCAGAAATTTCGTATGGGCTATTGAATGATACCATATCGTATTCCTATAATAACAATTTCCAGCGTGAAGCACGGACTATTGCTGGTTTGAGTGAAAATTATACTTATGATAATGATGGTCTTATGCTTAGTGTCGGGGAATTGAATATTACGAGAAATCCTCAGAATGGATTGATTACAGGAACAACGATAGGTACTATTTCAGATGCATTGGAATACAATACATTTGGAGAAAATACACAGTATACCGTTTCTGATGGTTTACAGAATTTATTCGATGTTCAATATGATCGGGATAAGTTAGGTCGTATTACTACTAAAACGGAGTATAAAACTCGAGTTCAATAGAGTTCAGAATAAGAAATATAAATTGTATGAACTGTGATTTGCATGATTAATGTGATAGGCATGATGGGTATACAGTGACGAGTGACACGTGAGAAATGTAACAAGTAGAAGAACATCAATTCCAAATCATGTCAATCATCCTCATCACATAAATCAAAGTTCAGACAAATATTACAGTAATTGATATGAAGACAGACCAAAAGTAAATAATTATGATGTCACATCGAATGTAGTGATTGCTATTACAAAAGAGAAACCTTTTTCATTGGACCATTTGCAACTATGAGCAACAACAGTAATGTCCGTAATAACTCCCAATTTCTCAGCCTGCTTTTCAACATCGTAATACCGGCGATTATTTTAACAAAGTTCAGCAAGGATACATATCTTGGCCCGATGTATGGACTTCTGGTTGCGCTGGCATTCCCACTTTTCTACGGTTTATATGAGCTTGTTGTTCAAAAGCGAAAAGACTTTATATCGGTTTTGGGCTTTGTCGGAGTTCTGTTATCGGGTACTATCAGTTTACTAAAATTTCCACCGCAGTGGATTGCTGTTAAAGAGGCTTCCATACCACTGCTTATAGGACTCATTATCCTGATTTCCACCAGAACATCATGGCAGCTTATCAATAAAATTTTCTATAACCGTGAACTGCTGAATATTGACAAAATCGAATCTGTTCTATCCACCGATGCGTTGCGTTCCCGCTTGAAAGCAATTCTAAGCCGTGCCAATATGTTGCTTGCATGTTCCTTTTTCTTTTCTGCGGCAATGAATTTCATCCTCGCTAAAAAGATTGTACAAAGTATGCCCGGAACGCAACAATTCAACGAAGAACTTGGACGGATGTCGGTGTTGAGCTTTCCGGTAATTGCAGTTCCATCAATGATCTTCATGATCTTTATTTTGTGGTATCTTTTTTCATCGATGAAAAAACTTACCCATTTGACGACAAGTGAGATTATGTCGGATAAATTACACAGGTGAAAAATTGAAAGTACTTGATATCTGCAGGAACCAGTCTGAAAATATTTCATTTCGACCCGTTTGGAAATGTATTTACAGAAAAGATTATCCTGTTTCGACATTCATTTGTCAGTCAATAGTCGGGGTAAACACTTCTAAGCATGTCTTTAGTTCTTTTCGAAACAATGGGGCTTTTGTAAATCGCTGATAAAATATCTGATTTTAATTGGTTGTCAATAGATGTGTCTGTCGCCTTACACGCAATATCAACAGTATGATCAATAATGTTTGCAAACTCTTTGTAAGATATCGGGGTTGGGAGGTTACAATTTATTACACATGGTCTTGTAATAAATGGTAGTTTGGACGGGTCAAGTGGAACAAGGCTGTCTAACGCACCAGGCATGTTGCAATATAGTCGCTCAAGCTTAGCCATCTGTGAGGTTACCATGCACAAAACTACTGATTCACCGTTTCCTAATGATATGACAATGTGGAAATGTGGTGGGGCATCAGCTGCATGTTGTTTATTCTTAAAATAGCAGATGGAAAAACCCGCAGTTTTACCTGCATGAAGTTTTGTAATAAAATCTGTTGATAAATTCAGATCCATCGGTTATTATTCGCGGCCAAGAAATATTTCTTTTGAACACTGAAGCTGTGCGGGGTCAATACCCAGTGGATCATTTTCAATAGCTGAAAATAACTCATCAACTCTGATATCGGCATGTTTTCTCGTCTGATTCATAAATTCAGATTCATACTGTTTCCATTCCGGATACTTGTGGGTAAGTTCAACAAGGCTTAAGCTGGATTTTTTTGAAAACAATGTGATAATCCGATCAAGAACGGTCTGGTCAGATTCTGAAAGAAAATCATACTCTGAAGCCACATTTGTTGCTTCATACAACTTTGAGTCTAATGGAACTTTTGAAAGATATTTCCTGGAATATTCAATGTCTGAATCCTCAAGAAACTCAAGATTTTCGTTCAGAATATCGAGAGTTGTACTGCCGACAGGCCCATTTTTCATAACACAGTATGAATCACCGGTAATAGTTCTCCCATACAGTATAAGGTGCATCTTATCAGCGAGATATACGAGTTTGACAATTTTAAGCTTGTCAATTTTTCCCGTTTTTTTTAATATGTAATTAATGGCCTGAACTATTGTTCTTGTATCGACCATAATTCACCTCTCTAAGACTTGTTTATTTGAGGTTAAAGGGTAATTACGAAATAAACTACTTCATTTTTGATTATACTGCAATAAAAGATTGCATTCAACTAGATATATTACGCGTTAATTGGCAGGGAAATTGGATAGAATTGTTTCCTAATGTCTAATAATTCTGGTAATTTAAATTGTTTACGTGTAGTCCAATTTCATTAGGCATTTGATAACGCTTTCAACCAGACTTGCCGCTTTTTTTGTTCGGGATCAATATATTTATCGATTTTCATTTCGTAACCAATATAATCTTTCGTACACTTGTATAAAGTAGGGTGTGATTTTGAGCGAGCTACCCAACGTTTAACTTTCTCGATATCTTTGGGATCGGTCTTAAAACCCAAGATTACACCTGTTATTTCAGATGGTTTTTAGAAAGTTATTGTGAATACTAAGTCAGCTCCCCGATCCTCTTATCAACCTGCTCCGGAGTCAGCTTCGCAAACCGTTCCGGCAAAAAGCACTGATCCGTACACTCCTTGACTGCGAGAAGATCCATAAAGTCAAGTGCTTTTGTATGTGCGGATGGCCTGAAATCTTTTGCTGTTTCTGTCAGGATCTCTGTCAGTGTTTTTGTTGTATCACCCTGCTGCAGTGCATGTTTTCTGATTGAACGGACAAGTAATCCTTCGAGTTCATTACCTCCGACGGCTCCCTCAAAGGGTAGTTCCGGCAACTCCTCTTTTTTAATATCAACCTTGAGTTTTTTTGCCATTGAATAAAAAAGCTCCCTGCGTTCCTCTTTGTCAACAGGAGGAAACAGCGGGATGTGTACGTCAAGACGTCCCTGGCGTTTCAGATCGACTTCAACCATGTCGGGACGGCTTGTTGCGAATATCCAGATTATTTTTCCGCGGTTTGCCGTGTTTGACATCTCTTTTGCAAGCATTGCATAAATCCGCCCCGATATCCCGGATTCATCACCGCCACCGCGTTTTCCCGTCGCCTGATCGGCCTCATCGACAAACACAACAACCTGACCCAATGCGTGAAGAATCGAAAAGATTTTTTCGAGATTACCTTCAGTTGCACCAACCCATTTATCCCTGAAATTCTTAAGCTCGACAAAGGGGATACCACATTCTCCTGCAAAGCATTGTACCAGATACGTCTTTCCGGTGCCGATTCGTCCTGTAAAAAGATATCCCATCGGAAGTGCATTAGTAACACCTCTGCGGATAAGATCGCTGTCATCACGCAGCCATTTTCTTGCCTCAACATGCCCTGCTACATGGTCAAGATTTCGTGATGTCTCAAGATACTCCAGCTTGCCCATCGCTTCTTTTTCGATGGTTTCCTTTTTTGCTTTTGTCAGATAGTCTATTGACAAGGATATGTTGTTACGCAGGGCGCGCATAATGAGCGACCGGATGTTCACCCTATTCATACCGATCATTTTTTCAGCAAGAGTACTCACCGGGAGCTGGCATATCGACGGGAACGCTGATTCGTTTTTAATGACCTGTGTGATATAATCGTCAATTTCCTGTTTGTCAGGATAATTGATACGAAGTTTCGCATTGTAGGAGCTGCCGGAGATAAGATCGTTGAGGTCAAGAAGATTCTCTGTAAGTAAACAGCTGACAAATCCTTTGACCGATGTATCCTCCGCCCAGTTCAGCAGCTTGATCATTTGTGAACCGATATCACCCGACATATATACCGATTCGCCTTTAGGTGCAATAAGGTGCGCATAATCGATGATAACCGCAACTGAACCGATTCGGGCTGCACCTTTATTTAGTGTGCCATTAACAAACCGCTCAATAAGTTCAAGAGCCGCCAGCGGATTCCCTGGAAGTAAATTAGTACGGGACAACGCCTTTTTTATATCGCCATCAGGTGATGGTATTGCAGTGAATTTTGTTCCGTGATACTGATCAATCACCCGTAAATAATCGAAAAAATGTGTTTCACCTTTCAGTACCGCAATCCCCTGACCGCGATCGTAGCCGAGGATTACATCAAACTGGGCAAACATTACCGAAAACAAATATTCTTTCAATGTAAAAACTGATGTCGTATCATCCTCTTTGTGCATTACAAAATCATTGATATTACCATAAAGAATGTACTGGCTGACTGTTTCAGAGCGGAATATCTGACGCATCTCTTCTGCCCATGATGGGTACTGGATTACTGGCACAGGTTACTCCTTTACGGGCTGGTCGTGAAGTGTGAAAATCTCTGATGGTATCGTATCGACACTGTCGGAGAGAAGTTCCTTGTGGTTGTCAAGCCACGATGATGTCTCCTGGAGTGACTGCATAACGCCGTCAAGACGGGCTGAGAAAGCCTGAGAACTTGTTGCAAGCGCCGATTCTTCACGGAAAAGTGCAAATCGCTGTTCGATACGGACAAGTTCGGCTTCCAGAATTTCAAGATCCGCTTTTGCCCGTTCGATATTATCAAGACGCTTTTTAGAGATCTCAAGTGTGCTGGTATGGGATGCGTGCAGAGGTGTTCCCGGTTGCTCAGAGGCTAGTTTTGCCTCAAGATCCCGTATCTCCTTTTGAATTGAATCAACGGATGTTGTGCGTAACATCCATGCGACTTTTTCCCGCGATCCAAGCAGTTGTAAAAAGGTCCATAGTAGTTGATTAAGCCCATATTCATGAAGGCCGGTGCTGAGATTGCCGGTGTCACCGGATTTGATAAGTGATATACACATCTCGTTAAGTACCTGGTAACGGGTCTGGGAGTTAAGGTCAAGTTTTGTTAGAATATTATCCCGTTTCTTTTTCCATGTCTCCTGAATGTCAAGTAACTGACGTCCCTGGATTACTTTTTGAAAACGCTTATCTCCGGGAACAAAGATCAGATAACCAGCTTCAATGGCAGCACCGAGAAGGAGAAACCCGGGATGCATCAGGCTTAATACTCCGATACCGATCAATCCATAAATATTAAACGGCAAATATCCTAACAGGGGAACCCGTGTTTTCCAGAAAAAGGCTTCCTTTACATAATCAAAAAACGAAAGTTGTTTTTCAGCCATATACTACCTGTACATTAAATTGTTTGTGATGCACTGCCGGTCTTCTTTGATGCATCGGTTTTCCCGGCGCTTTCAATCGCCCGGAATGCTTCAGATACCTCTTCCACTTTGGTAAGAAACTCTGATGTTCGCTGCACTTCGAGCGGATGAACTTCAGGGTGGGGGAGTGGCAGGTTTTTAAATTCGCAGGCAATTTTGCCCGGTCCCTGTGAGAAAATCCATAAACAATCACCAAGGTAGACTGCTTCGGTGATCGAATGTGTAACCATAAGCACTGTTGCTTCAACCTCAACCCATAGATTGACGAGCAGAAGCTGCATTTCAAGTCGTGTCGGTTCGTCAAGTGCAGAGAATGGTTCATCCATAAGAATGATCCGGGGTTTTAGAACCAGTGTACGGGCGAGTGCAACACGCTGCTGCTGTCCACCGCTTAATTGATGCGGATACTTTAACTGATGTCCACCAAGGCCGACCTTTTCGATCCATTCCATTGTCCGCCTGGTCATTTCATCATCGGAGATTCCCAGTTTATCCCGATTGATTTCGAGGCCGAATCGAACATTGTCAAGCACTGTCAGGTGCGGGAATGAGCTGTATTTCTGGAAAACCATGCTGCGATCAATTCCCGGGCCACTCACCGGCTGATTACGAACAAGAATTTCTCCACTTGTTAAGGGCATGACCTCCCTGAAACCGCATAACAAGTTAAGTGCGGTAGATTTTCCACACCCTGACGGGCCAAGGATTGCACGTATCTCACCCTTGTGCGGATGGTCTTCAATGATAAATGACAGATTCTCAAGTGCCTTGTATTCCCGCGGAGTTCCGGGATTGAAAATTTTACTTACATTTCTGAATTCAATTACCGGTGGTAATGGTATTGACTTCTGATCATTCAGTTCTATCATCGAGCCCTCTTATATGGAAAGAATTGCTTATATCCGTATTGCCAGACCTTATCAGTAAGAAATGCAATTAAGACAATAACCAGTAGTACCAGATAGATTCGTGAAACATACGCTCTGCGCTGTGCTATAATTATTATCTGTCCAAGTCCGCGATCAGCAGCAACCATCTCTGCCAGAATAATATAGGTCCATCCGACACCGAATCCCATACGCATTGCCTGATAAATCTGTGGCAGGGCAATTGGTACCAGTACTTTCTGAACCATTTTCCATCGCTTTACACCAAGCGTATAGGCAGTTTGTAAATAAACATTATCAACCTCATTGACTGCCTTGACTAATAATGGAATAAGGTAGATCATGAACGCAAGTGCAAGGAACATGATTTTCTGTGTTTCGCCTATGCCGAAAAGGCTCATGGTAAGGGGAACCAGTGCAGGAATGGGAAGGTATGCAAGAAATACTGTTCCCGGTTCGAATAGAGCATTGATTTTTGAGAAAGAACCCATCATGATTGCAAGAGGAAAGGCGATCCCGCATCCTATGAGAAATCCGAAAACAACACGCATTGTACTTGCAACGATACTGCGGCTAAGTTCTGCTTCAAACCAGACAGCATGGATTGTTGCCGGCGAGATTACTTCAAGCGGTGATGGTAAAATAAGGGGTGAAATAATTCTGCTTTCAGCAGAACCAGTTGTGCAGAATTGCCAGATTGCCAATATCGCCAGAATTGGAATGGTTCCAAGGATAATTTTTGAGCGCCTGCTGACAGCTTCTCTTATGACAAGCCATTGCGTTTTGGATTTTGATGTATCTGCGGACATACTGCCCCTTGACGTTATAAATGTTAAGCTGTTTATTTTATCCCTGCAGCGCCCCCTAAATCCCCCGCAGGGGGACTTCGAAATCAGATGAATTGGCTGGTTTGCCTTTCTGTTCTTCAAGTCCCCCTGCGGGGGATTTAGGGGGCGTGACGCCGGTGATTATGCAGGTATAAATTAGTTTTATCTCACTTTGTAAATCTAACGCATGTCTCACCCCCGGCCCCTCTCCACAAGTGCAGAGGGGTATAAGGAGCAAAGTGCATTATATCAATCAGTTCTCCGGTGGATATACCGAGACCTCGACACGGCGGTTTAACGGCTGATTTGTTGGATCAGCAGGATCTGCCGGTTCGCTCCACCCCTTGCCTTCAACAATGAACTTGTTTGGATCAAATTTGTATTTATTGATAAGTGCTGTTTTTACACCATTGGCTCTGTCCTGAGAGAGCTGTAATACGGCAGATTCCGGTACTTTGCCTTTCATGGAGTTATCGGTGTGCCCGACAATAGCAACAACAGCACGATCGTACTGACCAACAAGACGCGCGACTTTTTCAAGTGTTGCTTCTGCTGCCGGATCGTAAAGTGTATTTTTTATAGGTTTTCCGAACTCATCATGCTGGGGCTCGAAAATATTGGCACTGTTCGGATAAAAATTAATATGAATTGTCTGAGTGAGAATCGGTTTCTCTGCCTGTACTTTAGAATAGGATACCGGTGAGAATGTTGCTATGTACTCATTCTTCATATCCTTGAATGTACCCTCTGCGTCAAGTTCCTTGATAACCGAAAAGTCCATGACTTCATCAAAGCGTACCGGTGTGGATACCAGGCCGAGCTCTTTGTAAACGAAGGTGATATTTTTCCAGGTGCGCTCGAAATTGCTTGGTGATGAAGCATTAAGGAAGAAATCCTTGTTTTCTGCAAAATTTGTTGTGTGTGCATCATACTGCATTCCCTTGATATCATCGAGAGTCATTCCGTAACCCTCTGCGAGCCATTGCATTGCCGCAACTTTTATAGTCGAATCTTTAATTGACCGCATACCTTCAAAAATACCGGCAACAAGACCCTTGACAATATCAGGATGATCCTTTGCGAAGTCTGCACGTACAGCCCAGACATCAGCGATCACTTTGTTTGCTTCAGATGTTGTTGTAAGGATGCGGGTGTTTTTTACTTTCTCAGGAATATTGTAGATATCAGGTGCCCATGATACGCATGCGTCAATTGACGGGTCAGAGACAAATGCTGCTGCCGCTTCAAACGCCGTATTAGTATATTTATGATTTACCGCTGATGGCTGGATACCTGAAACTAACAGGAGGTTATTGAGGAAATACTGCGACGGGCTGTTCTGGGCATACACGACGGTTTTTCCTCTGAGATCCTGAATGCTGCTGATCTTGCTGCGAACCACCATACCATCACCACCGTTTGACCAGTCAATCTGCTGATAAATTCTTGGTGAGATACGTGAGTCTTTCATAAGTTCGCCGGCAAACAGTACCATCATATCAAGTGTACCCCACAAGACGTGGCTTTCACCTGATGCATACGCGTCGCGTGCAGTCACCGGATCGTCAATGAGCTTGAGATTTACCTTAAAGCCGTATTTCTTGTAGAAAACGCTCTCGGTATTTGGTGCAAAACCATGGTTTGCAGCGACAATCGGAAGCCATCCGATCCAGACATTGATCGGGAACTGGACAATTTTTTCTTTGCTATCCCATTTGTAGTTGCTTGCCCCTTTTACTTCAGGCAGCTTTTGCCCCGGGACATAGTTGTATTCCGATACGGTGGTGATTCCTTTCGGATCAACTGCTTCCGGTCCGTTTTTGAATTTGTCAAGGTCAATCTGGTTTGTTGTTGCTTTTGGAAAAAGCATGTCGCGGAACAGATACCCCGCTGCGATAATGCATCCGAGGATAAAAAGAAATCCAACTACTTTACCTAGTGCGGTAGGTCCTACTTTTTGTGCCATATTATAAACTCTCCTTGTGTCAAAATGAAATTACTGGGGTCCAAGTTCTTTTACCGGATTGGGCTGCGGCTGCTGAGGTGTTTCTGCAGCTGGTGCACCTTTAATGCCATAAGCCATTTCGAAATCTGCAAGCGCCTGTTCAGCAAGCGCATTTTGCTCTGCTTCCTTCATATCTACCTGTGATGTATCAATGGTGCTTGATGCAACACGTGCACGACCGGCTGCCTTATCACGGCGTTCATTAAGGTACTCCTCAACGCGGTTAAGTGTATCACCTGATCCGCCAATCTCGGTTACCATTCCTTTTGCCATCTCCTGAAGTTCAGCCTGTGCCTCCATCATTTCTGTTTCACTCATGAGCTGCTTGAGTTTCTGGATCTTGGCCTGTGCCTCATTAACAGCGACATCACGGGTTTTCAGAAGCTTTTTATAGGTTTCTTCTGCAGCAACCATCTGTTCACGATTTTCCTCGAGTTGACTTTTAATTGTCTGAAGCTCAAGTGCCAGTGTTCCTGCAACAGAGCGGTTCCCAGCTTTAATATTTGCAGCGACCCGTGCGGTTATCTCTTTTTCCTTCTGTTCAAGATTTTTAATCTGACGAAGTAAACGTTCCACAAAGCCGGCATGACTTGCGAGGTTGTCATTAAAACGGGCGATCTGCTTACGCAGATTTTCTTTTTCCGCTTCGATTAGTGCTGCCGGATTGGACTTTTCAATTCCTGAGATAAAAAGGCTCAGGAATCCTTTCATAAGCGTACCAATTCGTTTGAACATACTACAGGACCTTTCGGTTGATATGTAAGACATCAAAAAAATCAAAATCATAACAGTCTAACACTGAATTAAACCTTAAGAACGCAACTAATGCAGCTGCTGGATTCCGGTTTAATTCAGAATTATACCCATATATTAGATAAAGCACAAATGAAATATAATGAATGGATAAGCATTAGGAAAGTGCAGGGAGCGATAAATTAACCAGATCATCAGGTGCACAGAATGGCAATAGCAGCAACTCACGGATTTCCCAAATCGCCTTTTCCTGCATACCGTTCGAAAAAACGCAGTGCATTTGCTTTGAGTGTTGTCAAGTCCGGTGATGGCTGTACGGCACGGAAGAGTTCATGACCGAAGAAGAAGTTTTTTGCGTAATAGATGGTAAACTCCTTGATTCTTCCGATTGCTTTTTCTTTAGGGAAATCCTCTAAGGTATAGTTAAAAAAACGAAGCCATACTTCCTTAAAGTCAAATGCAGGTTCGCTATCTGACAACGTTTTAAAAATCCAGGGTCTGGTGACCGCCTCCCTGCCGATCATGAGACCATCACAGTGTCGTAACAGGTCAAGAGCGGCAGCATCTTTTATATCACCATTGGCAATGAGCGGAAGCTTTGTTTGTGTGCGTATCCAGTCAAAAAGATGCCATCGGGCATATCGTTTCAGCTTTTCATCCGAGAATCGGGGGTGGACACAGAGGGAATCAATGCCGCTGTTCTCAAAAAGTCGAACCCGTTCTGTAAACCGTTCCTCCCAGCCTTCAGTGTTATCACCAACTCTGCATTTGACAGAAAATAAACGCGGCCAGAGTGATCGTATTGTAGCAAGTACCGGTTTAAGTTTTTCGATATTGTCAAATAGTGCTTTGCCGGCTCCGGTTCTTCGGATTGCCGGCGCCGGGCATCCAAGGTTAAGATCTATCGCTGCGGCATCACACGCTTTAAGACGCTCAATCACCGGAGCAAGATCTTCATCACCATTGAGTTTAATCTGATAGACAACAAGTCCCTCGGAATCTCTCCGCTTTGTAAATGGTGACGTTGTGAGCTCTTCTTTTAAAAGTGCTGATGGGCTGAGCATTTCGGTATAGAGAGCACCGTATCCGCCAAAATCGGCGCACAAACGTCTGAATGCGCTATGCGATATACCTGCCATTGGTGCAAGAAAAAGCCGGGGTGAAAAAGTACAGTTTTTAACCGTGAATGGTGAATTGAGAGAGTTCATCTATAAAATAAACCGGAACACAAGCCCGGCGCATAAATACAAAGTAAAAAACAGGATACTCGAAAAAATATAATTATTCTGTGCGATTTTCGCATGGGTTTGGTCATTGATGCGGCATTCCAGTTTTTTTACCTGTTTGTTAATCAATGATTCAGCAAGCGTAAAGGTATTCAGCGGGACGATAAAACCGATCACCGACCACATGAAAATCGGAATTACATCAAGTTCCCAGATTTTGTATGCAATAAAAATACTAATCACTGTCAGCAGCAGTGTTGATGTGACAAGCGGCATAAACGCTTTTTTCTCACGCTGATAGGCAAATTTACGGAGGCATGCAGCCGAGATCATAGCACCGGATGTCTTTTCTTCCAGCACCGATGTCTTACCAACGGTAATCAGGTGTTCGTTAATCGTGAGTATAAGATCATAAATACCGTTAATCGAAAATGGTAGTGTGACCGATTTTTCGGGTGAAACAATATGAACCTGCTCGGTAAACGGTGTCTGGATATGTTTACAAAGAGTTATGTCTGAAAAGAAAATCTGACGAAGTTTCCCGGGAGCTTTGTAGACTATTGCATCTTCACTGATAAGAAACATTGTTTTTCGTACTTCTGAACGAACAAACCCGATAATAAAAAGAAAGATGACAACGGTTACATCAAGATATACACCGAAACGGATCGTTGATGGATACAGTGTATTATACGCAACAACTGATAAAAATGCCGGAAGCCACGATACCAGAAGTACTGTTATGATAAGTGAATAGAGCGGTGCCTCTATATAGATAAACCGTTTCTGATAATTAAATACTTTTTTTGCTTCAGTTGCACTCATATCCATAAATTACATCCGGCCGGAGCGGAGTAGAAGGAAAAGGTTGACTTATACTTTTAAATGTTTTAATGTAGACAAAATCAGTGAGTTATAGTTGTTGACGATAATAAAATGCCTAAAAGAAAATAACACTGCCTTTGTGCTCACAGATGCTACGGACCACAGAATTCTGAGACATACAGGAATGCATCATTTCCATTAATCAATAAAACTTCTTGCCAATAAAAAATGAAAACTATACAATCATTGAAGATGATTGTATTTCTGATGCACCAGTAACCAGAGAAACTGTTTATGGCTAAATACCGGATCCTTGTTATAGATGATGCCAGGTATATCTTTAAGGCTGTCAAGATGGCGCTTGAACCGCAGGGATTTGAAATTGTGGGGCATGCGGAAAATGGGAAAATAGGTATTGAAATGTACGATGAACTCAAGCCTGATCTTGTTACGCTTGATGTGACCATGCCGGTAATGGATGGTATCGAAACGGCAACTGTGCTTTTTAAAAAGGAACCACGACCTAAAATTATTTTGATGAGCGCGATTGCTGATGAAGGTTTGCGGAAGTCGGCAAGAGATATTGGAATTAAATATTTTGCGCCAAAACCCTTTACACCAGAAGATTTGTGTCAGAAAGTGCTTGATTGTCTTTCTGATGTGTAATGCAGATGTCGTTGGAATCCGGAGATAAGAATGCAGTTTGTAAATACAAATGAATTTACGATATTTTTCGGGGATGCACTAACAGGTATTACACAGCAAATGGCCGGGATAGGCTTGAAGGACATACAGGAAACTACATTCGAAGATCAAAAGATATTTGCAGTTATTATCGGTATTGTCGGTGCGTATAAAGGGCGCACACTGATCAGGATCAGTGAAGGTTTAGTAACTAAAATAACCGAAGAAATGAATTGCGGACCACTACCCAATCTTACAGAAATAACACTTTACATTGGTGAGTATTCAAACATCCTTTGCGGTAAGGCTATATCGGACATAAATAACCGATATTTAAATGTTGATTTACGTTTAACACCACCGGCTATCTTTTCAGGTACCAATATGAGAATCATTACTCCAGCCCTGCAGTCATCATTGCTCTGCTACAACTGCGATTTCGGTATGGTGTCAATGGATATAGGATTTGAGAGAGGCAGGTAGTGAATTATGGTAATAAATGAAGCATTTAAGACTGCGACGCTTGAGTTGATTGAAAGTTTTGGACTCACAGCTGAATTCAGCGGCGAAGCTGTCGAACCGGTGCTTGCATCTGCGGATGAGGTGAATGTTACAATCGGTTTAACAAAAGGGGAGAAAGGCATCGTACTTCTAGGTATGAAACGGGATACCGCACTTAAAATCGCGTCGGTAATGATTGGAACAGAAACCACAGAACTTGATGAACTTGCGGAAGGCGCTATTAGTGAATTTTTGAATACCCTTGTTGGTATGGGACTCGGTAATTTCCAGAAGAATCAGTCTATTGACTTTTCTTCCCCAACGATGATCACCGGTAACGATACTTATTTAATGATCAGCAGAGTAGAATCATCCAGATTACAGTTTTCCATTGATGGACAGATTTTTTGCGTTTCAATAAGCCTGGAATGACACTATTTGGTCCTCTGTACTAATTTTTCTCAAACCTTTTTATCATGAAATTCTACTTAGATATGCCTTTATGAGCAGATATAATGTAAATTTTGAATCTCCTGATTCTGATGATCATGGAAGAACAGTTTTTATGAACCGGATTACTTGGTGCATGGCAGATATAAACAATTCAATGAATACCAGACAGCATCTACAAAAGATAAGCGGAGCAATCGTTGTATTTTTTCGCAATAAAACAGTCTCAATTATTGTACGCATTCTGCTGACAGTCGTTTTTTTTGTTATTGTCAACAAATCAATTTCCGCTGGTGATGTGGCGAAGCTGGCAGGCAGTATCAATCCGTTATATCTGGCAATTGCATTCCTGCTCTCGATACTTGGATTATATTTTCAGATCGCCCGATGGAAAATTGTGTTAAAATCTGTAAATTTACCTTATGAGAAATTGATACCGCTTAAGACTATGTTGTGGGGAAATTTTCTTGGATTCATGACACCAGGAAGAGTAGGGGAGCTGTTTCGGAGTACCGGTACAAATCCACAACGTAAAGGTGATTCAGTATTGTCGGTAATAATTGACAGATTAATTGCGATCATGTTGGTCCTTATCTGTGGTTGTGCCGCAATGATGGTTCAGGGTTTAGTTTATGGAAAAAAACTTTACATACTTCAGAGTGTTGCACTGGCAGTTTTAGCAGTAGCGGTGTTTGTGTTACTCTTCTTTCGCAAGGTACACAACAATACATTAAAAAAAGTGCTGGATAGACTTCCCATAGTGCTTCAGGGGCTAAAGAATGCAACTGATTCGAGAGTGATACTCATCTCAATTGCAGCACATGCATGTCTGCTTTTTCAAACAGCAGTGCTGCTCTCTATGTTTGGTCTGCATGATTTGGTAAAGAATGTGGTTATTGCCGCACTTGCATTTACACAGATGATTTTTCTTCCGTTTTCTATCGCAAATGTCGGTATCAGGGAATACTCTTTCGGGGTTTATATCCGAATGCTTTCACCTGAAAATGATGTCGCAGGTGTTGCATTTGGTGTATCAGGTATTATATTGTTTTTTAATATCATTTTACCTGCACTTGGCGGGCTTTTATGGTTTATGCTGGATTTAAGGAATAAACGCAACTATGAATAATCATTATGGAGAATATGATCATATTTTCCAAACAAAAATCGACAGCTGGGTACCGATAAACCGTGCTGTTCATGATTTTTTTACGCAGCGTGAAATTGACGCATTAAAACGGTCTGAACGTACATTTACATGCGCGAACAGAATCGTAGTGTTTCTATCATTTGAAAATCAATTCGCATCTCTCGGTGGTCTCGCTGCAGTTGCACATCACCTTCCTTTATGGCTTCAAAAACTCAACGAAAAGGTACTGTTTTTTACACCGCTTCATTCAAAAAATACGAAAACTCAGGATGCGATCAAAAACGGAAAACTTGTTCCGGTTTTTTCTAAGAAAACGTTGAGAATCTGTAATTATCAGGGGAATGTGAGTTGTTATGAATATTGCGGTTCCCCATATAAATCGTATTTCCTTGAAGTTGACGAACGATTTTGTGCCGGTGATAATCCCTATGCATATGAGGATAAAACAGAGTTGCTCATTGATGCACTTGTTTTTTCTGCTGCAGTACCGTTTGCTCTTGCACAGCTTGGTGTGACATCAAATCTCATATTCCATGCCCATGACTGGGAAACTGCACCTATTGCGATTACATCAAAACTGGCTGTGATCAGTAATCTTATCAATAGCGCAAGAACACTCCTTACACTTCATAACTCTTTTGATAGTGGTATCTCGCAGCGACATAAAACGCTGTTCTTTGGTAAAAATATTCCTGGAGAAACAATTCTACAGTGTACAATACCATTATTGAATGGTCCATTGACAACGGTAAGTACTCCCTTTGCACACGAATTGCGTCATGATCCTTTGCAGAAGGGAATCTTTACCGATCACCTTCAGAGGGTGTTTTCCATGAACCCTCCCATTGGCATTGAAAACGGAATGTTTGGAGAACCGGTTCCGCCTTTTAGTAAGGGGGCTATTAAAAATGCAGTCACGGGTGAAACGGATGATTTACTAAGTGAAAAAAACGAGCTGCGTAACAGGCTGCTTGGCGAAATAAAAACTATTAAAACAGATCCAAGGGTACGCGGTAGCTTGAGCATTACCGGACGGAATTCTAAAACTCCGGTGTTTTTTATGTCAGGGCGCCTTGATTTTATGCAAAAGGGTTTTGATGTCATATTTAATGCGTTTGAGAAACTACCCCGTGGAAGTGCAAAGTTGTTTTTCTGCCCATCATCCTCTCACACCGATACCCGGGAGCTCACTTTTTTCGAGAAGATCGCTCTTAAATGTGATGGTGATATCATAATTGTGCCATTTAGATTGTCACGTGGTCAGTACAATGCATTTCTGCAGGGTGCAAGTTACCTCCTGATGCCATCATTTTATGAACCTTTTGGAGCTGCAACTGAAGGCATGATGAATGGAACTCCGGTTGTTGCGCGCGGAACCGGGGGATTGTGGATTCAGGTGAACCCTCATGATGGCATGTATGTTCCATCGTTCTATGGTTCGATGCTGGATCTTGATAAACGCAGTGATTTCCCCACAGGTTTCCTCTACAGGGAGGACTATCCCGATGCTGCAGCTCAGCGAAATTGGCGTGAAGTAATCGATCTTGAACCATCAAAACGGCTAAAAAATCCATTGTATACTGCGATGGTCGATTCTGCATTTAACGCACTGAAAATGGCAATTACTGCATTTGGAACAAAAAAATATTACGGTCAGATGATATGCAATGGTCTTGATTCTGTAAATCAGTTTACCTGGCAGCGGGCTGTGGGGAAGTATAAGAAAATTTATGATGCAGCCTGTTTCAGAGGGAGTCTATGACTATAACAATCAGCGCTTTTACTTCGATGATAATGGATCAGGGTGTTTTATTGATGATTCAACTCTGTAATATCTTAATGAATCCCGGTTCACGAATAACGAATTCTCTTGTATAGATAAGTACCCGGATATGTATTTTATTTAAAGAGGGAGGTAAATTTTTATGGAGCAAAGCTATATGTCACTATTATTTGGAGCTGTTATTGGTGCGGTCGTTTGTTTTTTAACAATTTTAGCGGTTAATCTACTTAAAAAACAATCGTCGTCGAAGAATGCGGCCTGCAGAGAAAAAATTATGCATCAGATCGGTGAGCTTTGCGCTGAGATTGACTCACTCATCACTTCCAATAAAGAGGGAATTCTGAATAATGGCGGGATTCAAACTGCACTTCGTAAGAAAAATGATGAGATCATCCGGTTATTAAAACCAAATATGCACATTCTTGATGTCTATTTTGTTAAATATATGGATTATGTGCAGAAAGATTATCAGAAGTACCTTACAGGATCTCATGTTGATCCAGAGGTATCGTCCCTGCAGTCAAAATCAATTGCATTCTCAATTGACAGTAAAGTTGAGCTTTCAAAACAGGAGTCGCATCAGACTGCAATAAGTTCAAGGACTGGCTCAGTAGAGCAGGACCTTCATGCACTTGAGAAGGCTTTCTTTAAGGAACCGGTGAAAGACACTCGTAAAAAGACGCTTGAAACAATTTTCGCACAACCCAAAGAAGAACCATCAGAATCACCAACTAGTAAAACTGAGAAGAGCTTTTTTAGTGATAACATGACCGCTGATGAATTTTTTGAATCGAAGTCAACTCCTGTAACAAAGCCAAAGGATTCCGTAAAGCCAGCAGAGATTCCTGAGTTTTCCGAAAAAGCAAAGGCAGAAGAGCCTGTAGCTGAAGAGGATTTTACGATGGAAACGATCATGGATCTTGATATCAGTAAACTAAATATTGCGAAGAGCACACCTCTTCACGATTTTTCCAGAAAAACTGAGCCTAAAAAAGCTGCTCTTACAAATAGCGAGGAGTTCTTCGAGCCAAAGTCAGAGACAAAGGTTGAACCAAATCCGGAAGTTAAAGATGTCAGGAATGATGCCACAAGTGAGATACAGTCAAAACCGTTATCAAAACTTGCAGAGGAAAAAGTAGAAGGTCCGGGTAACCCGGTATCAGTATCATCAGGTGTTGAACTGAAACCAAAGCCGGTTCTACCCAAAAAGCATTCTGATGAACCACCCGCTATTGCGTCATCAGCAAAAAAGGATATAAGCATTACCGGTGATGATGTTGCAGATAAAATTGATGCGTTCTTTGGTATCGATAAAAAATAAAGACTTTACATAATCAGATGTTTACAAGTGGGTGTCATTTTTGTGATGCCCATTTTTGTTATCTGACTGAATCGTGCGAAATGAATCGGAATTTCTCAATACATTAATAACAATCCATTAAAATGGGAATCCGGCATAGTAATTGGCGGTAATGGTAATCACGTTCTGGAGGATTCAATTACGTATGAAAACAAATTTGGCTGACTGATCATTTAAATTGTCAGTCAGCCAAACGGATCATTTTAAGTATAATGCAATTGCAGAAGCAGGTACTTGTCACATGTCACTTGTCACTTGTCACATCCCTCAACCCCCAGCCCTCTGGCGCGCGCACTCGTAGAGCAGTACTGCCGTTGCCGCAGAAACATTAAGTGATTGTGCTGTCGATACTATCGGAATTGACACGAATGCGGTACATGCTTTTTCGAGATAGGGCGGTATTCCACGATGTTCACCACCGAGGACAAGCACTACCGGGCCTTTCAGATCAAGCTTGTCAGGGCTAACCCCTTTTGCTGCGTCTGCACCGATAATCGCGAAGTTATGCACTTTGAACTCCTCAATGAGCGATTCAATATTTTTCGGACGTGCAATCGACATATGCTCAACCATACCGGCTGCGCTTTTTGCAACAGATGCATTAAGCGGGGATGTATTCTTACGCTCAAGTATCATTGCGTCAACGTTAAACGCTACAGCGCTACGGATCATTGCACCAAGATTTCCCGGATCCTCTACCGATGCCGGCAACAGAATCAGTGCATCACTCTTGTCAAGAACCTGTTCCTTCAGCGCTTCCGGGCTGATATATTCCTTGACACTGCATAACGCGGCGACACCCTGATGTTTCGACGATTGACAGATCTGATCAATGCGCATTTCAGGAATAAGATTATAGGCAAGGCGCTCTTTGCGACACTGCTTCATAAGTTCAAATAACTCTGTACTTTTTCTCTCTTTTGCAAAGTAGATATGGTCAATTGCAGTCAGGCGTGTCTTTAAAAGCTCCTCAACAGCATGAATACCATACACGCAATTCTGTGAGCCGCTGGTGTTCCCGTTTTTTTCTGCAATGTCAATCTTTGGTTCATCTGCATCTGTTGACATATCAAGAATGTCTGTGTCCGGTTCATCATAATGGCTTCTCTTGTCAAACCGCTCTTTGTAGTCACGGTCGTGCTTTTTATATTCATGACGCACTGATACATGTTCACCGGTTTTACGCTCATACCGGTCATGGGACCGTTTGCGATCGTGGTCTGCATTAAATGATTCACGTCTGGTATCCCGGGAAAAACCAAAATCACGTGACGAGCCATGCTCTGAGCTCCTGCTGCGTCTTTCTGTATCACCCCGGAATGTCCTTTTATCATCTGAGAAGGACAGGTTGTTTCGGGAATGTGAACGCTCATTTTTTTTCTTATCAAAGGAATCGTTACCGCTATACTCAGAGCGATACCCTGATGTACGTCCCCGTGATTCAGATTTTGAGTATGATGGGCTGCTATGTTCTGGTTTCCTGCCATATGATGCACGTGATGAACCACTTACGGTGCGCGATGATTGACGCTCTTTGTGGTGATCCGAATTTGATTTTGAGTAGTCTTTTTTCATAACTATTATTATCCAATACTGCTGAATTTTCCACGATAAATAAATAACTGGACGATAAAAACTGAAGTAATATATCTTTTCGGTTATAATAATTATAGTACTTTTTTACAAATTCAGGTATATTTGAGTTGTACAGCCTATACCAAGGGCTTAAAATTATTCATTTTGGAGGTAAATATGGGCAATCTTGGAGCTACTGAAATTATTCTGATACTTCTTGCCGTAGTACTTCTTTTTGGTGCGAAGAAAATTCCGGAACTTGCAAAAGGGCTTGGGAATGGTATCAAAGAGTTTAAGAAAGCTACTAAAGATGTTGAGAAGGAGATTGACACAGAGCAATCATCAAAGTCCGGGAGTGAAAAGAATTCGTGAAGAAAAATCCTGCGGACATGCAGTTTTTTGATCATCTAGAGGAACTACGGTGGCGTGTTATTAAAAGTGCACTGGCAATTGTAATCTTTGCTATTCCCTGCGGGATTTACTGGAAGGAAATCCTGGATATTGTAATGATTTATCCGCTTCGGTATATAGAACCAAAGCCAAAGCTGATTTTTACAGCTCCGGCTGAAATCGTGATGTTGAGTTTTCAGATTGCCATGGCTGGCGGGCTTATTGCTGCAGCACCGGTGGTGTTCTTTCAATTGTGGCGTTTTGTCTCACCGGGACTTTACAAAAACGAGAGACGGATGGTCCTGCCGGTTGTGATTTTTTCGACATTCTTTTTTCTTCTTGGAATTCTCTTCTGTTATTTTTCGTTTCCATTGCTCATGAAATTTTTAGTGACCTATGCCGGAAACCGTATTGATCCCATGTTCAAAGTTAATGACTATTTCGGATTTCTTCTTAAGTTAAGTCTTTCGTTCGGTATTGTGTTTGAACTTCCGGTTGTATCATTTGTACTTGCCAGGGTGGGAGTACTTACCGCCGGATTTCTGATTAAACAATTCAGGTATGCCATTATTATCATTTTTGTTATTGCAGCAATCCTGACACCTCCGGATGTCGTTTCACAGTGTATTCTGGCTGCACCGTTACTTCTTCTGTACGGATTAAGTATTCTTGTAGCTGCCATCGTAACAAAAGGTAATAAGAAACGGGAGGCGATCTCTGCATGAACACCGGACTGGGATTTTCTGAAGTCGCGCTGATTGCTGTTCTGGTTCTATTGTTTTTCGGTTCAAAGGAGATTCCTCAATTCATTCGGACTGTCGCAAAATTTATGGCACGGATCCGGTTCTATACCGATAAAGTAAAGCGTGAGTTTGACAGTGTTACGCAAATTACCAGTATTCCTCAGGGAAATAATGTCGTTCCCGACAGGAAAGCACTGCTTCGCAAGGAGTATATCGCAAAGCGTAAAGAACTAAGCGAAAACAGCCGTACTGAGAAATCCAGTCAGATAACATCATTGCTTTGTGATACTGATTACCTGAAAAATGCATCAGTCGTTATGCTTTATGCGTCAATGGGTAGTGAAGTAAAAACGGATAGTCTGATAAAGAACCTTCTTGGATCAGGAAAACGCGTTGTCTTGCCTTATTGTAAAGATAGCTCTGGGGAAATGGCTATCGCGGAAATTTTTAATCCTGACACTGATGTTACGGTGATGAGCGCCGGGTTTCCTGAAGTCATTGAATCATTACGTAAACCATTTTTTAAAAGTGATCTTGGATGTGTCATTTGTCCCGGTGTTGCATTCGATCGCTATGGGGCGCGTCTTGGCCGGGGAAAATCCTGCTACGACCGGTTTTTAAAGGAGCTAAAAGGCTCTGTGCCTATTATCGGCATTGGCTATAGTTGTCAGATTTATAATGACTCAATACCCTTTGAATACCATGATGTTCCAATGGATCAGATCTTTACTGAAGATGGTCCTGTAATGGCCGTATCATCGGGCATACAACAAACAGCCTGACTTCAGGAAGTATCATATGATCTGGATTATTTTACTGATAATTGCTTCGCTTTTAGCGCTTATTTTTATCGCGGTCATATTCACTCCTTTGGGGATCAGTTTACAATTTTCAAATACCAATGATGTGAACAGATTGAATGCATTTTTTTTTCTGCTAAGCAGTTTTTTTGTAAAAATAGAGTATGATTTTACTGCAAATGTTCTGATAATCAGATTTTTAGGCTGTAAGCTGGATTTTAGAAAAAAAGATAATGGCCCCACGGAACAACAGGATGGTAGAATAGGGAAGAAGGAGAAGAAAGAGAAGAAAGAGAAGATGGTTGAGGTTGATAGTAAGAGTGAGGGTAAGAAAACCGGGCACAATAAGGACAAGGCTGAGAGTGATACTTTTGTTGTGCCATCAGGTGCTGCTGATGTAAATCCGGATAGATCAAATCTGGGCAATGGTCAATACCAGAGTTCGCGTGCCAGCAGTACTGGTGAAGCACCAGAATCAACACCTGATCAACCATTACAGGCTGATCAAAAACCTGACGAGGCGCAACCTATAGAACCGGAACCACAGCAAAGAACAAAGCCTGAACAAAAAGAGAAAATAGAGCGGCTGACAGATAAGATTACGCGGATCAAAAACAGGATCAACAGGCAACCTGCGGTATTTTTTCTCAAACAGGAAAAGCTGCGATACCGGGTATGGCGATGGATTGTTCGGATTCTTAAAAGTATATTACGGATCATTGCGATAAGAAGACTGCTTGTCAGAACTGAGCTGGTTTTTACTGATCCGGCGCTGGGTGGCAAATTATTTGGGTATTGTGAGAGTATTCGTCATGCAGCTGCACTTTACAGCAAAAAGATCAACCTGTATTTCAGACCACTTTTTATTCAGGGTGATACTAGAATCGAGATTGATTTTCGCGCGACGACATCACTGTGGAAAATCGGATATCCATTGTTAGTTGCAGTGGTTACCTTACCATATATGACATTTGGCATAGCCTTATGGCGTTTTTACTGGTTGAACAGGCAACAGAAGAAGGCTGATGAGAAACGTAATTGACGATATCGCTGTTTCATTCGGAACATCAATGCGTGAAGCTGTTGAACAATTTGGTGCGATTGCGATATTCCTTTGGAAGATTATTCTTGCAATTCCGTTTAGCTTATGCAGATTTCATCTGGTGGTGGAACAAATGATGCGCCTGGGGGTTGCTTCTCTGCCGATTGTATTTCTTACATCAGTATTTGTGGGTGCGGTCAGTTCCTGGCAGGTGCAATATATTTTTGGTGATGCCATACCGCTGACCTATCTCGGGCTCGCAGTTGGTAAAGCTGTGTTTACTGAATTGGGACCAGTGTTTACAGCACTGATCATCACGGGGCGTATCGGTGCAAAACTTGCAGCAGAACTTGGTACCATGAGGGTGACTGAGCAGGTTGATGCAATGGTGTGTCTGTCGCTTGATCCCTACTGTTATCTCCTTGCTCCACGTATGATCGCAGGATTCATTATGCTTCCTGTTCTGACTATTTTTATGTGTCTGATAGCGATTGTCAGCGCACAGCTTGTTGCAGAACTGGCACTCAATCTTGATAGCGCGATATTTTACCAGGGATTGAAAAGTCTGTTTCGCGTACAGGATATCGTTATTTGCATGGTTAAGGCATTTGTGTTTGGCGGAGTAATTACGCTTTCCGGATGCTACTATGGTTTTCGCACAAAAGGCGGAGCTGTCGGTGTCGGGCGCTCTACGCGAAGCGCTGTTGTGGCTGCAATGGTACTGATTATTGTCAGTAATTTCATGGTTGTTAAAATAATGATATAAATTTTAACAAAAAAAACAAAAAAGTTCTTGCATGTGCAAAAGTGATTACGTATATTCTATGCGCAAGTTTGAAATAACGGTCCCTTCGTCTAGTGGTTAGGACACAGGATTTTCATTCCTGCAACAGGGGTTCAATTCCCCTAGGGACTACCATAAGGGTCTTCCAGACAACAGTTTGGGAGGCCTTTATTTTTTTATTATAAATGCAATTCCACCGCCTGATCAAATCTGTTAAGCATATTGAATTCTAAATCGGTTTAATATATTATATTCAAACCGGGGTACTTGTGACTGCAAAGACACGATCGCAGGTTATCTGAAAGATGATAGTTGTGGTTGGTATTTGTAACTTTAGTGTATAGTAGTTATGGTAGTCGTATGCTACGCATTCTGGTATGTGCGTCCGCGCTGTTTTAAAAGTTCAAGGATGTGTGGTGATGCAGGTTACTCTTCGAATAAAGATCCTTCTGATGATTTCAATGGTGTTGTTAATCACTATCGGGACAACTAATGTCGTAAATAGTATCAATTATCGTAAGAACTACTTTAATGTACTGAAAACCAGCACTTTTATAATCGGAAAAGAACTTAAAGTACAGCTTGACAGATTTCTTTTACAGGGTTTTCCGATTGATAAAATTCCTGATTATAATACACAGTGTAATATACTTGTAAAGGAGTATCCGATGATTGCTTTTGCGTCTGTGTGTGATATGGATGGCATTATTCTATATCACAGTGACACGACGCTTAGCGGGAATTACAGGGTTAATCAGAAGGTACTTGAGGCTATAAGAGATGGGCGGGAGAGTGTCGTTGAATACAGAGAAAATAGGATTGCACTATATGGTTTTGTCATTCCAGTAGGTGAACCTGGAAAAAAAAACGGTGCAATACTCCTTGGCTTACCAAAGACTGTTATTGATGAAAAGTTAAGGGGATCTTTCTGGCTATTGATTACGACCTCTTTTTTTGTATTTATAGTAACCATTGGGCTTATTTCCTATACGATTACACGATGGGTTACAAAACCGCTTCAGGCACTTGATCGGGTTACGCAGAAGATTATCAGAGAAGGAACCGAATCCGGTGTAAAGATTGAGCATACATCGCAGGATGAAATCGGGCGGCTCGGGTGTTCTTTCAACAGAATGTCTGAAGCGTTACAAAAAACGACTGTTTCAAAAGTCTATGTTGACAGAATTATTGCAAGTATCACAGATGGTCTTTTTGTTGTTGATAATGATTACAAAGTGCTATCAGTAAATAGCGCTGCGGCAATAATAACCGGCTATGCGGAAAACGAAATGATTAATCAACCGGTTCAGATATTTTTTTGCCCGGGACAGACTATTCCGTTCATGGATGAAAACAATAGCGAATTTCAGCAGAATGGGATTGTGCATAACTCTGAAAACGTGTTCATCAGAAAGGATGGTACGAAAATACCCATTCTGTTGAGCTGCTCCAGAATGGATGATAATTCCGGAAATGTGAATCGGATCGTAATGACTATAAAAGATATAACAGATAGGAAACATGTTGAGCATGCCTTGATTACACAAACAAAGCGTCTCACCCAATCCAATACTCAGATGAAAGAATTCGTCTATATTGCATCACATGATCTTCAGGAACCACTGCGTAAAATCTGTGCATTCAGTGAACGGATAATGAACAAGTATTCCGGTGTTCTTGATCAGACGGGAAAAGACTATCTTGATCGAATTGTCAATGCCGGGCTTCGAATGCAGGCGTTAATCAACGATCTTTTATCGTATTCCCGGGTTTCAACAAAAGTGCCTGTTTTTGAAAACATTGATCTGAACAGGATTGGCGATGATGTTGTATCTGATTTACAGATAATGATAGAGCAGACAAACGGACGAGTTGAAATCGCTCAATTACCCCTGATTGAAGCTGAACCGACACAAATACGGCAGGTATTCCAGAATATAATTGGTAATGCACTGAAATTTCATAGAAAAGATATAGCGCCGCTCATTAAAGTGTATGCGTCAATCAGGAATCAGAAAAATGAAAACAGCTGGGAAAATGAGGATACGTTTTGCGATTTGATATTTGAAGATAATGGTATTGGTATAGATAGGCAGTATTATCAGAGAATCTTTGGTGTTTTTCAGCGTCTGCACGGTAAGGATGAATATGAGGGAACCGGGGTCGGACTTGCAATTTGTCAAAAAATAGTCGAACGTCATAATGGCCAGATCAGTGTTGATAGTATTGTAGGGACTGGTACTAAATTTATAGTATCACTGCCGGTTAGACAGAATAGACATGGAGATGGAAAAGGTGAAAATGGAAACGAGCAGTAAAGAAATAATTATACTTGTTGCAGATGATGATCCTGATGACAGGCTTATGATCAAGGATTCTTTTGAGGAAACAGGAGTACGTAATCCTGTTCATTTTGTGCACGATGGTGAAGAGTTGCTGGATTATCTGATGCGCAGGGGATCATATGCATCATTGTCAAACTTACGACTTCCGGGATTAATCCTTCTTGATCTTAATATGCCGAAAAAGGATGGCCGTGAGGCGCTCAAAGAAATAAAGAGTAATCCATCATTGCGGCAGATTCCTGTGGTCGTATTTACGACATCAAAAGCAGAAGAAGATATCTGCCGAAGCTATGAACTGGGTGTGAATTCATTTATTTGTAAGCCACTTTCATATGATGTACTTCTCAAGACTGTTAAATCCCTGATAAAGTACTGGCTTGAAACCGTTCAGTTACCGTCCTCACAATAGTAGTCGGGCTGTTAGAACAGATCAGACCTGTGAAATCATGATACTCAAAGTATTGTATCATCCTGCATCAGTGTTCGTATACAGAAGCGTTTGCTATGATTATACCATGTCATGAAGAATGTGTTTTCAGATAGTTTTCAAATAAATAAAGGCCGAGTAATACCTGTGTGCTGCGTGCCTGTTCACCGGCATCTTCTCTTGTAACAATTTTGACAGTTATTCGCTCATTTTCATGATCGTTTTCGCGAAGTCTGTTATGGAGTGATTTGTATTGAGCGTTGTCGACGTTTATATGGCAGCCATAATAATAAATGCCTTCATCACTACCACCAACCGAACTGTAAAGCATTGTTTCGCATAGTGGAAATAATTGTGATTTTGTAATTGTCAGCCCGGTCTCCTCAAACATCTCTTTGATTGCAACACCAAGGGGATTATCGCTTTCGTTATCAAGCATACCGGCTGGAAATTCAAGACTGTCTTCACCGCTCCCGATTCTGCGCTGACGCACCATGAGATATGCGTGTTCTTGACTTTCTGTATTATAAACTGCGGGGACAATAACGCATGCATGCCCACGAATAAAAACAATGTTAGGTAACCTGTTTCCTTGCGGATCATATACCCGCGCATCAATAAGCGCAAATAGTAGTGATGAATCAGATTTTCTGATTTCATTGAGAACCGTTACAGTCTCGACCCGGCAACCGTTTGATTGTACCGTATCTACCCATTCCTGAATTTTTTTATCCATAGTATGTTCTTAATGTTGTAAAGGTGCCAGATTAAACAATAATCATTTCTTGCTTCTCAAATAAATACCGGTGAATTGACTTCATACCGAATTACCTGAAGTGACCTGTGTTTATTTGAAAGATAATGAGAAAATACTATAAGGCATTCTCTGAATCTACGGAATATGAAGTTCAATACGAATAAGAAAAAACGGTTGTTAATTACAAGATGGGAAGATAAGTGGTTTCCTGAAAGAATTAATAATCATTATGTGATGGTTATCGTTGAAGGAACAGTAATGCGGAATGTTGTTCCCTGATTTTTTTTAGAGATAATAGATAATCTGCCGCCCAGTTTATCATTTATTACCATATTGACAACATCCATGCCGACACCACGACCGCTAAACTCTGTTGCTTCCGTGGCAGTACTGAAACCAGGCATCAGAATCAACTCAAGGGCATCGTCGTCATTTAACAGTGCTGCGGCTTCCCTGGTAATAAGACCCCGGGCAACTGCATGTGTCCGTACCAGATCCGGATCAATACCTCTGCCGTCATCGGTAATGTCAATAGAAACCGAATGGCTATCATTTTTACGAATGATAATTAGTAACGATCCCTGTAGTGGCTTGCCTGACACCATTCGTTCCTTTTCGCTATTTTCAATACCATGATCAAGACAATTTCTAATGAGATGAATTAACGGATTGTTGAGATCCCTGGCGATTTCACAATCAATGAGTGTATTTTCACCTGAGATAACAAGCGAAACGTTTTTCTGGAGGCGGTCGATAACATTTGGTGCTGTTTTCAGTGCTTTTGCAAGGCCGCGTTTAGCCGGGACAAGTCGTATGTTGATAAAATGACTAAAAATACTTTCGCGTATTTTGCAGTAGTTTTCATGTGTCAGGCCACTGTTCATGAGTATTCTGTCAAAAGCAAAGAACTCACTCTTGATCTGTTCGAGAGGAATTCGAAGATGGATGTCTGGATTTTCATTGAAATCATCACCGAATAGACTTCGTAATATTTCTGTAGTTTTGTGAACCTCATTTTTCATTCTTGAAAGATTGTACTGAAGGAAATTCGATGTGGTTTTGTCCAATTTAAGTGTTTCCCTGATCTGGACAAGTGCATCTTCAATCCTGGTTGCGATACCAATAAGCATATCAAGACCAAACGGTCCTGCAGATCCCTTAATTGTGTGGACATCGCGAAAAATGTTGTTGATCTTTTCGGTTGTCAGGTTGTGTTCACAGGAATGCAGGATCATAAGTGAATTGTCAATGAGATGGTTGATTTCGTTCAGGAGTTCACAGAACAAATCAGGATCTTCAGCAATAAATTTCAGTTGAAGATTCTCACGTTCTGAATGAGATATCCGTTCAGAAAGTTCTTTTTTATCTGTTATGTTTTCAATCACTACCAGAATATGATCGGGAAGTGTTCCGCCACGTTTAATCGGAAAGAATCTCATTTGCAGCCATCGTGAATAATCATTAAATATGTACTCGTATTCTTCGCAGGGATTAAGTTGAGCAATATCAGAATCAGAAAGCATGTTTTGAGTGAGTAGCTCAAGGTAGTCAATTATACTTTCATATGTTTTTTTATCCTTTGTATCGAAACCGAATGTAGCAATGAAATCTTTACCGGCAAGATCATGTTGAAATGTCATTGTTTCAATTGAACTTGAATATTCAGGATTAATTCTGAAATGCTCATCAAGTGATAATAATCCAATCGGAAGAGAGTTCATGAGCAGTTGCATCTCGGCATTACGTTTTCTGATTACCATCTCTTTGGATTCAAGCGCTGCGAGCATTTCATTAACAGATTTTGCAAAGCCGGCAATTTCATCGTTACCATTTTCCGTGACTCGATTTATGCTGTTTGACCCTTTTTTTATCGCAGTAACGTCATTGTTTAATTTGTCTATGCGTACTGTCACAATCCTGTTAAGAAGAAATGCAATCACCACTGCCAGTGTAAGGCCAGTGAGAAATATGATGATAATAATGTAATTATTGGTCAACAAACCCTGTTTGTAAATATCCCGCGGAAGACTGATATTCAGTATGGATACTCTTTTATTGTAAACGTCATTGAATGTCATATAACAGGCGAGACTTTCTTTTGACGCGTGATTTATGATTATTGTACTGTCAACTTTATAAATCCGTTTATCTGCGGCAAGTTCATTCCATATGGTATTGTTAAATTCTGTCAATTGAATTGAACTGCGGGGTAGCTGCTGTATCCGGCCGATTTCATCAATGTCAAGAAATCTGCCGAAGACAAGTGTTCCATTAGGATCACTTTTACCGGTACTGGATGTAATCGGCTGAGCGGTGACTAATATCGGAAGTGAATCTGCGACAATTATTCCGGAGTGAATGCAGTTTACGTCGTGGTGTCTGGTTAACAGTGTGTCATTTACTATTGCATCTCTGATACCGGGAGAAAGTGCGCATGCCAGATCCAAATCAATATAGTATTGCATCGAAAAAACAATTGTGTTGGCAGTATCAAGCAGTATGACGAAATTTAATTTCATGGATGCCAGTACATCGTCAGTGAGTGATACTCGTGTAAATTGACTGTCACGTGTACGCATGAACGAATAGGTGTCATCCCATCTTGACCAGTCAAGGGCTTTTAATTTCAAATTCTCTGTTATTTCATTAAGTGTAGCCTGAATGCGAAATATGTTTTGCAGTGTGAGATCATATTCAACCTTATTGAAGCCACGAATAAGTATCCGTTGAGTCACGCCCCAGAGCAACACCATTATCATAAGAGTTGCAGAAAGAATCTGGAGAACTAATTTTGTTCTAAGTTTCATGACTTATTACCTTATATTCATCAGGGATAGATGAGCATAAAAATTATTGGGCATTCTGTTACAAAAAAATTACCTGTATTCTGAGTACATCATTTTTGAGTGATGATTTCAAAACAACGCAGAACAGTTTAATGTATAATACTGTGAAATGAGGTATCTATCCTTTCTTATCATCTATTTTATGTATCTATTTTACAAAGATGGGCAGGGTTGGTCAAGTAAGCAATTGTATGTACCATGAGCAGCAACATCGTAAAAATGTATATTAATCACTACTGATAGATTGATAAAAAAAAGGTTACGGTGGTATATTTAGAATAATGGTTCTGTCCGGCTGAAAATGATCCTGTTATAATTAGTCCAGTCATGATGTTTGTGGTAGTGCATGATTATGGTAACAAACTGGACGCGAAAGGTGTTATGATAAAACTTATTGTGTGTGTTTGGATAGTAGCACTATGTATTGGCTGTCGTGAAAATCAGCAACCTAAAGAGGTGTCGTCACAATCGCATCAGAATCAACTTGAATTGCGGATGGCTGGTAGTACCGGGAGCGACGCTGCGATGTTTCTGCTATCATCAGAATTCAGGAAAATATCTTCAGAAATTGATGCGCTGGATTCTACATCGAAAAGAGACTTTCATAAAAATTATGTCTCAATAGACAGTACTGGAACAGCGCTTTCATCAAGACTATTTATGGAAAGTGATCCTGAAAAGATTATAGAGAAACTCAATGATTGCTTTTTTAAACAGATGGATATTGTGGTAAAAAGACAGCGGGAAACATTTGAAAATACACTTCCGGACAGAATTTATGAATCAAAAACCGCTACAGTTGCCGGTGCGTGTCTTTTAATGCTTCTGGTGGGTGAAAAAGCGGACATACCACTATCAATTGTGTCGATAAATACTCATTACTTTATCCGGTTTGACAATGGGAAAGTCAAACGGAATATAGAACTTTTAACGGGAGGTACAGCATATCCAGACTCCTGGTATTTATCAAATTATGCTAAGGGTTCTTCAGATACGCTGCGTATCCTGTCCTCCAGGGAAGCTTCGGGGATTCTGTATCATATGTCGGCACTTTCTTTGCGCGATGAGAGTCCGGATGCTGCGATAACCGGTTTTGCAAAAGCTCTCGAAAAAATTCCATCATTTACAGATGCACAAAACCAGATTGATGTTATTATAGATCAAAATAACAATGTTCCAAAATTGCTCGAACATCTTATCGCAATCAGGATTGAAAATGCATCACTCGGAGCACTTGACAGAAGTCTTGCCCTGCTTTACTTTCGTACCGGGAATTTTAAATCGGCTGCGGATTATTATGAACGCGCACTGGCCCATCAGCCGGATGATATAGTGCTCATAAAAGGCGCAGGTATTTCCTTCCTGAATCTTCATGATTATGCTGCCGCAAAAAAACACCTGACTAAAGCAAATCTTGCTGTGCCATCCGACACGCAGGTTATTGACTGGCTGGCAAAGTGCCCGTAATAATCATGAATACCCGGCAATAATTTCATCCCCGTTAATAACCGAAAGGACAATCTCGGGCTCTTCAACAAGTAATGTTTCAAGCAGGTCTTCACCTTGACTATATGCAAACCGGACTGCAATAAAGTCAGCGTATTTGCCCTCGCTGATTGATCCAAGTTTTTCATGCGCGTTTAGTGCTTTTGCGCTGTTGATTGTTGCCATCCTGATGAAATCTTTGGCATGGATATGCGGATATGCCTGTTTAAGTGCAAAAAGTTCATCAAATATACTCAGATCACCGTGAGATGCAATACCTTCGGTTCCAATGCAGATATTACAGTTCCGTTTTAGCGCTACGTCAAGAGGAAAATGTTTATGTCCGGTTGCTTGTGTATATGTATGACAAATGACAATTGATACATTTCGTGCTGCAAGTTGTTCAAGTTCGTTTCCCGTTGTGTAATTACAGTGAACACACACTGCGCCTTCGGGAATCATATCGCATTGTAATGCGTAGTGAACTGGTCCTGATGGTGCAAGGTCAAACGGCCAGCTGTTTTTCCTTGTCATATGAAAATAGAGATCTCCGTTTTTTTCAGAAAACGCCTGTAATTCTTCGGCACTTTCTGCAAGGTGCGTCTGCCATAAAATTTGAGCATCATGTGCAAAGAGACGTACCCTTTGCTGCGCATCAGGTGAAAGAGAATAAAGTGCGTATGGCCCAATGCCTGACGATACTATCGAATGCCTGTGATCATGGAGTATACTGGTGCAGTCGTCAATAAGTGCTGTCTCTTTCAACGTATCATCACAGTAGAGCTCCTGAATCACCCATGATCGCACAGGTTCCTGCTGAAGTATTTCTTTTGACAATGCAGACCGGGCGGTGTCAACTATTGTGGTCACACCCTGAGCAATTAATTCGCGAATTGTCAATTTAATGCCTGATTGCAGCTGCACGGCAGGTGTCATTTTTATTCTTGATGAAAGTTTTGCATTCCATGCTGCAAATGTCTCATCCTGGGGACGGAAATTTCCACGAACGGCAGATGCGTCAAGGTGTGTGTGCATATTAATCAGACCTGGCATTAAAAGAACATCACCAAGGTTGACTATACGTGCGGAATTGCTGCGTTTTACCCAGCTTCGCGGTCCGACAGAGGCAATTTTTTCACCGGTAATGACTACTGCGCCATTTTCAATAAGGTCCATCGTTTCTGTTAAGAGCCATTTTGCCAGATACATTGTTTCCATGCCCAATAAATACTTTAAGGAGATTTCTAAAGCAATGATGTTAAAGCTAACACTAATGAGGAAAGAAAAAATATTAGAATTTTTTTAAGGTAGCAGAGCCAGCTTTTCATTGCTTTTTTTTTAGTTGGTACGTATTTTAACACAGTATTCTATATTATTTATCTGATTCGAAAGGAAACGAAATGCGTCGCTGTTTTTGGACAACCTCGGCACTATCAGTATTTTTAATGGCAGTACCTGTTTTAAGCCAGGAAAAAGGTGTTCCACCACCAACAGCATCCTTTGGGGGTATTATCCCGATGATGCTTATTATGTTTGCAATTATTTACTTTTTGATGATCAGACCGGAACAGAAAAAATCTAAAGATCGTAAGGCTATGATGGAAGGTCTTAAGAAAGGTGATAAGATAATCACTATTGGCGGGATTATGGGAACCGTTCATAGTGTAAAGGATACTTCTGTTGTTGTTCGTGTCGCAGACAATACCAATGTTGAATTTACAAAAGCTGCGATTGCAACTATTCTGAAAGATGAAAAAACTGCTGACAAAGCGGTTAAAAATGATGAAGTTAAGGAAATAAAGGACACAAAAGAAACCAAGGAGAAAAAGTAGTGTTGGATGTGCGCGTGTATGGTGACCCGGTCCTGAGGAAAAAAGGTGCTGTAGTCACTGTATTTGATGATAAACTGCGATCGCTTGTAAAAGAGATGATCGAGACCATGATCGAAGAAGATGGGGTCGGACTGGCTGCACCGCAGGTTGGTGAGTCGCTGCAGCTTGCGGTCATTGACGCGACCGGGGGTGAAAAGCCTCCAATCGTGCTTATTAATCCTGAATTTACCTACCGTTCAGAAGAAACCGCAACCAATGAAGAAGGCTGTCTGAGTCTTCCGGGTATCACACTGAAAGTGACTCGTCCTGTCTTTGTAAGTGTCAAGGCACAGGATGAATTTGGTAATGAGTTTAACATTGAAAACGCCGATGGGCTTCTTGCCCGCGCATTGCAGCATGAAACAGATCATCTTAATGGTCTCATGATTATCGACCATGTGAGTTCTTTACAAAGGAAAATGCTGAGCGGTAAACTTAAAAAAATGGCTGAAGGGTGATAAACACTACCTTTTTGAGGTTACTTGTTATTGTTTGTTTTTCTATTGTGTGCGGTTGTTTTTTCAACCGTACTACACTTCGTTCTCATTCTGACGCATCATCCGGCGTTACAGATTCACTTAATGTAAAAGATTCGTGTACTGATACCATAAAAATAACAGATTCAGTGGATTTCTCGTCTGCACTGGATTCTATAGCAGTTCCCGTTGCGTTGTCAAATACCGCCTCAAAGGTTGATGTACCAGATTCCGGTAATGTAAAACAATTTTCGCTACGTTATCCACCATTCAGGGTTTACCGCTCTGATGTCAGAGTGCTTTTGAAACAGAAGCTGACTCAGTATTCATTTTACTCAATCGGAAATGTAGAAATTCATCAGTCAAAAGGCCAGACGATGGTATTCCGGGGACGATTGAATGTACTTATGCAGCAGAATGCGGCGGCTCTCATGGAAGCTGCATGGGGGAAAATTACCGTTCACCTGCCATGTACACTCGTTTCCCGTAATGAATATAACGTTATTGATTTAAATACCGATAGCTATCGGGGCAGGATGATGTTGTATAATGACAGTAAAACAACTTTTGCAGTTGTAAATGAACTTCCAGTCGAGGAATACCTCCGGGGGGTTGTGCCGCTTGAACTTGGTACGGTTGACAAAACGTGTATTGAAGCACTCAAGGCTCAGGCGATTGCAGCACGGACATATACATATCAGAAAATAAGTGACCGTATCACTGCACCTTTTGATCTATATGCAACTGTAGCTGATCAGGTCTATGGAGGTTTTAAACCGGAGTATCATGATGCAGACATTGCGATTCGTTTGACAAAAGGGCTGATTCTCGTTTATAACGACAGTATCGCCCGTGCTTACTACCATTCAACATGCGGTGGCTTTACAGCCAACATTGAAGATGTATGGAAAAATAAAGGGGCGCTTGAATACTTGCGGTCTGAAATTGACAAAGACAGTACCGGGCGTGCCTGGTGTACAGACTCAAAATCGTTTCGATGGGAGGAACGATGGTCTAAGGATGCTTTTAACAAAATCGTCATAGCATCGTTGAATACTATCGATGGAAAAAAGCAATACAAGTTGCCGATTAGCAGATTTGATATAACCGGTAATTATTCATGCGGCCGTATCCGTGAATTGGTTATCAGCGGATCAAACTGGAAATACGCGGCGATTGGTGATCAGGTTCGGTTTATTCTCAGACGTTCACAAAACGGTAATCCTATTTTGAAAAGTGCCAATTTTGTGATTACATCAAATACGGTAAAAGAGGTTAAGGTCAGCGGAGTCGGATATGGGCACGGTGTGGGTATGTGTCAGACCGGCGCGATCGCACGCGCAAAAGCCGGTCAGACATTTGAACAGATCCTGCGGGCATATTACAGGGGCATTGTCATCTGTACTGCGAGAGAATAACTGGTGTAGTGATGGACTTGTTTGAAGAACGAAAAAATCAGATGGTACAGCGGAATGCACCGCTTGCAGACCGGATGCGTCCGCGCACACTCGATGAATATATTGGACAGGAACATATTATTGGTCAGGGCCGGTTGCTGCGCAGGGCGATTCAGATTGATCAATTGTCGAGCCTTATTTTTTATGGGCCACCGGGTACCGGCAAAACTACGCTTGCGAGAATTATTGCAAATACAACAAAAGCCCAGTTCATATCCATAAATGCAGTTCTTGCTGGTGTCAAGGATATCCGTGATGCCATCGATTCTGCCCAGAAGACACTGTCGCTTTACGGAAAGAGGACAATTCTGTTTGTCGATGAAGTACACCGGTTTAATAAAGCACAGCAGGATGCCCTGCTTCCACATGTTGAAAACGGCATTTTGATTCTTATTGGGGCTACTACCGAAAATCCATATTTTGAAGTCAATAAAGCACTGGTTTCACGATCACGTATCTTTCAGCTTCGTACGCTTGATGAAAATGATCTTAAAGCTGTCGCGTATCAGGCTATCAAAGATAAAGAACGCGGATACGGTAATCGCGACGTAACGATTGATGATGATGCGTTGGAGCATCTTGTCAAGGTTGCAAACGGTGATGCCCGCGGTGTGCTCAATGCGCTTGAACTTGCGGTTGAGACGACAACAATTTCGCAGGAATCAGAGATTCATATCACCCGTGAGATTGCAGAGGAATCAATCCAGCAGCGGGCGGTACTTTATGACCGTGATGGTGATGTACATTATGACACCATTTCTGCATTTATAAAATCGGTACGGGGCTCTGATCCTGATGCGGCGCTTTACTGGATGGGGAAAATGGTGTATGCCGGTGAAGACCCCCGCTTTATTTTCAGACGGATGATTATTCTTGCATGTGAAGATGTCGGGATGGCAGATCCACATGCGCTTGGTGTTGTGATGGATGCCGCACAAGCATTTGACTATGTGGGAATGCCTGAAGGCAGATATCATCTTGCTCATGCCTGTCTGTATCTTGCGACTGCTCCTAAAAGCAATTCCAGTATGGCTTTTTTTGATGCACTCAATGTGGTGCAGCAGGAAGCGAAGGATGATGTTCCTAATCATTTACGTGATGCAAACAGGGACAAGGACGGGTTTGGTCATGGTGATGGTTATATGTATCCTCATGCATATCGTGATCACTGGGTTGCGCAGCAGTATCTTCCTTTGTCCATGCAGGGAAAGGTGTTTTATCAGCCATCCGGACAGGGGTATGAGAAAAGTATCAGGGAAAAGGTTACCCTTAACCGTGAGGCCCAGATAGAAGCGATGGTTGAGCAGGAACAGACGGATGTTTTTTCTTTGGCAGGAAATGGAAATAATCCGGACCGTGACAAATGGCTCGAACGGACACTGGGAAACCGTGGTGTGCATCTTGGTGTCATCCGTGAAAAAATCCTTGCTGCCGCAGATTTACAAAGAGAAGATCTTGTTCTTGATTGTAACGCCCGTACCGGTTTACTGACATTTGCAGCGTCCCGACAGACTCCAGAAGGAAGTGTGTGGGCAGTTGCGCATGATGATAAATCACATAGCACGCTTATGTCTGTTGTTTCACGGATGGATATGTTAACGCGTCCGCAAATAATCAGAAAAAAGTCTGATTCCATTATTGAAGATATTTACAGCGTCGCAGGGGATTCTGTCCGTTTTGATAAAATACTTGGACGTAATATTCTTTTAAATATCGTTCAAAAAGTATCGTTTTTAAGTGACTGTCTGTGTGTCTTGAATGCGCCTGGAAAAATGGTGCTTGCTGAAACAGTACCATCAGAAGGACAGCGGATCTCAGATCTGATTGATCAGACAAGAACGGAAACCGGACTATTCGAAGTGCTACGTGATGCAGAACTGGAACTTTTTAATGATGGTTCAGATCCGCTCGTCAATTGGACATCTGCATCATTTATTGAAACAATCCAGAAAACAATACCGCTTAAGATTCATAGTAGTTTACATATTGATACAAGCCACAGAAGAATTGCTCCGAAGGAGATCGATTACTGGTTCAGGACTGAGGCTGTTACCGGACGTAAATCGTTAGGCAGCCGGATTGCAGAGCGTGGTACATCAGAGCAGGCTGAGAAAATCAAACGTATGCTTCATGCGCAGCTTGACAATAAGGATATCGAATGGAAGACGGTGACACTGTTTATGGTGATACAAAATCAATGATCGAAAAATCATTGATAGGTGCCTGATGGGCATTCTTGAAAAATTGTATTTTACACGTTGGGTTAATAAATTCTGGTGAATAATGTGGGTGAATAATGATTCGCCCGTACAATTATATTATTTTTCTAAAATCATTGTCACAGGTCCATCATTGACAAGTTCGACATCCATCATGGCGCCGAAAATTCCTGTTTGCACATTGTCAATCTGTTTTCTCATTTGAGCAACAAAATATTCATACAGTTCGTTACCCAGTTGGGGTGGGGCTGCGTTAATGAAACTTGGCCTGCGGCCTTTACTGCAATCGCCATACAGCGTGAACTGCGATACAATAAGGGCCGATCCGTTTACATCTTTGAGTGATAAATTCATTTTGTCATCGCTGTCAGAAAAAATACGCAGATCGACGCACTTCTGCACAAGGAAATCTGCTGCTTCCCTGGTATCATCGTGATGTACACCAAGCAGAAGCATAATGCCTTTGTCAATTTTACCAACGGTTTTATTATCAACAGAGACCTGTGCCCGTTTTACACGCTGCAGTACTATCCGCATGTCAGTAATCCACCTTTACACCCAAACGGACACCAAGGCCGCTCATATTACGGCGTAAATACAAATTGCCCTCATTATCACCGAGTTTACGTGGTTTTGACCATTGATATTCAAGGCCTGCAAAAAGAGAACTGTTATCTCCGATGCGAAAAACAGCGTCCGCTGCAATTTTCCAGATAAGCCCCATATACCATCCATCACCATCAACACGGATTGAAGGATCGTCTACAGTTATTTTTTTATTACCTTCATAGTCAAAATACATTGTATTAAGTCCAACATAACCGCCGATACAGGGTGAAAGCACAAGGTCCGGAAGTGGCGAAATTGATAAATAGCCACAAACTGGAAACATGAATGTGCGTTGTGTTACAGAAACCTGATAAATCCCATTTCCCTGTGCAGTTTCCTTAGCATCATTATTCCACAAAAAATCAATTGATCCGCCAATGCTTACCCTTTTGTCAAACACTACTCCGCTTTGAAGAGCTGCGTCCCATGCTGTCGGTTTTTCGGTTTCCCAGAGTGATGACGGCCAGGCGGGGCCGATCTTTGCAGAAAATTGGTTTTCCGCGAAGGTAAAAGATTGACATAAAATAATGGCTGCAAAACAGTACATAATTCTTTTCATACACAGTCTCCCCTTAAGGTATTATTACGATATATTTGCTACTTGCTTCTGGCTTCTGGAATCTCCCCCCACTCCCCCAATTCCCCTCACTCCAGCACAACCATCCTGTACCCAACACCGGGTTCTGTTATAAACAGTGTCGGTTGTGATGGATCCGATTCAAGTTTACGTCTGATCTGGCGCATGTAAACACGAAGATAATGACTTTCTTCTGTACGGTGCGGTCCCCAGATCTCTTTCATGATCATCCGGTGGGTTAGTACTTTCCCCACGTTTTTAATAAAATAGATCAATAGGTCATATTCCGTTGGGCTGAGCTGTATTGCCTGTGAATTGACCTTTACCACTCTGTTAACAAGATCCACTGCAAGAGGACCGTTTACAAATACCGGGTCCTCAATATCCTTATTGGCGTGACGTAATGCGACACGCAGACGGGCGCAAAGTTCCATTGTTGAAAATGGTTTTGTCACGTAGTCATCAGCACCAAAATTAAAACAGGTGACTTTCTCGTTTTCATCACTGCGGACAGAGAGCACAATAACGGGAATTTTACTCCACTGACGAATCTGTTGCAGTACTTCCTTTCCGTCAATGTCCGGAAGCCCCAGGTCAAGTATGATAAGGTCCGGCCGCTGCATTGCTGCCAGGTAAAGCCCATCCTTGCCATTACATGCTTCAAGCACCTGATAATCATTTGCTTCAAGGCTGAAACGAAGAAACCTTCGAATCTGCAGTTCATCATCAATAATCAAGATTGTCTGTTGGTCACCCATTTTCATTATCCTGCATAGAGACTGGTTGTGCCATTGATGGCAGTGTGATTGTTATTTGTGCGCCGCCATGTTCGTTGTTTGCCGCAGTAATTGTTGCCCCGTGTGCATCAACAAAACCCTTTGCAATCGATAACCCAAGACCCGTGCCACCCGATGTTGTACCGGGAACTCTGTAGAATTTATCAAACAGACGGGGTATTGAATCTTCCGGAAAACCTTTTCCCGTATCGTCAAAACGCAGCGTGGGAATGGAATTGTCCATAAACGCTTTCATAGATATCTTTGTCCCCGGGGGACAATATTGTGCCGAATTGAGCACTATGTTTGAAACGATCTGATAAAAAAGTCCATCGTCAATCTTAATAAATGGAAAGTCCGGTTCAACATCAATGGTGACTTCATGCTTTGATAATACCGCTGCGAACTGCGATTTGACTGTTGCATAAAGATCCTGAATGTCGCACCACTGCCTGCTGAGCCGGATGCGGCCTGATTCGAGTCTGCTCATGTTCAGCAGGTTTTCAACAAGACGATTGAGTCTCCCGGTTGCATCATAAATATCACGTGCGAGTGTTTTTCTGATCAGGGGATCATCAGATGTTTTTTCGTCAAGAAGACCTGCTGATGCTCCATGGATTGTTGATAGCGGTGTACGAAGTTCATGTGAGATTGAATTAAACAATGTTTTGTAAAGACGTTCGGACTCGGCATAAATTCTGGATTCACCAACATGACGATTGAGTCGTTCTTTGTCAAGAGCCAGTGATATGTGATAGAAAAAGGTCAGAAGAAGTGCTTCATTATTTAATGACAGGCTGTTTTGCGATTCAAAATGAATTCCGATAACTCCTTCAACTTTACCTGAATTGATAAGAGGGTAATACGTACCCTTGACACGCTGAAATGTGTCCGTACCTTTACCGGCCGGCTTTTTATTCGTAAATACCCAGAGCGCAGTATCGTAAACAGGATCGGTAAATGTACTGGCACTGTGAATCTGTCTATCCAGATTATCCGATTGGTCAGGATAGTAAAAGCAGCTTTGCGCTCCAAAGGTACGTGCTATATGATCCGCCGAAATCTGGAAAATGTCATCAATTGATTGGACGGTAGAGAGCGATTCTACAAATGAGAGCAGCGTTGATGTCTGGTGTTCCCTGAAATGAACAAGTTCATCTTTGTTACGCACACGAATCGCCAGTGATGATGTAATGGTTGACAATAAAACATACATGCCTATAAGGATAATATCATTAATGTTTTTGGGCGCCAGCTGCATCGCCGGAGGAACAAATATATATCCCCACACTATCGCGCTCACCACTGATGAAACAATTACCGGTCCCCGCTTAAAGAACAATCCCATAAATGTATTGGTAAAAAGAAATGCAATTGCAATCAGATGATAGTTGACAAATTGCTGAGAAATAATGCCAAGTATTGAAACAATGGCGGTTATTCCAAGTGTGAACAGGTACTGTTTTGATATTTTTACTGATGATTCAGTGGCTGTTTTAGGTTTGTCAGCTTTTGCATCGTTTCTGCAACACTCAATGACATGAATATCAATACCACCGGAATTTTTTATCAGATTATCAACGATTGATTGTTGTCCGATTAATCGAAGCAATGGGTGACGATACGATTTACCGACAATAATCTGACTGACATTTTTCTGTTTTGCAGTCCGTAATATTCCGGAAGCGATATCGGTATCAGCAGTTGCAATCAGTTCTCCGCCGAGTTCCCGAACCAGCATGAAATTACGTTTGAGCTGGGGCTCATCAACAGCATTAATCGTATCATTTGTCTGTACATGCACTGCATACCACATTCCCTCAACCGAGAGTGACATGCGGGTAGTCATGCGTATCAGTTCCTCACTGCGTACACTTGCGTCAATAGCGACCATGAACCGTTCATTTGTTTTCCATGGCCCGTGAATATTACGCTGGTGCATGTATTCTGTCAATTGAAGATTGACTCGTTTGGCAAGTGTCCGCAGTGCGATTTCGCGCAGGGCGGTAAGATTACCTTTACGATAAAAATCGTGAGCGATTGTTTTCATGTAATCGGGAACATTGATTTTATTGTCGGTAAATTTAACAAGAAGCTCATCCTGCGGCATATCGACAAGTTCAATTTCATCAGCACTGTCAAGCATCCGGTCAGGGACAATTTCGGTACACCGTATACCAGTGATCTGAAAAACAATATCAATAAGGCTTTCGACATGATGCACATTGAGGGTTGTATAGACACTGATTCCGTGATCAAGCAGTTCCTGAATATCCTGCCAGCGGAACCGGTGGCGTGCCTTCGGGTGGTTAATGTGTTCCATCCGGTCGATCAGGACAATTTGCGGCCGCCTGGCAAGTACGGCATCCAGATCCATTTCCCCATAAGGAAAATCATCATCCTTGAGTACCAGCGCTATCATCTCGATTTTTGAGATAATTTCCGATTCTTCCGGGTCACCATGTGTCTCTACGTATCCGACAACAACATTTGCTCCGCGGGCCTGTATATCAAGCCCGGCTTTGAGCATCGTAAGTGTCTTGCCAACTCCAGGTGCCATTCCGAAGAAAATTTTAAGTTTCCCGGCATTTCTAAGGTGAGTATCCATATGCATGAAAATAAACGATTACAGACTTGGGGCGTATATTTAAATTGTTGAATTTTGGATTGGATCGGATGCTTTATCCGGAGAGGACTCATCCTCCGGCCCCTTCTCCGCGCGTGGAAGAAGGTGAGGAACAGCGAAGGCCAATTCTGTAACGAGCCGCGGCCGTTAGATCGCGCTGAAACTCTTTTGGTGCTGAATCCGACAGGTATGAGCAGTTCCGAATGTCCTGCGGAGTGAAAATTGGTGAAACGGGTGCCTTGGGGCAAAAGACATTAAGGGAGTGGAGGGAATATCTGTGTGTGGACAAAAAAGGAAGTCCTGGTCCTGGGGCGGATCGCCCATTGCCGTCAGGCTAAGTGTTCTGGTTTAACTTAAATTAACAAAGGATTTCATTAAGGTTATTTTGGCACTATGTTTCTCAATGATTATGATATCTACCTTCTGGCAAATTGATTGAATAAACCTCAACCTATTTCCATATTCCTAAAAAACAAGGGAAAAACATATTGTTTGTTTACAGAAATCTATTCCTGTACTGTTGATCAAAAGAAATGTTGCACGGGTGCAATAACACCCATACAAATAACAGAACTGATCAAGGAATTACTATTCCAGTAGTAGAAAGATTTGTAGTATCGACAATTATAGTGCCGGTATCATTGTTTAAATTGATAGTCCATTTGTTATCAGCAAACATGAGTACATTAACAACCGCTGATATTTTGATACTACAGAACTGATCAAAGACACAATTGCAACGATCCAATTCATTACCATTATTTGATTCTTCTAAATAAAGCGTCGTACCGGATACATGACACTTCGGCATCAATTGAGCACCGCAGTTGGCGACTTTTCTAAAGTGAATAATATCTAAAATAGAATCAGATTTATTATAATACCACTTAATCTGTTCTACTTGTATGTATTCACCTGTGGTGATTCGATATTCGGGTGCAATTGAATCACTGCCAAGTGCTGATTTTTGTAAAACAACAGCATCAGTTCTTAAAAAACCACCACAACTACTGGTAAATGCAACAATTGATTGATCTGACTCATTAATACTGGTTTTGTTACAGCCAACGAAAAACAATAAAAATATGAATAAAATTTTTTTCAGCATGTTGCGCCATTTCCTATTCTTCTGTATATTTTGGATCGAGAGGGACTGGAACATTGCTTATTTCAATTAAAATAATCAATTGATTTTGTCTGAGCCATAATATCTTTAACTTTTATTGATTAGTTCACACTTTTTATTCAGGTTTAAAATTTATAATTGTAAAGTAGTACAAAAGGAACACGGTCGTCGAGCGCCAGTCGGGACGACACACTTTAACCATTTACTATCGCAAAACAAGGGGCGCGTCACCCCCTTGTAAACCCCCGACCAGCCCTTTTTTTCAATCGCCAAAAAAAGGCTGGACAAAAAAGGGCTCTTTCTCATACCTATTTTACCTACCGTCGAAACGCGCTTTCAAAACTCGCTTATCATACGCAAAGATTCGTTCTGCCAGCCACTCATTACGCGTCACCAGTCACTGTGCCTTGCGCCAGCACCGCTCAAACAGTTGAAATCGCTAAATGGGAAGACGAAGAGCAGTTTGAAAACATACGGTGGTGTACGGGATAGGGTAGATGTTTTTGATATTGTCAAGATGAGGAGATCTGTTCGTGAATTCAAACTGCTGAAAAGGTAAATCTGCCCAATTTACCTGATAGAAAAAATATTTTTTACTTCTGGATGCTGGCTTCTGGATTCCCTTCAAATTCGTGCGTGAATTCAAACTGCAAAGAGGAATGATTGATTCTCTTTCGTAAATTATTCAAACTGTAATTTAGAAATGTGACAGAAAAGTTTAGTCTGCCAGCAATGTGAATTGTTACTTTACATGACGCATTGTATTTCTTTGTGAAACCTGTTTTTTGATTTTTGATACGCTATTGGATTTTGCTGTTTTGTTTACGTTTATATTCCCGTTACTGCTATCGTGCAGTGCAGTAAAATGGATGGTAACTCCTAATGAATTCAGAACCTTTAAAACCGTTTCAAAACGTGGTTTTGATTCAGGTTTTAATGCCTTGTATAAGCTTTCTCTTCCTAATCCGGAATCTGATGCAATTTTAGCCATTCCGCGTGCCTTTGCTACGTCACTTATTGCTGCAAGCAGGAGTTGGGGATCACCTTCTTCAATTATTGAACTAAGATAGGATGCGATTGTTTCTTCATCATCCAGGTATTCTGAAACATCAAAATTTGATATTTTTATTTCCATGGTGCACCGTAATTTCTTTTATCATGTTAAGAGCTTTTTTGATATCCTTTTCCTGTGATGATTTCATCCCACCGGAAAGAAGTAGTATTATTGTGTTCTGATCTTTCATAAAGTAAAGCCGATAGCCGGGACCGTAATCAATTCTCATTTCATATAATCCAGAACCTAAAGCTTTGTAATCACCAAGATTACCTGACTCAGCCCGCTTAATCCGTACAAGTATTTTCCCTTTACCCGTTATATCACGAAGTCCTTTTAACCAGGTATCAAATAATGCTGTCTTCTTAAGTATATACATACCAATAATGTATCTGATTGGATACAGAAAAGCAAGGAAATTCTTTTTTTAAGGTACTTTTAATCATTCCGCTCAGGAACTGTCTGCAATGTGTCGACAGTTCAAAATGCAATCCTTAGATGGTAAGATGAGGAGCATAGATTATACTCATGTGGAATGTTCACTCCGAATTATTCAGTCTATTCCAGACTCGATTAGCAGCAGATATTCAATTTTCACTTTCACTATCGAAAATTATCTGAACCATGATTTCCATGATTTTTTCCGGATATGTGCAGTAAAGCTGGAATGCAATTTAAACCCCCTCGCTCTTTGGGAGAGGGGGCAGGGGGAGAGGTATTGACAGGCGATAGGGATTGTTGGTGTGGAATTCATTATAATTATTTACAAGTGGTATGCAGTTCAATCTGAACAAGGTCGTCGAGCGCTAGCCGAGACGACACACTTTGACAATGTAACCTATCGCTCCCGCAAAACAAGGGGCGCATCACCCCCTTGTAAACCCCCGACCAGTATTTCTTTCCAGGGCCAAAGAAACACTGGACAAAGAAGGGCC
>JAEWVR010000012.1 GCA_023459055.1 Fibrobacterota bacterium
GGTGCGGAATTTACGAAGAGGTTGTGCAATAATTTACATAGTAGGAATGTTAGGTGCAGAACTAACATTCAAATCCGGCCCCCCTCTCCTATGGGAGAGGGGCTGGGGGAGAGGTCTCAGGAACAAAAATGACAACAAATAAAAAGCAAAACATACAAATCCAATGGTATTACATAACATTAGCCATACTATTTATTGTACTGGGTTGTGTCTTTGTATATGTACATACTCCTCTTGCCGTTGATAGTATTAAAAAATGTATGGCAATGTACAACAACGCAAAGCTTGCAAAAAACAGCGAGTATTATGACCGGGAATCGGAAAAAGTAACATCAGATATTCAGGCTCTTGACAGTGTACTAACCATAATCAGAAGCAGGCAGAGTGCAGGCAGTAAAACAGTAATGGAGATGTTGTATACGTATGCCGATAGTGCAGGACTGAGAGCGTCAAAGGTGATTGTCGGGGATGTACTGGAAAAGAATCATGTACGGACTACGTCAATACAGATAAAAGGCACCGGAACATATGAAGCAATCGGCAGATTTACCGAAACATTGGAAAATGCAGAGCAGAGTGTGCGGCTGCGTACGATGAATATTAGTGGGGAAAAAGGCAGTGATCTTAATGTGTCAATCGATTTTGAGGTGACAGAGTGAGACCTCTCCTGACCTCTCCCCCCGGCCCCCTCTCCCAAAGAGCGAGGGGGAGTGAAGAGAGAAAATTACGCGGTGCGGAATTTACGAAGAGGTTGTACACCTGCAACGATGTTTTCACGATAGTAATTGGAGCAAATTAGCTTTTAACTCCGGCCCCCCTCTCCTGGGGGAGAGGGGCTGGGGGTGAGGTCAAAACAAAATGAGAAAAACAGTAATCATACTTCTAATCCTTATAGCAATACCATTATATTCTTATAACGTATATGTATTAATCAGGGGTTCGCTAAAGGGAACTCAGGAGACGTCAACAGTGCAGATCAGTGGTAAAAAAACAACAATTTCTATAAATAATTTAAAAAATATTGTTGAACCGGTGAAATTTGTAAAGCAGGGACGAAATCCTTTTGCAGAATTTACTGTTACGGAAAAACCAAAAGTTGAAAAAATACAATCACAAATTAAACAACCGGTAAAAGTGATTGCGGAGTTACCAAAAATTACCATAAACGGAATAATGTGGAATGCTCAAAACCCGCTGGCAATGCTCGGGCTGCCTGATGGATCAAGTACGGTTGTAAAGGCGGGGCAGACGATCGGGGATATTACTGTTAAGAAAATTGAGAAGACGAGAGTCGTTGTTATGGTTGGTAAGAGAGAGGTTGTGTTGACACGGTGAATACACGCCCCCTAAATCCCCCGCAGGGGGACTTGAAGATAAAGGCAAATATGAATAGTTTACACCTTTCAAAGTCCCCCTGCGGGGGATTTAGGGGGCGAGTGCAAGAATGAAAGTTTACAAAGTGGAGATAGTGCCGGGGCGCGCTATCAATAACAAAGCGTACACTCTAATAGAAACAATAATAGCACTGTCAATACTTGCGATAATAGGTGTACCGGTGTTATCAATGGTTTACAGAAATAACCTCGCTGTTAAGGCTGAGCAGTCTATTGTTGCAATAGGGTTGCTTGAACAGGAGGCTTGCAGGATTAAGGTTGATCCTGATGAATGTCTTCCAGTTAAAAAAAGAACTGTTAACAAAAGGGAATGGTCTATCCGGGCATCTAAAGAGGGGACTGATGTTGTTCGCTATCACCTGTATGCTGAACTCGATCAAAAAGTGAAAGCAGAACTTTGTTTTCTTAACTATTCTGGAAAAGGTTTGTAACGTGCTTTCAAATAAGCAGGGATTTACATTTTTGGAATTAATTGTGGCAATCAGTATCGCGGCAATTGTTGTTCTTCTTGCTTATCGCTTCATTCGGGACACACAAATCGGAGTATCACTGCAAAACAAAAGAGCATCAGCTGTTGACGCCATGATTTTGACAAGGGCAGCAATTACCAAAAGTCTAAACTCAATCGCGCATCTTAAGAGTGTTCAAAGTAGCCGCATAGAATTTGTAACATCAGAATCTGATTCACTACACACTATTGAATTAAGGGCTGATTCGCTTGTGTATGATTCGAGAAAAATATGCAGCAAAGTAAAGAGTATTACTTTTGATAAAAGTGATTCATCACATTTAAAGCAGGCTCTTTATTGGGAATGTGTAATGGTGAATGGGAAGTCGGTTTACGGGGCGAGAGTGATAAGCGCGCCCCCTAAATCCCCCGCAGGGGGACTTTGAAATGATTTTCTGTAAATACGGGTTTTTGTCTTCAAGTCCCCCTGCGGGGGATTTAGGGGGCGTGCCCTTAAGAGGGGCTGGGGGAGAGGTCAAAACACACTCAAACAACAGCGGCTTCACCGTCTACATGGTCCTCGCCATATTGTCAATAGCAACCCTCATGATTTCTGTATTTCTCATAAGGATAAATGCAATACAAAAATCCGCATCAGCAACAGTGAAAAAAACTCAAGCCTATCATCTTGCACAGTCCGGAGTGGAACGGGCATCGTATTTTTTAAGTGGTGGTGATAAGCATACAATTGACTGGGAATGCGATAATTATGTTGAAAAGATAGGTGATTTTGGAATAATCACTTTGCAGAACAGGAAATTTGGAGTTTACTCAAAGCTGACATCTACCGGACGACGCCTTGACTATACCTGCACATATCAGAATATATTTGGGCGCACATTACCCGGGCTTCTTAAGCCGGTTATCACCTTAACAGGTCATAGTGGTGGTCTTGAATTGAAGGATGGGTCGACGCTAAGCGGGCCGGTTGTGCTGTTTCATGGTGGAATACGATACTATCAGTCACCAGTAATCATAAAAGTATCACCATCACTACCCTTTGATTCATCAGCGGTATACAAAACAGTACAAAAGATTAACAGTGAATGTATCGCTTTACTTGCAAATAAAAATAGTATAACATCTGATTTTACTATCAATGAGTCAACTGACCTGACAAAATACGGGGATACAATCGTAGTGCTTGGGGATCTTGAGATAAGCGGCAGAGAGCTTGAAAATAAAGTGATTATTGTATCAGGTACTGCAACGTTTGATCGTAATGCGACACTGCGTATGTCAATGCTGTTTTGCGAGACAGCACATGTAAATGATGCCCGGGTTTTGCATTCTGTTGTATATACGCAGAAAAAATGTCTGCTGCGAAGTGGCATGTATAATGCACAATGTATCACCAATGATTCACTGGTGATAAAAAAGGATATGTCATTTGGAACTATGTCTGTTTGTGTCAATTACCGGAGCGCAGTAAACGATACAATTGTCAGCGGGGGCGTGTACCTTGATGAGAATGTCAAGTACCAGGGAGTTATTATTTCAGTGATGGATTCTCTTGCAAAAAAACGCTGCTGGTATCCATCAATTACCCTGGGCCAACATACATCGGTAAATGGCATACTTGTGACAAATCAAAGCATTTACATGAAGAAAAACAGCATTAAAGGGCATATATGGGCACAGCAGATTGAATCATCTGACAAAAATGTCGCCTATACCAATTATCTGATTGGATGCACCATACAGCCATCAGAAATCAACATCCCGTTTCCTTTATTTGGTCCTGCCCCGTTCAGATTGGTTGCTGATCAGGTTTCTGAAGCTCAATACCAGCATGTGTTGCGGGGAACGGAGTAAGCTGATTCCTGTCGGGTAAGAAATACTGGAAATCCTCAGGTACGTAAACCGAGTTTAAAGTAATGCATTCATTTAAGATGATACATTACCAGTCGGATCCGTTTAATGATGATAATTTTTATCATGTCAATAACCGGATACGCAGTGTATTGACTTGTAAATTCAGTGATAGCAGCATCTACTTTTTCTGGTAATATTTCTGCCATTTCTTTTACAGTTTCGCGAAGATAGGAGTATCGAATGCCGATCTCATCTGACAGCTTTTTCCAGTATTCAATAGTAATCTGCCCATAATCAAAGCATCCACCTACTGACATGGCAAGTCTTGTGTCGATCCCGGGATAAACAGCTGTACATACCAGATCGTAAAGTGGAGCAAGTGATGCCACACCCTGATTTCTATAAAGTAAAGAGATGTTTTTTGCATGAGCGTCAGCATTCCCGCAAAAGAGATTGAATATAAGCCAGCGAAGCAGTGTATCAGTATCAGTTATCGGATTTGCTGTAATCTGGTCGATTAATTTAAAACAAGTCTGAAATGACGGACCGCCTTCAGCTTCATATTTTCGTTGAGATGAGAATCCAAGAGCCTGGCAGAGATCTTCCTGGTGAATCCGGTGATAATTTCCCGTTGTGTCATTCCACCGATCGAATCGTTCTACTAAACAAGTATTTAAATCGTTAATTTTGAAAAGTGTCGCGGTTACAGCGGGAAGTTTCATTTGCTTTGCTATAAGCGTTATCAGAACTTCATTTTCGGGAAGATGCTTAAAATCTCTGTTTGGGAATTTGAGAATATGTGAACTGGCTGCGTTTCCAGTCGGCAGGTACACCTGGTTCTCTTTAATTCTGACAGGTAGTTTGTCCTGTGCTCCGGCAAGTGACAATCTTATTCTGTCTTTGTGTGCAAATACAGGATAAATTAAGCCTCGATGGATTATTTTTTCTATTTCCTCTGATGAAATTTCTGTATAGTTACCTGGCAATTCAAGCGTGTAATTATCATCAGGTACGATGCTGAGTGCTCCCGCACACTCACCGCCAATTGCCTTAAGCAATTCAAAGTCATTATTCTCAGAAATGCCGAGTTGTTTACAGACAAGGTAACGGATACGTCCCTCTGGTAACAGGTTACTGAAAAAACGGTGTACCTGTTCAGAAGTTATAGTGCCTTTCTGCAGGGGTATTGATTGGGATATTGGCCAGGAGTGTTTCGAATTGAGCCATTCATTTGAATAGGTAAAAACGATCTGGTCAGATTCTGTTTGTTCAAGAATGCCGACTGTTTGTGCTGCAAATATTACCCTGAGAGATGTTTTTGATGAACTCATGAATTGACACTTTGACTAATCGTTGAACGCGGAGCCAGGGTAATTTCAAGTCCTAATTTTTGGAGTACGTGTAATGCTTTCCCGATCTCAATTGTTGGTTTTCCACGCTCCAGTTCTGACAAGTAACGCTGGCCGACTCCGGATAATCCTGCAACTTTTGCCTGTGTAACCTTTAATTCTTTGCGTCTGTATCTGATAATTTTGCCAATCATTTCAATGGAACTAATTTTCCCGTACGGGCAAATGTCGTCCTCCATAGGCCCTCCGATCATAATGTTTTACCGTACGGTATAAATATACCATAAAAATTGTTTTATAGCGAATAATATTCCTTTCCGGTAAAAATAAATTTTAAGTGAATACATATTAGTGAGTGTTATCAATAGTAAACGCCATGCATTGTTTTTCTGGTGTTCCTTAATAATAAGCCTGAATTTAGCCCTCTTCGCAGCCTGATACTTAGCAAGAATGTCAAACGATCACTACTTATGCTCGTTGTTCACCACTTAGTTGTGTTCATTTTTAGTGAACGCGCCAAAATGTTGAACTGTGCTGATAAAATGCTGTCCGGACATCAAATCGCATCGACAATGCGAATACGCCCAAAAAATCATGTTGAACCGCAAACAGCTCAACAATTTACCGTATTCACCCTAAACCATTCAATGAAAAAATGTCACTGATTATAATACCATACTAACTTTTTTAACCGGAACTATTGTGCATGATCCGGTTAACTGGTTATTTTATTGCCTTTTAGATTGGTGTTTAAACAAAAATCATGGTATTGTGGCACTATAAGGTGCTATATTGCAATCCATATGTCGCGGACGGTCGCGACTGTCTACCATGCCGGAATATGCAAAATCGGGAAAATACATCGATACACATAGAACAAATTAAGGACTTTTTATGCTGAAACGACTTCTTCTGGTAACCGTCCTGATGCTGGTGTCAACCACTTTTGCTCAATATGTCACCGATCCGCTGCCATACGCAAAGATCGCGAATCCGCTGCCGGATACGATGGATCAGAAAAACCGGGACTCTATCAACCTGAAATTTTCCCCAATCCGCATTAACCAGGCAGGGTATCGTCCTGAGGATAAAAAGTATTTCTATTATATAGGTTCCGGTGCGACATCATTTACCGTTGTTGATCTGTCCGGTCAGACTGTTGCCAATGGAACACTCACCAATACCGGTAAAACTGCATCCGGCCAGTTGAAAATCAAAGCATCCAATAATGCCCAGATTGTTGCCAATGGTGATACCCGGTATACCATGTTAAGCCCGATATATTCAGGTACTATTTTTGAGGGGCAGATCCCTGATATTGCACCAGGAACGTATAAAATAAAGGTAGGTAATGATCTTTCTGCAAAGTTCGTTATTGATGAAAATGTGTATGGCTGGGTTCGGGATGCACTTCTAAAGTTCTATGGTGTCAACCGCTGTGGTGATTCAAAATCATGGTTTCATCCAGGGTGCCATCTTAAAGATACTGTTACCGGTGGATGGCATGATTGTGGTGACCACTTAAAAGAGGGCGCTACAATGAGTTATACTGGTGCTGTACTTGGACTTGCTGCTGCGGTTTTCTCTGATCGTGATGTTGATGTGTATAGCGCAAATCAGGCAATCACACAGACCACAGATGGAATTCCTGATATCCTTTATGAAGCAAAGCATGGTGCTGATTTTGTTCTCCAATCATATAATAAAGCAGGTGGGCAGGTAGGTAAGATGATCACCTCTGTTGGTGCGTTTGGTAATGCAGGGTATGGTGATGATCATATGTGGTGGGGGCGTCCTGAGAATCAGGATTTGATGCCATCGTCTCGTGGCGGGCCGCCACGTTGTCCACGCAGTGAACCGACCACCGATTACCTTGGAAAGTATGCTGCGATTCTGGCATTTGTCTCAAAATTATATAGACCATACGATGCTGACTATGCCGACCGATGTTTAATTGCTGCAAAAGCAATTTATGAATATACACTGCCCAAACTTGATCATACTGATACACCTGCCTATAGTGGTGGGACAATTGTGACTGATGATGCTGCGTTTGGTTGCCTTGCTCTTCTCTGGGCGACTGGTGAACGTAAATACCTTGATCAGCTTTGTTATGACAAGACAATCGGTATTAAGGCACATAAGGAATCTGAGTTTCCAATGTTATTTCACGGTGGGCTGTTTACAAATAATGACCCCTTGTTTAGCAAGTCGTTTGCACATACGGATTGGGCTTCGACACAGACTCATGTACTGTGGGGCTTTTTTCGGTTGGTTTTGAATGACAATGCATTATGTGAAAAACTGGCCTTAACAGAACAGGACCGGTTCAGTCTTATCGAAAAGACTATGGTTAATCTGATGGCGAACCTTTCTTCGATTGGTCTGGGAACGCAGGTTATTACGCTTCCTGAAGGTGTCAACTGGGTACCATCGGCAGTCAAATATGATTTACCATGGTTTACAATGTTTGGACCATTGGAGTGGGTTTGGAACAGATATCAGGCTGGCAATATTACCGATATGTACTATTATTATGATATTGCATCAAAAATTCAGGGTATGCAGCTTCCCAATATACCTGCTTCTACTGACTGGAAAGCCAATGAAGTAAAGAATATTATGGTACGCATGCTTGATTATCAGCTTGGTATCAATCCATGGGATATCAGCATGATTTACGGTGTGGGAACAAAGAATTTCAATCATCCGCATCACCGTGCTGCGAATCCTGAAGGTAAAAATGTACCTGGAGCATTTTACAAATATGTTCCTCCTGTGGGTGCTTTACAAGGTGGATATAAACCAAAAAATGATGGTTCGAATCTGTATGACGAGTGGTATTTTGAATATATGCATTCAGAAACCGGTATTGACGGAACAACAAATATACTTATGCCTGTTATCGGGCTTGCCAAGGATGACCCGATCGGGCCTCCGGGTGGTAATGTTAAAACCGTTTATGTTGGATGTGACGAGGCAATTATTGAAGTAACTCAGACCAAATACGGAAAAGCAACACTCTATTATGGTACCGAGGGTGGGACAAAAAAGAGTATTACATCAGATTCTGCTGATACAAAACATCAATTTACGTTAAATGGTTTAACTAATGGAACAATCTATACCTATAACGTCGTCGTCGGTGATGTTTTTGGGCGCGATTCCGTGTTAAAATATCTCAATTCTGACAAGCAGCTCGTTGATTTTTCATTCAAAACACTAAAAGACTGTCCAACGAATGCTCAGATCTCCAATGTAAAAATCTGTAAGGTAACATCGGACAGTGCAGAGATCTTCTGGTACACGCCCAACGGTGAATTTGACAGCAAGGTAGTCTATGGAACACAAAGACCTCCATCAATCGAGCAGCCACTTGATGTTTCCGGGCATCCTACGAAATTTCATTATGTAAAAATAGGCGGACTGAAGGAAAAAACAACCTACTATTTCTATGTTGAATCCGGTGATTCCCGTGATGACAATGGTGGTCAGTATTATTCTTTTACAACGCCGGTAGAGTTTGTCAAATTTGATGTCCGGACTATCAGGTATAATTGGGCAGACATGCCTGCAATGGGTGTCAATATTATCAACCAGGATTCCAAGGCGTACGATTCCCTGGAACTGCGTATCTATTTCAGAGACAAAGAGGGGTTTGAAAAGGATCTTGCTGCACGAATAGATATTCTTGTTCTGTATCGTGAGGATGGATTCCAGGATACCGTCGGAGGCGCTTTACGCGATGCAATTTGGAAAAATCTGCAGGCGCAGCATCCGGTCAAGATGCCTGACACCTATGATCCATCAGATGACACCTATGCCTACTATCTTACGATTCCATTATGGCAGGTTGAAATGCGTTCTCAATCGCGTATACGTATGGATGTTATATTTGATAGTTGGGAGCAGACCCGACTCAAGGATTATATGAATCAGGCCCCAAAGCACAAGTTTACGAATAGTGACTGGAGTTTTGGTCCACACAGCAAAGCAACCGGAGATCCAATTGACTTTCCGGGTGTGCCGACTCTTCCAAAAGATGATGTCGATAACAGTTACTGGACACAACCGATTAACTATTATGTGACCATCTATAGAAAGAATGAGTATGTATGGGGTTATTCTCCATCAATGGAGGAGCGCAAGGAAAAGAAAACACAATATGCGATGACCTCACTTGTGACATCACCACTTGTCAATCCGACCGGTGATTATGTGTTCTACGAACGCTCTGTGAAATCAGTTGATGTATCCGGGTGGTTTACCATTGAGCCTATTGATGGTGAGCTGAATGATATCTGGGTAAATGGCGTTCGTCAGAAAGATATTACATCACTGTATTCCTGGAGTGATGCCGATCAACGGTACAACTTCAAAATTCCTGTTCCAGTACAGAACGGGAAAAACAATGTTGATGTTACGCTGTTTGCCGGAGCATCCTCGGAATGTTCAGAATGCTATGGGTGCGCTGTTACAAATCATAGCTTTTATGTTGAGTTCCAGGGTGCGCAGCAGTACCCGTCAACAATCGCCCTTAAAGACGCACAATGGGAGGTTCTGCCGAATGATACCGCAAAGCTTGACACGACTAAATTCAATATCGAAGTCAGGGATCGTAACGGTAATCTTCGCGGCAAGGTTAAGGATTCGCTCTATGTAAAGGTGTCAAATCCGGTGGCGGGTGATTCAATTAACGTGCTGCTGATAGAAACCGGTGATTCAACGGGAGTATTCCGGTCTGTAAACATGATTTCCGTGGTGGATCAAACTGCTGCGCAGACAATGTCAACAGAGATTGCTATGAACGGTGGTGATAAGATCTGGATCACCTACGTTGATCCGACAGATCCTGAGGATATCTCGGAAGCGACAATGGTAAGTAAAGCTGATTTCCCGGTGGCATCAAATGGTGCGTTCTTTGATTCCAATGGTGATGGCGCGGTTGATAAAATCGTTGTGAACTACAATATCGCACTTAAAACGAAACCGGATTCTGTGGGCTTTACATTTCCTGCAGCATCAGATAATGTTATGGTAAAAGCTGACTACGATAATTTTACCATTAGCGGGAACCAGTTGACAATCCAGCTTAAAGATCCACTGGACAAAGGAAAAACAGGGTATACTGCGGGTAAAAATCTGACAGCAAAATCATACATTCTGAATTTGGGTGTTGTAAAAATAAGTGCTTTTATATTGGCTGATAGTACCGGCCCGGTTATTACGTCACCGGTTACCGTCAACGAAAGAACCGGTTCAGGTAATGATACACTGACTGTTACATTTTCTGAAGATGTCAATGTCCCTGTCGGAGAGAGTGATGCATTCACCTTATGGCAGGGTGGAAATGCGACAACACTTACCGTCGTGGGTATAATGGATCTGGAAAAGACTACCTTTAAGCTTCTTGTAAAGAGTGGCAGCGGTTCCATAAATGAGGGTGACTCGTTGTCAATTAACAGCAGTGGAAAAGTAAGTGATTCATATACCACAAAAGCTCATCCTGATAATCCAAAAATGCCAATCGTGATTAAAGAAGCGGTGCCACGGGTTATCAGTGCATTTTATACTGCGGATAAAAATGGAATGCTTGACAAGGTCGAAATACTGTTCGCGAAGAAAATAACAGCAGATGATATTTCGTTCGGTTTTAAGTGGAATAATGGAAACCGGGTTGCGGTGTCAGGCAGTAATGTCACGGAAATCGGTTCTGACGGAACCCGGGTACAGGTTAAAATAAAGGAACTGCTTACCGGAACAAAGATCGCAACAAGTGGATCAATACAGCTAAGTGCTTTTCATAAGAACTTTGCAAAGGATGAAATCAAAGCAGACGTTGCAGACAGCGCCGCACCGGTAATTCTTGAGGCAACCCTTAATCCGTCATCGTCAAGTTTTAATGGTGTCTATACCGATACGTTGACAGTAACGTTTTCTGAGCCTGTTGAGACGATCACCGCTGATCAGCCGTTTACCTTTAAAAATATGCCTGACGGGACGATGTATTCAATGAAGGTTGCCAATGCTTTTATAAATACAGGTGATCAGTCACAACAGGTCTTTTTGGTGACATCGTATGACGGTGTTGAATTTCCTAATCAAAAAGATTCAATAAGAATCGACGTGTCGCGTAAGGTAAGTGACAGAAAGGGAAATGTTCAGACATTCAGTGAAAATCGATTTGCTCCATTGAAAACAAATAAGATACCGTTTACTGTACTAGTAAAGAAAGGTCCGAATCCGTTTAAGCCGTCAGCAGATACCAAAAAGCCATCAACCTATGCTGAGGCTGCGGCACTTGCAAAACGTGATCTCGGTTCGCTGTTCTTATTTACACCTGATACGACACGAATCAAACGTGAGGTTTCAGTTGAGGGGACGATTAAGATACTTGATCCGTTTGGAAATGTTATTCGTGATGAACAATGTATTCCTGATGAGGCAAAGAGAAAAGTATACTTTTTCTGGGATGGACGCAATTCGGCAGGACGTCTTGTCGGAGCGGGAACGTACATTGTAGTTGTCAATGTTATCAATGAGGGCGTTCCGCTTGAGAAGGTCAAACCGTTCAAGGTGTCGGTAAAGCGGTGATGTTGTCTGAATGTTAAAGTGATGTTTTGGTTATAGTTTAAGTGTTGTTATGTTAAAACGAAGGGGAGGTAAAACTCCCTTTTGTTTTTAGAAATTGTCAACATAAACTCGCCCCCTAAATCCCCCGCAGAGGGATTTTTGATAATGTAAGCCATTGTTTTTAATGACATTCTTCAAGTCCTTCTGCGGGGGCATGTTTCTGATAGGATATGTATTCCAGGTAACACAAGAAATGCATTTCGTGTATTGCATATAAAAATATTCAAGGTACAGAATTTCGAGATGATCTAAAAATGGTATTAATCTAACATATTGAAAAAATTGTTTTTATAAAGTATGTTTGAAAATTGGAAGGTAGACTTCCAATTTTCAAGAGAGATGAATTGTGTTTGCTTAAACCCCCGTAGTCGCGCCAGTAAATAGGATGTATCCATTAAATAGTAAAATAATGGTTGGGACGATTCTGGATTTTCTTCGTTTTGTTGAAAGTTTGTAGATTTCTGCTTCCTATGGTTAATGTCTTAATTGAATATATTAATGGCAAGTATGTTACGCTTATCAAATAGCACACAAAACCTGATCTAGTAAAAATGTGTGTTCGTATCATCATGATAAATTAGGAGATAGCAATACAAAAGCATTGTCTGATTGTACGGGTCTGATTCTTCGTTCTCCATGCCATTTACCTTAAACGTCCTGCAAAAAATAGGACTACTGGTCGTTGTTTAGCATAATGCGATTGTTTATACTATATGGTATGAAAACAACGAAGACCGATATTTTCGGGTATATTGATTACAGAAAATTTCTTCAGGATTACTATGAGGAAAGAAAGTCGGCTGACCCCGGGTTTACACATACATACATATGTTACCGGCTGGGGCAGGAAAAGGCGAAGAGCTATTTTAATAATGTTATCAAAGGAAGAACTGATGTAACATCAACTTTTATTGACCGGTTTATAACACTGCTTGAATTGTCAAATGATGAGTCCGTGTATTTCAGGGCGCTTGTTAATTACAATCAGACAAACAGTGCAAAAGAAAAGGAATTCTTCTTCGATCAGCTTGTCAGGCTTAATCGTACTCCCCATAGAGTTATCAATAATTCAGAATACTTGTACTATAAGGAATGGTATTATAGTACGGTTCGTTCCCTGCTTGATATAATCGATTTTAAAGACGATTATTCCGATATAGTCAAAAGAATACAGCCAAGGATCACTCTCAAGCAGGCAAAAGATGCTGTAAAGGTCTTAAAAAGCCTTGGATTGATAGCAGAAAATGAGCATGGCTTTCTTAAGGTAACTGACAATGTATTAACAAGCGGTTCTTTTATGCATGAAGCAATAATTGAACAATATCAGATAAAATGTCTTGAGCAGGCAATGAATGTTATTGCATCAGGAACAAAACAGATGCATCGTAATATCACAATGTCAATGAGTATGTCTGATGAATGCTTTGAGCGAATAGCGCATAAAGTCGATCAATTTAAATCAGAAATCCGGTCAGTTATTCAGAAAGATACAAAAAAAGCAAGCCGGGTTTACCATATTAATGTTAATTTTTATCCAATGTCAAAAGAGGAGTAGAGGTATGTTTTTAAAAAAATATGGTTATGCAGTAATGGTCATTTTGGGGATGATGTCCTGCACCGAAAATCCGGTTACCGGGACAATCAGTGATACAGACACCGGTAAATTGGCACTTGTATACAATCCTGATCTAACACCTGCTGCCGGGGCTAGTGTTGCATTTTATAGTTGTAATGATACTGTTGCAGTATACAAAACAGTAACTGACAAAAATGGTAATTACAGTATTCCGTTATTGAGCGATGGATCCTATAATATTATTGCACGTAAAGATTCTCTTGTTTCATTTCAGGATTCGGTGACTATTTCAAAGAATCACAAAACAGTAAAGTCTGATACACTTGGCATAACAGGATCGTTTACTGCAATCGCGGCATTGCAGGTAAATCATGATCCACGAACAATTGTAGTACATGTGCTTGGAACAGATGTAAATAGTAACGTTGATGAAAAAGGTATGTTTTTATTGAAATCGCTTGCACGTGGAACATATAATATTGTTCTGAAAACATCACTCCCAGATTACTCCCCGAAATATGCAACGATTAAAATTGAGAGTGCGAAAAGTGACACGTTGATAGATACTATATACCTGACGTATACTGGTATTCCTGTTGTAAATGGACTAAAAGCGACGTATGATACAGTAAGAGGTGTTGTCGCAATTTCATGGAGTAAAACGAATTACAGGAATTTTCAGGATTATGTTGTTTTTCGGGATAATTATGACAGTACCATAATGTCAACAAAGCCGATTGCAGCTCTGAATGATACTGTGTTTACTGACACTATTTTTAAAAAGATAACTACGGACACAATTTCAAAGATGCATTATAAATATAGAGTTGCTGTACGGAGCAATGTTTTAACAGTAGGGCAAACATTCAAATACGTTGATATTGTGGGGACAAATCCAAATATTTTAAATACTGTTATTGAAGGTACCTTGTATCATCAGGGTAAAAAAATATTTACTGATAGTGCATCAATAAATGATACCATTACGTATAGTCTGAAATGTGAAAATAAGTACCGCTCCATAAAACGGGTATTACTGAAAAATCTTGAAACATCTGCAATAATTCTGGACACGCTTATGGGAACGCCTGTAAATAAATACGATTTCACTACAACTGTTTTATGGAATGATACTGGCTCTAAAGCAATAGAATGTAGTGTTGAGTGCGACGGAGGGCTTATAAGTAAAGATACTGTAATGTGTAAAATAATTGAGGACCAGCCTGTAATTGAAATGTTGTCACAGTATGATACTGTTTGGGTCAATGATACATGCAGGTTACAATTTAAGGCTGATGATAAGTTCGGCTATATTACAAAGTGGGAACTGTCCTGTGATAGCAGCGATTTTAAAACAATATCCGGACATGATACTGCATTTGTTGTAGCTGATAAACAGCGTGATAAATTCAGATGTATTGTACGGGCGACAGATGATGATGGAATGGTTCAGTATGATACAATTGAATCACATGTAAATCATTTTAAGGCAGTTCAAGGTGCAAATAGCATTCCCGCCCGTAGTTACCACGGTACAGTGGTATTTAAGGACAGACTTTATTTTATTGGTGGTTTCATTATGGAACCAAGGGCACTGTATAATGATGTTTGGTCTTCTGCTGATGGTGACAACTGGATACAGGAAACAGATTGTGCATCATTCTCAAAAAGATCATCAATGGAATGTTTTGTGTTTGATGATAAGTTATGGGTATATGGTGGTAAAGATTCTGCAAATAAAGTCTTAAACGATATGTGGCAGTCAAGTGATGGGAAAAGTTGGACAGAAGTTACTCCTGGTAACACATTTCCAGATAATACCAATAAAACATTCTTTGTTTTCGATGGGAAATTGTGGATGACCTATTTGTCAATAATCGATGCCGGGCATAAATATGATATATGGAATTCTTCTGATGGTGTGAATTGGACAAATGTAAAGCAGAAACTGTTTTTTTCAGAGATGCGTGATATAGTTTCAATACAAGTGTTGAATGGCGTTGTTTACATGTTTGGGAAGGAGGTAATATATAGTTCCAGAAATGGAATAGATTGGAGTCTTGTTCAATATTTTAATTATGGACTGATTGAAAGTGCAGCAGTCACATCGTCTGCGATCTACCTGACTGTTATGTCTTATGTGGGATCTGGTTACAATATGGGATTGTATAAATTGGATGAGAAGAACAAACTGTCAACTGTGTCAATAAACGATTCATTCAGTCAAACATCAGGAAACTGGCTGGACTACATAAACAACACATTGATTACATCTGGAGCACCTTCAATTACTGAACCAATGGTGTATTCGTATAAATTAATAAATTAAATGCACAGTTGTATTACGTAAATGGGGAATGTAGGAACACCAGTGCTGATTATGCGAAAGTAAATCAGCCATAAAAGTAAAGGACGGTATAATACCGTCCTTTGCTTTTTGTATGGGGCCGGTTAGAGCGTTTTTTTCAATTAAGAAGTGTTTTTAACAGGCTCATGTATTTCATGAAATACAATAATCCATTAAATATGTATTGCAGAAAATACAAATAGAAGGTGTATTTGTATTATGAACAATACAAACAATATTAAAGACAATCTAAAACAGGCACTTGTTGAATGGCATGAATTCAAAATTCCACCCTTTTCATCACGTGGTTATGAACATAAAACATTGGAAAATAGAAGGTTATTATCCATAATCGGTCCTCGCAGGGCAGGAAAAACATTTGTTTGTTTTGAGATCATTACCGATTTGCTAAAGTCTGGTATACCGCGTGAGAATATTATTTATATGAATTTTGAAGACGAGCGTGTTCAACCGTTAAGCGGTGCAGAGTTAACCAATCTCCTTGATGTTCATGCACAGGTATTTACCACTAATCCAGAACGCCCTTTTTACTGTTTTCTGAGTGTGATTTCGTTGTAATGGTTAACAATAAAGTAGTTGGTTGTTTTCAGGTATGCTGGAGTCTAGAAAACAAAGAAGCAAAAGATCGCGAGATTCGAGGTCTTGTTAACGCATTAAAAACACATAATGTTGATAGTGGATATATATTGACTGATTCTGAATCTGCTGATCTGGATGCAGAGGGGAAAAAAATAATCGTCAGACCATTCTGGTATTTTGCGTTGCAATCATTATAGAAACGCCATTCCATGACGTTTCTATAATGAAAAAAACATTTTACTGCCCCGAAATCTTTACGCTTTTTACTTCCTTATTCGCCAGCCGTACACCCGCAGCCTTAACTCCCTTAACAAGAAAATCCGAAGTATTGAACGTTTCCTCTAATACTTTTAATCGTGGTTTCGGTTTGTACTCAACTGCAATTACTGCATTGGGTTCGGTGTAGAGTTTCATCACCGTGCACTCTTCCGGTACGATTGAATATCCTTTGTTAAGAATAAACTGTTCAATCTTACAGCGTTTGATAAAAGGGTACTTTGTTTTTTCTTCCCGGTAAATAACATTGAACACAAGATCCTTGTCTACAAGGCCGCAGTAAAGCATGCCTTTATCAACAAAAACCTTTTCCGGGGCATCCATGACAGAGTAGGCTCCGCTCTTTCGGATAACAAGAATACGGTCGTAGTTCGATACTTCAAAGAGTAAATTACCGTTGACCTCATAACCAAGATAGCCGGTATCTTTATCATACCGTAATTTAAGATTCCGTTGTGCTGCCTCGCGTACGTCAACTTTTTTCAGTGATCGTATCTCGGTTTTACGCGGGTAAGATGAACGGTGTTTTTCGATAATACCATTCAGAAATGAGATTGCATAATCAATAATTGCACCAAGGTGCTCTTTAATCTGTTTCAAACGGTCACGGATCTCCTGCATCTCCCGTTTTGCTTTATTAATATCATACAAGCTGATGCGGCGGATAGGAATTTTCAGGAGCGTGTCGACATCTTCGCCGGTGACTTCACGCTTGATCTCGTTTTGGTAAGGCTTCAAACCATCATGTACCGCTTTGACAACAAGCTCAGAAGTAGTTTTATCCTCTATTTTTTTGTAAACCCGTTGTTCAATGAAAATCTGTTCCAGCGTGCGGGCATGAAGCTTATCTTTTAGGTTCTGTTCTTCAAGTTTAAGCTCGGCTTTAAGTATCTCGACAAGCTGATCTGCATTATGCTGAATTACTTCGGTTACTGTAGTGACAATAGGTTTGTCATCTTTGATTACCATCAGGTTGGGGCTTATAGATATTTCGCATTCAGTAAAAGCAAACAGCGCATCCACTGTTTCATCGGTATGAACACCGCGAGCCAGACGGACTTCAATTTCAACACTTTCTGCTGTAAAGTCGCTGATCCCGCTTATTTTCAGTTTACCTTTTTTAGCTGCTGTTTCAATTGAATCAATGATACTTTCAGTTGTTGTACCAAAGGGAATCTCTTTAATAAGAATTCGCTTATCATCACTTGTGTCAAGCTTTGCCCTGACAAGAATTTTCCCGTTGCCATCATTGTATTCCGAAACATCAGCAATCGCCCCCGTTGGAAAGTCTGGATACACAAGATTCTGCTCGCCTTCAAGGTAGGCAACCTCTGCTTCAAGAAGCTCAATTAAATTATGCGGCAGAATTTTCGTTGACATTCCAACAGCAATACCCTCGGTTCCGAGAGCGAGCAGCACGGGCAGTTTTGATGGAAGGGTGACTGGCTCCCTGTTGCGGCCGTCGTATGAGTCAAGAAACTCGGTGATTGCCGGATTAAACATTGTATCAAGTGCAAGTGGTGTAAGACGGCATTCGATATAACGGACCGCTGATGCCGGATCGCCGGTGTAGATGTTTCCAAAGTTACCCTGTTTGTCAATAAACAGATCTTTGTTTGCAAGTGACACAAGTGCATCACCAATGGACGCATCCCCGTGAGGATGGTATTTCATGCATTGGCCCACAACGTTTGCAACCTTGTGAAATTTTCCGTCATCCATCTCCCACAAGGTATGAAGGATACGGCGCTGTACCGGCTTGAGACCATCATTAATGTGAGGAATTGCGCGGTCTTTGATCACATAGGATGCATATTCCAGAAAGTTAAGATCATACAGATTTTTTATATAAGCCATTATCGCAGATTCTCCATTATGTAGTCACGGCGCTCGGGGGTGTTTTTTCCCATGTAAAATTCAAGTGTTTCGGGGATCGTCTTGATTGACTTGACATTCACCTCGACAAGCCGCATGTCTTTTCCGATAAACTGACCAAATTCATTGGGTGATATTTCACCAAGTCCTTTGAATCGTGTTACTTCCGGATCGCGTATTGATTTAACGGCCAGATCCTTCTCTTTCTCGCTGTAGCAGTATTTCGTCTCTTTTTTATTGCGCACTCTGAATAACGGTGTTTCCAGAATGTAAACATGTCCGGCAACAACAATCTCTTCAAAGTAATTAAGAAAGTAGGTTAACAGCAGATTTCTGATATGGAATCCATCCACATCGGCATCAGTAGCAAGCACGATTCTATTGTATCGCAGATTTTCTGCATCATCCTCAATTCCCAGCGCCATCATCATATTGTAAAGCTCTTCGTTCTGGTAGATCGCAGTTTTGTTACGTCCAAAGACATTAAGGCATTTACCGCGCAGCGTAAAAATCGCTTGCGTATACACATCACGGGCAGAGATAATAGAGCCACCGGCTGATTGACCTTCTGTAAGGAATATTGTCGAATTTTCACCATCCTTGCCGTCTGGTAAATGGTATTTACAGTCGCGAAGGTTGGGGATCTTGATCTCGATCCGCTTTGCAGCTTCCTTGGCCTCTTTTTTAACAGCGTTAAGTTCTGTCCGGAGTTTTTCATTTTGAACGATCTTGTTCTCAAGCGCCTTGGCAGCTTCGATATTCTTATGAAGAAAATCAACGGCGCCGGATTTTACTTCCTGTACAATCCAGCTGCGTATTTCCGTATTGCCAAGTTTGTTTTTTGTCTGTGATTCAAAGATCGGATTTTTTAATTTAATTGCAATGGCACCGCTGATACCCTCGCGGACATCAATACCATTGTAATTTTTCTTGAAGTATTCATTAATACCTTTCAGAATACCTTCACGGAATGCGCTCAGATGCGTACCGCCGTCACTGGTGTGCTGACCATTGACAAAAGAAAAGTATGATTCACCATAACTTCCGGTATGGGTAAAGGCGAACTCAAGCTGTTTGCCTTTGTAATAGGCGATATTGTAAACCGTATTCTCGCCGACCTCATTGTGCAGAAGGTCAAGAAGTCCGTTTTTGGATTCGAATTTCTGATCACCAAGATAGAGCCTCAGGCCACTGTTAAGATAGGCATAGTTCCATAAACGCTGCTCAATGTATTCGTAATTGAATTTATACTCACTGAAAATCTCGCTATCAGGTATAAATTCAACATAGGTCCCGTCAGTTTCTTTGGACTTTCCCTTATCCTTCGATTTAAGTTTTCCGCGTTGAAACACTGCTTCAAAAAACTCACCATCACGATACGATATCACCTTGAAATGACTTGACAATGCGTTAACAGCCTTTGTACCAACACCGTTAAGACCAACACTGAACTGGAATACATCATCATTGTATTTTGCACCGGTATTAATCGTTGATACGCAGTCAATTACTTTACCAAGAGGGATACCGCGCCCGTAATCACGTACCGAAACGATCTCTTTTGAGACTGCGATTTCGATTTTTTTGCCATATCCCATAATGTATTCGTCAACAGCGTTATCGATCAGCTCCTTTAAAAGGATGTAGATACCATCATCAGGACTTGATCCATCACCAAGCCGTCCGATGTACATTCCTGAGCGTAATCGTATGTGCTCAAGTGAGCTGAGGGTTTTTATCTTGCTTTCATCATAGACGGCTGTACTGTTCTTATTCATAGGCTCCAGATTCTTTTTTTTGATTGCATAATCCTCAATGGTGCAGTTAATCGCGGCGTGCAGAACAGTAATCTGTTTCTGCATCCACTCCAACAGCGTCATTCAGGATTATAATAAAATCGCGCGCTAACGCATTACTTTATTACAGGTATAAAATAAATAGGGTATGCAGGTCGATCAAGGTTGATGATTGGAATGTTTCTGCACTATCATGGCAATTCACTATGAATCTTTGGTAAATGGCTGATAATCGCACCGGCATAATTCACGAAGAATGATTCAGGTTTTGGAGAACATTGCTGGTTAAACATATATTAGGAATGAGCGCCCCCTAAATCCCCCGCAGGGGGACTTCGTTGGAAACCGGAATCTTTTTGACAGTCTGATTAAAAGTCCCCTTGCGGGAGACCCTTGGGAATGCCTGACGAGGTGGGTTTTAGGGGGCACGCCCGTAGAATTTGACTGAGTCGTAGTGATAAAATTAAAAGCGGAGGGAAAATAACAATGGAAATGAGCAAAATCATGATCGGTGCAATGCGGTTTAAGGATCGCGAAAATGCACGTCAGACAATACATGCGGCGATTGATGCCGGTTTTAACTATATCGACACATCACCCTGTTACTGCTATACGAACGCAACTGAGAATTCTGAATCGTGGGTTGGTGATGCCGTGAATCGGGGTGATTATCGCAGTCGTGTAATGGTGAGCGCAAAGTGTTCTCCGGGAAATGGCGGAATGGGACTTGGTGATTTCGAACCAGATACCGGCTTTGGCGTACGCTCGGCTGAGCAGCTTGAACAGGTATTTAATCAGTCGCTTAGACGTCAGAATCTTGACAAATTTGATTATTACCATCTCTGGACCACACATACAATGGAACAGCTAAATGAGGCACGTAAAGCGGGTGGCTGGCTTGATGGAGTCCGGAAAATGAAAGGGAAATGGGATCATCTGGGTATTACAACACATGCAGATACCAAAACGATTATTACCTTTCTGGAAAGCGGGCTTTTTGAGACGGTAACGATTCCTTTAAACGTTGTCAACAGAACGCGTCTCGGAGTGCTTGATTATTGCAGTAAAAATAATATCAGGGTGATAGCAATGAATCCTCTTGCAGGCGGCTTTCTTGCATCACATGACAGATTAAAGGAGCTTGCGCTGCGCTACCTGATGTCTTTACATAATGTGCATCTGCTGATAGGTTTTGCTGCCGTTGAGGAAGTATCCTATGCAAAGTGGATTCAGGATACCATGAATGAATGCGGCATGTCAACAGCGGAGATACTTGCTGAAGTTGACAGTATCGTAAATTCCGATGAACCACGGTGTACGGGGTGCGGCTATTGTGCACCCTGCCCGCAGGGGATCAATGTGGGGGCATCACTTTCTTACTATAATCTTTATAAATATGTAAAAATGGAAAGTGCAAAAACGTCATTTCAGGAGAAGCAATGGGAGGATGGATTACGACTGGATAAGTGTGTAAAGTGCGGACTCTGTTCAAGCCGCTGCCCGAATGCTCTGCCACTGGATAAAATTATTGATAATGCAAAGAAGTTATTATATACGTAACAGAGACTGTCTCAGATTGGACAATACACTTTTCAAATGGCAGAAAAAAAGGTATATTCCATGCTTTAATTATAAATTTCAGGAAACAGCTATAATGGAGTATCGTTAATTGACTCAGGAATTAAAGTTACGGTTATACAAACACTGCCTTGATCATGTTAATCATCAGATTGACATTATCAATAGAGCGCTTGATGATGCACAATGTGCGGCTAATGATGAGACGAAAAATTCTGCCGGCGATAAATATGAAACCGGGCGTGCTATGAAACAACGTGAAAGTGAATTGCTGGTAAGGCGTCTTAATGATGCTCATGCGCTACAGAAAACGTTACACCAGATTGATATCTCAAAAAAATGTGAAAGAGTAAAACCCGGTGCGCTCGTGACAACCTCAATGGGTATATTTTTCATAGCGATCAGTGCGGATGAAGTTGTTGTTGACAATGAGGAATATTGCCTTGTTTCACAGGAATCACCAATCGGTGCTGCGATGCTTAATAGCAGACCAGGGGCATCATTTAAGTTCAGGGACAGCGTTGTAAAGATAACTGCTGTCGAATGATTATGATAAAATATTGATATAATGCGAATGCGCTGCTGCGAACACTCCCAAAAAACGTCATGTCGGCTGCATTAGATCTGCCCGGGTCACATTCGATTAGTAAGACCTGATGCATGATAAAATTCGCACACCTCACCGGCAGTCATAGACTTTCCGGTTTTTGAAATATGATACTGTAATGTTTTGAAGAAATTGTCAAACTCACCAGTACTGATTGTTATTCCATAGTTTTCAAGCATTGACAGAATACCAGCACGTCCGCTATGAGTTCCACATACGAAACGGGATGGTGTATGACCGCTTAATGATGGATCATAGGGTTCATACGCAGATTTGTTTCGCAACAATGCATGGCAATGAATTCCGGACTGGTGCTTGAATATTGATGATCCGGTAATGGGCTTCTGCTTACTTATTTCCATTCCGGATAGATCTGCTACTGTTTGACAAATCTTATTAATTACGCTCGTGTCAAAATCACAATGTAAAGAGTTCGAAAGTTGAAGGGCCATAACGACCTCTTCCAGTGCAGCATTTCCAGCTCTTTCTCCGATACCATTGACTGTAACTGATGCGGCCTCAGCTCCGGCCTGCAGTGCTGTAATGGTATTTGCGGTCGCCATTCCCAGATCATTATGTGCATGAATTTCAAGACGGCAATCGGGATGATTAGTTTTAAGATTTGTAAACAATCTGAATGTTTCCATCGGTGTCAGAATGCCAACGGTATCTGCAATACGGATTCTGCTGACGTTTGCTGCAACCCCTCGCTTGACAAATTCGTGAAGAAAGGAATACGATGCCCTTGAAGCATCCTGTGCACCGATTGAAAACGAATTAAAGTATTTTGATGCGTAGTCGCAGAAAAAAGAGACCTGATCAAGAATTTCATTTTCAGTATAGCCGAGTGTTTTAATGTGATTTATTGACACAGGAAAAGAAATATGTACAGATTTACAATTACATCTTCGTGCTGCGTCAAGATCAACAAGCCTGGCCCGGCACCATCCTATAAAAAGCGCATCATCGTATTTATTTGTGAGCGTTGATATAACTGCCTGCTCGGTTTCGCCCATAACGGGAATACCTGCTTCAAAAAAACGAATTCCGGCATTGTATAAGAGATCAGCAATACAAAGCTTATTGTCAGTTGAAAATGCAATATCAGCAGCCTGTGCACCATCCCTGAGTGTTGTGTCAATTAAATATATTGGTCGTTTTTCAGATGAATACATATATAAATCCCATACTATTTTTTTTTCAGAATCCCATCGGGATTAAATATTTATAGAATGCATGACAATAAAAACAATCTGAGTCCCATAGGGACGATATATTTGTTATACATCACGTCAGATGTAGTTTACATATTAAGAAATAGAGAATCTGTCTCCTGTTCAATTTTAGTACCTGTTTATATATTTTCCCTACGGGACAATTATTTTATTCATTAAACATTTACTATAAAGATACTGTCAATCCGGGACAAAAAGAATAATTTGTCAACCGCACCCTTTGCCGCAACCGCCGCCGGTACACGATTTTACATTTACAACAGGCAATGGCTCAGTACCGTTTTTCAGTGCCATGAGTGCCTGCTCAATCAACCCTTCTGTGACAATTACCTTGACTCCTTCTTCTGCCAGAGCGGCTTTTGGAGGCTCTCCGGCCTGATTCACAATTAGGGCTTTACAATCATGCAATATGTCAGCCATCTCTGTCCATCTGTTAATTCCAGTACCCGCTGCCGGTGCATTTCTGATTTCAACAACAGGAAATGAGTTGTCTTCGATATTGTAAACATACAGAAGATTTGCCTGGCCAAGATGTTCATTGACAAGCATACCTTCCCTGCTTGCAACGGCAACATAGGGCCGATGCTCCGATGGATCAAGCGGCATTGATGCAATTGACTGAAGCAGATTGTGTACTGCTTCAGGGTTATTCTGTCCGAGTCTTCCCGCAGCATCTGCACGGCACATGGCACAGTGACGAACGACTTCCATATTCTGTGATGCTTCCCAGCGTACTTTCTGCATAATTTCGTGATCCGGTTGTGTAATTGCGCAAAAGGGTGTATTCTCAACCGGACGAAGCGGTAAGATGTTCATCACGTCCGCCCCGAGCTCTTTCATTTTCTTTGAGACATCTGCAATATGCATATCATTGATACCGGGTACAACAATGGAATTGATCTTTACCGTAATGTTATGTTCCTTTAAAGCCTTGACAGCAAGCAACTGACGTTCAAGAAGCAGTGACCCTGCATCAAGTCCCCGGTAAATTTTACTGCGGAATTTAGCCCATGAAATCATCTTTGATGTAATCTGCGGATCAACAGCATTAATGGTAACCGTGACATGGCCAACACCAATTGATGCAAGTATTGCAGCATATTCTGCAAGATTTAATCCATTAGATGCAATACAGGTAAGCATGGATGGATATTTTTCTTTCACGAGACGTAATGTATCAATTGTATTCTCTGGTTCATTAAAGGGATCACCGGGACCGGCAATACCGACCACGCTTATCTCACAGTCAAGCATAGGAATGACCTTGTCCAGATAATACAACGCCTGACGTGGCGAGAGTACTGCGGATGTAACACCGGGTCGGCTTTCATTGACACAATCATAAAGCCTGTTGCAGTAATTGCACTGGATGTTGCATCCTTTGGCTACCGGCAGATGTACTCTTCCGTGAGAAACGCCGCTTTTAGGGTTATAACATGGATGTTTTGTGTCAAGCATAGTCATTCTCCTTTACGATTATACTTTGCAGAAGTAAATTGTAGTATTTACCTTTGCAGATTGTTGACAGCAGTTGCAGTATCATTACATCTTTAGCTAACGTATTGTGCAACGTCTGCAGATCTATCTGTTAATAAAACACCGCAATGTTTATGCCAAATGACAAAGAATTACAGTGTGCCATTTAAAAAACCTGAGAAAGAAGGTTAAACCGTTGTATTGCATTGATATTATATGGAAAATCTGTATTACCTGATTAAGGTAAACCATAAAATCAGGTACTACAGAAATGCTTGATTAAATAGTTGAAACAAAAACGTAATATTGACAGATAAAAATACACAATTATGATATTGTGATCCGGAATTACGCTAATAGACTGAATGGAATGGAAATAAATACCCAATACAATTTCGTAGAAAATAAGTTGTAAATACAACCATTGTGTTATTATGGTGTACTAGTAAAGTATTAAACAATAATCTGATAGAAAAAGCCAGAAAGAGATTGCATTTATATATTACTTTTTGTATCTGAAAATAGGTACGTTGTAAATCAGATAAATCAATAATCAATTAATTCACCAACCAGACATATTTGTCACAGATTAAGTTAAATAAGAATAGTAGATAAAAATACTAAATGGATGAAATTGTAATTTACAGAGAGTAATGAAAATAGCGTTTCTATAAAAGCAAAACGGAATGCATCAGCATTCCGTTTTGCAGGTTATCAAACAATCAGATTGGAGATTATTCGGAGATACAATATTTTTCAGCAACACCACCATCAGCGATTGCGTCAAGTATCGCATCAATTGCAGATTCGTCAACAGGACCATACCAATGGTTTTCCGGATACACAATCATCACAGGACCTTTGTCGCAGAGTTTAAGGCATCCGGTCATTGAAACTGCAACATCATCCATGCCGCGATCTGACAATTCACCTTCGAGATACTGAAGCAGTGATCCGGCTCCCTTTTTGTTGCAAACACCTTGCGGTGCACCGGACATTCTGAAGCTGGCACAGACAAAAATATGATGCTTTGGTTTTTTCATTGGTAACTCCGTTGTTGATATGTTGTGTATTGTTTGTTAAAGAGAGATAATGTTGATACAATTAGATTAATCATTTTAAAATATGTAAATTTACAAATAGCTATAACCATCAGGAATGTTTTCCTGTTTACCCGATAGTAATGTATTTACAATAGTATCAAGCAATGCCAGCGCACCATCGTAGCCGAGGTGCAGCAGGCGGTTCGCGCCAAAACGGTCATGAATAGGAAAACCCGCGCGAACGAGAGGTATCTCATGCTTGATTGATATATGGTTTCCCTTACCGGTTCCAATCATTAAATCGGGTTTGAGATCAACTATTAACTTTTCAATTGTGTCAAAATCAGCATCTTCACAAACTGATAAGCTGTTCATTTTCCCTGATTCAACTCTGCGTTCAAGTTCGTTTCGTAGTTTCCCTTCAGATGCACAAAGTACCGGTTCAAGACCAATTTCAAGGCAGTATGCAACCAGCGATGGCACTATGTCTTCATCACCATACACAACAGTTCGGACACCGCTGACATACTTGTGTGCATCAATATAACTATCAATACATCTGCCGCGTGATTTCTGAATATCAGGAGGAATTTCTATTCCGCTTATGCCCGACAATGTACTGATAAATCTGTCTGTTGCTTCAATACCGATAGGAGTATCAACGTGAATTGATCTGGTGTTAAAAGTTTTTAAGAGAAAATTACCTGCAGAATTTTCTCTTTGTGAACCTAATTCAATAAATACCGATTCCGGTGAAGCTGCTGCTGATATTGATGTAAATGGCGTACCGCCCTCAGGAATCGGTGTATATGTATCCCACACACCACCATCAAGTGTTTCAGAATAGTCCGGCAGCAACACTGGTGAAATTGAAAAAACTTTACAAATTGATTTGATATAACGCAAGTCCGAAGTTGATACTACCGGTGGTGCAATAAAAACGGCAGATTCATTACTGACTGAAGTACATGCGGACTTTACAAGAGCTGTTACTGTATCATGGAACCCGATACAATGTGATCCCTTGAATGATGGCGTTGATACTGATACGAGTTTTGCAGGCACACGTGACTGTACTGATCTGATTATCTTCTCGACATCATCACCGATAGTCTCTGTAAGACATGATGTCGCAATGCCGATGACTTCGGGATTGTATTGACGAAGTACATTTTCGAATGCATCAAGAAGATTCTGTTCACCGCCGAAAATTGCTGTTTCTTCACTGAAACTTGATGATGCGATATCCATTGGTTCCCTGAAATGGCTGATAAGAAATCTCCGGATATAGGTTGCGCAACCCTGTGAACCATGTACAAGCGGCATACAACTACGAATTCCCCTGAAAGCAAGGCTTGCCCCAAGAGGTGTACATAAACGGCATGGGTTGACAGTTACAAATGATGACTTATTTGTATCGAGTTTCATGGTATTATCTCTTTCTCCAATTGACAAACTTCCATACCGGACTGGTAATGCTTGCATTGACTTCACGCGCAAAGTTTACCATGCCTTCAAAGCCGGCAAGACAGATTTTGCGTTCATGATTATGATCACAGAAACCGATGCCAAGTTTATACGCAAGCGGACGTTCCTTTACACCACCGATAAACAGGTCAACGTTCTTTTCAATTAGAAAGTGCGATAACTCTACCGGATTTGAATCGTCGACAATTACTGTTCCGTTGTCGCAAACATTTTTAAGAACTTCATAGTCCTGGGTGTTGCCAGTCTGTGTTCCTGCCAGAACTGTTTTAATCCCGATGTGTCGTAATGCTTTTACAAGTGAAATTGCCTTAAAAGCACCACCTACATAAAGTGCTGCATGTTTTCCTTCACACTTTGTTCTGATTGAATTTAAGAGAGGACGAATAAGTGCTATTTCAGTTGATACCAGATTCCTTGTCTTATTACGTATTTCATCACTATTAAAAAAGTCTGCTACATCATAGAGTGATTTTGCAGTATCTTCAATTCCAAAGAATGATACATTGACAAATGGAATCCCGTACTTTTCTTTCATCATTTTAGCAAGGTTATTCATGGATCCTGCACACTGGACCACATTCAGCTGTGCACGATGCGCATTTTTAATATGTTCTACCCGTGAATCGCCGGTAAGCGTTGCCACAATGTTAACGCCCATCTGCTCAAAATATTTCTTGATAACCCATATTTCTCCGGCGATATTAAAATCACCGAGAATATTGATACTTAACGGTATTGATGGCCCCTCAGTAAGTCCAATCAATCTCATAAGCGATTCGCAGGCTGCTTTATATCCATCTTTTTTGGTACCCTTGAATCCTTCAGACTGCACAGATATAACAGGAATTCCGGTGTTTTTTTGTACTTCTTTACAAACTGCAGCGACATCATCCCCAATGATCCCTGCAATACACGTTGTATACACAAATGCCGCGGATGGCTTGTGCTCTTGTATTAATTTGTAAAGTGCTTCCCTGAGCTTTATTTCACCACCGTAAATAACCTCTTTTTCCCTGAGGTCTGTACAGAAACTTGAGCGGTGCAGCTGTGGCCCGCTCGATAATGAGCCCCGAATGTCCCAGGTATACGCTGCACATCCAATAGCACCATGCACAAGGTGTAATGCATCAACAATAGGATAGAGCACCACTCGTGATCCGCAGAATGCACAGGCCCGCTGAGAAACCGAACCCGCAGTACTAACCTTTTCACACTTTAATTCAAAGGAGTCGACACCTTTTTCAAAAATCTGCTTCCTGCGATCTGATAAAATACCTGGTTTGTCAACTGACATGATACACCTCTGTTTTAAAGCACTCTTGTAAATCAATCGATTTACATAATTACAACTATAGAAAGAATGTTGCGCCATATAATCCCCGCAGGGGACTTTTAAAAGAATTAAAAGAGAACAATCTATCTTTTAAAGTCCCCCTGCGGGGGATTTAGGGGGCGCGACATAGCTGAGACTCCTCTTGTACTACATTATTAGTTCAAACTTCTCTTCCGGAGCTGTCTTGTCCTGATAGTCCATAATTGCACTGAGCAGTTTTTCAACAAGTCTCATTGCACCTTTGTAACCAGCTGTCGGGAAGTATTGATGACCCACACGGTCATAGATCGGGAAACCCATGCGGATATGTGGTATGTCAAGATCACGTGACATATATTTTGCATAGGTATTACCGATGATAAGATCAACCTTTTCGTTAAGTATCAATTGATGCATATAGAAATAGTCAGATGCTTCCTTGATATTTATATCTTCGGTGCCGGCTGCATCGGTAACACGCTTGATAAACTTTTTACCAGGTGTACCGGTTACAACATGACGAACCTTGAAACCGATATCGGTAAGGAATTGTGTCAGAGATACCAGCTGATCCGGATCACCGATAAGCGCAACTTTCTTGTTGTGGAAATACTGCTGCATATCGGTCAACATGTCAAGAAGCTGACCGCGTTCATACTCAATCTCATCACTTACTACACCGCCAAGCTTACGTAATGCACTGACAAAATCATCGGTAGCACTTAAACCGATCGGCAGTTTCAGAAGTTCACATGGTACTCCACATGATGTATCAAGTGCTTTTGCTGCCGGGCCTGATGCTATTGGTCCAAGTGCAACAGTTGCTTTTGCTGTGCCGATCCTTTTAAGATTGTCAACGGTTGTTCCGCCACGGGGGTACATTTCAAAATGACCTGTCTGCGGACCATTCAGTACGCCATCAGTATCTGGAAATACTACAGCGTCAAGACCCATTGATTTCGCGATATGCTTGACTTCTGCCATGTCGGATGGTTCAACATATCCGGGAATTATATTGATATGCTTTCCTTTAGGACCTTTTTTACCGAAGCCGTCAACAATACTTTTAACCATATTGCTGAACCCGGTAACATGTGAACCAACATAGCTTGGTGTATTGGTCTTAAGAATGAATTTTCCATCAGGAACTTTACCTTCGTCGATTGCTTTTGCAATAATCTGCGGCAGGTCATCACCGATAGTCTCTGACAGACACGTTGTATGAATTGACAGAACATCAGGATTGTATATCGTGAAAATGTTCTGAATAGCTTCAAGAAGGTTAGCCTGGCCGCCAAACACGGATGCACCTTCTGTAAACGAACTGGTTGCAGCCATCACAGGTTCTTTGTAATGTCTTGTCAAAGCGCTTCTGTGATATGCGCAACAACCTTGTGATCCGTGACTGTGTGGAAGGCATCCGTGAATGCCAAGAGCCGCATACATTGCACCAACAGGCTGACAGGTCTTTGCCGGCTGAATTGTTAACGCCTCGCGTTCTTCAAGTTTATCAGGTGTATGTCGAAGCAGCATAATATCCTCCTATTCATTACCATAATGTGCTGTTAACTGTGGTTCATCACTCCATGGTGACTTGATCATCTTCCATACTTTTGTGTTTATGAGTCTGTCAATTTCACGATAGAAATTGATAGCACCTTTAAATCCGGCGTATGGTCCCTGGTAGTCGTAACTATGAAGCTGTTTCAGCGGGATACCCTGCTTTTGCACCACATACTTTTCCTTGATACCCGCACAGATAAGATCAGGATGATATTTTTCAATAAGTACTTCTGTTTCATGATGATTAAGGTCATCAATAACAAGAGTCCCCTGATCCATTTCAGGCATCATACCTTCATAATCATTGAAACGGATTCCGGCTGTTTCAGATAGTTCTTTTAGTTCCGCTTCAGTTTTACGCTGGCGATAGTTGACAGGATCTTTTTCAACGGTCAATTCTTCAATGTTACGGGTATCCGCATCAACCTTAATTGACGGAATAACCTTACGTCCCTCATAGTCATCTCGGTGCGCAAATTCATATCCTGCAGCGATTGACTTTATACCAAGTTCCTTAAGCAGATCCTGATAGTGATGTGCACGTGAGCCACCAACAAAAAGCATCGCGGTTTTGCCTTCTGTACGCTTCTTGACATCAGAAAGCACCTTGTTTACTTCTGCCATTTCGGCTTCAATAAACTTGTTGGTTGTTTCAATCAGTTCTTTATCACCAAAATATGCAGCAATTTTTTGCAATGACTTCGCTGTTGATTCTGCTCCGATAAAGTTAACCTTGAACCATGGGATACCCCACTTTTTCTCCATCATCTCGGCCAGATAGTTAATTGACCGATGACACATGACCGTGTTGAGATCAACATTCTGCGCACTTGCGAATTCATCGTAGGAGGAATTTCCACTGAATGTTGAATGCAGTGTGATACCGCATGCTTCAAAGATTCTCTCCAGTTCAAAGGCATCACCACCGATGTTGTATTCGCCAAGAAGGTTCATTCTGAACTTACCTTCTTTTTGCATAGTACCCTGACCGATAACATCAGTAAATATCTTGTTATTTGCAATGTGGTGCCCCGCTGACTGACTCACACCTTTGTACCCCTCACAGCTAAATCCGAAGATGTTGATGTCAGGAAACTTTTCTTCCATTTCGCGACAGACCGCATGTACGTCATCACCAATAAGGCCTACCGGACATGTTGAGAAAACACCGATCGCTTTTGGATGGAATATCCGTACAGCTTCTTCAATCGCTTTTTTGAGTTTCTTCTCACCACCGAAGATGATGTTCTCGTCCTGCATATCGGTTGACATAGCATACGGCATATAGTTCGGATCATTTTCCGTATAAGGTTTTGTCTGATTTCTTCTTGTCAACCAGCTGTAAAAGCCGCATCCGATAGGACCATGAGTAATCTGCAGTACATCACGTGTCGGTCCAAGAACAACACCTTTACATCCTGCGTATGCGCATCCCCGCATTGTTATGATACCCGGAATTGTTCTCACATTAGCCTGGATCTCAGGAACTTCCTCCTTCGGTCCTACTTCGTTGACAACAATCGCTTTCGCTCTTTTCCGCGCTACCTTGGCAGGGTACTTGTCGGTCAGTGCCTCTTTGATATTTGCACTATTTGAATATTCTGTCATACGTTCTCCTCTTAAATTTCATCAAGAACTGCGTCGCCGCTCTCACCCGTACGTACTTTGTAGGATTCGAGAATCGGCATTACAAAGATCTTTCCATCACCTGACTTTCCCGTCTTGTTGACTTCAATAATCGTACTGACAACACGGGAAACAAGTTTGTCCGGTACAACAAATGATAACATTCTTTTTGGTACCAGACGCTGTGACTGACCAAGTTGTGAGATTGCTTCTTCATAACCCAGTTCAGCGCCCTGCAGTACCTTAAAGTCAACCAAACCCTTGCCACGACCGAGACATTCTTTTGCATTCATCGAACTGATTCCTGCAGCTGAAAGTGCTCTCTTTGTGTCATTGATCTTATGCATCCTTATTACTGCAATGACCTCTTTCATTTTGAAGGCTCCTTTGCTTCTGTTTCAGATGGTTCCTTGACACCAGAGCTAACAGTGTAAACTTCCTCTACCGGCGAAACAAAGATTTTTCCATCACCAAACGAACCTTTGTCACCGGTTCGCGCAATGCTCATTACCGTCTTGATAACAAAATCCTTATCTTTTGATGGTACAACGGTGATAAGCATCTCTTTTGGGATTTCGTCATAGGTAACTTCACCGATTTTGATACCGCGTTGTTTACCACGTCCAACAACACTTACTTTGGTAACCGCAGGATATCCGGCTTCCATGAGAGCAGCAAGTACTGCATCTGTTTTCTCCGGGCGGATGATAGATCTGATCATAACCATAATAAAAGTCCTTTCTAATGTTGTAAAGATGTCAGTTGGCAATACCGTATTCAATGAGAAGCTTTTCGAGTTCATCAGTATGCATCGGCTTTGGAATGACAAACATTTTGTTTTCGTCAATTTTTCTTGAAAGCGCACGATATTCATCAGCTTGAGAATGTACAGGATCGAAATCAATAACGGTCTTTCTGTTAATTTCAGCTTTTTGTACCATATTATCCCGCGGGACAAAATGGATCATCTGTGTACCAAGTTTTTTAGCGAATGCTTCGATCAGTTCTTTTTCATTGTCAACCTTACGGCTATTACAGATAAGTCCACCAAGACGAACAACACCGGCTTCTGCAAACTTGACAATACCTTTACAGATATTATTTGCAGCATACATAGCCATCATTTCACCTGAACAGACTATGTAGATCTCTTCAGCTTTACCTTCCCGGATAGGCATTGCAAAACCACCGCATACAACGTCGCCAAGAACATCATAGAACACATAGTCAAGCTTCTGTTCTTCTGTGTATGCCCCAAGCTGTTCAAGAAGGTTAATGGATGTAATGATACCGCGGCCTGCACATCCGACACCAGGTTCCGGACCACCTGATTCAACACAAATGGTGTTTTTAAAACCGGTTTTTCTGATATCTTCAAGTTCAACATCCTCACCCTCTTCTCTGAGTGTGTCAAGCACTGTCCTTTGGGCAAGTCCTCCAAGCAGTAAGCGTGTTGAGTCTGCTTTAGGGTCGCATCCTACAACCATAATGTGTTTTCCTGCTTCAGCAAGACCTGCAACGGTGTTTTGTGTTGTGGTTGACTTTCCGATTCCGCCCTTGCCATAGATAGCAATCTTTCTCATACGTTTCTCCTTTACACGAGCTGTTGTTGTGTTTACGTAGTAATTACAACGCAAGGTGCGTGCCAGTACGGCAATTCACGGGAGTTTTAAATAATTCACAGGAATAATTTCGATAAGCCTATATAATGAATAGTAATTCCTCAAAAAAAGAGAAACGTTTACAAATAGAGGGGTATAAGTAAGTAATTATATTTTAGAAATCAGTAATTACAAAAATGTTGTGAAATTTGCTTGCCTGATGCAAATTGGAATCAGTTTTTTGTGAAAAAACCAATTTTGACCTTGTATTCATTGTTTTATGTAATTGTTACAATTTTGTAAGGTAAACGCGTTAATTATACAGTTATACAAAAATGGAGCAGTATTGATAGCATGGCTTTGGGATTTATATAATTAAAGTAAAATACCCGGTGGTTCATAAAAGAAAATAAGCTAAATAGCTCTTACTTTGAACACCGGGCTGCTTTTCATAGCCTCACCAAACTGATATCGTTAATCATCTTCTTGCAGTAAACAATTGTACATGAAGGTGTCTTTTACCTAAAAGCAGGCCGAAGATGGCTCCAAATACACTACCAATGAGTCTGTTAAGGATAAATCCAATGATCACGGACACTAAAACAAATGCAACTTTGAAAGGCAGGGAAATTAATTTTACTATCATAGTAACTCCTATTTTGAGGTTAATTTACTAACACCATCCCAGTCGTCTCCCGGTGGATTGTTTTTGTAATACTCGCAATAACTGATTATTTTCAGTGATGGAGTCATTCCTCCCGGAGCAATTGTTCTGTATGGTTCAATATCATGTGCTTTTTTAAGAATATCAACAGCTGCATCCCATTGCTGTTTATAGAAAAACGAGAGTCCATCATTGTAAAGCGGCAGCAATTCCTCGTAGTCTGCAGTAAGTGTTGCTTTCTCTGAAATCAGCTCGTAGACAACAACGGGTTCACTTTTTCCGACAACCTGTATTTTATCAACCTGGCGAACAACAAAATGATCTTTTACAAGGTCGTACGTTGCCTCACTTATTAATGTGTAAACACCAAATTGCTTAGCAGCACTTTCGAGTCGTGCTGTCAGATTTACAGCATCACCCATAATTGTATAATTTTTCCGTATTGATGATCCCATATTACCTGCGGTAATAATCCCGCTGTTAATACCGATTCGCATTCTCATCTCATGAACAATCGGCGGCCATTTATCACCTTCATGGATCCATTTATTTCGAAGTTTAGCAAGAGCACTCTGCATATCAAGAGCTGTCAGACAAGCCTGATATGCATGGTCATCCATCTGCATTGGTGCCCCGAAACATGCGATAATTGCATCACCTTCGTACTTGTCAAGTGTACCATAATGCCTTAGCAGAATATCGGTCATCTCGCCAAGGTATTCATTTAACAGTTCTACAAGACGTGTTGGCGAACCAAGTTTTTCCGAAAATGTCGAGAAACCCTGTATATCGGTAAAGAATGCACTCCGCATACCTTCATCACCGCCAAGTGCCGGTTGTTTACGATTTTTATACATTATGTCAATAAGTTCCGGGGAGAGGTATTGTTTAAAGGTATTTTGTAAAAATTGCCTGTTCCGTTCCTCTGTTATATACCTGAAAACCATTACGGCAGAGAATGAAAATATAATCGTAAGTAATGGTCTGGCTATTTCTATCCAGATTTTGTTTTCCGAGAATAAATAAAAAGCAATAAGTCCATATACAAATAGAGAAAATAATGATATGATTATTCCGATGAGTGGTTTGAACATGTATGAGATAAAACCGATACACATGCCGATAATCAGAAGAATTGCAAAATTATGTATGTCCGAAAGACGGGTGATAAATGTATTGGTAAGCAGTGAGTTCATGATACTCGCATGTACTTCCATACCAGGATATTGTTTGTCAATTGGAACGGTTTTAAGGTCAAAAAGGGCATTTACCGAAGAACCCACAATATAGATCTTTCCATCAAGTTCTCCCTGTATCGTATTGTTTAAGATATCGTAGTAGCTGTAATATTTGAATGGAACTTTTTTAGGTCCGAAAAAGGTAATAATGAACTCATTTTTTGGAGTCAATGGTATTTGAACACTTTTTCCGAAATCCTGGCGCATACCGGGGAGAATTGATTCGATACCGCGCATTCCAAATTCGCATAATTGTTCAAGAGCTTCATCCCGTAAAACAGGAAGACTTGACAATAAGTGCCCCTTATAGAAACTTATACCGAAGTTATGAAGAACAAGACGCCGTTCCCCTGGCTTGACAAATTCGAAGTCTTCCCGGGTAAGCATTGATAATGTTAACATATCCGAATCGCTAAAGTACCACTCCTGTGCATCAATTGGTGCGTTTATGACAAATTCGGATTCAGAATCTTTCACAAGGAAAATATCCGGTCCAAGTTCGATCGTGTCGTTCTCTTGCATGGAAAGCATTTTTTTAAAATTATTATTGTATAAAGCATTGACAATTTGCGATGGTATTAGACCTGGAATTGTCATTTCAAGGGCTACGGAACCTGATAAATTTCTGCTGGCAATAACCTGTTTAGTAATCGTTCGTGTTTTTCTATCTTTATAGTTGAGTATTGTATCTGCGTTGTTACAAAGTATCCGTACCATTGCCATTGTCACATCCGGATATGAAAACGAATAAGTACTGTCACTATTACGTATAATCTTGAATGGTTTTCCAATGTCAATGTAACGCCCCGGTTCAAAGACAATTTCATCATTGGGTGTACCGAAAAGAGTAACGATTGTCCGGAGACTTATCGGAAGATACACGGGATCAAATTGACGAAAGCGGAGTAAAAGAGGAATTTCACGGACATACCCGTCATCATCATTTGGTTCAACCATAATATGGCCAATATCTCTTGATGCCTGCGCAAGTGCCGGAAATGTGCCATCAAGCATGTTGAATACGGATCGTAATTTTGATACCTTTTCGGGAGGAAAATGCAGTGCCGACTGTGGCTTTAATTCGTTATGCCACTCCAGTGATGTACGATATCGAAGCTGTGTTCGTGATAACGGAGAATAGACGGATGTGTCTGTCAAGTAAATGCCAAGGTACGTTCTGCCGGAACGCTTGATTGCATCTGTAAACTGTTTGTCATAATTTACAGACAACAAAATGGAACGCTGAATTTCCGGCGACAGTTTTATTGATGGAAACTGATTTTGAAAATTGTCAAAAAGTGTCTGAATGCGTTTTTGATACGTGCTGTCTTCAGGATTAGAAAAAAAGATATCAAAGACTATCGCTGCAGGAAACTGCTTACAGAGCGAATCGAGCATGTGTGCATGGTATGATCTGTCCCAGTTATGATAGAGCCCCATTTTTGCCATACTGCGGTCATCAATATCAATCATGTTGATTCCATAGTGTGTAAAATCCTGAATGGAATCAAGCTGGCCTTTTGACTTAAGATCAAATTCAAATTTGTAGCGCACATAGTAGGATATGTTTTCAAGCCGATCGAAGAAACCGGGCATAAAATAATGGGTAAAGAGTGCAACAATACAACCTGCAATAATTCCTACAGACAGGCTTTTAAGGATTTTTTTAAGATGCTCCATTGCCGCACTTTCCGGGTAATGATGAATTTATGTTATAAGTTGCTGTAATGATATACTTTAGATCGTTTTATAACCGGTAGAATTTAATTATACATTGCTAAAGTGAAAAGGGCAAGGGTGGGGCGTGACTAGTGATGCGTAACCGGTGACAAAATTAAACAGTTCTGGAACAATACTCTATCGTCAATTTTGCTATAATTCAATTTCAGACAATTTCTTTCTTTTTTCGGAAATAGTTACTACAACATTTCTATATGCAAACAAGTATTTTTCATGTAATGGAGTAGGATATCCCGGACACTATAACCATTCGGGTCTCAAATAGATCTGAGTACTTTTTTTGTAAGAGGAGCTTTTATGAAACGGTTGCTGATCACTCTTGTACCTTGCATTCTATTGTTGCCATTATCAGAAATTAAGGCTGAAAAGGGAAACGAAAATTCCGAAGGTAAAATATCATACATAATTACTTCCGGTGAGAGTATTCGTGTAGAAAAAAATAAACTTGTTACATCCTTAATATCAAAAAAATCGGATTTCATGGTTACAACATCGGAAGCGAAACAACGTATTTCAGGGTTTGGTGGTGCGTTTAACGAACAGGGGTGGGAGGCCCTTGACAAACTGAACGAGAGTGAAAGGCAAAAAGTACTCAATGCTATATTCAGTCCCGGTGAAGCAAATTTCTCCTACGGAAGAATTCCGATCGGTGCGAGTGACTACGCACTTGAGCGTTATACACTTGCACCTGTCAAAGATGATTTTGATATGACAAATTTTACGCTCGATCGCGATAAACTATATCTGATCCCCTATATAAAAGCAGCGCTGGCGATCCGGCCAGATCTGAAACTTTGGGGATCGGTGTGGACCCCTCCTATCTGGATGAAAGATAACAACGACTATGAAGCAGGGAAGTTTATTGATGACCCCAGATACTACAAGGCATATGCCCTTTACCTTGCAAAGTTTGCTGAAGAATATGGAAAGCTGGGTATGAATATAACATCGGTTGCAGTTCAAAATGAACCTACAGTGGTAACCGGCTACCCTAATGGCGGGTGGAAACCGGAACAATGGCGTACGTTTATAAAAGACTTTATGGGTCCGACTTTTGCAGAACGTAATCTGTCAACCAGTATCATGCTTGGAACTATTAATGATGGCAAATATAGCAGCTTTCTTAAGACTGTTCTTGATGATCCGGATGCTAAAAAGTACGTCGGTATCGTCGGACTTCAATGGAATGCCGATACGCAGATCAAAGAACTTTTAGCGAATCATGCCGGAATTCCAATCATGCAGACCGAGACCGATTGCGGTAACTGGCACTGGTTACCGGGTTTTAATCCTGACCATGCAGCAAACGATTTTAAATATGCAGCCTACACATGGACACGCATGAAAAGTTATTTTTCCAAGGGCGCTGAAAGCTATATGCTCTGGAATATTATCCTTGATCAGCATGGTATGAATATCGATAAAATAAAACGCTGGCCCCAGAATAGTGCTATTGTGATTGATACGAACACTAAGAAGGTCACCTATACTCCGATGTTCAGGGCGTTCGAACACTTCAGCCGCTATATTCCCGCAGGATCACAATATGTTGGCACAAAGGGTTCCTATGAGTCAGCGATTGCTTTTACCACTCCCGATGGCAGTATTGTTGTCGAGCTTTTAAACGAGCATAAAAAGAAACGCATTGTCACTGGTAATGTTGATGGTAAATTTTATTCGATAGAAATCCCGCCAGAAAGTTTTGCTACACTTATCTTAAAAAAATGATTAATATGGGGGTGATTCAATTTTTGAGTCACCCACAGTCTGTTTATAAACTAAAATCGCCTGACATGTTTTCAAAACCCGCTTTGTTTTACACAATGTTTTACTCTGTCAACCACCCGTTACCCGTCACCCGCCACTGTACCGGAAACGTCTGATGTGCGGATCCTGAAAAACATAATTTATTGACAAGTTCAAGCTGGGCATAAAACATATTAAGTATGCTTTTATGGTATTTTTCTATGTGTGGATGTCTGGTAGTTGAGTCGGTTTTAACTAATGCTGCAAAAAGGAATAATGAATGAATTTAGCTACAATGCTTACAGTATCCCGAGTCGCTGTTGCCCCGGTTTTTGCCTATGTATTCATTTCCGGATACGGTAATGAACAATCCGGTGTTGCATGGCTTTGGATCTCATTAGCGCTTTTAACACTGATTGAATTGTCAGATATGTTTGATGGCATGGTGGCCCGCAGTCGTAAAGAGGTGACAGATTTTGGAAAGGTCTGCGATCCCATAGCTGACAGCGTTTCTCGTCAGACGGTGTTTATTGCCTTTTTATTGACAGGAATAATCCCGCTCTGGATGTATCTGATATTTTTCTATCGTGATGCATTTATGCAGCTTTTACGGATAGTCTGTGCAAGCAATGGTATCGTACAGGCGGCAAGAGTATCGGGTAAATTAAAAGCGGTTTTCCAGGCAATCGCGTCGTATGTGATTGTCGGGATCATACTGCTTAATAAATATGGAATCGACATAATTCCACTTCAAACAGGTGGATATCATACCGGGTTCTGGGTGATGCTTGCAGTGGCGCTGTATACGGCGTTTTCAGTTATTGATTATATTATTCCAAACCGGCATGTGTTTGCAAAAGTGATGCAGCCGAAGAAGGGGTAGCGGGGACAGGAAGAATCCAGAATTTAGAATCCAGTATCCAGCAGGCCCCGTAGCCAGAGCCCTTGTGGCTCTGGAATCTTTAGCAGAAACAAAGAAATCACGAATCACGATGATTCGCGAACTGTATATCATAAAAATATTTGTATCGTTTACCAAGTGCGAGAAGATCATCGTGAGTGCCTTCCTCGACGATTTTACCGGCTTCAAGAACTATAATCTTGTCTGCGTGGCGAATTGTTGAAAGACGATGTGCTACAACAAGGGCAGTGCGGGTTTCAATAAGCGTGTTAATTGCAGTTTGAACATATTTTTCCGATTCTGTATCAAGTGCCGATGTTGCTTCATCAAGAATGAGTACCGGCGGGTTTCTAAGCAGCGCGCGGGCTATTGATAAGCGTTGACGTTGACCACCGCTTAACATCACTCCCCGTTCACCGATAATTGTATCAGGCCCCTTAGGCATCCTCTCAATGAATTCCCATGCATTTGCAGCTTCAGCGGCACCTTTGACCTGATCAAAGGTTGCATTTTTGATACCGTACGCTATGTTATTAAACACTGTATCATTAAAGAGAACTGTTTCCTGAGAGACAATGCCGAAGAGATGGCGAAGTCCGACAAGATCCATACCGTTAATATCCTTGTTGTCAATTAGAATCTGCCCCGAGGAGACATCATAAAAGCGCGGAACGAGATCAAGGATCGTACTCTTACCAGCACCGCTTGAACCGACCAGTGCAACGATGGACCCTTTTTTAATCGTGAAATTAATTCCTGAAAGTACCAGCTCTGTTGTTCCCGGGTAGGTAAAATTGACATTTCGAAACTCAATCTGATTGTTAAACTCAGGCACATTCTCCTGCTTCAGTTCAATAAGCAATTCCGGTTTTGAATCAAGAACTGAAAATACGCGTTCAGCTGCCGAAAAACCCTGATTGAGCTGATTATTGACATCGGTAAGGAGTTTTAACGGTTTAAAAATTGAGAATAAAATAACAAGAAAACGCATGAAATCTTCAGCCCTGAAACTTGACGACGAGATTGCCTGATGACCGCCGTACCAGATCAGGATAATTACTGCTGCAACACCAACGACTTCAGTGAATGGACTTGATAATGCACCTATTGCTGATGAACGATAGGAGTGATGAATAAAGTAATCATTTTCTTTGGAGAATTTTTTCGATTCGATACCATTCATGTTGAACATTTTTACCGCACGAATGCCACCAAGCGTTTCGTGAAGTATTGAAAGTAAACCAGCCATATATTCAAGCACCCGTTTACTGCGCCGGCGAACCGCACGACCGATACTGCCGATAAAGATACCCAGAAGAGGAAATATAAGGAACACAATAAGCGTCAGTTTAAAATTAATAATAAAAAGCAGGCCGATAAAACAAAGTAGCCTCATGGGTTCTGTAAACAGCTTGTCAAGTGTTCCTGTAATTGATGCGTTAATGCTCTGGATATCATTTGTTATCAGTGAGAGCATGTTTCCGGAACGTGAACGGTCAAAAAAGGAGACCGGTAAACGCATCGCATGATCATAGAGCTGGTTACGCATATCCTTGACAATGTTTAAATTGAGCTTTGTGGTAACAAGCGACTTCGTATAGATAAAAATATTTTTACCAAAAAAAGTAATTGCCATCATGGCACACACAAATTTTAGTGTGTCAAGCGGGTCGTCTTTGCGTATGAGAACCCATGAATAGTATTTAAGTGACTCATTACAATAGGTAAGAAATGTACTGTGATCGCTGATAATGGAACCGATCCCCTTGAAGTCATAGTGTGGTTTGACAAGAGCCGTTGTATCCGGCTGGAAGATCGTTTGTACGACATTGATGCCAAACCAGAGCGATGATGCCTCAAAAATAACAACAAGAAATGAAAGAATAAGTGAAAGCAGTATCCAGGGCCAATATACAAGGAGGTATGAAAGCATTCTCCGGTAAAGTGCTGCATTTTTTTTCATAAGTCAAACTGCTTTTTCCGGAGAGCTGAAAATTCCAGCATAATTCACCGGTAAATCAGGAATTTTCCTTGGATCTGTCTTCCCATATCAAAATCGATCCGCAGTTCTGGCAGAGTATCATTTTCAATCCGCGTTTGATCTCATTAAGAAGTTGAGGCTCAAGCACTTTGTAACAAATTCCGCAGGTTCTTGTAGCAACATAACTGATTGCCTTGCCATTTTTACGTTTTTTACGGATCAGATCGTATGAACGAAGGTACTGTTTGCTGATCTTTGGAAAAACGACATCACGTTCTTTGGTAATTTCAGCAATTTTAGAATCAATTGAACCGATTTTTTCCTTAAGATCAGCAATTTTCGGTTCGTTTTCACTTTTTATATGGTCATAGTCTGCATTGCATTTATCGACGTTTGCCTGCATTTTGGTGATATCATCAAGAAGATTTTTTCTTCGGGTTTCCGCAGTTGCCAGCATATGCTTCTGAGCTTCAATTTCTGCATGAACAGCATCATATTCGCGGTTAGTCTTAATGGAATTAAGACGTTCCTGGCTTTTGTCAAGCTGTGATTTTACTTGTTCAATCTGATCTTCAAATGTTTTCTTTTCCGATTCTGATTTCTGGAGCTTTTTTGAAGCATGATCGAGTGCATTTTTTGCTTTTGCAATCGCCTGTTCAAGTTCTGTAACAGCTGAGGGGTATTGCTCCTGAGCCAATTCCTGTTCGCGGATGCGAAGGTCTATTTCCTGAAGCTGTACGAGGTATTCAAGTTCCTGATTCATGGTTCCTCCGAAAAGTATTACAAATAAAAAAGCACCGCTATAACTACAGTGGTGCTTTTTAAAGTGGGCATCTTAAAAAAAACAAATAATCACAAACCTGTGATGTTTGCAAAATGCCTCCCACCGAAAATCAAATGATAATGGGCCAACAAGGACTCGAACCTTGGACTAACGGATTATGAGTCCGCTACTCTAACCGACTGAGTTATTGGCCCTAAATTTCACATAAAATAGTTTATGATACATAAAAGGGCAAGTATTATGAATTGATGGACGAAAGTTGATAGCTGTAATTCAGTCTTTAAAACAATTATGCCTCCCTGCTGCGGGAGATGCATCGGAATGGTCGGAGGACCAGGAGGATGCGTTGCCCTGAACGCAGGAGGGGGCGTTATATGGGACGTATCAGTACACATCAAGGAATACTTCTCCTATAAGTCCTGATGCCTGACTGCTCATCCGTATTACATTGTCAGCTGAGTTGACAACACAAATATCAATCTCGTTTCGCTTGGGGAGACAGTGCGCTGTAATGTCAAGCTCAAACGGATGCCAATTAATAATACCGAGGTTTTTACCGTTAATGCGAACCTGTAATGATCCGCTTACCTGAAGAAACCGGAGAATAATTTTTTCATATTCATTGGGCACTTCAAATGTCTGACTGTAGATACCTTTACCAATGAGAAATGGAAATCCGTATCTGGTCCAGGAACCGTACCCTGCAATTGTCGGCGCTTTATCAAGAATCAGACCGGACTTATCTTTAATAATAGTAAAGTCCCCCAGAAGCTGCGGTGGAAGATACATTGATTGCGGTAATGGATTTCTGCTTGTAGTTCTGATAGAAATACGATTTCCACCATTGACAAGAAGTGACGCTATATTAAAAATAGAATTGTGGCCGCGAAAAATCTGGTTGAGTTCAATATCGGGTATTCCAAAATCTGACCGCTGGGGATCAGTGCCATTGTCTCCCCCGGGGAGTGCACAGTTTAGCTGCTTGTCAATTTTGATTCCATTAACAAGAATTTCAATGCCTAAATCGTCAGACCATTTATCAGGATTGAAAAGCTGATTATCGTTCAGTGCGAGATAGCACATCGATAATGAATTCCTGATCTGAAAGTTAGATTCATAAAAATGAGAAAAAATTCCACTGTCACGACTGAGTCCCATGCGCATGCTCCAACTGCCAAGTGGCAGGGAGTTTAGTGATGGCGTTGTGAAATTCCACTGGGCTTTTAAAATAATCCTGTAACACCGGTGATAGAGTGTAAATGGATTGACACCTGTTTTAGCAAATTTTTCAAAACGTGTATTCGCGATTTTCACGGATGATCCAAGGAGAATGAATGTTTCTGCAGGCATAAAGCATATGTCAAGATGCGCTGCACCATCATCCCGTTCGATGTTTTCCAGCTCGAAAATTTCACCGTTCTCAACGTCTGCAACACTGAAATGTTTATAGTCAGGCATGGTTATATGTAGTACCTGATCCTTGTCATCAGATGTATTGTGCATCAAATAAACGTCGAAGTTATCAGATTTACCATATGAGACGAGTATGTCACTGTCGCGGTGTGAGTTTGCAATCGTAAAAAAAGGCGTTTCGATTTCCGCCAGGCCGCTGTCGGGAGAGTCCGATTTGACTATTGACACATGGTTTTTCTTGGGGTCAAGCAACTTCATGATCCTGCCGGTAATTGATGGCGTAATACCATCCTCAATCGTTCCCTTCGGTACTTCATCAATAAAAAATACTTTTATATTTTTTTGAACTGCTTTTTCGATAAATGAAAGCGTCGTTTTTGAGATAAGCGGAGCGAACGGTATTATAAGAGCATTACAGGTTCCGCTTCTTGATGAATGTGCAATGGCAATACCACCGTTATCGCTGATTACGCATGATGTCAGGTAGTCATCACTGACACAGTCGTAGGAAATACTTAGTCTGTCAAGTGTTGCAATCGTTTTTGAGAAAAGCTCGTATCCTTTTCTGCTGTAGGAATTGTTATTCGGAAAGTAGTCAGAAAGCATTTCTGTCAATGGAGAGAGAACTAGCGCCTGTTTTGTCCATGCGACATTTTTAACAAGTTCATTGACTCGTGCAGTGTACAGGCAAAGATCGCGGATGAAACGCCATTCCGGGGAATAGGTGAATATATTTATTGAACTGTAAAGTGACGCATTATATTCCTGGTTAACATAGAAACCATCAAAGGCGATAGTACACGGTGCTATTGTTGTTACCAGATCGACGTTGCGCTTGAAATGCTGAAGCATTGATGACGTATTTGCCTGATTATGACCAATAATTGATACGCATTCACTCTTCCGTTCAAGAACGCGTCTGTTTGCAAATAACCGCAATGCTTCCTGATTTTCAGCTATATCTTTATTACTGTCAAGTCCACATATTGGCGATGCACACCCTGAACTGATCATTTCACCATCAAGTTCATTTGACACTATACGCTTTGACAGATCGCAAAAAAGTATCCATGTCGACAGGTGATTCTTTTTCAACCATGCTTCAAGCGGAACAATAAAATTATTGTTGACAGTGTCAAAAACAAACGTATAGAATTGCTGACGAACTTTTTGTGATTGTGTGCAGTTCTCAAAAAAGAAAGCCGGGAGAAGTTTTATGAGATCCTTTTTAAAAGCTGTTTTATAGGCAGCAACGAGGTCATCATCCCAGGGGATTCCATTGTCGGACGGATTGATTGATGGAATTGAAGTAACAAATCCGTTAAAAACAACACCTGATGCCTCAAGCAGTAATTTGAGCGGATCAAGAACCTGCTGTGTAAAGGTGGAAACTGTTTTACTGTTAAGCAGGTTGGGTAGATAATTATTGCCGGTATCATAGACAAACTGTTTACGAAGAAATATCAGGCGCCATTCACCGGCCTGCGCTTTCCATAAGATGCTGTTTTTGTCAGACCTTATGGTAAGTTGCTTTGTATCGGCAATATTAATTTGATGATCATTGACTTTTACCGCGAGGACAATGGCTGTTTCTGGATTGTCAACGTGCAGTGTAAGGTCATCCTGTTCCGATGGTGTAATCGACTGTTCAAGCACCAGCCGCTGAGCCCTTAGTTTTACCGACTGACTGATTGATGCTGCAAAAAGAGTGGATTTCTTTAATGTGAGATCCTCATAGATTCGAAATTGCAAAGAGTGTTCTTTTGCAAGTGCGACTACTTGTTCGATATATGTTAGAAACTCATCTGAAAGAAAGCCGGGTGACATGTCTACAGATGGCCGGATGATAATACCGCCAAATAATGCATCAACAAATCCTTTGAATTGAGCATTGATTTTCTCTGGAGTAATAATACCATTCCAGTTCCAGATCGCCCATGGATAGGATTCAGGGGCAGGTTTTCCGAGGACATTTTTGAGACTTTTCAAAACCAATTCCTCCGAGAGTGATATGTGTATGAATCGTAGGTGTTTAACACTATTTAATTAAATTAATTCAGGAAAGTACGTTAGTCAATTGTCTGGGTTGTTGATGATACGGTACTTTATGTGTATGTTATTGTAAATAAAGCAGTTATGGATAAATTAATATTAAGTGAAATGTGCTGAAGAATACCCGGTACAAGTGAAATGTGCGTTTTTATGCAGGTCAAAAGCAATCTGTCGAGAAAAAATATACACTTATCGCGATTGCTGTGTTCATTGATTGGATGTGGCAACCCTTATCGCATCCAGCGCAAATCCTATCGCCATCCGGGCATCAAATGCTTCTTTGAATCTTGCAAGATCAACGATACCGATTCTTTTAATATCCCACGTACCCGGGAAGCATATTACCGTTTTATCTGACGCGAGTGCGAGTGCTATTTCACTTAGTGTCCCGTAAGCTCCCGGAAATGCAATGATCACATCAGATACATTGACTACCTGCATATTACGGGAAATTCCCAGTGATGTTGGAATGGCGATCGTTACATATGGATTTGCATCACCCTTGGAACTGCCCGGAAGTATTCCAAGAACAGTTCCGCCATTTTCAAATGCACCCTTACTTGCAGCTTCCATGATGCCATCAAGGCCCCCACACGCAAGTACCGCTCCACGTGCAGCGATATGTTTACCGACCTCGTACGCCAGATCAAGATTTTCTTTTGATGCTTTATGGCCGCCAATGACACCGATTACCGGTAACTGATTTGACATCGTTCGTTATTCTCCTATAATTTTGATAAGCACCCTTTTGGGGCGTCTGCCATCAAATTCACCATAAAAGATCTGTTCCCACGGTCCGAAATCGAGTTTTCCGTTTGTCACAGCAACGACAACCTCACGCCCCATCACCTGACGTTTAAGATGTGCATCCCCGTTGTCCTCACTGCCATTATGACGGTAGTGATCAACAGGTTCATGCGGTGCAAGTTCTTCAAGCCAGTCATCAAAATCCTGAATCAACCCGGATTCATTATCGTTGATAAATACGCTTGCGGTAATATGCATCGCATTGACAAGGCACAACCCTTCGCGAATACCGCTCTTGTCAAGAGCGGCTTCAACGTCGGCCGTAATGTTGATATAATCTCTGCGGTGCGGAGTATTAAATGTCAAAACAGTACGATGTGATTTCATAGATCGATGTTTTTTGTCCGTGATGAAAGTTCGTTTCTTAGTTTGTCGTAATCGTTCTTGCCAAGCAGCGCGAACATGTTCTTTTTGTAAGCCTCAACGCCGGGCTGATCAAACGGATTTACACGAAGGATATACCCGGAAAGGGCAATCGCCTTTTCGAAGAAATAGAACAGCTGACCGAGTGTACGCTCAGAACGGTCATCAAGGGTAAGTGTTGCTGATGGTACCTTGCCGTCAACGTGTGCGAGGAATGTACCTTTGTATGCATTCGCATTGATCTCTTCAAAACTTCTGCCTGCAAGATAATTCAGTTCATCACTATCGTCGGTAAATTTAGGTACAGTAATTGTTTTCTGTGTTTTCTTGAGCACCATGAATGTTTCAAAAACATTACGGACACCCTCCTGCATCCACTGACCCAGTGAATGAAGATCTGTTGTGTAGTCAAGTGCTGCCGGGAAAATACCGGTATTGTTCTTTCCTTCGCTTTCACCGCTGAGCTGCTTCCACCACTCGCTGATAAAATGAAGCTGCGGCTGGAATGATGCAAGCACTTCGGTTGTGTAACCTTTACGGAAAAGAATGTTGCGTGTTGCTGCATAGCGCCCCGCAAGATTTGTTTCGAAGGTTGAACCATTACAGAATCCCATTGCATCTTTTGCACCGTCCAGGAGTTCCTGAATATTTGCGCCCGCTACGGCAATAGGAAAGAGACCTACCGGAGTCAGCACCGAGAAACGTCCACCGATATCATCGGGAATCTCGTATGATGCATAACCTTCTTCTTTGACAAGTTTACGTAATGCGCCTTTGACAGGATCGGTTGTGGCGATAATGCGTGATGCAGCCTCTTTACGGCCATACCGTTTCTCCATCATTTCGCGGATCACTCTGAATGCGATACCCGGTTCTGTGGTCGTTCCGCTTTTTGAAATTACATTGACTGCAACTTCCTTGTCTTTTACGAGATCAAGGAGGTCTGCGATATAATCGGAGTTGATTGAATGACCTGCAAACACTACTCTTGGCTTGCGCTGATCTTCAAAGGATGATGACATATATTCGATAGCTGCTTTAGCACCAAGGTATGATCCGCCGATACCGACACAGATGAGAATATCAGCCTTTTTTCTGATCTCTTCAGCTTTTTCCCTGATAGAACTGATTACTTCAGGTTTTAACGCGCTCGGCAGATTAAGCCACCCGAGGAAATCGTTTCCCGGGCCTGTTTTTGACTGCAGCATCTTTTCTGCGGATGCTATTGATTCGTTGTAACCCTCAAGCTCTCCCGGGGCGATGATATCTTTAAGAAAACTGTCATTGTAATTGATTTTCTGAGCCATACTCTATCCTTAAGATTGAATGTTTATGTAACCATATCAGATACTGTCTGCCCCAAAGCCATTTCCAGGTAGATGTTTTCAATGATGAAAATGTCACTGAGAGCAGGTGCATATATAAAGAACGATAAGTTCAATAATATAATATCCGGAAGGACAGGTGGTATCAAACTCGAAAGTGTTCTGCCGGATTGTTTCGAAATGAACGTCACAGGATACTGGCTGTTGGCTACTTGCTACTTGCTACTTGCTACTTGCTACTTGCTACTTGCTACTTGCTACGTTCCTCACAAATACTTCTGAACCTGCCCCTTCTCCCGCACCACTGGTTTTGAAATTGACATCATAATAATGCCGCTCTTGAAAATGGTGACAGTGCCGGTTGATTCAGATATCGTTATTGCAAGAGAGTTGGTACAGGCGGTAATCCCTGCTGCTGCCACGTGACGTGCTCCATAGCCACCTGGAAGCGGCGTGATTTCATCACCGGACTGTTGATGGGGCCGTAAATAGCTTCCAGCAGACAGCACAACACCATCACCGGTAACAATAAAGGCTCCATCAATACTCGCGAACTCTTTTATTGTCTCGTCAAGACCTGGATCCATAATGTTGCGCTCCGCTTCGCTGTACCCGCGGAATGGATTGATTATCAGCTGACGAATATATGCATTGACTGAATTGGTATCACCAAGAACGAAGATGGTTCCGACCGGTTTACCCTCACGCCCCTCGACTGCGATTTCTCCTGCAAGACCGATGATTCGTTCCAGCACTTCCGGTTCGACATCCGGCGGGAGAATGTTTTTTGCTGATGTAAAGAAAAAGTCATACTCGTTTGAGACGTTAATTGTTACGATAGTGTCAAAATGGCCATTTCGGATATTTCCGGATATGCAGACAACGGTATCATCCTTGCCGATGAGGTTTCTTGACAATGCAAGAAGTGTTCCGATTTTCATCTGACCGGTGCGTTCTGTTGGTATTGATGGAGCCTGGAGGATCCCGGCAATACGCTTGTCCTTGATCAGTTCAAATCTGGTTTTGTTACTGGTTACAATAATAAGCTTTGGTTTTGCCTTGAACTGCTCAAGAAAATCGTTGTCGCGGGTACTGTCGGCAAATACCATGATTGCACTCGCCTTGACATCACGCGCAAGTGCTGTGGCAGCGGTTATTACAGGGCTGTCAACTTTTTTCGAGCTTTCCTTTTTACCTTTTTCCTCAGGTCCGTTTTTTATTTCATCAATAATATCTTTGATATCAACGGATTTTTCGAATGACATAATTTCGTTGTTGACATAATCAGATTTAAAAAATGCGGCGATTTCTGCAAGGAGCTGTACCTGTTTTTCACTGTCTGCATCATCTTGCGAGATAAGCAGAACAATAACATGAGCAAGAGCATTTCTGGCTGCATCATATTTGATACCATTGCTGGTACGTCCTACGACAATCGCGAATTCCTCCTTGATCGGACCGCGTGCCTGTGGTATCGCAATACCCTGACCGATAAACGTTGAAGATGACTCCTCACGCTTCATGATTTCGTCAATGATGGCTTTCTGTTTTCGAACATCAAGTGCCTTACACGAAATGAGTGCAAGCTCACGAATAGCTTCCTCTTTGTCCTTTGATTCAAGTTCAACGACTGACGGAATGGTAAGATATTGTTCGAATGGCATCGGGGTCATGCTCCTTTATTGTCAATTGACGCACTAAAATAGCTGATTATCTCCGGTTTTTTAATAGAAACGATTCCATGGTCTGCGCTGATCGCATTGAAGCGGCGAAGCTGGGTTATTCCCTGTTCAAGAATCTGGTCACTCGTCAATGTTGATAGAGTTTTAAGATTATAGGGTAATGTACTGATTGAATCAGTAAGTACACTGATCTTTTCCCTGCAATCATGCAGTGATATTGCTTTTGTCTCGTTTAATACCGATGAAACTGCATGCATCGGAAGCAGGCGGTACAGTGATTTCAGTTGAACAAAAAGCTTGTCGCTGAACTGCTGCATTGATACCCGGTGCGCCGAGAATTCATCACGGCTGTTTTCCTGACGATTCCCTTCAATGTCAAGAATATCTTTTACTGCAATTGGGGAGAGGTAATCAATAAATACTTCCCCATAATTTTTATGAAACCGTTTTGCATTGAGAAACGGGACAAATGCACAGATATCGCCACCGAAGTAGTAGATGTTGCCAATAAGTCGTTTGAGAAAGGAATTGCCACGTTTACGAAGCTTTTTACCTTTCAACAACATTTTGAAGTAGGGAAGATCCGGAATACATTCGTATGAAATTGCTGCGGGCAGATACTGAACCGTTTTTTGAGGGTTCTGAGCTTGAAGCATGATCGCTGCAAGGGTTATCCCGCCTTTCATTTCAATGGTTGCTCCACTGTAACTTCTTCCACCCTCAGGAAACACGATAATTGAGTCCCCGTCATCCATCATCCTTACAACGCTTGAACAGAGATTACGAACATAGTTCCGTTCAAAACCAGTGTCACGGGAGACGGTAAACGCACCAAAATTGAGAAACTTCGGACCGATCCAGGGAAGCCTTGTCAGGTTATCGCCTGCTGCAAAACGAAGATTCTGAAAACCCATCAGGAAAAGTTTGTGACCAAGTAAAAAGTAGTCAACATGGCTTCTGTGGGTGCTTATTGCCATTAACGGCTGCTCCTGAATCTTTGCCGGATCCAGTTTCGGGCCATCAATAGTGATTTTAGTGAATGCACTTTCGAAGAATGATGCAAGCTTCGGGGTGACTTTTTTAACTTCGTTCTGATACGGTTTCATTAAAACTTACCCGTGAGTTTAGTGTGATACGCACAATACCATGATTCTGCGCAGGTTTAAATCAATTGAAAAATATAATGCAAGTATAACGTAATAGCTATAAGGTTATCAACAAATGTGTTATTCAGAACTGCATTATCCTGACTTCTGCAACTGTTTAATGAATAACTGAATACTTCGGATTAAGGAACACCAATTGTAATTCATTCCGTGACAAAATCTTACCATTGTTATAGTTTTTATAATACCCCTTAAGATGACCTTTTTTCGAGGGAAAAAAAAGGGGAAGCAGTTGCTCCCCCACTTAGTTTAGCTGTCTGTTTTAGGATAAGTGTATTTGTTAAGCAACGTCGTCGATTATTCCGACATCCTCTGCTTCACTTTCACCATCACCTTCCTCAAGTCCATCTCCGATTGCATCAAGCTCAAAGCTCTCACTCTCACTCTTCATCTGCTCGATAAGATCCTCACGGCCAATAAGTTGCAGGTGTCGAATGCGTTTGTACTCATTTCGATGTTCCGGACAATACTTGGGGTATATGAACTGACGTGGATAGATTTTAACTTCAAACTGATGATCGCACCCCTCAAGAGCACAATCCATCACTAGTGTCACCACTTCGGTGTAACTGTGTTTGAATGTCTGGTTTTTGATATTTACATCTTCAGGCTTAGTCCTTTTTCTGATTCTGTACCGGTCCTGCCTATGTTCCGGACAGTATTTCGAGATATGAATGCCAAAGAAAATTTTCCCACAACCGGGATACTGGCATTTCTTCTCACGAAGCTTCTGACGTCGCCTTGATTTAGGTAGTTGCATAAATGGAAATCCTCCACGGATAAAAAAGAGAGTATATGGAGAGAAAAATATCTGTTTTTTTTAACTCAGCAATTATGAAAGAACGCTTATAAATATATCGACAAAAGCTAAAAAAAGCAAATGGTTTGTTTAATTATTTTTTATTTTAAATTGACACGATGTTTTTTTTTGTAATTGTAACATGTTTAAAATTAGCTTGTTATTGATTATTACCAGTGTATGGTGTTACGAGTGGATCCGGGATGATTTCTGTTTACTTTGTGCGATACCTTTTGGTCAAGGATGCCGATTTTTTTATGTACAAAATCATGTACTTTCATATTATTATAATTATTTTCCTGTTAAAGGGTGACAACTGCAGGAATAATCATAGTATAAAACTTCAAAGGTCGGTCACAAACAATGAGTTCTGAAGAAAATGGATTGTCCGGAAACAAACTTGTAAAAACTCCTGATATACTTGACCGGAACTGGGTTATACAGCATTCTAATCAGTTTGATCCCAAATCCTCAGTTACGCTTGATTTTTCATCGACTGCCCGTATCGATTCATCTGGAATATGTTTTATTCAACTGCTTCATAAGGATTTTACAACTGCCGGCGGAAAACTGGTATTGCGAAACGTGTCACAAGAGCTGCTGGAGAATTTACGTTCATGGGGTGCAAATCCGGATAACAATACTACTCAGACGGATATTGAGAAAAATGTAGTGGTAAATATCGGTAATATGGCAGTCCTCTTGAAAAATGAAGCAGAGAAGGCACTCTCGATACTAACCGAAATGATCTATTGGGGAACAATCGGATTACTTAAGAAACGCGATTTCAGAAAAGGAGTCCTCGGTGAACAGATGTATCAGCTCGGTTTTAAGGCACTGGGAATTGTTGCACTGTTATCACTCCTTATAGGGCTGGTTCTGGCGCTTCAAACAGCGATACAGCTTGCAATATATGGTGCAGGTGTCTTTCTTGCACCAATGATCGGTATATCGATGGTACGGGAGCTGGGGCCTCTTTTGACAGCAATTATCCTTGCCGGACGTACTGGAAGTGCAACAACAGCCGAGATTGCAACCATGGGTGTGGGAGAGGAAATAGACGCACTAAGAACGATGGGGATAAATCCGATCCAATATATTCTGGTACCAAAGTTCTGGGCAATTACCATAACCATGCCTACTCTGTCGTTGCTTGCAACCGCGACAGGGATATTTGGGGGCTTTTTAGTTGCTGTGTTCTACCTTGATCTTGCACCCACGATGTACTGGTCGGATCTCGGCATGTACCTGACCATCAAAGATGTTTCCATTGGATTTATTAAATCGGTTGTTTTCAGCTGGCTGATTATCTGGATCGGTGCAGTGTATGGATTCCGGGTGCATGGCGGTGCTGAAGCAGTCGGGAAAGAGACCACGGCAAGTGTCGTTGCCGGTATTTTTGCAATTATTGTTGCCGATGCAGCATTTTCATTTTTAGGGTGATACGATGATAGACACTGTTCCTGTTGTCGAAGTAGAAAAAATAGTGGTCAGGTATGGAACCCGTACGATCCTCAGTGATGTATCTGCTCAGGTTACTCCTGGTGAGATACGTGTCATTCTTGGAACATCAGGATGCGGAAAAACGACACTTCTGAAATCGATTATCGGTTTATTAAAACCAGTATCGGGAACGATCAAGCTGTTTGGAGTACCAATACGTGATCAGGATGACCCGGAAACGGTTGATGTTCTTAAACGGGTGGGGGTTCTTTTTCAAAATGGTGCGCTTCTTGGATCAATAACTGTCGGTGATAATGTGGCTCTTCCCTTGCAAATGCATACCGCGTTACCTCCAAGAATTATCAGGGAAATTGTCATGATGAAACTTGAACAGGTTGATATGCCGCATGCGGTCAATCTGTTTCCCGGTGAGTTAAGTGGTGGTATGCGAAAACGGGCCGCCCTTGCCAGAGCGCTGGCACTTGACCCGCCCCTGTTATTCTGTGATGAGCCATCAGCGGGTCTGGATCCGGTCACCAGTGCAGGTCTTGACGAGCTGCTGCTGAAATTACGTAAAATGCTTGGAATTACCATTGTTGTTGTCACGCATGAATTATTATCCATAGAAAAGATCGCCGATTCGATCATATTTCTTCATAAAGGATCAAAACTGTTTGATGGAACCTATCAGGAGTCAAGAGCAATTGAGAACGGACCGGTGGCAGAATTCTATGCACGTCAGGAATCATTACAGAAACGCAATCGCACTGTTTGTGTTGACTTTAACGTGGAGTATGTTTAGATGAGTTTGTCAAGAGCACAAAGTGCCCGTCTGGGTATCTTTCTGATAAGCGGGCTGGTACTGCTTGCGATACTTGTTGCAATTCCTCTTGGTGTCAAATTGACAGATAAATTCAAGCGATACACTGCTTATTTCAGTGGTGAATCGCTCAGTGGACTTGAACAGGGGTCTATAGTAAAATTTAACGGAGTACCTGTTGGTAAAGTTGAGCGTATCAGATATCTTCCTGATGACCTATCACGTGTCAAGGTTGATTTGAAGCTGCAGAATGATTTTCCGATGAAAGTTGACATGGTGGCAACAACTAACGCAATGGGAATAACAGGACTGAAATACATCGAGATCACCGGTGGAACAAACAGTGCCGAGCTGCTAAAGGAAGGTTCAGTAGTTCCAACGAAGGCATCATTGATCGGTACCATAACTGGTAAGGCTGAAGTAATCATGGCAAAGATAGAGGTTCTTCTCAACAATCTTAACGTGATTTCCGATCCCGATAGTCTTGCGACATTGAGAAGTACTCTTGCAAATGTTCAATCAATATCTGTGGATATCAAGGATTTTGTCAATCAGGCGAAACCGCATATGACTGAACTTGCATCATCATCAACAGGAATCATCGCAAAAGTGGACAGCATTGCCGGTGATGTACGCGGGATTACAAAGACATTTGCTGACAGTATGCCGCTGAATAAATTTGTTAATATCATCAATCAGGTGGATTCAACGACTATTGCTCTTAAGGAATTGTCGGAGAATCTTGCACTTATGATTCGTCAAACGCGTGAGGACTTTACGGTCAGCATGCAAAATATCCGTGAGGCATCAGAGAATGCAAATAACCTCACTAAAAACGTAGCTGAAAATCCATCACTGCTGTTGCGTGGAGAAAATTTAAGGGAGCGAAACATACGATGAGTCTGCGATCAATTATTACAATTACCGGTATTGGATTTCTGGCGCTGGTATTGTTTACAGGTTGCGCAAGTGTGCCGTTTAAGAAGTATTATCAGTTAAATTACCTGCCCGGCCTGATTGCAAACAGACAAAACGATAAACCTTATCCTTTTATCATCCGGTTGAAAGAGTTTGACATAGAAGAAGCATATAACCGTCCCCAAATCGTGTATCGTCAGAGTCCTTTTGAACTGCGGTACTACGTCTATCGCGTATGGGCTGTTAAGCCATCACGAATGGTAACAGATCTTGTCTATAAACATCTTCTTGATGTCAATCTGGTATCATCTGTTATCCGGCGTTATGACGAAGGATCAAAACCACACTACGAATTAAGCGGCATGGTTGAAGCTCTAGAGGAATATGACAGTGATGAACTCTGGTTTTCACATGTCGCACTAAGGTTTAATCTCGTTAATCTGAGAAATGGCAATGTTGTATATAACCGGAGATTTGACTTGCGTAAGAAAGTTCTTGAGCATAATCCGGAGCTTGTCATAAGGGAAATGTCGGCCCTTATTGAGTATGCAATTTCTCAGGCTATTCAGGATATTGACAGTAAACTTGCTGTTGAAAGCGGGATTACAGGTGTCAAATCGGAGGACACTTCAATGGAAGTGATCCCGGATTCGCTCAACGTAGAAAGTTCGAAGTAATATGAACACGCGATATCGCTGCACTATACAAATAAATCACAGACGGATTGCTTCAGATTATACCAATATGTTTAAACGTGATATTTTGTTGCGTTTGTGCTTTGTCACAATACCGATCCTTCTTTTTTGTCATACTCTGCGGGCTGAACTGCCGCCAGCACTTCCTGGTGAGGAAATTACAGATCATGTTTTAAGAAAAACACTTGTTCAGGATACTATAAGAAACGGAACAAAAGATACTCTGCGTCCGGTGACACTCTGGTATGACAAGGCGGCACGTACCTGGGATGCGCCATCACTTACCGATCAGATGTCAAAGGATAATACTATCGTACCAATGGGCAAGGGTGGTGTATTTATTCCACGAATGACACAACTTCATAAGGAACCGGATGTCGAAATTGTTGACTCTATGGGAGTGTCTGTAGCCGGTGGAGAAACCGGTGTAACCTATCCGCTTGAACCTGGTTCTTATTATGTCATGCTTGGAAGTGGTACACATAAGCAGCGGATTGTCCGAAAAGTGGAGATTCTGGAATTTCGCACGATACCGGTGATTCCCGATTGGGCCGGTTTGATTATCGAAACAATTGATACAAATGCTGCTGCGATAAAAGGCGAATATGAGCTTGTACGTATAGATGGATTCGAATCGTTTGGTCGTGGATATGGTGCTGATGTATCATTAGGTGAAGCTGTCAAAACATGGATTTTAAAACCGGGATTATACAAGATTCTCGGGCGTGGTGAAAGTTACAATACCCTTAAAAATTTTATAACAGTTCGATTAATGCCCGGAGAATTGTCGAGAATCGTTTTAATTCAGCGCCCTGAAGATCTTGTGATTCTTGGAGGTGGTAATATAGACATGGAATCCGGTAGGAAGATTACATCAAACTGGAAATTCGGCGGGTCTGTGGGTGGTAATATTCAATTTGTAAATAATGTTGACAAAAAAGATGACCGGAAATCGGACTACTCATCACTCTTAAATCTTAACTCAAGTATCTGGGTACGATATCATAAAAATCCTCTGGAATGGGAAACATCCATTGCGCTTAATGAAGGTTTTAACCTTGTAAAGCAGCCATCGTCATCAACATTGTCGATAATGAGTGCAACTGATGATTTTAAAGTACGTACCTTGTTTATCTGGAGATTTTTTCAATGGCTAGGCCCCTACGGATCCGTTGAAGCAAAAACAAACCTGCTTACGAAGGATATACAGCGGGGTGATAAAGAGTTGTTTCTTATTCTCAATGATGATTCGGTAAGGACCACGACAGAAATCGATTCAAGTGCTGTTCATCGGCTTAATCCCTCTTTTTGTCCGGTTACCTTTGATATCGGCGGCGGAGTCAACATTGATGCTCTTAATTTGAATTTTATGGATATTGCAATTAAACTGGGTGCAGGAAGTTCATATTCCGGATTCCCCGAAAAATATACAGAAATATCCAGCAGTAAAATTAATTATGATACATCAAACCGCGCATTAGTAAGAATAATTGACAAAAGTGTATTACTTCGCCACGAAAAGAAAACTGAGATTTTTGAGCTTGGGCCGCTTGGACAGATATCTGCAAATTTACGGGTTGGCCGGTTTGGAACTGCAGGTGCAGAGGTAAAGGTATTTGTACCATTATATCCCGAAAATAGATTTACAAAGCCGGATTTTAATATAAATTCAATTATTAGTTGGCAGATTGCCCGTGGTGTTACGCTTGATTATGAATTCAGCTATGTACTGAAGCAGCCTACGAACAAGGATGCTGTTGTTGATCTCGCTACAAATACCATTCTCCTGCGATTCTCCTTTTCGAGCAGGTGAACGGTACATGATGAAAGTGATGGTATAATGAATAAACAGGTGTATATATTGACGTTCGATATTGAGGAATGGTTTAATCTGCTTGATTTTGATGCTACCCGTTCGGTCGGCAATTGGGATGCTTTTGAGTGCAGAATTCACGAAAATACCGATAGAATTCTTGATCTGCTCAACAAGAGAAAGCAGAAGGCGACGTTTTTCTGTATTGGATGGGTGGCGGAACGGTATCCTGAAGTGATTAAAAAAATCAGCGACAGGGGATTCGAAATTGCCAGCCATTCCTGCTACCATCAACTGGCATATGAATTGACAAAAGAAGAGTTTCGTGATGACTTGCAAAAATCAATTGGACTGCTTCAGGGAATAACAGGTAAACCAGTTACAAGTTACAGGGTTCCGGGATTTTCAATCACCCGTGATAACGTCTGGGCATTGAATGTTCTTGTTGAAAGTGGAATACAGTTCGATTCATCAATATTCCCGGCCCCACGGGGACACGGAGGATTTGACAATTTCGGAACTGACAAACCGGTAATTATTGAAACAGAATATGGAAAACTCAAGGAGTTTCCTATTAATACGGTTCCATTTCTTGGAAAACGGATAATTTTTTCGGGAGGTGGATATTTCAGGCTTTTACCATATCCACTGATCAAACGATTTATGCGACAGTCTGAGTACGTAATGACCTATTTCCATCCACGGGATTTTGACAGCAAACAGCCGGTTCTTAACGGACTGAGCGCTGTAAGAAAATTCAAATCATATTATGGTCTTAAAGCCGCATTTAGTAAACTTGAAAAACTACTGAATACATTTGCGTTTACCGATATCTCTACTGCAGATACAAAAATCAGCTGGCAGACAATGAAACTTGCAGATATATTGCAGCGATCCTGATGTGTGATGTATTTTAAAGCGTCCAGGGAAAATCCGGATTCATCCCTGAGTGTCACATTAATAAAACAGGAATTTAATCCATGAAATCAGTTGTCGTATTTGGTGGGTCAGGTTTTGTAGGGACGCATGTAACGCCGCTATTACTTGAAAAATATGATAGAGTATACCTCGCAGATATAAAAAATCCATGCTGGCATCCTGGTACATCACTACCTGATGACAAGCGGATCGTGTATGTTAAATGTGATGTCAGAAATCCAATTGACATCAAACTTTTTGATGGAACCATTGACTGTATTGTCAATCTCGCAGCGGTTCATACAAGTCCCGGGCATCCGGCACATGAATATTTTGAGGCAAATATTCATGGCGCAAAAAATATATGTGCATATGCCGAAAATGTAGGATGTCAGAAGATAATCTTTACATCATCTATATCTGTGTACGGACCTGGAGAGGATGAAAAAAATGAGGAGCTGATCCCCATGCCGGCGATCCCGTATGGATCATCCAAAATAGTCGCAGAATACATTCACAGAGAGTGGTTCAATAAAGCACCCGATGCCCGTGTTCTCATGACACTGAGACCGGGGGTGATCTTTGGAAAAGGTGAAGGTGGTAATTTTACCCGTATTGCAAATGCGCTTCAAAAGGGAGTATTTGCATATCCCGGAAGAGACTCTACGATTAAAGCCTGTCTGTATGTAAAAGATATCTGTAAGTTTATTGTTGAATCAACAGACAGAGCACCGGGGTCATACCTGTTTAATTTCTGTTACCCTGAAAAGATAACGATAAAACAGATAGTTCAAACTTTTAAAAAGGCATTCGGATATAAAGCTCCTGAAATTGTTATCCCATTTAAAATTATTGCCACCGGTGCAGCATGCGTAAATCTCATACCGCTGCCATTTATTAAAAAGATGGGACTGGTTCCCGAGCGAATCGTAAAACTAATAAAATCGACAAATATTTCATCGCAAAAGTTGATGGATTCCGGCTTCAAATTCGGGTATACGCTAGAGGAAGCACTTAAGGATTGGGCAAAAGACTGCGGAGGGAAATCACTCTATTGATAAACTGGCTCCGGTGCACATTATATATGGATAGAGGGCTGCTTGGCCTGATGTCCAGAGGGTTCTCTGGTTTGTCGAAAGCAGGACTGGCATGTAAGTGCTGTGTCTATGGTAGTGACAGATAATTATTAATTTTAAAAATAAACGAATAATTATAGCATCGGTCATTACAAAATATCAACATGTTTTTGCTAAATTTATAACGCGTACCTAAAATGTACCTGTTCAGGTCCTCCTTTTACTTGTATATTTTATACACGTTTTATTGCTGGTTCTTTAAAAGGAGTAGTCCCCATGAAAGTTCCTAAAATCATCATGCTTGTATCTTCGCTGGTAACGGGCGCTGGTGCGATTGCTTTTCCTATTACACTTACATTTAATGGTAGTGCAGAAGCATCTCAATTCGGGGGAATGATTACATCAATGGTATTGTTCCTTGCAGGTTTTGTTCTGACCGTCTCCATGGGCTGGGTAAAAAGAGTAAAACGTTAGTTACAGATTAAACTAACGGTTCAGGCGAATCGAATCGAGCAGGATTGATTTGCCTGAATTGTTTTTGTGTCCGAATAGTAGTATCGTTTCAACCTTATTCAAATTCATCGTACGTGTTTTCAGGCTTTTTGCTATATCGTTAATGGCAAAAGTGTAATGGTTTTTTCCTGGATTGACCTGAATTCTGGCGTTAAACCGGTCTGTGTATTCGTTATTGTGATTACTGTCGTTTATACGAATAAACAGGGAGTATGATGAATCTGAAAGTGAATAAAGAGCAAATGAAAATGTATCTGCTTTGGACCAGTTGGAATATACATCCGAAAATGAGACACCGGGATATTCACCATCATGAAGATCGACCCTGAGTGAATGGCTACTTTTGTTGTCTTCCCAGAATGTATCGTTGCTTACAATTGAGACTGTCGAATGCTTAGCGTCTATGAATGTTTGCTCCCATTGTTTTTCAAATCCAAATAGCGTTGGGTATTGATGATTTCTATAATAAACAGCAAATGATACTTTTGTAAACGTTACCGAAGTATAAGATAATACCAGAATCCCGGTAAACAGCATTACCAGGCGTAGCAGTTTGTTTCTTATAAAAGAATATCTGGTAATGGATATAAACAGAAGTGTACCGGCAACAGAACCGAGGGTGTCATTTAGCAGGTCGTCTAGTGATGCGTCACGGTCAAAAAAACGCTGTATAATTTCAGATGCCAAACCGATAGCTGAACAGAGTATTGTTGTTGATACTAATAGAATTGTTTTATGTTTTCGTGGCGATTGTTGAAACGATGGATACAGGATATAAAGGAGAAACGCTGCGACACATGCAAATCCGTAGGGGTGAAGCAGATTTTCAAATGCACTGTTGAGAATATATGATTGAAAAAAATTAACCGGGAAAAGATGAAGAATGATTATGATTAAAAAGACACATCCTAACAACGGAGATGTCTTATTAAGTTGTAATAAAATTTGATTCATATTCCTGAATCCTAAATTCCGCGGTTGAGCGTGAGTGATATGCACAAGATATTATAACAGGTTGTTTTACAAAAAGCGCAGGCATACTCGGTGCAGTATGGTGAGCATTTTTGTAAAGCAAGATGGGATAATAGCTTGCGCATAGTACCACGATCCAACTGCGGATTTTAGGATAGTCATTAATTTGCGCCTTTTCCTGTAAACACAACCAGGATAGTCCGGATAAGTATTTTAATGTCAAGCAATATTGACATGTTTTCAAAATAATATAAATCATACAATACTTTCTGCTTTACATCTTCGATTGATTCATCGTACTTATGCTTAACCTGTGCCCATCCGGTAATACCAGGTTTCATTTTAATCCTTCGTACGTACCATGGGATTTCGACCTTTAATTTCTCAACAAATACAGGTCTTTCTGGACGGGGACCGACAAGACTCATCTCGCCGCGAAGCACATTATAAAACTGCGGTATTTCGTCAAGACGGGTTTTGCGTACGAATCGCCCAAATGGGGTAATGCGGGGATCGTTTTTTGTAGCCCACTGGGGACCACTTCGTTTCTCGGCATCAACGTACATTGAACGGAATTTGTACATTGTGTAATTTTTCCCATTTTGTCCAACACGTACCTGACTGTAAACTGCCGGGCCTGGTGATGTTAAACGTATGAGGAGTGCTGTTAGCAGCCATACCGGAGCGCCAAACGTAAGAAGGCAGATAGAAACAATAATATCCATCAGCCGCTTGATCTGAGCTTCCCAGGCAGGCATATGATCCTGTAAGAGTACCATGAGCGGTACACCAAAAATCTGATGCGTCTTAAGGTGGCCTGTAATGACATCCATTAATGATGGTACCATGTAGATTACCAGGCGCAGATCACCGCAATGCTCAAGAATTTTAAGAATGTCATCAGCAGAGGTACTTACATGAGCAATGATTAATCCGTGGATTTTTTCTTTTTTGACAATATCCGGAATATCGCTATAGGTCCCAAGTACCCTGGTTCCCTGAAAGTCAGTGTTTTTAATACTTTCATTGTTGTCAATGTATCCCGAAATTTTATAACCCTGATGCGGATATTTCGAGAGTTCGTTAATCAGCGACGCACCGGAATCGTTTGCGCCAATGATCAGAACCCGGTTTTCAGCAATTCCTTTTGCAAAAAGAAATGCCAGAATTGTGTGTATTGTAAAGCGGTTGGTTGTTGCAAAAAACAACATACATCCGCCATATGTTAACAAAAGGGGAAATTTCGTAGGCGTAAAAAGAATCCGGGCATTGCCTGTCTGCGCAAACTCAACAATCTGCGGTGCGGACGTAATGATAAGAAGAAAAAACATGCCGATTATAACGGTTCGCGCAACAACGAAAAATTCATCAATCCGTGATTCCTTATACCAGTCACGATACAGTCCTGTCAGAAAAAACAGAAGAATCCAGGCAATAGTCATGACGATTGCCGGAGTTATATACGATGAATACTGGATAGCCTGATCATAGCTTGCTGGAAATATGTTGGACTTGTAACGCAGCCATACAGTAGTAAAAAGTGCCACATTTACCGCGATAATATCAAAAACAAATGTTGATGTTTTTTCGACAAGTCGTAGAGCCATATACTAAAAACCCCGAATAAAATGTTCGAATAATTCCGGTCCGGTATAGATCGGTTTCCCCTGTGCCGATGATTCGCAGTATGTAAATGAACTGTCGGCAGTGATTGATGAACCTGATGCAAGAAATGGAACCGGTTCCGATGAATGTGTTTTTAATGAGACGGGTGTAGCATGATCTGGTGCAATAAGTATCGTAAGTTCCGGATGCTCTTTCTGGTAAAGCATTATTTCTTTGACAACATGATGATCGAATTCTTCAATTGCCTGAATCTTCTTTTGTAAGTCACCCTGATGTGATGTCTCATCGGGAGCTTCAACGTGTAAATAAACGAACTCCTCATTTTTAAGTGCATCAATTGCAGCCTGCACTTTTCCGGCATAATTTGTCCCAAGATACCCGGTGGCACCATCAACTAAGCGGACTTTAAGTCCTGCTAATACACCCAGACCTCTCACAAGATCAACAGCCGAAATAACAGAACCGTCAAGTCCGAAACGGTCTTTTAGATGAGGTAACTGCAGCGCCCTGCCTTGCCCCCACAGCCAGATATCTGTTGCATCTGTCAGACAGTCCGGATGCGCTGTGTGAAAATCATGTATGACTGTCCTTGCTTTTTTTAAAAGAAAAAGAACTTTTTCTGCACCATTACCGCGAGGCAGATGAGGTGTGGTTGGTGTATCGGTAATATCGTGAGGAGGCGTACACATAAGTCCATCAGGAAAGTTTCTGATAACAACAATATGACGGTAGCTCGTTCCCGGATAAAACCGTATTGAATCATCGTTAAGTGCCGCTCCAAGCGCTTTGATTATTTGTGATGCTTTACTCGTTTCAATATGTCCAGCAGAATAATCAATCATAGTTTCATTGACAATCTTTACAAGATTGCACCTGAATGCAGTATCGTCAGCCGTGAGCGGTAAACCAAGACTAGCTGCTTCAATAGGCGCCCGGCCGCTGTAAAAGACCTGAGGGTCATATCCCATTAGTGAAAGGTTGGCGACATCGCTGCCGGGGGGATACCCTTCTGGTACCGTTGCAACAAGACGGACTATTCCCTTTTTCGCAAGTGAATCCATTGCTGGCGTTTGCGCATATTCAAGTGGAGTCCTGTTGCCAAGTGAAGCTATCGGCCTGTCTGCCATTCCATCGCCGACAAGAATGATGTATTTGTTTTTCATAGTGTAAGTTACTCTTGTTTTGTCAGCATGATGCTTAATTAAACGAGGTTATCCGGTAGTGATACCGGAACTACCTGCGAATTGATCCTGCAATGATGCTCTTGACACATTCTTTCATTTCGTTAATATCAATTACTTTGTTATGGTGTACCTGACGACTCCGTAATCCGTCAACCGCTCTGTGAATCTTTTTACCGCTTAATTTCGAAATTGCTTCAATTGCTGCAAATTCATCGGTATTTACTGTTTTGCTGATTCCATTAAGTACATCAGAGCTGAATTTATAAGGACTTGCAGTTGATGCAATCACGACCGGGGTCGAGTCTGTCCTTAGTCTGTCTGCTACCGATACTCCAACAGCAGTATGTGTATCAATTACAGTTGAATTATTCTTGTACGTATTGTTGATTGTATTCAGTACTTCTGCTTCATCAACCCAGCCGGCACTGATAATCGTATCCATCATCTTCTTAACAGAATTGGAAACAGTAAATGATCCGGTGCTCCCAAGGTCGCGATACCATTCATTCACCGCTTTTGCATCATGACCACTGATCTCAAAAAGAAACCGTTCAAGATTAGATGAAATAAGAATGTCCATTGATGGTGATATGGTTTTATGAAAGTCGCGTCTGCGATTATAAGTACCCGTTGAAAAAAAGTCGGTGAGGACGTTGTTTTTATTTGATGCGCAGATAAGTTTACGAATGGGAAGACCCATTTCTTTTGCGTAGTATCCTGCAAGAATGTTGCCGAAGTTACCGGTCGGAACACAAAAATCGATTGATTCACCATTTTTTATGTTTCCTGATTTTACAAGCGTGCTGTACGCATAAAAATAATAAACAATCTGCGGGCACAAACGGCCCCAGTTAATCGAATTTGCTGATGAAAACTCGATATCCTTTTTGTTAATAAGTTCACGCAGCCCGAGATCACTGAAAATCTCTTTTACACCAGTCTGGCAATCATCAAAATTGCCGCGAACCGACACTACATGTGTATTGTAACCATCCGTAGTATCCATCTGAAGCCGCTGGATTTCGCTGACACCACCATTGGGATAAAAGACAATAACAGAGATGCCATCAATATTCTTAAATCCTTCAAGAGCTGCTTTTCCGGTATCCCCGGATGTTGCGACAAGAATGACAGTATGTAAAGAATTACCGGACTTCTTTTTTGCATAGGTCAGAAAATATGGCATAATCTGCAACGCCATATCTTTAAAAGCCGCTGTCGGCCCATGATATAATTCCATCAGGAAGCGATTCCTGCCTATTCCTGTTATATCAATTATCTGGTCGCTGTCAAAGGTGCTGCTATTGTATGCATGTGCAATACAATCTTTTATCTCACTATCGGTATAATCTGTGAGAAAGGATCGAAGAACGGTATAGGCGATCTCCTGATAAGAACCATTGATACCGTTAATATCAATTTCTGGAATAGATTCCGGAACAAATAGTCCACCCTGGGGAACCATCCCGGTATTGATCGCTTGTGCAGACTGGACCGGATTACAATTTCCGCGAGTACTTATGTAATGCATTATATATCCCGATTAAAATTACTTATTTAACATTGACTATTTAAAAAATAAATGTTCACGTAATGGCGCATATGCTAATCAACGATTCTGATTATTTGAGTTTTGTCTCTTGTATAATCAGCGTTTTCAATGTCAGCAATCGCATCCCGTATTCCCTGCTCTGATGCCGTGTGAGTGATAATGACAACGGGAACGTTATCCTTTGAGTAACCTTCCTTTTGCATAACTGACGCAATAGAAATACCATGTTCACCAAGGTAGGATGCTATTGATGCCAGTACTTTTGGTTTGTCGGTAACAGTAAAGCGCAGATAATATCGTGATGAAATCGATTCGAATGGTTTTACATGCACCTCTTTATTTGTCGAGTAATAATTCATCGGAATACGAATATTATTGCCGCTTGCAATATTCCGTGCAACATCAATGATATCACTTACCACCGCTGATGCCGTCGGCATTTCTCCGGCTCCTCTTCCGTAAAGAAGTATGCGGCCTACTGCATCACCTTCCAGTAATACAGCATTAAATACGTCGTTTACAGATGCAATGATGTGATCCGTATGAAGCATTGCAGGATGAACCCGAACATCAACTTCTTTTTCGTCAATGTTCCTGTTAATAATACCAAGCAGTTTAATTGTATACCCGAGTTCCTTTGCAAATGCGATGTCATCTTTGCTTATTGATGTAATACCTTCTTTGCTGATCTTTTCGTATGGGACATACCCATTACTTATTAGTGATGCAAGAATGGCAATCTTATGCCCGGTGTCTCCACCCCCGATGTCAAGCGTCGGATCTGCTTCTGCATAACCTTTTTCCTGAGCCTGTTTTAGAACCGTCTCAAACGGAAGCCCGTCATGAGACATTTTTGTAAGGATGTAGTTGCAGGTCCCATTGATAATAGTCTTGATAGAAAGAACGTTATTACCGACAAGCCCCTCCCGGATTGCTTTAATAATAGGCATGCCACCACCTACTGATGCCTCAAAATAGAAAGAGACACCATTCTGCCCGGCACATTCGAAAATCTCCGGACCATATTCTGCAATAAGTGCCTTATTGGCAGTAATCACATGCTTTTTTGCCTTGAGCGCAGCTAAAACAACTTTTTTTGCAAATGTCGTACCACCGATTAACTCAATAACAATGTCAATTGATGGATCATCAATAATATCCTGGGCATCCGATGTGCATAGTGCATCACCAACCGGAAGGTCGTTAAAACGTGAAGTCACCTTGTCTGCAACCCGGGCAAGTTTTAGTGGAAGACCCATATCTTCACGAATTGCTTTTAATCTGTTATTAAGTACTTTAATAACGCCACCACCAACAGTTCCTGCGCCAATTAAGCCAATAGATATCTCTTTCATCTATGGTCCCTTTCAACTATTACATAAGTATATATACAATTTCAACACCACAAAATAAATCTTGTATTACTTATTGCGTTGCAAAAAAGTTATTTCAGGTTACAGTTAGGCGTAGATATATACGCTTTTTATCGCCGGCAAAAAAACATTGGTACAGAATCTGCTCTGAGCCGTGGTGACGCGCCTAAGCTTGCAGTAATGAGGTATGGGAGGGAGGCGCGAGATCAGATTACTCTTCGTTGAATTTTTTCTCAAAAAGTAACGCAATTGCTGCAACTGCATCCTTTTCATCCGGACCGCTTGCCTTTATCTGAACTTTACTGCCCATCTCTGCCGCAAGCATCATCACACTCATGATACTTTTTGCATCAGCACTTGCACCATCTTTTATAAGCGTGATTCCTGAATTGAATTTCATCGCTGTCTGGACAATCAGCGATGATGGCCGTGCATGAATCCCGAGTTTATTGATAACCGTTATTGTCTGCTCAAACATGTTTATCTATTCCTGAATTTTTCACTATTTTTTCTTCCCGAACCCAAGCTTCACACGCAGTTTTAATGCATCATGCTTAATTTCATTTATTAATGTATCAAGATCACCAATGGTTGATTTCAAGTCGTGATAGAACTGCTCGTCTTTCATCAGAAGTCCTATGGATCCTTTTCCGCTGTCAACCTGATCAACCACATTTTGAACAGTTACTGCAAGTGTATCAATTCTGTTGACTACTGCAATACCATAACTTGTAAGTGACGCACCATTCTGTACTATGGTATCAATATATGGCCCGTTACGGTTTAATAGTGATCTCAAGTCTGCAGTGACTGCTGCAATGTCTCTCATACTGCTATTGATTAGCGGCTCGTTCTTCTGAAGCAGCTTTCCGGCTACCTCACTTATCGAATCAAGTCGTATCACGAGTTTATGAAAAACTACGTTAAAGGAGCTGTCACCAACCGTTGATGTAACTACGGTATTGACATTTTTAACGAGTGTTTTTACTTCCGTAAGAACATCACCAAGCATTCCCATTGCCTCGGCAATACCTGTATCAAAATATCCCGGAATGAATGTTGTGTCACTTTTCGATGATGGTTTCCAGGCTTTTCCACCCGATGACATCTGAATTCCAATACCTCGTTCACCCATCAGACCAATATTCTGAACGATAATCCTGCATGAATCGGTCAAATGCAAGGACTTATCAACGCTGATTTCAACTGCAACGGTGTTTCCCCTGAGCCTGATATTTGCCACGCTGCCAGTCGGTACACCATTTGCCATAACCGGATCACCAACCTGTAATGTTCCGACATTGGGAAAGAGTGTTGTATACGAGACTAACTTTCTGGTGATTGAAACCTCTTTTAACCACAGAACTCCTGCGATTAAAATGAACAAAGCCACTATGATAGATCCTCCTACGATGAGATCCATATTCGTCTTTTTCAAGTGCTTTGTCCTTTCAAGAACCTGTAAAAATGTTAAGCGTTTCAGGAAAATACCACACAACATAAAACATTAAACGCAAAACCCATTTTTTTAAAACAGCAACACGACGTTACCAGCATGCGTAAATACCCTCATGCTGGTCAGAAGTAACCTCTTCGCGCTCACTGAAAAGGGAACTTATTCTATAGTTTATCGTTACCAAAACAAAAACTAAATGTTTTTTTATTAATAGTAGTGATAAACAACACTTTCACATCACACTATGAAAGTGTTGTTATATGATTATGCTTTATGATTTTTAATCTTCTCATTAAGCTTTTTCAACTGACGTTCAACTTTTTCAATAGCATCATCAATTGCCTTGCCAATGTTTTCAGCCTTTGCATTTCCAACAATCTGATGTCCCTGTGTACTCATTGTAATTTCTACAGTTTTGTCAACGTGTTCACTGTCAAGAATAACATGACAGGATGTGATTTTCTCATAGTACTTTTCCAGCTTCTGCAGTTCGGCGGTTATTGTTTCCTGCAGCGTTTGTGATGCTTTATTGCCGTGACGTGACGTAATTTGAATTTCCATAGTCACCGCCTCCTTTTCCTTTGGTTTAACGTGTTATACAGAGCATCTTTCAGCTGATTGCTTACGGACACTCAAAAATAGCATTCTTCTATTTTACATTACTTATGCTCAGTTTGGTACTACTTTTAATATAGTTACTGTAAAGGCATCGCTACAATTATGCCGGTTCAATCCCTTGATCCTTTTAATTATACCATAAAGTCCGGTTACCAGCATACCTGATCGAAACATATTCAAAGAGCTTCGCGTTTGTCTTTGTAAAAGGCAGTTTCTGCAACGGCTAACAACATCCTGATCCGTTTTTATTCAGGAGCTGCTCTGCCATATAAGAACTTCGAACATACGGACCTGCGAATACTGTTCGAAAGCCAAGGTCAATACCTTTCTTTTCATATTCATTAAATTTCTCCGGCGAAATATGCGCAACTACCGGCGTTTGATTTCGTGACGGGCGCAGGTATTGGCCGATTGTCATTATCGAACAGCCGTGATCAAGCAAGTCCTGCATCACCCCGAAAACTTCATCATCCCGTTCGCCTAAGCCTGCCATTATCCCCGATTTTACAACTAATCCATACTCTGATGCACGTTTAAGTACATCCAGCGACCGCTGATAGATTGCCTGTGGCCGGATCTGTTCATATAAACGGGGTACAGTTTCAATGTTATGATTAAAAATATCCGGCTTTGTTTTAAATACTGTTATGAGTGCATCCTTGTCACCTTTGAAATCAGGGATAAGTACTTCAACGGTGATCCCGGGAATCTCCTTTTTAAGCAGGGTAATAATGTCTGCATACACTGACGCACCTCCATCAGGGAGATCATCTCTGGTAACTGATGTAATAACAACATGTTTAAGCTTAAGACTGATTACCGCACTGACAAGTTTTCCCGGCTCATCAGGATCCGGAGGGCCGGGAGTACCATGGTCAACACTGCAAAACGTACAAAAACGGGTACAGGTGGCTCCTAAAATCAGAAACGTTGCAGTACCCTTATTATAGCACTCACTACGATTTGGACAACGGGCCTCAACACATACCGTATGAAGACCGCTGCTATGAATTTTATCAAGTACTTCTTTCTGCTTGCCACTATAAGCAATCGGGCGCTTTAGCCATGATGGGAACCGGCCTGGAGCTGCATTAGTTGTATGTTCAGATTTATGTTCGGATATCATTGAACCGGTTTCCATTTCGAGTTGCATAACTTGTTCATATATACTACGTTGTAATAGTGACTTTTATTATATGCAAATAAATAAAAAGTCAAAATTGACATCACTCATATTTCTGGCGCATTCTGGCAGGAAGAATTTTCAACTGCTCACGATATTTTGCGACAGTACGACGCGCAACGCCAAGGTTTTCTTTCTCAAGCAGTTCTGCGATTTTTTGGTCCGAAAGCGGTTTTTTTGAACTCTCGGCCTCAACAAGTTCCTTAATACGATTTTTAATCCGCTCAGATGATATATCCGCTCCCTCTTCATCATGGCCGACTGCTTCAGTAAAGAAGTACTTGAGCTCGAATACACCATGACGGGTCTGAACATACTTGTTACTGGTAACACGGCTTACTGTAGAAATGTGCATTTCAATCATATCTGCAATGTCCTGCAGCTTGAGCGGATTAAGATTAGGCGGACCTTTTTCAAAGAAATCCGTCTGGCGCTCCAAAATTGCATGCATCACTCTGAGCATCGTGTTCTTACGCTGTTCGATGGATTTTATAAACCACGATGCGCTGTTGAATTTCTCCCGAACATATTTTTTTACATCACCCTTGGCAGTGCTTCCCTTTTTAAGAAGATTTGCATATGCTTTATTAATATGTAACGATGGAATCGAGCGGTCATTGAGCATTACCACAAATTCACCATCAATTTTTTCCACAATAAGATCGGGAATTATCGTTGATGAGCCCTCGGTGTTGTACTGGTAACCCGGTTTTGGGGTGATCGTTTTAAGGATGTCGATTGCATCCTGAACATCCTTAAGTTCAACATTGAAATGCTTTGAGATGTCAGGGATTTTAAGCTTTTCGAACAGATCCCAGCGTTCATCAATAATTTTTATGGCAAGAGAGTTCTCGAAACCCCGTTTGCGTAGTTGAAGAATCATGCATTCACGGAGATTTCGTGCTCCTACACCTGGTGGATCCATGGATTGAAGAATCTGCAACGCTTCCTCAATCTCAAAAATGTCTGCCTGAGCAAACGTTGCAAGATCATTAAGATCAAATCTCAAATAACCATCAGCATCAAGGCTGCCGATAAGGAGCTGCACCAGAAGCATTTTCCGTTCGGGAAGTTTACGGTCGGCAAGTTGCTCGTTAAGATGTTCGTCAAGCGTTTTCTGGTATACCGCTGTGGGTTCATACCGTTCCTGATTAGGATCAGTTTCTTCATTATAGGAGTAGCCAAGATCAAAGCCCTCCTCGAGATACTCCTCCCAGTCAACTGAATCTTCATTGACATCAATTTCGTCAGCGGCTTCCTCTTTTTCCTCTGCACGCTCCTTTTCCGGTTCCTCCTGAGATTGCTCCATCTCAGTATCAAGTTCCTCGGCGGTTTCGAGCATGGGATTGAGTTCAAGCTCTGCTTTAAGCAGCTGCTCAAGCTGAAGTGTGTTCACCTGAAGCAATTTGAGAGATTGAATCATTTGAAAAGAGAGCTTCTGCTGAAGCCTCATTGACAGATCGAAACCAAGGTTCAAAAGAGTAGCTCCTTAAAAAACGCCAAAATGACTATGAAATAAAGTTGTACTATCAAATAGTATACCATAAAAATAGTTTTTATCACAGGGGGGGGAATGATAAATGTGGGGATTGCAAAAGAATGTTTGGAATACGTGTTTCACCTGGCAAACTGATGAAGCTTACAATCGTTATCAAGTAATTCTGAGTAATTTTGCAGTATATTATTGTTCAACGGTTACAATTGTTATTGTAATTTTAATAAAAGAGCTGTCAGGTTTAAACCGCACAGGACTTTTTTACCTCTAAATTGGTAACAAACAACAACTAAACACTAAGGAGAGAGGTGTTCCATGTCTATCGTTCGTACTATTTTCAGTGCAGGCCTGTTATGTGCAGCAACAGTATCTGCTCAGGTAAGCGTTGATCTTGATGCTCCGGTTATTCTTGATGATTTTGGCGACACTTATGGTGGTGCGCCAAATCAGTGTAATATTGGTGAAGTGTATGGAATGTCCAGCGGGGGCCAAGCTTATACAGGTGGCGGGTATTGGTATATGTTTGCAGATAAAAATGGTTCTGTTGTTGCCAACCAGGAAGGTGATCCTATTGTTTCAGGATCCAATGAGTCAACAATGGTTCCTGATGGTTCACTGTATGTAAAACTTTCAACGAGCAGTTCTACTGAGCAATACCCTTATGCGGGTGTAGGGTGTCTTCTTGCCGATACTGGCAAAACAGGGCAATATCTTGATCTATCCAAGATGACCGCTGTATCAATGAAGGTCAAAGGAACCGGTAAAGTCAGGATGCATTTTGAAACAAAAGATATCGCATCAAAAGGTTATGACTGGGGTTGGTATGGTTACGAGATAACATTGTCATCTTCGTGGAAAGAAATATCCATTCCTGTAAGTAACCTTACACCAGAGAAGGATTCAGATCCTGCTAAAAATTCAATGACATGGTCAACTGGTAAGTCTGCGGTTAATAAATTCTCCTTTCAGGTAAAAGGCGGCAATGATGCTGAGCTGGAGCTTGACGATATCAAATTCGTTGGTGTCACCTACAATGATCTCAAGTTTCCTGCCGCAAAAGTATTCAACCTCAAAGCACCGAAAACGGTAAACGGTTTCTCTGTAAATGGTTCAGTTGTTTCATTCAATCTGCCAAAAGCTCAGGAACTGAATGTAACGCTTACCGACATGATGGGAAATACTGTTACAACACTGTTCTCCGGTGTTGCATCAAGTAAATCACTTACAATCAATGACAAGCGTCTTTCAAGCGGAAGATACCTTGTTGTTGCAAAAGGAAAGAATATCAGCTTTTCTGAGTCGATTGTAATTTCGAAGTAAGTTTTTACAGAAATAAGCTAATAAAAAAAGGCCGTTTATAAACGGCCTTTTTTTTATTGTACAATTAACTGGTAGTGAATTATATCTGTAAAAATCTATTCTGTTGTGCAATGGGTTAATGGCCGGTTACCATTTCTTCCACTTGAAAAACAGCAGAAACGACACCAATGCTGTTGCTGACAAACCGAGAATGATTATAAAGGCAAACGGGTTGTCTTTAAATGGAATGGCAACGTTCATGGAGAATGCACTAACGACAAACGTCGGAACCATAATACCGATTGTAAGCAGGTTGAGCGTTTTCATCAGGGTGCCCAGATTGTTGTTAACAATTGACGCCCGTGCGTCCATCATGCTGGAAATAATGTTAGTGTAGATTTCTGTTTGTTTTAGGCACTGCGTATTCTCGATCAGGATATCATCAACCAGTTCAATGTTCTCCGGTGTGAAGCCGATTCTTGATGATGCATTCTTGAGCTTTTCAATCACCATCGCATTTGAATTCACCGCATTCAAATAATAAACAAGACTTTTCTCTAATGTAAACATGTGCAGCAGGTACTTGTTTTCCATTGATTCATTGACCTTATGCTCAATCTCGTCGGAGATCATGCTGATTACCCGTAAGTGCTGGATAAAATGCGCAATAGAGCGATAGAATATCTTGAGAAGAACATCATGCAACGATGTAACTTTGTATGCCTGGCGACCATCAAAAAGCGGTACATCTTCGGAAATCAAGACGATCATCTTATCTTTGAAGAGAAAGACTCCTATTGATGAAACCTTGAAAAGAAACTGTTCCTCTGATGAGTAATTTCTGGGGCGTTTGAAAATAAGCGCGAAATGATTATCTTCGAATTCGATGCGTGATTGTTCGTCAGGGTCAAGTGCAGAGTTAACCGTGTGTTCATCCAGCTGGTACGTTGTTGTGACGTAGCCTACCTCTTCTTTATCCGGATTGACAAAAACAAGAATTGGGCAATCTACATTTTCTGTGGAAACAATTCCACCATCCCGTAAATCGTATCGTTTTAACATAGGTTGCGTCCCGCAAGGTCAGAGATGAATGGATTTGTTATGGCAATATCGTTTTTTCTTCAACCTCAATCCTGTATTGTTGTATCACAACAACAACGAATATATCATCGGGGAAGTTATGAAAAAACAACGACACAAAATGAATTATGCATGAATTGAATGCAATATAAGTTTTACGGAAAAAATTGTTAAAAGAGGACAATCAGTTACTGGTCGTCCTCTCACAAAAATTACTTGGAAACTTTTTTTGCAGGTACCTTTTTGACTTCTACAGGTGCTGCTTTAGACGGTGCTTTCGCAGTTTCAACCTTTGATGCCGGTACCGGAGCTGCTGCTGGTGCAACTGCAGGTTTCTTTGCTTCTGCTTTTTCTGCTTTTTCCTTGGCTACTTCTCTGCGTTCTTTATCGACCTGAGCGAGAATCTCTTTTTCTGCCTCAACCCAATCCTGGATCGCATAGCCATTTTCACCACCACGAGCAAGAAATAACTCGTAAGCGCGCCTTGCAATTAATTCATGAACTGACTCCATGGTTCCTCCTGATATTTGTATGTCAAAAGATGGGAAATAAATACCTTGTATATTTCTGTTAACTGCTATACAACTTATGTCATTACTATGTCAGCAGTTTTGACCAAGTATATAAATAATTATTGACCAAACAAAATTCAAATATTATTAACGTTTTTTTTTGAAAATGTTTAAAAAGCTAACAAAATGTAGCTGGTGGTGTAATCACTAACGCTCTGATGTCAGCAACAGCCTTTACCGCGATAGATGGAAATTCGAGTTTTTCCTTATGGTTTTAGGACTGGTGGTGCTATTTTGTTTCAAAATGTTTACTATACGTATTATATTTATGGCTGATCCTGGCCACGTTTCAGACAGAAAGTTCCGGGTATAGCCACCAGCAAGTGTCGGATGGATATCCCTGGTCATAAACAGTGTAAGGATCGCGATTAAAAAGTATCGGTTGGTGATTAATATTTAGAAAGGCTGAATATGCATTCTGAGTTGTTTCATATCGGATCATTTCCTATCCATTCCTATGGTGTTATGCTTGCGTTATCGTTTCTCTTCGGTATTTTATTATCCAGTTACAGAGCTAAAAAAGCTGGTCTTGATCCAAACATTATTCCTGATGTTGCGTTTTGGGTGATTCTCGCAGCGATTATCGGATCCAGACTCTACTACGTCGGCCTTCACTTTGAAGAGTTCAAAGATAATTTGTTGTCTATTATCAACCCATTTCAGGGTGGAACGATCGGCATTGGCGGTCTTGTAATGTATGGTGGTTTTATTGGAGCTGTTGTTGCCGGTGTTATCTTTTTTAAAGTAAAAAAGATTCCCTTTCTTCCTTATGCGGACGCAATGGCTCCAAGTGTGGGATTTGGAATCATGCTTACAAGAATTGGCTGTTTTCTGAATGGCTGCTGTTATGGTGGAGCAGGACACGGTCCTTTTTCAGCCAGTTTTCCAGTCTCAAGCCCGGCTGGAGCTTATCAGGCTCATATTCATGCTGATGCACTCTATATATCGCAATTGTTTGAGTCTGCGGGGGGGCTGGTGATTGGACTTACGGTGTTACTCATCGGACGGTTTAAACCATTTGTCGGATTGCAGTTTTATGTAGTTGGTATCATGTATGCAATCCTGAGATTTATGGTTGATTTCAGCCGTTTTTATAGCGAATCGGAAAAGTTTGGCACTCTAAGCCATAATCAGGTTGTTTGTATTGTATTATTCATTGTTTTCTCTGGACTAATTCTTAAAAACTATCTCTTTAAAGATGAAACTTCAGGAAATGAGAAAAATGCAAATGCCGGAGTTGCTTCAAAAAGCTAAAACCGGTCTTTTTTCGGGAATATACACATACTTTTTTCCTGAATTATGTATCATCTGTGACTCGGTTCGTCATCCGGATGAAAAATGGTTCTGTGCTGCCTGTGTCTCGAAACTTAAAGAAAACAGTTACAACAGGGACGCCTGCAGCTGGTGTGGCTTGAATCAGAACATTCGGAGCTGCACATGTTCCGTAGCGTGGGATTTCCCTTTCACATCAATCATTTCCATTTTCGACTATAATGAACATACCCAATCCCTGATTCGCAATATCAAATATAATGGCAAGCGTGCATTAGCTGCAGATCTTGCCGGGTATCACCCCGGACTGTCGTCTTTAAATAGCAATGTTGATATTATTATACCGGTTCCCTTGCACTGGACCCGGCTCCGGAAACGTGGTTATAATCAGGCGGAATGGTTTGCAAAAGGGATTTCTTCAATCACAAAAATTCCGGTTGCGGGTGATGTCGTTTACAGAGCGAGAAGTACCGGAACCCAGACAAAACTTGACAAAAGCGAGCGAGGCATTAATATAAGGGATGCATTTGCACTTCGGAAAAAGGCTGAATCCCAGATTGCCGGCAAACGGGTACTACTTGTTGATGATGTCATTACAACTGGTGCAACTATCACAGAATGTGCTAATGTGATCATATCTGCCGGTTGTGAATCTGTTACAGTTATGTCAATTGCAAGGGATTGATTCGGAAAATTCAGAATATGTAAAACTTGCAGTAATGTTGGTTTGTTTATATACTTAGTGGGAAGGTAGAGGGTGAAAGGCTAAGGTTAAGGTAGAGGTAGAGGATGAGGTAGAGGATGAGGAATGTGTTTTAGTCTCATCCCTGGTTTTAGCCTTAACCTCAACCTCAATCTCAATCTTAACCTGATTTCTCCTCCTCCAATCAAACAATGCTTGAAAGGTATATCCCGTGAAGTGCTTTGAAATAACGAAATGCAGCGAGCAGGAACGTCAGAATTGTATTGTCTGGAAAACGTACAAAGACCTCCCGAACGAGATGGAGAATATTAAGTGCTGGGTTATCAAGGGTGTCTATCAGGAAGAAAATCGGCAACAGTTTCAAAAATGCCGCAAATGTCCCTATTACCAGAAAATGCATCAAAATACCGGGATATCATCAAGCCTGAGTAGTGATGTCGCTATTGTTACGTGCGAGGGTTCGATTAATAACGATAAAACCCGTGCGCTGGATCAGGTCTGGACAAGTTTAAAGACAAATAAAAAGTACAAAGTTCTAATGGATGTTTCAAATGTGACTAACATCTACTCCTGCGGGCTTGGACAACTGATCAAGATTCATAAAGAGTGTGAGGCTCATAAAGGGGTGCTGCTCATTGTTGGTGTAAAGAACACTGTGCGGACGATCCTTCTGTCAACAAAGCTCGAAAAATTGCTTCGTATTTATGAAAATCCCGAGGATGCAGTTAAGCATCTTCAGGATATGGCCCGAAAGGAACAGGAGGCTATTGAAGCAGCAAACCGGCCGGCACCAAAGCCCCCCCGGGTAATCAAAACACGTGTCCCATGCTGGGTGTACTGGAAGGGCAAAAATCCAGCTAATGCAACCCGCTGTGATGAATGCTATAAAAAGGTTTCCAACACAAAAGATCCGTGCTGGATCGTTGAGGGCATGGTTGAGGGGATTTCGTTTCAGTATGTTAATGAAGCCTGTGTCGGGTGTAAGTATTTCGACGAATTCTGCGATTCAAATGAATACAGCGAAACTGAAGTTCAGGTTAAACCGGATTTGCCGAAACAATAGTTTGTATAATCACCGTTAACCACCCCGGCAACAGCGGGGTGGTTGAATCATCTCTAATTCCGTAATTTTCGAAAATTTATTCTGTTCAAAACATCCTGATATGATAGATGCAAAACTATCCTTTTTTTTTACTTTGTAGTGCTTTGAACCTCTGCATTGTGATCGAAAATAAATCACAAAAGCGGCATATTGTGATCGGAAATAAATCACAAGTCACAAATCTTAACATTGAGGGTCAGTTAATCTCGGTAGAAATACAATTGCCATAATTACATAGTATACAATATGTTACTGTGTTTTGCCTGTCTATTTGCTGGAGCAAAAAGTTTTTAAAAATACAAAAAATAAACACGTGCGAAAGACTTTTCTTGGTTTTTAATCTGCAATAAAGTATTTTTTGTGGCTCATTAAAATATTTGCGAGGGTGGCGGAACTGGCAGACGCGCTAGACTTAGGATCTAGTATGGTGACATGTGGGGGTTCGATTCCCCCCTCTCGCATTTTTTTCGTAACTGGTGAACAGTGATTTGTACCTGCAGCACATCTGAATGATACTTCACAGTCATCATTACCTCAAAACTTGATTAAATTAAGTCGTTATTAACATTTTGATTCGGGAGGGTTTTTCCCTTGAAAGCAACAGTTTCTGCTCCAGAATCCTGGAAACGTATCATCGAAGTTGAGATTCCTGTCGAGGAAGTAACCGCAGCCTTTGAAGAAAAGCTGACAAAATACAAAAAAGAGATTAAAATGCCCGGTTTTCGTCCTGGAAAAATTCCGGTATCATTGATCAAACAGCGTTTTGGTGCATCAATTCGTAGCGAGGCTATTGATGAACTTGTCCAGAAATCGTTCAAAGATGCTTGCGAACAGAATCAGGTTACACCGGTTGCACCAGCAAAAGTTAAAGAAGTTAAAGCTGACAAGGAAGATGAACCTGTTTCATTTGTTATCGAAACCGAGGTAGATCCTCCAATTGAAATAAAAGGCTACGAAAAGATTAAGGTTAAGGCATCACCAAAGAAAATTAAAGATGGTGATGTTGAAGATGCGATCAAGGGATTGCAGGAACGTTTTGCTGAATTCACCACTGTTGAGCGTGAATCAAAAAAAGGGGATTACGTAAAGTTTGAGTATGTAAAAGTTGTTATTGATGGTACCGAGCGTACCGACGTTCAGAATCCTAACTATCCTGTGGAAATTGGTGGAGATAGCAAAATAAAGGATTTCGATAAAGGATTGACCGGGCGCCTTGCTGGCGAAACAGTCGAAATTGATGTTAATTTCCCAAAGGATTACTCTGAGGCTGACATTGCAGGAAAATCTGCTCAGTTTATAGTCAAAATTACTGCTGTTCAGGAAAAGAAGCTTCCCGAGGTAAATGAGGAGTTTATGAAGAAAATCGGGAATTTCGCCGACCTTGATGCATTTCGTGCAAATGTCAAAGAGAATATTGAGCGTGAAGAGACTACCCGTGCTAAAAATGAAGCATACAATGAAGCGATTGAAAAAATTGCTACAGATAATCCGTTCGATGTTCCTCCGGCACGTGTTGAGCAGTTCATTGACTATATGTACCATGAATCAACACGGTATAATCGTCCTGGTCAGCCCCTTCCTGCACGTGAGGAAGTTGCTGCTCACTATCATGAAACTGCGATTAAAAGTATCAAACGTCAGCGTATTATTGATTTTATCGCGACTAAAGAAAATATCAAGGCAACTCAGGATGAGGTCGATAAGGAAGTACAACGTCTTGCAGATATGTACAACCAGCCGTTTGAGACACTTAAGCAATCACTGCGTCAGAATGGCACTACCAACCGGATACGTGATGACATTAAAGAGCAGAAAACGCTTGATTTTCTTATCGGAGAATACACTCCACAAGCGTAACTTGTTGCTTTTACGATGAATTACAAAATAGGTCTCCGGTGAGCGCTGGGGGCCTTTTTGCTATAAACTGGTAATTGCGGATAGAAATGTACTCACAAATTACTTTCCTGAAATGGCTTCAGTATAGTATACTTGTATGAGTAATAGCTAAAGTTGAAAGGAACATACTATGCCACTTATTCCTATGGTGATAGAGCAGACTGGCCGCGGTGAACGGTCATATGATATTTATTCACGACTCTTAAAAGAAAGAATCATATTTCTGGGTTCAGAGATTGATGATACGATTGCTGATCTTGTAATGGCGCAGCTTATTTTTCTTGAATATGAAGATCCTGAGAAAGATATCACATTGTATGTAAATTCACCTGGTGGGGTAGTATCCGCCGGACTCGCTATTTATGATACTATTCAATATATTAAACCTGATGTTTCAACGATTTGCATTGGTCAGGCGGCAAGTATGGGCGCGATACTGCTCGCTGCAGGGACAAAAGGAAAACGCTACTGTCTTCCTCATGCCCGCGTAATGCTGCATCAGCCGCTTGGTGGTGCCGGTGGTCAGGCATCAGATGTCGCGATCCACGCAAAAGAAATTATCCGAATCAAATCCACGCTTAATGAGATAATTCAGAAGCATAGTGGTCAGCCGGCAGATGTTATCGCTCGCGATACCGACAGAAATTTCTATATGTCTGCTGAAGAAGCAAAAAACTATGGTCTGATTGATGAAATCCTGACTGCGAGGGAATAATAGTAGTATGTCAACTAAAACCCGTTATGCGGGAATCAAGTGTTCTTTTTGTGGTAAGGGTCCTGATGATGTCAACAAGCTGATCACCGGACCATCTGTGCATATCTGCAACGAATGTGTTGATATGTGCAACGATATACTCCGGGAGCAAACCAGCACCGTACCATCAGACCTTAATCTGGAGAATCTCCCGACTCCACGCGAGATGCGCGAATTTCTTGATCAATATATCATCGGTCAGAATGAGGTAAAAATGGGAGTTTGCGTTGCAGCATATAACCATTTTAAACGTATCCTCTCTCGTGGGACCGTTCAGAATGATGATGGTGTTGAAATTGACAAGTCAAACATTCTCATGGTTGGACCAACTGGTACCGGAAAAACTCTTATTGCTCAGACACTTGCCCGGTTGCTTAAAGTTCCTTTTACAATCGTTGATGCAACCATTTTCACGGAAGCAGGTTATGTTGGTGAGGATGTCGAGAATATGCTTGTGCGTCTGTTGCAGGCGGCAAACTATGATGTTGCAAAAGCTGAGCGTGGCATTATCTATGTTGATGAGTTTGATAAAATATCCCGTAAGTCTGCGAATCCGTCAATTACCCGTGATGTATCCGGTGAGGGTGTTCAGCAGGCGATGCTCAAGATCCTTGAAGGAACCATTTCAAGTATCCCGCCAAAGGGTGGACGTAAGCACCCTGAGCAGAATCTAATTCAGGTTAATACCCGCGATATTCTCTTTATTTGCGGTGGTGCATTTGAAGGACTCGAAAAAATTATTGAAGCCCGTATCGGCGAAAGCAGAATGGGTTTTAATGCAGATGTAAAACGGAAGTCTAAGTATAAAGTCGGTGATGTTTTACGGAAAGTCGAGCCGGATGATCTTGTCAAGTATGGATTGATTCCGGAAATTGTCGGTCGTCTGCCAATGGTACTCGGTCTTGATGAGCTCGATGAAGACGCACTGATGCAGATTCTGACGGAGCCGAAGAATTCACTAACGCGTCAATACCAGAAACTGTTTTCGATGGATGGAATCAGACTGACCTTTACCCGTGATGCATTACGGGAGGTCGTAAAGATTGCACATCATAAAAAAACCGGTGCCCGCGGATTGCGCAGTGTACTTGAAGGCGCACTTGTCCCGGTAATGTATGAGACACCATCAAGGGATGATATAAAAGAAATTATGGTCTCCCGTGAGGTAATTCTTAAGCAGGCACAGCCGGTGTATTCGCTTAAAAAAGATAAAAAAATCGCCTGATTTATAACGACGAGACGTGCGTTGCCGCGCGTCTCGTCACCCGTTACTCGCCTTTCTCCCTTCAAATTACTCTCCTTAAAGCATGACTTTTTTGTATATTACAAAGCTGATTACATTTAAATGTGAACAGCAGATGAAGTTTATCATATTCGAGGCCAAGGGGTACTGATGTCAGCAGAATCATATTTGAAACGCGGTGTATCACCAACAAAAGAGGATGTTCACAAAGCAATAGCAGGGCAGTCCAAAGGGCTTTTCCCGGGTGCTTTTTGTAAGATCATTGATGATTGTATTGGTGATAAAGAATATTGTACGATCATGCATGCTGATGGTGCCGGGACAAAGTCTGCACTTGCTTATATCAAATATAAGGAACACGGTGATTCCAGTTGCTTTCAGGGGATCTCTCAGGATTCAATTGTCATGAACATTGACGATTGTATTTGCGTAGGGGCGACTGATGGATTTGTTGTATCAAACACGATTGGTCGTAACGCTCATCGTGTTGATGGAAAAGTGCTTAAAGAGGTTATTGATGGTTACCAGAATTTTGCTGACACAATGACCCGTTATGGTGTTAATATCGTTTTGACAGGTGGGGAGACTGCTGATGTCGGTGATCTGGTGGCGACAATCATTGTTGACTCGACAGTGTTTGTTCGTATGCGCAAATCGAATGTTATCGACTGTTCAAATATCAAATGTGGTGATGTCATTGTCGGGTTGTCTTCAACCGGTAAGGCTGTTTACGAAAAGGCAGAGAACTCCGGTATCGGTTCAAATGGTCTTACTGCGGCACGTCATATGCTGCTGTCAAAATATTATGCTGATAAATATCCGGAGACATACTCCAATACAATTGAAAAAAGCAATGTCTACAGCGGAAAATACCGCTATGAAGAACGCATTCCCGGAAGTTCGTTGACAGTTGGGGAGGCACTGCTGTCGCCGACACGTACCTATGCTCCGGTGATCAGGGATGTGCTTGATAATTTCAGATTGTCAGTACGGGGTATCGTGCACTGTTCCGGCGGAGGTCAGGTAAAATGCAGGTCTTTTGGCAAAGGACTTCATTTTGTAAAGGATTCACTGTTTGATACTCCTCCGCTTTTTGCTGCAATCCAGGAAAGCGGTAATGTCGCATGGAAAGAGATGTATCAGATTTTCAACATGGGTCATCGTATGGAACTCTATTGTGACAAATCGGTCGCTCAGGAAATAATTGCCATTTCGAAAAACTACGGCATTGACAGTAAGATCGTCGGATACGTTGAATCAAGTGGTGCTGCTGAGAATAAAGTGACAATCAAAACGAAAACGGATACGTTTGTTTATTGATTGCATTTTAGTTTACATGGTGCGATATCATGCCGGCTTAGATAAATTTAATAATCGCATCATGTATATTCCCTGCGTAGTAAAGTGGCAGATTGATCAGAGTAAATAGATCACCAGATCCGGTAGCAACGTTTTGCTGCACTGATGGCGGAGCGTTATGAAGTCTGACACATTGTTTTTGATTTGATAAAAGGGAAAATATTCCAAGGGAACGCAGTTTCCCTTTAGCTCCGGATTTAACTTCAATAGGAATCATCAGATCATCATGTGCGATGCAGAAATCAACCTCCGCATTACTGTTACTGGTTTCCCTTGTCCAAAATACTGGTATATCAGGAATAATATGGGAAGATGATAGGAGTTCCTGAAATACAAACTGTTCACTTATTGCACCTCTTATACCACAATCTGTTTTTGTTATGTCAAAATGCAGTGGGGCTCTAAATCGACTATTCATTATTCCAATATCAAACAGGAATACTTTTGGTGCTTTACGGGTATTAGCGGTAAGTGGTAATGCAATTGATGTTGTCGGGTAAGATAGAAATACAAGAAACGCTTTTCCCAGAATTGTCAATGCGTTCTTTATCTCTCTGCTTTTAAAACCTGAATTGTTGAAATTTTCAAATGTGATTCGTGTGCCTGTCAGATACGGAACACCATCAAGCACTGCTTCTATATACTTGAATTCTGATTTGTTAAGATATTTTCCAACATCATCAATAATTGATTGATAAAGATTTGTGTGGACATTCCTTGTGTCCAGAATGTTTTCCGTTGTAGTGTATGCTTTTATTGCTGATGGCATTCCTCCAATCAATAAGTAGTTATGGTATTCCTCCATAATAAGATTGTGTATCGTATCTGGGATAGTTGTTGGTGTGTTGGAGATTAATTCGGCATAATGCTTCTTGTTTGTAGCAATAAGATATTCAGAAAAACTGAAAGGTGTAAGAAACAGATATTCCACCCGACCGGTTGGAAACGATATAGAGTTATCAGACATTCTTATTTCGAGTAATGATCCGGCACAGATCACACTTAACTGTGGAATTTCTTCCGCAAAAAAGCGAAGGTGTGCAACCGCTTGCGGACACGCTTGAATTTCATCAAAAAACAACATCGTTTCTTCAGATTTTATCTTTATTCCACTTTTAAATTCGATAGCCATTAAAGTTTCTTGAAATGATGACGAGATAAGTTTTCGGTCATCTGTGTTTTCAAGATTCAAATAAATAAAATTTTCATACTCATTCCCAAACTCGCAAACAAGTGTAGTTTTACCACATTGGCGCACACCGCGCAGGATTAATGGAAGTCTGTTAGCCTTTTTTCTCCATATCCGTAAGCTTTTCATTAAATTACGTTCAAACATGATTATATCCTAATTTGCTGAAACTAACATCGTGGTATAAATAGTATACATTTTAGCACGTGCAATGTCAAAGAATGTATATATTATATAACATTGTATGTAATAAAATATATACATTCTTTGACATTGTCTGATAGGATGTAATCCTGTTTGTCTGATATCTAATAAAAATCAACAGCCAAACATACTGTGTATAAAATAAATGAGGGAAATGTTCTGTGGGTAAAAGTGCGAGGTTAGGAATCATTGGGCATAAAGAAAAAACCGGCAGTTTTTGCTGCCGGTTCATTTCAAATAAGATTAATAACGATAGTGCTCAGCCTTATATGGACCCTCAACCGGAACGCTGATATAATCAGCCTGTTCATCTGTAAGAACCGTAAGACGAGCGCCGATTTTTTCAAGGTGAAGCCGTGCGACATCTTCGTCAAGTTTTTTCGGCAGACGATAGACGCCGATCTCATGTTGTTTTGTCCATAATTCAATCTGCGCCAGCGTCTGATTGCTGAAAGAGTTCGACATCACAAATGATGGATGTCCCATTGCGCAGCCAAGATTGACAAGACGGCCTTCTGCAAGAATGAAAATGGAATTGCCATTTGGTAAAAAGTACTGATCAACCTGCGGCTTTACATTCTCTTTGCGTACGCCAGGAGTTTTTTCAAGCGCTTCTACCTGGATCTCATTGTCAAAGTGACCAATGTTACATACAATTGCCTGGTCTTTCATCTGGAGCATATGTTCGACACGGATAATGTCTTTGTTGCCGGTTGTTGTTACGTATACATCCGCCCAGCCAAGGGTGTCTTCAACACGTTTAACCTCGAAACCATCCATACATGCCTGAAGCGCGCAGATTGGATCAATTTCAGTTACTGCGACCTGGCAGCGAACTCCGGCAAGTGATTGTGCAGAACCTTTGCCGACATCACCATAACCGCAGACAACCGCTTTCTTGCCTGCAAGCATAACATCGGTAGCGCGACGGATCCCATCAACAAGCGACTCGCGGCATCCATAGATATTGTCAAATTTTGACTTCGTAACAGAATCGTTAACGTTAATTGCGGGGAAAAGCAGCTCTTTATTATCAAACATTTTGTAAAGACGTTTTACACCAGTAGTAGTCTCTTCAGAAACGCCCTTGATCTGTGAGGCCATGCTGCTGAAAAGGTTCCTGTCGATTTGAAGACCTTTGGCAACTGTTGCAAGCAGAATATCAAATTCGGTATTGCCGGTTTTTTTGTTTGTCAGAGATGCATCCTTTTCGCACTTGACACCTTCATGAATAAGCAGTGTCGCATCACCACCATCATCGACAATAAGCGTTGGACCTTTGCCATCCGGCCATATCAATGCTTTCAGCGTAAAATCCCAATATTCCTGAAGCGTCTCACCTTTATATGCAAAAACGGGAATACCGGCTTTAGCAATCGCAGCAGCAGCATGATCCTGTGTTGAGAAAATATTACACGAGCACCAGCGGACATCTGCACCAAGATCTTTAAGTGTCTCGATAAGCACTGCTGTTTGAATTGTCATATGCAGTGATCCCATGATTCGTGCCCCTTTAAGTGGCTGCTCACCATGGAATTTTTCACGTATAGCCATTAGACCGACCATCTCTTTTTCAGCAATAGTGATCTCTTTTCGTCCCCACTCAGCAAGTGAAATGTCTTTAACCAGAAAATCGTTAGCCATAAAGGTGCTCCTTTTGAAATGGATTGAATATTGATTTGGTTTATGATCCCTTTATACAAGCCTCATTCTAAATATACAGACATTGAAAAGGTTAGTAAAATTAAATTATATTAAGTTATACATAAGGAGGGCTAATGCATCCTGACTTTAACCGACTGCATCTTTTTTATCAGGTATTTCGTAATGCAAGTGTTGCAAAAGCGGCTCAGGAGCTTTTTGTCACACAATCGGCAGTGAGTCAGAATTTGCAGAAACTGGAACAGGAGCTAAATGTTTCGCTGTTTCATCGTTTTCCGAAGCGTCTGGTACCGACAACTGCAGGTGAGCAATTATATCAATCAATTCTGCCGTTTTTTTCATCAATAGATACTGCGATTCAATCGATTCATTCAGCAGAAGAGTATCCACAGGGAATTGTGCGGGTTGGGGCTCCACCGGTGTTTGGAGCGGAGTATTTGCCGGGGATACTATCGGAGTTTCGGAAAAACTATCCGCTCGTGAAGGTAGCATTGATGCTGGCGGATCAGCGGTCGATTGTTGAATCCTACCGTAGCAGTGAACTGGATATTGCACTGGTGGATATTTTTGGCAATAAGGAGGAGGAATCCTGGAATATGATTCAGGAACCTCTTGTTGATGAGCCGCTGGTGCTTATAGGTTCTTCGGAGTATGTGCACACCAATTTACCTGAAGGGCCGCAATTGCAGGCAATGCAGCGATGTCAGTATATTGCATATAAGCAACAAGCTCCTGAGCTTCACGACTGGTTTATATATCATTTTGGTGAGGATATCCGTGAACTCGACATTGTGTTAACTGTTGAGAGCGTACATGCGGTAATCAATGCAGTCAAATGCAGTATGGGATTTGGAATAGTTCCGCTGTATCTGGTGCAATCGTATTTAAAAACGAATGAACTTGTATCTGTTAATGTTGGCAACAATAGCGTACGCAGCAGGATTTCGCTCTTGCGTTTGACAGGAAGAAAACCTGGAGTTGTCGAGCGGCTACTTGTTGATGCATTAAAGATTGCCTTCGCGAGATTATAGGAGAGGCGGTAACATTCCCTATAGCTATATCCAACAAATGCTCAAATCATTAGTAAATAGAATTAAATAAAAAGGTCAAAAATGCTACTAGCAAGCATTTTTGACCTTAATATTAATACACCATTCAGGACTCGAACCTGAGACCCACTGATTAATCCCGATTCAGAATCGGGATACCAACTGAGCGACAGGAGTTGATAAGCGACTCAATTTTTTTTCTGCTTTTCCAGGCTTTAATCTGTTTTTCCCTACTGGCAGCCTCGCTTCGGGTAGGAAAATCAGCTTCATAATAAACGAGTTGCCATGGGCCATTTTTGCTGCAGAACTTACTGCTGTTAGCAGAATTGTCATTGTGTTCACCTAGCCGTCGCTGAATGTCATTGGTATGCCCAACGTAATACTTGTCAGCAGTGCTGCTATACAGAATATAAACAAAAAAAGTATCCATAAGCTTATAACAAATCGGGTAAAAAAGAAAAGCTTATAATACAAACTGCATTATAAGCTTTATTATTA
>JAEWVR010000013.1 GCA_023459055.1 Fibrobacterota bacterium
CGCCAGCGTTCGTTCTGAGCCAGGATCAAACTCTCCGTAAGAGAATTTAATCTTAACTATTTTTCATTTACTTAACTTAATCAAAGTTCAGAGAACCCGATCACACACATCAAAAATTTCAAAGAACATTTATAAATCAAACTCACAGACTACTCTATATTGTTGTTTGCAAGCTTCATTTTCAAAGAGGTCTCTAATATACTACATCGAGAATTGAATGTCAAATTTATTTTAAAATTTTTTATTTATTTTTTTTAGTCGTTTTAAGTTATTACAAAGTAACACGTTACACTGTTTCAAACCCTAGCAGAACTCATTTTCTGCAAGACTTTTCTAACATTCCACTCATTCAAATTGAACACGTCTTTAACTGTTCGGGCTCTAATATACTAATTTTTTTCATCACCGCAAACACTTTTTTTAAAATCAAACACAATATATTGGGTATATATTCTTGAAATTTTTATACAACTTATAATAAATCATAGACTTAAACCTTAGGATTCTTCTAAATAAAACTTTCGAATACACACCAGTGCAATTACAACCTACACTCAAACAAGTTTATATAGCCACAATACACTATGATCATCCCGCAGGCTTATTATATATAGAATATTGCAGCTACTACCCTCCGGGTATCTTCCAGCTTACTATTCTGCAATTTCAATTATGCTATTATCATATATGAAAGAGACGCTCGACTACAGTGAGGCTTATTACATAATCAGCATCAAGACATATGATCTCATCTGATTGTCAATCGCAAGGTTCGATATGACAGAGCTGACAGATAGGACGGGTAAAGACAATTACACCCCGCCTTTGTCAGCTGGTGACATTTTCTGCACCTGCTCGAGCTTCCACTCAGCAAAGGTACCATCAAGAATATGCATTCTTGCATTTTTAACAAGATTCATATAAAAATGAACATTGTGCAACGTCAACAAGCGAAGTGCCAGTATCTCTCCAGCCATGTAAAGATGACGGATATATGCCATTCCAAAATTTCTGCATGCATAGCAATTACACTCTTTATCAATTGGTGAATTAAAATCCCTTGTGTATTTTGCATTTTTTACATTTACTTTACCTCTTGACGAAAAAACAGAACCATTACGGGCATTACGCGTGGGAAGTACACAATCAAACATATCTATACCACGTTCTATACATTCAAGGATATCAATCGGAGTCCCGACACCCATCAGATAGCGGGGTTTATTGACAGGAAGCAAGTCAGATCCGTAATTTACAACGTCGTAAGTAAGTTCAATTTTCTCTCCCACAGCAAGACCACCAAGAGCATATCCAGGAAAATCCATTGCAACCATCTCGCGTGCACACTTTTCTCGTAGCTCCTTTATTGTCCCCCCCTGTACAATACCAAATAAAGCCTGCGGGTATCCGTGATGTAACGGTGTCTTTGCATGATGATCAACGCATCGCGCAGCCCACCGCAGCGTCCGTTCAACAGCCTGCACGATTGCCTTTGGTTCGGCATCCGATGGCGGACATTCATCAAAAGCCATAATTATATCTGCTCCAAGATTATGCTCAATCTCCATCACCCTTTCAGGTGAGAAAAAGTGACGTGAACCATCAATATGCGACTGAAACCATACCCCCTCTTCAGTGATTTTTGATATATCACGAAGACTAAACACCTGAAACCCGCCACTATCGGTAAGCATCGCGCGGTTCCACGTTTCGAATTTGTGAAGCCCCCCTGCATCCCTGATCAGTTCATCCGTAGGACGAAGGTGAAGATGGTAGGTATTTGCAAGAATAATCTGCGCGCCACATTCCTCAAGCTCTGCTGGAGAAAGTGCCTTTACTGTTGCTTGAGTTCCAACAGGCATAAAAATGGGCGTTTCGATCATCTGATGCGGTGTAGTGAGCACACCAGCACGTGCTTTTGTTTGTCCGTCTTTTTTAAACAGCGAAAATGAAAATTCATTTGTCATGGATATCTGCAGGCACCTCATAAAAATTAATACATTATATTTTATCTGCCAATTAATATACTTTTTGGCTCTCATTTTCCCGATTCGAATCATCGTTTATGTAGAATTTTTAACAGTGAATCACACTTAGCTTGCTTGCAAGAAAATACAATGAAAATGAATATGTGTTAGTTTATCTACAGATATTATAATAGACCTTTTACCGTAAACGATTCATTAATCACGATAAAAAAAACGTATATGTGTCTTTTATTAAACAAGTTAGAATCTATTTTAATTGTCCACTGGCGGAATCAACAAAAAATAAGTATATTAATGAATTGAGTAACTTCAAGATTTTTATTACCTTTGATAAAAAAAGTTACTTCCGGATTGATTCATCATCCCGCCTACAGGCACCGGAATCAGCTGATATTTCAAGGGAAAATCTGACCAGAAATAAAATAAACCGACTTCAGGATGATCGGGTACTGCTTTCGGGTGGCACTTTGGCTTTTTCTTTTCCCTGAAGTTATGGGGGTATCAACATGATTCATTTACTAAACCTTAAAGACCATGACAGTTCATTTATCAACCAGATTCTTGATAAAGCATCAGAGATTAAACGTGATCCATCAAAATACGCAGAGGTCCTTAAATCAAAACGTATGTACATGCTTTTTCAAAAGACATCCACTCGAACTGCACTTTCTTTTGGTTTAGGCATGGTTGAGCTCGGCGGTGTTTATTTCTACCAAAACTGGTGTGATAGCAATTTTGCAATCGGAGAGATTCAGGATGAAGTCCGGTATGTCGGGAGAAATGTTGACATAATTGTAGCACGTCTCAAGCTTAATGAAGATATTAACACAATGGCAAAGTATTCGACAGTACCGGTTATTAACGGGTGCTGTAACAAGTACCATCCTTGTCAGGCGCTTGCCGATTTGCTTACAGTCAAAGAACTGTTCGGTACTCTGAAAGTAAAGATGCTCTATATCGGAGTCAGAAACAACGTTCTCAATTCACTCATGGAATCACTCCCGCGGGTGGGAGGACACCTTTATGCACTAACTCCAATAATCAACGGACCATCACATGATCAGGAACTTCTTGACATGGCAAAAGCTACCGGAAACTTTACTGATATTGACAGTTCAATATCACGTACTGAACTTAAAAAACTTGTTGCAAGTGTTGATATAATCTACGTTGATAGCTGGGTAGACATGGAATTTTTTAATGATAAATCGTTTGAATCATTAAAAAACGAACGTATTTCACGCATGATGCCATTCCAGATCAACAGTGATCTTCTTGCAGGAAGCAAAGCAATCGTAATGCACGATATGCCGATTCATCCGACCTACGAGATCACCCGTGATGTTGTTGAGAAAAACATTGATGTAATTCTTCAGCAGGCAGAAAACAGACGCCATGCGCAGAATGGTATTCTGGCCACGCTGCTAAAATAATTGACGGACCGGTAGAGACAAGGCATGCCTTGTCTCTACCGGATCAAACTATATCGATATCCATATATAAATAATTGATACCGAAATTCGGAAAAATCAACTATCACTCAAGCCCAAGCCCTTCATCGAAGCCCAGCATAAGATTCATATTCTGAACTGCAGCACCTGATGCACCTTTTCCGAGATTGTCAAGCCTTGACACGAGCATAATCTGATCATCGTGACCATACACAAATACCTGATTCAGGTTTGTACCATTGACACCCTGCGGATCAAGAAAGCCACCATCAAGCAGCGTCTCATCATTAACCTGCATCACCTTTACAAAACGTTCACCGGCATAATACTCATTGTAAAGATCACCCAGATACCCCGGTGTAACATTCTTTACGTTGCAAAGATATGGCAGCAGTGGAACCATCACGATCATTCCCTTGTAATAATTACCAACTGAAGGCGAAAATACCGGTGGCCTGTCAAGCAGTCCATGAATTTTCATCTCTGGAGCGTGTTTGTGTTTTAATCCAAATGCATACGGTCTGGCCATCAGATGGTTATGCGGTGCCCCAGGTGCTTCATAGGTAGCAATCAGTTTTTTACCACCCCCACTATACCCGCTGACAGCATGACACGTAAGCGGGTAGTTTGAACTGATAATGCCTTTTTCAACAAGCGGCCTCACAAGCAGCACAAATCCGGTCGGATAACATCCCGGATTTGATACCCGCTTAGCATTGCGGATTTTATCCCGCTGCCCCTTGCACATCTCCGGTAACCCGTACACCCAGTCCGGATCGGTTCTAAATGCCGTACTTGCATCAATCAGCCGTGTTTTTGGATTTGTGGTCATTGCAGCAGCTTCTTTAGATGCAGCGTCGGGAAGACACAAAAATGCTACATCAGCTTCATTAAGAATGCGTTGCCGCTCTAATGAGTCTTTCCGTTTATCAGGATCAATCTTTAAGATCTCGATATTGGAATGTTTCTCTAACCGTTCATTAATCTGCAGCCCGGTTGTTCCCTCCTGACCATCAACATACACCTTAAACATGACTTATCCTTTCAGGTGATAAACGTATCACTTATTTCTAACAATCTCACCTTTCAATTATCCATAATCCACAATTGAGTCGTTATGCGTTGCTTAACCCCGGAATTTTGGATTATAAAATAGATTATTATCTGGCAGATGTAAAAATAGATCGTAAACAGGCTTATTTGTTGTGAATTGATACAAATTTTAATGATTTTAACGAATTTCTATGTTATTACTATATTACAAAGCTATTTTAGATAGTTATATGTGTGTGTATTTTGGAATGATGAGATCGGTGCAATAGTAATCTCAATAGTGGTATATTCAGTGACACATCTATACAAATCAATAAATTGAACATACCACCCACTTATTGTACACTCTCAGCGAATAAGGAATTGTAGTGACAAAAAACCTTCTGGATTCAATACAGAGTCCTGTTGATCTGCGGAATTTATCTCCTGATAAACTGCCGAAAGTTGCATCCGAAATCCGCGAGCTGATGATAGATGTTGTCAGTAAATGCGGCGGTCACCTTGCTCCAAGTCTTGGTACCGTAGAGCTTACACTTGCATTACATTATGTTTTCAACACACCTACTGATAAATTGGTATGGGATGTGGGACATCAGGCATATACCCACAAAATCCTGACCGGACGAAAAGACGTATTTCATACATTGCGTCAGTATGGCGGTATCAGTGGATTTCCCCGTGTTTCTGAAAGCGAATATGACACAATATCGGTCGGGCACGCATCGACTTCAATAAGCGCTGCGTTGGGTATGGCGATGGGCCGTGATATCAATCATGAGAATCATTCTGTGGTTGCAATTATTGGTGATGGTTCTTTAAGTGGCGGCCTTGCACTGGAGGGGCTTAACAATACCGGTTCCAGTTCCACAAACATGACCATCATTTTAAATGATAATGAAATGTCAATTTCAAAAAATGTTGGAGCCATATCGCGATATCTCACTCGGGTACTGACCGATAAACGCTACAATAAGATCAAAACAGAGATCTGGGACCGCCTCGGAACAACCGGTGTTGGAAAAGGAATCAGAAGCCTTGTCAGCAGCATCGATGACGTTGTCAAGCACCTTGTCATTCCAGGTAAACTTTTTGAGGACATGGGCCTGCGTTACCTTGGACCTATTGATGGTCACAACATTAACAGCATGATTGACATTTTTAAATTTGTCAAGAATGCAAACGGTCCGCAGCTTGTTCATGTCATTACAAAAAAGGGAAAAGGCTACAGTTTCGCAGAAAATGATGCAACCAAGTATCATGGCGTCGGAAGCTTTACACGTGAAACCGGGGATGTCATCAAGATTGCATCACAGACCCCTACTTTCAGTGATGTTTTCGGAAAGACAATTGTCGAAATTGCACGCAGACGTGACGACATTGTAGCAATCACCGCTGCAATGCGTGACGGTACAAAGTTGACTGATTTCAGCAAAGAATTTCCGGATCGGTTCTTCGACGTCGGAATCGCAGAATCGCATGCAGTGACCTTTGCAGCTGGGCTGGCAACAAAAGGCTTAATACCGGTTGTTGCGCTCTATTCAACTTTCCTGCAACGAGCTTTTGATCAGATGGTTCACGACGTGGCGCTTGACAAACACCATGTTGTTTTCTGCATTGACAGAGCAGGTCTTGTCGGTGATGACGGCCCGACACATCACGGGATGTTTGATTTATCATTTACCAGATCAATTCCCGATGTTGTCATTATGGCACCACGCAATGAAAATGAGCTCCGCCACATGCTCAACACTGCAGTTGAAAGTATTAAAGGTCCTGTAGTTATCAGGTATCCGCGAGGAGGCGGTTCAGGAATAGCACTTGATACAGAGCTGCGAAAAATTCCAATCGGTGTACCACAAGTTATTACCGAGGGTAAAAAAATTGCGATCGTTTCTATAGGTGACTTTTTTTCCAAAGCTGAAAAAGTCAGGACAATTCTCAAGGAAAAAGGGTTTTCCCCCGCACTTATTGATGCGCAGTTTGTAAAGCCACTTGACCATACATTCTATCAGATGCTGTTTAGAGAGTATGAATTTATCGTTACCCTGGAAAACAACTCGCTTGCGGGAGGTTTCGGATCGGCGTTACTTGAGCTGGCAGAAACTCTCGAACTCAAAACAACTCCGGTATTCATCAGGTTTGGTTTACCGGACGCATTTGTTACTCATGGAGATCTGAAATTACTTCACCAAAATAACGGTCTTGATGAAAATTCAATTGTGGAGAGGATTTTACGAAGAGTCTCTTAACGTAATGCGATCAGCCCCTAAATCCCGCCTCAACACGCCCCCTAAATCCCCCGCAGGGGGACTTGAAGATAATCCGAACTTTATTACTAGGCTATTTTAAAAGTCCCCCTGCGGGGGATTTAGGGAGCGCGTCTCCTGTTGTGGCAATGTTAAGTTAACGACATTGGCAGGAGATGCGCACGGCATTGTGCACGAGAGGATACCACTCTTACTTTGTAAACACTACGTTAACGACATTTGAGGGGGATTTTGGGGCGTTCAGTTGCATATATCAACGTTAGATTAGTACCATCAGGGATGGCCAAACAGGGCTTTCCTTACAGAATGTTGTGACAGCAGATTCAAACATAGTACAGGTTACATTACCCATATAATTATATGGGTAATATTGTTACACTACCCCTGCCGGTTAAAAATTCAGCACCTTGACGATCGATGCCCTCACCATATTTGCCTGTGCCATCATGGATGCGGTCGATTGATGCTGTATGGATCTCTTTGTCGCAAGCGCCATTTCCCGTCCAGCATCAATATCCACGATATTCGACTCTGCAGATTTTGTTGCTGTGATTTTTGTACTAACAAGATTATACTGTGCTTTTATTCCACGGGAATATGCAGAAACAGATGCGAGGTACGATCCTGCTTTGTCAAGTTCTGCCTGAACACTATTGGCATCTGCCTGATAATTTCCACTTCCAATTGTCAATCCCGATGCATCCGCAACCTGTGCTTCGCTGAAATCAACTGAGAAAATCTGTGACAAGTCTTTGGGATCGAGGTTTACTTTTTTAAGAGAACCGGTAACCGATGTGTCTGCAACAAGTTTTTTACCATCATAGTAGCCGTTTTCTATCGCATTGGCGACGATGTCTCTTGTTGCATTAAATTCTGCTATAATAGCCGCCTTATCCTCAGCGGTTACATTTTCTTTATAGTATTCATCAACAAGTGTCCGCATTTGGTTCATGCCATCAAACACCTGCTCACCGATATGTGATGCAACATCAAGCATAGCCGATGTTTCTGCGACATCGGTTCGCACTCTGTCAAAGTCGGTATATTCGCGTTTGTAATTTTTTGCGTGGAAATAATCGGTGATATTATCAAACGGGCTTTCCACCCTTTTACCTGATGCGACTTTTGTAAGCGAATCTGAGAGCTGGTTTTCTACCGTTTTGAAAAAAGCACTGAGACGCCCCGTAAGCACCGTCATTGGTGTACTGGTCAACATAAACACCTCCCTTGTGTAACCGATAACCATCCCTGGCACGTGCTGACCCTATTGCAGAGCTTCCCCAAGCCGCGTTAAGGTAAACGTGTCACTGGTATTCCTTTAATGTACTATGTGCGTTCTACATGTTACCTTCCTACAATCCATAGAGCGAAATCATATTTCCCTGCATGATATTTGCCTGAGCGATCATTGCACCGACAGCTTCATGACGAATCGACCTGTCAATCACTTCTGCTGTTACCTTAGCTTCATCAATGCCGGTAATCAGTGATTTCACTGCTTCCTTATTGTTAACAATCAGCCCTAACAGTTCCATTTGACGATCGATTATCGCGTTGTAGCTTTTTGATTCCGACAGATACGTCAGTGCATTGCCGATTTCGGTATCAATTCCGTTTGTATCTGTCATCGTTGTGACATTGAACGTGTCAATCGACGATTCGTTTGCAACAACCGAAAATCCTATTGTCAATTGACCCTGGTTTTGAGGATCAAGAGAAACCTTTTTCAATTCTGTTCCTGCCTGCATTATCAGTGTACTGTCAACATACGCATTTTGCAAAGAACTTACGATAGTATCCTGTAGCGATTCGAATCCGGCTCTGTATTCCGCAAGCTTTACCGGATCATTATTTCCGGCAGCTTCACTGATATAGTCATCAGCGATCTTTTTCATTTTCAGGAGGTTCTGGTAAACAGCACTTCCACTCTCAATAGCCGCAGATGTAATCGTTTTAGTATCAGCCAGTTTAATCCTTACATCCTCATACCCCTTTATGTCAATCTCAAGATTGACCTTTTGAATATAGGCATGAATGTCTTCCTGTGCTGACTGGAATTTTTTACCGGACGCAAGTTTTCCCATTGCGTCTGATAGAGCAGTTGTCGAGTCTCTGTAGATACCGGATAAACCGGCCATTATTTGGGTGTTGTTACCTATCATACGCACCAGCCGTTTCCATATCAGGATGTACGCAATGACATCCTGATAAAGAACAGGACTTTACACAGGAAATGATACAGACAAACCGGTTGTCCGTATGTCAATTTCCGGAAAAGTTCTATTAGTAGAGTTTCATTACTACCTGTCGGGACATATTTGCCTGAGAAAGCATCGACATGGCAGCCTGTTGACGGACATTCTGATCGAGCATCTTTGACATTTCTGATGCTTCGTCGATGTCGGTTATGAGGGATTTTACAGCTTCTTTGCTGTTAACAATAGTTTTATTGAGGCTGATCTGATTTTCAATGGTATTATCATAACCCTTAGCAGTATTCATATAATTAAGTGCAGCTGTAGTTTCTAAACCTACTGCTGTTGCAGCAGCAGCCGCGGCTGTATCGTCCGATAATTCAAGTGTAGATATATTACCAGAAGTTACAAAGTTTCCAGCAACACTAAGATCTACTGCCAACGTTCCACCATTTGGATCCATTGCAACATCCTTATTATATGAACCATCCGCAATATCTACACCATCAACTTTTGCATTTTCAAGAGATGTAACAACAGTATCTCTTAGTGATTTGAATTCAGCAGCATACTCCGCCTTTTCCTGTGCATCTGCAGTAGCATATTTCGTAGCAAGGTCTCCCATTTTTGTAAGGTTTTCGTACACCTTACTTCCGACATTAACAGCCGCTGATGTAACTGTTTTTGCAGCAGTCAATTTCTGTTCAACATCGTTATACCCACTGATCTGATTTTTGAGTGTGTTAGCGCGTGAGAAAGATATCAAATCTTCACCGGCATTCTGAAACTTTTTACCAGACGCAATTTTTGCAAGTGTGTCTGACAACTGGTTGTTACCCTGATTGTAAATGTTGGCAATCTGAGATGTTGCGACGTTAACTCCACCGATCATACGATCCTCCCTTGTGTAATTTATGACATCCGTATCTTCGTTACCCCTCAGAGCTTCCCAATTCATCCGGGTAACTATCGATTTTCGTTTTTTCGGTTTGGTCTTTGTGCACGGTTCAAACCCTAATAATCATATCGACAGATTTAGAAAAAACTTTAGCAGTTTTTTGCATTATTTTTTGCTCTCCTTGGTTTGACTGTGTAACTCATTGTTTTTGTTGATTGATTTTGCGGTCCAAAATGTTTACACATTCGTTCATTCAGTGAAAGATACTACAGATCTGTTTTTTTTCTGACACCGTGGGAATTAAATATCTATCGAATGCATGACAACAAAAATATTCCGAATGACGAGTTTTGCAAGAAGGGATGCGGCTCTTTGGCAGCGGAATTATTTATGCTATTTAATAAAGTGGCAATTCGGTCTGACACTTATTATTCCGGTAACTAAATATGATCCAAATGTGGCAAAACTTGTTGGGTTTCTTAACAAAAATGGTCTTTTGATGGATATCGTGGGAAATATTTAATTACCGGTCTAATAAATTAAAAATTTCTATCAGCAATTAATTAAATAATCTTACTTAAGCCGGTTTCAACCATAAAATTTCTAACCCTGGTGTAATCGATATTTGATATTATTCTACCTCTTGTTTGACTTTCGTAATGATATGAAACAGCATCTGTACAAGTATAGTTATATTTACCATCTAAAAGAGCTCTTAAATTCAATTCAACATCTTCAAAACATATTTCATAATTTTCGTTAAAACCACCGTATTTATAAAAAAGTTTTTTAGATATCATCATAAATGCGGCTGTATTCCCATATGTTTTAATAATGTCTTCAACTGTTAAGTCATTAAAATCCTGCCCAAGAGCAAGATGGGTTAACAATATGGTAGCTGAAGAAGTTCTATCCTGATTTTTGTATGCAATAATACCCAGATGCTGAAGCGAACCATCTTCGAAATGTAATCTGCAACCAATAGTACCAGCCTTTTCTATGTTATCTAAATAACATCTGACCATTATTGAAAGTGTATCATTTAGCAATTTAATATCATTGTTACAAAACAAAACCAGTTCGGTATCATCATCTATATGGTTCTTAACAACATCATTGTTTATTTTTGCAAAATTATAATAATTATATTCTATCAAGTGTATGTTGTTATATTTTTCAACATAAAATTCTCTCAACAATTCTTTAGTTTCCATTGTACTGCCGGTATCAGCAATAAATATCTTGTAATTTCTGTATTTTGTTTTTTCAAGTATTGAATCTATGCAACCGCTTAACAACGCATACTTATCTTTGGTTGGTATTACAATCGCCAATTTTGGTTCGTTTTCTATGTGAATAGAAATATCTTTGCAGGGGATATTTATCTTGATCGATTTGGGTAAAAAGCTGTTGTATTTCCTTATGAATTCCATTCTGCCTGCTGGTATTTGGTCTTCAAAATTTCTATCGGAAACATGTATGATATGTATATTTGTAAAGACACCAATTTTAACGCCATCCAGATGATTTTTAAAGGTAAATGATATATCATGGTAATAATATTCCTTAAACGATTCATCAAACATTGTTTTTAATTTTGTTTTGTCAATAGCAAAAAAAACGCCGTATAATGCAATAACTTCCTTAATACTGTTTCCTATAACATTTGGACAATTTAAATCCATCATTTTATTTGTATTCGGGTCACGACGCGTTAATCGTCCATACAATTTTTTACTGTTTGACAACCAATTACCACTTTGGTCTAATTGAGTTACACCCAGAACACCCAAAATACCATAATCAGGATTCATGTTGAAATTTTCGAGTAATGTAACACCCCATGATTCAGTATTTATTTCTATATCATCATGACAAAACACAACAAAATTGTATTTACTTTCATTCAATCCCTTGTTATAAACCTCAGTTAATGAATACTCACCATTATTTTCATATTGCAAAACCTCAATATTTTTACCAAGGCCACTAGTTGTAATAAGATGCTCTTTGAAACCCGTTTTAGAATCTCTTGAAGAAATGATGACACTTATCACAATTGTTTCCTTTCCAAGTTAAATCTTTAACAATGCACTCAGAACACCATTTTTTCTGATATGAGGAAACCATTCTGAGAGAGCTGAGAGACACAGTTGAAGTGGTATTTCTGTAAAGGTGTATCTAGTGCAAAACATCCTTATGTCAATTTTGTCATTAACCCATTCATTAACAAATCTACTTTCCGGAATTCTCTTATATATGGCAGTTTATCAATGTTATTCCGATATAACAAAAGCGCCTCGGACTCTTTGCCCTCATGCACCAGCTCTAAAACAGCACTAATCATCAATGACATATATTTTGTCAGAAAATTGGCATGAACTGAAACATCATCTGTAGTCTCAATTGCATCAATCATGAAGGAGAATGCTTTTTTAATATCATTTTTATTGATATATATATCTATAAGATTGTTATACATGCCGACAGATGTGACTTTAAGCTGTGGTGAGTAACGATATGCGAGACTTTGATCAATTATTTTTATAGCCCGGATGGACTGCTCCACCCTGAATTCCAGTGGTTTGTTTACCCAGGTTCCAGTGTCAGTAACGCGATAGACCGCCATTACTTCATCAATATATCCGAGTAGTCCTTTTTCAGCATGAAGTATATGCAGCGGCCAGTCACCCATTGGTGTTGTCAGAATCCAATCGGGTAGAACCGGGAGATTTTTTCTTCTGTATAGTACCGAGCATGTCTGAATAAAATTACCATTTAGCAAATTTTTCAACGAGTATCTCGGATTCATTGTACCGGCAGCATGCCAGAGTTGCGGTGCAATATCTTTGTTTTGATTGGAAACGATAACATTATGAAAAGCTATTGCACAATCGCTATTTTTCTCCATAAAATCAACTTGTTTTTTAAGTTTCAGAGGGTCAGTCCAGTAATCATCACCTTCCAGTAACGCCAGATAATCTCCATCAGCGCTATTATAAACCGATTTAAAATTTCCAGCTCCAAGGTTTTTCTGATTAAAAATGGCTTTTATTCTGGATGGGAATCGTTGTGCATAGGATGAAACAATCTCACGTGTATTATCTGTTGAACAATCCTCACCAACGATCAATTCGACCTGAAAATCCGTTTGCTGAGCCAGAACGCTTTCGATTGCCTCTGCAATATACGGAGCGTGATTATAGGTAATCATTAGTACACAGACTTTCATTATTTATCCAATCTTTTCTTTGTCAGTTTTGGTTATTCAATCGTTGTGAGATTTCCTCGCCTCTGGCAACAACAAACTTTACAATATCGCAAATTTCATCAATAGCCGCCTCGTCAACTGCTGTTCCGTTTGGAAGACTCATAACACGATTGGCAGCACTTGTCGTTTGTGGTAAAAGAAGATGAGAATGCGGGAAAAGTGAGCGGTATGGTTCCATTTTATGACAACCTGGAAAGAAATACCGTCTGGCGATAACATTTTCCTTATGTAAAATTTGAACTATCCTGTCGCGTGAAATTCGTGTGATCGACTCATCAATTTCAAGCACGATGTACTGATAATTCTGCTTCTCTCCATCATCATACGTCATGAAACGAATCCCATTTATCCCATGCAGATGATCACGATAGCGAAGGTAATTATTGTAATTAACCTTTATGAAATCATCCAGAGACTCAAGTCCCGTTATTCCCATAGCAGCACAGACTTCTGCCATTTTCCCATTCATTCCAATATAGGTAACATTATCATAATCGGTGAATCCGAAGTTTTTCATGAGTCTTGTCTTTGTCGCGATTTCGTCATTATTAGTGACAACCGCACCACCTTCAAATGTATTGAAAAATTTAGTCGCATGAAAACTGTAAATTTCCGCATCACCGAATCCACCGATCGCCTTTCCTTTATAGGAACAACCAAAAGCATGTGCGGCGTCATAAAGAATCCGAAGATTATGTTTACGGGCAATTGCTTCAATCCGTTCAACTTCGCAGGCTCTTCCCCACAGATGAACACCGATAATTCCGGTTGTTCTTGGAGTAACCATCTTTTCGATCGCATCAGGATCAATATTATGAGTCAATGGATTTATATCACAGAAAACAGGTGTAATCTCCTGCCATTGTAATGCGTGCGCAGTTGCGATAAACGTAAAGGCTGGAACAATCACCTCTCCTTTAAGGTCTAGTGCACGAGTGACGATTTCTAACCCTACAGTGGCGTTGCACATTGCTATGCAGTGCTTTACACCAGCATATTCTGCAATTTTCTTCTCAAGTTCCTGAACGTAAGGCCCATTATTGGATAGCCACCTTCTGTCAAGAATGTCATTGAATCTTTCCATCAATTTTTCACGATCTCCTATATTTGGCTTTCCAACATAAAGTTTTTCGTCAAAGGATGGCACGCCACCAAATATTGCAAGTTCCTCGATTCTTTTTTTCATTCTCAATTCTTTCTATCAATACCCATAATATCAATGTTTTAAGCCCTACATCCACACTAACTGCAGTCATTAGTTTAAAGGTTTTAATTGATATAGCAACCGTCTCTTTTCCCTTCAAAAGCCAATTGTTTGATTCCGTTTCAGACACACATGTACGTTATTAGCATAAATGTCTAAAGAGATTTTAACATTTAACCAGTAATTATGAAAGTAATTTTTTGCATGCTACTGAGATAATATCTGTAATTTTAAAGATTTACAGGTATTACTGAAGATTCATTTTGCTTTTTCACATCGCAGAAAGATACTTAAACAAAGATCGGGATAAACTTGTTCATAGCTGTATTTTATCCTCACTCAAGGACTGCTTTCTAAATCAATTCATAGTTGTTTTACGTGTTTTTTTTCGATTCAATCTGATTAAACATCAGTACATCAACTATTGACAACCAAGGAACAAATTCATTATTGAACAGAGCATAATTCACGGGTAGTGATTTAATAAATTTCAAAACCATGTTACATTCATTGAATACCGTTTGAGAGTAAAGCTCCTGACTGCCAATTGCATTTATTTAGGTATCAGCACCCTTATATTTACATATTGCAATAACCTTATCCTGACCTTTCAACGCATGCTTAATCTTTACATTAGAAGAATCAATAATTTCAGTTTTAATTTCTGATACGGTGTAGATTTTCTTTACAGAAAGATATATATAATCAAACAGGTTTGCATTTTAACAGAGTACTATTTTTCCAATGAGCGAAAAAGCATTGTCAAATAGTGGGGCTTTTCTGCAAGAGTTGTAAAAGTAATTCAACAATTATGTTTTATTAAAATCTACAGCCAACGCCCTTTTCTTTACATCAAGAATATCGGAATCATTCTTTATGGAATGGCAACTTCTGCATCTTCTCCACTTTGTAAGGACCAGCTTCTATTGATCCAGCCTTTTTAGTACACTTGACATTATCGCAAACAACAAACCTGTCCACAAATTTATAAGTTGAAGCATTCTATATATGGTATATATTATGGTTTCATAATGGCAAGTTTCATACTGTTTTCATCAGACAATTTAATGATTACGCCTGTTTTGTTACAATGTAGAGCACAGATCTTTTGTGTATCCCATGCATCTTAAATATCTCTGCCCCAAAAACAGATATGTCAAACTGATGAATTTCAAATCCGGCATCCTTAACTTTACCGATAAAATCCGATTTCGCATAAACTCTCAAATGATCATCCTGTCCGAAATGTTTCCATCGTTCTTCAGGTGAAACAATTGAAGGGTCTTCATAGGTTGACTGTAACGTAAGAATTATAGGAACCATCAGAATTCCACATTTTCCAGGTTTTAATATCCTGTAAAGTTCAGCTATTGCCTTTCTGTCATCTGATACATGTTCCAGCACATGCGAACAGAGGAAAAAATCCACCGATTCCGTATCATAAATGTTCATATCCATGATATCGACGCGATCATCGACATTTTGGGCAAATAAATCAGCACTTCTGTAATCGAGAAATGGGAATTTCTTTAAGTAGCGTTGCAATTGGGGTGCAGGTGCAAAATCGATGAAACGGTGCTTTGTGTTTTTGTCCAGCTTGTTCAGGAATTGTTCCAGAAACAAAGCGTAAAGCCTGTCTCTGTCAGATGCACTACAACGCGGACAATAATAGTTGACAATATTAAATGTCTCAGCCTGAAAAAAAGGGTGTATATATCCGCAATCATTCAACAAAGCAATACTTTCCCATCCGATTGGCATAAAACCTGGAACCATTTGTTGACACACTGGACAAAAGAAACCTGGTTGTGTGTCTGTTTGATTAATACGCAAACTCATATTCTCCTTTCAGGAACTACGGCTGAATGCCTACTGACAAACTAACCTATCCGTATTAACATTTTGAAAAGCCCTATGTAGCTCCCATTTTTTATATGCTGTCTTACAATGCATACCGTCATTTGCAATGCAAGCCTTCTCATAAAGTGTTATCGCCCGTTTGTTTAACGCAAAGTACTGTAACTGCTTACAGTTCAAGTTAAGACTCAAGAAAATTACAAATGCGATACCCTGCCTTCTTTCGCGTTCTAATAATTTCCAAAGCAGTGAATTTATAATTGTGTTTTTTATTTAACGTTTCATACTAATACTATAAAACATGCCTGATAATAAGTGAACATGTGTGTTTTTATAATTGCCCAGAATTTTATGTTACAAACTGCGAAACCGATTACGTTAAAAGCAGCAATATATCTACAACATTAAACTATTTACAAAGTAGCATAAAGTACAGTTTCCCAAGAAATGAATTGATGATGTCTTAAGTATAGTCGATATTCAGGAACAAGATTTTTAATGTATTGGGGAATAGTGATTAAATCTTCCGGCTTATGGTATACACAAATTGCTAATTTTGGTTTTTCTCTTTTAATAGTATTTGCACAACCTCTTAAAGCCGCCAATTCTGAACCCTCAATATCCATTTTTATAAAAGTTACATTGTTTAAACCAACAACATTATCGATTGAATCCACCTCAATAGCCACAGACCCTTCATTTTGAACTTGAGAAGTCATATTACCATCGGAAGAGAATAGCAACGTGGTTTTTCTATCCCAGCACCCTTTATTAACTAAGCAAACATTTTCTATTTTTTTATTCATTAGATAACTTTTTAAAGATTCAAAATTAACGTTATCTGGCTCGAAGGCATAGATTTTATTGTATTTTCCATTTACATTTTTATAAAATGCACGAATTGTATCTCCATCATATGCACCGCAATCAACAAAAACTTCACCATCTGTCAATTTGATGAGATCATTGAAGTATGGGTTGAATTGTGCCATTTCATATAAGCCATCAGGTAAACCGCATATTTTTGCATTAAGATACGCGATTAGAACATCTTTTGAACGTTGATCTTCAAGCAGATTCAAAGTTGTTTCAAATTCTTTTTGATTATTAATTACATAATTGTAATCTAAAAATTCTAAACTATGTGGTGCATCAATAAAAATAAGATCATCTATTTCCTTGACAACAGCCATTTTTTGTCTTGCTTTACGGTAATCAGCAAAACCAATAACCATATTAAAGTTAGTATATCGCTTGCAAATTGTCCCGATTTTATCAACTTTAATTCCGTCAACAAATAAATTATCTTGAAAATATTCATCATCAACACAAAACGCATCAACTTTAACACCCTGCTTTATCAGTAATTTATTAACATCGATTGCATAGCTACCAGCACCATACATCACAAGTGGAAGAGATGATTGTTCTAATTTTCGAATTTTTTCGATTTTTTTGTTAGTTGAATTAACTACTTTGTCTATAAACATGTTTTACCTTTCTAAAGTACATTGACAATTATCAAGATCTCCAATCAAGCAACACTTCGATACCATCAACATCAAACACGGGTATCTTCAACTTTTCGTACACTATTTTTCTCTCTTGAAATGAATTATCAATAAATATCGACATTGAAGGATCAATGAAATCTACTTTTTGTTCATCCGTTTTTAAATGCATGATACTTTTAAAAAGGGTTTTTGGGATTGAATATTTTTCTAAACTTTCAATTAAAGAGAACTCATGCTTTGTAATTATGTAAACATTTTTTTTGTAATTCTGACATTGATACAAAAATCTGATCGCAGTTAAATTGACTGCATCATTAATGATTACAGTATCATCATAATCAATGTATACGTTATCATAATCGTAATCAATCTTATAACGGCTTATTAGTGTTCTGTCCATTTTCACATTGTAATTGTTTGCAAAAACAGAGATTTCCTTGCCCATTGCAGCATAAATACTTAATAGAGGCAGGTTAACACCTCTAACGCGAGTCAAACACATTGTTCCTGCACAACGGGTTGAAATTTCTAGCAATTTGAATATACCCTGATTATCTTTTTTAATTTGAAAATACCATAAGCCAAGAAAAGACATCCGATCATTAATCGTATTTGCAATACGTTCAATTTCCTGAGATAACATCTCATTTTGTCCAGAGACACAAACACCCGCTAAAAGTCTTTGACGGGAACGAGGAGAAACATACTGTAATTTACCATTTTTATCTGTAATACAATCTACTGTAAACTCATCACCTGGGAGGAATTCACTTACAACATAATCGTTAAACCATTCATCCTTTAAATCATCAACATTCATGATCTTTAATGCACCCACAGAACCTTGTCCTTCACGAGGCTTTATGAAAACGGGCAATTTGTCAACTTCCCTTTTACTATTATATATTTTTGGAAGAAAACTGCACTCTTTGAATAGTTCGTAGGTTTTTCTCTTATCTCTGCAGATTCTTACTGTTTCAATATTCCCCGCTAGAATTTTAGCTTTACATTTATCTTGATTTTCTACCAAAAACAAAGCAACTGAATCATGCGTTGGAAAAACCAAAGTTATATTGTTTTTCTCAATAATTTCATTAAACTTGTAAAAAAAATCATTTGAATTAATAAATGGAAGGCCGGGAATATAGTTTTTAAAGACATAGCTGCCATGCCGTTCTACCGATGATGCACCAAATAAATTTATATTTACACAAGTCGATAATGCATCATGTAATTCTATAGAATTTATTTCCCCAGCAGGAAAGATAAGTACATTTATTTTACTCATAAATTACTTTCAAAATTTGTTTCATGTCTTCTTCCCGATATCTTTGATCTATAGGAAGCGGCAAAAGATATTTATGCAGATATTCTTCAATTTGAGTCTCCGCACCATTCATTTCCATCTCTGGCCAGTATGTTGCAACATATATCTTATTTTGTATCAATTTACTTCTTATATTTTCGTTTTTTATTAGTAAAGGATATACCATCGGGACATCAATTTCATTATCAAGTAAATTTAATTCATTTATATTCGATAAGTTTTCATTGAGAAACTCATAATTTTCTATTCTTTTTTGTTTAGCATTTTCATAATCGATTGAACAAAGCAATTTTTTGGTAAATCTTGACATGGTTCTAATAGGCAGATTATCCAAAGAATTATCATTAGTTTTGAATTCGCTATAAGCAACTTCCGCTGACAAATCGGCTCTTTTTAGTAAATGCGAACATCGTTGATGAGAAATCTCCTGTTCAAATTGTTCTTCTAATATTTTATCAATTTTCAGATAACCACCATCTGGTAAACCAAAAAACTTTCGGGGTGAATAAAAACATGCTAATCCTGTTGGCTGTGAATAAAAGCTTTGCGCATTATCAATTATTAGATTCTTATATCTATTTGCTAATGTTTTGGAATTTTTTGTACAAACGCCATAATAATTAGTATACAAAATAAAAGAATCATCCGGGAATTCAATAACAGGTAGAAGATTGCTATCTATGGCGTAAAACAAGAGTTTACAACTTTCTGATTTTAAAGCATCATGAATAACAGGACACGTATAATATGGGACGTACATCTCTGTTATACCATAAACTCTAACAATATAGCGAAGTGCATTCCTGGCTGAATTTAATGAGATTAAATCAGGGTAGTACTCATTTCCTGCCCTTAGTTCAAGTTCAAAAAAACCACCTATTTCATTTCGATTCATAACAACTCATACTCTTTAAGCATAGATTGTATTTTTTCAACAGAGTTAAACATTAGAACATCAATTATTGACAAGCCAACTATGAAGTCGTTGTTAAACTGTTTATAAACTGCAAGTTTTGTTTTAAGGAATTTAAGACTAATCCCAGCTACTTCAAAGTCATGCTTGGAATAGAGTTCCTGTCCACCAATCGCATTGTAATATTCACTTCCTCCAAGAAGTTTACAAATATGTATAACTTTTTCTTGTCCCTTAAGTGTAGTATCTTTAGCTAATTCAGACGATTTAATAAAATCAGTATTGATGTTTAAGAAAGCAGAAATACTTTTTAGGCTATTTATAACATAGTGGGCAAGATTGGAGTCATTAAAATCAATGATCGATTCAATAAGGGGAAAGACACTTTTAAAAAATGCTGCTTTACAATATGACTGTTGCAGAGTTTTCTTAAACTTTTGATTATTGTTAATTTGAATTTCATTAATGTGCTTAAATGAACTTGCACCAGTCAAATCAAATGAAAAAAGATGTTTTTTACCATTCACCAGTATATTATTTCTATTTATCCACCCTTGTTTGATATAATTGACATCATCGTAAAAAACATATTTATCGACAGCATTCATTAATTGAAAATAGCCAAGGTATGGAAACAAATATGGTTGCATTATACCAATCTTCATCTGTTACAACACTCCAAATGACTTTACAAGATTAGCAATTGTAATTAGCATTTCCTGCTCAATATCCGGGAATATTGGTAATCAAAGTACCTTTTCAGAGGTCTCTTCCGCAACTGGTATCTTTCCAGACAATGCAGAATCATGAGCCCTGTAGGTTGGGAATCGACTAATCAGAGGATAAAAATAGTGTCATCTGTAGATGTTGTGTTCTTTTAATATCTAATACACATCATCCCTGCTCTTGCCATATTTTTCCTTATCAATCACTATTGGGAAATATGGATAACAGTGTTTTTTACATCTGGAATATCCTCCAAAAACTGAATTTCCTCAATACCTGTTAACGATTATCTATAAAATTCTGAACCGGTGTAAGTCCGGAGTGCTTTTTTGTCGCCCTTATTATCGGGGCAATTTTCATAAAATTTGGTCGCGCACCTGCAACAGGAAATACTTTCTGTGTCATCTGCACTCAATATTCCATTACACTGCAAAAAAATCACTCCAAAATACAGTATACTTTGAGTTATGCAAAAACTCAAGATCTATTATACTACTATTACTGACAGAATTAGACAACCGTAATGCTTAACTGCACTATTGCCTTACATGGCAAATACTACAAAGGGTTAGAGGATATCAAAATAAAAGAGAGAAGGTAACAAGTTACGGGTAATGAGTGGGACGTGGAAGATTGTCCAATACCTGTTATTTCAGTAGAGACATACAGGCTCTCCCAGCTTTCCGGGAAATCCTTACATGTTTGCCCTGCACTCGGACTCCGCCGAACCGTAACATCTCAGCTTTAACGATGTTTTAGTTTTGTCCCCGCATATTAGACAGCGAAGACATCAACGGCAACTGATCTTTCGAAGATCTACCACACGGCTTTCATGTTTTCTGTCTACGCTTCGCGCTATGGTTACCCTAACGCGAAAGACTCGCTTGCAGGTGCTGGTTAGTCTTTACTGCACGGGACTTACACCCGTTGGATTCCATTCGTATATTTCAGCGATATCGCCCTTGATGTTACATCCCAATACACAAGACTTTGGCTGGCGCCATCAACCTTAGCCTTAATCCTGCCACTTAGTAAATATCCGATGCATGAAGAAGCTCGACATTTTTCTTTTTAAGAACATCAATCGCATCCCTGATTTTTTCGCACCGGATAATCGCGTTTGCCTTTTTCTGAACAGAAAACGCATACATATACTCAACACTGATATCGGCATCGGAAAGAATCTGTAATATATTTGCAATCGATCCGGGAATATCGGGAATTGACAAACACAATACATCGGTAAGCCCGACAGAAAAACCTTTTTCCTTAAGAGCACTCACTGCCTGAGCCGGGTCGGAAACAATGCAACGCAGGATTCCGTAGTCAGATGTTTCGGCAACGGTGAGTGCTGAGATATTAATCTTCTTGCGCGCCAGTTCCTGGGTCACCTCGGTTAAACGACCCGATTTATTTTCAAGAAATATTGAAAGCTGCTGAATAATCATATCGATCTCCTTTTGACATCACCCCTGCTCCATATATTGTAAGTGGAGCGGGGCTGCGAGTGTAGTGTTATTTTATCAATTTTGTATTTCATGATAATAGCGATCCATCGTTTACATTTAAATGGTTCGTTTATCAATGATACGTTTCGCCTTGCCCTCACTGCGCTCAAGGCTTTTCGGTTCAGCCAGTTTCACCTTGACGGCTACACCAAGCGTACTTTCAACATTCTTACGGATTTTTTCCGAGAGCGCTTCAAGCTTCCGGATCTCATCCGAGAAAAACTGCTCATCAACTTCAACAACGAGGGTTAATGTGTCAAGGAGATGTTCACGTTCGACAATGAGCTGATAATGCGGTTTTGTCTCGGTCATGTTAAGCAGCACGGTTTCGATCTGTGACGGAAACACGTTGACACCACGGATAATCAGCATATCGTCACTTCTGCCAAGACATTTTTCCATTCGGACCAGCGTACGTCCGCAGCGGCATGGCTCATAGAGAAGCCGTGTAAGATCCCGTGTACGATAACGGATCAGTGGTAACCCTTCCTTGGTGATCGTCGTAAAAACGAGTTCACCCTTGTCTCCGTGCTTTACCGGCTGCAGTGTTTCGGGATCAATGATTTCAGGGATAAAATGATCTTCGAAAACATGCATGCCACATTTGTACATACAATCACACGAAACACCGGGCCCCATAATTTCACTGAGTCCATATATGTCAATTGCATTAATGCCAAGACTTTCTTCTATTGCAGTACGCATATGCTCAGACCATGGTTCCGCACCAAAGATTCCAACTTTCAATTTCAGATTACTGCGCTTAACACCGTACTCTTTCATTGACTCTGCAAGAAACAGTGAATATGATGGCGTACAGGCAAGCGCTGTTACTCCAAAATCCTCCATCAACTGCAATTGCCGTTTTGTATTCCCCGATGACGCAGGTACCACTGAAGCACCCATTTTTTCTGCACCGTAATGAAGACCAAGACCACCCGTAAAGAGTCCGTAACCATAGGCAATCTGAATAATATCATCCGGACCGACATCAGCACATCCCAGTGAACGGGCTACAACTTCCGCCCATATCGCGATGTCTTTTCGAGTGTACCCTACAACGGTTGCTTTTCCGGTAGTACCCGATGATGCATGAATCCGGACTATTTCTCTTTGCGGCACTGCGAAAAGTCCGAATGGATAATTATCACGCAGATCAGTCTTAACGGTAAAGGGCAGTTTGACAATGTCATCAACAGTCCGGATATCTTCAGGCCCCAATTTAGCAGCCTGCATTTTCGCCCGGTATGCCGGTACATTATGATAAACCCGTTCAACGACCTCACGCAGTTTTTCAGACTGATATGCACGCATATCATCTCTGCTCATGCACTCCATTGCCTTATTCCAGATCATCAGTATATACTCCTCTGCTTTACAGGATTCATACAACGATTAAAAAATTTTCGTTTACTTACCGTATCCCTTGTCAAATGCATCAATATTGCTCTGCACGAATTTCGCCGGTGATGCATCCGTGATTCCCTGAATCCAGCTATCACGGGAAAACGATGTATGTTTTGCAAATGCACCAAGCATTACCGCGTTCACTGCTCTGCTGCTCCCGGCTTCAAGTGCCCGTGCAGTTGCATCGATAAGTTCAACCTTGACATCAAGCGTACGTATCGTATCGACAATCGTATCTGGATACGCACAGTCCCCCGCAACTACCGGCTGCGGCTTGATTTTCTGATCATTAATAATAATAACACCCTGTTTTTTAACATAAGGGACATACCGTGCTGCCTCAAGCATTTCAAATGCGAGCAGTACATCCGCATACCCTTCCTCGACAATCGGTGATGCAATCTGTTTACCGAACCGTACATAGGTAATAACACTTCCACCCCGCTGGGACATGCCATGCACTTCAGACACCTTGACATCATAATTATTATTCAGCGCCACACGCCCGATCACGCGGGCTGCAAAAAGTGCGCCCTGGCCACCTACTGCTGAAATCACTATATTCATTACGCATCCATCCCTTCATCATTTTCACTGATCGCACCGAAACTGCAGATATCAGCGCAAATTCCGCACCCGACACACAAACTGTTTTCAATGACAGCCTTCTTATTTACAAAGGATATCGCAGGACATCCGATTACCCGGCATGCACGGCATCCGGTACACTTTTGTGGATCAACGCTGAACGCATTTCCCGGACGATCAATTCCTTTAATAAGAAGACATGGCTGCTTTGTGATAATAACTGATGGTTCAGGAGCACTGATCTCTTCTTTGATCACCCGTTCAAGTTCCTTTAAATCATACGCGTCGACTTCAACAACACGCCTGATCCCGATTGCTTCAACCACTTTCTTTATATCAAGTGCCGGAGCAGGTGATCCATTGAGCCTCACCCCTGTTGACGGATTATTCTGATGTCCGGTCATGGCTGTTATGGAATTATCGAGGATAATGACAGTGGTATATCCCTTATTGTAAACGATATCAACAAGCCCGGTTAGTCCCGAATGCCAGAATGTTGAATCACCGATAACTGCTACCGACTGACTTGCAAACTCCTTGCCGCGGGCTTTTTCAAAGCCGAATGCCATGCCTATTGATGCACCCATGCATATTGACGTATGCATAGCCTCAAGCGGTGGCGATGCAGCCAGAGTGTAACAACCAATATCACCGGAAACACGAAGTTTGAGTTTTCTTAAAATGTAAAATGGTCCGCGGTGATGACACCCGGGACACATTACCGGTGGACGAACCGGGATTGTGACATCACTACCAAGCGTTAATAGTTCCGGTGCTGATCCGGTAATTTTCTGACGAATAATTCTGCTTGACAATTCTCCAATACGGGGAAACAGATCACCGCCGGTAACCGATAGCCCCCAGGATTTGATCTGAAGTTCAAAAATCGATTCCACTTCTTCGATAACATACACTTTTTGGCATGCATTTACAAAATCGGTAATTTTTTTCTGTGGGAGCGGATATACCATGCCGAGTTTTACAAAAGACGCATCAGGAAACACCTCTTTTGCATATTGGTAACAGATACCGCCGGCAATAATGCCTATTGAGGTATCGTTCATTTCAACACAGTTCAGATCGGTGGTATCTGCAAACACTTTTAATGTACCAAGACGATCCTCGGCAACAACACGACGGCGGCGGGCGTATGCAGGAGCAACGATATACTTGCCATGCTGTTTATCAAATGGTTTCAAGGGGACATCACAACGATCCCCAAGTGTCACCAGGCTTTGCGAATGAGCAACGCGTGTTGTCAACCGAATGATCACCGGGGTGTCATACGATTCACTCAGCTCAAATGCACGTTTAACAAACTCTTTACATTCTGCACTATCTGATGGTTCCAGGACCGGTACTTTTGCTGCAATCGCAAACCATCGTGTGTCCTGCTCATTTTGTGAACTATGCTGCCCGGGATCATCAGCGACTATCGCAACAAGTCCGCCGGTTACTCCCGGATACGAGATTGACATAAGGGGATCCATCGCCACATTGAGGCCAACATGTTTCATCGCGACAAGTGCGCGGGCACCGGCTATTGATGCACCTATCGCAATTTCAAATGCGACTTTTTCATTTACCGACCATTCGGCATCAATTTCCTTATAATTACTGATAAACTCCGATATCTCTGTACTTGGCGTACCCGGATATGCTGCCGAAACAGTCACTCCCGCCTCCCAGGCTCCACGGGCAATCGCCTCATTTCCTAACATTAATTGCTTCATGCTATTACGTTATCCTGCTATTTGTTTGTTGTATGGATAAATTTTTCTATAGTGTAGTGATTAATCCGTTTAGAATTACATCAGATACCCATTTTCCATATCTCCACAATATTATTCAATTAATCAAAATAGGTGCGGAATAGAGAAAAATCAAGGAAAAGGTCTAAACAATCACCGTGTATAATTTGTTTACAAAAAATTCAATTTATATTGTCTGCAAAAATTCCGCTATACCATTAACAACATCTCCAATCGTTTTTTCCTGTTGTTGTTATTTCTACAATCACCCTGTTTTTAAGACGTTACAATGATTATCGGAACATTGCCGTGAGCATGTTCACCCAGAAAGTACAAACAACTGGATCTTTTCAAATCAGTCACAGCCGCACTGCTGCATTAAAACGATTCAGATTCGCTATCAAATTGATAATTGCAATTGAATCGAACAAAATCTATCAAATCCGGTAACATTGGTTCACCGGATAATCAGCCAGGAATCAACATACGTACAAGGAGCAGGTATAGGGACTGTATATATCAGGAATGAAACAGACAACGTTTCTTTGCATGTTTACAGATCTGATTACGTATGTCAAAACTGACAATTACAGGTCGCATTTATTTGCAAGCAAAAAGCGCAAGTTCCCGGTGATTTACACTAAGCGACTGAAGACGCATTTTTTTAAAGCCACCGGACTTCAGCATTTCAAACCATTTATTTTTCTCAACGACCTGTGACAGATCGGTAAGTTTAAGTGTCATAAGGGCATTGCGGATTCCCGGTGACATTGACGCAAAGCGAATACATTCTTTGATGATTATTTCAGGCGATTGGTTCATATCCGACATGAACCATGTTACTCCCTGACCGAGATCCTTTTTTCCAACAAGTGCGGCAGGTTTTCGACAGTGATACAACCATGGTTTTGCAGCCGGAGTGTTGTAACGGTCAGGAATCTGATATGCAGTAACAACATCAGCCATTCTTGCAGGGTCAACTCCGATAACAGGGATACCCCGCTCAAGCAGCGCAAGTACCACTCCGCCCGGAGCGCAACCTACTTCTACGACAACATCTCTCTTTGTCAAAGACAGATTAAAAAAACGTACCGCCTCTTCAAGTTTCAGCCATGCCCTTGATGGAGACTTTTCAGGCATGATAATTCCGGAATCACCAGCCGGATAAGGACTGATATCAGAAGTATGAATATGTAATCCAGCAAAAAACTCATCAGATCCAAGTTCTACGACGGTTCCGATACACTCCCCGATTTCCGGTTGTTCCGGTAACAGTCCAGGGGTAGTATTCAGGCCTTCCATTCTATGATCAAAATAGCGGGCTCTGTGAATCAGCGGCATTTTCCCAACAGCCTGACAGATCAGATTCTCGGCGGCCTGAGCTGTTGGTGCTTTACCAAGTGAGAGACATATCCTTCGCGCAAAAGCGACCTGTTCATTCAGTGATACTTCATTAAAGGTACCAATCGACGTATCAGCTTTGAACGCGACAAATCCTTTTTTCTGATAACTGAAACGCCACGGCAATTCCATTGATGCAACTTCGAGTTTCAGTGCTTTTTCAGCCCCGCTGTTGCAGAGCGCAAAGATAAATTCTGATGTATACCTGCTCACGACTCCGCTTTCATCATATCAAGTGCAAAGCAGACATGACATGCAATACCTGTTGATAGTGCACTTTCATCAGGTGAGAAATGAGGTGAGTGAAGTGCTGGTACCATTTTTTTCTTTTTCGGCCGCACACCAAGATGCACATACAATCCCGGCGTTTTCTCCTGATAGTAGGAGAAGTCTTCAGCATACATCGTCGGAAGCGGACGTTCCACAAAACGTTCTTTACCTGCAAGATTTACAAAAGCATTGACAAACCGTTCACTCAATTGCAGATTATTATTGACAGGAGGATACGGTTTCTCGAATGTCACTGTTGCATCACACCGGCATGCATGCCCACCGCTTACAACAAGCTCGGTTAGCCGTCCCTGTATCTGCTGAAGATACTCTGATGAATGACATCTGATTGTTCCGCTTAGAGTAGCTGTTTCGGGTATTATATTGCGGCGCGTTCCTGCATTGAGACTTCCAATGGTAAGTACTGCAGGAAAAAATGGTGATTTCTCCCGGCTGATCAGTGACTGCATCTGTAAAACAAGCGATGAAGCACAGATTATCGGATCGATTGTTGCTTCGGGTGTTCCCCCGTGCCCGCCTTTTCCTTCGACAAGGATATCAAACGCAAGTACTCCCGCATAGTCAATGCCACGTTTAACACCGACTGTACCGGTTTCATGGTCAGCATTGACATGAAGACCAAAAACCGCATCGGCGTTTTTTGGATACGCTCCGCATTGGATGAGTTCCCATGCCCCCCCCGGTTCAATCTCCTCCATCGGCTGAAAGAGTAGTACAAGCGTTCCCCGCCATTTTGACTTCAACCTGCTCAGTACATCGGCAGCGCCAAGCAGACACGCAGTGTGCATATCATGACCGCACGCGTGCATCACCCCGGTATTTACTGATGAGTATGCCAGTCCGGTATCCTCTTCAATCGGCAGGGCATCAATATCCGCCCGCAGTACTACAAGCGGTCCATCCCCGTTTTTAATAGTCGCCACCACAGCTGTTTTGTCAATGTATTTTTTATGCGGAATATTCAGGGCGGTTAATTTCGATGCAATAAACGCAGCGGTTTTATACTCATTACCGCTCACTTCAGGATTCTGATGAATATGACGACGTATCGCTACTGTTTCATCATAAACAGAATGAACCGTATCCCATACAAGCTTATGCAGTTCTGCTGCTTTACTCATAACACATCTCTATCTGGTAAGCATCCGTTCACGTTTTTTGAAAAATTTAACAAGCGGTTCGACATACTCGGTTTCGGTCGATACACAGATTTCATCAACACCCTGATGTCTGAACAAGGTACTTAATCCATCCCATTTTTCCTGCATCTTCTTTTTGTAAAGTTCACGAAATTCCCTGCTGCCGCTGTCAACAAGAATTGTTCCACCATGCTCGGCATCTTCAAGTTCAACCAGACCGACATCAGGAAACGTGCTCTCGCGGGGATCATTGATTGTCACAGCGATAAGATCATGACGTTTTGCGCTGATTCTCAGTGCAGCATCGAATTGACCTGTAAAAAAATCGGAAACAAGAAATACAACAGCACGCCGGGTCTGCACGCCATTAAGAAACCGCAGCGCTGCAGCAACGTCCGTCTTTTTGCCTTTTGGCTTAAAATAGAGCAGTTCTCTTATTACGTAAAGTACGTGATTCTTACCTTTTTTCGGAGGAATATACAGTTCAATCTCATCGGTAAAAATTATCAATCCAACGCGATCATTATTCTTTATTGCCGAAAAAGCAAGTAACGCGCACAATTCGACGCCTGTTTCACCTTTGAATTTATTAACCGTACCAAAGCTTCCCGACGCGGATGCATCAACCATAAGCATGACGGTAAGTTCGCGTTCCTCCTGATGTTTCTTTACATACGGTTCACCTATACGTGCGGTAACGTTCCAGTCGATATGACGAATATCGTCACCTTCAACATACCCGCGCACCTCGGCAAACTCCATACCTTTGCCTTTAAACGCACTATGATACGACCCGCTCAGAATGGAATCAACCACCCGCTTGGTTTTTATCTCAATGCGCCGTACTTTCTGAAGTACTTCTTTTGGTATCATTTATTACCCTTTGGTAAATTGATAATTCTGCCTCACCCCCTAACCCCCTCTCCACAAGTGGCAGAGGGGGAACCTGAATTTTTCCTACTCCCCCTCTATCACTTGTGGAGAGGGGGCTGGGGGGTGAGGCCCTTTTGAGGCCGTTTCTCATGGCACTTCGACAGAGTCAAAAATTTTCTGTACGACATCCTCGGATGTGATATTTTCTGCTTCTGCCTCATAAGTAACCGCAACCCTGTGGCGCAATACATCCATACCAATTGATTTTACATCTTCGGGAGTTACGTAACCACGTCCTTTTATAAACGCATGTGCCCGTGCTGCCCTGGTCAGAAAAAGTGTTGCACGCGGTGATGCACCGTAAGCGATCAGTTGTCTGTAGTTTGCAAGACCTGCGGCCTGAGGTTCACGGCTTGCATACACGAGATTGACAATATAGTCCTCGACCTTGGGATCCATATAGATCTCATTGACCACCGCGCGGGCTGATTTAATTTTATCAACGCTTACCACCTTTGACACTTCAGGAACATCACCTTTTCCCATTCTGGTAAGAATCTGTTTTTCCTCTTCGCGGCTTGGATAAGTGATCTTCAGCTTCAGCATAAAGCGGTCAACCTGGGCTTCAGGCAGCGGATAGGTACCCTCCTGCTCGATAGGGTTCTGAGTGGCAAGTACCAGAAACGGATCATCAAGCATGTAGGTGGTATCACCAATGGTAACCTGACGTTCCTGCATCGCTTCAAGCAGTGCACTCTGCACCTTAGCCGGAGCACGGTTGATCTCGTCGGCAAGGATAAGATTCGAAAAAACAGGTCCTTTTTTTGCTACAAACTCACCCGTTTTCTGATTGTAAATCATTGTACCAACCAGATCAGCTGGAAGCAGATCCGGTGTGAACTGAATTCGCTTGAATCCGGTATCAATCGCTTTTGCCAGTGTTGAGATTGCCAGTGTTTTTGCAAGACCCGGCACACCTTCAAGTAGAATATGTCCCTTTGTAAGAAGCCCTATCAAAAGCCGGTCAATCATTTTGCCCTGACCGATAATCACCTTTGACATTTCACTTCTGAGAATCGCAACAAAACTGCTCTCCTCTTTGATTTTTTCATTGAGTTGATTGATATCAACGCTCATTAAAAAACCTCCGTCATGTATATAGTTAATGTATTTGCCTGAAAAAACTGCTTACAAGGATATTGACAATCAAATGCCTATTATCTGTTTTTTTAATCAGTTAAATGTGCAGAGCAAATCAACCGGCATTATAATTCAGTACGAACCGGGCATTTGATCCAACAAATTTTTATTACGATACACGCATTACAATTATTTTTATCGATAATCGAATTTTTTATGATTCTACTCTTGAAACAATCAGGTAGAAAATATACCATATTACAAAGGGTTTTCCAAAACCGGATATGAAACTTCTTATTTATGTTGCAGAGTTGTTGCTTTTGTTTTTCTTTCTAAGGTTGCTTCTAAGTAACTTTTTTAAGGGAAATAGCAAACGGTCCTCACCGCACACCGCTAAAGGTCAGGCTAAACGTTTTGACGAATCAGGGTGCGACATTAGTGACGCAGACTATAAGGAGATCCGGTAATGGTATAATTTTCAATTGATTACCAGGAGGTACTATGGAACTGTCTGTTACTGAAATCATGAATTTCAAAGTTGTAAAACCATCAGGACGCATCGATTGGGAAAGTGCCCGATCACTTGATAAAGAAATTCAGCAGATTATTGAAGATGGATTCTACCACATCGCATTCAACCTTGATGAAGTAACTTTTATATGTAGTGGCGGTATTGGAGCACTCGTTTATAATTTAAACAAAGTGCGCAAAATGGGTGGTGCAATCTATATCATATCAAGTAATGACTATATCAATTATATTTTCGAAACACTCAAATTTGACGTGGTCTTTGACGGCTATCTTTACAAAACATACGAAGCATTTGCCAGTGAAGTGCTGGATAAAGCACGGGTTTCCTGAAGTGTAACGTGTGGGAAGAAGAGAAAGCGCAGCTGGTAGAGTAGTATCAACAATTCACTTTCATTTAAAACTTTCAATGGACATTTAACAGCAACGTTATTTTCCCGACTCAAAAACAACTCCATACGCATACAACAGAAAAATCATCAGGTGCAGTACCAGGTGAAGATAAAAAAAATACCCCGATTATCATCAGGGTACCTTTTTCTACTGAACGTATCACCATTCAGCCATCAGAGTCTAATCCAGTTTCGCTATACAAAATATTTTTTGTAAAACTCCCTGGAATCCAGCGTTTCAACGTCTATAATCAGACTGATGATTTCATCTTTTTCAATTACAGTTTCTCTGATAGGTCTGTCGTCTAAAGAAACATTCGGCTCTACACCTTGATCGTACATAAAAATCCTCCATGGCATTTACTTGAAAAACACCTTAATAACCATCCCTACTCATAATTATATTGTAAAAACATTCGAAGTTAAACACTTAAATTATACTTTTTAATAATTTTGTATTTTTCTCCCTCTTTATTGTTTTGTTGCAATCTCAACCAACCATACTTATTTTATATGTTGGTTCATTTTCCTGTAATACAAAGGTTTATCACCCTTCAGGTACGTGTATATCATTTTTTTTCAGGAGCTGACGATGTTTAAAATAACGTATAATCCCAAAAACGGTCTCCTTTCGATGTACCGGCACTTTTGTGGCCCTTTATTTTTTGTGATTTTTTGTTCAATTCAGGTTTTAGCTCAGGATCAGAATGCGCTACTTATCGGTGATGTTAAAAATTGTCCTTCAATATATATGACCCCGGCAGCAGCATCCTACTTCCAAAGCACATCACAGCCGGTCTTCACCAGCAACAAGAATGAAGCGCTGCGTGGCTATCGTGCACTGATTAGACTCGGGGATCTTGGCGGAGGGGGGATCAACGCGGTTGGTACAATAATCGAACAATTCCCGCGAGCTGTTCATGTTACAGAAATTAAAGGTGTTAAGTATTCAGGCGAAGGTACCTTTGAGGACTGGATGAGTACGTATATGATGAACGAAAAAAACAAGTTCATGCTTTCATCTCCATTTATAGATTACAACAACATTTCGCTATGTGAGCAATACATCGATGCAGTTCCACAGAGTACCATTATTGAAAGACAGCCACTCAGCGGACAAGTCATCAGAAGTGCAACGGTTGACTTAACAATAATATTTACGGTCAACTTCGGAACGTGTGCATTGTCCAGAATCACCGGTATGACCATTGGTAACAATCAAAATGACTGGCGGATCTGGTGGACACAAAGCGGTGGTGATGCAATCGATTCCCGGTATGGTACCGTTACAGGATCACCAAAAGCTATAGCATCAGGCCAGAAGTTTAAAGATTTGATTGTAAAGGCAAAATACAGAATGAGCCTTACTACCGGTGATGAGTTCATAGGGTTTGTTGAATCAAAAGATGACACATCGGTAATTTTTGAAACGGTTGACGGGAAACCCTATATTTTTGCAAAGAAACTTATCGACAGATGCGACCTGCTCGATCTTCCCAAAACGCTTCAGAAGCAGGCAGTTTCACCGGTTACTAAAAACACAATAATTACTGAGTCATCAGTGGTTCAATTCGATGAGCTGCTTTCGGGATCTGAAACGAACATACTGCTTGAAGTGAAAATTAACAGTGGTGCAACATTTAAAGGCAAACTGGAAACCATTGATCAGAACGGGCTTAAAATCAATATTGACGGGTCATCAATTCCGATATCCAAAGAGGTGATTCATACGATTTCAATTCTCAGACAAAAAGAGGTGAAACCACAGGTTGCACCGGCTCCGGCTGGACCGTATGACACGATTATTGTCAAGAGCACTATTGTTGACGACTGGGGAAGAGCCAATCCGGACATCATTCATAAAGGAACCATTACAAAAGAAGACAATAGCGGTTTTGCACTAAAACTTTCAGATGGAACTACGATGCAGATCAAGCAGGCTGATATTGTAAGAGTTATCAAGCATACAAATGTGGCTACAGAAAATGATCCCATAACACGATATGCAAAGCAGCTTATCTGCCCACCGGGTATGATAATGGTCGATTATCCTCCGGGCTCATCAATCAGACCGTTCTTCAAGACCTGCGTTGACAAATACGAATACCCCAACAGGGAAGGATCGTTACCGCAGGGAAATTTATCATTCGCCGACGCAAAGATGCTCTGTGAACAACAGGGTAAACGTCTCTGCACCGCTGAAGAGTGGCAGTGGAGTTGTGGAGGATTTGATAATCTGAGCTATCCCTACGGAAAGACTTATGAAGAAAACCGGTGCAATGCAGTAAATTCAGTTGAAGTATCAGGGGCACGGATTAATTGCGCAAGCAAGTTTGGTATTTATGACATGACTGGAAATATTTTTGAATGGGTTACAACAACTGACGGTCAACCGGCCATGATGGGCGGACCTCTGTCAAAATGTCAAACAGTATCACCAGGTACCGGTGGCAGTGCAAAACCGATGAGTGGTGTACGCTGCTGTAAGAGCAACTGACATCGTTTTCAACAGTATAAATATCTGATGCGGTTATAACAATACCGCAACAGATACCTGGTATCAACAACAAACCAAATGGGGTCTATCTGGTAGCGGGAGTTTCAGCCTGAGTATGATGTTCATAGTGATCTACTGTTGCTGACAGTGTTTCACCTGTATACTACAACGGTATATTTGACTCTTATATCACCGCATAATTTCACACGACGCTGATCTTTAATGGTAAAATACATTCAGTCAGATTATTATAAAGTTTTTGTATACAATTTTTATCACCGCTGATAATCACGGTGTGTCACAGTAACCAATTGATTCAATTGTCAATCTGGTACATTTTAACAGGATTTCTCTATGCAAAACAAACAGTTTCCCAAAAATTTTATATGGGGTGCAGCAACTGCAGCTTACCAGATCGAAGGAGCCGCAAATGAGGACGGGCGTAAAGATTCGATCTGGGATTATTTTTCGCGTACTCCGGGTAATGTAAAAAACAATGCAACCGGTGATATTGCAGCTGATCATTACCACAGACTTGATACCGATATTGCACTCATGAAGGAACTTGAATTAAAAGCATACCGTTTTTCAATTTCATGGCCGCGGGTGCTCCCTGATGGATATGGCGCAATCAACAACAAAGGGCTTGACTTTTACAAACGACTTGTCGACAAGCTGCGTGACAGCAACATAGAACCGTTTATCACACTATACCACTGGGATCTTCCCATGGCATTGCAAAATGCGGGCGGATGGCTCAACCGGCGTTGTATCGACTGGTTTACAGAATACGCACAGGTCATGTATAAAGCCCTTGGTGACAAGATAACCTACTGGTGTACCCACAACGAACCCAATGTCAGTTCATACCTTGGATACAAAGCAGGAATTCATGCTCCCGGAGTTAAAGACGATGCAACATTTGCACAGGTTGTTCATCACATTCTGCTTTCACATGGTGATGCGGTTGCAGCCGGAAGAGCAACGCTCCCAAGTGCTCAATTTGGAATTGCACCAGCGATCTCCCAGAACTACCCCGAAACAGAAGCTGACACCCCGGTTGTAAAAATGATGTGGAACCATGGGCCGGGACTAATACTTGAACCGGTATTTTTCGGCAGATACCCTGATGTCAATAGTTCTGTCAGACCCATTATTCTCAACGGTGATATGGAACGAATCAGTCAAAAAATTGACTTTTTAGGAATTAATCATTATTTCAGTATGTGGTTTAAACTTAACAAAGACGGTCATCCGGAGCGTGTAAAAAAGGATTTACCGACCACCGATCGTAACTGGATCATCTACCCGCAGGGAATGATCGACATGTTACATACTGTCAAGAACGCCATCGGCAACGTACCTATTTACATAACAGAAAACGGAGCATCGTATCCGGATGTTATTACCGCTGACGGTCGTGTTCATGACAGAGAGAGAGCAGCATACTACAAAGGGTATATTAGCGCTGCAGCTGATGCAATTAATCAGGGTATTGATCTTCGGGGCTATTTCGCCTGGTCACTTATTGATAATTTTGAATGGGAAATGGGATACGATTCCCGATTCGGCATTGTTCATGTCGATTTCGAAACACAAAAACGAACGGTAAAAGATAGCGGCAGATTTTATGCATCAGTGATAAGAAATAACGGTGTGGTGGAATAGGCGATAGATCATAGTATCTTCTTAGTCAAAGTAGTCTTTCCAAACTGCCGAGGACCTGAAATAGTAATAACCGGAAAGAAGGTTAACAGTTTAACTATTGAATCCTTGAGAATACGTTTATACATTACAACCAGCATAATTGAAAGTTTTACTTTCAATTATGCTGGTTACACCAAATTTAACACACCATTAAACCACCATTTGATCCCTCCCCTTTTACTATCAATGTACCAAATACTATTTACTTACTATGTAAGGGCATCATTGATTGCAGTTTTCGTTTTTATCGGTGCATGAATTCTGCTACATCTTTTAATTATGGAGGCCTTCATGAAGTTCTTCAATTTACAACCTGGTGAAATTGAAACTGAACTTTCGACCAGCATCCACAAAGGGTTGACTTCTGATGAAATAGTCAAGCGCCAGGCAAAGTATGGTCTCAATGAATTAAAGGAAAAAGGGATAAAAAGTCCTTTCACAATTCTGCTTGAGCAGCTTGGTGAAACACTCGTTGTGATTCTTATCATCGCCGCTGTAATCAGTGCATTTTTGGGTGAAGACATCGATGCAATTGCGATCGGTGTTATTGTTGTCTTAAATGCCATTCTTGGTGTTACTCAGGAGTACCGCGCCGAAAAAGCAATGCAGGCTTTGAAAAAAATGAGTGTTGCAACCGTTAAAGCACTACGAAACGGAACCGTTATTGAAATCAAGGCACCGGAACTTGTCCCCGGTGATTGCATTCTGCTTGAAGCAGGTAATGTTGTTCCTGCAGATTGCCGTCTTGTCGAGGCGATGCTATTAAAGATTCAGGAAGCAGCACTTACCGGGGAATCGGAGGCAATTGAAAAACAGGTCGATGCATTGACTGGTGATACTATACCTCTTGGTGATCAGCTTAATATGGCGTTTATGGGAACACTGATAACCAACGGGCGTGGAAAAGCAATCGTGACACACACCGGAATGCTTACCGAACTTGGAAAAATAGCAACCATGATCCAGAGTGTTTCAAATGAAGCCACACCATTACAAAAAAGGTTATCAAAACTTGGTAAGAATCTGGCGGTTATCGCATTTTTTATCGTAGCAGTAGTCTTCGCACTTGGCATTGCCCGTGGTGAAGCGCTGAAAATATTTCTTGACACAATAAGCAGTGATTTCTGGAATGCGTCGATAACACTTGTAAAAAGCCATGATTTCCGGGAGATGTTTCTTACGGCGGTAAGCCTGGCGGTCGCAGCAGTGCCTGAAGGACTTCCGGTTGTTGTAACCATTGCACTGGCGCTTGGTGCCCGTAAAATGCTTAAACGTAAAGCACTTATCCGTAAACTCCCGGCAGTGGAGACATTGGGTAGTGTTACAACGATCTGCTCCGACAAAACAGGAACACTCACCGAAAACCGGATGACCGTAACCGGAATAGATATTGCCGGTTTCAAGTGCGACCTGACAGACGCAAAGTCCCTGATAAGTCAGGAGACCCTTGAAGAACAACGGGCGCTTTCCTATGTGCTCATTGGTGGTGCATTATGTAATGATGGAACAATACAGATCAGTGATGACAAATCGGTAAAAACAATCGGTGATCCCACCGAAACTGCACTACTCACAGCAGCGATCAAGGCGAAACTATACAAAGAGGAACTTGATACAAGTTTTCCAAGAATCAACGAGGTTCCCTTCGATTCAGAACGTAAGCGTATGAGCACGGTTCATAAGGTTGAGCATACTGCAAGCACACGATTATGCTCACTTTTGTCAATAGATGAATCTGCCGGTACCTATATAATATTTTCGAAAGGAGCGGTTGATTCGCTGCTTGATGTATCCGGATATGTATATGAAAACGGGATCATCAACAAATTGACATCCGAAAAGAAAAGTACTATTGCATCTTCAAACAATGCGTTTGCCCAAAAAGGCATGAGAGTCCTTGGTGTTGCATTTCGTAAAACAGAGGAACTATTCAAAAAGGGTGAGCTTGCGGCAATCGAACGGGATCTTGTGTTTGCGGGTATGGTAGCGATTATTGATCCACCCCGTGCTGAGGTCCGGGATGCTGTAGCAACTTGTAAATCTGCCGGAATCAGGCCGATTATGATCACAGGTGATCACCCACTGACAGCGTCGTTTATCGCTGATGATCTCGGGATCAAACAGAATGGCGATACGATTACCGGACGAGAACTTGATATCATGAGTGATGCAGAGCTTGACAATAAAGTTCAAACGACATCAGTGTTTGCCCGTGTATCACCTGAACACAAACTCCGCATCATTGCAGCGCTGCAGAAACTGAATCAGGTTGTTGCAATGACTGGTGATGGTGTCAATGATGCACCGGCGCTGAAAAAAGCTGATATCGGAGTGGCGATGGGTATTACCGGTACTGATGTCTCCAAGGAAGCGTCAGATATGGTGCTACTGGATGATAATTTTACTACCATTGTCGCAGCGGTTTCCGAAGGACGGGTCATTTACGACAATATCAAGAAATTTATCAAATATCTTATGACAAGTAATTCCGGTGAAATATGGGTGATGCTCCTCGGACCGTTTCTTGGAATGCCCCTTGCACTGCTACCGCTTCAGATTTTGTGGATCAACCTTGTTACTGACGGATTTCCGGCACTTGCGCTAGGCGTTGAAAAAGCTGAACGTGACATTATGTCAAGACCACCATCACGTCCCGGAGAAAGTCTGTTTGCAGGAGGAACCGGCATTCATATCATATGGGTTGGTTTACTTATGGGACTTATTCCGCTTGGTACCGGTTTTTATTATTGGGGTCAGGAACTTGGTCAATGGCAGACTATGGTTTTCACCATTCTTACGTTCTCACAACTTGGACACGCACTGGCGATACGTTCGCATAAAGAATCTGTATTCATAATCGGTATTTTTTCAAATAAAGCAATGAGCGGAGCACTTATTCTTACGTTCCTGATGCAGCTTGTGGTGCTCTATACCCCGCTACGCGACATATTTAATCTTCAGTTGCTTTCTGTAAAGGACTTCCTGATTGCGGTCGGGTTAAGTACAGTTGTTTTCTGGACTGTCGAGATTGAGAAGATGTTCAAGCGCCTGGCGAAGAAGTGAACGTCCATGATATTCCTTACGAAATTGTAGTGATATGAGATATTATGTATGCCGGAATAGATTCATGTTACAAAGAGGTACTGTTTAATTTTGTTTCAGATTAAAAAAAACCAATTATTGTAAAAGTGGTAATTGACGATACTATAAAAATGGTGTATTTTTCCTGTAAGTTTCTATCACAATAAATTATCGACCATGATAAACAGGTTATATTTCAATAGCCAAATACCTGCTAAATATCATGGACGGTGATGAATTCGGGGTCAGTTGTGCCTTTAACTAAATAATACCTACTATGTTGCTGTTGTATCAGTTGTTGTTGGTGAATGTATATACATTTCACTACAGTGTATTATTTACTTAAAATAGAAATGATTAACTATGAATTTATCTAAATCTGAAAAAACTACCGGCATTATCCTTGCTTCGCTTTTACTTCTGATAACACTCACAAGTACATTTTTCTTCCTTGGAAAGCTCAAGATCAGTATGATTGAATGGATTGCATTCAATTCCTGCTCACCGTCAAGCTTTCTATACCTGATATTTTTTATCATCTTTCTGATAAACAAAAAGGGAGCTCTTTTAAGTATTACAGCACTGCCGCTCTATTATCTGGGTACAATGTCGATGTTTGTTCTTCCCTGGAGTGGTAATTATGTTGTTGCCCACATTGGACATATCATAATGACACTCAATATTATCTGGGTATTTCTTGTACTATTGAAACATAAGGAATACAGAGCTATGGCCCTTGGCCTTCTCACCGGGATACTTCTTTTTGTGCCCTTTATTGCATATGTCCAGACGTACAACAAGATTCATGAGGAACAATTTACAAGATTGTTTATGCAGAAGTAACGAATTTACACGATAATGGAAATTAGTATCTGCAATGATACTATCAATCATTTTAACCCGGTCAACTGACCGGGTTTATACTATTTGCAAACAAAATTACTTTACCGACTCACTGGTTGTCGATGGAACCACGCTTGTACCCTGTAAAGAATTCCCACTCACTGATACAACCTGAGTGTTTGAGAAAACACTTGTCGATTCTGTAATCGGTCCTGATTTAGTTCCATTCCCGGCTTCTTTCACATTTTTATCTTTATGCATATTCTTTAGTGACAAAGAACTCAGATCACCAATAATTGATACACCAAATGAGAAATCCTTACGTTCCTGATCTTCGCGAACATCATTATCCCCTTTTGTATGTATTATACTCGTTGCATATTGAAAGTGTATATTGGGATTTATATGATATTTTTCTGCCCACCTTGATGGCGCCTTAAGTTTTTCACTTAATGCCGGATTAAATAAATCAGTGCATCTGACAAGAGCATTCATTGTTTGCTGATAGTTAAAAGTTAGAACCCACCCGTTATTTTCTTCAAAGCGATTACCGCTGATATCATCCATTGATCCATTTACAAGAGCAAAGAAAGGAGTTATCTGGATTTTATACCCATTATGATCAATAAACTCCTGATCAATAACAGAATATTGTTTTTCCTGTGCATAGATAAAACCAAACAGATCAAGAAGATTAAGTTTTAATGATGCCCCATACCATCGATTAAGAGGCAATGGGTCTGCCATTTGAAGTGTATCTGAATGTATATACCTGACAGAATCCTGAGGAAATGACTGCATCATAAAGCCAATTGCCGGCTGAATATCAAGCAGTTCTGCAATTGTAAACTTTTTTTCAAGTCGGAATCCAAGATCAAACACCTGCCCTTGCGCAATACCATCCTGTGAATTTCCATTGAAACCGGGAGCAAGCCTCGACTTAAAGTTTTTTATTGTAAAACCGATAGAAGCGACATCATAGAATCGTAATCCAAGTGCGAAGCTGCGAACAGTCTCACTACTATGTATACTATCAATAAAATTACCCAAGAAGTCAATATGATCGGTATTGCCCATACTTATAAAATTGGTACTGTATGATGCCCCGAAATCAATATTTTCCCAAATATCCTGCATAAAAAAAGCATGAATTGTATCGTTATGGTATAAATCTTTTATTTGCATTAATGGCAGAAGATCTTCATGGAAATATGAATATAAATATTGAACAGAAAGATTTTGTCCGATTGCCGGTAGTGATGCCGGATTCCAGAATACACTGCTTATATTTTCTGCAAGTGAAACTCCAACCTCCCCCATTCCACAGTTTTCTGCCCCATGAGGAAAGTCAAGTGTTATAACGGCTGTTTTTCCAACTGCAAACGCTGTTGTTGATGATCCTACAATCATTGCAAATACACAAAGAGCCCGTAAAAACATTCTTATAATCCTTTTTATAGTCAAAAAAATTTAATAACTATTTACGAAATCACACTGTTTATTAGTCACGTACTACAGAACGATATCAATACTACTTTTTAAAAACATGCTGCGCAATTGTATGACCATTCAAGTGTAACCTGAGTATATATACACCTGATTTAATACCATAAAGGTTTATTTTTTTTGTGGTACTACCGGTACGTTCACAAATAGTATGTACCTCAGCAATCCTTTTTCCTGTCAAATTTACAACACTCATACCAATATTATCACCCTGCTTAGCATCATAGGTTACTCTGATTTTTTCAGCCTCCAGTACCAGGTTCAACCTGCATTGTTGTTCCGGAGCAGGTACTTCATTTACAGAAACAGAACCACCACAGTCTGACGGGCTTGTGAGAGTGGGTCCGGCTTCATTTGTTACCAGACTTTTCACTTCAGAATTATTATACTTTTTATACTGGTACGGAGGCACAAACGCTGATGTATATCCATCAGTTTTTGTACTCCCTTTATTACAATCGATGGTAAAAACACCAGACTGACCACCAGTACTAATTAACCCTGTCGGATTAGTGACATTACTTTCAAAATAGCAGCCCTCAACACGGACATTGGACATTTTACCGGCAAATGCACCATCACCGACTTTATTATAATAACAATTAAGTACATGTATTTTTCCATACCGTGTGCGCGGACAGCGGGAATTGACGTTTTCCCACCAGCAATATGCATAGGTAACATTGAGTTTTCCATGACTCACAGATTCGTCATCACTTGACCCGATAAGATTAGAAAGATTATGTTCTCCACTGGTTACATAAGTAAATTTACACCATGACACCGTTACATTATCGGATCCCTTGACAACATCAAAATTACCATCCTCACCGTCCATAACAGTACAGTGATCAAACCATATCCTTTTTGAGCCCTGTATATTGACAGCATCCCAGTTCTGTTCCGAGTTTGAATTTCCCGGACCTCTGATAATAAGGTTTTTAACAACGATATTGCTATCACTTTTTATTTGAAAGGAGCATTTTACGGTGATCCCGGCTTTGGCGCCGATAATGGTTTTGTTTGATGTAAAGTTCAAAACATCGCCACTTGTCCCCTTGTAGCCACTCCCAACATCATTCATGACATGAATCACTTTTGCATCTGATGACTCCACTGCTGATTTTAACGCAGCAAATGTCGTAACCTGAATTGCAGCTGCTGTTCCACCACCAGTGACAGCACCCTTTTCCGTTTGCCCGTCATAATTCGCCCATCCGAATGATTCACACACGCTCTGTGCCTGAATGCCTGATAGTGTGCAAAGTACTGTAAACACGACAATACCAGCCCAAATACAGTTGCTGCACACCAATCGTTTATGTGTCATTTTTTAGACTCCATGATGCTTATTTATTAGAAAATTACAGATAAAACGTTTTTGTAACACCAGGCTTTAAACTCAGATAATTATCGTATCCATTAATATTTATTATAACAATATACAGCAGATTTCAATAAACTGCAGTATTTAAGACACGTTACCGGAATTATTTTCCATCTATGAAACATTTAGAATTTATTACCGATAGTGATATTTACGAAACTGTTATTCTTGACAGAATTCCAAAATCGAAAACTTTTCTATGGATTGCAACTGCGGATCTTAAAGACCTCTATGTCAAAAAAGGCCGAAAGATGGTACCTTTTCTTGAGATTCTTGCAACCCTAGTAAACAAAGGCGTTTCGATACGACTGCTTCACGCAAAAGAACCCGGCGAGGCATTTCAGAAAGATTTTGACAAATATCCGGTACTTCTTGACGGTATGGAGAGAGTATGCTGTCCAAGGGTTCATTTTAAATCGGTAATTATTGACAACAGTTTTGCGTACAGCGGTAGTGCGAATCTTACCGGTGCAGGCATGGGTGCAAAAAGTAAAAAACGACGTAACTTTGAATCTGGTTTTATCACCACAGATTCATCTCTTGTGGAAAAGATTATGGATCAGTTTGACGAGATCTGGATAGGTACCCACTGTCCGGATTGTGATCGAAAGAAATTCTGTACAGATCATACATTGCTTATTGACGGTTGATGCAATCCCCCAGTAGGGACGATCGCAACCGTTCACAAAGGACAAAAAAAAGGCCGGATGAATATCCAGCCTTTTTTTAAGAAATTATTTCTATTTTTTATTATGCTTTGCCAGCGCTGCCAAGTACATTTTCGTTCTTGTCCATGATCATCTTTTCAAGTTCATCACGTGCTGGTCCGAGATATTTTCTTGGATCGAATTCTTTTGGAACCTCAGCGAATACTTTGCGAATCATCGCAGTCATCACAAGGCGACCATCAGAGTCGATATTGATTTTACATACCGCAGATGTTGCTGCTTTGCGAAGTTCGCTTGCAGGAATACCAACTGCAGCATCAAGTTTTCCACCGAATTTATTGATCATTTCAACATATTGTGGAAGAACAGAGCTTGCACCGTGAAGAACGATCGGGAAGCCAGGAATTCTCTTTTCGATCTCTTCGAGAATGTCGAAACGAAGTGGTGGAGGAACAAGAATACCATCAGCACCTTTTGTGCACTGTTCAGGCTTGAACTTGTAAGCACCATGTGATGTTCCAATAGAGATTGCGAGTGAATCAACACCTGTTTTCTTTACAAAGTCTTCAACCTGTTCCGGCTGAGTGTAAATTGACTTAGCTGCAACAACATCATCTTCGATACCGCTGAGAACGCCAAGTTCACCTTCAACGGTGACATCGTGCTTATGAGCGTACTCAACAACTTTTGATGTAATCTCGATATTTTTCTCATAATCGTGATGTGATCCGTCAATCATGACTGATGAGAAACCGCTATCGATGCATGATACACACTGTTCATAGGTATCACCATGATCGAGATGTAAAGCAACAGGGAAATTATATCCCATATCTTTTGCCATAGCAATTGCACCCTGCCCCATATATCTGAGCAGTGTTGCGTTAGCATATTTTCTTGCTCCGGCAGAAACCTGAAGAATAACCGGTGATTTGGATTTACCGCAGGCATTCATAATTGCCTGAAGCTGTTCCATATTATTAAAGTTGTATGCAGGAATTGCATACTTACCTGCGAATGCTTTTTTGAACATGTCGCGGGTGTTAACAAAGCCGAGATCTTTATAACTTACAGCCATTGATAAGTCCTTTCAAAAAAACGACAAAAAAAAGCTGAGTTTTCACCCAGCTTAAAATTTTCTTAACTTAAGCCTGAGGAGCAGAGTCTGATGCCTTTGTCTTTTTCTTATTCTTTCTTACTGCGGCAACAGCACCTTTTCTCCCAACCAGTTCGATAATTGACATTGGCGCATTATCACCTTTTCTGTTATCAATACGAATGATACGGGTATATCCACCTTCACGGTCTTTAAAACTCGGCGCGATATCATCAAACAATTTTTTGAGTATTGTTTTATTATTGATTCGGCGAGCCGCAAGCCTGATATGATGAAGATCTGCTTTTTTACCATAGGAAATAAGACGTTCGACTACACAGCGAACCTCTTTTGCCTTCATAAGAGTAGTAGTTACTCTTTCATGATCAAGAATAGATACTGCAAGATTTGACAACATTGCACGACGATGACTTGCTGTTCTGTTCAGCTTACGTCCGGATACCAGATGGCGCATTGTTCTTACCTTCTCTTAAAACTGTATACTTTTGTTACTATTCAATGACCGGAGACTTAGTCGAGCACCGGTCCAACAATTTTGTCTACATCCATACCGAATGTAAGACCAAGATTTGCTAAAACCTGATTAAGTTCAATGAGAGACTTTCTTCCGAAATTCTTGTATTTGAGCATATCAGATTCCTGATTTCTAACCAGATCAGCGAGCGTATGAATATTCGCAGCACGTAAACAGTTATTCGAACGGACAGAAAGCTCAAGCTCATCAACACGCATTTTAAGCAGCTGACGAAGTTTTTCTGTCTTTTCGTCTCTAATTGTTTCCTGAACCGGTTCAAACTCACCTTCGAAGTTGATAAACACTTCAAGATGATCATAGAGTAATTTCGATGCATAACCAATAGCGTCTTCCACATTAAGAGACCCATCAGTCCATATATCAAAGATAATCTTGTCAAGATCAGTACGCTGACCGACACGTGTGTTTTCAACGATATAATTGACTTTTACAACTGGTGAAAAGAGTGCATCGATAGGAATTGTCCCGATCGGATCATCTTCTCTTCTGTTGTTTTCAGCAGAAACATATCCGCGACCATCAGATACTTTCATCTCGATCTTGAGTTTTGCATCAGAATTGATAGTCGCAATGTGAAGTTCCGGGTTAAGGATCTGAACATCAGGATTTTTTTCAATATCCGATGCCTTAACCTCACCATCACCACTCACCTCAAGTTTAAGCGTAGCATCATGATCTGCCAAAAGCTTAAGTCTGAGCTGTTTGATATTAAGGATGATATCACTAACATCCTCAGTAACACCATCAATTGTCGAATATTCATGAACTGCATTGTCGATTCGAATTGATGTTACAGCAGCGCCCTGCAGCGAAGACATGAGAATTCTTCTAATAGAGTTCCCAATAGTATGACCCCAACCTCTTTCGAGTGGCTCAACTGTAACTTTGCCGTAATTCGGGATATTTTCTGGATTCTCGATCTGGATGCCCTTAGGCATCATCAAGCTTTTCCATTTCATCTTGGTATAATTCTCCCTTTTATCTGGAGTACAGTTCGACTACAAGTTGTTCCTGAACATTTGTTGGAATAGCAGCACGTTCCGGAACACGAATAATTGATCCTTCAAGCTTTACTTTATCAACACTTAGCCACTCAGGAATATCTCTGACATTCTTAAGAGCACTGTGAATAAGTTCGAGATTTTTGCTTTTTTCTTTTACAGAAATAACATCACCAGCTTTTACAAGATATGATGGAACATTCACTTTTTTGCCATTTACTCTGAAATGGTTATGAAGTACCAACTGGCGAGCACTTGATCTTGAGGGTGCAAATCCGAGACGATAAACAATATTATCGAAACGTAACTCAAGAATCTGAAGCAGTTTCTCACCGGTAACCTCTGATGATTTCGCTGCTGCACCGAAGTATAGTGCAAACTGTTTTTCAAGAACACCGTAAATACGACGAATCTTCTGCTTTTCTCTAAGCTGGGTATTGTACTCGGTGGATGATCTTCTTCTCTTGGAAACTCTCATGCCAGGAGGAAAAGGTCTGCGTTCTACAGCACAATTTTCCGACTTGCAACGTTCTCCCTTAAGCATCAGTTTTACACCTTCCCTGCGGCATTGTCTGCAACGCGGGCCATGATAAACTGCCATGTCGATTCTCCTCTATATTTCAGACTTAAACAATAATTCTCAAATCAATTTAATTGAGAAACCCAATTACACTCTTCTTCTCTTTGGCGGACGGCATCCGTTATGAGGAACTGCAGTAAAATCTTTAATTGCAGTAACCCTGATACCAGCAGCAGCAAGTGCTCTGATAGCACTTTCACGACCATTTCCTGCACCCTTGAGATGAACTTCAACTTTGCGAACACCAGCATCAAAGGCAGCTTTACCAACTACTTCGGCTGCAATGCCTGCAGCATAAGGAGTGCTTTTTCTTGATCCTTTAAAACCAGACTTTCCAGGTGTGTTCCATGCAACAACATTGCCGCGGTTGTCAGTCACGTTGATGAGCGTGTTGTTAAACGTTGCTCTGACGTGCGCTACACCTTCAGCAGAAGCTTTTTTCTTAATTTTTTTGCTACTTGTAGCCTCTTTATTCATTTCTTAAAACCTCTCCTATAAAGCGATTATTTACCTGGAGCCTTTTTCTTATTAGCGATTGTTCTACGTGGACCCTTACGTGTTCTTGAATTAGTACGTGTACGCTGACCTCTGCATGGCAGACCTTTACGATGACGTAGTCCACGAAAACATCCGACATCCATAAGACGTTTAATATTCATACGGACAGCTGTACGTAAGTTACCTTCTGTCTGGTACTCTGTATCAATAATTTTTCTGATTTTATCAAGTTCATCTTCAGAAAGATCTTTGACCTTCTTATTGATATCAATTCCAGCTTTTGCAAGAATTGTCTGAGCAGAAGTTTTACCAATACCGTAGATATAAGTAAGCGCGATTTCGCTTCTCTTATTATTTGGAATATCTACACCTGCAACACGAGCCACGTTAGGACCCCCTTATAATTTATCGAAAACTTGTTATAAATTACTGTTATTAACCCTGACGCTGTTTGTGCTTTGGACTTTTGTCGCAAATAACACGAACAACACCTTTTCTTTTTATAACTTTACACTCTTTACACATTCTTTTTACAGAAGCACGGACTTTCAAAGTAACACCCCTTTTATTTATATCTGTAGGTTATTCTTCCTCTTGTCAGATCATATGGTGAAAGTTCAACAAGTACTTTATCACCTGGAAGTATCCTGATATAGTTCATTCTCATTTTGCCTGAAATATGCGCAAGAATCTCATGCTTATTATCAAGCATCACTTTGAATGAAGCATTTGGCAAATTTTCTGTAACTGTTCCCTCGACCTGAATAGAATCGTTTTTCGCCATATTTTTCTGAACAACGATAGAAGACTAGTATCTTCTACCCTTGAGCTTTCCCTTCTTCAAGAAACCTTCGTAATTTCTCATCTGAAGATGAGATTCAAGCTGCTGAAGAGTATCAAGCGCTACTCCGACACAGATTAGAACACTGGTGCCGCCGAAGTAGAAGTTGACATTCATTTTGCTCATTACGAGAAATGGAACAACTGCCACGAATGCAAGAAAAATCGAACCAGGTAGCGTTATTCTTGAAAGAACATTATCAAGAAATTCGGCTGTCTTCTTACCGGGACGAATCCCTGGTATGAATCCACCTGACCTTTTAAGATTATCTGCTATGTCGAGCGGGTTAAAAATAATCGCTGTGTAAAAATAAGTAAAGAAAATAATGAGTAATCCGGTCAAAATATTGTAAAGAAATCCAGTTGGTGAAAAAAGAAGACCAATGGACTCCATCAATTCAGACTGAGGAAAGAAACTCTGAATCATACTTGGAAAAGTCATAATTGATGATGCAAAGATAATTGGTATCACACCAGCCATGCTCAAGCGCAGAGGCAGAACTGTATTTTGCCCTGCATACATCTTCTGCCCAACAACTTTTTTCGGTGTCTGTATAGGAATCTTACGCATAGCCTGGGTCATCATAACTACAAAAGCAGTCACAGCAATCACTATCGCAAGAATCAGTATTTCCATCATTGGATTTCTATTACCGGAAAGAATCAACTGCGTTTCACCAATCACTGCCTGGGGAAGCCGGGCAATTATACCGATGAAAATTATCAACGAGATACCATTTCCAATACCACGACTTGTAATCTGTTCTCCAAGCCACATGATCAATATTGTTCCGGTAGTCAAGCTTACCATAGTTAATAAAGTGAACTTTATACCAAGCATGCTCTGATGCACCGCATGCAAGCCTGTCTCCTGCGAAACGATACTTTGTAAAAAGATACTTATACCAATAGCCTGAACCAGAGAGAGAATTACTGTTCCATATCTTGTGTACTGAGTAATTTTCTTTTTCCCTTCACCACCCTCACGCTGGAGCTTATGGAAATAAGGAAAGACAGTCCCAAGCAATTGTATAATAATAGATGCACTTATGTAAGGCATAATTCCAAGAGCAAAAACAGATACTCTTGTAAATGCACCTCCAACAAACATATCATACAATCCAAAAAGTGAATTTCCTGAATTTTTAAAAAACTCACTTAACACCGAAGTGTCAATACCTGGCGTTGGAACGTGACCACCAATTCTGTAAATCGCTATGATACCAAGTGTAAAAAGAACTCGTTTACGGAGTTCCGGTATCTTGAAGATATTCTTGAATGATTCAAGCACAGTCGATTACCTCGGTTTTCCCTTTTGCTTTTTCGATTTTTTCTTTTGCCGATTTTGAGAATGCGTGCACTTTGACAGTAAGGGCTTTTGTCAACTCACCATTGCCGAGAACTTTTACAGGTAAACCGGCATCATTTATGATTCCATTTTCGTAAAGAAATTCGATACCAACATCTTTACCATTTTCAATCTTTTCCAACTCAGAAACGTTTACAATCTGAAAAACTGTTTTGAATGGGCTGGTAAAACCTCTTTTTGGAATTCTTCTAGTCAGAGGAGTCTGTCCACCTTCAAAATAGAACTTCGTTGATGATCCGCTTCTTGCTTTGTGACCATTGTTACCTTTGCCAGCAGTACTTCCATTACCACTACCGGTACCACGACCAATTCTCTTTTTTGTCTTTTTTGAACCAGCATTCGGTCGCAATTCATTTAATTTAAGCATTTTATTCTCCATCAACCGTTTCGACTTTGACGATGTGCTTAATGGAATCTACCATACCGCGAATCACGGCTGTATCATCCTGCACAACACTACTACGAATCTTTTTCAAACCAAGAGCAGCAACAGTTCTCTTGTGCGCTATCAGCGTACCGATAACACTTTTAACCAGAGTTATTTTTAGTTTTTTAGCCATTTTTCAGAATACCCTTCTTATGCACTTGCTTTAACAGGGATTTGACGCAATGTGCGAATCTGCTCTTTAGTTTTAAGCTTTAGCAGACCATCCATAGTCGCCTTGACAACATTGTGTGCATTGGTGGTTCCCAGACACTTCGTCAGGATATTTTTAACTCCTGCAAGTTCGAGGACTGCACGGGCAGCACCACCTGCAATAACTCCTGTACCAGGTGCAGCAGGCTTTAGAATAATTTTACCAGCACCAAAGTGACCGATAATATCATGTGGGATTGTTCCATCAACAACACTTACTGAGAATACATTCTTCTTTGCGTTCTCAACAGCTTTCCGTATTGCTTCAGTCACATCGTTTGCTTTACCCATACCGAGACCAACTCTACCATTACTGTCACCGACAGCAACAAGAGCGTTGAAACCGAATCTACGTCCACCTTTTACTACTTTTGCACAACGACTGACAGCAACCAGTCTGTCAGTTAGCTGGCCATCACCACTTGTTGTTACTATTTCTTCGTTACTCAACCTTTAGACCCCTTTCCATCGTCTCTTAGAAGACAAGCCCTTTTGCACGGGCTGCCTCAGCCAAAGCCTTTACACGGCCATGGAAAAGATACCCTTTTCTATCAAAGACTATATTGGTTACACCTTTTTCTTTTGCCTTTTCAGCAAGCGCTTCACCAACAAGTGTAGCAACTGCTGATTTATTACCTTCTGCCTTTGCAGCAAAATCTTTTCCTGCACTTCCAACCTGAACAAGTGTTACCCCATTTAAGTCATCAACAAGTTGTGCATAAATATGATTAAGGCTTCTTCTAACGCACAATCTCGGACGCTCAGGGGTACCGCTAATTTTTTCTCTTACGCGACTTGCTCTGCGTGTACGCTCGACAAGCCTTCTTTTTGCTTTATCCATTGCTATCTCCAATAAGTCTTATTTACCAGCTGCTTTTCCTTCTTTACGTCTGATCTGCTCACCAGCATATCGGATACCTTTACCTTTATATGGTTCAGGAGGACGGATTCTTCTAATATCAGCAGCAATCTGACCAACAGCCTGCTTATCAATACCATCGATGATAACTTTAGTCTGGTTCTCAACAGTAAAAGTAATACCAGCAGGAACCTTAACAAATTTCGGACTAGAAAAACCAACGATGACGTTGAGATCTTTACCCTTCATTTCAGCTTTATATCCAACGCCCTGGATCTCAAGCTCTTTACGGTATCCTTTAGAAACACCAATAACCATATTATCAATCAGAACTCTGTATAAACCCCAGAGAGCTTTAACATTTTCGCTTTCAATAGCGGGGCCAACAACAATCTCACTGCCTTCAAGCTTAACAGAGAGATCTACAGGAACATCAGCTTTTAACGTTCCCTTTGCTCCCTTTACTTCAACCTTCTGTCCATTAATTGTAACCTGGACCCCCGAAGGAACTTGTACCGGTACTTTACCAATGCGAGACAAGATATACTCCTTTATAATTTACTGCGACAGTTCTGTGTTAACAGCTTTAGAAAAGCCGAAACCTACCAGATCAGGCCGATAACCTCACCACCGACATTCATTTTGCGGCAGTCACGATCATTCATAACACCTTTAGATGTTGAAACAATCGCCATACCCATACCATTAAGGACTTTTGGAACAAAAGCAGATTTTGAATACTGCTTACGTCCTGGAGTAGAAACCCTCTTAATCCCCTGAATGGCATTTACCTGACTTTCATCATACTTAAGGAGAATTTTGATAACGCCCTGCTTACTATCATTTACGTAAGCATATTTTGCGATAAAATGATTTTCAAAAAGAAGACGTGCGATCTCTTTTTTCAGGTTTGACGCAGGAATTTCAACCACACGTTTTTTAGCCTGAATCGCATTACGAATTCTGTTGAACATATCTGCAATCTGATCAGTCAACATCCTATGACCCTTTCTTATCGAGACTACCAGGAAGCTTTCACAACACCAGGAATTTCACCCTTAAGTGCCATTTCTCTAAAACATATTCTGCAAAGACCAAAATCTCTCAAAAACGCTCTCGGACGTCCGCATCTTCTACACCGAGTATATTTCTGAGTACTGAACTTTGGTTTTTTTTGACATTTCTCAATTAATGCTTTACGTGCCACTTCAATTTCTCCTGTGTTTATTTGCGAAACGGCATTCCCATTTCTTCAAGAAGCGCTAAGCCTTCTTCATTATTTTCTGCTGTTGTACAGATGCAGATATCCATACCTGTAATTTTAGAGACTTTGTCTCTGTCAATTTCAAGGAACACGATCTGCTCTTTAACACCCATAGTGTAATTACCCTGTCCATCAAAAGCCTTGCGTGGAAGACCTCTAAAATCTCTTATACGTGGAATAGTGATAGCAACAAGTCTATCGAAAAACTCCCACATACGTTTATTGCGCAGGGTTACCTTACAACCGATTGCCATATTTTCACGGAGTTTAAAGTTGGAAATCGCTTTTTTTGCGCGAGTAACAACCGGTTTTTGTCCGGATATATCTCTGAGACATGCAACTGCTTCATCCACAGCCTTTGAATCCTGTGTTGCACTTCCAACACCCATGTTGATAACAATTTTATCAAGCTTCGGAACCCGCATTGCGTTTGTATAGCCGAATCTTTTCATTAGACCAGGCACAGCTTCCTTGCGGTACTTCTCCAACATGCGTGGATTCTTGTTTTCTCCTGTACTCACTCTATCGACTCCTTAGCCTTTTTTGAAAATCTTACTCTCTTACCATCCGTAAGGATCTTAACACCAAGACGTGTCGGTTTGCCGCTTTTCGGACAAACAAGCATCAGATTAGAAAGGTTAACCGATGCTTCCTTTGGCATAATACCACCCTGCTGATTTTTCTGGGATGGTTTTGTATGCCTTTTAACAACATTAATGCCCTCGACCACAGCTCTGTTTTTCTCAGGGATTACTCTGAGAATTTTACCGGTTTTGCCCTTATCATCACCGGAGATAACCTGAACAGTGTCGTTCTTACGTAAACGTAAAGCCATTACTCTCTCCTTAATTCTTTAGAGTACTTCAGGTGCCAGAGAAACAATTCGCATGAATTTCTTCTCGCGAAGCTCACGGGCTACTGGTCCAAAAATACGTGTACCCTTCGGTTCACCCTGATCATTGATGATAACAGCAGCATTATCACTGAAACGAATGTATGTACCATCTTTACGACCATATTCCTTAGCCGTACGAACGATAACAGCTTTCGCTACTGCACCCTTTTTAACAGCTCCATTAGGGAGAGCATCCTTAACTGCAACGACAATAATGTCGCCGATTGAAGCATATCTTCTGCGTGTTCCACCAAGAACGCGGATACACTGAACCTTTTTTGCTCCTGAATTATCAGCTACATTAAGTTTTGATTCAACCTGGATCATTTCTTCCTCAACTTACTATTAAGCAATATTAAGTACTTATTATTATTTTGCTTTTTCAATTATTTCGCCAACACGCCATCTTTTTGTCTTTGACAAAGGACGTGTTTCGAAAATTTTTACCTTATCACCAATGTTACATTCATTCTTTTCATCATGAGCAACATAGCGAACACTTTTAGTTACTGTTCTGCTATAAGTAGCGTGCATAAAACTACGCTCAACTTTAACAACAACACTCTTATCCATTTTGTCGCTTACGACTAATCCGATACGCTCTTTGCGTTCATTTCTTTCAGTCATGCCATTCCTCAATTTTTCAAACAGGAAACTATCTGCTTATTTACTTAGCAGCTGCTTTTTCTTTCAGGATAGTATTGATTCTCGCGATGTCTCTGCGGATAAATCTTAACTGCAGAGGATTTGCAAGCTGACCCATCTTAGCCTGGAAACGAAGATTGAAAAGTTCTTCTTCGTATTGATCAATCTTTTTTGTCATCTCTTCTGTGGAGAGCTCACGTATTTCTTTTGCTTTCATGACTTTAAACCTTATCTCTCAATTTCCAAGAAACGAGTCTGTATTGGAAGTTTCTGTGCTGCGAGACGAAGAGCCTCTTTTGCAATCTCTTCCTTAACACCTGACATTTCGAACATGATTGTTCCTGGTCTTACAACTGCAAGCCAGCCTTCTGGAGATCCTTTTCCTCCACCCATACGGGATTCAGCAGGATGCTTTGTGAAAGGTTTATCCGGGAAAATTCTTATCCAGATTTTTCCACCTCTTTTAATAAAACGTGTCATTGCGATACGGGCAGCCTCAATCTGACGATTGTCGATCCAACCCGGTTGCAGTGACTGCAAACCATATTCACCGAAAGAGATTTCATTACAGCGTGTAGCCAGACCGCGCATGCGACCACGCTGACATTTTCTCCATTTTACTTTCTTTGGTGACAGCATCTGTAATTTCCTCCCTATGCATTCACAGCTTCGGCAGCTTTAGCAGCCTGCTTTTCAGCACGATTAATCACTTCGCCTTTACAGATCCACACCTTTACACCGATACATCCATAGGTTGTATGTGCAGTTGATGTTGAATAGTCTATATCAGCCCTTAAAGTATGGAGCGGTGTACGCCCCTCTTTGTATGTTTCAGTTCTTGCAATTTCAGCACCATTGAGTCGACCACTGATCTGAATTTTGATACCTTCGGCACCCATTCTTGTCGCAGTAGAGATTGCTTTTTTGATTGCCTTCTTGTATGACACACGCTTCTCAACCTGACGAGCGATATTGTCTGCTACAAGCTGCGAATCCATTTCAGGTTTTTTGACTTCCTTAATATTGATCTGGATCTCTTTTTGTGTAAGATGCTGCAACTCACCCTTGAGTCTTTCTACCTCTTCACCCTTCTTACCGATGACAATACCGGGACGTGAAGTATTGATCCCAACAGTTACTCTCTTTGCAGTTCTTTCAATAATAAGTGCTGAGATACCACCGTGCTCAAGTCTTTTCTTTAAATATTTCCTGATGACAATATCTTCATACAGGTAATCTGGAAAGCGCCCTTCAGCGTACCAGTTCGAAAACCAGGAACGGGTAATACCCAATCTCAAACCTACTGGATTCGTTTTCTGACCCACAACTCTCTCCTGTTAATTAGCTACCGTGACTGTAATATGACACATGCGTTTCAAAATTCCAGACGCACTGCCTTTAGCACGTGGTCTAAACCTTTTCATTACCGGACCTTCATTTACACGAACTTCTTTTACACGCAGCTCATCAACTTCGATAGTTGCATCTGTATGCTTGCTCTGAAGATTCGCTACTGCTGATTTAAGCAGCTTTGCAAAATCGATCGCGATCTTTTTATTTACACTGAACTCGAGAAGGCTTAATGCCTCTCCAACATTTTTTCCCCGGACAACATCTGCTACCAGACACGCTTTTCTGGAGGTGGACCGAAGATTTTTAATTGTTGCTGTAGATTCCACTTTGTTCCTCCCAGGTCCTTACTTCTTAACCGCAGCTGTTTTTGCACCAGCATGACCACGAAACTGACGTGATGGTGCGAATTCTCCAAGCTTGTGTCCGACCATATTTTCAGAAACATAAACAGGAATAAATGCCTTTCCGTTATGAACTGCAAATGTGTGTCCTACAAACTCAGGAAGGATAGTTGATCTTCTTGACCACGTCTTGATCACTTTTTTCTGACCGCTTTTTGTGCAGTCCTCTACCTTCTTAGATACATGCTCGTCAACGAACGGACCTTTTTTTATTGAACGTGCCATAGTATATTTACCTCTTTTTGTTTACTTCGAACGACGGCGTACGATAAATTTACCAGAAGGCTTTCTGCGATTTCTGGTTTTGAGACCCTTGGATTTCTGACCCCAAGGTGATACCGGATGTCCACCACCGGCTGTCTTTCCCTCTCCTCCACCCATCGGATGGTCAATCGGGTTCATCGCAACACCGCGAACAGTCGGCCTGATTCCCATATGTCTTTTACGACCTGCAGAACCAATAACCATATTCATATGTTCATGATTACTTACCTGACCAATTGTCGCATAAAGACTATCCCGTACAATACGAATTTCCGATGACGGAAACTTGAGCTGAACGATTCCATTCTCTTTTGCAATAATCTCAGCATATGCTCCGGCACTACGGGCGATCTGTCCACCCTTCTTGTCTCTGAGTTCAATATTATGAACCTGTGATCCAAGTGGAATACACTTAAGCGGCATGCAGTTTCCTTCAGCGATTTCAACATTCTCACCGCTAAGGAGCTTCTGACCGACTTTCATATTGACACTTGCGAGATGGTATCTTCTTTCACCATCAATGTATCTGACAAGTGCAATAAAACAGGTTCTGTTCGGATCGTATTCGATTGTTTCAATAGTTCCCGGAATGTCAAACTTATTTCTCTTAAAGTCAACTATACGGTAAAACTTTTTATGCGCACCACCGCGATGACGAACAGTTATTACTCCACGATTATTACGACCGTTGATCTTAGCCTTAATCTCTGTAAGAGGCTTATAAGGCTTATCAGTAGTTATCTGCTCAAACATATTCGTTGTCTTATAACGAAGTGTCGGCGTAATCGGTCTAAACGATTTCATTGGCATAACGTTGCTCCAATTCCTCTTGATTATTTCTACCGGTTGTTAGACTTCACCGAACTTAGAAATAGTCTGGCCATCCTGTATTCTGATAATTGCTTTTTTCCAGTCTGAGCGATATCCTACGTTACGTCCCATTCTTTTCAGTTTACCCTTTACAAGGATAGTATTGACAGAAAGAACTGTAACTGCAAAAAGCTTTTCTACGGCTTCTTTAATCTCAGGCTTTGTCGCAGTACGGGTAACTTCGAACACATACTTGTTCTGTGTTTCACGCATGCTTGTATTTTTCTCGGTAATAGACGGGTATCTGATAATAGAATGAAATTTACTCACAGTGCCACCGCCTCTTTAACTTTGTCAATAAGTTTTTCGTCACCGAAGATAATATTTTCGTTACTCAGAATATCAAGAGCATTGATTTCGCATACACGAATAACATCAAGATCTCTGATATTTCTGCCTGACAAATAGATTGCGTTGTCAGAATTTACGTTGTCGAGAATCAGAAGGTTTCTTTTGCCGGACACCTTTAATGCTTCGAGCATCGCCAATATAACTTTTGTTTTCGGTGTTTCGCAAGAAATACTTTCAACAACCATCACTTTTTCATCTTTTGCACGTGATGACAAAGCAGATGCAAGCGCACCCTTCTTCATTTTCTGAGGGATAGTTGAATAGTAATCACGTGGATCAGGTCCATGTGCTTTACCACCACGTACCCAGATCGGGGATGTATTAGAACCTGCACGTGCACGTCCTGTACCCTTCTGTCTCCATGGCTTTCTTCCACCACCACTTACTTCAGAACGACCCTTGGTCTTCGAAGTACCCTGGCGCATGTTCGCCTGTAACATTGTAATCACCTGATGCATCAGATGATCATTCACCTCTGCACCAAACACAGAATCAGGAAGATCGTAATCTCCTTTAACTGATCCGTTCTGCTGATATAATTTAGCCTTCATTGTAGTGTTCATCCTGGTAGAAACGTACTACTTACTTTGTTTTCTTAATGTACAAATAACCTTTATTACGGCCCGGAACTGCTCCCTTTACAAAAAGCAAACCGGCTTCTTTGTCAAGACCAACAACTTCAAGATTACGAACAGTTACCTGTTCGTCACCCATATGTCCTGACATTTTCAAACCTGGCATAACGCGTGCAGGATATGTATTCGCACCTGATGATCCACGTTCACGATAGTTTGTATTACCGTGTGTTTTACGACCAGTTTTGAAACTGTACTTTTTTACAGTACCTGCATGACCACGTCCTTTTGAGATTCCAACAACATTTACAAACTTTACATTCTCAAGAACCTCAAGACCAACTCGCTCTCCGGACTTCAACTGCTCATCTTTATTGTCAAGTTCAAATTCCTTTACAATATATGTAGGAACAGATGAGTTCTTTTTGCAATGTCCGGCGACTGCCTTTGTAACCTTCTTTTCAGCAACGTCATCAAAACCGAGCTGAACAGCAGCATATCCATCTTTATCTTCAGTTTTTACCTGATGAATAATGTTATTAGCTGCCTGAATAACAGTAACTGCCACGGATTTACCGCTGTCACTGAACATTCTTGTCATTCCAACTTTTTTACCTATCAAGCCCTGCATATCGTACCTGTTCTTTCAGTATGCTGGTAGTTCCAGAAAATAATTATCAAACCTTAATCTCTACATCGACGCCAGCCGGCAAATCCAGCTTCATCAGGGAATCGACAGTCTGAGGTGTCGATTCTAAGATGTCAATAAGACGTTTATGTACTCTTGTCTCAAACTGCTCACGGGATTTCTTGTTTACGTGTGGTGAACGAAGAACCGTGTAAATTGTTTTTTCGGTCGGCAATGGTATCGGACCAGAGATCCTTGCACCAGTACCCTTAGCTGTACGGACGATATCCGAAGCCGACTTATCAAGAATGTTGTGGTCAAAAGACTTCAACCTGATTCTAATTCTTTCACTTGGCATGAAAAAATGCTCCTTTTTATCTACTACTTAACGTTCTATTCACATTCTTCCGATTCGACGCAGGATATCATCCTGTACCGTTTTGGTAGTAACTTCATAGCGGTCAAGCTGCATTGTATATACAGCCCGCCCCTGAGTCAGGGATCGTAATGCAGTTGCGTATCCAAACATCTCTGACAACGGTGCCTCAGCATCAATTACCTGAACATCTTTTCGCGCTACTATTCCAAGCACTTTGCCCCGACGGCTGTTCAGATCATTAATAACTGACCCCATATATTCAGGAGGTACTACTACCTCAATTTTCATCAGTGGTTCTAATATTGAAGGATTTGCCTTTAAACACGCCTGCTTAAATGCCATTGTTGCAGCAATTTTAAATCCCATTTCAGAAGAATCCTCTTCACGAAATGAGGCGTCTTTTAAAGTAACAAGAATTCCTGCAAGTGGATATCCTGACAGTTGTCCCCCACTTGAGGATTCAACTATGCCATATTTTACAGCATCAATAAATTCTGCTGGAAACTCAGGATTTTTAATGGTATGCTTGAAATCAATTCCTGTAGATGCTTCAACGGGTTCAAGTTTCAATGTGACCCGTGCATACTGGCTCTTTCCACCAATAAGCTGCGACAGTTCATAATCATCAGTGATACTCTTTGTAACTGTCTCTTTATATGAAACCTGGGGCTTACCAACGTGTACCCCAACGTTAAATTCTCTTACTAATCTATCAATTAGTATCTCCAGGTGAAGCTCCCCCATCCCAAAGAGCAACCTCTGACCTGTTTCACTATTGATACTCACTCTACATGTCGGATCTTCATCCGATAAACTTTTTAATGCTGCAACAAGTTTTTCCTCATCTGCAGTACTCTTCGGTTCTATCGCCCGTTCAAGTACCGGCTCCGGAAAAACCATCTTTTCAAAAACTACTGGAAATGCAGGATCGCAAATCGTATCTCCGGTCGTTGTATCTTTTAAGCCGACTATAGCTAAAATATCTCCAACCTGTAAGAATTGTTCAGCATGCCTTTTATTAGAATGCATTCTGAAAATCCTGGTAACTTTTTCTTTAGCCTTTGTGCGAGGGTTGTAATATACATCTTTAAAACCTGCTTTACCTGAATAAACCCGGGCATATGCAAGCCTTCCAATATGAGGATCAGATGCAATCTTGAAAACCAACGCTGAAAACGGCTGTTTTTCTTCAGGGCGACGTTCTTTATGCTCACCAGATACTGGATCTGTACCATGAACGATACCTCTATCCAAGGGTGAGGGCAGAAAGTCGACCACTGCATTCAACAACTGCTGTATACCTTTATTCTTGAAGGCTGATCCACACAGTACAGGAACCATCTGGTTCGTAAGCACTCCGTTTCTTACAGCTTTCTTAATATCATCAACACCAATCTCTTTATCTTCAATTGCTAACTGCATAAGCTCATCGCTATAATCAAGAATCTGCTCAATCATTGCACTTCTTCTCTCATTAGCTTCCTCAAGCAATGCACTATCAATTTCTGATTCGATTACTTTTACTCCAAGCGTTTCTTCATCGTATCGATACGCTTTCATAGCAACCAGATCAATAACACCTTCAAACTGATCTTCTTTACCAATTGGCATTTGTATTGCTACCGGTTTTGCTGCCAATTTGTGAATTATTTCATCCACACAATTGTAAAAATCAGCACCAACGCGGTCCATTTTATTCACAAACACGATCCGGGGAACGCCATACTTATTAGCTTGACGCCAAACAGTTTCTGACTGAGGTTCCACGCCTCCAACCGAATCGAACACGGCAACTGCGCCATCCAAAACTCTCAAAGATCTTTCGACTTCAATTGTGAAGTCTACATGGCCCGGAGTATCAATAATGTTAATATGATGCTCATACCATGTACACGTTGTCGCTGCAGAGGTAATTGTGATACCTCGTTCGCGCTCCTGAATCATCCAGTCCATAGTAGTATTACCATTATGAACTTCACCCATACGATGAAGAATCCCGGTATAAAACAGAATTCTCTCCGTAGTGGTTGTCTTTCCTGCATCAATGTGAGCCATGATGCCAATATTGCGAATTTTCTCCAGGGCAATTTCACTCATATTCAGTAACCTTTACCTATCCACCTACTTGTAACAAACAAAAATCTTCATTCGCGCAGCCTGGACAAGTATCCCCACCATTATCGGCTGTGGTAAACCGTGCCCCGGGTTAATCAACGCTATTGGCTGACTCCTGGCAGGAGATTCAAAGAACACTCATTAGAAACGGAAGTGTGCAAACGCTCTGTTTGCTTCTGCCATTTTATGAGTATCAATCTTCTTTCTAATCGCGCCACCTTCATTCTTTGACGCCTGAACAAATTCATTTGCAAGCTTTTCAGACATGCACTTCTCTGATCTGTCCTTGGAATACGTAATCAACCAGCGAATCGCCAGTGATGTACGCCTCTCTGCCGGCACTTCAATAGGAACCTGGTAGTTAGCACCACCGATACGACGTGACTTAACTTCAAGCATCGGCTTAACATTCTCAATAGCCTTCTTGAAAACACTTAAACCATCCATACCAGCACGTTCACCAGCAAGAGCCACTGCATCATAGAATATCTTTTCAGCAAGTCGCTTCTTACCACAACGCACAACATTGTTTACAAACTGTGTAACAAGTGTACTGTTGAACTTTGGATCTGGAACAAGATCCTTCTTTATCGCTTTTCTTCTTCTTGACATATTATTCCCTTATTTCTTCGGCCGCTTAACACCGTATTTAGAACGACTACGCTTACGATTCTGAACGCCCTGTGTATCGAGCGCACCACGAATAATATGATAACGAACTCCGGGAACGTCCTTAACACGACCACCTCTAATTAAAACAATTGAGTGTTCCTGTAAGTTGTGACCTTCTCCAGGTATGTAAGCATTTACTTCCATATGATTTGTTAAACGTACGCGGGCAACCTTTCTCAATGCTGAGTTAGGTTTCTTCGGCGTGGTTGTAAACACACGCGTACATACACCACGACGCTGTGGACATGAATGCAAAGCCGGTGATTTACTCCGGTTTGCCTGGCTTACTCGCCCTTTACGTATAAGTTGACTGATCGTAGGCACTTATCATCCTCCAAAAAAAAGACAGTCCCTAAATATAATAATTTGTTTTACAGTAATCAATACTTATTCAAACTATTTTATTTAAAATTGTTCACCTATATCAACAAAATCTTCACTTGCCTCATGCTCCTCAACCGGCAATGTATCAGATTCTGTATCTTTTACACGAAGATTCTTGTACATCTTCGAACCTGTACCTGCTGGTATAAGATTTCCCATGAGAAGGTTTTCTTTAAGACCATTGAGGTTATCAATTTTACCCTCAACAGCTGCTTTTGAAAGAACCTTGGTCGTTTCCTGGAATGATGCCGCACTGAGGAATGACTCTGTTGTCAATGAGGCCTTTGTGATACCCAATAGTAACGGTTTAAACGTTGCTGGTTCACCACCTTCACTAATGACTCTTTCATTTACCTCACGTAGCTTCTTCTTATCAATATCATCACCTTCAAGAAACTCTGTATCACCACTACGCTCGACACGAACTTTTCTTAGCATCTGGGCAACTATAACTTCAACGTGCTTATCGTTAATCGTAACACCCTGCAGACGATACACAGCCTGAATTTCATCAAGCATATAGTTCTGGACAGCGTTTTCTCCCATAATTCTAAGAATATCGTGTGGATCGATTGATCCTTCGCTAAGACGATCACCGGCTTTTACACGGTCACCTTCATGAACGCGAAGATGCTTACCAAGAGGAATCAAATACTCTTTTGCATCACTGTGCTCATCACGGATGATCACTTTTCTATTACCACGTTCATTGTCACCGAATTCAACAAATCCGTCAATCTCCGCAACAACTGCAGCATCTTTTGGCCTGCGAGCTTCAAAAAGTTCAGCAACACGCGGGAGACCACCGGTAATATCCCGGCTCTTACTGCTTTCTCGCGGTATTTTAAGAAGAATGTCACCTTCATTTACCTTGTCACCCTCTTTGACTGCAAGAAAACCACCTGTCGGAACAGCAATATTTGCGATTCTCTTGTCCCCATCCATGATCTGAATGTGAGGATGCAATTTACGTTCGCGGTGTTCAACGATAACAAAGTTTGTGATACCTGAACGTTCATCATACAACTCATGAACCGTCTCACCCTCAACGATATCGCTGAAATGAATCGTACCACTCTTAGGTGTCATAATAACGTTATTGTAAGGATCCCATTCTATAAGAATAGTACCCTTTGTCAACTTCTGACCATCCGCAACCTTTAAAAATGAACCATATGGAACATTGTAACGGAAACGCTCACGCTCCTGTTCATCAAGCACCGCAAGTTCACCGGTACGGTTCATGACAACAGAACCATTGGTATGCTGTGCAGCCTCAATTCCAATATACTTGGCAAACCCGTCGATTTTTGCGACTTCCTTTGATTGTGCGATAAGACGTGATGCCGTACCACCAATATGAAATGTACGCAGTGTTAGCTGTGTACCAGGTTCACCGATACTCTGTGCAGCCATGATACCAACAGCCTCACCATGCTCGACAATCTTGCCGGATGCCAGGTTACGTCCATAGCAACGGCGACAAACACCCTGCATAGAGTCGCATGTAAGTACTGAACGGATAAGTACCGATTCAATTCCCGCATTCTCGATCTTCTTTGCAAGCACTTCATCTATTAATGTATTAATCGGAGCAATAATGTCTTCTGAAACCGGATCATACACATCTTCCTGAGTAACACGACCAAGAATACGTGTTGACAATGGCTCCATAACTTCATCACCCTCAGTCAGCGAACTGATCTCAATACCTTTTGATGTACCGCAGTCATCGTCTGATACAACTACATCCTGAACAACATCAACGAGACGGCGTGTAAGATATCCGGCATCAGCTGTTTTTAGTGCTGTATCTGCAAGACCTTTACGGGCACCGTGTGTAGAGATAAAGTACTCAAGAACAGTAAGACCATCCTTGAAGTTGGAAATAATCGGGTTTTCGATGATTTCACCAACAGCACCAGTGATCTTTTTCTGAGGTTTCTGCATTAGTCCGCGCATACCAGCTAGCTGTTTGATCTGATCTTTGCTACCACGGGCCTGAGAATCCATCATAATATACACAGGATTGAATCCATCTTTGTCACGTGCAAGTGCATCGTGCATAATATCAGCAACCTGTGATGTTGTATGTGTCCAAAGGTCGATAAGCTTGTTATAGCGTTCACCCTCTGTGATAATACCACGATCATACTGTTTTCTGATACGTGTTACTTCATCAAGAGACTTTGTAATGATCTCTTTTTTGGTATCAGGGACCACAAGATCCTCAGCACCGAAGGTTATACCTGCCCTTGTTGCATTTTCATATCCAAGCGACTTAATATTGTCAAGAAACTTACAGGTGACTTTTGTGCCATTCTGTTTGTAAACCTCATTAATAAGCGCCTGTATTCTCTTCTTATTAAGAAGATCATTGCAGAAAGGCATATTTTCAGGAACAACTGTATTAAGAATCACACGACCCGGCGTGGTCTCGATAAGCTTTCCTCTTTGTCTGATTTTAATTCTTGTATGAAGTTCAACCTGCTTGTCATATAACGCATGAAGCAGCTCATCGGTATCCGAGAACATACGTCCTTCACCCTTACGGCCAAGTGCCATTTTGGTAAGGTAGTAAATTCCAAGAACAATATCCTGAGTTGGTGTCATAACCGGATGCCCTGACGCAGGTGAGAGCAGGTTATTGGCACTTAACATAAGGAAACGACATTCAAGTTGCGACTCAAACGACAGCGGTACGTGAACAGCCATCTGATCCCCATCAAAGTCAGCATTGAACGCTGTACATACGAGAGGATGCAAACGGATTGCTTTTCCTTCAACAAGTACAGGGAAGAACGCCTGAATACCAAGACGATGCAGCGTTGGAGCACGGTTTAAAAGAACTGGATGATCCTTGATAACTTCCTCCAGAATATCCCAGACTTCAGGACGTTCCTTTTCAACAAACTTTTTCGCACTCTTTACTGTCTGAACAAGACCTTTTTCTTCGAGCTTCTGAATTACAAACGGTTTGAACAGCTCAAGCGCCATCATCTTCGGAAGTCCGCACTGATGAATCTTGAGTTCGGGACCAACTACGATAACGCTACGACCGGAATAGTCAACGCGTTTTCCAAGGAGGTTCTGACGGAAACGACCCTGTTTACCTTTAAGAAGATCACTGAGCGATTTAAGTGGACGCTTTCCTTCCCCTTTAACAGAAAATGTACGACGACCATTATCAAACAGTGTATCAACAGCTTCCTGAAGCATGCGCATTTCATTGCGCAGAATGACATCAGGTGCTTTAATTTCAATAAGTTTCTTGAGACGGTTGTTTCTGTTAATTACACGACGATACAGATCGTTAAGATCTGATGTTGCAAAACGTCCACCCTCAAGAGGAACAAGCGGCCTGAGATCTGGAGGAAGCACAGGAAGGACTCTGAGAATCATGTTCTCCGGAGTATTCTGTGATCTGATAAAAGCCTCTGCAATTCTTAGACGCTTCAAATGATCCAGACGACGCTGCTCTGATGACTCAAGTTTAATTTTAGAACGTAAATCAATTGCGAGCTCTTCAAGATCAATAGTAGCAAGCATCTCAAGAACTGCCTCGCCACCCATTTTTGCAACAAACTGCTTATCCTGCTCTTCAAGTTCGATATATTCATCTTCACTTAAAAGTTGCCCTTTACGAAGAGTAGTATTACCCGGATCAATAACAACGTATGATTCATAGTAAACGATTCTATCGAGAACTGTATTTGGCAGTCCGAGAAGATAACTGATAAATGATGGAACACTTTTCAAAAACCAGATATGAATGATAGGCACAGCAAGTTCGATATGCCCCATACGTTCACGTCGTACTTTTGAATGTGTCACTTCAACACCGCACCGGTCGCAGACAACACCGCGATAACGGATACGTTTATATTTTCCGCAGTTACACTCCCAGTTACGTACCGGTCCGAAGATCTTTTCACAGAAAAGACCATCACGCTCCGGTTTAAACGAACGGTAGTTGATGGTTTCCGGTTTAGTTACTTCGCCGAATGACCAGTTCCTGATTGTGTCCGGTGATGCCAATCTGATTGACACACCTGTAATCTCCTGCGCTTTTTTGTCAAGCTGGCTTCCAATATCTGCCACGTATAACCCCCTGGGTTAAAAGGCACCTTTTACAGTGCCCGACTTATTCAAAAAACTTATTCTGCGGTTTCTTCCTCAGTAAGTACATCAATATCAAGTGCAAGCGCCTTAATTTCGCGTACAAGCACTTTAAATGATTCAGGAATTCCCGCATCCGGCGTATTTTCACCTTTTACAATTGCTTCATAGATCTTTGATCGTCCGGTGAGGTCATCACTCTTTACGGTCATGATCTGCTGAAGTGTATAGGCTGCACCATATGCTTCAAGTGCCCACACTTCCATTTCTCCAAAACGCTGACCTCCAAACTGAGATTTACCTCCGAGCGGCTGCTGCGTAACCAGAGAATACGGACCAATTGAACGGGCATGGATCTTGTCATCCACAAGGTGACAGAGTTTAAGCATATACATGGGTCCAACCGTTACATCATGATCAAACGGTTCTCCCGTACGACCATCACGTAATCTGATCTTTCCGCTTCTAGGCATCCCGGCTTCGTCAAGCAAATTAAGAACATCTTCATAACTTGCTCCATCAAAAACCGGTGTCGAAATACGGATACCCAATTTTTGAGCTGCCCAACCCATGTGTGTTTCAAGAATCTGTCCGACGTTCATACGTGATGGCACACCGAGCGGGTTAAGTATAATGTCAACCTGACGGCCATCGGGGAGAAATGGAAGATCTTCAACAGGAAGAATCTTGGAGATAACTCCCTTGTTTCCATGCCGTCCCGCCATCTTGTCACCAACGGATAATTTGCGTTTCTTGGCAACGTAAACTTTTACAAGCTGTAATACACCTGGCTTAAGTTCATCACCGCGAACCACTTTGTCGATTTCTTTATCAAGTTTATCTTCAAGCTTTGCGATGAGGTCATTCGCTCTGTAAAGCACCTCTTCAGCTTTAAGATTCTTTGCTTCATCCTGACAGAGACCATCTTTAAATGATATATTACGGAAATCAAGCTTTGATAAAATTGTTTTTGTCCACTTTTTTCCTTCAGTGACAAGTACTTCACCAGTATGAAAATTGGTGATTTCATTTGTCAATGTATCATTTAGGATTTCAGCAAGACGATCAAGTCTTACTTTGTCAATCTCTGTAATCTGTTGTGTGATTTCCTCTTTCAGATCATCAATTCGCTTCTTGTCTTTTTTCTTTGAACGTTTATCGCGTTCTTTACGTGAGTAAATACGTGTATCGATAACAGTTCCTTTAAGACCCGGAGGCGCCTTGAGTGATGAATCGCGTACATCACCGGCTTTTTCACCGAATATTGCACGGAGAAGACGTTCTTCAGGAGAGAGTTCTGTTTCACCCTTTGGGGTTACTTTACCAACAAGAATATCTCCAGCTTCAACTTCAGTTCCAATTCTGACGACTCCGTTTTCATCAAGATTTTTCAGAGCGTCTTCACTGACATTGGGAATTTCACGAGTCAATTCTTCAGGACCGCGTTTTGTATCGCGGACTTCAGTTTCAAACACTTCGATATGCACCGATGTATAAACATCTTCTGCAACAAGCTTTTCTGAAATGATAATTGCGTCTTCGAAGTTATAACCACGCCATGGCATAAACGCAGCAGTAACATTACGCCCGAGAGCAAGTTCGCCCTCATGGGTCGCATGACCATCAGCAAGCACATCACCGGTTTTTACTTCCATACCCGCTTTGACACATACTTTCTGATTGATACAGGTGTCCTGGTTGGAACGCTCGTATTTTGTCAGTTCATAGGTATCAAACTCGGTAAGTCCGAGGATATCATCAGTGGCTTTATCTTTTGTTTTACGAATAACAATTTTGTTTGCGTCAACCTTCTCGATAATACCGGGATTTTTCGCAACAATCATACAACCTGAGTCAAATGCTGCACGGGCTTCAAGACCAGTACCAACAAATGGTGGTTCGGTTCTTAGAAGCGGTACTGCCTGACGCTGCATGTTTGATCCCATGAGTGCACGGTTGGCATCATCATGTTCAAGGAACGGAATCAGACCGGCAGCGATACTGACAAGCTGCATCGGTGAAACGTCCATATAGGTAATTTCAGTTGGCGCTACAACAGGATAATCTGCACGATAACGGGCGAAAATGAGCTTTTCAACAAATTTTCCCTTCTCATCAACCGGCGTATTTGCCTGTGCGATGATATAATTATCTTCCTGATCAGCCGTAAGATAAGAAATTTCACCTGTCAAACAACCATTCTCTACCTTCTGATATGGAGTTTCAATGAATCCGAATTCGTTTACTTTTGCAAATGTACTCAATGATGCAATAAGACCGATGTTCGGACCTTCTGGAGTTTCGATCGGGCAGAGACGACCATAATGGGTATGATGCACATCACGGACTTCAAAACCAGCACGCTCACGGGTAAGACCGCCGGGACCGAGTGCTGACACACGACGCTTGTGAGTAAGTTCAGAAAGCGGGTTTGTCTGATCAAGGAACTGAGAGAGCTGACTTGATCCGAAAAATGCCTGAACAACAGTTGACACAGTGCGTGCATTTATAAGATCCTGTGGAGTCACGTTTTCGGTATCACGAAGACTGAGTCGTTCTTTAATCGTACGTACCATTCTTGTAAGACCGACAGTGAACTGAGCACTCAGGAGCTCTCCGACAGAACGTACACGACGGTTGCCTAGATGATCAATATCATCAATGAAACCAACGCCTGCATTGAGGCCAATTATGTATTTGTATGCAGCAATGAAATCGTCTTTTGTCATTGTAGTAATTTCATCCGGAGGAATGACACCAAGACGTGTATTCATTCTGTAACGTCCAACACTTCCAAGATCGTAGCGTTTGTCATCAAAGAACAGCCGCTGAATCAGGTTACGTGCGGTTTCCACGTTTGGTGGATCACCTGGACGCATTGTAGCATACATAAAGAAAAGAGCTTCTTCTTCTGATTTGGTAGGATCTGCTGCAAGGGTATTTCTTATAACCATGTTTTCTGAGTTAGGGATGTCTTTAAGAACTTCCACATGGTCAATACCGTTTGCGAGGATCTTTTTCCAGCGTTCTTCATTGATTACTTCATTTGCGTCAACAAGAATCTCGCCGGTTTCTTCACTGAAAATTGTTCGGGCGTTAACGCTGGAGAGGATTTTTTCTTTATTATCGTCGGTAACTTTAATTCTTATTGTGTCATGAAAAAGACCAAGGATCTCTTCATCGGTTGAAAAACCGAGTGCACGAAGAAGAATGGTTGCCGGCATTTTCTTTCTTCTGTCAATATTGACAGTAAGCACATCGTCAACATCAAGAAGAAGTTCGACCCATGAACCTCTCTGAGGAATTACGCGTGCAGTAAGAAGTTTTTTACCGTTCGGATGGATCACTTCATCAAAGGTGATACCAGGAGAACGGTGAAGCTGGCTGACAATAACACGCTCTGCACCATTGATAACAAAGGTACCGCGTTCAGTCATCAGAGGAATTTCACCGATATAGACTTCATTAGTGATTTTTTCAACGAATTTCTTTGTTTCACCATCCTGTTCGAAAACAAGAAGCGACATATCGACTTTGAGCGGTGCGGCATATGTCATACCGCGCTCTTTACATTCCTTCAATGTATATTTAGGTATTCCAAGCTTGTACCCATCATACTCAAGTGAGTAGTATCCTTTGACATCACTTACAGGAAACAAACTAAGAAATGCACCATGCAATCCCTGTTTTCTACGTTGACGAGGAGGGATATCCGGCTGCAGGAATAATTCGTATGATCTTGTCTGTATTTCCAGAAGATTAGGAAGCTCAGCCACTCTCTTGATCCGGGAATAGCTTTTTCTCTCTACCATTCGCAAATCCTCTCGATGTTGGAAGTCACATCTGTGACTTTAAAAAAGTAAATAAATGACACAAAACACTCTGTGCTCAGAGTGTTTCGTGTCATATTGTGTTCTTTAAAAAATATGAGAGATTTAATATGCGTGAAAATCTGCACATCTCCAAAGAAGCAATTTTTACTTAACTTCGGCTTTCGCGCCGTTTTCTTCGAGTTCTTTCTTAATCTTTTCAGCTTCGTCTTTTGGGATGCCTTCTTTAACAGGCTTTGGTGCACCTTCAACCAAATCCTTAGCTTCCTTAAGACCAAGACCTGTAACTGCGCGAACAACTTTAATTACGTTAATTTTTTTATCGCCAGCGTCTTTAAGAATAACGTCAAACTCTGTTTTTTCTTCTGCTGCTGCAGCAGGTGCGCCACCAGCAGGTGCAGCAGCCATTGCAACAGGTGCAGCTGCTTTCACGTCGAATTTTTCTTCAATAGCCTTGATAAGATCTGAGAGCTCGATAACAGTCATCGAACCGATCGCATCAATGATTTCGTCCTTGGTTAAGGTAGCCACAATGAACCTCCGTTGAAAATAAGATGAATTTTAATTCTTTGTTAATTGTCCGAGTAATTATGCGTTTTTCTTTTCTTTCACTGCTTCGAGAGTACCCACCAGTTTTGACAGGATACCATTGAGAGCACCAGCGAATTTTCCCATAGGAGCCTGGAGGCATCCAAGGAGCTGAGAAAGAAGTGCTTCGCGACTCGGGATATCTGCAAGTTTAAGTGCATCAGTTGCATTGAACAATGTTCCATCAACATATGCTGCTTTCAAGTTGAGCAGATCTTTGTTATCTTTCTGAAAATCTCTAAGTACTTTTGCAGGAGCAGTACCTTCATGCGTTGCAACAGCAACAACAGTCGGTCCTGTAAAGAACTTACTCAACGATTCTTTACCGGTTTTTTCTGCTGCTTTTTTTGCAAGAGTATTCTTGACAACTATAAACTGTATACCATTTTTGCGCAGATCAGAACGTAGCTTTGTAACTTTTTCCACGTTGATTTTGTTATTATCTGCAACAAAAATTCCTCGTGCATCACGAAATACTGTTTCAAGCTCTTCTATAACTGCTGTTCTTTCAGCTTTTGTAGACATTGTCGTCAAACCTTTTTTTTATGAACAACTTATCAAATTACAAAACTATTTTAAATCGTTCTGGTTGATTTTTAGACCCTGACCCATAGTTGATGTCAGTGTTACTCTTTTGATATACTGACCCTTTGCAGCTGCCGGTTTTGCTTTGTTGACAGCTTCCATAAATGCCTTGGCATTTTCAAGGATCTTTACAGAATCAAAGGAAAGCTTTCCGAGAGCAGCATGAAGAATTCCAGCTTTTTCAATCTTGAATTCAACTTTTCCCTTTTTCAGTTCTCTAATCGCTTTTCCGATGTCCATTGTAACTGTACCAACCTTAGGGTTTGGCATAAGTCCGCGAGTACCGAGAATTTTACCGAGTTTTCCAACGACCTTCATCATATCAGGCGTTGCAACAACTGCGTCAAACTCAAGCCACCCACCCTGGATTTTTTGCGCAAGATCTTCTCCACCGACGTAATCAACACCGGCTTCCTTTGCTTCGGCTTCTTTATCACCGGCAGCAAATGCAAGTACTCGTACACTCTTACCGAGTCCATGAGGCAATACGGCTGCACCACGGACAGATTGATCGCTCTTGCGTGCGTCAACTCCGAGATTTACAGCGATTTCTACTGTCTCATCAAACTTGGCAGTCTTATTCGCCTTGAGAAACTCAATGGCCTCGATAGCCCCATATTCCTTGAGTCTATCGACTTTTGCATGTACTGCTTCGTACTTTTTTCCATGTTTCATGAATAACTGACTCCCTATTTATCTTTACAGACAGATATACTATCAGTCTGTGACAGTGACACCCATGCTACGTGCTGTACCAGCGATTGAACGCATAGCAGTTTCAACATTTGCAGCATTGAGATCATTTAATTTCGTTTCAGCAATCTTTTTGATCTGAGCTTTTGTTATTGTTCCAACTTTATCTTTATTTGGAACACTTGAACCTTTTTTCAAACCAAGTTCTTTCATAATAAGCACAGATGCAGGAGGTGTCTTAGTAATGAAAGTGAAAGACCGGTCTGAATATACGGTGATAACAACCGGAGTAACCAAACCACCGGAATCCTTTGTACGGGCATTGAATGCCTTACAGAATTCCATAATATTAACACCCTGCTGACCGAGAGCCGGTCCGACCGGAGGAGCAGGATTTGCAGCACCACCCGGGATTTGCAGTTTGACCTGTCCTACAACTTTCTTAGCCAATTTATCAAACTCCTGTTAAAATCAACTGATTGGAGTAACATGCATGAAATCGACTTCCACAGGTGTCGATCTTCCAAACACACTCACCATAACTTTTATTTTGCCTTTTTCGGGATGAATCTCATCAACCACACCGTCAAAGTCTTTAAATGGTCCCTCTTTAATCTTTACAGCATCACCGATCTCGAACGGAACCTCGGATATCTGCTGACGCGATACTTTTTCACTCTGCCCAAGAATTCTACGTACCTCTTCTTCACGAAGAGCCTGTGGTTTGTTGCCGCCAACAAAACCAGTAACACTCGTACAGATTCGTACAGCGTGCATTGTTTCCTTGTTCAATTCCATCTCGACAAGAACATAGCTTGGAAAAAATTTACGGGTAGTTTTTAACTTCTTCCCGTTTTTAACCTGTACCACATCCTGCGTGGGCATCAGAACCTGTTTCATCTGATCACCCAGGTCTCCTGACTGGATTACTTCGTTAAGGTAGTTGAATACCTTACCTTCCTGACCGGAATATGTATGAACGACATACCAACGTAGTGCCATCAAAAGCCCCTGATTCTTACATGCGAATGGAAGTTTGAATTAATCCAACTATAAAAGTCATGGCCTGATCTACGCCATAAACATATATAGAAATAACAACACTCAGGAAAACCACCAGAAGTGTTGCACCCTGTACATCAGCCTTTGACGGCCATGCAACTTTGGACAACTCAGAACGAACATCTTTTAAGTATTGTATTATCTTTTGCATTTCAAAAACATCACTTTAACAGGCCTGGAGGGACTCGAACCCCCAACCAACGGTTTTGGAGACCGCTACTCTACCAATTGAGCTACAGACCTAATTGATTGTGTTTTGACAAGTCCGTTCGCCGAATGCTTTGAGCAGACTGCAAACAGCCGTAACTACTTACTCTCTTTATGCGTTGTACGCTTTCTCTCAAAGGGACAGAACTTTATGAATTCGACCCTTCCGGAATGCTTACGCTTATTTTTTGTAGTCTCGTAATTACGTTGCTTACAAGATGTACACTCAAGCGTTATTTTTTCTCTTGGCATATTTTGTTTTTCACTTCAAAAAACGTTTAACGAACTATTCAATAATTTCTGTAACAACACCAGCACCAACAGTACGTCCACCTTCACGAATTGCGAAGCGGAGTTCCTTTTCCATAGCGATAGGACAAATCAACTCAACTTCAATCGGTGAGTTATCGCCAGGCATAAGCATCTCTGTACCTTCTGGAAGCTTAAGAGTACCTGTTACATCAGTTGTACGGAAATAAAACTGAGGACGGTATCCGCTGAAGAAAGGAGTATGACGTCCACCTTCTTCTTTAGAAAGAACAACAACCTCTGCTTTAAACTTCTTATGTGGTTTAATTGATCCTGGCTTTGCAAGAACCATACCGCGTTCGATATCGTTTTTGTCAATACCACGGAGAAGAGTACCGATATTATCACCAGCCTGAGCCTGATCAAGAAGCTTACGGAACATTTCAACACCGGTAACAATAGTTTTACGTGAATCTTTAAGACCAACGATTTCAACTTCATCACCAACTTTTACAACACCGCGCTCTACACGACCGGTAGCAACTGTACCACGACCGGTGATTGAGAAAACGTCTTCAACTGACATAAGAAGAGGTTTGTCAATTTCACGCTGTGGAGTAGGAATGTATGAATCGATTGCTGCAAGAAGATCAAGAATACACTTTGCTTTTGCTGGATCTTCCGGATTTGTAAGCGCACCGATTGCACTACCGCGAACGATAGGAATCTCATCGCCTGGGAAGTTGTATTTTGAAAGAAGCTCACGAATTTCCATCTCAACGAGCTCAAGAAGCTCTGGATCATCAACAACATCAACCTTGTTGAGAAATACAACGATATATGGAACACCAACCTGACGAGCAAGGAGGATGTGTTCGCGAGTCTGAGGCATAGGACCATCAGCTGCGCTAACAACGAGAATTGCACCGTCCATCTGTGCAGCACCAGTGATCATGTTCTTAACATAATCAGCATGTCCTGGACAGTCAACGTGAGCATAGTGACGATTCTCTGTTGAATACTCAACGTGTGATGTAGCAATAGTAAGAATTTTTGTATCATCACGACGACCTTGTGATTCAGATGCCTTTGCTACTTCATCATAAGCGATATACTTAGCAAGACCTCTAACAGATGAAACACGGGTAAGAGCAGCTGTTAAGGTTGTCTTACCATGGTCAACGTGTCCGATCGTACCGACATTGACGTGTGGTTTGGAACGATCAAATTTTTCCTTTGACATGGAAACCTCTCAGTACAGTGTGGATTGTTAATAAATTATTGTTAATTCTAATGTTATGTTTACTTTATTCTCTCAAGTGATTAAGCCCACGACGGGACTCGAACCCGTGAACCTCATCCTTACCAAGGATGTGCTCTACCAACTGAGCTACATGGGCACAAATAAAAAAGCAGGCAACGAGAGTCGAACTCGTAACAGCCACCTTGGAAGGGTGGAGCTCTACCATTGAGCTATGCCTGCAGATTTTATTTATAATGGGCAGGGGTGGTTTCGAACCACCGTAAGCTTACGCTAATGGATTTACAGTCCATCCCCTTTAACCACTCGGGCACCTACCCATATATAACTGGAGCCGACGAAGGGATTCAAACCCCCGACCATCCGATTACAAGTCGGATGCTCTATCAACTGAGCTACGTCGGCATAATTACCTGTAGAAAAAAGTCTTTCAAATATAATTGATAAAAATCGGTGTGTCAAAAAAAAACTTAACTTTTTTTATTTTCCTGGCAGTCTTTTTTCAGAGCAACTTAAAAACATTCTACATTTCTTAATTTTTAAGCCACCCTGCACATCATTTTAGCAGCCCAAGACACCTTACTTTTAAAAATCGGACTATAATATACTTTCTCGCCATCTAAATGTGTATACTTTTTTTCTTTTTTATTTATTCTTCTATCTTACTCACTTGACTCTGGTTATTCAGATGTCATACCCCGGCAAAACAATGTACAATTCAGGATTGATTCCAGTTCTTCCTACAGCTATTTTCTGTTAGCATTTCGACATTATGTTTTTGAACCCCGAAATGACAGGATATGCACTCGATGAAAAAAACTATATATAGTATAAGGTGATACCTTAAAATGACAAATTAAAAGGGAGAATTTGAATATGACTATTGAACTACTTGATGACCCAATTATTGATCCGGTTAAAGAGGTGATTGCTCTTTTTAATACAGAGCTTGAATCAGTAACCTTCCCGGAGCTTAATGCAGATATACTTAATAACTTCGCAGAACTTGTAAAAACCAAAGCCCTCGAACTTCAGGAACTTCAAGTAAAAGTACTCAATGCAAAAGAAGCTCTTGAAGCAAGCCAAAACGAGCTGCTTCAGAAGACAACCAGGGCTCTTGCCTACGCAAAAGTCTACGCTGAAGGTAAACAGGAATTATCAGAAAAACTCTCTGCGATCAACCTGTCCGGAAAAAGCAGTGTCCCCAGAAAAAAGAGTTCAAAATATGATTTAGATTCTTCTGAAAGCGAAATTGTAATTAAAAAGGTAAAAACAAAGAAAATTGCATCGACAGAAGAAGTGCCACGTGACGAGTGATGAGTGACAAGTTTAAAGGGCGAATCACCATTCGCCTGCCTCTCCCATTCCTGTCCTTACATTATTATTTCATTTCAAAAGGGTTATTTCTAACACAGGAACTCGACACCAGCGATTACCCTATTATTTCACAAAAAACACCCCTCCGAAATTCATGCATTGTTCCTTTTGCCAAAACAAAATACTACAAACCCGCCAAGCATTCCAGTGCATACGCCGGAAAGTGCAGTCATCACACCTGAAGTGTATATGCCATCAATGCTACCCGGATCCGTTGCCTGCCTGAACCCGAAATAGTACCGGATCCCAAATATCACCAGGTAAATCACCATATACAGATATGACCCGGGAATGGTTACTTTTCTGCTCGCACGGTCATACTTTATTCCCATTTTCTGTACAAATTTACTGCCAATAATCAGGCCGCTTAAAAAGGAACCACCCCATACTGCAAATAAAACCATTCGTCCATGTACAATATCAAATACCGATGAAAGTGAAACAAAAAGCAGCGCTATCGATGGAACTATGATTCCAGACACCGGCAGTACCATTGTTCGCATCGTACGGATACCAGCTGCGATTAGAAATGCAAACAGAGCATACACCCAGATTGGTGTGTGTTTCAATGTTTCGATGAGATATACTACACTATGTATAAAAAGCCTACCTTTGAAGCATGTTTTTTATCACCATATCAACATAACCAACCATATAAACTGGTAGTGATAAAAGTGTAAAATCATACGGATCGCCATTGGGCATCATACCTTTTGATTGACACACTGATGGCACATCACTGTTGAACCGTACCGCAAATGGCTGTTTTTTTTCGATGATAAATTGATTTAGTGAACGTAAACTCCCACCTGAACCCGACTTCACTTCAACGCCAACAAGTGTTGTACCTGATTCAATAACATAATCGATCTCCGCATTTGAAGGGTACTTTTCACGGGACCAGAAATATAATTCCGGCTCAATATATGATTCTTTTCTATAAAGTAAATGCTGGCCTATAAATTGTTCGGTAATGCTTCCATTATTTACCAGTATTAAATCGGATGCTTTTTCAAGATCAACAATTGACAAACCACATCCACTTGACATAAGGCCAACATCAAGAAATAGAAGTTTAAATTTTTTGCTGTTTATTTCTGCACCAAGCGGCAAACCGTTACATGATGAATGGTTCACAAGGTAACATATTTTGGCAAGTGAAAGAAGATGCAATACCTCCGAAACCTGTTCAGGTCTGTATGTTTTCGAAATTTGAGTATATTTTATAATTGTTCCAGGAAGTTTCGGTAATGCATTAAACACATCCTGAACCACTGCATGCCGGTTTTTTCTGCTATATTTTGCAAAATCATCCCGATATGTTGCAATAATTCCATGCTTTATCCTGTCAATTTCAGAATAGGACCCGCCATTCACGAATACATTTATACACTCAGGCATCCCGCCAATGATCAAATACCTTCTTAATAAATCAAGGCATTTCAAATGAATTGGTAACGGCCATTCCCGTTTGTACGTATACCTTTGCAACTCTTCCTCAAGGATACGATTTTCTGTAGCTATTAAAAACTCGGTAAAACTCATCGGGCCAAGGTGCAAAAACTCGATTCGTCCCACTGGCATGGAAAAAGAGTGCTCCTTAATAACAAACTCAAGAAGGGAACCGGCAGCAATAACATGCAGATCGGGCATCTGCTCATAAAAATATCGCAGCTTTGCCAATAGTTCAGGCACTGCCTGAATTTCATCAAAAAACAAGAGCGTTTCACCTGGTACTACATTACAATTAAATTGTACAGCCAGCAAGTCGACTCCTCTTTTTATATCCGGATTATCAAAAAAAGTTATGACATCCCTATATATCTCAAGATTTACCTCAAGAATATTTTTAAATTCACTTTTTCCAAAATCCTGAACAAGATAAGATTTCCCGACCTGCCTCGCCCCTCGTATTACAAGTGGTTTTCGGTTCAAACGGTTCTTCCACTCTTTTAACGATTGAATCGCAGTTCTGAACATTATAAACCTCCGATACTTTGTTACAAAATACAATTACACACATAAAAATGCGAGAGTTTTATATATATTTATCTCACAATGTTTGATGTAATTATATATATTTTTATTATATTATACATGGTATGCGGACTCAAACAATATATTATTTAGATGAAATATTGCTTTAACTTATTGTTTTTTAATGTACTATGTACCAATTTGAGGAAATGAATCAATTTAGCATCTTTATACGAATGAATTGCTCATTCAAAAGTACCACAATTCCATGGCAATAAATTATTATAGGTACATATGAAAATTCATCACATTCACCGGGTTCAATGAAACCCACCGCAGCATCCTATCAAGCCCCGATGTCATTGAAAAAATCAACACAATCCTGGCCACCAAACACCCGTAGGGGCGGATCATTATTCGCCCGACAATTCGCCCGATTATGCATTAATCGATTTTCACCCGGAGGTAATGTCTAATTTATTTCCATTTTGAGAACGAATTATCATTCACACCATTGAAATAATAATCATTCCGCAAAATCAAAGCCCTTTCATCCGTAAAGAGTCCATTGTTGTGCGGACAGTTTTTTCCATGTCAAGCGAAATAAGCGAGAGCTGATAATCGAAGCGTTTTTCTTTTGCGTTGATTGCAACAGAAAAAGTGACTCTCGTCTCCGGAAAATCCCATCGTGCATACGCAGCGGTAACAATTTTAGTATAATAATCATAGGGATGATACCGGAGATTCCACCGCTCGCGATTCAGATACTTATCAATATTGACAAACATGTAACGTGGATTGAGACCTTCAAAAACCGGTTCTTTTTTACCATACTTCTGAAGCAGCAACCTATAAATATCATCTGTAAACACAAGCGATCTACTCCGTATGTAATTGTAGTACTCATTGACACTACGGTATACATTGTAGTTAAAATCATACTTTTTCATGTCATCAAAGTTGAATGTTACCGTTGCCTGAAAAAAGCGGTTGTTATAGAAATAATATTTAATAGATGCCTTATATCCCGCGACCGAATCAATTGACTGAAACGTAGAGATATTCATGCCGGACGGGAATCCTTTGGCTGTTGCATTATCAGGTTGCCATAATGATGCTTTAGTTGAGGCTCGGACCATTTCTGATGCATCACCCCAGAAAGCGCCATTAAATCCGCCTGGCCCTTTCGCTGTAATAATTGCTACAAAAAAAGCTATTATTATCATACATTTAATAATCTGCATACTACCTGACAGTCCCCTTAATCGTACCCCTGACAATTTCAAGCTGCTCACCTGCTGTACCCGGAATAACCCCGGCATATACCGATAAGTCAACAATCTCCAATGAGCCTCCATGCCGCCGCTCCAGCGAACGAACCTTGAATTGTATTTTGTCAAATCCGTATAAGGTGTCAATCGGGCTCACATTATATGATGCATTTTGTCCGTGATATCTTGCCATATGAAACAGCACCTTCGATCGTCCAAGTGCGCTGTCACTCCCTGGATAAATATCAATATGAATGAAATCCCCCTCACGGATCCTGTTGACTTCACTGAACTCTTTACTATAGAAGAACATTTTTATTGTATCACCAACTAATTTGCACCTGTTTTGATACCAGTAATTGCCCGTAAGACTATCGTAGGTACCATTTATTACTCCTGCAAAGTAAACCGGTGGCTGATAAAAAAGTTCAAACCCCACCAGTTCTTCATCGCAACACGAGAACAGGGTAAGTACTGCAAGATACGCAAGACTTCGTACATTAATCATAACACTAAGTATATCATATGATAACAGGATTTTTGAAGGAAGAAGTTTGAATTTATTAAGAATGATATATTTTATGGGATTATTAAAGAATTCTAATCACAAGAAACGCCGGGGTAGTTCATGGGATGTACAAAAGACGAAATTATTGATATAGCATGCAGGTATATTGGTGCTGATGAAGTTGTTGATTTTCCTCAGGAAAATGAGCTATTCTTCTTCGCTGTCAGGGAACTTGTCCAGAATAAAGTTTTAGGTGATGAAGAGGGATGGATGTTCCGGGGATATGCATACTGCCATGGATACACTTTCGATGAAGAATCTAAGCCCCGGGGTAAATGGATGTGGATGCACTTTACTGATTTATCTACGTTTCCGCCCCAGCGCCAGACAATGAAACTTCAGCCGCCACATATTGCAAAAGGTAAATTTCAGAATCCCGAGCGCACGGTGGAAATCCGATTTCTGCGTATTGATATGAATATGCCGGTCCACCCACCTGCTAACACAGAACCAGAACCACCGAAAACCACCGAAAATACTGATGAGAAAATTGTGCAGTTCAGGGTGAAGAAGCGTAAGTCATAAGCGGAGATTCGTTGCCCGTAATTTGCAAGGAAGAAGGGCATTCAAGACATAGGTAACACTATGTAAATTAACATTTATTAATAGCATTACATCTGTTTTTATCGATTACAGGTTACAATGTGCTAAAATAAAATGATTGACCGCAAAACCATAAATGTGTATATTCTAAGAAAGATATAAACAAGGTTAAGACATGAATTCTTTTAAAAATTTTACACAACTCCTTGCAACAGCGCTCACACTCGCGGTAGTGGTGGTCGTGGTCGTGGTTACTATCACACCGTCATAGGGGCTTTGTAGAATTTTTAATAAATAATTGCAAAGCCCCTGACGGAAATCATCCGCCAGGGGCTTTTTGTTTGTATAGCTATACCAGGTAAACAGGCTTCCGGTTGACAATCAATGTGATCCCGGTATAGCATATGTCACATGCAACTTTTTTTTGTAAACAACTAACAAGGAGAACTATATGAACCTTACAGGAGCAGAAATAATTGTTCAACTGCTCGAGCGACAGGGAATCAGCATCCTTGCCGGAATACCCGGTGGTGCAAACCTTCCATTGTACAATGCACTTCACAAAAGTAAAATTCATCATGTTTTAACACGCCATGAACAGGCTGCAGGATTTATTGCGCAGGGGATGGCACGCTCAAGTGGTACTACTGCGGTATGCTTTGCTACATCCGGACCGGGTGCAACTAATCTGCTGACTGCAATCGCAGACGCGAAACTTGATTCAATCCCGGTTGTTGCAATCACCGGACAGGTTGCAAGCCCTCTTATCGGCACTGATGCATTCCAGGAAATTGACACCTACGGAATGACCATTCCGATAACAAAACATAATTTTCTTGTTCGTTCTGTAGAAGAGCTTTTTACGGTTATTCCCGAGGCATTCCGCATTGCTGCATCAGGACGTCCGGGACCGGTTCTGATTGATGTTCCAAAAGATATTCAGAACCAGCGGTATGAATTCAGTGAGTGGCCGGAACCCGGAAAAGCAATCGACGTCAAAATTGACAACAGCAAAGAAATTGACAAAGCGATTGAGATGCTTGCGGCATCAAAAAAGCCGGTTCTTTATGCCGGAGGCGGCATTATTCACAGTAATGCATCAGAGGAGCTGCTCGCATTTGCACATAAGAATTCAATCCCGGTAACACCAACACTGATGGCACTTGGTGCAATATCCCATGATGATCCTTTATATCTTGGAATGCTTGGAATGCATGGTTCGCAATCGACGAATACCATACTCAATGATGCTGACCTTGTTCTCGCATTTGGTGTACGGTTTGATGATCGTGCGACCGGAAAAGTTTCGGGTTTCTGTCCGAATGCAAAGATTATTCATGCCGATATTGACAGTTCAGAATTTGATAAAATTAAAAAGGTTGATCTTTGCATTCCCGGCAATATCAAAGATATTCTTTCAAAGCTATCAGAGAAATCGACACATAATGAACGTCGTGATTGGATAAACACAGTTTCCGGTCTCAAAAAACAGTATCCATTTCCAAAAATGCAGCCCAAAGACCTGCTGCATCCGTTTAACATAATAAGAACGGTTGATTCGATTATTGCACCAGACAGCATTATCACCACTGATGTCGGCCAGCACCAGATGTGGGTTGCGCAGTATTACCCATTTAAAAAACCTCGTACCCTTTTAACATCCGGGGGTCTCGGAACAATGGGATTCGGTCTCCCGACAGCACTCGGCGCAGCATTTGCGAATCCATCAAAACGGATCGTGTGTTTCAGCGGTGATGGTTCAATTCTTATGAATATTCAGGAACTTGCAACGCTTGCTGATTACAATCTTGACGTAACCGTAGTATTGTTCAACAATGGTCATCTCGGCCTTGTTCGTCAGCAGCAGGAACTATTCTATACCAGAAATTATATTGCATCAAAGTTCATTACCAATCCGGATTTCAAAACAATTGCAAAAGGATTTGGTATTCGTAGTTTTGATCTCGCAAACGAAACGGATATCAGGGGTGTACTAAGCAGAGCGCTTACAGAAAAGGGTCCATCATTTGTAAACGTACCGATCGACCCGAATCTCAATGTACTTCCAATGGTTCCACCGGGTGGATCAAACACAGAAGCGATTGGAGAATAATCATGATTAAACAGGCATCAACAGTTATCGAACTGACCGTCTACAACCATGCAGGTGTCATGTCGCATATAACCGGTCTGTTCAGCAGACGCGGCTTTAACCTTGAAGGGATTCTTTGCGGCCAGATTGATGACGGCTCGAAAAGCAGGATGTACCTTCTTGTAAACAAAGATGAAACCCTTGATCAGATCGTAAAACAGGTCAGTAAACTTCACGACGTAATAAGTGTATCGGTCCGTGAGGATTATGATCATTCGATATTTAACAGATTGCACGAATTTATTATTCAGAAATGAGGAGCATCGGGATGAGGAGGGGGATACTGTAGTGTAATCTACATTATGTTTACCGCCCCCCAAATCCCCCGCAGGGGGACTTTGAAAACAATTTAATTTAATCGCTTTGGTTTTCTTCAAGTCCCCCTGCGGGGGATTTAGGGGGCGCGTTCGTGTGTCAGCATAACGTTTACAATATACCCCCCATCCCCGCAATTATGGAACGCATAGACAAAATACTCAGCAACCACGGGTACTGCACCCGTAAATTCGCGAAATTGTTTCTGAAAGATCACGAAGTAACCGCCAAAGGCGAACGTCTTCTTGATCCATCAGATAAGATCAGTAGTACCGATATGTTAATAAACGGAGAACCGCTTGATCATCCAGAGGGAATTTTTATTCTGCTCAACAAGCCAAAAGGATATGTCTGCTCACACGATATCGCTGATGGGCGACTTGTGTTCGAATTGCTTCCTGACCAGTGGCTTGACCGTAATCCGGTTCCATCAACAATTGGGCGACTTGACAAAGATACAACCGGAGTACTGCTTATCACCGATAATACAAAATTAATACACATGCTGATTTCACCAAAGCGAGAGATTGACAAGGAATACATTGTAACGGTTGACAAAATATTATCAGATGATTTAATTAAGGAGTTCGCAGCCGGAACCCTTATGCTCGAAAAGGAAGTCAAACCATGCCTTCCTGCAATGCTAACGATTACAGATGCAACTCACGCAACCGTTGTACTTCATGAAGGCAAGTACCATCAGGTAAAACGCATGTTTGCTCACTTCGGGTATACGGTTACAGAATTGCACAGATCCCGGTTTGGTGAGTATACACTTGGTGATCTTGCTGAAGGTGAGTGGATTGATTTGAAAATGCCGGAAGTTACGTAAGCATACAAACGTGGATTTACACGTCTGTATGCTATAGATTCCTATCACCCGGTGCTTCTGTGAAGACCTGAGCGAGACTGGATTATAAGCCCTTTTGAATTAACGTATCAATGACAAGATTGACAAATTGATTTTCTTCAGGCTTCACAGGTGAGTAGAATGATGTAGCTGGTGTTTTTATTCTATTTTCAATTATCATCACCGTGTCTGATATCGTATTTGATCCTACCAGAATTACTTTATTCATTGGTGCATCCTGCCCCCATTTAATAAAGATCTGCCCGGAGTCCGGTAACATTTTTAACAGATTTACAATAGTGTTTATTGTGTCTGTATTTGAAATTACAATTTTCTTACCGGGTTCAGTTGAATATAGTGTACGATAATACTCAACGTGAATATGACTAACCTTCCCGACACTTAATGTACTGAAAATAGAACAAGGTATCTCGTTACCTAAAAATTGTGATTCCTGTTTTTCATTTACTACCGGGTTACTACACAACAAAAACAGTATTGCAGTACTGAATACTATAATCTTTTTCATATACCTACCCTTTTACAAGTAATCTCAGGTTAATATCCATTATGATGTAATACTACTTTACAATTGTCAATGGCATGGAGTGCACATCCGTTCCACTTCGTACTCTCAAAGTATAAATACCCGCAGCTGTAGTAAGCGGCATTGCATGTGTGCCGGCGGGATATACCTTCTGCGCACTATTCAGTACAACTCTTCCCCGTGTATCAAACACAGTAATGGCAACCTCTGATGGCTTATCAAGCACAACCTGAATTCCCTTACCGTTAAGTAATGGTGCTACCCTAAGCCCCCTGGTGGTTGCGACTATTGCATGATTTACTGATAATGACACATATTGGACTCCATCAAGTACTCTTCCAGCACCATATGCTGTCCCGCTGCTGTCGGCAAGATAGGAATACACCCAATCAGGTCGCAGGCGAGGAAATTGCTCTTGACGAATTCTGGTTTTCCACTCCTCGTCGGTCATACGCTTGAAATCAAGTGTCGTAGTCTGATAATATGATGAAACCGGTCCGATATAAGCCATCGGCTGATTTGATGCGGATGGTGAATTTGCAAGAAAAACACCGAGGTTTACCACGCCAACTGCGGTGTGAAGTACCTTACCCACCATATTTCCAAGTTCATCAGTAGGCTGCGTATGGACATCAGCAATTGTAAAATCGCCGTTGTCCAATACCTCCTTTGAAAACAATAGCCTTGTATACCACCCCTCAACCGATGGCGCACCACACATATTCGTTGATGGTATCGCAATCATTCTTGACATAAATAATGAATCGCTCTGCGAGAATTGTGTGCCATCAAGCTCCTTGGCAGCAAGCAAGCCAATAGTATCCATTAGTGATGCCACGCCGGTATAGAATTGAGCATATTTGCTGCCGTTTTGAAGTGCTCCAAACCGTGATGCGGCATCTTTTGCAAAATCCCCCAGAACTCTGTACAGCTCAGGATAAGGTTCCACATAACCATGCGGATAGGAACAGCTAACTGAAACTGTATATGACTGTTTTCCATAAAGAATATTATCATGACGCAACTGCGACCATGCAACAAGCTGTGTGTTAAGCTTCTGTTGATGCCATGCTGCAGAGCGCATAAACAGCGGCTGTTTTTCAACAGGAGGGTAGGCCTGTGGATTCAAGGTTTTTAATGCACCAAGTGTTGTATTGTAAAGTGAACCGTTCCAGAATGATGACTCATAGGAATCTATCAGATATCGCATTTTTTCAAGATATTTTGTATATTCATATTTCTTCAGATCATTCTTAAGCAGTGGCAGTGCATCATTATTTCCAAGAGCATACATTGCGTCAAGCGGATCGGGCATCATTCGAAGATACCCCTGTGATGACTTAGGCACTTTATTGTACACTACACTGCCGAATATATATGAATCAACAAGAAACCGCTGCCCCAACAGCAAAAAACTTACCGGGTACTTAACACTATCCGGATTGTTACTCAATGCACAATCGTAAATCACCTGTGATAGTATCATCTGCTGTGCTTCAGGTGATGTTTTCAGGATGCTCGCGAATCTGTTGTAGGTGCTATCATCACGAAGCTTTGACACATCAGCAATAGCTGCTTTACCGGTAATTGATGTCAGCTCTGATGGTGTCAGATTGTCACTCTCCCCTATCAATACTGACAACAGAGCATCCATTTGAGCTAGTTTGCTTTTCGCGCCGGATTGCTCAAGTACTTCATTAAGAATCAATGCATCAATTGACATACGTTTTAAATCTTTCAGCATACCAGGTGTTATAGTGTCAAGCGGTGATGTCATCACAAACTCGGTTCTTCCAAGCCACATCAGCGTTTTAAAATAATCACCAAGGTTGGCCTTTACATAGTGACCACGCACAGTGAACTGACTGAAATCAAGATCACGCTCAAGATCACTAAACAGTTTCATTGATTTAAACTTTTCATCAGTGATTGCATCTGTTACAGTTTTAATATCAGCAGCGTCAGCGAATGTTGATGCAACATTACTGTTTTTTGACAATATAGCAGCAACAGTAAGATACAAGTCGACATCTGCTACATTTTCTGACAGCGATCCATACTTTTCTGCTACAGCTGGAAATGCAATTCGCAAATCGTTAACAATCTCTTTGACAAGCGGCTGAAGTATAGAAGTCTCAACGTTAATAAGTACTTCATCGTACGACTGATGAAATGTTCCAAGAACAGCATCGGAACTTAAAAACACCGGCATATCTTTGCAAAAAACATCCTTGAATGCAGATGCATAGGTCGCAAACGACATCCGTTCAGAAACAACAAAATTATTTCTGCTCAGAAGTGTCATTTCCCCATTTGTCAGCTTATACTTTTGTTGTATCGAATCAAGGTAAAGGAAATTACTGCTCTGTAGACCGATTGATGAAAAATACGGATCTGCAGGTCTCTTCTGTTCAAGGAGTGCGACATCCGTAAGTGTTGATGATTGTTGGAGAAATGCTTTATAAGCGGAAATGTCAAACGCTTGTGTAACAGCTGCAGTAATAATAACTAACAGCAGACTCATGTTAAAGTGTCTCATGTGTGACCTCCAATAGGCAAATAAAAAAGGTTTTGTGCTCCCTCTGCTTTTTAATATAACTCTAATACATCCAATTATGCAGATTGTATAAAATTTACTGTATACAGTTGAATACATGAATTTATGTCAAATCAGAATACTAAGCACCTTTGATAAGTGTAAATCAGGAGACTCTGCTATGCTGGCAGATTTTCCAAACGGGAAAACAATCTGTTTCCTGTGAGAAAACAGGATCAAATCATACAAGTGCGAATAATGGTATTGTAAAGAAGAGAAAAAAAGGGTTGCGAAAAGCAGTATTCGCAACCCTGTCATCATATGTTGTAAAAATCAAGAAACGAGTAACGCTTATCAAACTGGATAGATAGCAATGTCTTTCAATTCCGGTTTGTTTTTCAAATCTTCCTCAAACGCTTCTTTTCGCTGATGATTCACATAATTTTTGTTCTGGAATGAGTATACGTACTCATCATGATCTTTGTAGGTTCCATGAAGAAGCGCAACAACATCCTCAATAAAAACGATCTCTTCATCGGTAGGGATTACAAAAATCTTTACTTTTGAATCGTGAGCACTAATTTCGAATTCACCATTTCTATTCCGGCAGATACTGTTTTTTGCTTTATCCAGTTTAACCCCGATACACTCAAGCCCCTCAAGTGCTTTTTCGCGCACAACAGGACTCATCTCCCCGACACCGGCAGTAAAAACAACTGCATCAGCACCACCCAGTCCGGCAATATACGCTCCTATGTACTTCTTAATTCGATGGCATTCCATTTCCAGGGATAGTTTACAACGCTCATCACCCTTTTCCGCATTGTCAACAATATCCCGGCGATCAGAATATTTTCCTGTGATACCAATGTGTCCGCTTTTTTTATTCAGGATAGTATTTACCTGTGATGGAGTCAATTTCTCTTTGTCAACAATATACTCAACAATCGCAGGGTCGAAATCTCCGGAACGGGTTCCCATCATAAGCCCTTCAAGAGGTGTGAGTCCCATACTGGTATCATAACAATTGCCATTTTTAATTGCACATGCAGAAGCACCATTTCCAATATGAAGGATTACTGCATTTGTATCTTTTGGCTCTTTTCCGAGAAGAACAGCTGTTCGTCTCGAAACGTAAAGGTGACTTGTGCCATGAAAACCATACCTTCGCACTTTGTTCTTTTCATACCATTCGTATGGAAGTGCATACATATAGGTATGTGGAGGCATCGTCTGATGAAACGCGGTATCCATGATCGCCATATGTGGCACATAAGGTAAGACTGCTCTGGCAGCCTCAATACCTGTAATATTGGGCGGCATATGTAACGGACCAAGGTCTACAAGGTCTTTGAATGCCTTCAGGATTGAATCTGTGATCACTACAGAATGTTTTATGATATCTCCGCCATGAAGAACACGATGTCCAACTGCTTTGATCTGATCGATTGAATCAAGAAGACCATACTCTGGATCAAGCATCGTTTTTATCATAAGTTCAATGGCTACTTCATGGTTTACACAGTGGTGTTCAATCTTGACTTTAATTTTACCTTTTTTAGTAAACTCAATAAAACTCCCATCCATGCCGACACGTTCCACAATGCCGGTTGATACAGTCTCGTGATCATTGTAACTGTAGAGCATAAACTTTAACGATGAACTGCCTGAATTTATACTTAAAATCATATTGTTTTACCTAAACCTTCCTTTATTGTGCATCTGCCTGAATTGCTGTCACCGCTGTTACATCTATTATATCCTGAACCGAGCATCCTCTGGAGAGATCATTAACGGGTTTATTCAGGCCCTGGAGAAATGGGCCGATAGCATGTGCTTTTGCAAGACGTTCAACAAGCTTGTACCCGATATTGCCGCTCTGAAGGTCTGGAAAAACGAGAACATTTGCTTTTCCGGCAACAGCGCTTCCCGGGGATTTTTTCTGACCTACTGATTCAACCAGTGCGGCATCCGCCTGAAGCTCTCCATCAATTTCAAGATTGGGTGCCTTAGTTTTCGCTATTTCGAAAGCTTTAATTACTTTATCAACGTTTGGATGTTCAGCACTACGTTTTGTTGAAAATGACAGCATAGCAACACGAGGATTCATTCCACAAAGATTTCGTGCGGTATCAGCAGATGCAATAGCAATCTCTGCAAGCTGTTCACTGGTTGGATCGGGATTTACAGCGCAATCTGCAAAAACAAAGAGACCATTGTCTCCATATGTTGAATTGGGAACGAGCATGATAAAACAGCCCGAAACGACACTAATACCTGGTTTGGTCTTAATTATCTGAAGTGCAGGTCGTATCGTATGTGCAGTGGAATGTTCGGCACCGGAAACAAGCCCATCTGCCATGTTCTCCTGAATCATCATTGTTGCATAGTAGATAGGATCTTTCATTGTTTCATGAGATTTCTCGATCGTCATGCCTTTTGCTTTTCGCAATTCGTAAAATTTCTGGCATAATTCCTCATAGCGGGGATCAGTAACCGGATCAATCACCGTTATACCTTCCAATGTAACCCCTTGCTCTGCAGCTTTCTTCCTTACCTCAGATTCAACTCCCAGTAAAACCGGTTTTGCAATCCCTGTTTTTCCAAGCTCTGAGACGGCTTTGATGGTACGTGCTTCGGTACCTTCAGGAAAAAGAATCGTTTTTTTAAGACTCTTTGCCCTTTCGTAAAACGAATTCATCAATTCCATAAACAGCTCCTGTTTTTGACGCGTGTCAAAACGCTTTTAAGTAACTAGTAATCCCTGCATGAGACAACTGTAATGAACAATTCTCTCATAGCCTGGATTTAATTAATAACAACATTCTCAAAAAACTTTCAAACTTACGAGTTCTACCTATTCGGTTATCAAATACGACCATTTTCACTGGTCTCTTAATAAATATCCTGAAAATATCAGGGTAGAGTAAAGAAAAAAGCGTGAATTTTCCTGTTGCACAACCGGATGGTATAAGCTTGACTTGTGAAAACCAATGATATATTGAGAAATCTGAAAAAAGACCATAGCGAAGAGGCTTCTGAACTCATAACTTTTATTATTAAATAGCAATAAAACCTATAGTTAATTGCCGCTTATAATATAATCTCTTGACACCAGCTTGTACAACCTGTTTAACTGTTATAACTATACTTTCCTGATTCTGATACAAAAATGTAATTCTGCTTGTAGAATCGAAAATAATCGTAGTATTTGTACACAATTAATAAGAAACAACACTCATGTAAGCAGGCGAAAAATCAATGCACGCTTAGTCCGGGTGTTACAGTAAAATGTTGTTGACTGATATTGTCAAATTCAGTTGCCGGAATGATAAACAACAAACCAACAAAAAAGGCCCGAATGATGGGCCTTTTTATTACAATAGTCTATAATTCTCAGCATCCTGTAATCATTGAAATCAAAGATTACCGGCAATCTGCTTATACGTCGATAAAAATCTACCCATTCTCATAATAGCATCTTTAAGTTCATCAACACGAGGTAGAAATACAACGCGGAAGTGATCCGGCTGCTGCCAGTTGAACCCTGTTCCATGTACCATCAGTATTTTCTCGCTCTTGAGAAGATCAAGAATAAACCGTTCATCACTGGTAATGTTAAACTTCTTAATGTCAATCTTCGGAAAACAGTAAAATGCACCCTGCGGTTTCGTACATGACAGACCATCAATTTCGTTAATCATTTTAAAGCAGATATCACGCTGTTCACACAAACGGCCACCGGGTTTTGTCAGATCAAAAATACTCTGGTACCCGCCAAGCGCAGTCTGAATAATTGACTGTCCGGGAACATTGCTGCAAAGCCGCATTGACGCAAGCATCACAAGCCCTTCAACATAATCCTTTGCAATACTCTTATTACCGCTGATAATCATCCAGCCTACACGAAAACCTGCAATACGGTATGCTTTTGATAAACCATTAAATGTGATAAAGAGGATATCGTCCGCAAGTGATGCCGTCGAGGTATGTACGTTGCCATCATACAGAATTTTATCATAGATTTCATCAGAAAAGACAATCAGATTATGGGCACGGGCGATCTCTATTATCTGTAAAAGTAATTCTTTCGGATAGAGTGCACCAGTAGGGTTATTAGGATTAATGATTACAATACCCTTGGTATGTTTAGAGATTTTCTTTTTAATATCGTCAAGATCCGGAAACCAGTTCGATTGCTCATCACAGAGATAATGTACCGCTTTTCCGCCCGAGAGATTTACTGCTGCAGTCCAGAGCGGATAATCCGGTGATGGGATCAGGATTTCATCACCGCTGTCAAGCAGCGCCTGCATCGCCATTACAATGACTTCACTCGCACCATTACCAACAATAATATCCTCAATATCAACATCCATGATGTTCTTTTGCTGACAGTACTGCATAATTGCTTTACGGGCACTAAAAAGTCCCTTTGAATCGCAATACCCCTGAGTCGTCTGAAGATTTCTCATCATGTCATGTATTATTTCATCAGGCGCAAGAAGACCAAACGGTGCCGGATTACCGGTATTAAGTTTCAACACCTGAAATCCGTCCTCCTCAAGTCGTTTTGCTTCGTCAAGAACAGGTCCGCGGATATCGTAAAGAACATTGTCAAGTTTTGATGATTTCTTTATGTTGTGCATAGTTTATCACTCCAATTACGTTTTCTATCCCTCCCGCACACATCAATTGTGTAAAGAGGAGTCTTATCAGTAGTGTTCGTTCAGTACTATTTGTCTGAATTAAGCATGTAAGGGCCTAAGACTAAAACAGTTGATCAATCCTGTTTACCTTTTTTAACAGATTCCACCGTTACGAGCCCAGAAACGGTCGTATCCTGGACTCCGCCCTTACTTTAGTGCTTCTGTTACTTAATTTTTTTGATAAAAGCTCTAAATCTTCAGTCATCCATTAATAAGGTATTGCCTAAATCCGTTATATCCAAAATATATCATTGCGCAAGGGTCTTAATCAATAAAGCATTGGATCAGGATGATAAAACAATGTAGTTTTTGTTTTCTAAACACCGGGAGCAAGGTTGGATAAGCAGAAATGAAAAGTTACTAACACATTGTAAAATAAGCATTGATATCAAATACTTACCGACAACAACATTTGTTGTACTACATTTTACTATAATTTATTATATTTGTAGTACAACGGAGGCTGTATATGGCTGTGATTTTTCATGTACTCAAAGAAGAATTTGAGCGTCTTCAAGGTGCAGAACGTGCATATACCCAGGCAATTGCTGAGATGCCGCGAGGTACGCCGCGATTATTCAAACGGCGCAATACGCAATATCTGTATCTACAGTATCGCGAGGGAAAGAAAGTAATTCAGAAGTATATTGGACCACATGGTTCTGATACTGCCAGAGTTGTTCTTGAAAAAATTGAGAAACGAAAGCGGTTTGAAAATCTTCTCAAAGAAACTAAAGATGCATTAAAAGAAGTTCGAAAGGCACTGCGTGGAAAAGTTTGATCTATTGCTATCGGTTTTACGTGATTTACAGAAAGCGAATCTGCTGAAGCATTTCGTTCTTGTTGGGAGTTGGTGTTTGGAATTTTATCGCTATTTCTATAATAATCCGGTTGAAATTCCGGCAACCCGAACAATGGATGCAGACATATTGATACCAAAACAGTTTCCTAAAGATAAGTATGTTAGAGTTGTTGACATTATGGAGAACAATGACTTCATTGTTGAAATAGAATACATGTCCGGGTTGTACAAATTTACTCATGTTAATTTGACAGTTGAATTTCTGACAGATCCCGGTGCTAAACCCGATGAAGGAATTCATGAATTCAAGCAGCTTGGCATCACAGCTCAGGAACTTCGTTACATGAAAATTCCATTAGAATTCAAAATGCCTGTTACATTCAAGGATATTTCGTTATTTATACCAGAGCCGGAAGCATTTACATTACACAAATTGATTGTCTGTTGTTTACGCAGAAATCCTGAAAAAGCAGTGAAAGATGCCGAAACTGCCAAGGCAATGTTGTTGTTTTTCGCAGGAAAGACCAAGCATATTGAACGATTGCACGAAATATACGATTCATTTCCAAAAGGGTGGAAATCTAAAGTTAATGATGGTCTTGCAAAAACAGCGCTGCAATTACCAGTATCGTAATAGTTATGTTTATTAATATGTAAATATAACTAATAGCAAGAAGACTCTTTACCTCTTTATAAACATGAAAAACAAGTGCCTTTTTCTGCCCAAAAGACTATCAACCATGTTGCCGCATGGCCTACCAAAGTCAAGCAGCGTGACAGACGGGGCAGATCCGCGTACTGCCAACGGATGGCGCGATGCTTGCCGTATTGCTCCCTTTGAAGGGCCGGGGTAGATATCTTAAGTATTTGACACACCTGTCCCGATTAGTAAAACGGTTCGGGATTGCGCACAAGCGCGCATAAAACGGGCCGCGCGATTATGAACGTTAAGCGAAGTTGAAATCACCGGGATCACATGTTCAGAGTGAACGCCTTTTGCCGCTTGTGCGTCGGTGTGGAACTACCTTATTTATTTATACGTCAATTTGAATTTTCTGTACTCAAATATATAGTAGACCTGCGCTGATTCCTAGCGCATAAAGCTATTAATATCCCGCTCCATAGCCGCTCAGGCATATAGGGTAGTTGACACATCGCACAATTGACAAAGGACGCAAGGGCTAAGGCCACATGCCGCACCCTTCGACAGTGCTCAGGGGCCCACGGCACGTCGCCCGTTTGGGCAATTGGGCAAAATGCACATTACATGAATAGCTACCCACCCAGGCCCGCCCTTCAAAGGGACGGGATGTAAGGGCAAAAACCGCGCCTGCCGCTTGCAGTAGTTGATGCTACTACGTCAGGCACGGTTTTATGCTTTTGTAGGCCTCGCGGCAACTGATTTTGATTTTGTAAATTGAAGTCTGGGCAAGTTGTCAGAACTGTGCTGTATATGATGAAGATGGTTTACATGATAAGAAACTGATACATTTAACCACCGCAACCTCACACATCACTGATTTCCATCATGTCTATCATATTAATCACACAAATCAAAGTTCAGACAATCACCCGCACGGACAGTCGCAGGCAGGCATTTTTGTACTGTTCTGCCGCCCAGGGCTGCGGACATCACCAGTAAAAAAATGCCAGACTAAAATGAGGTTTGTGGTTTCTTTATTACCGGGCAGTAAACAGGAAAAACTCAATTCGTCAATAACTTATGTTCTTGTCATTGCTGATTATTAATAATTGATAGCTAGTGTTGCTGAAGAAACGAAACCCGCAGAGAAGTACGGGGCACACAATGTTCTTTCTACATCCTGTTTAAAGGTAAAAGCTATTAAGAGCACCAGTGCGTTCGTGTTTGTATATGAACCATATTCTTTTCCATTTTTGGCAGTCGTTCCACTCTTTGAAGCTACTGTTTACCAAAAACAATAAAAGTATTTCCTGCAACGGGTTTCATTTTAATGCCATTTCGCAACATTTCAGCAGCACCACGTGTATACATAATATTTTTATAATAACTTTTTTCGCCTGTTGTTGGGCTTATAGCTGTTCCGCCAACATTAGTCATTTTCTTTATTCTCTTAGCTATTTCTTTTGCTATTTTCATACCATTTTCATCTTCAGTTTTTATTGAGAAGAATGACTCTTCTAAAGAATTATCATAAAATCGACCAATATCTAAATGACAAGCACTCGGGTTATTATCTAGAAATTCAGTTTTCTTTCCACAATTAATTTCAAACTTACTGTGCTTCATGCTTATCCTTATTCGATTTTGCGAATCCGTCTCGTCTGTAATTTTTTGAAGATCATCAATACTTACTTCTGATAATTTAAATGGCTTTAATATCATAACTACAAAATGCAAATCTAATTCTTTTATAGCCTCTATAAGCATTGATAAGATTTCTTCACTATTTGCAAAAAATTGCAATCCAATAGATTTCATTTTATCTCCGATTTTAGTCATAATTCACAAAGTCTGTAGGTAAACCACCTTTATTATTTAGATCATCCAAAGCATCTTGTTCTCTTTGGATAGGTGATCCATCAGCCTTAGTTTTCCCAATATTTCTACCTCGTTTCGTACCATTAGCGTCTTCATATAAAATATCAGGTCTTCTTCCGTCCTTTTTACCACCAGGCGTTCTAATAAGTTGTTCCTTCTCATTGCCACCACCTGCAATGATAGTTCCACCCTCATCTTCTATTTTTTCTGCTTCGCTTTTTATCTTTGAATTATGTGGGGCATTAGGATCTGTTTTGGGCCCACGCTTAGCTCCATTACCAATTTTTTTAGTTAATGACTTTGCCCCATGTACTGTTTTGTAAATATCATATGACTTTTTACCGAAGACAATAAGCATTGCAAATACATAATGACGATCTGACCGAAGTTTCCAAACAAATTTTTTAAAGGCTTCTTCTTGTAAATTATGCTTATCAAACCATAGATTTATGTCCTTGTCATCAATATTACCGTCTTTATTGTAATCTTTAAGCCCGTTATCATATGACGATGTTATTGTAGGTGGACCATCATCTCTGTCCTGGTTATAAACAATAGTGCTGCCTGGACCACTGGGGTTAGGGGTTATTGGGTTTGATTGACCCTCTCCAGTATAGCCATCACCGCTCACATTCGCAAAAGATAGACTAAAATCACCAGGACCACCATCACCTGCCGACAATCCCCACTCGTCAACATAATTAACCGGATCCGCCCCGCAATACGAGTACGCATTCCAGTACTGATCCATCGGATCGGGACTCGTCCAGACGCCCAGATCGGGGTCGTAGTAACGGCGCCAAAGTAAAATAATCCAAGGCCGGACTCTGTGTCAAATTCCTTGCCTGTAAACTTACAAAGAAAAAGCAGTACTATATTGATATAAAACACACTGTATAAAAAGAGTTCACAGAAGTTATTGAATTCTCTGCGAACTCTTATTACACACATCTCCCCCCTCAACCTCGCACTTTTTACTTATAAGCAATCAGAACATCCGCAATCCCTGATCATAATCACCATGCGTCCTCCAGTTTGAGTGTTCATGCAGTTCAAGTCCCATATCATCTTCAAGCCAGTACCCCCTGCGATTATAGTGCTTATACAACGCACCTTCATCTGCTCTTGTCAACTGGAGATCATCAAAGTATTCCGGTGATAATGCAATCTGTTCTCTTGAAATATTGACAGTAAACTTTGACTGCTCCCAATCGCTTGATTCGATCCATTGTGGTGAAATCAACACATAATTTCCATGCAGCTGTTTTTGAGAATCAACTACCAGATAACGGATGGTCCAGGTTGCATCACTGATCAGAAAATCCCTGATTGGTCCAATCTCGCCATCCATGCTGTGAATGGTAAACCTGCTGATATCGTGGCTGCTGCACAAATGAGGATCCCACTCCTCATGGTTAAGCTGTTGATTCCAGACAGGAGGTGTTTTATTAAGGTATGGATCCGCTCCCCACATATAGGTTCCATTCCAATATAACGGCCATCCGTAATATCCATAATAATCACGCTCGAATTCTTTTGAGACCGGCTCACCGGCAGCAAGAAACGGACTATCAACAACCTGCCTCTTTGTCAACTTGATAAACACCTGATGCTCTGATGGGCTTACCTCACCGATTGCATAGGGTGATATCAACAACTGACGCTCACTGAGCCAGTTTCCAGTATTGACAACAAGATAACGGATAGTCCAGAATTGTTCATCAAAACAGAATTCATCAACCTTGCCTATCGGACCATCAATAGCTTCAAGCTTATAGCCCTGCAGCGTTTTTAAATGGTTAAACATAGTAGTGCTCCTTTTGATGTGAAGTGGTCTGTATATCAAATCCTCTACAGAATTTTCTCCTGCATATCAGCGTTGATAGTTACAAATTAGTGCAGATTCATTAATTGATAACTAAAAACGACAATGCGATCAATGTTTGTCCAGGTTGACAAATTATAACACGACAAAAGTTGAGTATCCGCATAAATTGCACATATAAAGTAAGCAATTTTCAGACCAGTTATCGGATTTTGTGGTATAGGATTTGTTAATAGGAAAAGTAACAGTGAGTTACGAAATCAACTCGATGTCTGACAGAAACCTCTGATTCTGCTCTGTTGCATCCAAACAGTAGCAGCACATAAAGCAGTGTTAAAAATATAGTGTCATGTTAAATACTCCGACACTATTATCGTCCCGTAATGGAATGTAGCAGCTGATTTTGAACCTGATGATTTATCCGCAATGGGATACGATTTCTGCTCTTATTTATCGGAATGCACTGCAATCTATCTTGTATTTCATAATCTTATAATTGAGCATCCGCAAAGAAATACGAAGCAATAGCGCTGCTTCACTCTGATTTCCGCGTGTCTTACCCAGAGCTTCGATAATAAGATCTTTCTCAAATAATTCCACACGTTCTTTAAAGAAATTATCAATTACCTGCATTGAATGTACCTGAGGCTTGGTCCGTATTGATGACGAAAGGTTGCTATCAGAAATGACACCGTTTTCCGACTTGTAAACAGCAGTTTCTATCGCGTTTTCCAGTTCCCGAACATTACCGGGCCACCGGTAGGATGTTAAATACATTACTGCCGCAATTGAAAACCGGTTAGTTTCCTTTTTGTGAATAACCGAATACTTGCGTAGAAAATGTTCTGCAAGAAGAAGAATGTCCGCACCGCGGGCTCTTAGTGGCGGCAATGCTATAGTACTGAGACGTAAAGCGAAATACAGATCTTCATCGAATTGTCCCCGCTCGACATACTTTTCCAAAGAAACACTTGATGATGCGATTATGCGCACCCGTTTTGTCTCATTATTGACAAGCGCTTTCAGCAATTTTCTTTGTGCCCGCAAACACAGAGCCTCAATTTTATCAAGATACAATGTCAGGTAATATGCATTCTCGTGCCCCTTGAGTTTGCCGTTTTTCAATGTATGCCTGACAAGTAATCCAAACAGCTCATTCTCTTTCTTGAGAGAATTAATTGATGTACAGTGGATATGCAGAAACGGTTTTTCACACAGAATACTATTTGAGTGCAGCGTTCGGGCAAGAAGACTTTTACCGCATCCCCGCTCGCCGCGAATCATTACATATCCCAGCGACATCTCCTGACTCTTTACAAAAGCGTATACATCATGCATTGTACTGCTGTTACCGACAATATACTGAGGACGCCGCTGATTAAGCAGCATCTTTCTCAACTCACGATTCTCATGCTCAAGACGTTTGATTTGAAGCTGTTCACATCCTGTACTGTCAAGATCCCGCATATAAATGCCAAAATGGGTATTTACCAGATTCTTTGATGATCCACGATTAGTATCATTCCCGTGCGAATTAAACTCAAGTTGATGCATTTTTACCCTGATGTAAACGGCTTTTCTAAATATCACCTATAAACAAATGTGACAACCGGATAAAAATCCGGTTGTCACATTATAAACTGTTACGTCTTATTTAACGGACAAGACACTTTCCGCTTATAGCACTTCTGCTGCAAACGTCAATGCACCTGCCGCACTCAATACACGTTTTTGTATCAATAGAAACAAAGTGATCATCCACAGCGATAGCATTTACTGCACACACCTTGCTACAATCCCCGCATCCACCGCACAAAAGGTTGTTTATTGAATAAGCCATCATTTCCTCACAGAATTAGAGACATCCATGTGCGAGCATCGAATCAGCGACCTTAATGAATCCACCGATATTTGCGCCACGGACATAGTTGACAAAATTACCATCCTCTTTACCATGTGTAACGCATGTCTTGTGGATGTTGATCATGATGTTATGAAGCTTTGCGTCAACTTCTTCGCGTGACCACGGAAGACGCATTGAGTTCTGGCTCATTTCAAGACCTGATGTCGCAACGCCACCTGCGTTTGCTGCTTTTCCTGGACCAAAAGCGATCTTTGATTTCAGGAATACTTCAACGGCTTCAGGAGTTGATGGCATATTTGCACCTTCAGAAACAGCAATACAGCCGTTCTTGACAAGCGTCTTTGCATCATCAGCGTTAATTTCATTCTGAGTTGCGCAAGGAAGCGCAATATCACATTTAACTTCCCAGGGACGTTTACCTGCAACATACTGAACTTTGTATTTGTCAGCATATTCACTGATACGGCCACGCTTATTGTTCTTAAGATCCATTACATAAGCAAGCTTCTCTTCATCGATACCATTCGGATCATAAATGTAACCGTCAGAATCGGAAAGAGTAACAACTTTTCCACCAAGCTGACGTACTTTCTCTGTAGCAAACTGAGCAACGTTTCCTGAACCGGAAATTGCTGCTACTTTACCCTTAAGTCCGGCACCTTTTACAGAAAGCATTTCTTCAAGGAAATATGTTGCACCATAACCGGTTGCTTCAGGTCTGATAAGACTTCCACCCCATGGGATACCTTTACCGGTGAGAACTCCGGTAAACTCGTTACGGATTCTCTTGTACTGACCAAACATATATCCGATTTCACGACCACCAACACCGATATCACCTGCAGGAACATCTGTATCCGGACCAACATGTCTTTGAAGTTCAGTCATAAAACTCTGGCAAAAACGCATTACTTCGTTGTCTGACTTTCCTTTTGGATCGAAATCTGATCCACCCTTACCACCACCCATTGGCAGTGTTGTAAGACTGTTTTTGAAAACCTGTTCGAAAGCAAGGAACTTAAGAATTCCGAGGTTTACTGATGGATGGAATCTGAGACCACCTTTGTATGGACCGATTGCACTGTTCATCTGAATTCTGAAACCACGGTTGACCTGAATCTGACCTTTGTCATCAAGCCACGCTACGCGGAACATAATAACGCGTTCAGGTTCTGCGATTCTCTCAAGAATCTTTGCCTGCTTGTACTGAGGGTTTTCCTCAATAAAAGGGACAAGACTTTCGACAACTTCCTGTACTGCCTGATGAAACTCTGATTCGCCGGGGTTCTTGGCAACAAGTTTTGCCATAAAATCATTGACTTGTACTTCAAACATGTTACTCATCTATCGATCCTTTTGCTTGATGATAAATTAAATAGTGTTAGTTATATGCTTTAGTTTCTATCAGAGCATTACCACTGAAAGAAACCGCCTTTTGCATCATTCACATGATAATCTACTACAGGATTTTTCAAAAAAAGCACATCGCCCCAAAAATTACGTGAAACACGGAGCGAATTGCGGGATCTACGGACGGGGGAACCCAATGTACGGGCGAATCATCATTCGCCCTTTCCAATTTCCCCTACAACGATGTAATATTATTCCGGATTGCGAATTTCAGAAGATCGACCGTGGTGCGGATTCCGAGTTTTTGCATGATATGATTTTTGTGTGATTCAACAGTGCGGACACTTATAAACAGCGTATCAGCAATCTCGACATTCGTATGACCATCACCCCACAGTGACAGTACCTCAAGTTCGCGTTTGCCAAGTTTCTCGGATAGAGCGATCTGATCAGCGGAATCAGTACGCATACTCTCGACATAGTTATTAACCAAAAGTTTCGTAATTGATGCGGAAAAGAACTCATGCCCGGCCCGAATGGTAAACACCGCTTCCTTAAGTTCCTGCACCGATGCATCAGCGGAGAGAAAGCCATTTGCCCCGCATTTGATACTTTTAAAAACAAGATCCTTGCACGCCCTCGGAGCAACCGCGACAATTCTCATTCCGTAAAATTGTGCCCGAATCTGCTTAATCAGCTCAAACTGGACATCAGAATTTGATACATCTTTCAATGCAACGATAAGAATCTGATACTGTCCGGTCTTGACAAGATTAACAATAGACTCACCGTCTGTGCAAACCTCACACAGCACAACTTCGTCAATTGACGTTAGTGTAGTATGTATACCCGATGAAATAATGGTAACACTATCCGTATAAACAGCAACCCCGAACATTACTTGCTTTTTCCCCTTATAACTGAAGCTTTACGCTTTAATCCGTCAATCTCAATATGTAATGGTGCTGCAAATCGCAGATGATGTACATAATGCAATTTCTCAATAGTAACGGCATCGCTAAAACATTCCCAGCGGATTATGTCGTTTTGATGATGCTCGTTGATTGCCATATACCCTGTATTCATTGCAGTCAGATTATGAAAAAAGTGTGATCCCAGTGATGCATCAAGGGGATAGTCAGCAAATCCAAGTTCAACAATCACCCGTGCATTACAGATCTGCCCCCAGACAATCGGAACCCCAAGACTCTTGTCCCGTGTCCCCCACCTTCCGGGGCCAATCAAAATATACTGCCTGTTTTCCTTCACAAGTTTACGGTTAATATACTCAACTTCCATCGCTATTGCCTCAGTTTTGGTCTTGTCAAACCGTAATGAATCAACAAGGACAACATCAGTAATTGTATCAATGACACCGTTACCCAGCGCGTTTTGTGAGTACATCAGCACCAATTCCGGATCAATTGCCTCATTCATCGCATGTGACAGCTGTTCACCAATAAGCGGCTTCACCTGAAGCATATACAGCGTTGCATCAGCATAATTGTTACATTTATGAGGAAGTTTAACAGCAAACTCAATCTCAACCGGCGCACCCATTCGCGCCGAAAGCATTTTTAAAAGAACTGCCAGTGATTCTGCTAAGGGAATATAGTTATATTTTAAAATATCGGCAAAATCAACGACCCTTGAACCCTGCTGGGCAAGGTTAGGAACCATCCGGTCATTCTCTTTGTCATACACCGACGCACAATGAATCAGCGATTTATTCTTTTCAGCAGCATCAATCCCCAGAAGATCCAAACCGGCTTTTTCCCCCTTTTCATAGAGATTAAGCCCCGTTTTTGCCATAGTAACACCATAAAAGTGCACCTGCGAATTAGTCAGCATATCCTTGATTGATCCAAAGTTTATTTCAGGATACGCAGGTGAAAACCGGTGACCACTACGCCCTTCAACCACATACACACCAAGTCCGAACGCAATAACCGCAAATCCCTCATCGGATTTCATGTGCGCAACCGGATAGTAATTAAATGATCCTGCAACACCACTGATATGGGGATAATAATAATCTCCAAAATTGGTGCCTACAAGCTGCTGCACCACAACCGCCATCCGCTCCTCCTGCACTGTTCTACCGGATAAGGCAAAGTAGGCTCTGGCCTCCGGCCGGTAGAGTGATGCAAATACGAGCTTTACTGCCTGCTCAATCTGCTCGAGCCGTACCTCAACGTGGTCATCACCGTTGGGGATGATATACGTTTCGAAAGCACCTGCAAACGGTTGTGTCAGCGAGTCCTCAAAAAGGCTTGACGAACGCACGGCAATTGGCGACTGGTACTGCTCGATAAAGGCACGAAGTCCTTTGCGTACGTTATCACTTAAAGGTACAGAAAGAAAATTCTTTCGTACAGTGTCGTACTCTTCATCGTAAAGACATACATTTCTACTCTGTATAGTTTTTACAATCCGGTCAAATTCATCAGTACCGATAATTGATGTCGGTGGAGTACTTATTACCAACCCGGGAATCTGCGATTGAAATGCTTTATCGTGGATCAGTGCGTTGAGAAATGCCACACCTCTGCCCTTACCACCATACGACCCGCCGCACAATACACTTATAAAAGATTCATCAAAAAAACGTGTATTCTCAAACCGTATTGTCGTGCCGTAATACCTGCGGACAAGCAGCGCTTTCAACTGTTCAACAATTGCTGTCTGACAAACATCTTCATCATTACTGTTATCTCTTAATTGACTGACCGCTTTGGCAAGATCCTGCTCACCCTGAAAAAGCAACCAACGGTCAAACTCACCATTATGTAAAGCATCAATGATCGAATGAGTCTTTTCATTACCGACAAGATGAATCATCTGTGCAATGTCATCCGTACACTCTGTACCGTTTCCGTCTTTTTTCGTAAGCGAGACAACAACCCGTTTCAGATGATTCTTGATGAATATTTCGATTTTTTCGAGCAGATCCGGTATACTTTTATCAAGAAAGCACAGCCCGATCTCAAGTGCGGTTTTCTCGTTAGACAGATCGCTGCTATGTAACAGAATCGGAATATGGTTACTCTGTTCCTTGATTACGTCAACAAGTTCTATTCCGGCTTTTCTGTGAAGCGCGCCACTTTTCCCGAATTCGATATCACTGATAACACAGCTTATTCTGTTGTGATATTCCCTGACAACATGCACTGCAGCTTCGTAATTGGTAACTGCCAGCAGATGCGGACGATGGTAAATCGTTTCAAGATAATCATAGGGTGACTGATTACCGGATACAATATTGCTGTCAGCCCACTCGGCGATTGCCTGAAATGACCTGGTAATAATTTTTGAGAGTATATCAGGAGTGTCTTCAATAATAAGGACTACCGGCGCAAAACTATTTGCCACATTGTGAATATCCTCATGAAGACGCGTAAGTACAAGAATCAGGGCAGGGTCCTTGTTCCATACGTAAATCTGCTTATACCCGTCTTTGAATGCATCGCTCTTCATGAACGGTTCAAACTGCGACTCCATATTGACAAGAATATACACTGGCAGAATAGGGTATGATCTATCAATCTGATTAAGAATATCAATAGACTGATTAATATCAACACCTACCATGATCATTACCATGTCAAACACACGGTACGATAACAGTTCAAGCGCCTGTTGTGCTGTATTGACAACGGTTATGCGGGGAACATCCCCCAACGGCCCCCCAAGTGCATTTACAAATGGCAGTTCCTCATTGTTAATCGCAAATGCATCATACGGTGTTGCAACGAAAAGCACTTCCCTGACAAAATAGTAGGATGATGCTGTTCGGGGGGATGGCTTCCTGAAGAGTTCATCAATGCCCGATCGATCTGCAATGATATGCCGCTGATGTTCAGAGGCGATTGAATTTATTGATGACCGCTCGATCAGCAGACGTCCTTTGTAATTATTAAAAAAGTACGCAAGCAGTCGTGCGATATTCCGTACAAGATCACGCTCCTCCTTAAAAAACGGACCCTCATAGATCTCCGGAAATTCTGCAAGATAATAGATCTCTATCGTACCGATTTTATTATCGATTGTTACAAGCTGTTCACGTAACACCCACGGCGTCTCGCTAAATTCCCTGCTGACATACACCTTGCCTTCATAGGAGATCCGTACTGCTGTCTGCTCAGGATACTGAAACGACTGTGGAAGAATCGAACAGACACTCTGCAGCGTTGACGGAATGCTTTTCCCGTGAGTGACAATCTGTGTGGTCTGGTTTATCGCATTAAGTTCCTTAAGCCGCTCCCGGTTCTGATTAATAAGTTCACGATACATTCTGCTTCCGGCTGCTGCCGCAAGAAGCTGCGCAAGATTGACAATAAGGTTACGCTCCTCTTTTAGAAAGGGCCCTTCATCGCGTAAAGGGAATTCTTTTGTATAGCATACCTCAATTGATCCATCAGGACCATCCGGTACAGTAAACGATTGACGCTGTATCCAGGGTGTCTCTGAAAAATTTTCTGTCGCAACAACGATCTCATCAAAAACGATTCGTGCACCAGTAAAATCAGGAAACTGCCACGACTGTGGAAGTACATTGCATATGTCAAATAGAAGTTCCGGTACCGGCCGATCCTGCTGAAGAATTGCGCTGATTTTTGCAATACCCCCAAGCTCTTTTTCACGCTCTATATTGTCAATAAGAAGGCGTTCAAATGCTGTCTTTGTGGTTGCCCCGCTCAGAAGATGTGCTATATTATCAAGAAGACAGACCTCCTCATTCTTAAACGGAAATTCCCCATGCGCCGCAACGTCTTTTGTATAATAAATCTCAAGCCTGCCCTTTGTTTTGTCAACACACTCAAACTCGCGTACAAGTCCCCACGATGTCGTATGGAAGTCAGGTGTCATTCTTACGGCGCTGCCTAATTGTACACGAACAACTGTTATCTCCGGATGGGTGGTGATCGCTTTGAGCATGTCGCACAAATCACTGCACAACTGCTCTGGTGAAAAAGGAGCCTCAAGTTCAGTTGCTATCCTTGAAAGAACATTCAAATACCTTACCGGATCATTCTCATTAGCATCATTGACATTGTACATGTAAAAATCTCTCCTGAAAGATACTCCATCTGCATGTAAGTTGAGCTTAACATGATACAAAAACGTATAATTCTATTTGCACCGGAGGTTTCGTCTGTGCAAACAGGCGTTAAGTGTACATTATATAAATCCTGCGCACTTAAAATGTGAAACCAGATTCAGACGATTGAAGAATTGATACTGTAGGTGATTTGCCCAATCCAAGCGAATACCATGTGCCTGTAAAACCAATCTTATATATGAGCGATTTTCCTCTGTATGTGCATCTATATACCGTAACATTTGATTTTTGATCTTTTTAAATACAATGGAGGAAACCATGAATCGCCATCTCTTACTTGCACTGTTTTCATTAACCACATTACTGCCTGCTGCAACGTATGCTAAAATTTCACTGACTGCATATTCAAAAGAAGAGGCGCTTCATGAACGAAACCTTTCAAAACCGCGCATAGTCATTCAAAACACCGGGACACGACCGGTGCATGGTTTTTCGTTTTTATACTATATCACTACAGAAAAGGGTTCCAGGCCAATAGTTGACAACTACTATGTTCCTAATGCCCGAGTCTCACTTGAAAAATACGGACCCGGCCAATATGCTGTACGGTATGATGTTCCGGGAGTTACACTACACCCCGGTGAATCGTATCCTGATGATAACGGCTGCGTTGTAGGCATTCATTATCCGGGATGGGAACCTTTGAGCAAGCGAAACGACAGGTCGTGTAATTTTTCTGACATACTTGTTTACAATCCTGAAATTTCCGTTTATACAAATGAGCGGGGCTGCCCGAAGCGTGAGCCGCATGTCAGTTTTGATATTGAGATTGAACACCAGGAATAATCGGGACAAGCCTTGAACTGGCCTGCCTAAAACCTGTAACGACTATATTGAATCTTTATCAGCTTTACGTGCTTTAACTATTTTTATATCCATTTGTCTTAACACCTGTATTCTTACATACACACATCTGATTTTAATGATGTATCATATTTAACATAGTAATAATAATCAGGCCCAGATCTGCTTCCCCTTTTTTTTATAAAACGTAATGTATCGCCATTTTTCGAAATAGATACTGTTTGATTTGTATCCTTTAGTAATGCCTCTGCATTTTTCACAAGCGGAAAAGGACTGCTGTAGTAATTTGAATCAACAACTTTTGTTATGCAGTTGTTTCCATTCATTTTTGCATATACATTTACGGAATCTTTTTGAATGTCAATGAATTCAGAATATTTTGCAAAATTATGCGGATCGTTATTATCTTCCCAATAATAAAAATAAAATGTTTCATTCGTTTCTATCTGGTTACTAGAAGCCCTGAGTAACAGTATTTTCCAGATCCCCACCACATTGTCAATTGTGACATTGGATGTAAAACTATTTTCTGATGGTACGATATGATCTATACTATCATTTTCTGTCGGAGCATTACAGGAAAGGGCACTTATTATCAATCCCAGCACCATGATACAATTTCTTTTTCCCTTTTTATTCATTTTTTATTCCCCCCATGGAAATTGTTTATCTCTTTCTGTAATATACATCACTTCTTAATTTAACGGTCACCCCAAACGACTGATTGTCATATGTATAAATAGGATCATCGTTAGGTTTTGTACTTTATCCGATATATTCTTTATCATCAGCATTAACGCTTCCTGATCTTCTTATGGTCAAAGTACATCTTGTAATTTACACTATTTACTTTACAGTAAGTAATTATTTCTGATTCCTCTTTATCCCAGTAATCATTGCGATGAGAATAAAAATCATCATACTTTTGAGACAGATCATTAAAGTTGTTATTGACTGTGTTTTTCACATCTTTCCATATGGTACCATGCAGATTGGCATTTTCAAACATATACATAGTGACATATTTTTTAGTCATGTCAATAATCTTTCTCCAGTTTGTAATAAAGGGCAGAATTGGCCCGATAAAAACATAGGTATCGATATTGTTTTTATGCAACATTTCCAGTGTATTAAGCCTATCATCTATACCTGAAGCTCCAGGTTCAAGTATTTTTGCCATTTCATTGGTATCACTTGTAATGGTCAAGCCCACCCTGCAATTTTTAAATTCTCTTAACAAGTCAATATCACGGGTAATCAGTGATGATTTTGTTTGTATACTCAACATTGGCTGGATGCTGATTAATTTCTTTAAAATGTTCCGGGTAATGTTATACTCTTTTTCCAAAAGATTATAGGGATCAGTAACAGATGATAAAAAAACTGACCTGTTCGAATATTTTTCCATATTTTTCGGGAATAATTCTTCTGCATTGATTTTAACATCAATAAATGAACCCCAGGGTTCACTGTGTCCGGTAAATCGTTTCATAAATCGTGCGTAACAATAAATACACGCATGTGTACAACCAACATAAGGATTAATGACATAATCGGCATCAGGCAGATTTGATTTTGTTATAATTGATTTCGCGTTAATCTCTGTTACTTTTGTATTCATCTTTTTTGATTGAGGTGTTTTTATGTTGTAGCCGTTTTGACGTTTTTGCTGGCATTAGCAAAATGGCATCTTTGTAGATTTTCCATATTAATTAACAAGTACCTTTTCACCTTATATGTCAATAGACACTATAAGAAAATACTTTTTCGAGATCCCATCGGGATCAAATATTTATAGAATACATGACAAAAAAAACGACACTAGTCCCATAGGGACGACATATGAATTTTACATCATGCAAGATAGATCGTTGTAAATGTGTTTTCCATACAATTTTAGAACCTGGGTATATCTTGTCCCTACGGGACAATGGTTTATATTTGTTATACATTTGCTATAAATATGCTGTCCCGCTGGGACAAAAAGAATTATCTGAATCTTAATAACTAATAAATCAAAATACCAAGTCATTTTAACCGGTTTTCTGAGTCACATTTTCCGAACGAGCTGTTTTTACTTCACAACTTCGTTTACAAACTCCCACTCATTATCATTACAATAAAAATTAATCCCAGTTCTACATTTATAGGTAAAAATTACCCTTGTTACCTTTTCCGGTTCGCCATTGATTTTAACCATTCCACCGCTCATTCTTTTTCTGTCATTTTTACTTGCATCTTGATACACTTTATCCTGAAACAATGATACTGTATGCGTACCAGGGCTGATACAAAGTGGTCATTAGGCATAATACCTTTAATCTACCAATCTACAATAATTCGAAACTGCATATCCCTACGGCATAAAAACTGGGCATTACAAATTAAAAATCATTCATGGTTGATGCGAGTGTCAATGGAGGGGGGAATAAGATGCTAGAATTCAAGAGCCAGAATACAGTAGAAAAGACACTTTATTGAAACTGTTTAACACAAGGTAAACAATTTGCGTATTAATTGTTTACCTCGTTAAACGATTATACTGAACAGTAATGGTTTCATGCAAATTATTTTTTACTGAAACAATTTGCTGACTTGCCCTGCTTATTTAAAAGTACTTTTGCCAACTGTAAGAATGTGCTTTGTTATTGTAGCATTTCCACTGCTTTGATACCCTTCAATGCAAAATGCTACCTCATTCATCTTACCCATTTTCAATCCTAAACGTTTCCACTGCTTGAAATGTTTACTGACCGGTATGGTTCCACTGGTTCTTTGTGTATTGCAAACACTCCAGTATTGATCAAATGTTGCAGTACCTTTAATCGATGGCTGGTCTGTTCTTGTTGTTTTGTAAATATCATAGCTTTCGCCATCAATAGTAACCGTTTCGATAAAACCGCTGCCAGGTGGTCTCCAGGTTCCATAATTTTCTACGATGTAATACTCAACCAGGGGATTCACAGTCCATCCATAGACACACATGTAGGAGTTTCCTTGTGGATTATACTCACAACTATACTCAACCTTTATTTCACCAACTTGACGAAATGTCTGAGTTTCATTGAATTTTTTTCCTTTACGCGCAAGAAAGTTCTCTGCTTTCTCCCACTGACATGAAAATGTCCCGCCACTGGTAAGTGTCATACTTCCAGTGCCAGCATTCCCGCGATTATCAAACCATAATTCATAGTTGAAACCATCATGCGTACCTGTTGTGTTTTCTGTGAATGTTTGGGCTATAGCCCCGAATGAACATATTAACAGTAAACATGCAACGCGTCTTAACAACGATACTTTGTTTCGTACCATCACCGCACTCCTTTATAATACAGTTTTAAATCATACCAATTAAAATAATGTTAGACATTTCATGTCTGTACTAAATTCTCAAAATAATGACAGAAACTTTAGAGCAGGTATTATATGCCAATGTTTCAAGCGTGAGATTTTCATCAAGGTGCGATTCAATGTAATCGATCACTCTGTTGATCCGCTGACGATAATCCGCCTGCAAGGCTGTTGTGCTGTTCTGACAGGTTTCCATTATCCTGGATACTCATCAATACGGAACATTACGCAGCTCTTCAACAATTGACGAATCAATAAAGTTGATCGGTTTACCGCTCATTGATGCCAGATAGTACATTTTGCAGTATTTTTCCAGGATTTCAAGCAGCGAAAAAGCAGTCTCGACATCTTTTCCACATGTAAAGCTACCATGACGATCAATAACGATGACATCACTGTTTCCGCATACATCCCTTACTGCATCAGCACCCTCTTTTGTTGATGGCTTCGCGAATTTTGCAAACGCTACCTTTTTCAGAAACATTGCAGCTTCGGAAATAAATATCTCCTCGAAAGGATTTGTGCCTATGACGGTTGAAAGAACCGTATAGACAGGATGTGCATGCACAATACAGTCGATATCGTGTCTTTTTTTGTAAATAGCAAGATGCGTAAAACGCTCTGTTGTCGCTTTCCTTGCCCCGTCAACATGATTACCATCCATATCAACAACAACAAGATCATCCTCAGTGATAAAATCCTTGATAATTTTTGTCGGGGTGATCATCACGTATCCATCAGGAAGCCGTACACTGATATTACCCTCTGATGCAACGGTATAGCCGCGGGATTGAGCAAGACGGGTATATTGAACAATCTTCTTTTTTATTTCATGAATAGTCATTTCTGCTTCCTTGTTATGTTTTGCCAGAGCATCTATGACATGCAATATACTTCTTTGATAACGGTATCACACAGCTTCATGTATCGGTAGATCTCCCCACATTCCACATTCCACATTCCACATTCCACATTCCACTCTCCACATTCCACTCTCCACATTCCACTCTCCACTCTCCACTTTTCACTTTTCACTTTCCACTCTCCACTTTCCACTTTTCACTTTCCACTCTCCACTTTCCACTCTCCACTTCCTAATTATACGCCCGTATCACCACATCAAGGTTACTGCTTATTGATTGCAGTTCTGATGCTACATTTTTCATATTTGATGCAATCTCTGCGATTGTCGCTACCTGCATTTCAATTGACATCGCAACGGTTGTCTGCATTGAATTGATCTCATTAATACCACTGCCTATTTTCCGTATTGTGGCGACAGCTTCAACGGTCTGTACATTCATCGTCTCCATATTGGAGAATATTTTATCGCTTGTCTTTGATGTCTCGAAAGCAAGCTGCTTGATTTCATTTGCCACAACGGTAAAACTCTTTCCGGCTTCTCCGGCATTGACAGCTTCAATTGATGCATTAAGAGCAAGTAGCTTTGTCTGATCAGTAATAGCTTTTATTCCATCAAGCGATTTGCGGACATCAACAGTTGTCTGCTCAAGTATCTCAACAACATTAACGGTATTTGATGCAAGCCCGGCACTATTCTTTGCCAGTGAACTTGCTTCCTGAGTTGTTGCGTTAATCTCACTGATACTTGATTTTATCTGCTCTGTTGCAGCAGCAATAGACTCGATACTTGACGATATATGCTGCAACGACACATTGATACCACTGACAGCAACCTGCTGATTTTCTGCTTTCGTTTTTATTTCATCGCCCATTTCATTAAGTTTTTTAGTATTGTAGTGATGACAATTATCAATAACATTCAAACCGTTGAAAATCGCTGTTACCATTTTTTCGCATTCATTGTAGCCGCATGATGCACAGTTGACAAGATCCTTATCTGTATACTTTTTCATTGACTCGAAGATCTTCTTTTTATCTTCAAATGTTGGCTGACGAATCGTATTATTTACTGACCTGTTGACATATGATCGTCTGTACAGATTTGGCGTCCAGTATTTATTTAATAATGATTTGATCTTTTTTTGCACGGATGATGCACTTGTTAGCATTCCTGACTTTTTCCAGGTTTGTTGCATCTCGTTATTTCTGTCCTCTATATATTTCTCGATCTCATCAGGTGATTTATCTGCATTACCGGTTCCCGGCCCTCCATTACATCCAAGTTCACAATTGAGACAATCGATTAACACCGGAGCATTACCCTTATCAATCTGCGACTTCAAGTTGTCAAGATAATGATAAACGACATGAGGTCCCTCAATTTTGCGTGTGACTGAACCGATCTTCGGATCCCATCGTTGTGCAGTACGTAAGAGTCCACCGGGTGTTGAAAACAACACAGCACGCTCAGCAGGGGGATTATCAAAATTCTCTTTTGAATATTTGTCAAGATTTATTTTATTATCAGACAAATACTTCTTTATCGATGACATTGTAACATTGTACTCCCCAACACCCACTTCGTCAAATTCGCGACGTTTTGCATAACAAGGGGAGATAATCACTATGCGTGATGACGCAAATGATGGATAGTAATTCTTAATCATCTTAATCGTGTGCATCATGGGACTATCTGCCGGGGAAAGATAATTCAGAAGTTCCGGCCTGTAAATCTCGATATAGCTGACAAGTGCAGGACAGGGCTGTGCAATGACTGCTTTTGGTTTATTCTCATCAACATGATTAAGATACGACTGTATTGTAAGCTCAGCCCCGAAAGATACATCAAAACACCCCTTTACACCGATACTTTTGAGCCATGTATTCAGTTGGAGATATTGCCCGGGAAAAACTGCGGCAACAGCAGGTGCAACAACTGCCACAATCGATATTCCCTTTTCCAAATCGGCAAAAAACGCCTCGGTATCATCAATCCCGATTCGTGCATCATGAGTACAGGCTTTTATGCACATACCACAACCAATGCACAAATTTGCATTCACCTCAACATATCCGCTTACCGCACTATTACAATATTTGACAGGACACGCAGCAATGCACTGATGACAATTAACGCACTTATCCTTAATAACATCAACGACTCTTTTTAGCTCCTGCATTATTAACTCACTGGTTTAGATAATGATTAACGTATTTTATGTCAAAACGCCCCAAAGATCATCTGACACAATAATCTACAGGAACCAGGCTTTATTGGTCAGTGGATACGTCAAATAATTTTACGTTAGCGTTTTTTTTGATTCAAGACTAAAGTCAGTTATTTTGATCTGATTACCCGAGGCAGATCATTCCATTCACGTTAAAAAACTGCCATAAACTTTTTTTTATTTTTTTTATAATAACGCTTGCATTACCATGATGCAGATAAGTATCTTACTTGTACCTACATAATAATCCTCATTGCAAGGTCCTCTTGCAGACAATTTGGGTGAAGCGGAAGGCGTCAGGTAGTAATACCTGGCGCTTATTTTTTTAGGGATGGTCGCGACTATCCCTTACCGGACTCAAAAACAAACAAAGCCAAATACATCGCTAATGCAGGATTAACAACTACCTTTGCAACACCAATAATAGCAATGTATTACATTCATGAAAGCGGTATATTGAGGAATGGCAATTTCCAATATTTCCACTACTATTTGCAAGAATCACAATTTTCTATTGGGCATACCGGACTAAAGACTCAACCGACCTCAAGCTGTGCCTGGGCATCAACGACATCACGGTTAACAAGAAGCAGGGCTTCATGAAAGCGGTCTGCAAGGAATGTATCGGGAATCTTGTCACGCAGCGTGCGCAGCAGCTGCACGGTCATACGGATAACACGCACCAGGTCACCTTCGGGGACACCAAAACTTTCAAGCTCCTTTAAGGAACACCCATTCGACCATGCATAAATAGGTGCTGCAAGTGAGAAATCCATTTCACGAATTGAATTGATAATACCAGCTCTGATCTCTTTTGTGCGCAGCTTGTGAATCACTTTTTCTGCATCAAATTTAAGTGTGACATTTGTCAGCGGTGCATTTCTTCTGCTTTCTTCGGTGATAATCGCTGCAAGCACGACAGGCAACTGCTGTGCAGTGCATTCCTCAAATGCCCGTGAGTAATAAAGTTCCGCTGTCTGGATTTCATACCCACTTACTGCCGCTGCAAGTTTTCCCTTTTCTGTAAGCGTCTGTCCGTCAAGAAATCCTGCCGACTGAAGAAACTTAATTCTGTTTACAATCTGCAATTCCTCTTTACAGTATGCTTTTGACATAGTGAATTCACCATGTTTGAAATTGTGAAGGCTTTTTCGGAATATTTCAAATGCGCCTTCTCCGAGCTGACTATACAAATTAAGGATTGTCGAATATGATGCAAAGAAACGGCTGCTGATTTTTTCATTCTGTCCATACAAAAGACGTTCCAGCTGACGTACATCGGTAGCTTCAGGAATAATCTGTGAATAGACAAAGCCCACGGCATCCATACCGCGCCGCCCGGCCCGTCCTGCCATCTGGTTATACTCACGTGTCATAAGATAATTGAATTCGACACCATCAAACTTCTCGAGTTCATCAAAAACCACTGCACTTGCCGGCATATTCACTCCAAGTGCGAAAGTTTCTGTACAAAAGAGCAGTTTGATAAGGCCGGCAGTGAAAAGACGCTCAACAATCTCTTTTGCTGCAGGAAGGATTCCCGCATGATGAAACGCACAGCCGCTTTCCCAGAGATTTCTCATATACGCAAGACGATCATATCCTTGCAAGCTGTAAAGTTCGACAAGTTCATCGACCATTTTTTGTACCTGTAAGCGTTCATCATCATTAAGCAGATTCAGAGCACTGTGCTGCTCTGCATTAAACTCACAGGATCTGCGGTTAAAGCAGAAATAAAGAATCGGTACCTGCCCCTGCTCAAGGACATACTGAACAATTCTTCTCGATGATGGTTTACGCCTGAGAAACTTTTTCCGTTCTTTCTCGCTTTGTCTGTATTTTTTTGCGATATATTTCAGATTCATGATGCCGAATTTAGGACTGTAAAATGCGTGCTTTAATGGAATAGGACGATGTTTTTCCTCAATAACCGTAACCTCTGTACCACGCACCGATCCCATCCAGTCGGCAAGCTCATGAATATTGGGTACCGTTGCACTTAAACACATAAAGCGGATTTCACGCGGGGCGAGAATGATACTTTCCTCCCAAACCGTACCTCTTTCCGGATCATCAAGGTAGTGTATCTCATCAAATACCACATAGTAAATATCTGCAAGCCGTGATGAATTCTCGAGAATAAGATTTCTGAAAATCTCGGTAGTCATGATAAGCAGCGTACCATCAGGATTAATGGTGACATCACCGGTTTGTATCCCGACGATTTCATCACCGAAACGTTTTCTGAAATCACGATACTTCTGATTAGAGAGGGCTTTAATAGGAGCCGTGTAGATCACACGTTTTTTCTTTTCCAGTGATACATCAACTGCATATTCTGCGATCAGCGTTTTTCCGCACCCGGTTGGTGCAGCAACGATCAGCGACTCACCGCGATCAATAGCCTTAACGGCTTCCTCCTGAAAAAAATCCAGCTCAAAATTCTGATATTTCAAATCAACGGCTCCCTCACAGTGACTTTTTACGTTGTTGAACAAGTCACGTAACTAACAAATTTTCAAAGCATTAAGCTATACACTTAATCTGCGGAAAAATCCGGAAATCTAAGTATAGCCCCATAAATATAGAATATAGCACTTACAACAGCACAGTTTTCATATATATATTGTGGAGATAAACGGGTTACAGATCTCATCTGTATCTTTACACATTTAAAAGGAATTGCAATGAATCAGGCAGAATCAACGTTCAGATCAGGATTTAACTGCGCACAGGCAGTACTTACAAGTTTTACCGATCGTTTCGATACAGACAAGGAAACACTCTTTAAAATTGCCAATGGATTCGGCGGTGGGATGGGCCGTAAACAGGAAGTATGCGGAGCAGTGACCGGTGCAATAATGGCGATCAGTTTAGTACACGGCCGCGGTGAAATTGACAGTCTGGAAAACCAGGAGACCACATACAGGAAAGTACGTGAACTTATTGATACGTTTACAAAAGAATTCGGCACCGTAATCTGCAGAGATCTTCTCCCCGGCTGTAATCTGCTTACCGAAGATGGTCAGAAGATGTTCCGTGAACAGGGATTAAAGGAGAAATGCTGTAATTATGTCAAGCGCGCCAATGAGATTGCGCAAACGGTTATCGGGTGATACTCGCTCCCTAAATCCCCCACAGGGGGACTTGATGAAAAACAGGAAAAATTACATTTGATTTCAAAGTCCCCCTGCGGGGGATTTTAATGTTGTTAACTTAGCGTTTACAAGGCGACAGTACACTTGTGCGCTCGCCCCCACCCGCTCGCAAAGCCGAGCGACCTCCCCCGCAGGAGGGAGGTGTAATTGTTTGAAAATCGTTAAGATACCTCCCTCCTGCGGGGGAGGTCCAGCTGCTTTGAGCTGGGGTGGGGGCGCGCAA
>JAEWVR010000014.1 GCA_023459055.1 Fibrobacterota bacterium
TATAAAAAATATAGTATCTGTTGGGTGTTGTTGTCCAAAACTTAATTAACGTTGATGGTATTAGACTTGACGGCTGTTTTGCTTTACATGTACGACTCAGCAAAAAACACTAGGTCAGGTGGTCTGATATTGTAACACCAGTGGGCTCAGTTTTAGACTCCAGATCACCATTAACATTATACGTATACAAAACATTGCCATTTGAAAGCATTCGATCCTGTGCATCATATGTTGAAGTTCTATTACCGGTAGTTCCAGAATATGAGAGTCTGTTTCCGTTGAGATCAAATGAATATTGGGCAACTGTTGATCCATCCTTTATAACACGTTCCAGGTACCCGGATGAATTGTAAGTATAGACAAACGTATGAGTCTGCCCATTAATAGTCTCTGTTTTAGTGGTTATACGTCCCAACTTATCCCGATCATAATGAACATCAAACAGATTCTGTATGCCATCCGAAACAGTGTATTGTGAATTTTCTCCAAATGTATTGTATTCCAATGCATCTGAAATAGTACCAATCGTTGATCCTGTAATCAATCCATTCTGAGAATTTCGCGTAATATTCAATTCTCCGGCACTAAGCAGCAGACCATCATTATCATAAGTATAATTCTCACTGAAACCAGCAATAGTCCGTGTTTCACGTTGGAAATTATTATTGTAGTAATTCGATAGAGTATCATTTAATAAGCCCAAAGATATTTCTGAATTAATTAGATTGCCATCATACCTAAAAAACAATTGATTACTTTCTGGTGTTGTTGATGATACCAATCTATGGGTAACTGGATCGTAGACGTAGACATAATTACCAATTGGTGTTACCATACTGTCTAATCTGCCAAAATCATCATATTTGAATTGTAACATCAATCCATCAGGACGGTTAATAGCTGTTAGATCTTTGTCAAGGTTAAAATTATATGTCGTAAGTGTTGCCCCTGTATTCAATGCTGGAGGATTATATTCCGTTGGTAAATTGACAGAATTATAATCGTAAGTGTGCAAATCATTATTCGGGGAAATAATAGTCTGAATGTTTCCATTTACATCATATCCAAACCTGATCTGTCGCATATCCGCAAAATGTTTTGATATAATTCTTTCAGCTTCATCATAAGTAAAAGTAGTATGCTCATTAAGTGGGTTAATTACAGTTGCCAGTGAACCATGATTATCGTATTCATACTGCCAAACTCTTGTACTACTTCCAGATCCTTCTGTAATAGTCTTTATTCGTCCTCGCTCATCATACTCATAGGTAACAGATGCCAAATCAGAAACCACCGAATATATCACCCTTCCAAGAGAATCAATTGTTGATGAAGTTGTACGACCTTCAGGAGACAGCGTAGAAAATGTACGGGTAACGCCAGCATACGTGCTCCTGTATATTTTACCATTAATAGTATCCGATTGAATTATTGAATCTATATCATTAGTAGACGTATACGAAACGGTTTTTGCTGTATGAATTTCCATTTGTATTCCGGATGGTAACTGCACAGAATAATTTTTTACTAATGGGGACAGCATGCCATAAATTGGGTCCGGCCCTTTGGTTGACTTGATAACGGTATTATCCGCAGAGTTAATTTCTGTCTCACCAGAAAGTTTTGTATAGGATATTGTACTTTGGCCACAACAACCCTGCACCTCTTTAACCTTCGTACCATCAGGAAGCAAACGCGTTTTATAAACCTTAACAACACCTTCAGCCGTTGAATCCCTGACTTCAAAACCGTCTTCGGGGAAATTTATACCTGCCTGTATTGCAGGCCCATTATCACCACTGGAACTGTAAGTACCATTCCCTGCGAAAGTGGTTATTATGCCATCAGGATCAATGCGTCGGATACGATTATTATACGCATCTGCAAAGTAAACATTTCCATCAGAACTTACAGCAATACAATAAGGACAATTAATTTTCGCCTGTATTGCATGTCCACCGTCACCACTATAGCCAGCTTGTCCACTCCCTGCAATTGTAGTTATTATCCCGTTTGGACATACTTTGCGAATTCTGTTATTGCCATTATCTGCAATGTAGATGCTGCCATCAGAACCAACGGCTGTACCTGTAGGCGAATTTAACCTTGCCTGAATAGCAAGCCCACCATCACCACTATAGCCAGATTGTCCATTCCCTGCAATTGTAGTTATTACTCCATCTGAATTAACTTTCCTTACAACACATGCATCTAAATCATCCAAATAAATACATCCATCAGGTCCTGCAGGCTTGCTGGCATAGTATTATCAGTCAATGCAATTTTTATAGTATTTGATGCTTTACGTCCTGGTACTCCTTTGCTTGAATAATTGAGACTGAATGGTGTTCCTGTAATATCAATTTTTTCCCGTAATACCTGGTTTTGTAATTCTATAATAGATCCATCGATAGTACATGGATCAGGATCAACAACATCAGCTTCGACTTCTTCCTCTGGTTTTTCCGCATCCTCTGGAGGAAATATTCCCCAGTTACAATCCCAAGTCGAAAAGTGTGATATCGGCACCCGCCATAAACTTTTTCCGACAGAATATAAAGTTGCTAACGTCCCCAGCTCTTCATCGGAAACACCAAGCTGAGCAAGATCTGTTTCACTTGCAGCATTTCCACTTCCATCAATATCAATCAGCGCATTCCCATTCTGTATTGAGAGAATGGAAATAATGCGGCCATTGGTAGATGGTATCCATCCTGTGCCTGAAGTAGAATTACAATCTGATAATGACCTGTCATAGTATGCAGCAGGTACAATTCCACCTGTTGGAAAATTAAGAAAGTTTTCTACGTAGAGAAATACCGGTGCACTGAATTGAACATCTTCAGCACCGTCTACCCCCAACTCTACACAATAGGTATACCCAACTCCAGAAGGAAGTTCAGCAGGCATTGCTTTAGGCCCATACTGCCCAACAGTATATTCTGTTGCACGAACATTGATCGACTCAGTATTAAAATTAGTAACTTGTATTCCTGGTGGGAAAAGTAACGTGACCTGCCGCTCACCACTGTTATCATTTGAAATAGATCCTCGTGCGATTTGCATTTGATTGTTGTTATTTAGAGTTATAGTAGAAACATTTGAATCTGGTTGTATCATGATTACATCCGATACCCACGAATAATCCTGCCATGGAACATTCGCCTGTCTTTGTGTGTTAAAATAACCATCTTTATTATAATTTATAGTTAACACACTCCCTCCATTTACAACCAAATCAAATAGTCCATCAATTCGACTTTTAGTCTGACCAAATTCAGGGTGATTGTGAACAGATATTGTTACACCGGATAACGGCTGTCCATTTTGGGACAATACTTTTCCTCTTACAACTGCTACTCTTTTTGGATCAATTACATTTGTATCTATCCCTGTCTGGACCGGATTATTACTTATTTAGATAAATTTATACCATAAGCGCTCACGAAACGGAATTTAAAGCAGGTATGGGCATTTTGTTATCACTGCGGTTAAAAATCGGACATTCACCTTTAACCAGTTGCGAATTCATACTACATTGTTGTTTTTTGTAAAAACTGTAACAGTAAATCATTAAGGTGCAGAGATTTTTTCATTGTTGTTAAACTTTTAAGTAAAGTATCAAGTGGCTCACTCTTTTGGTGTTGAGATTGTCTAACTCGCTCCTCTTCTGCAAGTTTTGCCAAATCTTCAGCTGATAGTGGTATTATATCTGATTCATCACCATAAACCCCACCATTTGCAATATCAACTTCTTTCATTCGCTTTTTAGTAATTTCAGCAGCCTTATCATTAGTGATCCGAGTTGCATCAAGCCCATTTGCTTCTGCTTCATCGTACACTTTATCCATCTCTTGACGATCTGATTTTGTCATAAAATTATAACCATTACCAGAACCATTCGTGTCTCTTGGCATGGGTGCGGTGTCAAGTCTATAACCTGCATTTTTCCATAAAGCTTCTGCTGCTTTTGTAAGAGTTGAATCATCTGTAGGTGTGGACAGCTTGCCCATGATCATTTTTTTTATTATTTCAATCTGCTTATCGTTAGTAATACACGGGGGAGGGACTGGATAGCCTTGGTTTTTTGCTGCATCAAGCTCCTTTTCAACAGACGATAACGCTTTCGAAAGCGCTATCGTCTGAGGAGATATCTCAATTGAATCGTTCTTGGTTGGTAAAGATGCAGTTGTACTTGCAGAGACACATTCAGAAATACCAACATTTTTAAGCGAATCGCTATAGTTTAAGTTAGTTCCTGCAATTGCTGACTGAATATCCATCTTTACCGCCTGTTTTAATAGGAGTATTTCTCTATTATTGAATCTTTTATTGTTGGAGTTAAAGGATATGGTGCACCGTTGTGAGATGTAAACTTTAAACTAATCTGACCTCGAGCATTCTCATTATTAAAATAAGCGGTTGTGCCGTTTTGCTGGCTTGAAATATCTAAAAACTTAGTCGGTGTAGAACCATATAGTGGTGTGTATTGGAGTACAACATCTACTGTACCACGTGGCCGCTGATTCCATACCCATCTTACTTCAGTTATTTTTGATGTTGTTATTGATGCCGGAATTGGTGACGAAAAAATTGTTGTGGCATAGCCATTGTTCATATAAATTGTATATCCCAATAACCCTTTTGCCCAAATACTGCTTGTTAAAGCAGTCCGGTCCAAGTTAGGTGCAGTAACGAATGATACTTCATTCTTTGAACAAGAAAAAATGAAAAGTAACGCGAAAAATACAGCAGCTGTCTTTTTCATAAGACTCCTTTAATGATGTGTGTAATTGTAAAGAGAAATGTTAATTCATCACAAAAACATACACCATCTACTATCACTATTCAATATCGGTTATAATTATTTTTTCTTTAATACTATTGGTAAAATTAAAAATATAGGGAAGTTAAGAGTTTTACTGCATCACTGCATTGCGAACGAACTGTAAAAACAGTTTTGCAGTCTTGCTATAAGCAGCCACAAAATCTCCAATCGCACGATCTGAAGTCTTCCTCTACGGGTATCAGGAATACCCGGATACATCGATAAAAAAGATTGCGTTTTTCAGACAAACCCTCTTGAATTTCCGCCGCACAAAACTATATTACAGTTAATTCCGCATGAATCTGGATGTAAAGATTCTGCAAACCGACTTTATAAATTTCAGTTTTACATGATATGATGAGGAGTCCGCTTATGTTGGCAAAACTTCGCTCTATGGCCGTTCTGGGAATTGATGCATTCGAAATTACTATTGAATCGGATCTTACGGAAATGATCCCGAGTTTTACGATTGTCGGTCTGCCCGATGGAGCGGTTCGTGAGTCAAAGGAACGGGTGCTGTCTGCAATGAAAAACTGCGGCTATGAGTTCCCGCTTGGTAAAATCACAATTAATATGGCACCCGCCGATATGAAAAAGGAGGGATCTGCATTCGATCTTCCAATCGCTATTGGTATCCTTATGACATCCGGTCAGGTTTCGATTAAATCAATTGACCAGTACACGATCATTGGCGAGCTGTCTCTTGATGGTACCGTTAAAAAAGTAAAAGGCGCACTTTCAATGGCGATCAGGGCACGGGAGATGGGTATTAAAAAGATGCTTGTTCCGCGGGAAAATGCAATGGAGGCTTCAGTGGCTGACGGCGTCGATATCTATCCGGTTGACAATTTATCAGATGCAATCTCATTTCTTGACAATACAGGATCAATTGAACCATTTAAAACTGATCTGAATGCGATTTTCAGTCAATCGAGAGATTATACGATTGATTACAAAGATGTCAAGGGACAGGAGCATATCAAACGGGCACTGTTAGTTGCTGCAGCGGGCGGCCATAATATTTTGATGCTCGGACCTCCGGGATCAGGAAAAACTATGCTCGCAAGGCGGCTCCCGACAATACTCCCCGATCTCACCCTTGACGAAGCACTTGAAACGACCAAGATCCATTCAGTTGCGGGATTGCTTGACAAAAACACACCACTGCTTGCAACTCGCCCGTTCCGCTCACCGCATCACACCATATCCGATGCCGGATTGACAGGGGGAGGATCATACCCGCGCCCCGGTGAGGTCAGTTTGAGTCATCACGGGGTATTATTCCTTGATGAACTTCCGGAATTCAATAAAAATGTGCTTGAAAATCTGCGTCAACCGCTTGAGGATGGCAAAGTGACAATTTCACGGGCGGCAATGTCACTCTCCTACCCCGCACGTTTCATGCTCGCTGTCGCACTTAACCCGTGTCCCTGCGGCTACTACACCGATCCGCGTCATGAGTGCACCTGTAAACAGGAACAGGTGCAGAAGTACATGTCACGGATCAGCGGACCACTTCTTGATAGAATCGATATCCATGTCGAGGTTCCAGCTCTCACCTATGATGAACTCGCGCAGAAAGTACCGGGAAGAGACTCGCTGTCAATGCGCAGCGAAGTAATGAAAGCGCGATCGGTACAGATTGAACGATACAAAAAAGATCAGAAAACCTATTGCAATGCCCATATGGAATCACGACACGTAAGAAAATACTGCGAACTTGACGAGGCCAGCAGGTCGCTGCTTAAAACTGCTATTGACAAATTAGGATTGTCCGCACGTGCATACGACAGAATCCTTAAAGTATCTCGAACAATCGCCGACCTTGAGGGCTCTGAACATATTACCAGTATGCATATCGGTGAGGCAATTCAATACCGCAGTCTCGACCGGAAGCTGTGGAATGGCGGCCTAAAAAACTGATATTGAGCCTAACAAAACAACATATTTTTATTAATTTACTGCCAGGTTATTGAAATTTGGATTTTTACTTATTTATATTACAACAAGATAAGGTGATTTGTGTGATGCGTCTTTCATGATGTATTATTTCAAAACTGCAACGAAATCGTTTGTATACGATTCAAAGGGGATACAATGTTTACATCACAGTTTTCTCAATCAACACTTCACCATGCGACAGTGGTTGAAAAGAACGGCTGTGTTTACTATGTTACAATTGGTAACAAGATATTCGTTGCGAAGCGTGCATTTGGTTGTCTTATCGAACCGGAAAATGGAGACACAATCCTAATCTGCTCAAACAATGATGATGTTTTCATACTCACCGTATTGGAACGGACCTATTCCTCCGACGCAGTGCTGTCAACTGCAGGTAATTTACACATGCAACTCATGGACGGAGAATTGAATTTTCAAAGCAGATCCATTTCATTTGATTTATCAGATAACTTTTCAATCCGTTCACCGACAGTAAGTATCGATACAATTGAAGCTGACGTTAAAGGTACCAGTATATCGATTTTTGGGAAAACAGTGGAATGCTTTATTGACAAAATTAAAACAGTTGGTAAAAAGGCAGAAACCTTTTTTAAACGATCAATACGTTACGTCGGAGACTCTGCAGAACAATTCAAAAATTCCGATCAGACAAACACGTAGCTTTTAATTCTTAATACATGTTTTTTTGTGTAAGGACATCATTCTCAGCCATAAGATTAAAGCAAAAACAGATCCTAAACAAAGTATGTTTACAATATGCGGAAAAACGTTCGGTAATCCGCCACCTTCCTGTGCAATCGATACATATATATTGAAATACCATGTTTGTGGAAGCATGTACGACATAATTTTTATGAGCTCAGGAAAAGCCTCCTGAGGCCAGCTATACCCGGACAAAAGAAAAACCGGATATGACATAAAGGCAAGAAAGATAAGCGCAAATAATTTCTGACGGAAAAAAGTACCAATTATACAGCCTAATAAAAAAAGTACGGCTATCTGGATTTGTGTTACAACAGTCAACAGAAACATTGATCCGTTAAATGGTATTTTGTAAAGAGCGAAATGGAAGTTGAAGAAGAAAAAAGTATATATACTGAATAGTATAAAATATAAGATTCCCTTTCCGGTGACAATTTTGAAAAATGAACCGGATGCTTTATGGAATAGTAAACCAATTGAACGTTCCTCGCGTTCATTAGCAATCGAAACAGCTGCAGCAATAACTAATGTCTGTTGAAAAATCAATGCCAGAAGCCCCACAATAATAAAATCTCCGTAGGCTTCAGTTGTATTAAACAGACAACGGATATCAAATTGTATCGGATTTGCAAGAGATAAAGCACGGTTGTTATTCATTCCCTTAGTTCGATAATACTGGACAACACTGTTTTTTGAGATCTCCGAGATGACATCATTTATACCCCGCAGAACATCATTTGCAACCATAAACCTGCTGTTATTAGCTACAAGACTGATTCTTGCCTGCTTTCCCTGCTTTATCATCTGTGAATAATTATGAGGAATTATAAGTACGGCCATATACTTCATTTCATATATCTCAGCCCTGACATCAGGCATACCTTTTTGACAAGACTGTACTGCCACCGCCTCATGAGCATCAATAGACCGTATTAAAGAACGCGACATTTCACTATTATCATTGTCTACAACAAGGATAGGTACATCACGCTCCATTTTTGAAACGAAAATACTTGTATATAAAAATGAATATATTATCGGTCCTGCAAGAAGCAGAAGAAGAACAGATCTATTACCAAGAATAAACCGGGATTCTCTTTTTGTGATTGCCAGTATTTGCCTGAATGTATCTGCAAATTTCATTATACACTTGCCTTTTCAATGTTTTTACTTAATCGAAAAACAAGAATCCAGGAAAAAATAAAGAATAGTGATAGTATCAAACCAAGACTCAGAAGTTCATTGTGGATAAAATGAACAGGTGCCCCAAGCTGCGCTGATTTAATAAAGATATGCATAAAATGGACAAATGGCAAAATATTGGCAATATCGGCAAAAATCGCCGGCACCGATGGGAATGTATATCCACTGACCAGTAATGATGGCATATTTACGAATATTATTACTTCTGTTGCAAGGAAAGCCTCCTTAACAAAAGCACCAATAGCCATACCGGGAAGCAACGATGACGCAAGAAACAGAAAGGTATACATGATAAAATTCACCAGACTACAGTGAATGGTTATATCAGATACCGGAAACAACACAAGGTGCAGGAATGCAATTACAGCACTAAACACCAAAAGTATCGCTACTGCTTTACCCGTGATTAGCGCTCCTGTATAATTATAGGCAGATTCAATTATCCGGGTATACCGTTTATCATCAATTTCATGAGTAATTGAAAACATACCAGCAAGCATCAGAATTATCTGGCAACAAACATAAATGTATGCAGGACTTAGAAAATAGTTATAATTAAACGGCGGGTTACCAATATAGTGTGTATCCATAATTACCGGTTGGACAATTGCCTTTGCCTGATCGCTGTTCAATGATGATGCTCTGAGTTTTTTGATGATTATTCCGGCATTAATACTTTTTACTACTTGTAAGGCATCTTTATATAACGCACTGGCAATCAGAGTATTATGGGAATTTTTATAAAGCTGTATTGTTACAGAATGTTGTGTTTTAATGTTCTTTTCAAAATTATCAGGTATATAAAATACCGCATTATAATCATTTTGCTGAATACCGGTTTTAATTTCATCAATGCTTTTTAAATATCCGGAAATATGCATGGTTTTTGAAGCATCAATTGCCCGGACAATAGTCCGTGATAATTCCGAATTGTCAGCATCATACACCGCTACGTCAAGTTCAGATAATGTACCATTACTGTATAAATAGCAAAAAAAAGTAAACAACCCCAGCGGTAATAAAAGCAATAGAGTAATAAAGATTCTGCTTTTAAAAATACACCGCAGTTCTCTTTTAAAGCTATACCATAAAACGCTGCTATTACTTGTAAAATATCTCATGTAGTATTACTTCTTGACAATAAAATTAACAGTCATTCCCGGCCTGATATTCTCAATTGTCTCTTTTGATTTGAGACGAAGTTCAAAGGTTCTGATATCAAATTCACCTTTTTGATTTGTTGGTCTCCATGTCGCAAAATCGGCCATTACAGAGATATAATGTACATAAAAATCGAATGTCTTATTTCCAAGTGCCGGCACCATCCCGGAGAGTACTGTTCCCTTTTTAAACATCTCAAGCTCAGTCTCTTTAATCTGAATAACAACCCAGTATTCCGATGTATCAATAACGGTAACAACCGGATAACCAGCAGCAACTATTTCACCGGGATCCGACAGAATTTTTTCCACTTCACCGGATACCGGACTCCTGATTATTTTTTCTTCTTCATAAACCGACACTTCATTATAAACATTTTGTGCCTGATAGTAAAGTGATTGCGCAGCAGTTTTCTCTTCTTTACGTGCCCCCTCATTGGCGAGTTCGAACTTTATTTTGGCTGCATTCATCTGCTCGCGGGCGCTAATATATTGGGTTTCCGCCTGATCGCGTTCCTGAGAACTGATCACATTATCGTTAAACAGTTTCGTTACTCTGTTAAAAGTTTTTTCCATCAATTCATACTGCGCTTTTGCCTGCAAATACACTTTTTCTGCAGCTTCAAGCTCCTGTGGTCGTGCACCGCTTTCTGTCATCTTCATCTTTGCGAATGCAGCATTCATTGCACCTCGTGCCTGTTCAACCCTGGCACTTACTTCACGGCCACCCAGTATAGCCAGATATTCACCTTTTGTAACATAATCCCCTTCCTGTACACAGAGGGAATCAATTCGCCCCGGTATCTTTGATGCTACATCAATATGACGTGCCTCTACCATCCCGGAAATAATCATCTGCTTGTTTTGTTCCTTTTTCTTAATATGTAATGCAACCACGCCAAGTGATAACAATACGATAAGAAATACTACTATTCCAATATACAATCTTTTCATTTTACTGCACTCCCCTCAATCAGAGTAACTGATAGTAATGGCAATCCGGCTGCTGTATACATCTCTACTATTGATTTGTAATATTCTCCCAGAGCAGCCGTACGCTCCATTCTGTTTTTTTCAAGTACCAGCTCGGCATCAATAATTTCCAGTGATGTCCCATAACCACTCTCAAATCTGCTTTTACATTGAAACAGATTCTCATTTGCAAGTTCAATATCAGAATCAAGATGTAAATATCTGTTTTCTGCGCTTTTCATTTCCCTGAAGTGTTTATTGATTAATAACGTAATATCTCTCTGCGCGGATAATTCCATCTGATGCACCTCGTTAACAGTGTGAGAACTGGCATGCATTGCAGCAATATTTTTCCCACCACTGAATAACGGCAAACTTGCCTGCACTCCGACAACCCACTGAGGTTCCATTGCAGAAAGGTAGTCCCTGAATACCTCATACTTTCCAAACGCATTTACCTGTGGATAGAATACCGCTTTCGATGCGATATTTTTCTGCTTTGCCATTATGTAGTTATTTTTCAACATGCCGAACACCGGATGATTTTCCATAGCAAGAGCAATTATTTTTTCGAGTGAATCTGTTACGGTGGTATAATTCAATTGCTGCTGTGGTTCGATTTTTACAGAATCGTCAATGCAGCACATTTTATTCATCGTAACATACAATAATTCCAGGCGGTTAACTTCAAAATCAAGATTGCGCTGAGCTTCCGCAACAGCAACTTTTGCTCTAAGGACCTGATTCGCTGAGATCATTCCATTATCAGAAAGAATTTGTGCTCTCTTCTTGTGCTGCATCATACCCTCAAGAACATCCGTTCGTATCTGTACTGCATTTTTCTCAACAATCAGATTGATATAATTGACAGCAATATCGCGAATCAGTTCATTTTGTATTTTTCGATACTCGTTCATTGATACTTCAAGATCTGCTTTTGCAGCTTTACGTCCTGCTGTAATTTTAAATCCTGTAAACAAGGGCTGAACAAGGGTCAACGATAATGATGGATACTGGACATCCTTAAGAGTGTCCACAAAATGCGGTAATTTGTTTTCAAGAGATGATACTGCACCAGTATAATATGTATTATACAATGGAGAGCCATTTACAATATAAGAACCTCCTGCAATTTTTGCTTTTATACTTTCCATCTGAACAATGTCATTTGCTTCCAGTCCGATCATTGCTTCCCGAATCGGATCAAGATTGATCGTTAAGGGATCATTAATTCTGTTAAATGATCCACTAAGCGTTAATGATGGCATATAGTTACCCGTGGCAGCTTTTACATCATACTTTTTTGCAGCAATCCGTTCCTTATACTGTTGTATCTTACTGTGTTTAGTTGTTGCGCTGTCAATAATGGCATTGAGTGAATAAACTGCAGCGTTCAATCTGCTGCAAAATAGAGCAACAATAATTGTTACCACTGATAGTAGGTTTTTTACATCTTTCATAATTCACCAGCTTATAATGAATACTTATTCATTTTTATTTAATAATAGAAGCAAGCCACCGAAACAGCTTACTTTTTATTGTTTCATGATTCCATTCAAAACGATCAATTTAATTGATTGTTTACACACAGTAAGACTCATTTTCTTTGTATCAAGAGCCCACTGTTGAAGAATAAATCTGATTCCGCCAAGAAAAAACCGGCTGAATGCAACCGGATCAATCTCACTTGCATAAACGCCCTTTTTCTTGCCCTGATTTAAAGCATTTTCACAAATACTTAGTGTTTTCTTATAATTAGAATGGAGCTGACGGTTATTACGTGTTACAATATGATGATGTTCATTGACAAATATTGTTGCGAGCTCCGGTTTTTTGTCAAACATCTCAAAAACGGTATCAATTACTTTATGAAATTTTTCAATCGGGTCACTGACATTTGAATCAATGGTCTCAATCATAGTAAAGAGATTTGCCCAAACGGATTCAAATATTTTAACAAGAATCTCCTCTTTGTTCCTGAAATAGAGATAAAAAGTTCCGATTGCAATGCCAGCCATATCTGCAATCTCGTGAATTTTAGCATTTGCAAAACCGGAATTTGAAAAAACTACCACAGCGGCATCAAGTATCGCCTGTTCCTTATTTCCTTCTTTTCGTCTCATATGCCACCTTTAATGAATTTTTGTTCATTAATATACAACCTTTTTAGTAACATTTCAATATTTTTTAGTATTTTTTATTTAGAGCACGGCAACACATACCATATCAGTTTAAAAAAAGCTATCAGTTTAAACCTATGTAACAACTTGATTTTAATTGTATGAATAAAGCATCTTGATTTCATTCTAAAAGTATTCTATATTTCGTTATATGTCGAAATATAGAATTACATTTGAATTATTAATTCTGTAACAGCAGTAACAGGAATTTATCCAATGAACGATTTAGTTACCATTGCAAGTGCACTATCAGATATGAGTCGTGTCAGAGCACTTTGCGCATTGCAAAGTGGAGAACTCTGCGTGTGCAGAATCATTGAATTACTCAACCTTGCGCCATCAACAGTATCAAAACACATGCAGATACTTAAACAGGCAGGACTTGTTGAAAGCCGTAAAGAGGAACGATGGATCTATTACCGTATTGCAAGTGATTGCAGCAACGCGATCATCACTGGCGCACTTAACTGGTTAGTCACAACAGCAATAAATGATACTCTTATAGAAAATGACCGCAAATTGCTTTTGTCAATATGTGCTCAGACACCAGAATCACTTTGTAAAAAGCGTCAGATCCGGCAAACTTCAAAACAGAAGGCAGGTTATCAATGAGTTCATCATGCTGTAACGAATCATCACAAAAGCCATGTTGTAATAAAGTTCCCGAAATACATGAACTTCCACCAATAAATAATAGAGGTGATTTCTTTTGCCGTGTCAGCGACCGATTCCGGATGAAATATTCAATATACCCGGGACTTTACACTATCGGAACACCTGATGCCACATCACCAGTACTTGTAACAGCAAATTACCGTCTTACAACCAATATACTTCGAAAAGCACTTGGATCATTTAGTTTATGGATTCTTGTCTTAGACACAAAGGGTATAAATGTCTGGTGTGCCGCCGGAAAAGGAACATTTGGAACCAGCGAATTGATTAATCGAATCAAGATAACGAAGTTAGACACGATAGTTAAGCATCGTAAAATAATCCTGCCACAACTAGGTGCCCCCGGTGTTGCTTCACACGAAGTTACAAAAGCAACCGGATTTCAGATACAGTTCGGGCCTGTGCGAGCATCAGACATTCCACGATATATACAAAACGGTTATACTGCAGACGAATCAATGAGAACCGTTACATTCCCAATAAAAGATCGCTTGATATTAACACCAATGGAATTTATTCCATCATTAAGGAAATTTGTCCGGGTAGTTCTTGGAATGCTTGTATTCTTCGGGATCCAACGTTCAGGAATAATGTACAAAGACGCGCTTTATCACACATTACCACTTATTATTATCGGTTTCATTGCCATTATCAGTGGTTCTGTATTTTTTGCAGCATTACTACCCTTTATCCCATTCAGAAGCTTTGCGCTTAAAGGCACACTGCTTGGCAGTATCGTACTTGTTCCTTTGATATGGGTTAATAGCAATATATATCATGGAAATCTGCTCCTGGCATCAGCAATGACACTCTTTTTTATCATCATGCACTCATATGTCGCATTAAACTTTACAGGATGTACAACATTTACAAATGTATCCGGCGTGAAGAAAGAGATGCGCTTTGCTGTGCCACTTTACATTGCCGGACTTGTTGTTTCATTACTCTTGCTTATCGTTTTCAAGCTTCAAACTCTGGGGGTTTTATGAACTATCTGAAAAATGTTGTAACGCTGCGACTTGACGAAACAAAATGTACAGGTTGCGGCAGATGTATAGATGTGTGCCCGTTACGTGTACTTTCAATCAGCAATAAAAAAGCTGTTATCGGAACTCGTGATAAATGCATCGAATGCGGAGCATGTCAGCGTAATTGTGCATTTAATGCAATTACTGTAGCATCAGGAGTGGGATGTGCCCAGGCATTTTTTAATTCCCTTTTTAATGGTGGAAAAGTAGTCTGTGGTTGCGATTCTGAGAATAACAATTCATCGAATGGGTGTTGTTAATCCTGAAATTTAATTTTACATTACTTTGAAAAAATAATTTTTAACTTTGTTTGGTGATTCTTTAATAGCAACGATATAAATTATTCTTTTTTGTCCCGGAGGGACAATATATTTATAGAAATATACAACAAATAAAAACCCTTGTCCCGGAGGGACAGTATATATAATTGTAAAGCAGACACATTCACACAGATCTATCTTGTGTAATGTACAATAAACATGTCGTCCTTATGAGACTCAAATTTTTCTTGTTGTCATGCTTTCTATAAATATTTAATCCCGATGAGATCAGGAAAAAACCAGATACAGATAATTTTCTTACAGTAAATCCTCTTAATTCTAACACCAGATTTGGCATATTACTCAACGATTTTAACATCATTAGCAGTATAAGTAACATTATTATGTTTCATTGTTACACAGTATTTTCCATTTGCGAGCAGGAATTGATTCAACGGCATTTTGTGATTTCCTGCTGCTGCATAACCATTAATTGGTGTACAAATGAGACTGCCTTTTAAATCGAATATTTTCATTTCCAGATTACCATCAGCCGGTACACAATATTCCAGCATTTGCTGTCCATTGTCACGTTTCACTGTAAAAGTAAACCCATTTGACAACGAGACCTTACTACTTTGTTTCGGCGTTACACCAGTACCAGGGTACAGATCTATTTTCTGATTTACCGATGACCCGATTTCAAACCAGTCAAAGTCTGCAGTACCCCCACTACTCTTGGTTCCGAAATTGAACAAGGCAAAACGGTAACCCACAAAATGAGGCATATCATAACTCATCTGTAAAGTATTGCCGATTGCCTTCCAGTTCACACTGTCAAGACTGTAGAAAAACGTTGCCTTATCAGTTCTGTTTGTAAAGTCCATATCAATCCGCAGATATACCTTATTCTGACTAAGCGCTGCAGTTGCCACTTCGGTTGTTCCATTGTTCATTACAATTGTATTTGTTGTTCCGCTCTTTTTTACTCCGACAAACCCGTATTTTGCCTGTAGCGCACCTAGACCGGCAATATCACCGTCTTTCATCCCACTTACGTCAAGAACAGTCCGTCCGCTGGATTTCGGACCGAATGCCCTTTGTGTCAATGTATTACGGGCTGTAACAAAATTAGGATCAACCCGGCTTGTTTTTATTCTGAAAAATCCTGGTTTCTCAGATAATGACCAGTTTGCATTATCAGGATTATGATTAATCTGCCATTCAAGTTTTAATGTTTTATCTGAGAAATAATCTGATGTCACGATACCGGGACCATTCTGAGGCGCGGCTGATGCCAGATTAAAACTTGACGGAGCGGTACCATTATTGAAAACAGGCCAGTCATTCTGCCAGGTAACAGGCACAAGCCATGGGCTTCGTCCAACAGAACCGTTATCCTGAAAAAGATACCCCATCCAGCTGCCATCATTGAGTTCCAGAAGACTTCCCTGCGCAACACCGTTACTCTTCATGACAACCTTTCCCTCGAAAGAACCGGTTAGAGATTTTCCCCGATAGCAAATCTCGGTACGCATACTGCCACTTGGCCAGCAGATCATAAATATGTAGTAATACCCGTTATGTTTGTAAACTTGTGTTCCTTCCGCACGAAGCCCTCCGGAACCTGCAACAGATGCAGGATCTTTAAGCAGCACACGACTAGTGCCAGATTTCGTTCCTGTCAATGACTCGTTTAATTCTACAATTGATATATCTCCACCATTCCACAAAACATAATTTTTTCCATCATCGTCAAGTACCAGTGATGGATCATGCATTTGGGGTAGTTTTGTTTCTTTCCAGGGTCCTTTGGGATCAGTTGCAGTGAAAAGAAAACAGCTGTTAGCAGTCTGTGATGGAACAAGGACATAAAATGTTCCGTTTTTATATCGAATGCTGCTTGCCCATGTTCCTTTTCCATACTGATTGCCTGAACTTGTCAGATTGCAATTTACAAGTGTTGGCTGACAATAGCTGATAATCTTCCAGTTGACCATATCGCTGGACTCCATTATCGGAACACCCGGAGTAAAATGCATTGTCGTCGAACTCATATAGTACTTTGTACCAACGTGTACGCATGAAATATCAGGGACATCAGCCCAGATAATCGGATTTGTTACTGTAGCAGCAGACAGTAATCCAACAAAGCAGAAAAGTGCACCTGCAGCACGGAAAAGGCTTCTAAGCATGTGAACCCCCTCAAGTTCTTATCATTAGTCATAGTTCTATTGTTTACATATTTATCGATCAGTTTCAATACACAGGTTTGAACCCGTCTGTATTGTTCTTAATTAATATATGAAGGAATCATATTAGTGCTTTTTTTTTATGAGTGTAACACTATAAAACCGTGCACACGTTGTGTACATATTTACCATATATTCATGTGGTATCTGCAACAGCTTTACATCTAAGTGACAGCGTATCGCAGTATTTACACAACAAGACCATATCAGCTCATATGCAACTATTGTTACTAAACTTCACCTGTCAACATATGCACCCATTATTTATTGATATACTGACGCAAAAATCATCCCCTTATACGTAGATTAATCAAGCGGTAACAATCTTCGGAAATGTACACATTTATGTAATTGATCGCATCTCAATCCAATTTTCGCATTTAATATCAACAGGTTACGTATTTTTTTGTACACAAATCTAGTACACTTTTTTTGTTTTCCAGGTATTATGCAATGCATATTCTTTAATTTTCAAATATATTGATCACTACTGAGTATCGTGTTCACAATGCATATCTTATTGTGCGATAATTTATTCAATACAAGGATTCTGATCAATGAAACTGATTTACACTTATATTGATTATCGCAAGTATCTTGCTGATTATTACCAGGAAAAAAAGGATACCACTCGTCATTTCTCCTATCGGTATTTCGCTCAGCGTGCGAATATAAAATCACCAGCATTTCTTAAGGATGTTATACTCGGTAAACGTAATCTTACCAGTGATGTCACTGAAAAATGCATCGCAGCACTGAATCTTAATAAAAAAGAGAGTAGATTTTTCCGTCACCTTGTTTTATTCAATCAGGCAAAGTCAGCATCAGAAAAGCAGGATGCGTATAGTGTGATGTTGTCAATGATGAACAGTGTTAATGAGTATCATTTGACAAAAAAGCAATATATCTATTTTGAAAAGTGGTATTACAGTGTCATACGGGAGCTTGTGTGTATTCATGATTTTAAAGATAACTTTGACCTGCTTGCACAATCTGTAAAGCCATCAATTTCAACAGCAGAAGCCCGCAAAGCAGTTACATTGCTCTGTGATTTATCATTAATTAGCAAGCAGAAAGATAACACCTATAAACAACAGGATCTTGCGATTACCAGTGATGATCCCATGGTTGCACTTGCACGACGATCTTTCAACAGTGAAATGCTTATGCTTGCTAAAAATGCAAATGAGACACATCCTGTCTCAGAACGTAATATTTCCGGAATCACGATGGGTATATCAAAGGCATGCTACGACGTTCTGCTTGCTGAAATAACATCATTTAAAGAACGTATCAAATCAATTGTCAATCAGGATACGTCAAGTACACATGTATATCAGCTCAACATACAGCTATTTCCTTTGAGCACAGATCCTGAATCACCGGATGATCCAGAGCGGAGTGTTGTCATATGAATATATTTGTTGATATTGTTATATCTTTTTATTTACTGGCATTACTCTTTTTATCTTCTTGTACCCAGACAAATCTCACCGGTGGTACCAGTACATCAGAGAATGGGCGTATTATGGGTACCGTTGTTAATGAAACGGGTGAGACAGCACAAAATGTCCGCGTCGAACTTTTACCGTCATCATATAATCCATTATTTGAAAATATATCAATCTATGTCGACAGTACTGATGAAAACGGAGCATTCTGCTTCGATTCATTACTCCCTGGAAGCTATACCATTAATTCAATTGACATCAGTGGAAACAGAGGGGCACTCTGTTACAATATCATATCATCACATGATACATCAATACTTGCATCTGACACACTCCGTAGATTTGGAACCATGCTGTGTTCATTTACTGACTCATCAAGTGATACCGCACGATATGCATATATACCCGGAACAACACTTGCAGCGAAAATACATAATGGAGTCGCTCTGATTTCCCATGTTCCATCAGGCATACTGCCATTGATACGCTGTATAAGTGAAACATTACAGGATTCCGATTATGTAATAGCATCAAATGCTCTCATACGTGCTGGTGACACCACGGTAATTCCTGATATCACGTCATTTAAATATTCACGTGAGATACAACTAAACACAAGCACCAATGGTGCAGCCATTACAGAAACGATCACCGATTTTGCAGTACTGATCAGGCTGACACGTGAAAATTTTTCGTTTGATCAGGCACAGCCTGACGGTAGTGATCTTTTGTTTACAAAAAAGGACCAGACTCTACTCCGCTTCGAAATCGAACGCTGGGACACTCAGTTACAACAGGCTGAACTATGGGTAAACGTTGACACAATTCATGGCAATAATGCAACACAATCAATTATTATGCATTGGGGTGGCCCGTCAATTCCTGTATCATCCCGGAATACGCCCGTTTTTGATACTTCAGCTGGCTACACTGCAACCTGGCATCTTAACAGCAACAGTTTGGACGCTAGCGTTAACGGCTACAACAGCATATCATGCAGCGCAATTGACACAATAGGCATAATCGGCGGCTGTAAAAAATTTGATGGTAACGATTCAATCGTCATCCCATCACTGCTTGACACTCAAAAAACAGTAACATTAAGCGCATGGGCCCGTCTTGATTCATCGAATGCCGGCAGTGATGTTATCTCGATTGGTGATGCAATCCTTTTACGTATGGACTTTCTTAAAGACAGTCTTGGAACTATAGGTTCGATCCATATAAATGATGGCATTTACTATAGCAACATCATGTCAAAACAATTTCTCGCCGGAAGCGGATGGCATTTGATTACGTTTGTTTTTGACAATGAATTGAAAGAGCGTACATTGCTTGTTGACGGATCAATAGTTTACAAAACTACCGGTGCAACTACCTCAATTAATTATACCGGCGTCGGTAAAAATACTATCATCGGAAAACACGGCAATGGTAAAACTGAATTCGGTTTTATCGGGTGCATTGACGAAGTCAGAGTATTCAGAAAAGCACTTACACCTGATTATGTGAAACTATGTTATATAAGCCAGATAAACAACAACAGCTTTGTTCATTTTGTGAAATAATCAGAATTTTTGACATATAGAGAATACAATCGTAATATACAATAATAATTAAAGGGGTGCACAATATGATTAAAACAAAGCTGTTTTCAGGATTAGCAATGTCGCTATTAATTTTGAGTCAATTTACAAGTGTAACAGCACTTGACAATGGTCTCTGTAAAACACCGCCAATGGGGTGGAACAGCTGGAACTGTTTCGGACCTAATATTGATGAGACTAAAATCAAGGGCGTCGCCGATGCAATGGTCACAAGCGGCCTGCGGGATGCCGGCTATATCTACCTCAATCTTGATGACAACTGGATGGCCAAGTCACGTGATGCAAATGGAAATCTCCAGGGAGACCCCACGCGATTCCCCAAAGGAATGAAAGAGTTAGGTGACTACATCCATTCCAAAGGGTTGAAGTTTGGTATTTATGGAGATCGCGGTACGGTTACCTGTTACTTCCGGGACAACTTCAAGGAACTCAAAACACAAAGCGGAAGCGCCGGCAAAGAGATACAGGATGCAAAAACGTTTGCCTCCTGGGGAGTTGATTACCTGAAGTACGACAATTGTGAAGTCGGCTATGCAGCCCCCGCTGCAACGATGCAGAAAGATTATACAACCATGAGAGATGCACTTGCAAAGTCCGGACGCGATATCGTCTTTAGTATCTGCGCCTGGGAATTCAAAGATTGGATGCCTGAGGTCGGGAATTTATGGCGCACCACCACCGATATCCTCAACCACTGGAAAAAAGAGGGAAGCGACTGGTCGTGGGGCATACTTGACATTGTAGACCTCAATGAAAAATATGCCCAGTACGCTAAGCCTGGTGCATGGAATGACCCTGACATGCTGCAGGTTGGAAATTTCGGCGGCAATCGTGCCCCGACCGAGGCAGAGTATCGTTCACACATGAGTCTCTGGTGCATTATGGCTGCACCTATTATTATGGGCAATGATATCAGGAGCATGAATCAGGCCACAAAGAATATACTCCTGAACAAAGAGGTCATCGCCGTCGACCAGGATTCTGCCGGTATTCAGGGTAGAAAAATCAAATCTACAAACGGACTTGATGTATGGTGTAAACCGCTTGGAACTAAAGATGGTAATGTAAAAGCAGTAGCACTTTTCAACAGAAACTCAACTACTGCAACAATTACGGTAAACTTTTCTGATATCGGCTTGACAGGTACTGCTACGGTACGGGACCTCTGGGCTAAGACAGACAGAGGTAACTTTACAGGATCGTACTCGATGAGTGTACCGTCCCATGATTGCGCTATGCTGAAAATTGCGACCGGAACCGCTGCAAAGGAGATGAGAAGAACAGTATCAGGCAAACCATATTGCACCGCCGGGTTCGCAAAAGGTAAACTCACAGTTACACCATCCGTCGACAACCAACGTTATGGAGTCACCATTTACGCCATGGACGGCAAGCTTGTCAAAAAAGCAAACAATCTGACATCTGCATCAGCATTTCCGGTCAGCAGCGGCTTGTACTACGTGGAAACACGGATCAACGATATTCAGGAGAAATCGATTGTTACGACCTATTAATGTGTGATACGATTATTACAGCAGGGTAATGTTGCCCTGCTGTATCACCTTCAATGTTGTTGACATAGCATTTACAAGGCAGCAGTGTACTTGTGCGCTCGCCCCCACCCGCTCGCAAAGCCGAGCGACCTCCCCCGCAGGAGGGAGGTATCTTTTGATTTTAGTACAGTTACACCTCCTACCTGCGGGAAACGCATCGGAATGATCGCAGGATCAGGAGGTCCAGTTGTTTTGATCTGGGGGGTGCTCAAACGGCACAACTGCAACATGTCAATATTATGTTAACGACATAGTGTACTGCCACACACCGGTAATGTATTGATTCCGGAAAAAATAAAACCCTCTGCCTATTATTTTCAACGCTTTCTTTTTACACTGAATCACTACCGTGAAACTAAATGTTTTGGATATACTGTAATCAAAACGTATTTTCACCAGATGAAATTTTTTACTTTAAATAGAGCACATACCTTCCAGGTTCTTCCTGGAATATCTACGTCTCAATCGTTTATACTCCCTTTGAATCCGTTCGCGGCTTTTAGTCCACCCTAAGACACCCCGTCTTCGTCTGACAGCCCCGTAGTACAAGTCAATTTTGTACTCCTGACGTTTTACCAGGGGACAATTTTAATTTCAATTTTCTGGGAGAAAAGATTTTGAGTTTACCTAATGAAATATTACGAAGAAGAACATTTGCCATCGTATCACATCCTGATGCCGGCAAGACAACATTAACTGAAAAACTGCTTCTTTATGGTGGTGCTGTACAGATGGCAGGCTCTGTTACTTCACGAAAAAAGGAACGGGCTACCGTCTCTGACTGGCTTGAGATTGAACAAAAGCGAGGCATCTCAGTCAGCTCTACCATTCTTCATTTCGACTACAATGGATTCAGGATTAATCTGCTCGACACTCCGGGCCACAATGATTTTTCTGAAGATACATACCGGGTACTGACTGCTGTTGATTCGGTGATCATGGTTATTGATGGAGGAAAGGGTATTGAACAGCAGACACTTAAGCTATTTGAAGTATGCAGAAAACGTAAAATTCCGATTATCACGTTTATTAACAAAATGGACAGACCATCACGTGACACATTGTCGCTCCTTGACGAAATCGAGAAAGTACTGCATATTACTCCCTACCCGGTGAATATCCCCCTTGGTAGCGGAAACGAATTCAAAGGGGTCTGGGACCGCAGGACAAAAACGGCACACTTGTTTGAACGCACTACGGGTGGCGCTTTTCGTGCACCCGTTAAAACATGCGGCCTCGAGGATCAACTTGTTCGGGACATTGTATCTGAAAGTACCTACCGAACTGTATGCGACGAGTTGGAAATGATCGACCATGTTGGAGAATCATTCCATGTAGGAAATATTGCAAATGGAACTATGACTCCGGTCTTTTTCGGCAGCGCAGTGAACAATTTCGGACTTGAGCTGCTGCTCAATGGTTTTCTGGAATTCTCTCCACCACCTCAGCCACGTCAATCAAAGAATATTACCGTCGAACCGGAATCCGATTTCTTTTCAGGATTTGTTTTCAAGATACAGGCAAACCTTAATCCCAAGCACCGCGACAGAATGTCGTTTATAAGAATCGTATCAGGGAAGTTTACCCGTGATATGCCCGTTATTCATACCAGAACAGGAAAAAAGCTGCGTTTATCCAATTCAAATAATGTATTCGGACGTGAAAGAACATCGGTCGATGAAGCCTGGCCGGGCGATGTTATCGGATTTGTTGGCGGGGAATTTCTTAACATTGGCGATACCTTATGTGAGAAACCGGATATTGCCTATCGGGAAGTCCCCCGTTTTGCACCGGAATGCTTTGTCTATCTTCATAATCCCGAACCTTCGAACTATAAACGTTTTCAAAAGGGATTGGAACAGCTTGTACAGGAAGGACTGGTACACATATTCACAAAGAAAAACGCTCTGGATAAAAACGCACTTCTCGGTGCAGTAGGCCCTCTTCAGTTCGATCTTGTTCAGTTTCGGCTCGAATCGGAATATGGGGCAGCATCCAGAATAGAGGCAACAGCATGGAAAATTATTCATTGGCTTGATACCAAATCTGTCGAGCCAACGCAACTTTCCATTCCACACAAATCGGCGCTTGTTCAGGACGATGATGGCAGAAGTGCAATCCTGTTTGAGGGAGACTGGCAAGTGCGGCACTTCCGTGAAAAAAATCCATCAGTCGTACTTATTGACAATCTATACAACAAAGAACCGGATGAATCCGTTCAGATCGTTGATACCACTTATGCGAGCTGAACAGATGCGTGTTTCTTCCCGCGATGTCGTTAATTTAGCGTTGACATGTTGCAGCTGTACCGATTGAGCGCCCCCACCCCAGCTCAAAGCAGCTGGACCTCCCCCGCAGGAGGGAGGTATAATTGTATAAAATCAAAATATTACCTCCCTCCTGCGGGGGAGGTCGCTCGGCTTTGCGAGCGGGTGGGGGCGAGCGCATAAGAACACTGCCACCATGTAAACAACATTGACAGAAGCATTTTGCACGTGTAAACGCCCCATCTGACGTTAATACCCGGCCCTATCCCTTATCCCGATAGTCCCGATTGTATCGTTTCAACATTTTACCAAATGCTTTCTCTTTCTTTCGTTTCTCGTGAAATGACATTTCATAGTGCTGAGCCTCTTTTCGTATCTTGAGATAATTCTGATACCGCTTTACATCAATAGAACCATCGGTGACCGCACCGATCACTGCACACCCCTCTTCCTGAACATGTGTACAATCCCTGAAGCGACACTTTTCAGCAAGCGCCATGATATCATCAAAGGTTTGTGCAATCCCTGAGTCGATATCAAAGTTCCCGATCTCACGCATACCCGGGGTGTCAATGATAATTCCCCCGCACTCAAGCAGTATCAATTGACGACGCACGGTGGTATGGCGCCCTCTGCCATCCTTTTCACGTACTTCCTGCACTCTGTAAAGACTATCTCCCGTCAATCGGTTAAGCAGTGATGTCTTCCCTGCTCCTGACGGTCCAAGAAGGCAATACGTTTTTCCCTTTTCTATCAATCCACTCAACACATCAAATCCATCACCATTAATTGAGCTTATGACTACAACTTCAGCATTGAGTGAAGCGGCTTTCGTATGCACATTATCACGTTCGTCAGGGGTAAGCAGATCAATCTTGCTCAGAATGATCACCGGAACAATTCCACATTCGTTAAGCATCACCAGATACCGTTCACAACTGTTGATATTAAAGTTATCAGCCGGTAGTACAATGAAACCCTTATCAATATTTGCTCCTATCAGCTGAAAGTCAACTCCCCTGCCGGCGACTTTACGCTTAAGAAGTGTTTTACGGGGCAGCACAGCATGAATTACCCCATGGGTATTATTGTCAAGGGGCTGCACGATTACCCAATCTCCCGCAGTTGGAAGCTCTGTACTGTTTTCAATGGAATACATACATTTCCCCGACAGCTCAGCAGCCATTTCAACAGAACCGTCAGTAATGCAAAAACTGCCTTTGTTAACTTCGGTAATCCGTGCCACCAGAAAGTCATCAGGATATGTTTTAGTATCAACAGTCCAGAATAACGGGTCAAAACCCGGTAATAAGCAACTGTTACTATATAGTTCTTCTCGCATGATAATTCCTTACGTATAGTTCGATATTCTTTTTTGTAAATAGCATTCCAAACACAGCCTTACATCAGACATATTCTCTGAGGTACCAGCAGGTTTGATGCGATAAAAAGTAAAAATGGTATGGAATTTAGAAACCGCTGTAACGATACCCGTTTTAAAACCCTTTATACACACACATGAACATAAATACCACATACTGGCATTGTTTCAATGCTGTTCATGAAAAGATTATAAAACCGCTACAGACAGGTGCGGTAAGCTTATACTACAAGTATTGATTGCTTTATCATAGTCAGTAATATACAACCATATCAGTATTTATTCAAGTGTTGTGTCTGTCGAAAATGCATTCCACAAGATGATTTAGTGACTAATACTGTTGCCATTATTATTGTACATCATTGTTACAATTATAATTTTTCAGATAATCATTCTTGATTACAACACGATTCACCAGCAAATGATATTTTGAAGTAATATATTGTATTTATGATACATATGAACATATTTAGTAATTTTTTTTGATATTGTTAGATGATTAGTGTCAGGATTATCTGTGTACAATATTTATTGCTTTATTAATTTATTTTAAAACCATCCACCTGTAATTTGCTACATTAGTAGGTAGTTCTGTAGTATATAAAATGCACTAATCATAAAAACAGTTTATACAGAGGGTAGTAAAAAAGTATACGACAGAGACGAACACGTTACGTATCATTGGTTTACTGTTTTTTTAAATGTATATAGCATGACAGGCATTTTTATAGTTTAACAAGTGAAGGGGTATTTATGAAGATTTCCAGGCACAGGATTCTTATAGCATGTTTAGGGGTATCCATGCTGCACAGCGCAACATTCTCCGCACCTGAAGTATACACCTGGGGCAATGTAGGCTTTGAGGGTGGAGGGTTTGTATCGGGAGTTATCACCAGCAAGACACAACCCGGTCTGCTCTATGTACGCACCGATGTTGGTGGCGCATATCGCTGGGACTCAATCAATACCCGGTGGATTCCGCTTCTTGATGGCGTATCACAGCTTGATGTCGGATTACTCGGTACTGAAGCATTGGCACTTGATCCTCAGGATTCCCGTCGTCTTTACATTTTGGCAGGAACTGATTATTTCAGTAATGGAAAGACATCCATTTTTCGTTCATTCGACTATGGTAAAACATTTGACACGGTGAATGTTACATCACTTTTTAAGGCACATGGAAACGCGATGGGACGTCAGACAGGTGAAAAGCTTGCCGTAGACCCGCAAAACAGTGCCATACTTTTTTGTGGCAGCAGAACGAAAGGCCTCTTCAAGAGTGTTGATACCGGAAAAACATGGACATCCGTGCCGGGAACATCAGAAACTGCCGGAAGTGCAATTGCATCCGATAACGGTATCAGCTTTATCGTATTTGATCCATCAAGTGGTAAAACAGCATCCGGTGGTACAAAACGAATTTACATGGGTGTTGCGAAGACCAGCGGGAACTTTTATGTAAGTAATGATGGTGGTGAGAGCTTTACAGCCGTGAGCGGCTCCCCCGCTTCAGCCATGGCCATGCGAGCAACGCTTGAGAAGGACAATTTATACATTACTTTTTCAAGCGGCCCCGGTCCCTACAATGTCAGCACCGGTTCTGTCTGGAAATTTTCTACCGGTTCGTCAACATGGACCAATATTACCCCCAAAGATTCTGTTTATTTCGGCTCGGGATCACCCGGTAAAGCACATGGTTTTGGTGGTATCTCTGTTGATCCGACTGATCCGAATCATCTTGTTTTGTCAACAATAAACTGCTACAGTGCACAATACCGCTGGTCAAACAAAAAAGTTAATGCCGGTGATTTCATCTTTGAAAGTACCGACGGTGGCGCAACATGGAGAAACCTGTTCCCATCATGGATTGACAATGATGGAACAAATCCCAACGTTGACGCAAATGGAAATGAGTGGATTGACGGTAACGCGATTCACTGGGCCGGTTCAATAGAGTTTGATCCGTTTAATCCAGAGAAAGTCTGGGTGGTTTCTGGAAATGGCGTTTTCTGCACTGATGATATCAGTCGCGATGTACCGATCTGGAAATTCCAGTCACGAGGTCTTGAGGAAACCGTACCACTTGACGCAGTGAGTGTACCGGGGGGTCCGCTTGTGACAGCAATCGGTGACTATGATGGTGCACGGTATTTCAACATTTACAAAAGTGCTCCAGTACACGAACCACGGATCGGTACTACTGTATCGCTTGGCTATGGACCACTTAATGGATCATTTGTCCGTGCAGGACATGTTACCGATTATTCTACAAATCCACCAGCAGAGGAAGATGTACTTTATTTCAGTTCTGATACTGCAAAAACATGGACCAAATTACCGACACCAAAAGCAGGCAAAGGATATACCACCCTTAGCGCAGATGGTAAAGTGATTCTTCACAGGGCAGAAGTTGGTAATATTGTGTATCGCAGCAGCGACAAAGGTGCAACATGGACCACGGTAAGCGGTCTTGACGGACAGTCAAGTACCAGCCGCATTATTCCGGATCCTGTTGATGCATCAACAATGTATGCACTTGACCAACAGGGATGGCTCATGGTGAGCACTGATGCCGGTGCGACATTTACAAAGCAGTATCGTATCAGTGATGATCAAAAGGGACTTTATCAAAATAGCACCTCACTGATGCGAACGGTGCCGCAAAAAAAGGGACATTTGTGGATCCCGCTTGACCAGTGCCAATCGTGGCAGCCCGGCGGCTACAGCAGAAACGGTCTTGCACTCACCGAAGATGGCGGAAAAACATTTGTCCGTTTTCCATCTGTAAACTCATGCGTTGCTGTAGGCCTCGGAAAGGCTGCGCCCGGAAAAGACTACTATGCAATTTACATCTGGGGAATGGCTAATGATGGGCCAGTCGGCATCTACAGGTCAATTGACAAGGGTGAGACATGGGAGAGGATTAACGACGACAGTCATCAATATGGTGGCCCGGGAAACGGTAATTTTGTTCTGGGTGATTTTAATGTTTATGGCCGTGTTTACATGAGCACTGTCGGTCGAGGCCTTGTTTATGGTGAACCCGCAGGAACCAATCCGGTTCGTCACGGATTCAGTAATACAAAGCCTGCAATACAATTGTTTCAAACTGGTAAAAAGATCATTGCAAACAATACCATGACAATACATCTTGTTGATCTCAACGGCCGGGTTGTACGTCAGTCAGATATCAAAAGCGGTGTATCACAGTTGTCGTTATCCGGTTTACGACATGGCATATATCTCGCACGCAACGCAGGTGTGTCTCGGAAGATTACCATTGTGAAGTAATTTAAGATTAAGATTAAGATTAAGATTAAGGTTGAGGTTAAGGTTGAGGAAGAGGAGGTGATTTTATAAGCCTCCTCTTTTTTTTATGCCGGTTTAAAGTGTACTCATCTTGCGTACAGATTTTTACCCATACTATAGCCATTTACAAGCCGCTGCAGTATATTATAAAAATGTACTTCAATCACCAGAAAATTCAATCATCCTGCGCAATAGTTATTAATGGGCAGATCTTTACATATTTTAAATTCTCCATGCACAAATATTGTGTTAAACAAAGGCAGCATTGATATGAACATGAAACATTTGATTGTGCACTTATTTTTAGTATCAGCAGCAGCAGCCGATTTGACGCTCTGGTATACCTCATCGGCGACAAAATTTGAAGAAGCGTTGCCAATCGGTTGCGGCCGCCTTGGTGGAATGGTGTATGGAACGGTATCAAAAGACAGAGTAAGTCTTAATGAATCAACGGTATGGAATGGAAATCCGGGAAACAATAATAAATCCGGAGCTGCCAGCAATCTCGCAAGCGCACGACAGAAGATTTTCGCCAATGATGCAACCGGGGCCTGCGCAGCAATAAATAACATGATCGGTGGCGGTGAGGCATCATATCAGCCGGTAGGTAATTTGTTCCTTGATTTTTCAGGACAGACTGCAACAAACTACCGCAGAGAACTTGATCTTAAAACTGCAATCGCTAAAACGACATACACATCGGGTGGTGTTAATTATACGCGTGAATATTTTGCCAGTTACCCTGATCAGGCAATTGTTGTGCGGCTGACCGCAAATCAGCCGGGGAAAATAACCTTTACAGCATCTCTTGAATCACCTCACACAAACAAAACCATCTCTGCATCAGGTACACTCATCACCCTTAATGGAACTGTTAACTCAATTAAGTTTCAGACAAGGGCAAACATATCAACCGATGGCGGCTCTGTTGTGGTATCAGGTAGTACATTAAAAGTAAGTGAGGCTAACAGTGCTACAGTACTTGTCGTTATCGGAACCAATTTTAATTCATATAACAATGTCACAGCAGATCAATCTGCACGTGCTGAAAAATATTTAAGTAATGCAACAGCCAAAACATACGATCAGATCAGAACTGGCCATGTAAGTTCCTACAAGGAATTGTTTGACAGAGTGGATATACAGCCCGGTACACCGACAAACGATTCGACATTGACAACAGGTGAACAGGTTAAGAAATTTGCGACATCAAATGATCCTCAGCTTGTACGTCTTCATTATCAGTTTGGCCGGTATCTTCTTATATCCAGTTCACGCGGAGAATCGCAACCCGCAAATCTTCAGGGCGTATGGAACGAATCGACATCACCGTCATGGGGAAGCAAATACACTATTAATATCAACACCGAAATGAATTACTGGCCCGCAACCACGGCGAATCTGCTGGAATGTGCTGTACCTCTTTACAATAAAATAAAATCGATGGTAACCCCAGGAAAAGAAACAGCCCGTGTACACTGGGGTTCCGATAAAGGATGGGTGGCACATCACAATACAGATTTATGGAACAGGACCGCTCCGATTGATGGTGCGTGGGGATTATGGCCGACAGGAGCGGCATGGCTTAGTACGCATTTATGGGAACACTATCTGTTTACACAAGATAAAGCGTTTCTCACCGAATACTATCCGGTTATGAAAGAGGCTGCAGAATTCTTTCTGGCAACAATGGTCGAGGAACCATTTTCGGGAAAGAAGTATCTGGGCACCTGCCCGAGTGCATCACCTGAAAATAAACCTGCAGCATGGAACTGTGATGGCAGCTTTGCACCGACAATGGATGTACAAATAATACGTGATATTCTGAATTACTCAATAGCAGCATCAAAGATATTAGACACTGATGCAGAATTCCGTTCACAGGCAGATGCAGCTGTAAAGCGATTGCCGCCAAATCAGATTGGAAAATCCGGGCAATTAATGGAATGGTTTAAAGATTGGGATAGTCCGACCGACAATCACCGCCACGTTTCACACTGTTACGGTTTATTTCCGAGCGCACAAATTTCTGTTCGAGGTACACCTGAACTTGCCAAAGCGGCAACAGTTACCTTGACACAAAGAGGTGACATGGCAACAGGATGGTCACTTGCATGGAAGATCAATTTCTGGGCACGTCTGGAGGATGGTAATCATGCATATAAGCTGATACAGATGCTTTTGACACCTGAACGGACAGATCCAAATCTTTTTGATGAACATCCGCCATTTCAGATTGATGGAAATTTCGGAGCAGTATCAGGGGTTAATGAGATGCTGCTGCAGAGCCAGAATGATGAAATCAACTTTTTGCCTGCCCTTCCCGACCGCTGGTCTTCCGGCTCATTCCGCGGTTTACGTGCAAGAGGTGGTTTTATTATTGATTCTGTATCATGGGCGAATAAGACTTTGTCAAGGGCAATTGTGAGTTCAGTTGCCGGTACTACCTGTAATGTACGGCATAAATCCATGGTAAAGTCTTTTCCGACCGAAGCAGGGATGACCTACGTACTTGACGCATCACTGAATGTTATTGACAGCTACAGAAGCGGTCAGACGTCGGTTATCGGCTCAAACGAATCACCTGAAAAAAAGCAACTGCACTATACGTTTGTAAAACCATCAATAGCAGTAACCACCGTTTCCCGCGGTATCAGTGTGAAAATAAGGGGTAAAACAAGTGATGTAACCGTACGGGTATTTGACCTGTCCGGAAGAGTGGTTGCATCAATTGACAATTTAGTTGATAACAACAGCAGAATAGTATTTCCTGATTTGCACAGTGGCAGTTACATTGTAAAGGTTACCGGTGCGGGACTTCTGCATACGCAGAAGGTTACATTGCAGTAACGGGAAAGGCCTCACCCCCCGGCCCCAATGTCGTTAACTTAAGCTTGACATGTTGCAGCTGTGCCGGTTGCTCGCCCCCTAAATCCCCCGCAGGGGGACTTTGAGAGCTGAATAGCTTGTTTGGCCTATTTCTTCAAGTCCCCCTGCGGGG
>JAEWVR010000015.1 GCA_023459055.1 Fibrobacterota bacterium
AGAGTATTTAAGTTTTTAAAAGTAGAGTATTTAAGTTTTTAAAAGTAGAGTATTTAAGTTTTTAAAAGTAGAGTATTTAAGTTTTTAAAAGTAGAGTATTTAAGTTTTTAAAAGTAGAGTATTTTAAGTTTTTAAAAGTAAAGTATTTTAAGTTTTTAAAAGTAAAGTATTTTAAGTTTTTAAAAGTAAAGTATTTTAAGTTTTAAGTTTTATCGCAAACATTTAAACCCATTTATAATATAATACTTTTTTACAAAATTTCCATTTTTTTTCTGTTAAATTGCGATCAACGTATTAGAACTCAAAATATTTTGTAATTATCTCAATTTTCGGTTGTGGTAGCAGGGAAGACGTAAATGCCACATCGGAAAATTTCAAAATAAATGAATACATAAGTAACATAATATGATCACAAAGTGAATTTTGGTGTCTCAGAGTCGGGTGGAATTTCAGGTGCATTTATTTTAATGGACAACGGCATTGGAAAATCAATACCCATTAGTATAGCCTCTCCTTCACCCAGAACTGGTAAAAAATCTAAAACATGTTTATTGGCAGAAGAACTTGCACCAGCGATAGCTTCCTTATCATTGTAGTTTATTAAACGGTGAACAATAAAAGTACCCATTTGACTCAAAGTTCCAACAGGTATATCCCGTGGCATCTGTGTGGCTAAACAAAGAAATAAACCATATTTTCGGCATTCTTTTGCTATCTGATCAAATGCATCTAATGGACGAGCGATATAGTACTCATCTTGAATCTTCTGGTTTAAATACTGGTGCGCCTCATCTACAAAAAAGATAATAGGACGTCTCTTAAAGTTACCAGCTCTTGCCTTGTAAAGAAGGTGTTTAGCAATTGCATTTGCTAATATTTCGCGGGCTTGAAATTCATAACCCACCTCTTCAAATCCGATTCGTAATAAGTTTTTATTATCATTACTTAAAAACGAGGAAATTTTTACAGTCAAGTCATTAACATCTTCTCTTTGTTTATCAAATCCAAAAATGTTTTTAAAAATCGCAGTATTAACAACATTATTTATACGGGATATTAGACTTATACAATTAGATACATCTCCATCATTCCTACCTCCATAATTCTCACTATTGTTTTTATCACTATCCCAAATGCACTCGTTTGTTATTTGCGATGCAAGCTTTGTAATATCAAAATCAATGTAGCCGTCTTCAATTTCAGAAATGTTCCTATAGTAGAATTCTTCCACAGGTCTTTTAAGCTGGCCAGCTTTGATAAGGTTACCATTATAAATAGTAAGTTTATGCGCGTGGCGTGCTTCAGCTATTTTTACCATTTTTAATGATCGTATAGCCTCCATAAGTTTAGGAGATTGTACTTTACCTGCGGGTTTTAAAAGGCAATATAGATCATCTACTGTAAGTTTTGTGTAATGGAAAAAAGAATCAATAGCAATAACAGTTTTATACACTTCATTTTTAGATTCTAAGGTGCGATACTCACCAGTTGCATCCAATAAAATAGCTTTTCCTTTAACTGCAATAGTTTCTTCGAGAAGCTTCGCAACCGTCCAACTTTTTCCACCACCAGTGGTCCCGACAACTGCACAATGCCGGCCAAAAATTGCTTGTTGGGATACTGTAACATGCGTGTTTTTGTTCGATGTTAGTAAAGCAAAATCGAATACTGGAGATTTTATATCTGCACCCTGTCGTGTTCCAAAACGTCTGAGGTATTCTTGAAGAAAAGATGCGGAGGGAACAAATACTTTTGCTCCTATACTAGGATAGCAATCCAGACCTTTTGCTACCTGAAAAGGTGCAAAATGATCAAAGGACAACAGTATTTCTACTTTGCCAGTAGGATGAAATTCATGGTTTTGAAAAGCTTTTTCTGTAAGATCAAGCCTTTCTGATTCTGGCAATGAAAGCTCTAAGATTTTTCCTAAAAAACCGTTCGTATCTCCTTCAATCACCACGAAATTGCCAACTAATCCACCACAAAACTCTTCACCTTCAATAAAAAACTTGTTTAAGAGAACGGATGAAGGGAAGTGAATGCGCACAAATTGTGGTAAGACATCTGCAACATATCCAATAAAGTAACTGTGATCAAATGGATTAATTTTCAAGATGTTCCTCTAAATCTTCTTTTTTGATTTTCAATGTAAGATTTTTATATGTATCAGGATAAGGGAAATTAAATGAAAAATTTTTAAAAGTTTCATTTATTAATATAACGTTATTTCTTGTACGTGCAAGTTCCCTGAAATCTCTAAGATATTCATTTTCGCCAATACCTAAATTAACAATTAATAATCTAAAACTAGGATTTGCTTTTACAGCTTCGAAAATCATAGATTTAATATGCTTATCATAAAAACTAAATCCAATGACTATTAGAAGTGCATTTTTCAAACGAATCGCTTGTTGGAACCGTGATATCATCTCAAAAAATGGCTGTTCATAAGAACTTTCATATTTTGAATTTTTTGGGTAAATAATTAATGGTGTTTTAGTTGAACTATCAATAATGATACGACCGTCTGATTCGGCCCAGTTTAATGAACCATGTGGTTTATATAAATGAAACACATGAGGGACATAGTTTTCCTCGTTATCTATTCTGCTATTCTCACGGATCACCATATCATAATCATAATTAACGCCATTAAATATTCGGGGATTACTGAATGAAAAACCATCTATAACAATATGTGAGTTTTTTTGAGCCGCTTGTTCAAAAAGTGTATCATAATTGAGTGTAAATATTTTAACTCGGGGTAATTTAACTTTTCGAGATGTTAGTCTTGCTAAAATGAGTTCGTGTGGGGAATCATCGGGTAATTCCAAGGAACAATCATCAATTATTTGTTTTTGAATTTCTGAAATTATTAAATCTATTCCGTCATGAGGATCATCACCTTCCATTGGTTTAATAAATTCCCGGGCAATATATGCCTTTGATAATATTTCTTCTACATCACCAACATCATTTTCTTCTGGAAAATTAATTTGAATTCTATTTGCAAATTTCTTAAGCCGCTCTATACCAATTACTTTTTTAATGCTATCCCAAAGTTCGATTCGAGTTTTCCCGGTTTTCCCATTTTTACCTATGCCAATTGAAGAACCTGCGCCAGTAAGAAGAATTAAATTTTCAAAATGACTTTTTAAAAAACGAGAATAAAAAGTTCTGGTTGCTTGCTGTGCAAATTCTAAAGGTTTTTTTTGCTCTAGATCCTGTTTTGCATCATTTATATAAACATCACCCCCAGAAATTTCAATGTTCGTCTGGTAAGATATCAAATAATTTTCCTTAGCCTCATCTTGTTTATTCATTATAGTCTCCAGTATATGATTAGACCCTGTTATTCAGCATCCATGTATTAAAATTTTTTCTTCCGCATAGTACAACAAGTGAATGAGGAATTTGGACCCAATTGATAATAAGTTCAACCATAGGAAAAGTTTTTCACTGATAGTAATGAAAATGCCATGGCAGTGATTATGGCAGCAGTTACTGCACTCTAATAAAGTAAATTTTAGTAGATAATAAAACAAATTTTTTGAGCAAAATCATTCTTTTAGTCAGGTTAAAAATGTTTAAAAACACCAGAAGATACATTTGACAACAATCGCTTTTTGCAAAAATAATGTCCCAGATATTTCTACCTGAGACATTTCCGCTTCACCCAAATTGTGTCCGTAAGAGGACTATTATGTAGGACTCTTAATATAATTGCCGGATCAACAATGTGCCAAAAAATAAAAAAGCCGGAGAACTTGCTCCAGCTTTTTTAGATTTCGTTAAACCTGTAAAATTTTACAGAATGGTATTAAATCTGTTGTATTTCGTCAATCAAAAAAATGCCCAAAAATGCCCAAACATACCGGAGAATACCTGAAAATACATTTGTCAATTGGCGTTTTTACTATCAAAAACGCCATTTTTAAGGTTTTGAGCGGACTCAAAATCCAGCGATGGCAACATCATCCCGGTTCGACCCCGGGCTTCGGCAAATCACCTTCTTCTGTTTTGTTCGTTCCAGTCTTTCTGTTGTTGAACACTTTGCTCTCTTTCCCGTGCGCATGCATTTTCCAAACCAGCAGCTTTTGCTTCAAGGGCTTCTTTCTGTTCAAGAGGGGCAGAGTTTACTGCTTGTCTTGTTCTCCGTGCCTCATCGCATACTGTCAGGGTTGATGCGCAACCGGCAATTGTGATTGTTACAGCGATTAGGATAAGCAGTCGAATCATAGGTGTTCTCCTTAGAACTGATGTAACGCCGGTATTCCGTGTGGTGATACCGGTGTAGGGGTAATTTGTAATTTACAAGTCTGTCAGGCCGGAATTCGCAAGTAAATTGCGAATTGTTCGGCTTAATTCAATTTAGAAGAATGATCCTGCAGCAAGGTAAACTGCAAGTCCAATCATCACGAACCCTAGGACGATTTTTAAAAGAACCATGTTATGCTGCGTCTTTTTTGCAAGATCGTTCCACTTCATTCCATAGTATGCCAGGATCATGACAATAATCAGCGGCAGTACAAACAGGAAGTTATAGAATGCAAGGTAAAGGTAACCGATTACTTTAAGATTATCCCGCTGGGTCATTGCGACGATGTATGGCAAATACATCTGACCGGTGCATATTGCCTCCAGCAGTGTTACGAGGAAACCGGTAACGATCGAACCGATAACAAGGCTTGTTCCGCTGAGATTGCCCGAAATAACCTTGTGTATTCTCATTTTAACTGCTTTAGGAAGCTGTAGTGCGATATCTTCAGTGTTTTTTGTTTTTCTAAAAATTATTGCATCCCTAAAACTTAAAACAGCAACAACAATTGCGAGGCCGAATGCTCCCCAGCGGATTAATTGCGATATGATATAAAAATTTTTAAGATGTTCAAGCACACCTTTAAGCCCAAGTCCCATAGCGAAATAAGTCACGTACACCGTGAGTGTGTAGGCTATACCGATGACAAAAATTTCCTTTTTACTTTTTTTACGTGTTGCAAGAAATGAGATAAGAAAGATCATTGTAGCAATTGCGCATGGGTTGATACCATCAACAAGCCCTGTAACAAGGGTGCCGGCAAAGAATCCCCAGTCGAGGGATTTCTCTTTAAGAAACTTATTTAACTGTGCGGTATCACTCTGAATGGGATGGTTGGAACTGTATTTTTCCTTATTGTTAATCCGCTTAGTGATTAACGAATACCCCCTGGCCATAATGTCTTCAAAGCCCGATAAAAACGTGTCGGGGAGAAAGAGCATTTGTGCTGCATTTGAGTTGGTTTTATAGCGGTTTTCAAATTCGAGAAGGAGCGCCAGCGCACTATCCTGTTCTGTGTCATATAGTGTGATTTTTAGGTCATCAGGGAATTTCTTTTCAAGGGGATAAAGCAATAACTGCTTAATTTGAAGACACTCACTGCAGGTGCTAGACCCAAAAAAGACAACTTCCACTTTGGACTGTTCAGCTTGTGCGGACAAGATTATCAGTGCCAATAACAGGATTGTCGATTTAAATAGTTGCTTCATATGTTGTTTTTTTCCTTCGTTTAAATATAGTAGTACGAAAATCAATTGCAATTATTATTAGTATACAGAAATATAAAACAGGGAATACTGTACAATTTAAAACACTTGATAATTTTGTGTTAAACAAGTACGCGAGTGTCGGTAAAGTTGACACCGCTTCGGTTACAGAAATAGTATAAAAACCGGTCATGTAGTCATTGAAAGGGATCGAAAATGGTCATACTATTACATCTGTTGCATGTTTCCTGTTTATGTGACAATGTATCTGTTTCGAAATCAATATGTTGTCTTTCTTATTACATGATTGCTAGTGTCTTTTTTGTAACTACATGTAAAACAATAAGTTATTAACGAAATTGTATTGTTGGAAAAATAATGCAGGCAAACTGCATTGTTCTCGTGTGCATTTCCAATGTTGGTATTTAAATTGCTTTGTTACCGATAAGTGGGGGTTACTCATTTTTGCAGTGGATTATTATTGCAAAGGAGTTCAGAATGATACTTAAAAAAATAACCAGTACTGTTCTGTCGTTGTGTCTGATAACAGTATCTGCAAATGCAGGATTCTTTTCAGGAACTGCTGTGGGAACATTCGGGGATGTTGATCACGGTTTTGGAGATCTGTACGCAATAACGAATGGAGGTGAAAGTTTTGAATGGGGTATTCCTGCAACAAGATGTGGTCAGAATAACCGGTTCACTTTTGCAAGCGGTGGTTTTTCCGACATAATGGAGAACACAGCGTTTGCGATAGGTGATTTTTACTATCAAAATGGAAGTACGTTTTATAGTACTGGTATCAATGGGGTGAAATTATCAATCAATTTGACGCTAACTGCTCCAGTTGTCGAAGAGGTAATTTTTGATTGTAATTTTGCACTTATTAATACTCCCAATAGAACGGGTAATCCATATATTGATGGTGATATTGTCACTGTAGCAACAACTGCATCTCCAGTAACGTTTACCTACCTGGGTAATGATTATGCGTTGAATCTGCTCGGTTTCTCATCGGATGGAGGGACTACCATCCGAACCGATTTCAGCAGCCCGGAAGGTATGAGCCAAACTGCGCAGCTTATGGCAAGTATCGTAACAGCAGAACCAGCAAATATTCCGGAACCCGGAATCCTAAGTCTGTTCATACTTGGTTTGTCTTCAATAGGGAGTCTTGCTCTCTTGCGCAGAAAAAACTAAAAAACCAAAAAGTGTTACTTGTCTGTTGCAAAAGTGAACTGTAAAGGGGCAGCCTGATCGATTTATCAGCGCTGCCCTTTGTATTTTTTATACCATTGCTGATCATAATAAATGAGCGCCATCACAGAACGGCTTGTTTTTTGACTTTCCGCAGCAGCATAAAGTGACCCGGTTTCTGGTTTCGTAAACGTGACCATCACTTGATTCTACCGTAATTCCACCTTTAACCCAAAGCGGACCGGACTTTCCGATTGATTGATCATAGGTAACACTGATAGATTGATCAAAATCAGGTTCAATACGTTTGCCGCTTTCCTTGTCGACAGCAACAAGTCTTCCTGCGGGGCAATTACAAGCCTGCTCTATAGCAGTTTTCCTGTGCGAATCGATATCTGATGTTTTTGTGTATTCCCAGGTACCTTTTCCTGCATCACAAAATCGTGCTCCTGCACACAGCTCTTCATAATCGATAAGATCCAGTGATGGCCCCTTTACTATGACAGCTTTTGAATCAAGAGGTTCACGTGATGCACATTCAGTGCCGTCAAAGTTGCTTTTTATATGTGCTCCATCACAGTAGGGCATAGTGGATGACTTGCCGCAACGGCAAAGTGCGTAGGTGCTCTTTTGAGGAAATACACTGTCAGTCTCCCACTTTTGGGGGAAAATTGCGTTTGTTACAGAGTTTTCTTTTTGTAACGGGGTTGAGCCTGTAACGATATAGGGTCCGTTTTTACTGATCCTGATTTTATGGTCACTCATTATGTTCTCTCACAATGCATCTGAATTATTTTGCCGGTATTACCGTTATCTTATTGTTCCGGTACTATGGAAAATAATAATTTTTATGTGAGTACGTAATCATATAGGTAAATAGATAAGAAGCATACGATTAGGATTGAGGATAGCTTGAGAAAGAATTATAATAAGAGTAAGTACATCAGTAAACTTTTAAATAAAGAGGACTGTATGTTCAGGATGTCGTTTTTGTTGATAGTTGTTTCTGCCTGTATTCTTTTTGCACAGACAAAAGATGCGTATGAAACGGGTGATGGTGGTATTGAAGGGAAAAAAGGGCTCCTTGATCCATCGCGGTTTTCCATGCAGAACAGTGTCTCATTCGGGATGACAAGCAGCGGTCTGTCAAAGAGTGACCTGAAATCGCAGAGTCTTTACTCAACATTGCTTCAATACAGGTTTAATGCACCGGTAACGGTTAATCTTAACTTCGGGCTTCCGATTCACTCGACGATGTCTTCAGCGCATAATCTCAATCTCAACAATATTGAGTCTATGGATTATTTTAAAAACATGCCGATCAGCGGATCAATTACCTGGCAGCCACGGCAAAATTTCTTTATACAACTTAACGTAGAGCGAAACACCTATTCCGGAAGCTCATACTACGATCAGATGTTTCCCGGATATTTCAGGCATGGGTCAATCTTCACGGATTCATCATCCATGTTTCGCAGATAGTAATCCTTCAAAGGTACTGTTATTGTATTTGGTATACCGGTGTGAGTATCAACCTGATATCAACCGGTACTCATCTCTGAATACTTGTGTACTGTATTCTTACTGAATACGTTTTTTCAATAATTTACGTTTGTGATCAGGTAAACCGGTCTGTTCTGATGTATACTTATCTATATGAGTACATTACAGGAAAATACATTGGAATCACCTGATATTTTTGAATATTACGATTACAGAAAGTACCTTCTGGATCTTGTCGAGTTTGAAAGAAAGCGTACACCTGTATTCTCAAATCGGTATATTGTGCAGAAAGCCGGTTTTAAATCACCGACAGCATTAAAGCATGTAATCGATGGGAAAAGGAATCTTAGCCTCGAGTCTGCGAACAGATTTGCTACGGCACTTAAAATCGAGGGTATTCGCAGGCACTATTTTCTTACGCTTGTGCTTTTTAATCAGACGGCATCACTTGAGGAGCGGGAGAAGTACCTTAATGAACTGCTGGAGCTTCGCAGAACCGATAATCCATCACGGCTAAACGAGGAACAGTATGATGTTTTCAGCAAGTGGTACCATCTGGCAATCAAGGAACTGATTGAGTTACCCGATTACAAGAACTCATCAAAGTGGATAGGACGTGTGCTCAGTCCTCAGATATCGGCAAATGAAGCTGCGGATTCAATTAATTTACTGAAACGGGTTGGATTGATCGAAAAACGGGATGGTGCTTTTCGTCCCGTGAATAAAGTGCTTGTCACCGATGAACGGGTGCGCTCAGTAAAAGTGATTGAATACCATCGTCAGATGATCCAGCTTGGAGCCGATTCAATAACACGATTTCGGTCTGAAGAGCGGGAAGTGAGTGGTACAACGATCAGGGTGAATAAAGAGGAGTTCAGGAGTGTGGTTGCAATGGTCAGAGAATTGCGCAGAAAATTGCTGGCACTTGCAGCAAAGAGTACTGATGGAGATCAGATTTATCAGTTGAATTTTCAGCTGTTTCCTCTGGTAAATACCGATAGGGGAGCTCGGTTGACTGATGAACGGGAGGATCTGTGACTGGTTTTGTAAAGAGTTGTATCGGGCTGACTGCCGTGATGTTTATGCTCCTGGGTTGCACGAATGAGAGTAATCTTAGCGGTGGCATTGATGTCGGTAACCCGGGAAAAATTGCCGGTGTTGTAAAGGCTGCGAATGATAAAGTCGTACCTGGAGCAATGGTAATACTTGGTTACGATACGATTTTGCCCAAAACGCTAAAAACAACAGATACAGTCATTCGAAACGGCTTAGGATTCATTTTCAAACTGAATTATTTTGATACAATTATTACCGATGAGTATGGTAAATTTTTCTTTGATTCGCTCTATCCGGGTGATTATGTCGTAACGGTTAAGGCACCGGGGCTTGCCGGGGTTAATTATGTTTCTGTTTTTGATGGATCAGCGGGGGTGTCAGTCTCAATCGCAGTTACAAAACCATCAGTGGTAACAATAATACCTGCAGTAAAGGGTGATACTTCGTTTTCACTCGCAAGGATAGCCGGGATACCGTATCAGGCAATAGCGGATAGCAGTGGGACAATCAGATTTGATTCGCTGCCATCAGGAATAAGAACACTGGTTGTATATGGCAGGGATGATAGTCGGTATGTCATTGATAATGTTAGAATTAAACCAGAAACGAATGCAGTGCTTGTCGCTGATGTATCCATTCCGGTGGTTCAGTGGGTCTTTAAAAATGAGTATCGCAGGGAAGATATGCCACCGTACGTGTTTAAGTATGGAAGGTGGAACAATCAGGTATCGATATGGGATTCATCTGCGTATGATATATATATTCAATTCAGTCATGCAATGGATCCGATAACAACACTTCCGGCGATACAGGCTGTTTCAGACAGATCCAGCTTGATAATTGACAAAGTACAATGGTATAGTAATGATATAATTCTGCTTCGGCTCTGTGTGGCAGACAGCGCAGGAGTATGCGATAAATCGTTGCTGGAACAAGCAGTTCCATGGACTTTCAGCATAGATACCGGGGCATCATCATTGACCGGTCGCAGGATGACATGGACAGATACTGTTAAAATTCAATAATCCGGATAGTAAAAGAGTCATGATCATAAAACAGGAGGATAGTGCTATGGGTAAATTCAGGTTTTCACTACTGGTTGCCGGGATAGCTGGGTTATTTTCGGCTGCTGGTGCTGCGACTATTTTTCAGGAGGATTTTTCGAGTCCGGGTGATGCGAATACAGCATGGATTGTATCCAATGATTTCGTAACCAGAACATTTAGTACCGGTGCATGTGTTGTAACCAACGCCAGTGACCAATTCACCGGGTATGTCTACCATGTTTACACTACAAAGCCTGCTGTCTTTACGGTGTCAGCAAAAATTTCCCGTACGGTTGAAACTGCTCAGGCCGGTTTTTCTCTAGGATTTAACGCTGCAGATTATAGCGGATTAATAGTCATGGTTGCAAAAGATGCTGTTTATTTCGGTAAATCATCAGAGGAATCACTTAACGGTGTTGCTTCTCCCTATATTGACAAAAGTGACAATGTGCTAAAAGTCAGTATGAACGGGTCAACCTGTAATATTTTTGTTAACGATAAATTTGTTACTACCTTTAATTACTCATCAATTCCAGCCGGTGACTTCGGGTTTATTGTGTCGAAACAGACTACTGCAGCGTATGATAATGTTCTTGTAACAAATGAGTTTACCGATAAACCGGCACCGGTTAAAGATTATGTTGATGAGTTTGATGGTACACTTAAAGCGGACTGGACAGTATACAAAGGGAACGGTACTGCTGCAGCACAGAATGGTAAGCTGTCAATGGTTTCTGATAACACTGCCGATGCGTATGTCAATATGCTTGTCAACATAGAACTTGATTCGTTTGTCCTCAAAACAGTCGTATCGCATCGTTCCGGTAGTGCCAGCAGTGTATACGGAATACTTCTTGAAGGTGACGAAGACACTGCACAGTCAACCTTTGCAATTACTGCCGGCAAGTATTACGGAGCAGTTGCAGGACGTCACGCTTTTAATCTGGCATCGACAGCAAAAATCAGAGGATTGGCCTATACTGAGGGAGGTCAGACATATTACTACAAAGATACTCTTGAGGTTGTCAGGTATAGCGGTGTGAACACCTATGCATTTATAGTAAATGGTGATACACTCACACGTTTAAGCGGCCTGAACTATCCGATAACAAAAGCCGGGCTGTTTTGCCAGGATAGTCTGAATCTTGAATTCGAGAGCTTTACTATTAATTCACTTCCAGTAACATCAGTTAAACGATTTGCGAACAAACGATCTATCCCTTTAATGTCAAACTCGAAGACATATAGGGCTATTGATCCTCTTGGAAGAGTAATGCCGATCAATAAAGTACTTGATAAAAAGGGTGCTGCTGGTGTGTACATAATCGAGACAAATCGTGGAGCGCAGACAATGCTCAGATAATCAGAGTTTTTTGAGGAACTAAGAGGTATATGCAGGGGCCTGTATGCAATATCGTTAAGTTAAAATTGACACGTAAGACTCGCCCCCTAAATCCCCCGCAGGGGGACTTTGAGAGCTGAATAGCTTGTTTGGTCTATTTCTTTAAGTCCCCCTGCGGGGGATTTAGGGGGCGAGCAACCGGCACAGTTGTAATATGTCAAGTTTAAGTTAACGACATTGGGGTCTGTATGTCAGGCCCCTTTTTTTATGATCGTTAATGATTTAGAATTACTTTTACTGCCTTATCAATACCATCACTTATCACGGGCTGTAAATTTGTGTGTTCGATCTTATCTATTGCTGACGCCCAGTTAAGACGATAGAAATCATCCGTGCTCATCTGTATACCACCTCCCCAGTTGATAACCGCCTGTTCCAGTACCGGGTACTCTGCAAACTTTGTTCTGGGAAGATAGACAATGGGTTTCCCGTTCAGCATACATTCCGATACTGCGCCGTAGCCGAGTTTGGAGAACATTGCGTCCGTTGACGCAATAAGATCCTGGTATCTGAAATGATCTTTGGTTATACAATGAAAGTTGCGGGGATTGCCCGGAAGCGGGTATACTCCGAGAAATTCCCAGTCGGTAAATTTTTCAAGATTGTTCCACTGTGCTGTATGCATACCGAAATTACCGACATAGATAAGACCTATTTTTTTATCCTTTTGAATATTAAATCTGGAAAGAATGTGGTTTCTGACATCCTTTCCTTTACGACCGACTACATTGACCGGAATCCGGTTTTTAAAATAATCCATTTTTAGAGCAGGGGAGAGTGCCAGCAGTGAATCCGCAAGCCTGTACTGACTTTTTATTGTGTCAAGCATTGGCTTGTATTGTGGCATATCGTCAAGATATTCCTGATAAATGTCATACCAGGTGAAATTGGTGATTGCAATTGATGGCAGGGAGCAGGCGTGCGCAACTTCGAATGCAAACGGGGTTATATCACTGATAATAAGGTCGACGTTGTGTATTTTACACTGATGTATCTCGTTGTCAAGAGATGCTTTATTCCTTTCGGCAAGCATCGCATAACGGGACAGTGTTGATGCAACATCAGTGGTGACACCATCAGACTGTATACATCCGCAATCAAACTCACCCGGAATGTAATTGAATTGCCGTGCCAGCTCTTCACGGAAAAATGTTTCCGGGAGTGTTGTCCTGAATGTTATATGACACTGTGATGGCAGTGCTTCTGCAAGGCAGCAGGTCCTTACACCATGGCCGTATCCATGTGATGTAACGTAGTAAAAAATGTTCACGTTGCAATTCCTTGTATGTTTAAATTATTGATCAAAAGCTGAATGTAATGCTGTTGCCGATACAGGCGACCTTTTTTTGTGCTGATACGATAGAAAATGTGCCAATAATTAAAATCAGAATGCATTTTTTCATGATATTTTCCAATTCTCAGGATAAATTATTAATTAATATACTATGATAAACGTTGATTCTGATGAAAAAATTGTTATTGTGTAAATGGTTTGATGCAATTATTTGAAATCTGGCGGACTGTTAGTTGTTGTCTGTTGCCTATTTTTTTTGAAACAATTGAAAAACTAATGAACGGAACGTTCATTTTTGCGACTAATCACAATAGACAGGTACGGTGTTAACGTTAACAGTTGTTTTGTTACTACGATTAGCGGGATGTTACAGGTTACTATCCTTTGGTAAATAACAGGAGATGAAAATGATTAAAAAGGTTATGCGGTATCTTATTGCAGCAGCGGTAAGCATCCCATGTATGGTTGTGTCATCAGATGCCGCCGGAGTTATGCGCGATATGACATCGATGCAGATTGTTGCCGATATGAAACTCGGATGGAATCTTGGTAATACGCTTGACGCATGGGTAGAAGGTTCCAGTGGACTTGGATTGGCAACAGAAACCAGCTGGGGAAATCCTAAAACGACAAAAGCCATGTTTGATGCGCTCAAGGCAAAAGGTTTCAAAACCGTTCGTGTTCCGGTAACCTGGAATGGTCATTTCGGTGGAGCTCCATCCTATACAATTGATAAAGCATGGCTTGACAGAGTTGAGGAAGTTGTCAAGTATGGTATCGATAACGGGATGTATGTTATCCTTAATTCGCATCATGACGAATGGGTAAAACTGTATGCATCATCGCAAACTGAAGTTACGGCGAAAATTACAAAACTATGGGAGCAGATAGCTGGTCGTTTTATTGATTACAGCGATTACCTCATATTCGAAACACTCAATGAACCAAGGCTGTATGGTGAATCATCAGAGTGGAATGGCGGTACAGCTGATGCCCGTAAAGTGCTTAATGCATATAATTTGGCAATTGTCAATACCATGCGAAACAGTGGCGGGAATAATGCCCTTCGTCATATCATGATCCCGACGCACGCTGCTACATCAATGGAAGTTGCTCAGAATGATCTTGTTATTCCAAATAATGATAAACGGATTATCGTTTCACAGCATACCTATTGGCCCTATACCTTTACAATGGAAAATCCCGGAAGTAACACCTGGGGCTCAGCAAGCGATAAGAGTGCCTGTGATGCAGAGCTTGACAGAATTTATAATAAATTTTGCAAAAAAGGTATCCCGGTAGTCGTTGGTGAATGGGGCACCATTGATAAAAACAACACCTCCGCACGCACTGTCCATGCAGAGTATTATACTGCAGCAGTCAGAAAACGCGGAATGCTTCCGGTCTGGTGGGATAATGGTGACTCCAAAGCCGGTGGTTTTGCACTGCTTAACAGGAGTAACGGTTCATGGTATTTTCCTGAGATTGTTGATGCACTTATCAAAGGCTCAAATGTTGCTGTTTCTGTTGAAAAAGATGCAAACTCTTTGAATATGGTAAAAAACAATCCGGTTTCAATTGAAAACGGATTTGTCAGGTTTACGCACAACCTTGATGGTGCTGTTGCCATAAATGTTGTCGATCTTAAAGGCCGGGCAGTGTGCAGTGTTATCAATTCTACGATAACAAAGGGAGAGCACGTTTTCAGAATTCCGTCTGAGCATATGTCCCGCGGAAGCTATGTGCTTAATGTTGCGACAGCATCCGGTGCAGTTTCGAAAAAGTTCAACAACTACAGATAGCGCTTTTTGTAAAGATATACGCTATCTGAATCCCTCGTCAATGTTTTTGACATAGTGTTTACAAGGCGGGAGTGTACTTATGCGCTCGCCCCCTCCCCAGCTGCTTTGAGCTGGGGTGGGGGCGTGTGATTGATACAAATATAACGTTCTTTTCTCTTAACCTCAAGGCAACGATCTGTGAGGGGGGGGGGGGCGTAATATTGACAACCTAAAATTCGTGTATGTTAGACGCCTTCACCCCAGATCTTATCCCTGAGTCCCGATGATCGTACAATACGTGAGTTTACACAAGCATAGAGCGAGTCGTGAGTACCCCAGATTTCAACATGCTTTTTGGCACGGGTTACTGCTGTGTAAAGAAGTTCCCTTGTGCATATAGGTAGTCGTTGCGGTGGAAGTATTACAAGAACGCTATCAAATTCGGATCCCTGCGATTTATGGATAGTCATTGCATATGATGGCTCATAATGCTGGATCTGTCCTGGGTGATGATACACTATTGATGAATCCTGGTTTTTAAAGGCGATCATAAGTGCATTATTGGTTGTATCATTACGTGAAACAATACCGGTATCACCGTTAAAAATGTTCAATCGGTAATCATTTGCAGTTACAAGAACCGGTAATCCGGCATAAATGGTTGATAATGAGACCCGATACCCTGGCGTTAACTGCGATAGAATGTGGGTATTTAGTGCATCAACACCATAATCTCCGTCCCTGACAGCGCACAGTATTCTAAAATTGTCAAGTAGCGCAAAGGCCTGCTCCGTATCGGTACACGTAAGAAGCGGACGGAAATTTTTTGCAATTATTTTTTGAAGCTGCATATTGAAATCAGTGTCAGATGTAAAGGAACGGAATGTGCATTCTGTCTGATTGTTGTCATTAAGAATTGATACAACATCCTGCATTGAACCATTGTTAATTGCCTTACTCAGAGAGCCGATACCTGATGTATCGTTAAAACGATAACTCTTTTTAAGGGTAATGGTGCTGTTTGCGAAAGAACATTGTTCATACGGTAGTGATGTCAATTGGGGGCAGCATCGCATAAGTGCTGACCGGAATGAATCGGTATATCCATGTTCAGTGCCGCAATCAGATATATCACCAAGTACTGAACCGGCCTCAACGGATGAAAGCTGGTCTTTGTCGCCAAGGAGAATCAGTTTACATTGCGGATGGAGCGCCTTGATAAGCTGAGCCATTAGGGACAAATCAATCATGGATGCTTCATCGACAACGAGAATACGGTAGGGAAGCCGCAGGTGCGTCTGATCTCCGATTGCATCAAGAATTGCGTTTTTTTGATTTAATGTCAATAAACGGTGTATTGTTACGGCGTCGGAGGGTATTGCCTTTTTTATTGTATCCGCGCAGGGAAGTGAAGTTACAGCATGCATAATGGCTGATTTTAAACGCGCGGCAGCTTTTCCGGTCGGTGCCGCAAGAGCAATTCTGTGAGTTTCAGGATAGAGTAAAAGATGAAGCGCAAGAATTTTTACCACGGTGGTCGTTTTACCGCTTCCCGGGCCTCCGCTAATGATACAGCATTTGTTTGCAAGTGAGAGAACAGCACTCAGATACTGATAGTCAATATCCGTGTTATTGTTTGTAAAAAAGGAACGGATCAGATCCAGATGTTCAAAAATCATTGATGGGAATATGGTTGTGGCTTTTGAAAGAAAGTACTCTGCAACCTGATGTTCATCATGCCATCTGCGGTAAAAATATAGTCGTGTATTGTCAATAATGAGCGGTTTGTAATCGCCTGGTTTACCGCAAACATCCGATTGTCTGAGCACATCGATCCATGTTGATGCATCCGGAAACGAAGAAAACGAATGTCGTTCTGTAACAAGAGTTACTTCTACTGATGAAATCAGATTAAGGTCAAGACATATGTTGCCACTGCGTAAAGTACTGCTCAGGGCTGCGACAGAGAGATAGACGATATCGTTGTACTCTTTGTCAAGTTTACATATAAAATCAGCAAGATGATGATCAAAAGCGGTGAAATCGAAAGTTGGTACGACAGCCGTTATGTTCACTGATACTCCGCAGTGTAACGCCTGATGCGCTACACTGCATGCAAATTACTGAATTACGCGATATACCCGGCAACCGTTGATGTAATGGCATCAAGGGTTGGCTGGTCTGGAATGTATTTAACTTTGAATGGTTCAAGAAGGTCAAAACCGCAATTTTTAAGTTCAGCCTGAACCTGATCAATACTCTGACCGCCCCACCCGTATGAACCAAACGCAAACGCGGTACGTTTTTTCGGTGAAAGCGCTTTGAGATAGGTAAGCAGGCCACTCACGGTCGGGAGAAGGTTACTGTTCATTGTCGGAGAACCGACTGCAATATATTTCGCTTCGGCAACCTCCGGAAGAATCTGTGATATATGATTGTGCAGTAGCGGCAACATCTTTACTTTTACACCCTTTGTTTCAAATCCTTTACGGATTGCTTCAGCCATCTTCTGAGTTGATCCCCACATCGTATCGTAAATGACCAGTGCAACATTGTCAACATCATTTGATGACCACTTTGTATAGCATTTCAGGATGTCGGCAATATTGGAGCGCCAGATGATTCCGTGACTTGGTGCAATCATCTCAAGCGGCAGAGTCTTTACAATTTCCAGAGCCTTCTGAACCTGTGAATTGTATGAAAGTACAATGTTGCCATAATAAATTTTTGCTTCATCAAGAGCTATACAAGCAGGGAATTCATCATCAAAACGTTCCGGTGATGCAATATGCTGTCCAAAAGCATCGTTTGAAAACAATATTTTCTCTTCAGGACAGTAGGTTACCATATTGTCAGGCCAGTGAATCATTGGTGTTTGTACAAATGTAAATGAGCGTTTTCCGATTGACAATGTATCACCTGATTTAACAATGGAAAATTTCCACTCTTTTTTGTAGTGATCTTTCAATCCCTTTTCACCAGCTGCCGGAGCAACGACAGTCGCGTTCGGTGCCAGTTCCATAATTGCCGGGATTGCCCCTGAATGGTCCATTTCGACATGGTTGCAGATAACATAATCAATTTTTGATGGATCAATGACAGAGCGGATTCGTTCAATCATCTCGTCGGTAAGGTAATATTTTACCGAATCTATCAATGTAACTTTTTCATCAATAATGAGGTATGCATTGTATGATGAACCTCTTGGTGTGAGATATCCATGGAAATTGCGTAGATTCCAGTCTATGCCGCCTACCCAGTAAATACCTTCGCGTAGTTTTACAGCATCCATTATAAGCTCCTTACAATATGTTCATTATTTACTTAACTATGTAAAATATCGTATTGTTGCAGTGACATGCAAAGGAAAAATCAGATTGAGACGTGATTCGTAATCCGTGATACATCTTCGTTATAAAAAAGTAGCAGCCATGTCTTGAATACACTTCTTTGTTCTGCCTGTCACAGCTCACCAGTCATCTGTCACGTTCTTCCTCACCCATCATGCTGTGCAATTATCTATTTTAGTCCACTAAACACTAATATATATAGAAATTAGAAAGGTTATCTTGTGATGCAAAACAGTTTAAAAAATGCCATAGAGAGTAAAATACTTCCAACTGTTGATAAACCAATGCGTTATATGGGAGGAGAATTAAACTGTGTTCAAAAGGATCTTTCAAAGGTAAGTCTTCATGGGGTATTCTGTTTTCCCGATCTCTACGACATCGGGATGTCCCATTTCGGATTGCAGATTTTGTATCATATTGTTAATAAACAGGAGAACTATGCACTGTCGAGGGCTTTTCAGGTCTGGACTGATGCCGAGAAAGTGATGCGTGATAACGGGATACCGCTCTATACGCTGGAGTATTTTACTCCGGTGCGTGATGCTGACTGGATAGGATTTACCATTCAGTATGAACTTCAGTATACCAATGTTGTCAACATGATCGATCTTGCCGGTATTTCTGTCCTTAAAGAGTCAAGAACAGACAATGATCCGATTATCATCGCGGGTGGTCCATGTGTCAGTAATCCCGAACCGTTGTCGCTTTTTATTGATGCATTTGCTGCCGGTGATGGTGAGGAAACCGTTCTGAGCATTTGTTCAACACTTGACATGTTGAAAAAACGGGGAGCATCACGGGCAGAAAAGCTTGAAGCGCTGTCGAAATTACCCGGTGTCTATGTTCCATCACTGCATGCGTATGCAACAAAAGGCAAATTTGATGTTCCGGATATGTCAAATATCATTAAAGCATCAAAAATTCCTGTATTACAAAGTGATAATTATCCGCTCAAACCGATCGTCCCGCTTATGAGTGTGGTGCACAGCAGGCTTCCGGTCGAAGTGATGCGCGGATGTACACGGGGATGCCGTTTTTGTGCTGCAGGAACCTATTACCGTCCTGTTCGCGAGCGGGACCCTGATGCAATCGTGGAATCAATTCGAAATGGAGTACGGGAAACCGGCTGGAAAGAGATTGGCCTGTTGTCACTTTCAACAGCAGACTATTCCTGTTTATCGCCCCTTTTGACACTTGCATCTGATGTCGTTGCCGAAAACCGCACCTCGCTTTCGCTTCCGTCAACACGTATCGATGCCTTGACAGATGAACAATTGCAGCAGCTTGATGCAGTTTCACCGGTATCATCCATGACCATTGCACCGGAAGCAGCAAGTATCCGCCTTAGAAAAGTAATCAATAAAGATTTCAGCGATGATGCAATCTATGCGACAGTTGACAAACTGCTCTCCTATAACATTCAGACCCTGAAACTTTACTTTATGATTGGTCTGCCGACCGAAACAGATGATGATATTGAAGCAATGATTGCGATGGTGTCATCAATAGCTGGCCGTGTCCGCGCTGTATCAAAACGGAGAATGGTGAATGTCTCAGTGTCACCCTTCTCGCCAAAACCGCATACTCCTTTTCAATGGGAGAAAATGGAAGATCCCGCAATACTGCTTGAAAAAGGACGATACATAAAGAGCTCGCTGAAACATTTGAAAAATGTCAAGGTTTCCTATCGTGATCCTGATATTACCCTGCTTGAAACGGTGATGGCACGTGGTGACAGAAATGTAAGCCGCCTTATTTATGATGCCTGGAAAGCCGGCGCACGGTTTGATGGCTGGGATGAGTATTTTGACATACAGAAATGGCGTGAAGCAGCGTTGCGGTGCACTGTCGATCTGAGTCGCTATACAGATGCAATTCCGGTTACACAGACACTGCCGTGGCATATGCTTTCCACTGGTGTATCGCGTGAATTTCTTGTTGAAGAAAGGGAAAAAGCGCTTGCGCAGGTTTCATCCGGAGACTGCCGTAACGGTCCCTGTTTACAATGCGGTGTTTGCGGTAACGATCTGAAACCGCTGTTTCAAACATCATATAAATTACCGCAAAAAACGGTAGCAGCTGCGCTCTCAGTAAAAAATGAAACACCTGAACATCATTTTACCTATAGGGTACATTACGAAAAGGGTGAAAACCTCCGGTTTCTCGGGCATATTGACATGTCGAATATTGTGCACCGTGCATTCCTGATGGCCTCGGTGCCGCTTGCATTTACGCAGGGTTTTAACCGGCATGCGCGTATCTCTTTCGGACCGCCGCTTCCCCTTGGGGCAGCGGGACTTAATGAAGCATTTGATATTACAACGACACGAGCGTATGATGTAAATCTGATGGAAATAAACCGGTGGCTTCCAAAAGGCCTTGTTCTTGCTTCGGTTGAGCCGTTAAGCGGTGATACGACATCGTTGAATGCATCAATAAAAGCAGCACTGTACCGTTTTGTCCCATTTAATAAAGCACTTCTTGATGGTATCGCCGACAGAATCAATGCGTTTACAGACGCTGACACTGTTGAAATCAGCGTTGAGAAAGACGGGTTGTTTACGCAAAAGAATATCCGCAAAGGTGTCATTTCACTGGCGGTGTCCGGTGATGAATCGTTTGATGCAGTGGTAAGTATTCAGGATGGCGCAACATGTAAACCATCCGAGCTGATTCGTGCGCTCTTTGAACATGGTACACTTAATGATTTCTTATTGAGCCGTATGGCATGTTTTCGTAAAACAGGAAGTAATCTTGTAAAGGTGTAAACGATGAGAAATAAAATATTACTGATTATTATCACTCTGTTTACCGGCTGTAGTGTGTTTGCAGAATCACTGGTGTTCCCGCCATATCTTCATTCGTATGGTATCCGTAAAGCTGTACCGGCACATCTGTTCATGATACTCAAAGGTGCGACAAAGTTTGATGATCCGCAGGGCCTCGCAACGACACGGCTTGACTCCTGGGAAGACCCGACGGACAAGAAGGACGATGATGAGGTGATCGTCTATGGTGTCAATTCAGGACGTCATCAGATCATTTACAACACATCAATGTATGCACTGGCACTGTATGGAAGTAAGGGGAGCGGTGATGGTCAGTTTCTTTACCCGAAAGGAGTGGCAGCAAATGAACGGGGTGATGTCTATGTTGCGGATTCGGGTAATAATCGTCTTGTGCGCCTCTTTAATCCCAAAAAAGGATTGCTATGGGTTGCTGCACTCAAGGCGGATTCGGGTGATGGTTCCATGAATGGGCCTTTGCGTGTGGCAATTGACGAAAAGGGTGACGTTTATGCAACGGATGCGATTAATAAAAAGATTTTTGTCTTTAATAAAAAAAATGAATTTGTCCATTCCATTCCGCAAAAGGGACAACCTGACATATTCACCGGGAAAATGAGTGCACTTGCGGTTGCTGATGGTAGTGCGCGATGGAGCCATTTTCGTAATGAACGGGTGCTATTCTGTGCAGATAAAGATGGTACCCGTTTATGGAAACTCGGTCTTGATGGAAAGGTTATTAAAAGTGTGCAAATGCCTGACGGGTATCAGGCGTTTTATGGCGCTATCGATTATTATCACAACTACTGGGTAACCGATAGTAAGAAAAGTTCACTTGTAAAATTCGATCATAATTTAACATTACTGGAGATCTTCGGAAAATACGGTGAGAAGGATAATGAGTTTATTGAACCACGGGGTATCACAATTTATAAACGTTTCGGCCAGACCTTCATAGCTGAAAAAAAAGGAGCACAGTATTACTGGACCGGTACAAAATATAACGGCGCCAGCCTGAAATTTGTTAATCCGTCACAATATGACTTGACTGTTAAGTCTACAGAATATAGCTTTGTATCATTACTTTCCATAAGCGGGAAGGATACTATTTTCTATTTAAAACGCAGGATGATTGTTCCTCCTGTTGATAAAATTGCGATTACTGATACAACGGGTTTTGGCAAGTCGCCGGAATTCATCATTAAAATGGAACCAACGTATTCATCGTTTACATATAATGCATGGTTCTATCCATTGACAATAACAAAGTAGTTTGAAAGAGGTATTTGATGGCTTTGAGACGCGAAGAGATTGCACGTAAACTATTACATCTGTTTGCACTGGTTATGCCGGTTTGTATATATTACTTTCCAAAGTGGAATATCCCCTGGTATGTGGCTTCAATAACGCTTGCTGTTGTGTTCTTTGGGTCAGTCATTGTCGAGACACTCCGTTTCAGAGTTCCGTTTATTCAGAAAATGTTTTTCGCGTTTTTCGGATCAATGCTTCGCGAAGAGGAGACTCATAAGGTAACGGGTTCGACATGGGTTATTGGTGCGGCATTGATATGTTCTGTTATTTTTAAGGATTACCCCCATATTTCTTTTATGGTACTGACACTTTTCATCCTTGGTGATGCCATTGCTGCGGTGGTCGGATTGAGTATCGGACGTATCAGGATTATGGGTAAGAAGAGTCTTGAGGGTTCGCTTGCATGTTTTCTGCTCTGCATGATTCTGTTCTTTGCGGCATTCCCGTTTGTTCCCGGATTGCTTGATGTCTGGAATGGGAAGGTACCCTTTATTCTCGCATTTGTTACATCACTGACTATTACCGTGTTCGAACTGATTCCACTGAAGATTACAAAAAAATATACAATTAATGATAATATTGCAGTGCCTGTTATTGCTGGCGGCGTGCTGCTCTGGTTGTCAAAAGTCATAACGTTCTAAGTGGCGAAAATTATTGATGGTAAAGTGTGCAGATGGGGTTTGTAAACCTTACTGCAAGCAACCGGAATTAGTTTGTAAATGAATATACATATCGAAGATTTTAAGAATTGAGAAAGTGTTGTATGCAAAATAATTACCGGTCACTGAAGTTTTTTGTAATCAATAAGCTGCTTTTAATCGTGGTTGTTATTTCTGTAAATCTTTTCATGGGTTGTCTCAACGTAATGGAAGTTACTGTCCTTCCAAAAAAACATCAGAGTATCAACAATTATTTTGTCTACTATGGAAGTTTTCATAATCATAGCAACATTTCTGATGGTACCGGAACACCTGAAGAAGCTTACTTGTATGCTCAGAATGATGCGGATCTGGATTTTTTCGGTCTTTCAGATCACGACCGTAATTACAATGATTCAAGCTGGGATCTGGTGAAACAGGCTGCAGACCAGTATAATAGTGATGGAGTATTTGCAACGTTTTGGGGATTTGAATGGTCAAATGGTTCGATGGGACATGTAACAGTAGTAAATTCCGATACTTTTTGTATGTCAATACAACCGGAAACGGCAAATTTCCGGCAACTTGATTCATGGATTGACCGGAGAAATTGTTTTGCTATTCTTAACCACCCGGGGCGACAGGATGGTAATGGAGTAGAATTCGACCATTTTAAGAATTTAATATCTGAAAAAATTGTCGGTATGGAGCTGTGGAATAAATCAGATGGATTTTCAGATTACTACTATAACGATGGCTATGATTCCAATGATAATGGTAAAGGATTTTATGATGAAGCACTGACGCATCATTTGAAGATTGGTGCTGCCGGAGGCTTTGACAACCATAGCGCAACCTGGGGAACTTCTGCCGACTTCCGGACAGCAATTCTTGCAATAAGTCTTACTCGTGAACATCTTTTCAGCGCAATGAAAGCCCGTCGTTTCTATTCAACGCTTGATAAGAATATCGCGCTCTCATTTACTATTAAAGGGCAGGAAATGGGATCAACGGTGTCACCCGGTACAACAACCTTGCAAGTTCGGGCATCAGATGGAGATGGTGAAGCGTTTTCAGAAGTGATACTGTTTGACCGCAATCACACAGTACGTCGCATCTGGCAACCGGGCCGCGTTACGGTAGACATATCCGATACATTACATAACGATAATGGCGATTATTATTATGTCAAAGTCAGGCAGATTGATGGTGATGAAGCGATATCCTCTCCCATCTGGGTGTCAGACGGACAATAGTCTTCGGCGCATCACTCCGGATCTGACCGAAGAAATTCAGGAAGCGGACAGATGTCAGCTTCCTGCAATAGATAACGTTTTACTTTTATCAATGACGGTTCTGATTTTATTGATAAGATCATTGCAGTGAAGTGGTTTATGCATAAACGCTGATATGCCCATTTCCTGTGCATTTTCCTCATTAATAAACTCGCTGTGACCAGTGCAGAGAATGACCGGTATATTCGGCCGGATTTTTCGTATCTCCCTGAATAACGTGTCGCCTGTCATATTGGGCATGGTCATATCGGTAATGATACAATCGTAAACATCAGGATTACTTCTGAATGTGTTAAGTGCATCAATCGGATTGACTTCCGTCTTGACCTGAAAACCGCGGTCTTCAAGCATCAGTTTACCGATTTCTGTAATATCCGCTTCATCATCAACAAACAGAATTGATTCTGATCCTGTGGAGTTGGTATCACTGGTATTCACGGCTGTATCGGTTTTTGTACGTACGATTGGAAGGTAGACGGTAAACGTGGTTCCCTGTTCAGGGTTGCTGCGCATCGTAATGCACCCATCATGATTTTTTATGATACCATGAACAACGGCAAGCCCCATCCCGGATCCCTTTTGTTTTCCGCGGGTCGTGAAGTAGGGGTCGAAGATTCTGCCTGCGATTTCCTGCGGGATACCGGGTCCGTTATCATTGATATCAATTGCAACGTAGTTACCCTCCGGTAAGCTGCTGCAATTTTCGATTTTGTCTGGCGACAGGTGTCTGGTGCCAACGGTAATAGTGATTATACCATCACGGTTTTGCAGTGCCTGGGCAGCGTTGACACAAAGATTCATGATCACCTGATGCATCTGTGATGGATCGGCCAGGATCATCTCTTTATTGATATCAAGATTCAGACGGATATCAATATTTGCCGGAATTGTTGATCGAAGAAAAGCAAGTGCCTCCGAAATGATCGGCCCGATGTCCACCGGCTTTTTTAATATATCTACTTTACGGCTGAATGTCAGGAGCTGCTGAATGATATCCCTGGCACGGGTAATTGCTTTTTCGATATGCGTTATATGGTTATGAGCGACATGCTCTGATGGTATCGCTCTGAGGGAAAGTTCTGTGTATCCCATGAGAATACTGAGAATGTTGTTAAAATCATGCGCAATACCCCCGGCAAGCGTTCCAATGGCTTCCAGCTTTTGTGAGTGCCTGACCTGTTCCTCAAGTTTACATTTTTCCTCTTCCGCTTTTTTTTGCTGTGTTATGTTGAATATAGTGCCGTGGAGAAGTTTCTCGTTGCCGATTTTTACAATACGTGCGCTTTCTTTCATCCAGAGAATCTGGCCGTTTTTTGTAATAATGCGATATTCAATGTCAGTCTCGGTTTCAGGGAATTCAAAGCATATTTTGCGCTTATGCCGTACATCGGAAATATCATCGGGGTGAATGATGCTGTTCCATTTTTGCTGTCTGGTAAAATCTGATGCAGTATAGCCGGTTATCGCTTCTATTGCACCTCTGAAAAGACGAGGTGTAAAGGTATCAAGCTGGTCTATAGAAACCTGATAGGCGATACCTTTAAAGTTATCGATAAATGTACTGAGTAATTCCTCGCTCTGATGCAGCCGCGCTTCATTGCGTTTTCTGTCTGAAATATCGCGGCATATACAGAAAATGAGTTTTTTACCATCAATGATAGTTCCGCTGTTACTCAGTTCTACATCAAAAGTCGTTTTGTCTTTGCGGGTGTGAACAGTGTTGAAATGATGGCCCTTGTCATCGACTGCTGTTGCGAGCTTAAGAACGCTTTCCTTTGCAAGTGTTTTATCCCAGTCCCAGACATGCAGGTTGCCGGTTTCTTCAAGCGTGTACCCGATCATGTCTGCAAATTTCTGATTGGCGTAAACAGCTTTACAACCATCATCAAGGATAACGATACCATCACGGGACTGTTCCACAAGTTTCCGGAATCTGAACTCTGCATTTTTTAAAACTGCATTCTCGGATTGCAGTGCCGCTAATTCTTCAATCAACCTGGTGTTTTTGGGCTTAAAAATGTTCATAAGAGTGTTCTTTAGGATAGTGTTAAATGATGTATGGTTATTACTATAGTATCAGATGCATTATTCAGGTGCCGGCGAATAAGTACAACATAGTAACATGGAAAATTTTTCACTAAACCATGGCTAAAAGGCCTTGCGCGCCTGATTGTTAGAAAATAATATAAGTGCAAGCATCGCTCCGATACAACAATTCTGTTGAAAAACTGTTGTCTTTCCTGCAAAGTGTATCAGACGTTGCTGCTTAATTATTTGCCGGTAACACCGGTGTATGTATTATTATGTGTAGTTTGTTTCCACTACGATATTATTTCTTTTAAATTCATAAGTGGAAGGGGAATAATAATTGATTCTGTATTGATTTGGTGATGAATCTTTAAAGCAGGATAATAACTGACAGGCCATACATAAATGTATCAGCAATGATAGGTATTTCAAGTAATTGTGGAAGCGATTAACAATGGTGTCGCGAAAATGAAGAGAAATTATTTCTTCAATCAGATAACTTTTAGATATATGTCAAGAATCTGCAGTCTGAACATCTTATATTAATACTCTTAACAAAGATATTAAATTTATGAAATTTGCGAATAATAACCTCAATATCTGCCATTTTTTACTACGATTATTAATTTGATAAGTGATAATAACTCTGATTGAATTGTGTTATGAATTGTTAGGATTTTTTCTTGGATTAATTCTTTACAAGAACTATATTATCCGTGTAGTGAGGATAGGAGTTGGTAGGTCCTGGTGTATTCTCCTGTTTTTTATCTTGTTGTCAATTAAAAATTTTTATACGATATAATTTTTTGTGAAGTAAGTGATGCATTGTACTTTTTGAAGAGAGCGGTGTTAGGATTATGATCATTTTCAGGAAACATGAACTGAACTCAGGCTTCTTACGCAGGTTTTTAACAGCTTCAGTTCTTTGTGCTGTATCACAGCTTTATGCGCAGGATTTCCGGTCAGCTTCTCCAGGTGCAAATCAGTTGACCTATCAGATTCTGCAGCCAAGGTCGTCCGCAGATATAAAAAGTGTTCCCTCAGTTGATCCTGCAATTTACATACTTGGATCTGGTGATGTCATAGAAATAAGGTCTTCAAAAACGCCCTGGAATGTATACTCCGGAACAGTTAATGAGGCTGGTGGGCTTTTCATTCCGGGCCTTGGTAAATTTGATGTCGGCAATAAACCGTTTGAAACTGCCAGAAAAGAGATGACCGGTTTTCTATTACAGCAGAATCCGAGAGATGAAATCGACATAACGCTTTCTATACCAAAGCAGGTAGAGGTTATTGTTACCGGGGATGCAGTTAATTCGGGCAGTTTTCGCCTGAGTGGTGCGCTGCGTATTCTTGATGCACTAAAACTCGCAATCAGGGATTCCATGTCCCTTTTTAGAGATATACATTACAGAAATGTCAGTGTTACTCTCAGGGGTAAAACCACATATTATGATTTGTCCAGTTTTATCTCTAATGGAGTCGGTACTGAAAATCCATATTTATATTCCGGAGCAATAATTTCTGTAAATCCCCCGACAAAATGGATTACCGTATCTGGCGCTGTTTCAAGCCCTTTCCCTGAATCAATTCCGGAGCGTGAAGACGATACGTATGGAGCGATATTCAAACTATTCAAACTTACTGAGTATGCTGATACAACAAATATTCTAATATACCGGTCAGGGATACAGGTAACACGATACACATTGTCTCAGCTATCAGGTGAAAAAGTAAAAGATCTTGATTATGTAGTTGTCGGTTCGAGTAAACCGCCAAAACAGCTTATTCAGGTCTCAATAAAAGGCGAGGTAAAAAACCCTGGTACATATCCTTTGGCGACTGGTTCTGTGTTTTCTGCACGTGAGGTTATCTCTGTTTCCGGGGGCGTTACTGAAAATGGTGATTCCAGCCGTGTATATATTATAAGAAAAGATCCTCTTGGTAATTTGTCAAGTCGTATCGGTAAGGAATTCGGGGATATGCCCCAGCGCAAAGACCCGCTCAATCAACGAATGATTGCATCCGGAGACTACAGAATAATTCCTCTCAGGACTGCATCGGTGGCACTAGCGAATGACGATGTTATTATTGTTCCGGAGGTATCAAAGACAGTATTTGTAAGCGGGAATGTCAGAAAACCGGGAGCCTACCAGTATGTCAAAGGTGAGTCGATGAAATACTATATCAAACTTGCCGGAGGTGCGACTAAAAAGGCAGACCGGAGAAACTGCAGCATAGTGACCGCCTACAGTGATTATTGGGTTGTAAAGACAACACCTGACATTGAAGCCGGCGATCTTATCCTTGTACCAAATCGTCCACAGAATGAGAGATTGCAGCGCTATGATATGATTCTTAAGACTATTTATTACCTAGCAATAACAATCACTGCCGGCGTTACTGTTGGAAAAGCATTTGACCTTATTGACGAATAGTGAAAGAAAACAAACTATGAGTATGAAAGACTATATCTATCTATTAAAACGCTACTGGTTGATAATCTGTGTGATTTCAGCATTAACAGCGATAATTGCATTTGTCTATCTGAAGAATGTTACTCCGGTTTACGAAGCCAGCTGCAAGTTGTTAATTTTTGATAAGAACAAAAGTGACGCAATGCTTGATCAGAAGGATATGGTTCTTGGAACACTGGGAAAATCAGACCCTATTACGACCCAGATCGAGGTAATGAAGACTGCGCCTATTTACAAGGATGTCATAGATCGCTGCAAACTGGTTGATAAAAACGGGCAACCTCTTGATCCGGTTAAATTCAAGGATGGATTTACAATTCAGGCAGTACGGCTATCGAATGTTGTCACTGTTTCGTATAAATCAATAAATCCGGATTCTGCGATACAGATTTTAAATACATTTGTAAACGTTGTAATCGAACAGAATCTGAATCTGAACAGGGAAGAGGTACGTAATATGCGTACCTTTATTGAAAAACAGCTTGACAACCAGAGGGGCAGACTTGAAGAGATTGAACAGGCATCTGTCAATTTCAAGAAACGTGAGAAGACTGTCGCGATTAATCTGCAGACGCAGTCGCAGATAAATACGGCAGCTGAAATTGAATCTGCTATAATGAAAATTGAAGGTGAGCGTCAGGGGGTTCTTGCGCAGCAGAAGCAGCTTGAAGTGTCCCTGAATGATCCGCGAGCTCAGGCTGATCCTTTTTATGTATCAAAACTTAATATGTACGAGCAGGGAAAAAACAAACTGTCGAGTCTTGAGGCACAGATAGCATCACTTACAAGGCAGCTTCGCTCTATTAATTATCAATTGTCAAGCAGACCCCAGGAAGAGGTCAACCTGACACGGTTTCTCCGTGATGAAAAAATTGCCGAGAAGACCTACACAGACTTGCTCTCGAAGCTTCAGGAGCTTGAGATTAAGGAAGCCGCAAGAACCGCAAGTATAAAGCTTCTTGAACCTGCAATGGCATCACAGTTTCCCGTCTCTCCAAAGAAAAAGAAACTGATGTTTATTTCGTTAATTGCCGGATTGTTTATTGGCTGTGGCGTTGCTTATCTTCTTGTCATGCTAAAGGGACACCCTTATACATTGTCAACGATTAAAGATATTCTTCCCTATGACATTCTCGGAACAATACCGGTAGTATCTAAAAAGGAACTATTCTTTTTCAGGGATGCACCAGCTAAACCCCAGACTGAATTAATACGGTATATTCACACAAATCTAAATTTTAAAGGGCTTTATTATTCGAAACATGTAAATCTTCTGGTGTCAAGCGCCTCTGCATCTGAAGGTAAACGAACCGTTAGCCTGAACCTTGCGTGTGCGATAGCGGAGACAGGACGGCGGGTAGTTCTTGTCAATATGGATCTCAGGAGAAATGCTTTTTCGGAGTTGCTTCAATTACAAACAGTCAAGGGTGTTACAGATTATCTTACCGGCAGTGCCGGATTTGAGGATATCTGCAGTCACAATAAGGAATTTGGATTTGATATCATTGATGCAGGAAAAACGTCAGCCGTGCCTGTCAGAGTTTTTCTTATGGGAAAAGTCAGTGAATTCTTTACGACACTTTCAGGTAAGTATGATGTTTGTGTGTTTTGCAGTGCGCCTGTTTTGACATCATCAGAAACGATCGATCTGTGCCGTTACATGACTGGAATTGTTCTTGTTACCGATATGGTTACATCAGATACAAATTCCATTATTGCAATGAATACGCTTATAGGAAACAAGGGATTACCGGTACTCGGAACAATTGTCAATCGTATGAATTCGCGTATATAGCTTTTTGTCATAGTTATTTAATCTAAAAAGAGTAAGGATCATGAACACCCACATTATCAAACGCCAGATACTAATGGAACTCTTACAGCTTTTTGATATTCTAATGATAGGGGCTGTATTTTTTCTTGCAATGGTTTTAGCAGCGGGGGAATTTGATGTTAAGTCAATATTTTCACTTGTAAATGTGCGTATTTCTATTCCAAATATACTGTTTCTTACTATCTACAGTGCACTATGTCATCTGATCCTGCGTGCGAATGGAATGTATGATTCTCACAGGCTTACGAGCTTTTACCATGAAGTACTGACGATTTTAAAAGTTTGCAGCCTTTTTACCGTAGTTCTTTTTGCGGGAAACATTGTCTATGAAATCCGTATTGTAAATCTTACGTTTATAAACTATTATCTGACCATGCTTATTGTTTTTTTCATTCTCAATCGAATTGTTCTGCGTTCGTTGCTTGTAGTACTTCGTATTAAAGGACGAAATATTCGAAATGTTCTGATTATCGGAAAAAATCATCGATCCGAAAAATATGCACGAAAAATTATTTCAGGAAAAAAACTTGGCTACAGGTTTTGTGGCTATGTTGATGCAGCGGACAAAGTGGACACTGGTGATAAAAGTCAGTTCGTCTGTGATCTTGGTGGATTTCGCGAATATGTAAGAAAGAATGTTGTCGAAGAGATTTTTCTTTTTCTGCCGATAAAATCTTTTTATGATGAGCTCAGTGAGATTGTTGAAACATGTGAAGAGCAGGGAATAATTGTACGGATGTGTACAGACCTGTTCCGTCTCAAGCTGGCTAAAGCAAAAGTTGAACAGGTTGATTCTGATATGTTAATTACATTGTTTACCGGTAATATGAACAGGTCATCCGTTATTGTAAAGGAATTTATTGACTTCTTTTTTGCTGCTGTTTTGATTATTCTTATTTCTCCGATTATGATTATTGCTGCGCTTCTGATAAAGATTTTTTCACCTGGTCCCGTTTTTTTCACACAGGAACGGATAGGACTTCACAAAAGGAAGTTCAAAATTTACAAATTCCGTACAATGTATGTTGATGCGGAAAAGCAACTTGAGAAACTTGCAAAGTTTAATGAGATGGGTGCAGACGGAGCATTCAAAATGAAGGATGATCCGCGTGTGACACCTATTGGAAAATTTTTTCGCAAATACAGCATCGATGAGCTGCCTCAGTTTTTCAATGTTCTAAAAGGTGATATGAGTCTCATTGGTCCACGCCCGCTAACCGTAAGAGACTATAATGGATTCTCAATCGACAACCACCGCAGACGGTTCAGTGTCAAGCCGGGGCTTACCTGCTTGTGGCAGATAAGCGGCAGAAGCGGTATCTCTTTCAACGAATGGATGAAACTTGACATGGAATATATTGACAACTGGTCACTGAAGCTGGATTTGAAAATTCTTGTAAAGACAGCTGTGACGGTTGTTACTGCGAGGGGGGCTCATTGATTCGGAATACACACAAGTACTAAATTACGATGAATATTGAAATTGTTGGCAACCAACAATTCACAAGAGTGTAGAAATATTCTGCTATAGGAAATAATGTCTTCAGAAAATAATAAACGTATTGCAAAAAACACATTGATGCTGTACTTCAGGATGCTCTTCTCAATGGGAGTGTCGTTATACACATCACGTGTTGTTTTAAACACTCTTGGTGTAAATGACTTTGGAATTTATAACGTTGTGGGCGGACTTGTTACTGCATTCACACTTGTGAGTGGAAGTCTGTCCAGTGCATCACAGCGGTTCATATCATTTGAATTGGGAAAAAAAGAAAAACACAATTTGCGTGATGTCTTCTCAACTACGGTAACAGTTCATGTTCTGCTTGCAGGAATTATTCTTGTTCTGGCTGAGAGTGTGGGTATATGGTTTTTAAATAATCATATGAAAATTGACTCTGCGCGAATGTATGCGGCAAACTGGGTTTTCCAGTGTTCTTTGTTCGCATTTATTATCTCGCTTATAAGTACTCCCTATAATGCTGCCATTATTGCATATGAAAAGATGAAAACCTTCGCATACATTGGAATTGGGGAAGTGATACTGAAGCTTATATTAGTACTTCTGCTGCCATTTCTGCTGTTTGACAAACTGATAGTATATTCAATTTTCATAATGGCAATTGCGATAATTGTAAGAATCCTTTATGGCTATTATTGTAAAAAAAGGTTGAGTGAGTGTGTATTTGTTTTTACGTGGAATAAAGGATTGTTTAAAAGTATTGCTGGTTTTGCCGGGTGGAATTTTATTGGTGTAAGTTCTTCAGTACTTGCTTCTCAGGGTGTAAGTATTATTCTTAATATATTCTGTGGTGTTACTGTTAATGCTGCACAGGGAATTGCCAGGCAGGTTCAGCATGCTGTTACAGGGTTCATTACAAATTTTATGACTGCTCTGAATCCTCAGATTACAAAATCCTATGCAAGCAATAATCATGAATATATGATGTCACTTGTTTTTCAGGGTGCTCGATATTCTTTTTATCTGATGTTTCTTTTTTCTTTACCAATAATTATTGAAACGGAAACAATTCTGCGTTTATGGCTTAAAATTGTTCCTGATTACGCGGTAGTATTTGTACAACTGACTTTGATTCTTGCGATAAGTCAGACTTATTCTCAAACGTTAATTACTGCTATGCTTGCAACTGGTAAAATAAAGACATATCAGATCATTGTTGGAGGAATCCAGATGTTAAATTTCCCACTTTCCTATATTGCTCTTAAGTTTGGATTTTCCCCGGAGAGTACAATTACGATTGCGATTATAATTTCATTCGCATGTCTTGCAGCACGTCTGGTTTTGTTAAAAAGTATGATAAAATTACCTGTAAAGCGTTATATTGTGAATGTCTTTTTAAACACATGCATCGTCACACTTCTTTCAATCATTATTCCATTTGCTGCTCATTATTTAATGTCGAGTGGTTTGGTAAGACTTTTCAGTGTGATCATTCTTTGTATTTTATCTACTTCATTCATTATTTATTTTGTTGGTATTTCAAAAGCAGAGAGGGCTTTTGTTAATACCAAAGTACAAGCAATGGGAGTTAAGTATGGTATTGTTCGATAAAAAAGAGGAGTGCTGTGGATGCTCTGCATGTAAAAGCATCTGTCCCGTATCGGCAATACAGATGCTTCCTGATGATGAAGGCTTTCTTTATCCGTCAATTGATCATAGTAAATGTATTAATTGCGGAAAATGCAAAAATATGTGTGCATTTCAAAACGGGTATGATACAGATAATAATCTGAAGGAACCACTGGTGTATGCTGTACGACATAAGGATATTCATGAAGTTGCAACTAGTCGTTCCGGGGCCATGTTTATTGCTGTTTCCGATTATATCCTGCAAAATAATGGTGTTGTCTATGGCGTTGGATATACTGATCATTTTCGTGTAGTACATAAAAGAGCTACCACAAAAAATGAACGTAATGAATTTAAAGGTTCAAAGTATGTGCAGAGTGATATCAATGGCACATTTGAACTTGTAAAAGAAGATTTGAAGAATGGTTTGATGGTTTTATTCAGTGGTACTCCATGTCAGACTGCAGGATTGTATTCATATTTGAAAAATGTCAATAAAGAGAAATTGTTAGTTTGTGATATTGTCTGTCATGGCGTGCCAAGTCCTTTTATATGGCGGGACTATTTAGAGTATATCGAAAAGAAGTATAAAGACAAGGTTATTGCAACCGATTTTAGAGATAAATCATCTGGCTGGGTATCACATGTAGAGTCTTTTGTTCTTGAAAAAAATAATAAAAAAATTAAAAGATCGACATTCACAGATCTTTTTTATAAACATATAATGTTACGCCCATCATGCGGTATTTGTAAATTTACAAATTTTAAACGACCTTCAGATATTACTTTAGCAGACTATTGGGGATGGGAAAAAATATCTTCTGATTTCAATAGTGATAATAAAGGGGTATCGTTAGTGTTGCTTAATTCTTTAAAAGGACAGGAATTTTTTCAGATAATTAAAAAAGATATTACTTCTATTCCAAGTAGTAAAGATAATTGTTTACAACATAATCTGCAGTACCCATCCAGGATTTCTCCATTAAGGGAACACTTCTGGAAAGACTATAAGAAAAATGGTTTTAAATGGGTTATAAAAAAGTATCATGATCATAAGTGGGTAATTAAAATTAGAAAAAAATGGGGATTGGCAAAAGCAAAGCTTAAACGTGTAATAAGTTTACAATATTAACATTGATGTTTGATAATACATAATTGAGAATTAAATCGAAAATTTACATAATCACCTATATACCTGTCCAGGTTGATAATTGTAACAGTGGCGAGTGAGGCTAAAGAAAATTGAGCGTAGATTCACAACAAAAGAAAATCGCGATTATAACATTTCACGATGCTAATAATTATGGCGCAATTCTACAAGCAATAGGATTGAAACGTTTTTTAGAACGTAATACTTGCGTTGTTGACTTTTTAAGTCTTTACTTAAGAAGGCCATTTAAAACAAGAGTAAGAGAATTGTTAAGATCGTTCAAACGATTCTTCAAATACAACACCTCTGAAAGTAAACACAATAAAACACTTAAAAACCAATACAACAGCGTATTAAGTCAATATGTCGAGATGCATCTACCAACAATTAAAATGAGGACAATTTCCGAACTGCGTGTGATTTCGAAACGATATTCCTGCATTATTGTCGGTAGCGATCAGATATGGAATACTAATATGAGTCTTTTGTTGGGAGATTATTTTAAATTTTACTTTCTTGATGTTGAATTGTGTTGTAAGCGCATTAGCTATGCTGCAAGTTTTGGAGTATCAAATCAGTCTAATGAAAAACAAGTATTATTTACTCCATTGTTGAAACAATTTGATGCGATATCTGTTCGTGACGATTTCTCAAGAGATATCGTTGCGTCAAAAGGATGTAATTCTCCAGCAGTCGTTTGTGATCCAACACTGTTATTTGATTACTCGGACATTGTCGAAAAACCGGTAATATTCGATCAATTACCATCAAAGTACATATTTACATATTGTTTGAATAAAGAGAATGAATCAGATTATGTGGAAATACTTTCAAAATTGAAAAGTGAACTCGCGGTTCCTATTTTGTCTATAACTTCTTATGGACATACAAACTGGGAGCTTCCCGGGTGTGACAGTTACATTAGAACTGCAAATCCTGGAGAATGGATCTATTTACTTTCAAAATCACAATTTGTATTTACAGATTCTTTTCATGGAACAATTTTCTCTTTAAAGTATAAGCGACCATTTTTGTCATATTCTCATCAAACAACGAGAGGCGACAGAACAAAGGATCTTGCAAAACGGTATAAGTTCGAAAATCGTCTTGTTACAAGTGCTTCTTCCTTGAGCGAATTAATTAAAATTGGCAGCAAGGGTTTGGATTCTACATATTCGCTAATGAATGAGCACCAGAAAGTATCCATGGAATGGTTATTGATGTATGGAGTTAATGCTATATGATCAGTGTAATAATTCCAGTACACAATTCGGGTAAAACTTTTGAACGTTGTATTGAGAGTGTTGTACACCAAACTTACACTGATCTTGAAATCTTATGCATTGAGAATGGATCATCTGATAATTCATGGTTACTTATACAAAAATACGAAAAGATTGATAATCGAGTAAAAGGATATAAGTTAATAAATGTTTCTTCTGTTTCTCAGGCAAGAAATAAAGGTTTATCTGAGGCTCAGGGTGAATATATTACTTTTTTGGATTCTGATGACTGGTTCGAGAAAAACTATCTTGAGTCTATGCTGGCATCAATGAAAGAATCTGATGCTGATCTTGTTGCTTCAAGGTGGATTCTATATCCATCTATGAAAATAATTGGATACGATGCGGATTGCATAACCAATGGAAATAAAAAGTATTGGAGTTATGCTTTAATGAGCATGGTTTGGGGGAAATTATTCAAGGCATCTTTAGTAAAACTTATAGAATTTGATAATGTCAAGATAGGGGAGGATGCAATATTTATATTGAAAGCCGCGATTCAATGCCAGCGTATACAATTCTTGTCAACACCGGGATACTACTATTTAAAGAATGAAGAATCAGTCACAAGTAAACTTACAACAAGTCCGGAATATATCTCTGAACTATTCCGATATCCAAAAATTGGATTGATTTATCTCAAGCATATTTCAGCTAAAAATGATGCAATAAATGCTTGGGCAGATAGATGTTATATGACTATATTTTATTGGAGCGGGAAAATAAAATCAAATGAAATATGGAATTTATGGGTAAATGAAATGTCTGTACTAATGAAGATTCTGCCACCAAACTCGTATCTATTCAAGATGCTTGAAATTGCTCATTTTAAAATCGATAATCAAAAATTTGTTTACTTTTATTATAAATATTCTTTATTTAAAAAACGCCAGATCAATCGCATATGTAAATATTTTTGTTTACAATGAGAATGTGTGTTTATGTTTTGCTTACAAAACTATTTTGATAAAATAAGGTCTTGAAAATGCATCCTTATGAAAAATTTTTTCTTTAATAATGTATTACACATATTGTGTAGATATTTTTCACATTAATTGTTAGAAATATATGAATATAATTATTCCTGTAATAACAATTTGGGCGTTACTAATTATTGTACTTGCATTTATTAATGTCAAGTATTCTATATGGTTATATATTGCATACTTGATTTTAGTTCCCAATCTGCAATTTAATGCATTCGGATTACAATTATCTTATAATTTAGTTAACATAGCAATAATTTGCTCATATATATTTAAGTTTAGGATTTACAACCAGAATAGTAAAAAAGAAAAGACAGTTCTGGACTTTAGTGTTATCACGCCATTTCTATTTCTTTTTCTTTCCTTACTAATACTTTCCATATTTGCAGATACACTTCCATTTAAAGTGCAATTTGATAACATTCGTATTGCTTTTTTGAAAACTTGTATAGTCCCATTTGTGTTTTGGAATGTTGCAAAAAACGACCCAGAGTTTGTTTCAAATACCAAAAAAGTTCTGATAATTTCAATGACTATTGCTGGTATTTATGCACTTTATCTGATTAAGTTAAATGGTTCGAATCCATATACATCATTTTTAGCCAATTATTTTGGAAGCTCAGATATAGCTGAATTGTATACTGTTTTTAGTACTCGTTTGAGTTTCTCATCAGCTGCAAAAATTCAGTCAACGATGATGCATCCAATGACTTATGCATTTGTTTTATGTTTTTTAATTTTAATAATAAGTAGAGATTTTTTAATAGCACGAAAAAAAATATACTTACCAATTCTCTTGTTATTCGCTTTTAATTTGTTAATATCCGGGGTGCGCACAGGAATAGCAGCTTTAATTATTGGCTGTATATATATCATCATTGCAAGCAGAAAACTTAAATTGTTATTACTTGGAATAATAGTTGTCTCATTATTTTATTGTGTAATTAAATTAGATAGTGATGTGAATGCTATTTTTGCTTCAATGATAGATGTATCTGGAGACAAGTATGATATGCATGGGTCATCAATTCCTATGCGGTTAAACCAGTTGGATGGTACAATTGCTGAAATTCAACAAAATGGTTTCTGGGCTGGTAAAGGCTATGGCTGGACAAATTATTATTTTAAAACATACGGCGTTCATCCGGTTATAGGTTGTTTTGAAAGCTTGATTTTTTATGCACTATTGAATAGTGGGGTGCTTGGTGCAATTTGCTGGAGCATTTTTTTCTTATTAATATTCAGAAGTAATAGGAAACATATAACATCAAAACAAGATGTTTTTCTCTTAGATGCTTATACGATTATTTATATATCTTATGCCATAGGCACTGGTGAATATGGTTATTTAGCTTTTTTTTCACTGTTTTACACTTTACTGTATGCTGATATATTTTCTAATAACAAATTAAGAGTGGATTATGATAAACAAGAAAGCACGGGTTATCGCCTTATATCTCCCCCAATTTCATCCAATACCGGAAAATGACAAATGGTGGGGAAAAGGGTTTACTGAGTGGACAAATGTTGGGAATGCAAAACCACTATTCAAAGGGCATTACCAGCCAAGAATACCTGCAGATTTGGGGTATTATGATTTACGATTACCTGAAATCAGAGAGGCACAGGCTGAATTGGCCAGAGATGCAGGAGTAGAAGGTTTTATGTACTGGCATTACTGGTTTGGGAATGAGAAATTGCTTCTTGAAAAGCCCTTTCAGGAAGTACTTAAAAGTGGAAAACCTGATTTCCCTTTTTGTCTTGCTTGGGCCAACCATAGTTGGGAAAATAAAACCTGGAATCCTGATGCACAAAAAAAGAAATCGCAAATGTTAATAGAACAGGCATATCCTGGAATGCATGATTATATTGCCCATTTTAACTATGTATTACCTGCTTTTAGAGATAAAAGATATATTTGCATTGATGAAAAACCGGTTTTCTATATTTATTCCCCAAACAGCATTCCTGATTGCAAATTGTTTATTGACACCTGGCAGGAATTAGCCCAAAAAGAAGGCTTTAATGGTATTCATTTTATTGGTAAAATGGATACCTGGTTAAGAGATTACGACAAGTTAAAAAATATGGGATTTAATGCCATAAATACTATTACCAACTGGCATGCTCAATGTAAAATTACTGGTAAATTGTCTAGTAGAATAATAATTAATCTTAAAAAGTATTTAAAAATTGACATAATGCAAATTTATAACTATGCAGACATTATAAAACATTTATCAATTGAGCTTGATCGAAAGGAAGATGTCTATCCAACGATTATACCCCAATTTGATCATTCGCCACGTTCTAAAAAATTTGGTATAATTTACCATGGAAGTACACCAGAGCTTTTCAGACAACATGTGCATAATGTTGTTTCAACAGTTTCCACAAAAATGCCAGAAAACAGAGTTGTAATTTTACGATCCTGGAATGAATGGGCTGAGGGAAACTATGTAGAGCCAGATTTGGTATTTGGGAATGGTTACTTAAATGCGTTAAAAAAAGAACTTACACTATGAAAATTTGGTTTTAAAAATGTGGGTGTATGCCCATGTATTTATTCTATTTCACACAAACAGACATTATTATTATATCAGAGATAACTATATGAAAAAAACAATAAACTGGGTTACTTCCGATAACTTTTTGGATACAAATGTACAAATCGTACCTAAAATTGCAGAAAAATTTAATATAAGATGGTTTGTAATTTTTACAAAAACAAAGAATCAAAAATATTCGCAGTATGATATTGAAAATATCTGTTCTGGTAAATCCATTGACTTAAAATTTTATTATCTTCCACATAGACTTAGATCATTAAATTCCTGTTGTAAATTTATTAAATTGATAAATGAAGTAAGGGGTTTAGATTGTGACATAATATATGGTAATGTTAGTCAATCGTGTTTTTATTATCATATTATTGCTATGTTATTTCTAAATAAAAATAAATATATATGTGCTATTCACGATGTTGTCATGCATAGTAACATCGTAAATGGTTTCTGGGTATCAATAGTTAATAAATTGATATTCAAACATTTTGTTAACTTTCAATTGTTTTCAAGGAGTCAAAAAGAGTTTGCAGATCTCCGTAATTCTAAGATAAATACTTTTTATATCAATTTGAGTCTATTCGATTTTGGCAGACCAAAAATAAGTACTAATAAAAATGATAAAACTACATTTTTGTTTTTTGGTCAAATTAGAAGACACAAAGGATTGGAGTACTTAATTCAGGCTGGAAATCTGCTATATAAAAAAGCACCAAACAAATTTATTATTAAAATCGCAGGACAATGTGATGACTGGAATTTTTACGAGTCAAAAATCGTACATAAAAATGCATTTGATTTAAGAATCGGCTATATCAAAAGTGAAGAAGTACCTGGTTTATTTGGAAGTGCTGATTTTCTGGTGCTACCATATTTAGATGTTACACAAAGTGGACCGCTTATGATTGCATTTAATTATGGCGTTCCGGTAATTGCATCAGATTTACCTGGTTTTAGAGATTATTCTGAGGGGGTTAGCAATTTTTTCAGGCCTGGAGATATTGACGAGTTGTATAATGTTTTAATAAATGCAGTAAATATTGATAGGGAAAATTACTTAAAAATAAAGCAAACCATTGAACTAAATGTCAAAGGCAATTTTACACCAGATTCAGTAGCTAAAAAATATATAAAAGTATTCAGTGAATTTACAAACGGTTGTTCATGATCTTTTGGCAAAATTTTTTAGGTTTTTAACTAATGCTAAAATACCGAATCTAAATAACAATGGCTTGGCGCTTTCCCATAACTTGTCAATTTTAGTAACCTGGATAAACTTTAACACTTCTTGCTCGAGATCTTCCACGCCAGCATTTAACACTGACGATAAAAACACATCCCTTTTGGGAGATTTTTGCACAGTATTACTTATCATAACTCCATCGTGTTTTATTGCTTCTTTTACATCAATGGGGTAATAAGCAAGTTGTGGTTTAATTTCCTCAAATATATTTAAACCAGTTTTTGATTGAAGGAATACGTTTGTATAACCCTTATCATCATCTTTCAAGCCGTCAACTAACTTGGATGCGTGCCAGGCATCAAATATGGTAATGTCGCTATCGCGCTGAAAAGTTTTAAAATTACACTGGTAGCAGGATGGACGGGAGCAAACATTCTGGAAAAAGCTTTTTGTAAATAAATCTACTTTATTACATCCTGAATATACTTTACCACTCTCAAATTCAATTCTCATGGTATTGCTGTGATAACCAAATGTTTTATTTCTGAAGACTACATTTCGTACTTTTGATTTATTACGGTATTCAAGGTATTTAATATATCTTTCCCATAGTAATGGTGATGGTGTACCACGGCATACGAGGTCAACTATTACTAGCTTTTCATACTTTCGTTTTAAAAAGTTGACTAACCCTGAAGCTTGACATGGCGTTCCACTGAAACAGACCCATTTGCCTTCTTTCAGATACTTCTTAACTTTACTGAATGATTTCCCTAAATCACTTTGTACATACTTTGATCCTCTGAATTTTGAGACATCTTCCATTGTTGTTGCAGATGTATGTCTAACATTCCAATTTTCATTGAAAGATGCACCAAATACAACTCCACCCTTATTTATTACATATTGAGCGATTGGGGTAAATGCTCCCCCGGATGTGCTTGTGTTCAGAATTTCGGGAGATTTAACTCTGCAGAGATATGCTGTCGGTAGACCAGAAATCTGTATTTTTTTCAATATTGGGCATACTTCTGCACACAATCCACATTTAGTACAGGTGGCATGGTTTACAATTGGATAGAGAAAGCCTTCGTTGTCTGGTAACATATCAATGCAGTGGTTAGGACATATATTTGCACATGCAGTACATCCGCAACAATCTTCTTTGTTATTTAATTGAATCATATCCGTGTCCAAATGATGGAGTCAATAGGTTACATTAGCTTAGTTAATTGTTTTATAGTAAAGTATTGAAAGCATCTTCTAAATATTTCTTTGAAAAATCGCGCATGTTAGAAAGATGAGTATCAACTTTTTGATAGTCAATCGAAGCAACCATGTCCGTATAGATATTACCGGAAAACCGTCTCTCTTGTAATCCTAAGTTGTTGCACAAAGAATCAATTCTGGTGTTTTTTGAAGCACCATACGATTCTTTGTAACGATTAAAGACCACAAAGTTTTTTTTAAATAATATTGAAAAAACAGTGCCGTGAAATGAATCTGTGCAAACAAACTCTGCATTACGAATCAAACTTACAAATTCAGCTGGTCCTGCATTTTTTGCTGCTATATCCCCGAATTTAAGATCCGGAGCTAAAAACTGGGGGATAGAAATAATCTTTAAACCTGTACGATCTTTAAGGTTCACGACTTCTGCTCTTGCTTTTTCATCAGGACCGAGAATATACGAAAGAATATATTTTCCCTTAGTAAACGGTTCACATGGGAGCATTTCATTCCATTGTTCTCCAGTAAAATGCAATGTAGGATCAATAACAACCGGAACACTTCTTCCCGTCAGTTCTTTAACAATGTGAGAACCACTGGTTTCCCTGCAACTAATAAACTGTATACGCTGTAAATAATCTCTTGTTCGTCTTCGTTGATACCAAGGTATCTGCTTAACACCAAAGCTGGAGGCGTAAGAAATTTTTAATTTGTCTTTATCAGCAAACATAAGATTGTAAAAATTTGTCGGCAGACCAGCAGGTGTCCATAATTGATCGCTTCCCGTGAAAAATGCGCAGTACTTTTTACTATTTGCGACTAATGAATCAAATCCTGTGTAAACCGTTGTTGGAGCAGTAAAATATTGCTGCCTAAATTTATCGAATGCAGTCTTTCGCTGTTGGGCAACATCTTTTAGTTCAGGGTGTTTTTTTAAAAATGACTTTTTCCTATATTCAGCGTATTTATCTTCCCATATAACATGGTTAAATAAACGTGGAATACTTTTTAAAATAAATTTTGGAGTATACTTCTTTCTATATTCCATCAACTCATATTTTATTCCATACTGACTAAGGATCATCTGTGTCGCATAGGACTGTAGCATACTACCATAATTATTATTACGAAGTTCAATGCAAACACCAAGTGTTCCATCTTTAAAATAGCCATTAATTTTTTGCATTAATTTAGCTCCCATAAGTGCATCAATCAATCATCTTGAAAAATGTATTTAAATAAACAACATTATTGTTGTCTGAGTACAAATGATTAAGCATTGTTTATCGTAACAAAAATCGTGAGATAAACATTTTAACTTTAATTCTCAATAAAACAGGTATTCTAATTTTTAACGATTCAAAATAGATGACCTTGCGATTTGTTTTCCTGAAATTCAGATCAACTTTTTTATAACCATGGTTGACATATGTTTTTAATATACTTTTACGGGTAGTATTCAAGCCGCTTGGTTCTATTAATTGTCGGTTGTGTTTTGCAACTTTTTCAAACGTTGAAGGATATAAATCAAGTTTGTTGACATATTTACTAAGAAGATAGTTGCCTTTACTTGAATTTACTAATATACAAGAGCAACCATCCAATATATTAATTCTTCTGGGGTTGGAATTTGTCAACTCTGGGTGTTCTTTCTGTATCCCCCAATAATCACCTACTGTTATGTCTCCTGGACGATTATTGGAAGCATACTTGCAAGAATAGCAACATTCTCTATATATGCTGGAATTCAAAAACAACGAGTAGAATGATGATGTTCTACTCGGCAACAAAACACTTTTACAATTACCGTTGCGAGTCGTGTAAGATACATTCGCGGTTAAACCCCATCCGTTTTGCTTGTCACGAAAAACAATATTGTTAATTTTGCCTCTAAGTTTGTTTTCAAGTAACTTGGTATAATCGCTAAAAAATCGGGCGTTGGGTACTCCATGGCAAATAATATCAATAAGGAAAAGAGACGGGTAGTCTTTTCCAAGGAACCCTTTAAGCCCTGCTATTTGGCATGGTGTTCCGGAAAAGAGAACTGTTCTATTTGCATCAAGATATTTTTTTACATCTGTAAAGCAAAATTCAGTAAAGCTCTGAACGTATTTTGACCCTAAAAGCTTGTGAAGATGAGCTATATCGTCCACCATTATGTGCATAGGTGCAAGTACATTATTAATGGTCTCCATTGATACGCCATAAACAATACCACCATCATTTATTACACTGGTTGCCAGGCTAGCAAAAATACCCCCTGATGCAGATTGCAAAATATCAGTATTTTTAGAAATTCCAGCAAAAACACTTAATGGTTTATTTGTTTCCTGATGTGTACTTTTTGCACAAACATCCTTGCATAAACCACAATTCACACAAGTGGTCTGATCAATCGCAGGATAAATAAATCCATATTCATCTTCCTGCATACTAATTGCATGTTTTGGGCAAATGTTCAAGCAAGCACCACATCCACAACAATCTTTTTTTTCTGCGTAAATTTGCATTTTCAGCTACTCTTGTTAAAAATCATTGACTTGAGAACATCAAGCGATCGATCTCGCTCTTTTGCAATTACCCTATGAACAGGATCGAAATTAATCCTTTTTCCAATAAAGCTGAAATCCTGATAGCTTCTTATAACTCTTTCTGTTAAGTTAGTAAGCTCAAGAAGGCTCTGATTACGTGTTTGCGTTCCTTCGGGCAGTATATTAACAAATTGGGTGCCAAAATTGACCGCAAATGCAGTGCCATGAAATGAGTCAGTTATCATATAATCGGCATTTTTAATGTAAGAAAGGAAATCTTCTGGACCAGGTAAAAATATCGGCCAGCCGCCTCTTTTAAGGTGATGAAGAATCGGTGTTATGCGTATCAAGGGAAGGTTAGCTTGTTTTGCAAATTTTTTTGCATAAATATCCATCTCAGAATTACTATGCAACTGATAGATTAAAACATATCTTTTACTGATGTTCTTTCTTAATAGTTTATTCCATTCGTTGCTTGATAACAATAATGTTGGATCGAGAACATGATATGGCATTGTTAAATTCATATTTGCAATAATGCCAACTGCACTTTTTTCTCTTACAGAAACTGCGTTATATTTTGCAAGCATTTTTTTGTAAGTATCTAAAGTGCTACTACTAAATTCCACTCTTCCAAAACTGCTTCCAAAAGCAACTTTCTTTTCATTATTATCAGCAAAAGTAAGAAAGTATGCAGGATCAAAAATCTTACTACCTATTGGTCCCCAAACTTGATCACTACCTGTACAATAGATATCTGCTTGTGGTTTGTCTTTCGTGAGCTCATCCAAAGTTGTGTATCTGTTGCTCAGATTAAGTAGAGATCTTCGCAGATTTTCAAATTTAATACCTGCTAAAAAATACCCGGGTGATTGAATAAGTAAGTATGCGATTTTTTTAAATAAATTTGAGTTCCACTGTTCATTTTTTTGTAAGAGACTTTTTGTAATGTTGAAGTGGTGCTCTTCTTGCGGTATATAATCAATAACTTCAACGTCACAACCCATTTTTTTTAACACTGTTTGTGTCGCATACGTTTGAAGGAGTGAACCATAATTTGTAATGGCATGCCTTGTAATAAGAGAAATCTTCATTTACATATCCAAAATTCTTAAAAGTATTGTATCAAATCCCAGTACAGTTCTTTAAGTTGTCCTGCTTCCCCAAAAGTCTATTGCATCTAATATGTTTACACTGTAATAGACTAACTAATCAAAAAACACTCTGACGGCATTACCACTAAAGTACAAGTTTGTTGACAATTAGGGTGTGTCGGCGTTTTCATGTAAACCTACTAAAGTATGTGTAGGAAACCGTCGCCAAAGCAGCAATCCCTTACAATACTAATAGATTGATTCGTTTTATTTTTTATCTAAACCTATTTACCCGGTAATATTTGTTTTGTTAAACTACCATATACTTTAGTTAACTCATTAATATAAGATTTGTGACAGTAATTCTCTTTTGCGAACTCGGTAACGGCAGAGGACATTTTCCTGTATTCATTTTCTTTAAGATCAATCAGCTGCCTGATTGATCTTTCTAAGGATTCAATACTCTGCGCCTTAAAAACAAACCCCGTTTTCCCATCCACGATCAGCTCCGGTATTCCACCGATATCAGCTCCAATAACCGGTTTCCCCAGTGCCTGTGCCTCCATTATCGAATATGGACAGTTTTCATACCATTCGGACGGGACTACAACTGCTTTGCATTTTGAAACTATTTCAGCCATACTCTGTCGATCCTGATAACCAAGCAGTTTTACACGATTTGCGAGGTTGTTGGTTTCGATAAACTTTTCAATTTCGGGGCGTAATTCACCTTCCCCAGCAATGTGTAGATTTACTTCATCGATCTGTTTAATTGCATTTAATAAAGTAATTATTCCTTTTTCCTGCGACAGGCGTCCGAAAAACAACAGATAGTCATCATTCGTAACTACTGGCTGATATATTGTCTCTTTAGGAAGAAAGTTTCGAAGAAATATCACTGGGGATCTGGAAAAATTGCTTCGATTATATTTTTCAACAATGAATTTAGAAGGTCCTATAAATATGTCAATTTTATCATACTTTCTTGTTTTCTTGAGAAATGTTGCTTCTAAATAGGCAAGCGTACTTTTTACTCTTGAATTTTTTACACACCCGATTTTTAAACAGGATAAAAAATTTCCTGATTTCAGACAATTCTCACATATTTGTCCATGCGCCAACATAGTACAGTTTGGACAAATACAGATATAATCATGTATTGTATAAACAATAGGAATACCATGTTTGTACAATTCGTCAATTACTGAAAAGGTAAGTTGTCTGTGCACAAGGTTAACATGAGCGATATCAGGTTTTTCTTTTTGAATTAACTTGCGGAGTTGTTTTTTTGCTTGAAATGAGTAAAGAAATTTAAAACCAGCGATTATTTGTTTTAACAAGCTTTGCTTACCTACGTATTCCACATTTGGTACGAAATACTCAGCTTGCTTACAAGGAAAGTTTTTTACATCCTGCATAGAAAAAAAAACAACATCGTGCCCAGAATTTTTTAACATTTCCGCAAGAGCAAAGTGATAAGTCTCAGATCCACCATGAATATAATAAAATTTATTAATCAATAATATTTTCATTTAGAATCTCTCATCCTAATTACTTTTGCAGGGACACCACCAGCTATTGCATAAGCTGGAACATCTTTATTTACAACTGCTCCAGCAGCGATTATAGCCCCATCTCCAATATTTGCCCCATCAAGAATTGTAACATTTGCACCTATCCAACAACCTTTTCCGATAGTGATACCTTTTCTATCAGCACCTTGCAGGCGAATCGGGGTACTTTGATCACTAAAAACATGGTTTTCTGCAATAATACAGACATGTGGACCAATTATTGTATCAGAACCAATACTTACTGTACCTCGAACAGAAATAAATGCGTTTGGCGAAATTCCAACATGTTCACCGATTGTCAGTTTTTCACCTAAACATCTGGCTACACCTGTGCACTCGATAATACTATTTCTACCAAGCATAAAATTATCCCCAATCTCTACACCACCTTTGCACATGGCATTAATTTGACAGTTATTGTGGATTGTCAAGGTACCGCAAGTTATTTTTTTTTTCGCAATGATTGACACATTCCTACCGATAAAAACTGCTTTACCAGATTTCTTAAAAAATGGTTTATAAAAAAGACCACGAAGAAGCATGAATCCACGTCCTAATACCATCTCTAATAACTCATTAAAAGATATCGCTTCATCAATATGATATGGTTCTCTTTTTATCATACTAATTATTTTGGATACAAGCTTTACCATTATTTAATCTCCGTATATTCTAAAAATTTTAGTTATAAATTTCTTCTGTTTTACTTACAACATTTTCCCAATTGAATTCTTTAGACCTGTTTTTTGCCACCTGTTTGTTAATATTAACAATTTCAGGATTTTGGAGTAAGACATTTATCTTGTTTTGTAAATCATTCATGTCGCCTTTTTTAAATGAAATTCCATTTAAAACCTCTATACATTCAGGTATATCGGAGGTAAGACAACAATTTCCGTAACTCATCGCTTCAAGCAACGAAATCGGCATTCCTTCGACATCGCTTGGCAGCACATAAAAATATGCATTCGAGTAAAGAGACTCAAGCCCGATACCTTCAATAAAACCTGTAAAAATAATACGATTGTCACCATCAGCGCGTCTTTTTAGTGATTCGTAATATTCGTCGGTGTGGCTGCTTCCTCCGGCAATAACCAGTTTCGTATTTGTGCATATTTTTTTAAATGCATCAATAAGATAATGTACTCCTTTTTCCGGAACAATCCGGCCAAGAAAAAGGACGTATCCATCTTTATTCAAGCCCCATTTTGAGCGAATAAAGGTATCATCCCGCAATGTGGGTTCAACTACACCATTTGGTATGTATCTTGTTTCGCGGTTGTAGGTATCCTTGAAATACTGCTGCACATTTCTTGACAGTACAATTACTTCATCTGCATACTTTGCCGCGCATCGTTCACCAAACAGTATCATACTTGATGCCAGTCGGTTCCACTTAGCTCTCTGCCAGTCCAGTCCGTGAATTGTTACAACAACACGTTGTCCAAATAGCTTATTTAGCCACAGCATCATACAGGGGCCTTCTGCATGGTAATGTACCACATCGTAACCTCCAAACAGGGAGCGTATTGCAGCAAAAAAAGAATATACCGGTGCATCAAGACTTTTATTGTTAATGGTGGGGATGGTAATGATTCTTACACCATCAAAATCATTTACTTTTTCATACCCTTTTTTTGCTCTGTTGTAGGCATCCACCTTGTGGCCTTTGTTTACAAGATGCCGGGTGATTTGTTCGAGGGCTACTTCTATGCCACTCTCGCGTCCTGGAATCCTTTTATGTCCGATAAAGGCGATACGTAGCGGTTTTTTGCCATTAACAATATCTTTTTTTTTACCATTAAACATACTTCATATCCATTTTACCCTCAGGGTTTAACAAATGATTATTCAATAGATGTGTTTGTAATGTTAGGTATAGATAGTTACTTACCTAAACATTTTGCAACTAATTTAAAAATGAGAGATATTCATTTTCACTTTATTTATTAAAATTGAAATATTTAGTAGGGTAAAGAATAAAATCTACACCTTTAATTCTCTTAATAACCTCAGTAGCAATGATTGGTAAATATATACCCATACTAATACCAACAACAACATGAATAGAAGGATTATTTATCCCTGATTTAAGTAAAAGAATTCTAAAACATGCAGCAGAAACAACATGCATTAAAAAAATTGACATAGTGTAATTTGAAAAAAACTTGAATTGACGATCCAGGAATGGATGCGGCTTTAAACTTAGATTAAAAAATAATATTATTAAAGCAGTACAAGCCATTAATCCCAAAACAAATTCTTTGCCACAAAAACTTATATTAAAATAATACAAAACAATACTCAATAAGATAAATATAATTCCAATTAATCTTGCTTGAACTGTATATTTTTTACTAACTATTTCAAGGTCAATATAATTTAAACATTGCCCGATAACAAACCAGATTTCAAAAGAGGTTATTTGCTTGATTAGATAAATTTGATTTAAATGAGGAGAAATAACGAACATAGACTGTATTTTGAGTGTTAGTGCTATTAACAAGCCGGCAATAGCAGTTTTATTTGTTGTAAATGTAGGAGTAATAATAAAAATAAAAAACAAAATATATAAAAACCAAAATGGTGAGCTAGGATGAACAAATAGAACATCAAATGCATTTCCAGCTTCACTGTTTATCGTACCCGAAAAAAAGAATTGTAAAACCCAATTGCACAAGGTAAAAGTAAAATAGGGGACACCTAAAACTAAACTCTTTTTAGCGATATTGTTCTTCCATGAAACAAAGCTATTTACTGTACCATACTTTTGATACAAATATCCACTACATATAAAAAACAAAGGTACATGAAAAAAATAGAGCGTTTCAACAAACCAGAGTAAACTATCGTTTTTATCTATAATGTTAGCTTTTATCATACTCTGGATAAAATGGCCAAGAAATACCAAAAAACAAGCTATTACTTTAATATTATCAATAAAAATGTCTCTTTTTGTAGATGGTATACGTTCTGTTTTCATAGTTATATAACATTTAAATTTATTAAAATTAGACTATAAGGCCACAAATAGCTTTTTATAGAATAACTATTGCCAATTCAATAAAATATTAACTACACTTAAACACTTAATTTATGGTGCTGTTATAAATTTATTTTCATGTAAATTATATTTGTTTTTCATAAAAAGTTTGTGTTTTAAAATCCACCAACCGGGGATCCATATTCGTTTTTCCATTGCCGGGGCGACACTTCCAATCATCCAGCACCCCCTGTTACAGCTCTTTACCTGTTTTCTTACCTCATTAGCTTTTGGGCTGTTCCAAAGCGCCTCCCAGGACTGGTCGTTTAGATTCCCCATAACCGCTTTTTCCACCATGCCGTTGCAAGGGATCACATCGCCGTAAGGCTCGATAAAAAATGCATCCGATGACATCTCGCAAGGTAAGAGGCGAGGCTGATTGTAGATATAGTTTATTAAACCATGATTGAAGTATGCCCGAAACCATTTTTTAGGTGATTTTGACTGAAGCATACGATTAACAAGAGCTTCAAATGATTTTGCAACCTTGTATTTGTTCTTAATTTCATTGTCAAACTTTTTAAAATAAAAAGAATTATGTAATGTTGATGTTGCATGTTCAAAACCTAACTCATCACCCAGTTCATATAACGGAATTAAATCATTGCAATTCTTATCCTGAACAGTCGTTGAAAAACCTACATCCTTATGCCCCATTTCGTGAAGCTTTCTCAGTGTACTGATTCCCTTTTCAAAGCCATTGGGAATACCTCTGATGGAATCATTTGTTTCCTGCAGTCCTTCCATACTGATTCGCAAACCAATTTTTGGAAAAGTTTTGCACATATCAATAATCCGATCAGTAAAATAACCATTAGTAACAATCACTATCCGGTCTGATTTACTACTGATAATATCTACAATTTCTTTAAGATCCGTCCTTATGAACGGTTCCCCGCCGGTTATGTTGCAAAAAGCCATTTCGGGTAGCTTTTTAATAGTGTCTAAAGAAAGCTCCTCCTGTTTTTTTGCGGATGCCTCCTTAACATGCAGGTGCTGAAAACACATATTGCAATGTGCATTGCACCGATAGGTGACAATAACCATACCGTGTAACTTGCGATTCGTTTTTTTCATACAGAGTTCCTTATTGATACTGGTACAGTTTTGTCATTCCGAAGGATTTTAAAATCGTACCTTATATTATAAAAACTACTAAATGTTTATCTGAATCTCCATCCAGAGATTTGCATCATTTGGCGCGTTTTTTGGATAATGTCGACTTCCCGTTAAATTAAGCTACTGATAGTGATTTGTCAATGTTTATTTTTCCTTTAGCGCAATTATTTAATTTCAACCATCTCTGTCTTGACAACATCATACCCATTCTTCTTAAAGATTGTCATTTGGTGTTTTTGTCTAAACCGGGTAATAGTGACTCTTTTCAGACAATTTAATACCACCATTCACAGAATATGTTGCCTATTTGTCCGGAATTAAGTAGTTGTAACAGGCCAATGCAAGCACTATTTTAAAATCATACGTTAAAAAGATCAAATTACCTATCAGCTCAGCGCGTTTGAAAATTTTGAAAAGCCTGGCGGAGTTAAAATGTACTGTGTTATAATTAGTCTGGTTGAAGATTGTATTTTCCGCGATCTTCGCATTAATTTGGAAGAGATTGCAGTTAAAACAGGAAACATAAGGGTAACAGTTTAGGCTGTGGGGTGTATTTTTATCAGTTTAAAACAGGTGCTTCGGCAGGTTCTGCTACCAGGTTGGTTGAAACAAAGATAATGGTGTTTTTAAGATAAACGAAGTGAAAATGATAAAAAAAATGGTATTGTTGTTTTTGTGCGTTATTATTTGTACAAATGTTAACTCACAGACCTATTATGTCGATGCTGAAATCGGAAATGATTCATACGATGGATCATCGCCGTCTAAAGCCTGGCAAACACTTACCAAAGCAAATAGCACTTCAGTTAAAGCAGGCTCTCAGGTATTGTTGAAACGAGGGTGTGAATGGCGGGGACAAATAATTGTACCGGCTGACAACATTACCTATTCAGCTTATGGAGAAGGCAACAAACCTGTAATAAATGCATCGCGCGTAATAAACGGTTGGACCAAACATTCAGGATCAATTTACAAAGCAACTGTTCCGTTTGAGGTGAAGGCTGTTTATTGCGATGGGAAGTATCAGGAATTAGCTCACTGGCCTGATGATGATTGGCTTCTTACAGATGAAAAATCAACCAGCAGCGACTATATTATTGACAATAACCTGTCTATTCCAGGCGGCATTATTGGGGCGGGAATAGTGATTCGAACACAGGAGCACTGGTTGGTGAATAGCTCTGTTACTTCTTATAATGGCAATCGCGTAGGTTTTGAGATGACCAACAGCGCTGCCACACTTAATTCTCAATATTATTTTTGCAATAAGCTTTGGATGCTGAACAGCCCGGGAGAATGGTTCTACGACCAGGACAACCAAATGTTATACCTGTGGCCGGAACCAGGGGATGACCCTAATTTGAAAACAATTGAAGTTCCTGAATTCGATTATGGCATAAGTATGCAAAGTCGGAAAGGCATAACGTTAGAAAACATCGCCGTGGTGATGGCCAGACAGCATGGCGTTTTTGCGGCAGGGACAAATAGTTCGAACGTTTTTCGAAACCTCGATATCAAAAAAATTCGATTATACGGGATTTTGATCCTCGATCAATATTTGGGATCGTTTGTCGAAAACTGCGATGTTTCGTCTTGTGGACTGAATGGAATTTTTCTAAAAAACGGGAATAAGTGTGTTGTTAAAAACAATACAATCCAAGATATTGGAATGGCAGGAAAATTCCCTGATCAAAATTCAAATGCAGGGATTAGCTTTGCCGATTTTCAGAACTTGAATATTATCGGTAATAGAATTTCGCGGATAAGCAAAGGGGGTATTATCGGTTCATCGTCAATGGCTATTATCCGAAACAACGTGGTGGATTCGGTCATGCTGCGCTTCAACGATAATGGAGGAATTTACCTCGTGGGGCCGAATACAAGGGGTTCGCAAATAATCGGAAATATCGTCACGAATTCCATAGGTAACCCCAGACCAGGTAGCTGGGGTGAATTCGGACAAGGAATATACCTGGATGACAGATCCAATGATGTTAAGGTAGTAGGGAATACCGTTGTTAATGCTGTACATGGCTATTTAATCCATGACGCATTTAATAACGAGGTTTCCGGTAATGTTGCATATAATTGTCGCGCCGGAGCATATTACATTAAGGAAGACACCATTGCGGGGACTAAAAGAGGCGAGACAACTCAAAATATTATCAGGAAGAACGTTTTTGTAGGAAATATTGCGAAGCCTCTTGCAAGATTAGACGGAGGTTTGGGGCATTTCGACTTTGGGACTTACGACCAAAACTACTTTTATAATGCAGCTTACGATTTGGTTGGAAATATATCCTCCCCCTCATTATCTGGCAACTATTCAATAAATGAATGGCGAAATATTACCAGGCAGGATGACAATTCTGTTGATGTTAGTACATACTACCGCTATGAACCCTTTGCCATTATTAATGAAGATATTAACCTGATTGCAAATTCAACTCTTGACTCAAATACAGGCAATTGGTCTCACTGGTCACCAGGCGGGGGCACCACCATCAGCTGGAGTAATAAAGGAGGATTGGATGGCGGATGTATAAGAGCTGTTAACTCAGATCCTGCAGGAGCGGATGGGCGGACCATGTCCAACCGATTCAGTTTGGAACAAGGGGTGGATTACTTCCTCTCCGTCGATTTAATTGCTCCTGTTCCAACAATGGTGCAAGTGGTTGTTCGTCTGGACGAAGATAACTATGAAGCCTACGGTGTTATAAATTGCAAAGTGACACCACAGCGAGAGACTTACAAGATGTACTTTCACTCTTCCAAGCCCGTTGACAAAGCGAGGCTTTACACACATGTTAAAGGACCTTCGGAATTTTACATGGACAATGTGGTACTTGCGCAGGCAGAAGTAAAAGTTAACGATCTGTCTAAAGCAACAAAGCTGCTGGTAAACGATCATGCAAAAAAACAAAATTATGCGCTTGGGTCTGTTCCTTATTGCGATATAACAGGAAAGACAGTTAAAGGTTCGGTAACGCTTGACCCATATAGCTCAATGGTTCTGCTTCCATCATACAATAACGAAGATTGCGAATGCAACAATTGGGAAACGCACGAAACAGCCCCCGGTGATTGCAAAGAGGGAGAACGTGGCGGTAATTATGGAAAATTTGTGGAAACAGAAATCTTAGATGATTTTGTTCTAAAGGTGCAACCGAATTCAAAAAACAGTGTCATTGCATCATGGAATCCTGCATGTATCACTATCGCAAATAAAACAGCATTCTGCCTTGCGTATAAAAAAGGAGGTATTGTAACACGGATCGACGAATGCGGTATAGATACTCTTATGTATAATCTTACTACTGCCAGAGATACTATATCAATGGGGATTAGTAATGAAGTCGCTACCTACTATTTTACAGTGTTTGTCCTGGATACGGATAAGAAATTTACAATCGCTAATGGTAATGCCATCACTTCGGTCGTGGTTGGGGAACCTGTTATGCCAGCTAATCCATGTATTCTTGGTGGAAGCAGTATAGATTCCGCAGCAATAGCCTTATTCTGGGAGGTCAATACAATAAACAGTTTTGTTTTTGACAGTATCGGAGTATGGTACAGCGAATTAGGTTATCCGGTCAGAGCGTATGATTCCGGAACGGTAAAGGCTGGTGCATGGAACCTGAAGACTACATCTGATACAGTCACTAATCTCAAAGCTGATAAACTCTATTATTTTTCAATTTTCGGGAGAGATACTGCCGGGAACTGGTCGAAAACATCAGATTCTGCAAAAGTGCAGATACGAACAAAAAAAACAGGTGGAGGGACAAGTGGCAGGCAGGTTATTCTCAAGGGGGGCGAACAAACCTCAATCTTTTCGGATTCTCTGACTATTTGGGGGGAAGAGCTGCTGACTATTTCGGGCGATGAGCTTGAGAATCCATATACTGATACAGTTGACAGATGGAGTATGCCGGTTTTAAATGGGTTTATTGTAATGGGACCTTCATTTATCTTTAGAAATGGAAATCGTTCAACAAATTTGCGTGTTAATTTCGCATTAACTCCATCAGAAGCAGTTGCGCCATATTCATTGGCTGACATAAGGATCTATAGGTTTAATGTCAATACAAAAGCATGGCGTCTTGATACTGCAGGGTTAACATATAGTATACCTGACAACAAGATCAACTTTTCAACAAGAGATCTGAGTTATCCTTTTGCCATGATGATTGACACCATGGCCCCTTATTTAAACGCTTCGGCTAAAGACACCACTAAGCCGTTTCAGATTGTTCAAACAATCAATGATACATTTACAATTAGAGATAATATTGAAAATCCTTCAATAAAACTGCTTGCAGCACCAGGGGCAAATGCTTTTGCTGATATATCTCATTTTGTAACTGTACAAAAAAATGGTAATGATATCAGATGTGTAACGGTAATTCCTGCATACGTGGCTGATCCGGTATCCGGTTTGAGAAGCATATTGACAGTAAGCGATGGAAGAAAAACAGACTCTATAAATCTTTCCCGGAAGATAATGCGTGTAGGAGCAAACTGTGATGATACAGTAATTTCACCCATGGAATGGACACCGCTTTCTGTTACCGGAACACCAATTAAAAATAGCCTATTCAAAGTAATGTCGCATTCACTCGGTAGGGATTCTTTTGTGTATGATGTCAAACATCAGAGAGTCGTTCGGTGGCTTCCTGATTTGTCAAATAATACTGTTAAAGATAAGTGGGTTGAGTACAGCATTGCAGATTCATCCAGTTTCAAGTTTGATCCCGGGACAACACTCTGGATTAAGTCTGCAAAAAGTATGAAATTATCGTATGATACGGCAATAATCCCTGCGCTCATTGATACTTTCAATCTTGAACTTAAAAAAGGAGAATGGACAGATTTCTCTCTTCCGTATAATTTCGATATATATGCAGGTGATATTTTAGATGCAACAAAAAGTAATGGTACTGATATATCCGGAATTGAACTGTATGAGTGGATAAAGAGTGGAACAACGTATATCACAAAGGCTCTATATCTTCCAGGGATAAAGGAGGTATCCGATGCCCGGACAATTCTGAAAGCCGGAGGTGCTTTTTCTGCTTATAATAATAGTGACAAAAATATAGTCATGCGGATTCCGCCTTTGTGTATACCTGTTTCTGCGATAGATAAAATTGGTTCATTGGCAAAAAATGCAACATCATTTCAGCAATGGTCTGTCAAGGTACGAGTCAATGACGAAAAAGGGGAAATGCTATCATCTTTTTATTGTGCATCTCTTCCTGAAAATGGTAAACCACGCTTTTACAAATCGTCTCCATCATTTGGAAATATAAAAGCAGGTGTTATAGACCCCAAAAGTGGAGTATTATTTGGACATGCAGCAGTTGGGAATTCTGGAAACAGAGGGGCTGCTTTTGTCATTACATGTGAAAACAGGTCGGATCATGCATCTATTGTACATGCTGCAATTGATAAAACATCAGGACTTGCACCTGAAACTCAGGCATTACTATATTTTGGAGGAAATATTACTGCTATTAACCATAGTGACTCATATAAATTGTCAATAGCGGAAGGGCAAAGAACTACCGGATATCTAATTGTCGGAACTGAAAATTATATTTCAGGTTTCATAAAAAAAATCAATTCAGAATTTTCATTTCGCCCTTTGACAAAAAATCATTTACTTATACTGCGATATACATTTCCGCTTGATGTTAAAATGATAACCATTTCCATATTTGATCTCAAGGGCAGAAGTGTTTACAGAAACGTATTGACTCAAGGAGTACGTGCTGGTACAGGTTTGTTTAGAGTTGACAAACGTTTTGCATCAGGATATTATATCATTCAGATGAAAATTGAAACATTAGGAATAGAGAAAACATCTGTTTTAAACCGACAGTGGGTTATGGTAAAGTAGCATACTATGAAGCTTTCACCGTTTCATTCCTATTGTATCTGTTACGTAAAGCCGTAAGTCCCGCTGAAATATTTTTTGCAGTTTCTGATAAATTCGGTTCAACAAGTATTTCATAATGATGCGCTTGTGTGTATCGTAAATCAAGAAGGTCAGATGGTATGAGATTACCCCATTCGTTTATTGAATGAAACGGAAGTTTATGGCCGTAACGATCCGGTGGTACCGGGAGTGCACTTTTTACAAAAACTACATTCGCCTTCATCTGCAGCGGTTTATAATTGACACCTGCCTGATGATTGCATGATGCAACAAGATCAAATCTGTTTTTAAATGTATTTGACAGGTCAGGCTGAGTTTTTACCTGCAATATATGTGATCGTAGACGATGGGAGAATTTTTTAATATTATACCCGGATCCGGTTGGAATCAGATTTGACAATCGTGTCAGTAATTTTTTCTTTAATGTCAATTTGCTGAAGTGAGGAATAAATGTGTCAATGAGGACTAATCCGCCAACAGAGTCACCATTTTTTAACAATCGTTGAATTATCTCATACGCAACAAGTCCGCCAAATGAGTAGCCTCCAAGATAATATGGACCTTCAGGATGTACTTTACGGATATCATTAAGAAATTCCTCTGCCATATCCTCCACCCGGTTGTGTGGAGTCATGATACCATCAACACCTCTGAACTGAAGAGCATAAAAAGGTTGATTTTTTCCAAGAAGTTTTGACAAATGAAGGAATATCATGGGATTTCCGCCAAGACCCGAGACACAGAAAAATGGTGGAAGTTCACCCTCACGGTTAAAAGGAACAACTGTGTTCCATGTGCTCTTCTTTGCAAGTGGTTCTGCAGTTTCTGGTACTGAATCTGATGATTTCACAAGCGATTGAATGTGTGTCGCTAATGTACTTATTGTACTGTACGTTGTAAGAATTGATGGCTGGAGTGTTACTTTGAAATATCGATTTACCTCATCCAACATTGAAAATGCAGAAAGTGAATCCCCGCCAAGAGCAAAGAAACTGACATTTGTTTCAATTGCAATATTGTCAAACAACCTCTTCCAGATCTCCAGAAGAATTGTTTCTTCTTTATTTGCAGGGGCAGAAAATGTTTTTTCATGTTTGACAATATCAGAAACAGCCATACAATCAAGGTCAAACTGTTTTTCAAGATCGTTAACAAATGAGGTAATCCATAGCTGTTCTGTCAAGCATGAATTTCCTATTGCCGTGATTTCGATACTATCGCTATTTTCGTAAAAAGATATTTCAAGATTTGCTGTCGTGCACTGGTGTGTGATATACCTGGTTGAATATTGCAGTTCTTCGGATTGCCGGTTATTATTCAAACGTACATAGCTGCATCGTGCTGCAACAAGTGAATGTGCCTTGAATTGACTGAAGCCAAGCTCCATCCTGAGATCTTCAATCCCGGCAAAGGCATTGCTATAATCGGTAAATAATGACTTATGGCAGTGATGGCACAATTCAATGAAGTTATTGCATTTTCCAGATTGAATACGTACCGGAAGCAGGGAGTCAAATTTCCCAGTGGTTGTTGTCATAGTATAAGCACACTGAGTGGCAAATGGAACGCCTATTGTAATGTCATCAGTACCGGTATGTCTCTGAATCTGCTTTGAAAGTCCTGCTAAAAGAACCGCAAAAACAGTTACGCAATTGTTTTTTGCAAATGCATTGATTTTATGAAAAATATCAGCATTGAATGCACGGGTAATTATGAATGAATTACTGCTGTATTGTAATGAATTCTGTTGCTTTTCATAAAAAATCGGTTTTGGTGGATAGGGAAGGGGGGGAAGTGCAAGACGGTAATGCCAGTACATTATAGAAGTCTGTCGTTGACTGATCACTTCCGGTTTCATACAGTGTTGAGAAAAATCACCATATTGATATTGTGGCAGACTGCATGGTGGATTAATCGCTGCAAAACTGAGATAAAGACTGATCAGGTCATCTTTCAAAACTGCAAGAGACCAATTGTCAATCATGCTGGAATGAGCAACAAGAATAATTGTATGATTATTGTTCGTTGAAGAGATGATTGCGACACGGAAGAGCGGGCCATTATTAATATCAAAAATATTTTTTATTTCGTCAATTTCAGAACTGTTAATTTTTGCAGTTCGATCATCATCATTTACAGAATCAATAATACATCTGCTTACCGGAATTTGCATGTCCTGTTTAATAATGATTTTTTTACCATTATGTGTAAAATGTGCCCTGAGAATTTCATGGATTACTGACAGTCCCTGTATTGCATTGTCAAATGCATCAGTATTTATTTTACCCTGGATATTTATAGAAATGGCAATATTGAATGCACTATTTACTTCGGGATTAGTTTGTAAAAGTTTCCAGATTTCTTCCTGCGATGGAATTGACGGTAAAACTTTTTCACGAACAGAAAAGGGATTATCAGGAAGTTTTTCAGTTTCAAAAACCGGTACCACACTATTCCCAGGATTATCAGATGTTGTAAGCCATACCGGTTGCCCATGGATATTGTAACCAATTTGTAAATTGTGTACCGGTGTACTTACTTTCGGTTTACCGGCAGGCTCCTGACTTGTATTAATTTCTTTATATTCGGGAAGATGCAGCAATTCTCTTAAATACGTTGCAAATGCTCGTACCGTCGGATATTCAATCAGAACTGCAAGCGGAAGCTGCAGATTGAATTCTTTATGAAGCTCATTAAATATCTGTACTGCAAGAAGCGAATGTCCACCAAGATCAAAATAATTGTCATCAATCGATTTGATCTCTTTTTCAATAAATCTCTCCCATATTTTTACAAGTGTTACTTCAAGTGAATCTCTTGGGGTTGTTTTTGAGATCAAATCCGCGTTTGTTGAATGATCTGATAAATCCGGTTTTGGAAGCCGCTTACGGTCAATTTTCCCGTTCGGAGTCAGAGGAAACTCATCGATAATTAAAAATGTTGCAGGAACCATATATGATGGAAGCTGTTTTCCAAGAAATTCACGTATTGCAGTTGTGTCAATTTTATTGCCGGGTTGCGGACGAATGTATGCTACAAGATCCTTTATTGATGATTTTTCGAATGTTGATACAATTGCCTGCGCTACAGAATGATGACGATTAAGAACTGTTCCAATCTCGTCAAGTTCAATACGGTATCCTCTTATTTTAACCTGATGGTCGGTGCGGCCAAGGAATTCAATTTTCCCGTCAGCTTTTACTCTGACAAGATCTCCGGTTCTGTAGACTCGTATTTCAGAACCATCAATATTTATATATACGAATTTTTTGTTTGTAAGATCAGGTCTCTTATGATACCCTTTTGCAAGTCCGCTTCCGCCAATGCAAAGCTCCGCGATAACGCCCCGTGGAACCTCCTGTAACGCCTCATCAAGAAAGAAAAATTGCGTATTGTCAATAGGAAAACCGATATCCGGTTCTGTATCTGCATTTGTAACCCTGCAGATTGATGACCAGATTGTAGTTTCTGTGGGTCCATACATGTTCCACAACTCAGCACCAGTTGAAAGCAGCCTGTCTGCGAGTTCGCGGGACAAGGCTTCTCCGCCGCAGAGAATTTTAAGATTTTCTCCGTTTGTCCATCCGGACTCAAGAAGCATTCTCCATGTAGTCGGTGTAGCCTGCATGATAGTAATTTCTGATCTCTCAAGAATTCGCCTGAGTTCAAATGCATCTGCAGCAGTGGCGTTATCGGTAAGTGTTATTTTTGCACCAGCAAGAAGCGGAAGAAAAAATTCAAGGCCGGATATGTCAAAGGAGATTGATGTAACAGAGAGAAGATTATCGCTGTTACTGATGCCGGGTCGCTTTAACATTGACAATAGGAAGTTGGTAAGTGCCTTGTGCTGGATCTCAACACCTTTTGGAGTACCTGTAGATCCTGATGTGTAAAGTATGTAGGCAATACTATCTTCATTACAGTAGTTACTATCAGAAGAATTAGTACACAAGGTAAAATCACTTACAGTATCGTCATGGGTCAGAACTTTAAATTTTTCGTTCTCAGTGAATCTCTTTCCATTCTTTAAATCTGCGACAATGTATTTAATCTCTGCATCGTTAACAATAAAATCAATCCGATCTTCCGGAAATGCAGGATCGAGAGGTATATAGGTTGCTCCTGCTCTCAGAACTCCGAGAAGAACCGGAATAATGTTTACTGAACGCGACATGTGGATTCCGACAACAGTGCCACAACTGACCCCTGCTGATAATAATCCATTACATATTTTACAGGAAAGGTTATAAAGCTCTGAATAAGTAATTTTTGTCATTCCGTCAGTTATGGCGACAGATGACCGGTAATTATTGAATGATTTATCAAATAATGAAATTAATGTTTCGTTTGAAGGAACATCGCATGTTGTAGAGTATTTTTGTTCAAGGAGTTCTTTTAATTGACTATTAGTGAATACCGGGGCTTTTGATATTGGTAACAAGGGATTTGCAATTGCTGCTTCAAGCAGTGTCTGGAACTGGCTGCGGAATCCTTCTATTGTAGATTCGAGAAACAATTCATCACTGTATTCAAATGCGCCATGTAACGTATCATCTGAAGACCACATATACAGTGACAAGTCATACTCCGATGAACCGCGGTCAGATTTTTCAGGTTCAAATATAACTTCTCCTGTTGTGTTGGCACTAAACAGATAATTATTGTATGAAAACATGGTCTGGAAAACATGGTTGACATTAAGATGTCTCTCCGGCTGCAATAATTCTACAAGTTTACCAAACTGGATATTCTGATGTGCAAAAACCTGCATTGTATTCTGGTATGTCTCATTTGCAAGATTCTCAATTGTCATATCTGAATCAAATCTGATGTTAAAAGGAAGCATATTGAGAAACAGACCAATTAATGACTCAAATTCAACCCTGTTCCTTCCGGCAATCGGACAGCCGATGATAATGCGTTCCTGTCGTGCATTGCGGTGAAGCATAAGTCCATAAACACTGAGAAGTATTGAAAATGGTGTGATCTTTTTAGCTCCGGCATAAGCGGTTATTTTTCTCATAAGTTCAGGTGGGAGCGTAAAAGTAAGTAATTTTGCCGTAAATTTTAAAGTCTTAGGTCTCTGAAAATCTGTTGGAAGTGACAAAATGGGAAGACCGGTTTTAAAATAATCTTTCCAGAATGCAACATCTGTATCATTCAGAGGACGGTCTTCAATACGGTTCATATACGCTGCATAATCAAAGTAATTAATTTTAAGCGGCTCAAGTACTGCATGATGCTTGTCTTGTGACAAATTATACAGGGCAGACAATTCTTTAAGAATTATTGCCATTGACCAGCCATCGGAAATAATATGATGAATATAAAAAACAAAAATGTGTTCAGAGTTAGATACACGGTATAATCCGCATTTAAAAAGAGGACCCTGTTCGAGATCATATAAAACCGCTGCCTCATTTTTAATATGCTCTGCAGCCTGTTTTTCACTGTGAGAATTGTCTGTAGAAATGCAATTGACTGCCGATAACGAAACTGTAATACTGTCTGATAGATTAACTGCAGGTATTCCGTTGACGTCCAAGAACGTTGAGCGTAGTGATGGATGCCGTTGAATGATTGCGTTAACAGCATTTTCAAGGCGGGGTATATTCAGGATACCTTTAAGACGGAATGTATGCGTGAGATTAAATGCCGGCGTATGCCGGTTGAGTTGACAAAGATACCATAGACGTTTCTGTGCGGGGGATAATGTGTTGACTTCAGTGTGTTGAATCGGTTCGTTTACAGTCTGAGATATGGAATCAGGGTTTGATCTGCCAAATTCCAGAAGGTGTTCAACCTGTTCGTTAATGGTATAGCTACCCATAAGAAAAGACATGTGAAGAATGTATGGGAGCCGTTCATTTATTCTCGCAACAACCTGCGTGAGCATAAGGGAATTTCCACCCAGATCAATAAAACTGTCATCAGGTGTACAATTACTTATTCCAAGCACCGAATGCCATGCATCAGATACGATTTTGTAAATTTGATCCCGTGATGCTATATCTATTATTTGCGGAACAGATTCTGTATGATGTTTATTTACGAGAGTCCCTTCTGTAACTGGAACAGAGGTACTATTGACTATTACATCTGATGAGGTGTTGCACTCCTGACCGCAATACTCAATCCAGTGGCGCTCACGCTGGAATTGGTATGATGGAAGTGGAATCCTGTTTGGTACTTCTGTATGGTAAAATTGCATCCAGTCAATGGTTAATCCTGATGACCACAGTTTACCGATTGCATCAACAAAAAGGAAACAGTCGCTTGTCTTCTGATTTACCTGAGGCAGCGATTGAATTGTAATAGCAGATTCGGGTCCTGGAAAATGCATTTGAATAAGTGTTGAAAGTGTATTTCCAGGACCTATTTCTATAAAAACAGGATTTTTTTGCTTTGATAATTCGGTGATACCATCAGAAAATCTTACTGTATTTCTAAGCTGATCTGCCCAATAACTGCTATCTGTGCATTGAATATCGGTAATCCAGGTCCCACTTACATTTGATATGAAAGGAATGGTTGGTTTGCATAGAGTAATATTGTCAAGATACTCTCTGAATTCCATTGCAGCTTTGTCCATTAATGGTGAATGGAATGCATGAGATGTCTTAAGCAAACCGCACCTGATATTCTTTTTCTTCATAGACTCAATAAATGATGTAATTTCTGAAACAGGACCTGAAATCACACATGATTCAGGTGCGTTTACAAGTGCAATAACAATAGTTCCGAAGATGTGTTGTGCAAGTTCCTTTTCAGAAAGAGAAATGTATGCCATTGAACCTTCAGGCATTGTATCCATAAATTTTGCACGATTGATAACTATTTTCATTCCATCTCTGAAAGAAAATACATTTGCAATAGCAGCAGCGGTAAATTCACCAATACTATGTCCAATACAAGCCGCAGGAGTTATTCCGAAAGAGATGAAAAGTCTGGCAATGGCATATTCAACCGCAAACAGTGCTGGTTGTGTAAAACGTGTTCGTGTAAGCATTTCTGCAGCATCAGGGGAGTTTGTATCCTGAGGAAAGAGAAATCTGAACAGATCTTCACCAGTTTCCTCAAGCATTATTTCCCGGGCTTCATCAAGTACCTCCTGAATGATGGGCTCAGAATTGTAAAGATTGAGTGCCATACCAGGATATTGTGACCCTTGACCGGAAAATGCGAAAATAACTGTTCTTGAAATTGATTCTGGTATCTTTTCCTCCGCCTTATTTACATTTACATTCAATACTTTAATCAGGTCACCAGTCTCTGCACATACCGCATACCAACGGTTGTTGAATGCCCGTCTACCTGTCTGTAAAGTATACGCAATATCCTGAATCCGGAGTGATTCATTTTTTATTATGAATTGATGCATTTGTCCGAGCATGTTTGTGAGTTCTGTTTCAGTATGCGCAGATAACGGTATCAGATACCATTCACGATTTTTTTCAGATACTTTACGTAATGGAGGTTCATGCATTATAATATGTGCATTTGTACCTCCCATACCAAGAGAGCTGATTCCTGCAATAAGCGGTTTATTCGTGTTTTTCCATGAGACATTTTCTTTTGCGACAATAAAAGGACTTTCAGGCAGTCTTAGTTCAGGGTTATCTTCAGTAAAGTTAATGGTTGCGGGAAGAGTTCTGTTTTTAAGAGCCAGAGCGGTTTTTATAAGACCTGTAACGCCTGCCGCTGTGTCAAGATGTCCGATGTTCGTTTTTACAGATCCTATTGCACAGAACTGGCGCTTGTCTGTTTTTCGACGGAAGGCTTTTGTCAATGCACTGATTTCAATTGCATCCCCGAGGCGTGTAGCTGTTCCATGTGCCTCGATAAAAGAGATCTCTTCCGGATTTACATCAGCCATTTCCTGAGCAAGTGCAACAAGTTTTGCCTGACTGTCAAAGCCCGGTGCAGTATAACCGATTTTTTCTGCTCCGTCATTATTGACAACTGCGCTTCGAATAATTGCGTAAATATGATCGCGGTCCTGAATGGCATCTTCAGCTCTTTTAAGAAGTACTACCCCAACACCTTCACCAAATACAATTCCATCAGCATTTTTATCAAATGTCTTGCAGAGTCCGTCCGGAGAAAAAATCTCACCCTCTGTATAAAGCGATGCTCTTGAACGTGGCGATTGAAGTGATACTCCTCCACATAATGCATAATTACATTGGCCGGTAAGAAGCGACTGATAGCCAACCTGAATTGCAACAAGTGATGTTGAGCAAGCAGAATTAACAGCATAGCTTGGTCCGTTGAGTCCGAGTTTATATGATACTCTGCTGCACAGATGATCCTTGTCATTTCCAATGAATGTCAGCAGATTAACAATGTCTTCAAAACGTTTTTTCTGAGAGAGTATATTTTTGACAAAATAGTAATTCATTCCCGCGCCGGCAAATACTCCCACAGATCCCCCGGTCGACTCTGGTGTATAACCTGCATCTTCAAATGCTTCCCATGCACATTCAAGGAAAATTCTCTGCTGAGGATCTATAAGTTCTGCTTCGCGCGGACTGTAACCAAAAAACGAGGATGCAAACATGTCGGAATTGTGAAGAATTCCCGCCCGTTTGATACATCTTGAATTGTTAAGTATTTCTTCAGGTACACCCAAGTTCCGTAATGTATTATCATTAAGCTGTTCAACACAACATTTTCCTTCAACAAGATTTGCCCAGAAATCCGCTATAGTATCAGCTCCTGGAAATCTACCTGACATACCTATAATTGCAACACTCTGAGAGATTTGTTCTTCTGTAAGTTTATCCATAAAAAGCCTTTGTTTACAAATTCATTCTTGAACCGGATTGCTGCTGACGTTTTCGTAGCATTTCCATACCTGACAGTCTGCGAGGTTTTGTCTCTTCAGCAGAAGATCGGGGTACAGTAGGATCATGTGATATTTTGCCTGAAATAAAACCGGACAGTGTTTTTATCGTTGTGTATTTGAATAGATCTACAAGCATTAGTCCTGCATTAAATTCTTTTTCAAGATCAGATAAAATCTGAGGCAACTGGAGTGAGCTGCCGCCAATGTCAAAGAAATTAGTTGTGGTACAGAATGTATCTCTTCGCAAGACTCTTTTCCAGATCTCAATAATTTTGTGCTCGGTCGAGAGTACATCAGTTGTTCCGGATACCGGTGGTGGAGTGTATGAACTGATTTTAACAAAATTCTGTTCAATTGCTGCTCTAATCTTGTCAAGTGTAGCGAGGTTTTCAACAATATCTTTATAGTGAATGTTACGAGATTGTATTTCAGCTGATAATTCGTGCTGAATTTCCGGTTCTATTGGTGAATTTTTGTCAGTATTAATAAGGGCACTATCAGTGGCTTTAAATTCCGGGATAGTCTCGGGTAAATTAAGAATAAGACCGTTATCATATCTGGCCGGAGGATGGATTTTCATGATTTTTTTAAGAAAATCAAATGCCGGCAGGTTCCGTTCCGTTTTTTTGAAACGCAGAAAGATACTTTGAGCATTATATTGTCGGGCGTTATCGATGAGCTTGTTTAAAACCTGAAATTCAACACCACGTCCCAGGACTCTGCATGACAAAAGAAACAGGTCGATTGTGAATGTTGTACCGTCCATATAACCTGATGTCATTCCAACAATACCGTAATCACCAAACCGGTCTTTTACAGATATGGAATGTATTTCATGTCCATTCTGGTGCATCCGGTTGATTTCATGATAAGAAAGTTTTGTATCAGAAAAATTAAACTGATTTGTCCTGAATGTTAATTGAGAAAGCCGTTCACCGTTTTGTTCATTGAAAGAATCAAATCTGACTTCAATTTCTAACGTGTCAATAAAATCTGCATAAGAACCTGCACGAGAGCGGACTGTATTACGTAATTTTTCAAGATGATAATAATCAGATCTCTTACGATCCTCATTGGTAAGTTTAGGAGTATCAAGCATCCATAAACCATTTATAAATGATGGAATATAATGTTGACATGATGGAAATTGTAATGTGAGAACCTGTTTTAAAGCTCCCGAAATTTCAGCACACTCAACCGGATTATCATCAATGACAAGAAAACTGTCAAGACCGACATTGATTTCCTCTGCAAGCTGTTGAATATTTTCTGATTTTGGATTCCAGTTGATTTTCTTTGAGTAAATTGATGAATCAAAAAGCTGCATTTGTTTGTTTTCAGAAAAAACAGCACATACATCATCTTCTCTGTTTTTACTTACGAGAGTAAGGAGTTTTCCGGATTCTGCCTGTTTGGCCAGAAAAATCTGGAATGCAGCATAGTTTTCAGAAATATCAATAGTATGTATACCATCCTCTGCGGCAATTCCACCCCATAATGTATTATCACAATCAACAGAAATAACTTTTACAGGTTTCTGTAAAGTCACAAACAGGCGGCGGATAATTGATGTTGCAATAACAGTATGAAATTCATCTGTATAGGGAATATGGCCATTGTCAAGACGCAACTGATCATGGTAGATTTTAACTGGATACCATGTGAACATAGTACTGTATGTTGTTGCATATACACCCGGAAGTGCATTAAATTGGTTTAGATATTTTTCTGTTGTTTCGTCAATAATTTCTTTAATTATCTGATTCTTCAGAATATCAGGACCTGGAGGACAGAAAAATATTAGATAAGTAGATTTACTTGATGACAATGAATATGTCAATGCAGTGTGTATTTCATCATACCGGATTATGAGCGTTTCTTTAAATTGTGAGTCATTACTATCCGCAAGATCTTCAACTCTCAGAAGCAGTACATTGCATCCGTTTTTGTTAGTATTTAAAACAGATGATGGATCAAGAAGTTGCTGCATGATTTGTCCGGTTGGAGCAAAAACCGGTTCATACTTAAGATCAAGCCTTTTTAGCCAGAACCCGAGGCTTTCTGATATCAGATCTGCGGTGAATGTGGCACTTACAGCGATACGTTTTGCTGCCGGTTTATCTGATGTGTTGTTGTTTAATATGATTAATGATGGATCTGTTAGAACATTGTCGAGAAAATCAAGGAATTTTTTTAGTAATGTATCAGCTTCTTCACTTGTAAATATATCTGTTGAATACTTGAGCTGACCAGATGCATAGTTACTGCGTTCAATAATTTCAAGAGTAATGTCAAATTGACCTTCCTGCTGCGGAATAGGAAATGGTTTGATTCGTAAACCATCAAGGGTTCGCACCTGATTATTATTATCTGTTTCATAAATAAAGTCTGATGCCTGACCAAGGAGCGCGCGCGAAATGTAATTGAAAAAAACCTGAATTACCGGTTGTGCGTTGTTATTTCTTACCTTATTGATATTTGCAACCAATTCCGGAAATGGTATGTGCTGGAATTCTGAAACACGGTTCAGAATAGAATGCATTAATTTAATGAACTCATCGAAATGGCAATAGGAGTCAATTTCTGCCGGGATTGCCATTGTGTTGACAAAATAACCAACTGTATCTGTAAATAATGAATTAAGCCGGTTTGCAAAAGGAAAACCGATTGTAAATTTTGATAATCCGGATTCCCTGTGAATTAAATATGCATATACAGAAAAAAGGATGGTGCTGACTGAAACACCATGATCTCTTGCATTATTCAGGATTTTTCTGAAAGTTTCAGAGTTAATTGTGAATGGAATGCTGCTACCCTTATATGCAGGATTTATTTGGCGTTCTGAACCGGTTAAATACGAAATCCTGTTCAGACACGGTTTAAGCATACCAATGTATGAATTAATATTTTTGTTAAAATTATTATCAGAGATATGTGAATGCTGATCAAGTGAAAAATCAATATATGTATAGGATGGTTCACAATTAATCAGGGTGTTGGTTGAACCTGACAGGTTGCAGTTATAGAATGCAAGAAGTTCTTTAAGAAGAATTCTGATTGACCAGGCATCAACAATTGCATGATGCATGGTAATCAGAACAACAGGAGAATCTGAATCTGAATTATGGACTGCCCATCGTACCAGCGGGCCTTCTTCTATGTTGAATTTCTGAGCATAATCTCTTTTAATAAGTGTTTTCAATGTATCTTCAGAGTAGTTCTCATTATAAAAAGATAAAGGTGTCTCGACACTATCCGAAATTACCTGACAAAGCAGACCATCCTCTTTTTCATTGTGCTGCACAGTTCTGAACGAAGCCCGTAACTGAGTGTGTTTATTTAGTACTGAATTACATGCTGATTCAAATGCTGTTTTGTTGATCGGACTGCACAGACGGAAACTGATTGCCACATGATAGGCTGTTGTTGATGGCATTAATTTCTGGATAAATACCAGAGCTTCCTGATTTATAGAGGCGGGAGCAATCATACACCATCGTGTTGAATATGGATGAATCAGATTAATGAGACTGCTCTTATATTTTTTGACAATCTCTTTAATAGTATCATCCATGACTCCATCAGTTGCATGAAAACGAAGTATTCCGTTTTCTTCACGAAACAGGATTTTGTTTTTTCCGATAAAGTAAATAAGATCCTTGAGATTCAAATTTCACCTTCTTCAAAACGGTCTTGTTTTGCAATAGTTGAATTGTCACTGTTTAGTGACTTTGTGTCTTCAATGAGTTTAATAATATCGTTAATAGAATGATTGTAAAAATATTCCAGTCCCGGGATAATGTTGTATTTAATCTCAAGTTGATTTCTTAACATCACAGAACCGACAGAATCAAGCCCTGTATTTCCAAGCGGTGTATCAGGGAGTATCTGGTCTGAAGGTATTTCAAGTATCTGACTTATGGTATTTCGTAAATCTTGAAGCAGATCTTTTTCAGAAACGACTGATAAATCTGTTGTGCAGCTATTTTTATGTTCGATTGTTTGGTTTGATGATTTTTTGTCAACACCGGTTTGGTTAATCTGTTGTGTTGAGGCATCACTTTTTTTTCCACTGCCAGCGAAAAGGAGTCTTACTATTGAATGATCATTGGTTTTTAACATTGAACTCCAATTGACAGCAAGATTATTGTAGTCTTCAGCTGATAAGAATCCATCCTGTAACAATTGGAGTGCAATACCGGAACCTTCTGATTGTTGAAATGCAAGGTCTCCGGTTATATGGTTATTGGCAGCCAGAACATCAAATGAAACATCTGAAAAACCGGAGAGCGAAAGTAATTGCGGTAATTGTCTTCCGATACAGGGGCTTCCCCGGTCTGCTTTTCTTGCTTTGCAATATGCTGTATAAAGATTATTTAATTCCGGGACAGCTGGATATGTCTGCACATGATAATCAAAATCGTTATCAATAAAAACAGCACGTCCACCTGCTTTGAGTACCCTTTTCACTTCAAGCATCGCAGCGATAGGATCAGGAAGATGTTCCAGGACAAGTCTGATAACAATAAAATCAAATGTGTTATCCGGAAAGTCAAGTTTTAAGATAGATTGTTTGAAAACGGTACATCGTGTTAACTTTTTCGATTGGATATTCTTAGATGCTGCCTGGAACAGATAATCGGCAATTTCAATTCCTGTACAGTTTAGTAATGGATAGAGATTACACAGTTTTTCAATCAAATGACCTGGTCCGCAACCACAATCAAGAATGTTCATACCATCACGGAGACCAAGCTTTTTATATAGCAAGTATTCCTGTTCCCAGAACAGATCAACCTGGGAATTGAGTCGAAGTATTTCACGTTCTCTGTTAACTGCGAAATTGTCAATATTATAGGAACCGCTTATTGACATGCTTGTATCCTCATGCTGTTTGGTATGTGAATATTATAACTTCAAGTAGTTTAGTCTTATTGGTATTGTGATCTAAGCGTTTGGTACAAATCCTGGATTAATTGAATGTCGGATTAATCATGGCACATAAAAATACTTGTATTCAGATGCACGCCAGCAACCTAACTTAATGAATCCTGATTCAAAAAAAGGACCAATTATTCCTGTGAATATATGTTTTTCTAAACCTGAAAACACCATAAATCTTCATATTAAGGATAGTTACATAATTGTGTAAATCTGCAAACAACAAAATTAATAGGTATTCCAGAAGTCCGAAGCGTTGCGGTCAAGGGAAGAAAAACTATAACTGTTTAATTTTCAGAATTAATGCAGTTCCGACCATTGTGTTTTGAACGGTAGAGAGCCTGATCTGCACGTACTGGAAGTGCTTCTAAGGTAATCTCTGAGCCTGATTTCAGACTTGAAGTGCCCAGGTTGATTGTAACGTTAATATCAAGTGGATCTGTTTTTTTGACTCTAATGGTAGTTTGTGCCACATAGGAGCGTATGTGTTTTGTCGCATTTAGAACAACCTCTTCATTGCAAGGGTAGAACACAAAAGAAATTCGTCACCACCATACCGTCCGGCAAAATCAGATAACCGTGTTTGTCGGTGAAGTCGTCGGGGGATTTCGCGTAAAACTTCATTACCCGTATCAATGAATGGTTCATAGCACGCCGCAACACTGAGTAATCCCATACAGGTAGTCATCCGGGCAAATTCCACAAAGGTCTTCAACAAATCAAACAATTGTGAACAAATGTTGGGAAAAAACGCATCGCGTTAAGTGAATGTTGTAAATGGCAGGTCAACATCAGACAAACAAGTAGAATTATCAATTGGTCTATTAGTAAAACGCCTTTCAGTAAATAGAGATCCTGTACAGGATATGTTTCTTTCGGTAAATATCATAATCCCGCTCAGTAAAATGTCAGTCAGTAAATGTCACATTGTCTATCAGGAAAAAGGGTCAACAGTTATTACAAAATATTTTTGTAAAAGTTGAATATAGGCTATGCAGGCACTATATTTATCAAACAGGCACTAATTATCACATTACCTATCAGTTAAATGCCTCTCAGTAAACATTTAACTACATTTCAGTTAACAAGGAGGAGTATGATGGTAAAAACATCATCAGCATACCGTAGCATTCTCATGCATACGGTGTTTCTGTCCATGGTCGTGCCGCAATGTATAGCCGCATTGCCGCATGATACACCTAAAAAAAAACCGGACAACCAAATTTCCCATAAGGAAAAACATGCGGTGTGTTCGCTGACTATTGACGCCGTAGGAAACGGGAACACATTCCCGCCTCCCGGTGTGTACAAGTTCAGGAAGGGAACAAAGGTTAGTGTAATCGCGCAGCCCAAAAACGGTTCGTTGTCCAGAGGGTGGTCAGGAGATCTTCATGGTATTAAGAACGGACCTCAAGCCGGTGAGGGGCATGGCAAAAAGAGTCTGTCCATTATCATGGATCAAAACAGGAGTATCACGGCACTTTTTACGCAGGCTCGCTGGCCACATGGTCCGGCATCAACCTACGATAACCCGGTACTTCCCGGAGATCACCCTGATATGAATATTTATAGTGAAGGGGGCGATTTTTATGTCGTCAGTTCGAACTTTGCTATGTTTCCAGCGCTTGAGATTCTTCATTCCACCGATCTGCTTCACTGGGAGCGTATCGCACGCGCGATTGATGCTTCTCAGCCGGCACTTGATGGACAACTCGGACCTGGTCAGGGTACCTGGGGTGCTTTCATTGTTAAGACTCCCCGCTGCTACCGGCTTTATTTCGCAATCAACGCAACACAATGGTTTGCTGAGGCAGAGAACCTAAGAGGACCATGGTCAGCACCAGTAAAGGTGACAAGTGTTCCGGTTTCTCCTGATGGCGGAGTGACTTTCTATGATCGCGGAACAGGTTCAGATAACTCCGTATTTATCGATTCTGATGGTACAACCTATATGGTTACCAAGAACGGACTCGGTAAGTGGGCTGGTGATACAGCTGTTAAGGATTTTGGGATGAACCGTCTGATCGCGATTGATTCGGTAACCGGTCAACTGATCCCGGAATCGATGATCAATCTTGATTTCGTCAACTTTGACAAAGAAAAGGGCGGTGGCGGTTCATTGACAGATCCTGACTGGGGACATTGGGCTGAAGGACCGACGATGGTGAAACGTGGTGAGTGGTATTACTATTTTGTCCAGACACACACAGCCTGCACCGGAAAGATGAGCGCATGGGCATCAAAAGTGCTTGATGGAAATCCGCAGAACTGGAGCTGGCTCGGGTATCTGATGGGACCTGGAGATCCATACAATGGAACACAGCATCCAACTGCTCCATTTCAGATTGCTGATGGATCCTGGTGGGTATTTGCTCACTCATACGACTGTACCAATAATCTTAGTACTCCGGAGCAGCATGGTGAGTGGATGGGATTGGCACGTGAGGGCCTGCTTCACCAGGTTACCTGGGAGGATAGTACTGTAGAGGGACGGAGTATTCCGGTTCCACGGTTCACTACTGATAAAATGAATCTTCCGGCTCCTGCACTTGATCAGAGCCGTACGCCTTTCCTTATTCCAGTAAGTGATGGCTTCTCAAAACCGGTACTTGGTCCAGCCTGGACTACCTATGGACGGAATATCGAAAAATTTTCTGTTACCGATCGTCCCGGATGGCTTCGTATCAAACCGGATACCGCTACTGCATGGTTGTTGCAGAAAGAGGCATTACGCGCAACAGCTTCAGTGACAAAAGTTGATTTTGTTCCAACTAATAATGGTGATGCTGCAGGTATCTGTGTACGTAATGGTTTCTATGATGATACACAGCTTCTTAGCGGACCAACCTGGATTGAAGGTGAAGGACATCTTGTGGGAAGCTTCGATGTATCGGTTGCCCGTACTATGGATAATGGTAAAGATGTAATCCGTTTTGCATTCAGATCACGGACACCTGTAGCGACAGGTGGTAGTGGGAGTTACACTGAACTTGCTGAACCGGTTGTCATCAGTTATACAGTTGCTGCTCCTAGGATGAAAACAGTATGGCTGAAACTGGATCGAAATAACCATGTGGCTACAGGTTGGTACAGAACCGACCGCAGCGCATGGCAGCAGATCGGTGAACCGATCGATATCAGGTTGCTTGATAACAATTATGGTATGAGTAATGCCTGGATCGGCAATCAGGCAGGATTGTTTGCATCTGGCAAGAGTGCAGACTTTGATCAGTATACCTACCGTGATGGTTTCACGGAAATCCCGGCTACAGCTACAGATCAGCAGTCAGGAACAGTTGTTGTTGCCAGCGAAAGCAAAGGTAATGTGCTGGGAGAGCTGGAAAATGGTGATTGGGCACTCTATGGCAGCGTTGATCTTGGCAGCGGTGGAACGGTCACCAGATCGGTGCAGATCGAGGCATCGAGCGTTGGTGGCGGATATGTGGAAATATGGCTTGATCCTCTGGCACACGGTCCGCACTTCGGTCCATTCCGTATCGATGATACGGGGGATTGGGAGAAGTGGAAAGTGTTTTCAGGCAGGATGAATGCTACCGGTACACATGATGTCTACCTGAAAGTGGTAGGTAAATTGGGCGATAGTCTGATGCGTATTGCGTCACTTAAGTTCGCGCAGTAAGGCTAATGTATTATAGTAATAGAATTATTCTGTCTCCCGTCCTGGTGCGGGAGACTCTGATTCTGTCACCTGAAGCGGAAATGCAAGTTTCCGCTTCTGTTTTTACAGGCAAACTTTGAACTCACTCCGGTTTATCCATACTCTCCGTAATTCGCAAATGAGAATGCATTGAAATTGTAGATTCTATTTTCACAGACCAGTTATCCCGGTTGTATTTTATAAAACATAGTTTAATAAGCCTTATGCAGCCGGCTGGAGAATAGAATTGAAACGTTTTGCATATATCACCGCAATAGTATTGACAACACTGACTGTTTTGCTCTTTTGTACGGTATTGATCGGTGTCAACAGTAACTATGTTCATCAGACTGTAGTATCGCGTGTAAATACACTAATTCCGGGAACAATTACCGTTGGCACTATCCATATATCACTGCTTGCGATGAAACTTGAGATCAATGAGTTTGCAGTAGCTGATTCATCGGGCAGAAAACTAGCCGGATTTAAGCGGCTGCTTGTTGATATTTCTCCGGGCGCGCTTATACACCGTAAACTGATCATTCAGGAAGCTCTGATTGATAATCCCCGGGCGATCCTTGACACTGATTCAGCCGGCCAGCTTACATTATTAAGCGCACTCATTAAACCGGATACAACACCAGCAGAAACTGTTAAAAAGCCACAGGGCACATCAAAACCGTTTCAGATTGAATTGCGTAAATTCAATATCAGTGGTGGTTCAACACTGTTTTCAGCACTTGACGACAGTACAAAGATTCAGGTTCATGGGTTGTCGTTACATGTTGATGGCGAGACCGGTACGATGTCGGCAAATCTGGGAATTTCATCAGATTCAATAGCACTTGAAAAATCGGGAAAAACAATCTGTCTGCGTGATTTTTCCCTTATGACAAAAGTGCGTAACATGAATGTTGACACAATGAGTCTGCAATTGCGAACAACCGCTTCGTCATTGTCGCTGAGCGGCAATGCATCATCACTGACAAAAGATCCTTTTGTAAATATGACCCTTGCTGCGGAGCTGGCTCTTTCAGATATTCAGTCAATTGCACCTATTAAAGAAACGTTCAGTGGAACATCGCATATAGTAATGCATGTCAAGGGTGCTGTTGCAAATCCGGCAATGCAGCTTAAGGTTGTGTATGATGGTGGTGAAATCAGAGGATATCCGGTAAAGAACCTGATGCTTGACATGTCGCTCACAGACCGACTGATTGCGATCAAACCATTGCAGGTCAGAACCCGGGATGGCAGTGTTGCTATTTCAGGCAATGTAGACATGAGAAATGTGTTCCCGGATGGTTTTCTCAAACCGGCTCAATCGTTTCAGATGATGAACTACAATCTGGAACTATCGGCAAACGGCCTTGAGCTCAAAGGATTGGCAGGTGGAGTAGGTGGGGTGGCTGCGGCTTCTGTGACAATTAACGGAAAGGGAATAAGTCCGGACTCTCTCACGGCAGACGGTGAAGTAGCTGTGAAGGTGAGTAAACTGCAACTTGACACATCAAAAGCATCTGTTGATGCCGCTCTTGCGTGTTCGTTATCAGTTGCTGATGGAACAGTCAATCTGAGAAAACTCGCCGGACAAACCGGCAGTACGGAATTTGATGTATCAGGAGTATACAGCTTGTCAAAAGAAACAATGGATGCCGCAATCAGGCTGACGGTGCCGGATTTTTATCAGCTTACGGAGTTTGCAGGCATTGACAGCGTTAATGGCCGCGCAGAGTTAAGCGTACATGCATCCGGGGGATTGAAAGCACCGCAGGTGCAGGTCAGGTTGAATGCTGAAAACATTGCGACAAAACAAGTCCGTGCAGGGAATGTCAAGCTATCTGGTGAGCTGGACAAAAGCGGAGTTGCGCATGTACACGAATTGACATTTGACAATAATCAATCAACAATGAATATCACCGGTTCTGCTAAAGTACTTCGCAATGGAAAACCGCTAAAACCTGAATCCGTTGTGTTTAATGCTTCCATTTCAACCGACAACATGGTTATTGAGGATTTTATTGACTCAATCAGAGGGGCGGTTGCTATCGATGCAAAGGTATCTGGTACAGTAAATAATCCCAAGGGACAAGTAAGGCTTGCAGTAAATGATCTGGACGCGGCAGGTCAGAATGTAAAGAAAATCAGTCTTGACGCAGATATCAGTGATAAACGAATCAATATAAATCCTTTACATATTGCGCTGGTACCTGAAGAGGAGTTGCTGCTGCACGGATGGGTATCAATGAAAGACTCCTTCAATCTCGGGGTGTCATCAAAAGGGATCAGATTGCAATCTGTCAATGCTGTTCACAGCGCAGATTCCACCATATCGGGAATTGTACTAATGGATCTGACGGCATCCGGGACATATACTGATCCGCAGGCCAATGGAACCATTGGAATTAAAACGATCACGATGGGAAATCTTGCGTTTGATGATATCGGCCTGAATATTGATCTTCATGATCACAATGTCAGGTTGGAAGGAAAAGCACTTGGCGACATACAAGCTGCTTATAATATAAAAACAAAGGCATTCAGTACAGATTTGTTTATCAATAACATTCTGTTACAACCATTTCTTGCACTGTCCGGAATGAATCTTGATGGAGCTGTTACTGCTGCTGTAAAGGCATCCGGTAATGCAGATACACTGACAGGGGTAAAAGCGTCAGTAGATATTAAAAGTCTGACAATCGGCTATAACGGAACTGAAATGGTGAGAACCGACAACCTGAATGCAACATTTGAGAATAACCGTTATTCGGTTCCAGATATGAAAATAAAGCTTGCAGATAATGGATACATTAATGGTCGGGCCGGTGGTCTTATTGAGGGACCTCATGATATCGCTCTTGATGGAAATATACCGCTTTCCGTAGCACGTCATTTCTCTGATGATCTCCCGGATGTTATTGAGGGAAGTATTGGTATTGGTGCATATTTACGGGGAATGGTAAAAGATCCGGATCTAAGTGCTCAGATAGAACTAAAAAATGTCGGGATGTCGTTACCATCATTATCTGAACCACTGCATTCACTGAACGGGAAAATACGTGCGGATAAAAAATCTGTACGGATTGAGTCGCTTCAGGGGAAAATTGATAAAGGTACAATTCATGCGGCTGGAGAGATAAAACTTGACAGCCTTAAATTGTCGGATTTAAATGCCGATATCAAACTAAATAATCTGCCGCTCAATCTGCCGGATATGCTTGACATGGTAGTAAGCGGTGATATGCATATTGCAGGAAATCCTGATAAGGTGAATGTCACGGGAGATATTGCGCTGCTTGATGGGCTTTACTATCAGGATATTGTCATAAGTCCATTTTCAGGAATGGGACAGCGTAAACGTAAAGTACAGACGCCTCCGCCGGAGAATACAACGCCCTATCTGAAGAATATGCATCTGGATGTCGGCATACAGGCACGCGTGCCATTTCGTGTCGATAATAATATGGCAGTGCTTGCAATTCTTCCTGATCTTCAGTTGATGGGTACGTTACAGGCTCCTGCGCTTGAGGGGAGGGCGGACGTTAAAGAGGGTACCATTACCTACCAGAAAAAAGTTTTTACCGTTGAAAAGGGTGTTGTTAATTTTGTAAATCCGTATGCGATAGAACCCGAGATTGAAATTAGCGGCACAATTCCTGTACGGGGATACATTATCCGGATTGAAATTTCCGGTACCCCCGAGGATCTTGTGTTCAGGCTTTCAAGTGATGGATCGGGGCTTGAAGATCAGGATCTGTTGTCGCTGCTTGTGCTGGGGAAGACGACAGCAGAGCTGCAAAATGATATTAAGGGCGGCGGGGACGGTATAAACAGTCAGCAGATGCTAGCCTCTCTTGTTGCGTCAACATTCGGTGATGATATCAAAAAAGCGACTGGGCTTGACATCCTTGAAATTGAAACCGGTGATAATACAAACGGGAATTCTGAACGGATTGCTGTTACGATGGGAAAACAGTTTACAAAAAGGTTTGGTACACGATATACCGTCGAATCGAATAAAGGGGAAGTTGTGCAGAGGGCTACAGCAGAGTATAGAATTCTGCAGAATCTTAATATTGCCGGATTTCAGGATACAAAAGGAATTTTCGGTACTGAATTACAATTGATATGGGAGAAATAACGATATGAAACGGATCTTATATCAGATGCTTATTCTCCTGTCAGCATGTACTGCCATTGTCAAGTCGCAGGATACATTGACTGATGTATCATGTCAAATAGTGACTGACACCCGTCATGCCGGTGAACTCAGGCAAATTGCTGAAAAGATCATAATGATTGACAGAACGCTACCGATGGACACTGCAGGAATAAAGGCCTCACTTGATGCTCTAATGGTGTGCGGACTCTTTGCTGATGTCGGAGTTAAACAATCAGAGGGACAGATCCAGTTTATCCTGACACCGGCACAATATGTCCGCAGCATTCGTATACGGCATGAGCTTCCGCTGTTTGAAGATGATATTGAAAAGGCGATGAGTATCTCATCAGGTGATATTTTCCGACCCGATATTATTGAAGAGCAGGATTCGGTAATTTCTGATCTTTACAGAAGGAATGGCTTTATCTGCCCGAAGATTGATGTCGGGTCAGAACCTGATCGGTCAGGGGAGAACAGGATCATTACTGTGCGTGTAAACGCCGGGAGTTATTACCGTTTGAAAACCCTTGACATTGATGGGAATCATGCGTTTTCAGATCTATGGCTAAAGCTTAAAATGAAATCCTGGCGTAATGATTTACTGCCCGGAAGTGCAGGCAGATCTATAGAATCTGTTATTACCAATGATATTAAGAAACTTGAAAAATATTACCGGTCAAAAGGGTTTGCAGATGTTACTGTAACCGATACGGTTATAAAGGATTCGCTGACACAATCTGTCAATGTTGCTGTCAGAATTGACGAAGGAGAACGATACAAGATACGGTTCACGGATAACCGTGAGCGCGGATTCCGGAAAAGTGTTTTGCGAAAGAAAATCGTACTACCGAAAAGTACCAATCGTAATAATCAGGGTATACGAAAATCGGTGACCGCACTTAAAAAACATATGCAGGATGCCGGTTTTTCTGATGCACAGGTAAAAGCACTTGACACAACTTTTAAAAAACGAAACTATGCAGAAAGAATTGTAACCTTTGATTGCCGTAGCGGAGACCGTACTACGGTATCGTCAATAACATTTACCGGCGTAACTGCTATTTCAGAAAAAGAATTACGGGATCAGATGCTTAATGTTGATAAAGGAAGTACATCGAAACGTGCCTTTAATCCATCAAAACTGGAAGAGGATGTTTTTGCACTGCAGATGCTGTACAGATCCCGTGGGTTTCTAAACGCTGTGGTTACATCAAGTGTGTCGCAACAGGACAAGTCTGCTGCTATTACCATATCGGTAGATGAGGGCAGATGTACACATGTTGACAGTATTGCAATTGATACGATGCAAATCGGAAAGGAAACGGTCAGTAAAGCTGTTTCGGTTCATAAGGGGGATCCATACCGTATTGATCTGCTCAAACGTGATGCCCGTATGATGCAGACAGTATTATCTGAACAGGGATTTCCTCATGCAGAGGTAACACCGGTTATGACCTTTAATAACGACAGCAGCGGTGTTGCCGTTGAATATGCGATCAGTAAAGGTCCTGCAGTGTATATGGGTGATGTCCGGTATGTCGGTGCATTTAACACGAAACCACGGGTGATGAATAAAGCACAAAAAGTGACCAGCGGTAAACCACTTTCCCTGAAAAGAATTGTCCAATCGCAAAAAGAACTCAGGGATCTCGGTCCGTTCAATTCTGTACGTTTCAGAACAATCGGGTTACGGGAGAAACGGGATACGGTACATCTGTTTGTTGACGTAAGGGAAAAAAAGCCGTTTTATGGTAATCTGGGTGGCGGTTATCAGTCTGACAAGGGACCGTATATTCATTCAAAAGTGGGGAACCGGAATCTCTTTGGACTTAACAAAGAGGGATGGATTGATGGTGAACTGAGCAGCATTGGTGAGCGTGCCGAATTGGGATTTCTTGAACCGCGTCTTGGAGGGGCACGTATCAATGCGACAGTGCAGGTGTTTGGCGAGAAGGTATCAGAGCTCAATCAGGATTGGGGGACAACAGCATATGGTGTGTCAGGGGGGCTTATAACCAGAGTCGGGCAAAACCTTGTGCTCGGGCTTGGTTCACTTTATGAACGCCGTAAACTGTACGTTGATAACGATACCGTTAAGGTTGATACATCATTACTATCAACTGAAAAGCGTACGCGCAATATTCTTACCCTGACACCATCAGTGTCGTTTGACAGGAGAGATGCATTTACACGCCCCCGTAAGGGAGTTTTAATAAATACGTCGGTTGACATTGCGAAAGGTCTTGAGTTTTCTGTTGACGATATACTACGGTTTCAGGCTGAAGCCAGAGGGTATTATACACTGTTTTCCCGTTTTACAATTGCTGCAGTTATACGGGGTGGATATTGTAAACCCTATGGTAACAATCACACGGTTCCCGCAAACAGGAAATTCTATCTGGGCGGAACAGGAGATCTCAGGGGCTTTGAAGAAAATATGTTTCATAGTGATTCAAGAGGCGCAAATACAGTACTGTTTGGAAGTACCGAGCTACGGATAGATCTTGGTTATAATCTGGAACTGCCACTGTTCTTTGATGCCGGACGGCTTGAGAATAGCATTGCGTCACTATCGTCACATCAGATTCACTCATCTGCCGGCACAGGTATACGGTATATTACCCCGGTTGGTCCTGTTGGGTTACTTTACGGATGGAAAATAAATCAGAAAGCAGCAAAGAAACAGGGAATGTTTCATTTTTCACTGGGGTATACCTTTTAGTAGTGATGTCACTGTCACGCTGCGATCTCGACCCGGTTGCGGCCTTTACTTTTTGCTTCATACAGCGCCTTGTCGGCACGTTCGATAAGCTCGGTAATCTGTCTGTCTTCCTTACGAAAATGAGTAACACCAAAACTTACTGTTAATGCATTGGAAAATTCTGTCGCGCGTTTAAGGTCCCATGCTGGAATTTTGTCAACGATGGTTACAAGCCATCCCTGACCATGTACTTGCTATTAATCCATTCTGATAGTTTTTGCTCCTGTATTTCAGGAAATGAAAATCCGTTCATGGTTGCAGTTTCTTTTGCAATGTTAGTAAATAATTTTTTGTTTGCGACAAGAGCATTTATAATACTTTCCTTACTGTAGCTGCTGAAGGTTTGTTTGAGTTCATCGATCAATGATTTTTCTATCCACTTTTCTAAATAACGCCCATTATAAAATGTATTATAAAATTTTCCGTGAAGCGAATGTTCATACCATTCAAGCATTTTTAAGGTTCTTTGTTTCAAATATCCATTAATACACTGTAATGCAATCCAGTATTCACCCCGTAAACATTTTTTTAATGTCCACAAATAGTGAAAATAAAAGTCATTGATTACATTGTTATACTCGGTCTCATCTGGAAATGAAAACTCTTTCTTCTACGAAATAATGTTGTTAAAATATCTGATTATATTTCCGTTATCGAATAATACCTTTAACGTTGTATGACAAATTTCTTTAAGAACAGGAAATTCATTGTTATCTGATATGAGTTTTGTTTTGTCTACTAACACAAAATCAACATCAATGCCATTCTTAAATATGCATCGCCGCTCCCAGTGATTAAGATCCGGTGCTGATTCTGTAAATGTCATCCAGACTTCATCAATAGAATGCAACCATTTAACAGTATTAAAATAGGTTGAATAATTATCAGAAACTACTACAAGGTCAATATCAGAATAGTCATCATTTAAATTTCCGTTATTTGAACCAGATCCGATTAATACCAGAAAGCATATATCATTTGCATCATGAACAAAGGCTTCGATTTTCGATAAGAGTTCTATGTGTTCCTGTTTCATCCATCTCATCCGTTTGTTATCAGGGTGACCCATCACTCGATAGTTATGAGAATACTTGCACGATCCTGCGTACCAACAATATTTTCAGGTTAACGTAGTAATTTGGAAAATCTTCGAACTATATTTTGAATAATTAACGCAAAAATCCCAATTAGTATTAACGATATGCATGATATAATAAAGATTGTCTTTGTTACAGTGCATGCTGACGCTGCCTGTGCTACCACATTGAGTCTTGACGGATAATTAGTTAACAGAATAATAATACATATATTTTCCAGCCAGTCAGCGAGAAGCGCAATAAGTCCTATATATTTTATTTTTGTTATGCTGCCAGCAATGCCTGACTTGTGCATAAGAAATCTGATCATTAAAAAATAAAAAATACCATATGATAGTGGAAAAAGGAAATCCAGAGGTATGATGTAATTAAGATTAAAAGCTCTGCCCTCATCACCTAACATTGTCAAGATTTGATAGGCTTTATCTATTGAGTAACCAAATAACGACATGTCAAGAATTGAATTTCCATGTGTGATTACTAATAGATGAGCTAATCCAACAGGTGAGAGATTTATCAGGTAAAACATGGAAATGAAAAAAACAAAAGATATAAGTACATATCTTATGGAATAGGTGTTTTTAAACATTTTTTCCTTCGTGAAACATAATTAAGATAACGTATCAGTAATATATAAACAAACACTACTTATTAGTAAAAATACATTTTCGGGGTACCGCGTAATTGGGATCCACCTGATGCTGTTAGTAAAAAATTTACATTGTGAAATTTCTATAGTGATGTTTTTCAGATTGTTGGTATGGACATTTTTAACAATTATTGTATCATTCCATATAAGACCTCCCTGAGAATGAAAATACCAAGTTACTAATAGTGAATAGAGGTTACATTTTAATAAGCAGACAAAATATAGTCTCGGATTGTGGAAGATACTGTAACAGCACCTATCGCTTGTAAAAATTGTACCTATTAATTAATCCGGTACCTATATTATAAGGCTAAAAATTTGATGCAAACTGTTTAACGGGCAGTTTGCTGCTTTGTGTTATTTAAGGAAACATGATGAGCAATATAGCCAAAGACACATTCAGGGCTTTCAGATATAGAAACTACAGACTTTTTTTCGCTGGCCAGGGACTTTCCGTTACCGGTGCACTCATGCAGCAGATGGCACAGGGGTGGCTTGTTTATCGTATCACCGATTCTCCATTAATGCTTGGAATAGTAGCGTTTGCCGGACAGATTCCATCAATAGTATTTACACCTCTTGCCGGTATATGCAGCGACAGATATGATCGCAGGAAAATACTGCTGATTGCCGATGTCGTGCAGATGATTCAGGCATTTGTAATGGCCGCACTCATCTTTTCCGGTCTCATACAGCCCTGGCATATAATAATCCTGAGTATTGTTCTTGGATCTGCTGCATCATTTGAAATGACCACACGACATTCTCTTGTTCCTCAGATGGTAGACAAACAGGAAGATGTCGGAAATGCGATTGCACTTAATTCTGTTATGTTCAACAGTGCCCGCCTGATAGGTCCAGCACTTGCCGGAGGCGTTGTTGCATGGGTGGGTGAGGGCATGTGCTTTCTATTAAATGGATTTAGCTTTTCTGCTGTAATATGTGCGCTGCTTCTGATGAAATTCGACAAAAAGGCAGTAGCCATTCAGTCAAAACCAATGGCGGATCTTCTTGAGGGGTTTAACTATGTTTTTAAATTTGTTCCGCTGCGGATAATAATAGTATTTATGGCACTTGTCAGTCTTTCGGGGAGTGGTGTTGTTGTGCTTCTGCCTGTCTTTGCAAAAGATATTCTGCAAGGCGGACCACAGGCGTATGGCTTTTTAATAGGATCTATAGGTCTTGGCGCACTTCTTGGAGCTTTTTATATGGCTTCAAGAAAAAGTGTCAGGGGGCTTGGAAAACTCATTATGATTGCACTTATAGTATTTGGTCTGGGTCTTGTAGCCGCTTCATTTTCACGGTTTCTGCCGATTGCCATGCTGTCATTAACATTTGCCGGTGTCGGAATGATGATGCATATGTCATCATCCAATACAATTATTCAGACTGTAACTGATGATGACAAGCGCGGGAGGGTGATGAGTTTTTACATCCTGGCATTTTCAGGTTTTGTACCGATAGGAAATCTTCTTGCCGGCTATATGGCCAAAATATTCGGGGTAAGGGAGGTACTGGCTGCCGGCGGCATACTTACATTTATTTCAGGTATTGCTTTTTTAATGCTCCTGCCAAGACTACGCAGATATCTGAAGCCACTTTACATTAAGAAACAGATTATACCGATGGAGACGGATGTGGAAATCAGATGATCCATTGTTTTTTGTCAATTTACGTAGTAGGGACAGGTCGCGACCTGTCCCTATGTAAAATTATTGATACCCGTATTTATCTGTTTATACCATGTTAATGTTGTAAACTTTCCGGAAATGGTATCCGTAAATAGAAAGGGTAACTGCCTGTGAGAGTAGTTTCGGACGATGGAAGAGTGTCCATGTTAAAAGTCTCCAGTAATGAAAGCTTTCACGGCCGAATAAACCCAGTTGAATTACAGAGCGCAGAAATGCCCAAATAAGATTAAAACTTAATGGGATTGTAAATTTTGGTGCTTTATATTCTTTAAGAAATGTTTTTGCTCTTGCATAGTAATTTCGGGGTGAATAGATATGTTTTACAACCTGACGGTAGCCGGCCTGTAAAGTATCAATATTCATATGAGGAATTATATTTGTGGTTGCTCCTGAATTGTTTCCGGAGAATGTACCAACAAGTCTTCCTTCCTTTTCCATACGTTTGTGAAGTTTTGTTCCGACTGGTGCCTGAAGCAGACCGACCATTGCCATAACGATACCGCTTTTTTGGATGAATTCGATTTGTCTCTGAAATGTTGATTGTGTATCACTATCAAATCCGACAATGAATCCAGCCTGAACCTGTAAACCTGCGCGCTGTATGCGTTTTACATCTGCTACAAGGTCACGGTGAAGGTTCTGCTTTTTATTGCTTTCTGCGAGACCCTCCGTTTCAGGTGTTTCAATACCAATAAAAACAGTATCAAAACCTGCAGCAAACATCATTTCCATAAGTTCCGGATCATCAGCAATGTTTATTGATGCTTCGGTGCTGAAAGGCATTCCGACTTTGTCTTTCTGCCATTCAATAAGAGCTGGCAGCAATTCTTCTTTTATTACTTTTTTATTTCCAATGAAATTATCATCAACAAAAAATACGCTCTTGCGCCATCCCGCTTTGTATAATGAGTCCAGTTCATTTATTACCTGCCTGGTGCTTTTAATCCTTGGTTTGTGTCCGAGAAGTGATGTTACATTGCAGAATTCGCAGTCAAACGGGCAGCCTCGTGAGTATTGAACGGATATGGATGCGTAGCGTTTCTGATCAATAAGTTCCCATAAGGGCGCAGGTGTTTCTTTTATGTCTGCATATTCTGTCGATGTATAAATATGCTTCGGTGTACCAAGCTCCAGATCTTTTAGAAATTCATGAAGCGTAATTTCTGCTTCATTTAATACAAGGTGATCAACATCATCATACTGATCATAATCCATTGTAAACAGAGGTCCGCCTGCGACAATTTTCAGACCGGCATTTTTACATCTGGTGATAACTGTTTTTGCTGATTCACTTTGTACAACCATTGCACTGATAAAAGCATAATCAGCCCATGCAATATCCTCATTAGTGAGAGACTGTACATTCATGTCAACCAGACGTTTTTCCCATTTTGCCGGTAGCATTGCAGCAACAGTGATCAGACCAAGCGGCTCGAAGGATGATTTCTTGTGAATAAATTTAAGCGCATGTTTGAAACTCCAGAATGTATCTGGAAATTCAGGGTATATAAGGAGAATTTTCATTATTGCCTCCGTAAGAGATTAAAGAATATACATGTTAAAAATCAGGGTAATTCAGGATTTTTTGCAGATCAATAAACTTTTGAACCTGGAAAATTTGAAATCAGGTTGAGGCAATATATCGGGTATTTGCAGCAACAAACTAAAACCGGTAAATCTTTACTCTGCATCCAACAGGTGGTAAAATTATAATAAATTATGATATTACAGGTTTTTATAAGTTCAAATTATCTTGAATCAGTACCTGATATAAACATACTATAATTTTATTGGGAAATAAGGTTTATTTTGATTTATTTGAGTATTGTTTACATGATAAAAAAAAGCAACCATCAGGCAGGCGATCCGCATGCTGATTTTCTTTAGACACGATTAATGATTTTCCTGCACGACGATTACTCCCAAAAGTAAATTTCTTACTGTTTGCTGCAACAAATTGATCCGATTGTTTCACCCATGCAGGGACGGTAGGGACAAGGCATGCCTTGTCCCTACCAGGTACCATGGTTGTGGTGGTCGTTAATGGCACGAATCGATATTGTCACTATAACGGTAACATCGGATACAATTATTTATTAATCAATTAACAAAACAAAAAACATGAAATTGACAAAAAACAAAAATCGTCAATCCTCGCCGCCCGACAAAACCCGGTTTCAAAATCCGGGAAAAAATACCCTGTCGTCGGTTGTTGGTTCCTACAAATCAGCATTGACAAAACACGCACACCGGTTACATTACACATTTGAATGGCAGGATCGTTTTTATGATCATGTGATTCGTGATACCAGATCTTTTTATTGTATTGATCACTATATCAAAAACAATGTGCTACATTGGGAATATGACCGTTTTTTTTAACCCCGGGTTTGATTTTTCACCTTATTTTTTGCCTGTCACTCGTATCACATTACACTCTTCTATCTGCCTGTCACTTGTCACCCGTCACGTTCTTCCCATCCAATCCTTGACATCACCAACCCCATTGACGTACATTACTAAAGAAGCGTACGCTATAGAATTTTATTTCAGTGGTACATAATTGGTGGAATTTACTTAACCGGATAAGCGGATTGTGTGGCGCTTTTGTGGGTAGAGGGTGAACTTTTCTGTGCGTTTTCTTTGACAGGTGATGGAACCAGAGGTGGAAAGGATGAAACTGATGGTTTGGAATTGAAATTGTTGGCCAAAATATTTGTAGTTATTGAATTACAAAGTTATAAGGATTTACTTTAATGAAACAAGAACCATTTAAAATTGTTGAAATTAATTCTTTTGAAAATTTCGAAGAAGAGATAATGAATATTAGGCGTAATCGAGAACCCAGATTTACTGTTTTTAGAGGTCAAGCATCAAATAAATGGAACTTGATTCCATCTTTATTCCGCAAATCAGTAGAAGCTGGTAATGTAAAATTAAGCGACTTAAAAAATCTTTTTATTGAAGAATATACGAATGTAGGTCAATTTGTTAGAAGTGGTGATCAAATGGGATTTTCAATCCCTGGTTTAATTTACCCATTTCTCAATTTTAAGAAGATTGAAGATGTTAAGTTGGATGAATGGGTAAATCACGAAAGTCCATATATAGAAGCAATCGCATTAGCTCAACATCATGGTGTAAAAACCAGACTACTAGATTTCTCATATGACGCTTATACCTCTCTCTATTTTGCAGCAAATAGTTCCTTTCAAATGAATAGGCAAAACACATCTCCAGCAGGTTTTTTCTCTTTATGGATGATCGATGGTTTTTATCTACATAGTCCTGATTGTAAGACTAAAATGATACATACTTCAGTCGAGAGTAACCATTACTTAAGAGCACAAAAAGGTCTCTTCATTTCTTTTCCAAATCCGTTTGAAGAAAATATTGAAATAAACAGAGATTGTACTGAAAAGGATTATGATCTACTAGCCTTTATGGTCGATGACAATAATGGTATCGCAAAAGATGGAAATGGCCATAAAAAACTTTTTCCTGTAATTTACAGATTTGATTTCCCGGAAAAACAATCTGCAGATATTATAAGAAAGCTTGATTCAAGAGGATTTAATCTTATATCATTAATGCCGAATTTAGATAATATTGAAATTTACAATAGGTTTAAAAATGATGTTAATAACAAATGGAAAGAATGGACACCTCCTTCTAGTGGTAAATTTTGTTTTTAATCAACAATAATTTAAAAGAATAGCCACAAATACATCAGTCAACACGTTAAAATTTGCATGCATGCTATAAAATATTAAATTACTTTTACATATAGGCATGCAAGCAAACTGTTGAAGGACCCGTTATACCTGACAATGTAGAAAAAAAAGACACATACATACTATCAACTACAAAATAAAAAAAACAACAGATGAAACATTTCTGAACAGTAAACAATATTTACAATACACTATCAGAATAATTTCAGTAAATTGTAGCAGAACACAAAAAAATAGAATTACTACAGTCAGGGTAAATACCTCTGATTGCATTTGAAAGGAACTTACACAATGGCGTTTACAGTATTAGGTATCACTGCAGGAAGAAAAGATTCAAATTCTGAAATTCTGTTAAAGGAAGCATTATTAGCATGCCAGGAACACGATGCTGAAGTTACCATGATTAACTTACGGGATTATAACATTCTGGAATGTTCAGGGTGTACTGCTTGCGTACATGGTATGAGCAGCGGGAAAAATGTTGGCTGTACATTACGACAGAAGGATGATAAACATGCAATCATGGATGTTATGTTAAATGTCGATGCGATTATTGTATCTGTACCAACCTATGATCTGATGCCGACTGCAACATTTTCAAAATTTACACATAGGAATCTTGCCTATGAATCAGCATTTTTAGAATCAATTGGTGCAATCGAACATCGAGACCGAGTTGCAGGATTAATTGCAGTTGGAGGATCTACCCGTTCATGGCAATCAATGGCTTTGGAAAGCATGCAGGCAACCTGTTTTACAAATGATTTTAAAGTGGTGGATATGTATCTGGCAACAGGAGTACCTGCACCAAAACAGTGTTTACTACATGATCATATGATTGAACGCGCTCATAAGATGGGTGAAAATATTATGAAATCGTTAAACACACCGGCAGCAGAAAGAGGCTGGCTTGGTGATGAAGGTATGGGATGGTGTCCAAACTGTCACTCAAATGCACTGATTTTAGGTGAGCCGCAATGGGATGGATTGCATTTCCCCGTTGAATGTCAGGTTTGTGGTGCTGGTGGAAATCTGGAAAAGACAGATGAGGGCAAGTGGAAATTTATAATTCAGGAAGATGGATTAAGCCGTGACCGTACCGATACGGAAGGAAGAAAACAACATGTAAAGGAAATTATACATACACAAGGCGGCTTCTATACAAAAGAGAATCAGATTACGGTTAACGAAAAGTTTACTAAATATAAGAATTTAAAATTTCCTGTAATTGAAATAAAATAAGCATCACCGGTGCGTATTCTCGATGAACAGATATTTTCAAGAAATATTCTGCGTAAACAATAGGGGAGTATGGTTTTTTTTCACCCTACACCCCTGCGATTTGCCTCTCTAAGCTACCACCGCTTCGACAACCATATCATTTCGCCGGAGCAGCTGCTGTAGCTGCCTGCTGCTTTGCTTTATCTTTTTGCATTTGAATATAAGATTTGAAATCGTTTACGTTAAATAGCCATAAAAGGTCTTCAGGCTCCTGTGAACTGGTACAATTCTGACCTGTATGTGACGAGGAAGCTTGTCTTTTTAATAAATTGAAAAATTTCAAACAGCAAATATGGCTGTGATTAGAGATTTTTTTATACTATATTTGATAATCATTAGAAAAAAAACGAGATGAAAGATAGTATTATGGATAATTGTACACTTCGGGAATATATCGATCAGAAAAAAATAAAAGATATCAAGCTTCACCTTGGTTGTGGCGGCGTAAAGTATCCTGACTTTATAAATATTGATTTATATCCATCTGATTCCAGCATTGAGGATTGTTCACGGGGATTCTGTATTGCAGATGTGTATTGCGATATCAGAGAACTTGATATTGAACCAAATTCTGCAACTGAGATATTTTCTTCTCACGTTGTTGAGCATTTTGTTAAATGGGAAGCTCAGGCGATGTTTAAAAACTGGTATACAGTTTTGAAGAAAGATGGCATGCTGATCATCGAAACCCCTGATTTTCTAAGGTGTGTCATGTTACTTTTTCATATTAAAAAAAGGCATAGAGCAAACGCCAGAAGTCAGTTTTATGGTAATCAGAAAGATAAGTTGATGTATGAAACCCATCGTTATGTTTGGGATGCCAGAGAAATCAAACGAGAATTGTTAAATACGGGTTTTTCCAAAGTTACAGTGACCCATAAGACAAAAACACACAAAAAATTCAGAGACATGCGAATTATTGCCATTAAATAAAGATTTGACCACCCGTAACCATGATAAAGGTACCAGGTTAGTTGTATCCGCCCAATGCAGGCACTGTTTTAAACGCATAAGTAAGATAATTCAAATCGCCTGGCAGCATAGTCGGATCTGCTACTATATATCTGTCAATTATTTCCAGCTGGTACATTTGAATTAGTGTTAGAATTTTATGATACACTGTTAGTTTTATCATACACATCATAAAAAATGTTTCATTTACAGTATGATAAAATTGACTTCCAAACTGCATAGTTCTACCGCCGGTTCACAATACGCTGACCTTCTCTGTGTACCAGTATATCAATAGTATCTGCATATATACTTTTTATATATCCCTTTTAAATCCAATAGTTACTTGAAGGTAATCGTCAGGGGTTAATTATCCTTTAAAAAAGCATAGTTTTCATCTATTTAAGTAAAGCGCTATTGATCACAAACTGTACATTGTGGCAGTTGTATATACTCTCTCCTTTTTTGTGAAATTATTATTGGCAGACATTTTGCTTTTATACCCCAAACAGGTTTGGTTGTTAATTAACCAAATGCTCTATAACTCTTTAACAATAAAGGAGTGCATTATGCACATTTCATCATTCACAAGAAAAGGGCTGTTTACATTCGCAGCCGGGGCACTACTTGTTTCAGGTGTCCATGCAACCTCATTTTTTGATGACCACAATGATGGCAGACTTACCGGATGGACCTCCTATGGTAACCGCCAATGGAGTGAAAGTGGTACAAATGCGACACCCTTATGCTGTAAACAGAATGAGGGATTTCTGATTAACAACAATTCAGTTAACAGTAACGGAACTCTTACTGTTAAAATGACCGCAGATCAATGGAACGGTAACAGAGGTGGAATCGTTTTCAGGTGGACATCGGTTTCGTCCTATTATTATGTTTCAGTTCAGCCTGGAAACAAATACAGTAGTTCCATCCGATTTGCAAAGAATACAACAGCACCTAATTCCGGGATTGTTATCGCTCAGAATTTTGCCATGAATACAACGTTTACTTTGAAGATTATCATGCAGGGGAACAAATTTGACTTTTACATTGATAATGTCCTGAAAGGAACAATTACAGACAATTCTTATCCGTCGGGTAAAATCGGATATGCTTATTCAACCGAATGGAATGATTATATCGATATTGATAATATTGAATGGACTGAATCACAGGCGGCAGTTCCACAGGCTCCATCTAATGTCAAAGTGAATACAGTGTCTGCTTCGCAGTTAAATTTAAGCTGGAATGATAATTCATCAGATGAAACAGGATTCCGCATTGAACGTGCTGTAAGTGGTGAAAGTTACACTGAAATCGCAACGGTATCTTCTAATAGTACATCATATCAGAATACCGGGCTTCAGCCCAACACTGTTTACAATTATAGAATCCGTGCATTTAACGACGCCGGTAATTCAGGATATAGTCCGGTTGTATCAGCAAGGACATCCAGTACAGGTGAGAAATTTCTCATAATAGTCAGCAGTACTCTTTACCGATATGGATCAATATCATCAGATATTAAACAATATCAGGATGATATTTTGAAACAAGGTTATACAAGCAAAGTAATACGTATCAGTAAAACAGAAGATCAATACGCTGATGAGATCTGTCCTACAGAAAAAGAACTTAAAACCATGATCAAAAGCTATTATGCATCAGGTCTTGAAGGTTTCCTGCTTGTCGGTTCAGCCCGTGATATCCCAACCGCATACTGGAGATACCATGAAAAATCTACTGACTGGGGATATTCAAATGATCCAACAGACCTCTATTATGCAGACATACATGACTGGGTTGATCTTGACAACAATGGAGTATATGAGACATATCATTCAAAATATGAGAATGGTAAATGGATTGAAGATACAAGTAAACCGGCAAACCCATCAAACCCTCTCCCTCTTCCTGAACTGATGTTTGGCCGGATCAGCACAGATACAACAATTATATCAAATGATATTCAGGCAGAACTTATCAGCAGGTATTTCAAAAAAAATCACTCTTACAGAGTAAACGGAAGCCCTCTTACTGCTGAGCAGTCAAGAAGATCGCTTTTTCTCGTGAATGATTGCTATTCGGGAGCGGTTCGTCCGGAGATAAATGTCCAGAATGCAGGTTCGGACATGAATGTACTTGCCGGTTTCCAGTTATTGTTTCCAGAGAGGATAAAAGCTGAGTTAGCAAAAGGCTATACACATGCACAGATTGTAACACATTCCGGTAGCGATTGTCACAATGTCTATTCATGGGCAGATGAAGAGAAGAAATGGATCGGGTTCACTCTTGACGATTTGAAATCATCTGATCCAAAAGTTAGCCAGGTTAATATTTTCGGTTGCTATGGTGCACAGTTCAATGTACCTAATTTTGGTGAAACGTATCTTTTCTATAATGATTATACGCTTAGTGTTACAGGCAGCAGCGGAGGATGGGGAACATGGATGGATAGCACTTACTATAAAGAATTGAACGCAGGTATTCCTGTCGGAAAAGCATTCTGCAACTGGATGCTTCGTTATAGAGATGGTGGTGCTCCTAAAGGTGTTCTTCATGGTGATCCTCTGATCACGTATACGCAGGTTTTAAAGAACAGACCGCCAATGTTTTCTGAACCGCTCTTTTCACACGAAGCAACAGCGGGTAGTCAGTTTTCAATGCTTATCGGTGCTGTTGATCCAGATAATGACCCGGTATATATTGAACTCAAGAATCTGCCGGAAGGAGCTACCTTTGATGGCAAACGCCTTACATGGACTCCATCGATGGATCTGGTTAGTACAAATGATACAATTACAGCAATCGTAACTGATAACCATAATAACAAAACAATCCAGTCATTTACAATATACGTATCACATTTTGTTAATGGTCTTTTAACTGCTACAAATGGATGGGAACTTTCGGGAAATGCGCATTTTGGTCCGACACTAAGTGATGAGTACTACAATCCACAAGGTGTTAAATCATATCCACTCTCAACATCTGATACATGGGGTGTAATCAGGCAGACTGTAACTGTCAAGCCAAACACCCAATATCGCTTTTCATTCTATTCACTCAACAAACTTACCAAAAACCCCAAGAGTGCAAAAGTGCGGATTGAGGAATTGAATCTTGACATCCCTCTGCCAGGATGGAGTGAGAATGACTTTTCTTATTCCAGTGCATCCATAAACACTGGCGCTAACACAAATCTGACAATATCAATACAAAGCGGGAGCGCTTCAAGCTTGACATCAGGCAACCTCTATGCCACAATGTTCCGACTTGTCAGTCTTCCGACAGGTTTACACAATGAATCATTTGAAATTGGGACTTCTGCACCGCAATCATGGACCGAAGATAAATGGATTTCACAGAATTCCACTATGTCATGGGAGAATACCGGTCGATCGGGAAACTGTGTCAGCATTAACAATACCGATGATAATGATGCCCGCTGGATTCAGCAGATCGAAGGGCTCACTCCGGGGACTGCTTACAGATTCAGCGGCTGGCTCAAAGGCGAATCAATTTCAAATAATGGTTCAACAGGCGCAAATATTTGTCTTATGGGCGGTTTCGAATCGTCATCGGAGTTCTTCAGTGGTACTGGTACATTCGACTGGACAAGAGTAGAGTTTACATTTACAGCTCCGCCATCAGGCTCTGTTACCGTTGGAGCAAGACTTGGTTTCTATGGAAGTACTGTTACAGGAAAAGCATGGTTTGATGATCTGGAAATAGTACCTGCTGAGTAATTTGTTGCTTAAAAGAGAGATTCCCGAACCTTTTGGGGTTCGGGATCAAAACATCTGCGTTGTTATAAATTATTCTTGTCAATCCTGATTGATTGTTAAATAAAAAAACAAGAAAATTCCAAATTTCGAACATCCAACTTCTTCATTGATTCACCACCTCTCACATTATATATTACTCGTTTATTGCGGTACACCTGTCAAATAAGGTATAAACTGAAAACTATGGAAAATATTTCAGCAAATAAGCGGCCTGAAGCTGTATTTATCTGTTCATCGGCTTTTTACAAGGAACTACCCGAACCGCAAGGGGAGGAGTATGCAGTACTTGGACGGTCAAATGTCGGCAAGTCATCGTTTATAAACCATGTGCTTGCCAATAGTAATCTTGCCCGCGTGTCGAAAACACCCGGTAAGACATCACTGGCGAATCTGTATAAACTTGATGACTCCATGTTCTGGGTTGATCTTCCGGGGTATGGCTATGCAAAGGTCGGCGGAGGTGAAAAGCAGCGCTGGTCAAAACTGATTGCGGACTATTGCGAAAAACGTCCTAATCTGATGGGGCTCTTGTGGCTTATTGATATACGTCATATCGGTGTAAAAGCTGACATGGAGGCGTTTCCATGGTTGTCGGATCTTGGAAAACCACTATTTCCTGTTTTGACAAAAGGTGATAAGTTGACAACAAACGAAAAAAAGAAACAGGTGAAAGCTGCAATTGAAACCTTTGGTTTTGAATCGGAACCGGTTATCTACTCTGTCAATGATCATATGTCACGGGATCGTTTTTGGGATAGATTTACACAATGGAGAGGCGAATTGTAATTCATCTGTATATGAAACAGCATCTGGCCAATAGCTCAATCAACCAGGTTCTCGAATTTGCGGATCCTCACTCAAGGGGCTTTTATGATAAGACCGGGGCAGAATTTCTCTATGAATCAAAATTGTCAATTCCTGGCAGGATGATTCCTGTTTATCAGTATGTAGTTTGAAAACCTTACAGTAACAATGTAACCAATGGAAGTGCGGAAAAACAACATGAGGCGACATGACAGAATGATAAAAGATCGGGAGACACTGCAACTGATACTTGACAATTCGGATGTTTGCAGGATCGCGTTGCATGATAGTCCGTTTCCTTACATTGTTCCACTCAATTACGGATACATCTGGGATGACCAATTAGTGCTTTATTTTCATTGTGCACCTGAAGGCAGGAAGCTTGCCTGTATTCGCCGCGATAATCATGTATGTTTTGAAATTGACATGGGACATGAACTTGTTCAGCATGAGCATGCATGCAACTGGGGTATGCGCTATAAAAGTATTATTGGTAATGGGGTAATTGAGATTGTTGATGATCATGATGAAAAAATTAAGGGACTCAATTTACTTATGAGGCACTACATGTTTAAAGCAGAACAGATTAATTATGATGAACATGTTTTTAAACACACCGCTGTATTAAAGATGAGTGTTGTCGGATTTACAGGAAAACAGAAAATCTGAGCAATAAGATGTTGTTATAGATATACCCTTACCAGCTCCTGAATTTTAGTCCGTTTTTCCAAAAATGTATCCTTTTACTGATATGTGGGAGGAAATCGAAAACATTATTACAAATAGTTTCGATTTCCTGCGTATTACACCCCTTTTTCAGCATAAATCTCGATAAAATGTTACGTGTGCTTTCATTTTTTTAATTATTTTAATAAACTATTTTTACCAAATGGACGCAACATTAACGAATAAGGAGACAGGCATGGATCAAAAGGTTATTAACAAGGCTGCTGATAATATCAGAATTCTTTCGGTCGCAATGGTTGAAAAAGCGAAGTCAGGACACCCCGGTGGTGCTATGGGCGGTGCGGATTTTATCAATGTTCTATTCACCGAATTTTTAAATTATGATCCGTCAGATATGACATGGCGTAATCGTGACAGATTTTTTCTTGATCCGGGTCATATGTCACCAATGCTTTATTCACAGCTTGCATTGTGTGGTAATTTTACGCTTGATGACCTCAGGAATTTTCGTCAGTGGGATAGTATTACTCCGGGACATCCTGAACGTCACATTGACAAAGGTATTGAGAATACATCCGGGCCGCTTGGGCAGGGACATGCGATGGCGCTCGGTGCTGCAATTGCAGAGAGATTCCTTGCAGCAAAGTTTGGTGATGTGATGTCACATAAAACCTATGCATTTATCTCTGATGGTGGTATTCAGGAAGAAATCTCACAGGGTGTCGGACGTCTTGCCGGTCACCTTGGTTTAAATAATTTCATTATGTTCTATGACTCAAATAATGTGCAGTTGTCAACAATGGTCAATGAAGTGACAAGTGAGAATACTGCGAAGAAATATGAAGCATGGGGTTGGAACGTAATCACGATTACCGGAAACGATCAAAACGCGATCCGCGCAGCGCTCAAGAGTGCCAATGAAGAGAAAAAGCGTCCTACGCTTATTATTGGTAATACTATTATGGGTAAAGGTGCTGTAACTGCAAATAATGAAAACTACGAGGGAAAAGCTGCAACTCACGGTATGCCGCTTTCAGAAGCAGGGGCTTCAGCAGACAATACAATAAAGAATCTTGGCGGTGATCCCACAAATCCGTTTGTTATTTTCGATGATGTAAAAGCGTATTACGAATCTGTAAAGAAAGCAAAAATCGCTGCTGCCGCATCTCGTAAAGAAGCTGAAAAGAAATGGGCTGCAGCAAATCCGGAACTTGCTGCAAAACTCGACAAATTTTTCTCCGATACACTTCCATCAATTGACTGGGAGAAAATTCAGCATAAACCCAACATCGCAAGTCGTCAATCGTCAAGTAATGTTCTTGGTGAATTCGCAAAGAAGATTGAAAACATGATGGTATCCTCTGCAGATCTTTCAAATAGCGATAAAACTGATGGTTTCCTCAAAAATTCTAAAAGTATCACTGCGGCGGATTTTTCAGGTGCATTTCTTCAGGCCGGTGTTGCAGAACTGACTATGGCCGCAGTAATGAATGGTGTTGCTGCACATGGTGGTGTAATTCCTGTGTGTGCTACATTCTTTACATTTTCAGACTACATGAAACCGGCAATCCGCATGGCTGCACTGATGAAACTGCCGGTCAGGTATGTGTTTACACACGATACATTCAGGGTAGGTGAGGATGGCCCGACGCATCAGCCAATCGAACAGGAAGCACAGATTCGGCTTCTTGAAAAGATGGATAACCTTGATGGCAAGCGCAGTATGCTTGTACTTCGTCCGGCAGACAGTGCAGAAACAACAGTCGCATGGAAGAAAGCGCTGGAATTCAAGGGGCCATGCGCGTTGCTTCTATCCCGTCAGAATATCAACGATCTTCCTGCTGTGGGGCAGTCACGTTTTGCTGATGCAGCTTCTGGAATTAATAAAGGTGGATACATTGTTTATGGTGGTGAATCCGCACAAGATCTGGTGATGGTTGCAAACGGCTCTGAAGTTGCAACCTGTGTTGAAGCTGCCAGAATTCTTGAAGGCAAAGGAATAAAGGTTCGCGTTGTATCAATACCATCAGATGCAGTATTTGAAGATCAGGATGAATCTTATAAAGAAAAAGTTCTTCCGTATGGTGTTCCGACGTTTGGTCTTACTGCAGGTCTTCCGATCGCACTCGAAAAGATTGTGGGACCACTCGGAAAGGTTGTGGGTTTTGAACGTTTCGGGGCATCAGCTCCTTATAAAGTACTTGATGAGAAATTCGGGTATACAGGGCCGATTGTTGCCGAAAAGGCAGAGAAGTATCTTAAAGAGTATCCATCAATGGTAAACAGATTGCTTGCTGCATTAAAAAAGTAAGTAACAAACTGTTTCGTCGGTAAATAACTAGTGCCTTTCTGTTAATGTACAGAAAGGCACATGTTGTTTGTTCAGGATTTTGTATAGTAGAACAATATCGATCGTCAATTAAGTGAAAAATTAATACGATATCGAAATAAAATGCAAAGAACATATGCTCTTTGCAATGCATTTTTTCAAGGAACTGCTTATGAAAATTGGAATTGTCAGTGATACGCATCGCAACAGGGAGCTGCTTCATAAAGCAGTTGACTGGATGGTCAGCAGACAGAAAATATCGGCATTATATCACCTTGGAGATGACTATGATGATGTCAATGAGCTCGGTGATTTGTTTGTTGAAATTGTACAGGTTCCAGGGACATACGATGAGCGTTATAAGAATGGAACGCTTCCTAAAAAACTCAGCGAGACTGTTTTGGGTGTGACGCTTCTGCTGGTGCATCAGACTGATAAAGATCTGACTGATGATGATCTGATGACCACCGATATTATTCTTCATGGGCATACACACAAAGAGGAAATCAGGCTTGTGGATGGGAAGTTGTTTTTCAATCCCGGACATTTGAAAGGTCCGATGGATAAAAATATGCCTCCTACATTCGGCATACTGACAATAGGTGATACCGAAGTAACCGCGACAATTTACAACATGGATTTCAAGGTGGTACAAACAGCCGACCTGTTACGTTCCGAAAGCGGTCTGTACAAAGAATAAACCATTCCCCGGTAGGGATGGCCCTTGTGGCCATCCGTTGCGTGGCCATCCGAATCCAAGAATCATTATGTTTTTTGTATGCCAGACCCTGCGGAATTTTCATATCAGTGGTAGCAATGTCAACAAGCATTATTTCGAAAGCATCAAACTGAATTTTGATGTCTCTGCTGTGAAAACGAGGTTTAACTCCGAGATATCGTATTTTAATGAATACTGATAGGTATAATTTACTCCATACAAACCGGAAATACTGTCCGCTTTTTTGAGTGCAAAACCCGATTCCTTTATTTTGTCAAGCATTGATGATTTCAGATCAATATAGGATGATGCATACCGGTTTTGTGCTGGTACTTCTGATGTGTAAATAATCTGATGTACAAGATTAGAATTGTCTTTTATGAATGATGCACTGTATTTGTACTCACCGTCATTTTTAATGATACTGTCAAGAAATGTGATGGTAAACGCTGATGCACCGGTGTCGGATTTGTATGCAGCCACTGATGGAAACCTTACTGTGTCAATCGGCTTAACAGTGTTGATCAGAAGACCCTTACGTTCATCATGAAATGAGAAAAGATTGACATAGTTTCTTATTTCAGAAATATTGGTCATCAGTGATGAAAAATAGGATGTGTCTCTGCCAAGTGCTGAGATGCCGGGTAACAGGTATTTTACTTTGTCAATCTCGGGACCATTAGCGTGCGATATATATGATGGTACTTTACGGATTATGTTTTCAATTAATCCACTAGTATGAAATGCCTCAAGACTTGATGACGTTGTGCTTATCATACCGAAAGAGTTTCCCCTGACTGCATCAGCAATTTTCAGCGTAATTGTATAGCCATTTTCATAACGGGAAATTGAACAGAACAGCATATATGATGGATTCAGGCGATATTGTTTGAGTGTTGCCGTTAAGTTGACAATACAGGAGCTGTCCTGACATTTCAGTATTTCTGCCAGTTTATCTTTTCCAAGCTTGCTTTCAATTTCATCCCATACAATCGGACGGTAAGCGGGGTACTTGGATAATCTTGACATAACAATATCCGGCAGAGCATTGGTTTCCGTTTCAAGTCCGCTTTTAGGCGTTGTTTTTAATACAAGTATCACCGCAGGTTCTGACCAGACACATACAGAAAGCATTAGAAGTATTAAAATCAGCCGCATCATAACTCCTTAATAACAGTGTATCAATAAATACAGATTATATGCAAAATAATTTCCGCAATAGTCCCCGCTATCATTAGATAATGAATCGTGTGAAACTTCCCGATTTTCCTGCAATGACTTCGAGACGTGTTTCGATACGCTCTCTAAGTTCAGCTACATGTGAAATAATACCCACCAGACGTCCTCCCTGCCCAAGATCGGAAAGCGTTTGCAATGCAAGATCAAGGGCTTCCGAATCCAGACTCCCAAAACCTTCATCAATAAAAATCGTTTCGAGCCTTATTCCTCCTGCATACGATTGCACAATATCTGCAAGACCAAGTGCAAGAGAAAGTGCAGCAAGAAAACTTTCACCACCTGATAATGTTGTAACCGGACGTTTGGTCCCCGTGTAGGAATCAAAAACCTCAAGATTTAATCCACCATGTGAACGTTTGTCTTCGATGACGGTTGATCGCAATAATTCAAATCTTCCATGGCTCATGGTCTTAAGCCGCAAGGTACCTGCATAGAGCACTTCATCCAGCAGTGATGAAAGAATGTAACGCTCGAATGTTATTCGCTGTGGATTGGATCCTGATGCTATTAATGATAATGAAGAGGAGGTTGTCCATGCATTACTCTTTGCAGTAATCATCATGTCAAGCCTGGTAATTTCAATCCGTTTTTTTGCCAATGTGTTAATGCGCTGTTCAAGCGATGCCGTTTGCTGTGAGATTGATTCGATCTTGTCAGACAATGATTTTCTTTGTAGTTCCAGATCGTTCAGATTCGATGGCGTAAGGTTTGAACATGCCTTTAATGCTGATGCAACACGTTGTTCTGTATATGCAAACTGTATTTTAAAATCGGTGATCTGCTTTTTTACATTGTCAAGAACATCACTTTGTTTCATACATGCGACAAAATCGTCCCTGTTCCTGAAACCGTTTTGCAAAAGTATAGTATTGAATTCCTCTTCGTGTAACTGCAGCGTAGTGTTCAGTTCACTGTACATTTTTAGATTCTGATCAAGTTCAGCGTTTATTCTTAGTTCCTGTTCATGGACTGTCTGATTATTCTTCAGGGCTTCCTGGTAGGCACGTTCAATGTTTGCCAGTTGTAATTCTTTTTCTTTTCTCAACGTATCAATATTGCTGACAGCTCTGTATTCAAACGGTATTGTGTCCTCAATACTTTTTATCTTTGTCTGAAGCTGAATCTGCTCGATGTTTAATTTGTCAAGATTCGATCGTGTTGCTTCCAGCTCTGTTGCCGCATTCTCAATTGCCTTATCGCCCCGTGTTTTATCATGAAGCCGTTTCTGGTACCTGTTCTCAAGTTCCGTGATTTCAGAAAGTTTTTCAATGCTTTGTTTCAGGAGTGATTTTAATGTGTCACCATCAGATGATGGCGCCTGGAGCAGTGTTGATTCTCCATTGACAATTGATTGATCGCATTTTGCCAGCTGAACCGAAACATCAGTATGTTCACTGCGTGATTTTTCAAGCTGTTCATCAATTCTTTTCAGGTTGTTCTTTAACGTGATAAGCCTTGATTCATCAGGGGATTCACTATCGGTTGCTGCCGGTGATGGATGCTCGGCAGAGCCGCATACGGGGCAGGGTTTTCCATTGACAAGTGATCGGGCTATTGATGCAATCTGATAGTGCTCTTTTAATGTAATGAGAGAATCAATGGTCTGAGCCGATTCATTGCGACGGATAGTGAGTTCCCGGATGCTTTTTTCTACGGTGTCAAATTTTTGTTTGATTGTCAGACGTGCTGTTTTTAAAAAAATAAGATTATCGGATTCTTTTACAAAACGGCCAAGATCCTCCACCCGCTTTTCAAATACTTCCTTTTGAATAATCTGCTCTTTTAGTGACAGAATTTCCGTATTAACCATTTCCAGTGATGTTTTAATAGCTTCAAAATTTTTTGTTTTTTCTGTCAATAGGGTTGCACAGGTATCCCTTTGTTGAGTAACTTCTGACAGACGTTGTATGGTTGCATCATAACTGGCGATTGCAGGAGCGATTTGCTTTAGTAATGATATCTCAAGATTCAGGGAGTCACGTGATTGCAATGATTGTTCACAGGTATGTAATGCATTTGCAGTTTCATTTTTTCTTAATGCAATACTGTCACGGCTTTTTTTCCGGGAATCAATCAGTTGTGTCAGTTTGGCAATTTCACTATTAAGATGCTCACAATGTTCAAATGTCGGCTTGAATTGAAGCGTTTTTTGAATTTTGATAATGCTTCGTTCGAGCTCATCAATAGAGTTTTTTTCGTTCTGTAATTTTTCAAATGTTGCCTGAGCGTCCCTTAATTCAGCAAATTTTTCATTATCTGAGGTAACTCTGGCAATGGTTGACAATAAAGATTCTTCCTCTTTCCGCAGAAGTGCATAGTGAACTCTGCACTGATCAAGTTCGCCGGTCATTGACTGTACAACTTCGTCAATTTGCTCCATTGATGTAACACCGCAATCGCGCAAGTGCAATGACCTTTCAGAGTCAAGCTGATTGTATTCCAGCTCAATTTTTTTTGATGCGTCCTGGAGTGCCAGTTCAAAGAGTTTGTAGCGTTCTGTTTTAAACAGGCATGCGAGTATGGACTGCCGCTCCTCGGATTTCGCAGTAAGTAAACGCAGGAATTCCCCTTGTGGCAGGATAACCACCTGACAGAACTGATTTGATCTGAACCCGAGCAGTGTTTCAATTTTCCGTGTTACATCACTGCTTCCGTTTTCCAGTACAATTTCCTGTTGTGTATCCGTTATTTCCCATAATGTTGCATTCCCGTTCTTCTTTGTAATCCCTTCACCACGCAATTTTCCCAGTTCCTGTGTGGGGAACCGGTAAACTTTATATATCGATGTTCCAAGCGAAAAGGTAAAGGTGACTTCAGTGGGAACAGTGTTATCTGCAAAGTCACTGCGCATATTGATTGCCTGACGGTTATTACCGCTCACAACACCATATAATGCAAATGTAATTGCATCAAGTATCGTTGTTTTACCGGAACCGGTATTTCCGTGAATGAGGAAAAGTGACCGTCCATCAATAACTGAAAAATCAATACATTCTTTATTGGCAAAGGGACCAAATGCCTGCATGCTCAAAGATAGTGGTCTCATGAACCCACCTCCCGCTCCCTGTTCTGTATAGATTCGAATACTGAATGAAGGAACTCAATTTGCGCATCATTCATAGCTTCACCCTTGACTTCCTGATAAAAAGCCCTGAACAGATCATCATCGGTCATTGTCCGGTGATCAATGCCGGATTTTTGGGATGCGGTTATTATTGCTTCAAGACCGGGACGTTCTATTGCCATAATATTCGGATATACCGCCCTGAGCTTTCCAATAGCGTCAAGAATCGGTACTGTGTCCTCAAGGCGCACAAGTATATAGTCATCGGGTGATGTGTCCTTGACAGAATCACAAAGTATGGTGTCCATCAATCCGGTGATGGATCTGAATGCGAATCGTGGTTTAAGTGGTACATATTCGTATGAGTGCTTCCCTGATGCATCAAGATCAATAATGGTAACTGATTTCTGATGATCAATTTCGGAAAATGAGTAGGGAAGAATTGATCCGCAATAATGCACCGGAAATGCATTGAACCATTGCGCTTTATGTAAATGCCCCAGCAGTGTACAATTAAATTTGCTGAAGTTATGGACATCAACCGACCCGGAGCCGCCTACGGAGATCGGTCTTTCTGATTCCTGAATAATACCACCCTGGACAAATGCATGTCCGCAGAAAATGGTTCTCATGTTGTCAATTGTTGTTTCTGTAATGGATTCCGCAATTGTCATCATCGCATCATTGTGTTCACGAATAGTTTCTTTGCCGCTTCGTTCCCGTACGATTGATGGCTCCGAAAATGGTACTGCATAAAAATGTACATCACCATGAACATCGTGTAACGTGATCCGGGGAACTGGATATTGAAAGTTCCCGAAAAGATGCAGCCCGTGATGCGCAAAAAGGCGGGAGCCAAAACTGAGCCGGTCAGGACTGTCATGATTACCGCTTATGATAATCACGTTTTTTTTGCAACCAATGAGAAAATCGTTTAGTGTATTGTCAAGTAGTGTTACAGCTTCAGGTGGTGGCACCGCCCGGTCATATATATCGCCGGCAACAACAACGACATCGACACGGTATTCCCTTATTATTTGTTTGATCTGATCCAGAACATATGATTGATCATCAGTTAAATGAATATTATTAAAGATTCGTCCAAGATGCCAGTCGGATGTATGAAGAATTCTCATGTATTTGTATACTCTGTATCCCGAAATTACCGGGATTGTTACGGTTTTCAACGAAAGTAAGATTTAAAAGTAAAATTTGAAAGTAAAATAAATCCGGCGGTAATGGATGCGTTGGAAAACAGATGTGTGTTGTTATTGCGGTTTCAATCATGAAACATGCAACGACAACACTAGAAGACTGTAATGGTGGGGCAATCTCTATCCATGCATCATATACGGATTACCTTCGTTGTCACGGAAATCAAACATTTTTCCATGAGGGTATTCCTTGATCTCATTGAGCTCAACGCCATTGTTTTTAAGTTGTTCCCACAGCTTATCAATTTCAATTGATGAAAACATTATTGATGGATGAGCAATACTTTGAGGACTTTGTTCCATCATAAATGCTTTTGAGAATAAAACAAGTGTTGTAAGTTCGGGATCATCATTTGGTGAAACCTCAATCCATCGGGCATCCGGTCCCATCGGTTGATCAACTAAACAACGAAATCCCATTTTCTCCGTCCAGAATTTCAGGGCATCATCCTGTGAATCAACATAAATTGTAAGTTTTTCAATCTTCAGAATCATTATATCAATCTCCTTTAATCTGCTAAGTAAACAATTCCTATTATACAATGATGCAATAAACAAGAAAAGATAAAAACATAAGCAAAGATGATGTATTGATTACAATGAAATCACTTTACGACAGTTGTGGTACAGAGAATTTTATAATACGATTTTGTAAATAATTGATCAATGGTTTTGAATATCCAAGAATGTATGCTTCGAGTACATCAAGATCCATTGGTCCTTCAATTCTGTTTTTACCATTAAGAAACACCGTGAAGTTTTCGCCACCATCAGCAAGAAATGATGGTACGGTAACCGTGTAATCCGCATTCCTGTCAATTGATACTCCATTTTTAAACACGTCAATAACGTTACAGTAATTATCAGTTGATTCATTCCAGGAATATGTCAATCCGCTTACCTGAAGAAAGCTCGGTCTGGTACGGTTCTGCCACTGTTGATTTAAAAGGTCGACAATCTGCTGACCACTTAATGTCATTTTGACAAGTTTGTTGTTATTCGGCTGAATATAATACAGCTTGCTCCACGTTATTGGACCGGCACTCAGATTGCCGCGTAACATGTTGATATTAACAAACGAAAAATCACTTCCCATTATTGTCCTTTGCGCGTCAGCAAATAGATTCCCGAGTGCAGATTCACCGGCCTCATTGGTTGCTTTAAGAATGACATGTTCTGCATTACCGATTTTTTTGTTGGTCTTTAATGATGCTTTCGCGGAAACATACTTTGTAAATTCAACGGTTTGCTTATTGAGTACAACTGCAGGTCCCTTGTTTTCAAGTGCCGGTAGTATCGCAGCAGTTTTTTTGATGATCTCACCTGTTGATTTTTGAATAACAATATCGATGTCGGCAAATGCTGTCCCTGCTCTACCCCCCTGTGTTACCAGAATCGTTTTCGAATTGCCTTTATGATAGTAAGTGTTGGTGAATGAATGCGAATGAGATGTGATTGCGACATCGACATCATCATTCAATTTGTCAAGAATTGATAAAATCGGACCAGAAAGTGCGTTCCTGGCAGAATCTGTCTGACCGTCATATGCATTTTGTAAACCACCATTGTGAATGATCGCAACGATAGCATGTATTCCCTTACTTTTTATCTCCGGAATAAAACTGTTGATCGCGTCTGCTTCATTAATAAACCGCAATCGTAACATGGTCGAGTTCTTTACAATTTGTGGTGTTGATGCCAGCGTCGCACCAATAAAGGCGATTCTTACTCCGTTAATGCTCTTGATGATGTAGGGAGAGAAGACAAGTTCGTTATCAGATTTTCTTCTCACATTGCATGCGATTACAGGGAATCTTGAACCGGTCCATTCCTTTTCGAGAAATGGACCATCCCTATGATTTCCACCATTGACCAGTCGCAAATATTCCTCAAGACCGGCATCAAATTCATGGTTTCCGGGAATGGCAATCAGATTGCAGGAATTCGAAAATCGGGCATTTGGTGTACATCCACAGCTTTCATTACCAAATCTGTTAAAAAACTGCACTGCGGGCTCATCCTTGAGAAGTGCTGATGTAAGCGATGATGCACCAGTCAGATCTCCGGCACTTATAAAAATAGTATTGTTATTCATTAATGCAGCATCCCGAAGATATGCATCAAGAACCGCTGCACCGCCAGCCTTTCCAAGTGGTGTTTCGATACTGTAGCTAATCTGGCCATGAAAATCATTGATTGCGAGAAGTTTTACAGAAACAGTTGAGTCCGGATGTTCACTGGTTTTATCTTTGGATGAAAACTTCCCCGATGAACATGAAATAATTAATGTGCACAGTACGATGATTAATAGTATTAGGTAGGGTGTGTTGTGAAAATCCGGTTTCCCATGATGCATTACGCTCATTTGCAGCCTGCCTGATTTGATTACCAGCTTAATCTAACAGTATTCAGTTAATTATATCTATGCGAAATAGAAAAGAACTATATCTTTTTATGAAAACAACATTCTGATACAACTGGCCGGGTGATCTGCTGGCAAAAACAGTGTGAAGCATAGTCAGAACTATTCAATTCTTTTTCGAAAATACCATTCGAGTGAAAATAGAACCAGTATCAGCGCAATGAGCCACCAGGAACGTCGAAAGGGGATTACCTGTTTAATTGGCGGTTTCGGTGTGTCTGATAGTGCGGCAAAAAACGCCGTAATCGCAGAATCGGAATATAATTGTACTGGCTGAGCATACTGATTGAGCAGAGATGTATTCTGATTATCAACTCTCAGTTCCCTGTTTGCATACTGATTAAAAAAGCAGTCCTGATAATTGAACCGTTTGTTTATATGTTTCAGAGAGACATCATAACAGATTATACTGTCACGTGGAAACGGCGTTTTTATGTAATGTAAAGAGCCGGTAGTCGTGAGATGTGATAGTGATGTCTGAATCGGTTTTCCGGAGGACGACAATAACCTCAGTTCTAATGATACAAATTGTGACAACGGCAATTCAGACGGGAGTGATACCGCAAAAACAAGTGAATCGTTTTCTGAACGGTCGAAATCGGGGTAGGCAAAAATGCCTGATCCTTTACTCGTGATAATCATTTCTTTACATAGCGTAATAAGATATTCTGAAAACAGAAAAGGTTCTTCCTCACCGCGCGAGTTGGACATTGGCCAGAAGTCCCATCGCCATAATCCCCGAAAACTGACCCGTAATGCGGGACGGGACATGAAATTTCCTGTTGAAAGCAGGGGATAGGGAGCGGTAGTACTACTTCCTGATACAGAAAGAATCGTTGATGCATTTTCAAGTTCCGGCTGGTAGTTTGGCAGTGCTGACGGGGGGGGGAGATCTGCAAGGGGAATTGTGAATGGTACTGGTGGTATAAACGATTGATTTTTAATAATTTTAAAATGATCACGCACAATTGTCATTGAATCACCACCTTGTGATACACCAATAAATGCGCATACCGAATTTGGTTGTGTTTTGTCAATTACAGACTGCAGATCACTCTGTGGACCGGTAAAAATTGACAAGTCAGCAAGCCGGGGTGATGTCTTCCTGAATTCTGGGTGTTTCATAAGCGCCAGGGTAAAAAAACGCAAATCAAGTGAAGGCCCCGGTGAATGAATTGCATATGTAAACTGTTTCGGATGAATGGTTACGACAGTAAAGTCCTGAGCAAGTAACGATGAGTCGCTGTTGAAAAGCGTTGTTTTGAAAAGATGCTTTCCTGAAATCCCGGTCGTAACCGGTAAAATGATTGTTGAATCAATTGATCCGCTATCGAAGGTAATGGCGGTCGATTTGAATGGATGGTTATTATCAGAAACCGTAAGCGTACATAACGTCTGTTTTGTTAAGTATCCGGTAACTCTAGTTTTAAAGGTAAAAGTACCTGTGTCACTAAATGAACAGTTAATATCAGTATGCGGTTTTCTTGAAATGGGATTCAGAGGGAGATAATAAACATGACGTTCCGCAAGTTTATTGATTCGTTCGGTACTGCTGTTCCATTGTGCATCGGAGATAATAATAAAGTCATCAACGTTGAATAATTCGCCTTTGGTAATATCTGGTAGTTCAGACTTTGTTGCAGAGAATGAATTTTTATCAAATTGCATGTGTGTTTGCAAAGTGTCTCCGAATGTAAACGCCGTAACTGATATTTTTTTTCTGACGGACGCGGATTGCAGAAGTTTGTTTACAGGTGCAACAACGGTGCTTTCGGGAGAAAAACCGGTCATACTTTTTGAATTGTCAATTAGCAACGCAATAGACCGTTTAGCTGTTGACAATCTGTTGAGTGATAATTCCGGTTCAAAAAACGCGAGTGCGATTGCAGCAATCAGCATAATACGTATGGTGATAAGTTGTACTTTATAGTTTGTACTTACAGGAGCGCGTAAGAAATAGATCACTGAAATAATCAGGACGGTTATCAGTAGCGCTACGAATCCTGCCGTAATACTATTCATGTGCGTTTTAAACGAGACAGTATGGTATCTTTTTTCCAGTATCTGTCATTTTGTTCAGGGTAATCGGTGGTATAGTGCAAACCCCTGCTCTCTTTACGTTGCGCAGCTGATGAAACGATTAGTTTTGCAGTTGTTACAAGGTTTCTGAGTTCGAGTAATTTTGCAGTTACCTTCGTACGTTTGTAAAAATTGTCAATCTCTTTTTCAAGTAGTTGAATTCGTCTCGCAGCTCGTCCAAGACGGACGTTTGAACGAACGATTCCCACATAATCCCACATCACCGACTGAATTTCCTTGAAATTATGTGAAAGAAGAATCCATTCTTCATTGTCAATAGTTCCGGTGTCGTCCCAGGCAGGAATAGCAGAAGGTTCTATTGTGGAAATTGTCCTGATGCATTCGGATGAATGATCGGATGCCCGTTTTGCAAACACAAGTGCCTCCAGCAGTGAGTTTGATGCAAGACGATTGGCACCATGAACACCGGTACAGGATACTTCACCGCATGCATAGAGGTTTTGAATGCTTGAGCGGCCGACCGTATCGACTTTGATACCGCCGCAAATATAATGCGCAGCGGGAACCACCGGAATCAGATCTTTTGTAATGTCAATGCCGAATTTTTTACAGTTTGCATATATGTTGGGGAAATGTTCAAGGGTATCTGATGGGTCTGCATGACGGATATCGAGAAAAACACATGGTTCACCTGATATTTTCATTTCATTGTCAATCGCCCGTGCAACAGTATCTCTTGGTGCAAGTGATTTCAGAGGGTGGTATTTATCCATAAACTCCTTACCGTTGACATCACGCAAAATCGCACCATGCCCGCGTAATGCTTCAGAGATGAGGAATGAGTTAGCTTTTTCATGAAACAGCGTTGTAGGGTGGAATTGAATGAATTCCATATTCGAAATAATCGCTCCCGCCCTGTAAGCGATCGCGAAACCATCACCGGTAGCAATATCCGGGTTTGTTGTATGAAGGTACACTTTTCCGGCACCCCCGGTTGCAAGGCAGGTGATTTTTGATTGAATAGAAAAAATGACCTTTGTTATATTGTCTAGTACGTATGCGCCATGGCAGCGGGTGTCCGGTTGTGATTTATGAGAAAAATGGTAGTCGGTAATAAGATCGATGGCGCTGTGATGTTCAAGCATGGTGATATTGTTCATGCTGTGCGCCCGTTTCAGGAGTGTCTCTTCGACTTCTTTACCGGTAAGATCGTGTGCATGAACAATACGGTTTTCGGAATGACCTCCCTCTTTGCCAAGATGTAAATGATATGGATTGCTTGTGGCATCTGATTTTGAAAAGTTGACACCCCAGTCGATCAGGTCTTTAATGCGGTCAGGTCCTTCCTCGACAAGAATCCGCACAGATTCTTCATTTGACAATCCCTTACCTGTTGTCAATGTGTCCTGAATGTGGCTCTGAAATGAGTCACCCTTTTCGAGTACGCATGCAATACCTCCCTGTGCATAGTTGGTATTGCTTTCAGTATCGTTTTTCTTTGTTATGAGAATTACACTGCCTGATTTTGCCGCCTGTATGGCAAAACATAATCCGGCGATACCGCTTCCGATAACAAGAAAATCGCATTGAGTATTCATATATAGAGTAACACCTTTCAGTAACAGGATGAAAATATGGTTATTATTCCAATGGAAGGGGCAGATCCGCAGCATTCTCCGGAATCACAGAGCGTGCTTTCTGACCGAGATAGCCGCCGTGATGGCGCAGGCCATATTGCTCTTTTGTAAATTTTTTCCGTTCCATTAAAATGAGTGCTAGGGTATCACCGATAGCAAGTTGCACTGTCGTTGATGCCGTGGGAGTGAGTTCAAGATAGCAGGGCTCCTTTATTTCTCCCATATTTATTACAACATTTGATAATGATCGTATCGTAGCATCAGGATGTGACGTAATGCTGATTATTTTATCAATACCCAGGTGACTTGCCAGCTGAAGCATTTCAATTACTTCACGCGTCTTGCCGCTTGTCGAAAATGCAAGAATGACATCACCCCTGGATAAGATACCTAAATCACCATGTGCTGCCTCACCGGGATGAAGAAATGTTGATGGTGAACCTGTGGAACATAGTGTACCTGCAACCTTGCGGGCGATATTTCCGGCTTTACCCATCCCCGTGGTAATAATCTTTCCCGTACAGTGCTCAAGAAGCTTTATTGCTTCTTCAAAACTGCTGTCAAGCGGTATGTTCTTAATTGCCTGTGCTTCCGCTAACAGTATTTCTTTTGCTCTTGTTAACATTTTTTCCAAAAATAAACTCAACTTTCTCCTGCACCTGGATTTTTATAGCATGTGAATTATGACCAGTATATAGATGAAGAGCGACAATCTGGTTATAAAACACCCGGATCCGTCGCAATACAACGGCAGTTCATGCTGCATGCCGTTTTTAAGTCTCCAATCCATCTAAATATAAAATGTGTTCAACAAAATTATTAGTTTTTTACATTTATACTATTGCTAAGCTATGTTTCGGGATAGTATACTCTTAGAAACTAACACCATATGAACTATCAGGAACTTAGATGAAACTTTCGTTAATTCTAAAAATGTACCTCTTTCTGATTATTCTTGCTGGTTCCTCAGTGGCTGCACCTGAAAATGTCAAGAAGATGGTTTTTGAGGAGCAGCGCATTGAGGGTAAAATCCGCAGGCCACAGCTTGTTCTCATTAAAGCAGAGCAACGTCCTGAGTTCAAACCAATGGTTATGCAGAGCTACGGGAAAAATGACAATCTTCTTAATTCAGTAAACGATCAGATTATCGAAAACTCCCCATATAAAATGCCATTTCAGTTTGATGGAACCCGTGTCAAGGGGTACGAACCTTGATCCGGAACGATTCCTGACAATCTTTATGAGGTGCGGAGTGAGAGAGAGAGATAACAAATCACGTAGCTTAGTAGTTATGTAAACAATGTATTTTATCGTTAGAAAGTAAATCGTTTTTATAGAGATAATGGGAGGAATCCGATGGAATTTGTAACCAAATTGATTCATGCGTTTAGTCTTAAGGCTGATGCGTTTTTATTTATGTGGGCAATTATGACTACCGGTGTGTTTGCACTGGCGATAGTAATTGAACGTTTCATTTATCTGACAGTCAGGCAGGGAACAAGCACAGAGCTGTTTGTAAAAAATATCCTGAGCTTTATAGAAAAGGAAGATATTCCATCAGCAATTGTACTTTGTAAAAAAGCAAAAAATATGGCAATTGCAGGTGTATTAAAAGCTGGTCTGGAAGATGCCGGGGCTGGTGCAGAAAGAATTAAAAATACCATCGATGAAGCAATGCTTAAAATGATTCCGCGTCTTGAGCAGCGAACCGGGTATCTTGCAGTGATAGGAAATGTATCAACACTGCTTGGACTTCTTGGTACTGTGTATGGTCTTATCATGTCGTTTGCTGCTGTTGGTAAACCGGGTATTGATGCCGCACAGAAATCAGAACTGCTTGCGAGTGGTATTGCAACTGCTATGAATTCAACATTTCTTGGTCTTTCTGTTGCTATCACAGCTATTATGGTATACTCTTTTCTCAGGGCTAAAACACAAAAAATTGTTGATGAGCTTGATGAGTATTCATTGCGCGTCATGAACACGCTGGTTGAAAGATCGTTTAAAACTCATAAGTATCACATTTCAGCGGCTCAGCTCAAAGAGGGCGTTGGACTTCATATTACTCATAATAATATCAAGATATTTACTGATAATAAGATGATAAAGGAAATTAACATCTGATATGGAAATACTCAATGAAGTAGGCAGATGTTTCCTGCCATCTCATGAGGCTTTTGCTTTCATGTGGCTTCTTGCAGGTATGGCTGTTGTTGCTGCTGCAATTTCTATTGAACGATATATTGCAATCAGCAGACACACAGACTATGATGCAGCGGGCTTATATGCAAAGCTCAAAAATCTGATTGAGAATAAAACCTATGATGAGGCGTTTCAGCTGTGTTCAGCTGCCGGCAAACGTGCTCTGCCCCGAATCCTTGGTGCAGGAATCCGGAAGGCATCAACTATTCCGGAACTTGTCATCGACGCCATGGCCGAGGAATCTCTCCATATGTCATCACAGATTGAGAAACGACTCAATTATCTTGTTATGATCAGTAATGCTGCAACGCTCCTTGGGCTTCTTGGTACGGTTTTCGGACTTATCATGTCATTTGCTGCTGTTGGACGTCCTGATATTGCGGCATCAGAAAAAACAGCACTACTCGCGGCAGGTATTTCAGCGGCGATGAACTCCACACTTGTTGGTCTTAGTTTATCTATTACCTGTGTGGGTATTTACGCATGGCTGCGTTCGAAAGTTGAAAGCTCATTAAGTGAAATTGACAGATATGCTGTTGCTGTTGTAAAACTGCTCAACCCTCCGTCTTCAGTGCATACCAGAATGAGTGTGATTAAAAGTCGTCATCAGGATGAGGAAGTTGCAGATGCAGATGTTACACCGATGCTTAACCTTATGGTTATGCTGATTCCGCTGCTTTTGACATCATCGGAATTTGTACGGATAGGTGCTATAGAACTTAAACTTCCTGAATCATCCCAGGGTGGCGGCGGTGGTGGGGGTGGCGGTAGTAGTGAGCTTCAAAATCAGAAGCTTGATGTTGGAATTGTCATAACATCCAAAGGTTTTAATCTGTTCAGTTATTTCAAGGCCGATACGGTGAAAAGTGCTCCGGATCAGCCGGATATTCCCCTTGTCAATGGCGAATATGATTATATCACCCTTAATGCAAAGCTTGCGGAAATTAAACGTAAAGCGCTGTATGAATTAATGAAAGCGAACTTTGGTGATGCCGTACCTCAGAGTGCGGATCTGTATCAGTTGTATATTGCCTATACAAAGAAGGATTTAACTGGAAATGCAATCTTTCCTGATCATGAGAGTATAAAAATTGTGGCAGAGGAGAAGATTAAATACAAAACAGTTATTGATGTAATGGATGCAGCCCGTGGAACAAAGACGCCTCATGGTAATGCGACGATGTTTCCGAATGTGTCGATCGCGGGAGGTATAGTACAATGAGCGGTCGTCACCTGGGAAGAGGCAGAAGAAGAAATCGCGGTGATGGTGTTGTAAAACTGAATATCACCTCCATGATCGATATGTTCACCCTGATGGTGGTATTCCTGATAAAAAATTACTCATCACAGGGGCAGCTTGTAACCCCGGCAACAGGGCTTGTATTACCGACATCAACAATTGAAACAATTGCAAAAGAAGCGCTTAGTATTATGGTGTCAAGTAATACCATCATGGTCGAAAATGAGATTGTTATTGGTCCTGATGCTTATAAAAAGGTTATGGATCAGAAGGAATTTTTAATAGAGCCCCTTTTCAAAGTGCTTGATCAGCATAATAAAGAGGCAAGAAAATCAGCAGAGATGTTTAAAACTGAGTTCTCGGGAAAGATCTCAATTCAGGGTGATGTCGAAATTCCATATAATATTTTGACCCGCGTGATGTATACCTGTGGTCAGGCCGGATATCCCACTATGAATCTGGTAGTGTACAGGAAGGAATAAATGGCGAACAGTAACCACTCGGGAATATTCTACATGAAGCAGGATGGAAAAAGAATTCCTGCATTTCCAAAAGAGTATAAGCGCGGGCCTTTCAGCAGGTTCGAACGCAAATTTTTCGTAATTTTTGGAGTTCTTGTATTTCTTTTTTACACAACGATTGGTCTGTTGTCTACATTTGTGAAAGTAGATACAACCCAGGATGAGAAACAGATACTCAAAATTCAGGAACGTTATGCTCAACTGGTCATGAATCAGCCAAAGCCAAAAGAAGAGGTTAAAAAAGAGGAGAAGAGTACAACTGGTCCAGCTATTGAAACTAAGGATGAAGTGAAGGATGAGGAGCAGAAGGAAGAGGTAAAAGTCGACCGGGAGAAGGAATCTTTTGCTGAAAAAGAACAGAGGAAAGAGGCTGCAAGCGAAACTCGTCGTCAGGTGCGTGAACAGGTTTCAAAGCAGATTCAATCATCAGGCATTTTTGCTGCGATTACAGCAACCGGTGGAAGTGGCGGAGGTGGGGGAAGTGCAGTGGCATCTGCAGCAGACCTTCTTGGTACAGCGACTGATGACGGGCTGGGGGATCTTTCAAACCTGAATGTTACAAAGGGATCATTTGCAACCCGAAAGGCTGATGCCGCTGCTGCAGGGGGTACAGAACGGAAAGGTTCACGTACAACAGATGTCGGCATAGAGAAACAAAGCGTTGGTAAAGCAGAAGTTGCACAGGTGGCAAGTGCTGCAAACGTAAATATTACTTCGGCACCTCCTGAAATTACTGGAGAATCATCAACGCATGCAGACAGAAGTCAGGCTGCGATTGGGCGGGTTGTACAGCGTGAGGCCCAGCGTCTGAAACGGGTTTTTGAAGACTGGTTGAAACGTGATCCGGCATTGAGTGGACGCCTTACCGTTAAGTTTACCATATTGCCATCAGGTGCTGTTTCAAATGTATCCGTTGTCAAGACGACTATGAACAATCCTGAATTTGACGAAACAATTCTACGGTATATCAAACGTTGGCAGTTCCCGGAAGTTTCCGGTGGTACACCAGTCGAGGTTGTGTATCCATTCGTATTCGAAGGCCAATCGTAGGGGCGAATCATTATTCACCCGCACGTATTAAAAAACGCAATTGAAAACGCCGATTGAAAACGATAGAATACAATTGGAAAAACGATTGGAAAATAATCGCCCGAAGGGAACGAATATAAACAATAAATTTGCCTTCAGAGGTGGCACAAATTGATCACCGGTATCTTTTCACGGAGGAAACATGAAAGAGCGTGATGGTGAGAGAATAGAGAATCTCAGTAGTGGTGAGCCGGGTACTGTAATCGATATGAGTACATCAGGACTGGCGCTGCTTCTGTCTGCACCCCGTAAAAAAGATAGTGAACTGAATTTATATATCAACGAAAAATGTGTTCGGGTCAGAGTCATTTATTCAAATGAGTATGGACAAAAATACAGGGTTGGATTACAGTTTTTAAGGGGAGAGCCGGATGTTCAGGCTATGCTTCCGGATATTGTTGATAAATTCTCAAAGGGAATTCCTTTAACTTGTGCGCTTGATGACAGTAAATCCAAATTGTAATTTACACATTGTAGATCATCGGTATACATGCTTTAAAGTGTAGCGGACAGGTGTTTCTTAATGATATATGTTAAGGTTACTGCATGAATCAGACATCATGGGAAAACGTACAAAAATCCCGCACGCATCACACGAAAGTTATTACTATCAGTGTAATAGCAGTTGCAGCAGTTGCGGCTATTATCATTTTAAATAACAATGATCTGATTTCCGGGAAGTCAGAAAATGCAAATACGCCTGATAGTACATTGTTTTCTTTCGATGAGTCTGAATTAACAGTCACGATGGAAGGGACTGAGTCAGACGATACTGGATCAGATGGTCAATCTACTGAAAATCAAAAAGATACATCTGCTAAAATTCAAAAGAATCAGCCTCAAAAAAAAATAACTTCACATTCACAAGTAGATGATAATCTGATTGAATCGAATGACAATCATAAAGAACAGGCAAATAATAAAGCGTCAATGCTTTCACCGGTTGATTCGAAATTGGTTTCAGGAGAACAAACACCTGATGAACGCATTCCAAAGCAGTTTGATGCTCTCAATACTGCATCTGTTGCTTCCAGTGATAAAAAATCCCCAGACCAGACAAAAAATCCTCTAAAAGAACAAGTTTTTTTACTCACAAATGTACAAAGTCGTGTAATAGATCGAAAAGATCTTATTATTTCACTGGCGCTTGAGCTATTTTACACTGATTCAATTGCCGGGAGTGATCTGCGTATCAACCGTGATGCGCTCAGGGTGGTTGCGCTTAAAGTTCTGCAGGATAAACCGTTAGCATCGCTGAAGAAGGAACAGCTTGCAGAAGATTTTAAAACTGAAATGAATGGTATCTTTGAACGAAAGACTCTGATAAAAGTGCGAATCAGGGAATTTCACATAAAAAAGGTTTCTGAACAATGACACTACTAAAGATTCTTGGTTTTCTTTTTGGATCAAAACAGGACAGGGATGTTAAAAAACTTCGTCCAATACTTGCGAGAGTCAATGGTCTCAAAGAGACAATTAGCAAACTATCTGATGACGAGTTGAAAGCAAAAACCGGTGAATTCAGAGAACGCCTTGCTGCTGGCGAGACGCTTGATGACCTCCTGCCGGAGGCGTTTGCAGTTGTTCGGGAAGCTACGCACAGAGTACTTGGTGAGAGAAAAATGGTTACCGACCCGGTATTTGGTGAGATACCGTTTATGGCGCACTTTGATGTTCAGGTGATGGGTGCGATTACACTGCATCAGGGAAAAATCTCCGAGATGAAAACCGGTGAGGGTAAGACGCAGGTTGCTGCGATGGCTGCCTACCTTAATGCACTTAGCGGTAAGGGAGTACATGTCATTACGGTCAACGATTATCTAGCAAAACGCGATAGTGAGTGGATGGGGAGAATCTTCAGATTCCTCGGACTTACGGTCGGGTGTCTTGACACAACGGAACCCCACGGTCCGGAACGTGCTGAAGCGTATCGCTGTGATATTACCTATGGAACTAATAACGAGTATGGGTTCGACTACCTTCGTGACAACATGGCGACATCTCCGGAGCAATGTGTTCAGCGTGAACTGAATTTCGCTATTATTGACGAAGTGGATAATATTCTTGTTGATGAGGCGAGAACGCCGCTTATTATTTCCGGTCAGGTTGCACGTTCCAATAAGGAATATGAGGAATTGAAACCACAGGTTTCAAAAGTCGTAAATGCACAAATGACCCTTGTTCAGGATATTATTGCTGAGGCGGAAGAGCTGCTAAAGCAGGAGGGCAAGGACTACGAGGCTGGAAAGCGTCTCCTGATTGCAAAACGCGGATCTCCGAAAAATAAAAAGCTTATTAAAATGCTTAAAGAGCAGGGGATTGCGAAACTTGTCAAAACAGTAGAAACTGATTATCATCGTGACAAAAAAACTCACGAACTTGACGAAGAATTGTACTACACTATTGATGAATCCGGTCACAGTGCAGAGCTTACTGACAAAGGTCGTAATCTTGTCGGTGGTTCAAATCAGGACTTCTTTGTTGTTCCGGATCTTGCTGAAGAAATCGGAAGAATTGACAAGGACGAATCACTCTCCATTGAAGATAAAGCATTGCGTAAAGAGCAGGTTCATCGGGAATATGCAGAGCGTTCCGAACGCATTCATTCTGTCAGTCAGCTTTTAAGGGCGTATTCGCTGTTTGAAATTGATGTTGACTATGTGGTACAGGATGGTCAGATTCTTATCGTCGATGAATTCACCGGTCGTATTCTTCACGGACGCCGTTACAGCGAAGGGCTGCATCAGGCTCTTGAGGCGAAGGAAGGTGTAAAGATCGCTGGTGAAAGCCAGACGCTTGCAACAATTACGTTCCAGAATTTTTTCAAGATGTACGCAAAAGTTGCAGGTATGACCGGTACTGCAGTTACTGAAGCTGCTGAATTCCATGAAATCTATAAGCTTGATGTGGTAACAATTCCTACTAACCGGGGTCTCAAGCGTAATGACTTTAATGATGAAATTTACAAGACGCATAGAGAAAAATATAATGCGGTTGTAAAGGATATCAAGGCGATGAAGGAAATCGGACGACCGGTGCTTGTCGGAACGACATCAATTGAAAAATCTGAATTGTTAAGTAAGCTGTTGCAGCGTGCGGGCGTTGAACACGAAGTTCTGAACGCGAAGCAGCATGCAAAGGAAGCGACAATTGTTGCCCAGGCCGGTAAACTCGGTGCCGTTACGATTGCGACCAATATGGCCGGACGCGGAACAGATATCGTGCTTGGCGGTAACTTCGAGATTATGGCCAATAATGAGCTTATCAAACAGGGTATCGATCCTGAAACGATGACTCTGGAGGAAAAACGCGTTAAATTTGCAAAGTTCTATGAGCAGACAAAAGAGGAACATGTAAAAGTAAAGGAACTTGGTGGTCTGCATATTCTGGGAACAGAACGACATGAGTCACGCCGCATTGACAATCAGCTCAGAGGTCGTGCCGGACGTCAGGGTGACCCGGGATCATCAAAGTTTTATCTCTCGCTTGATGATGACCTGATGAGAATTTTCGGATCTGAGCGTATTGCAAATATTATGGACAGACTGGGTGCAGAGGATGGCGAGGTTATTTCACATCCCTTTGTCAGTGGCGCTATCGGGAACGCTCAGAAGCGTGTTGAGGGAAGAAACTTTGAAATACGTAAACATCTCAAGGATTACGATGATGTTATGAATCTTCAGCGTAAAGAGATCTATGGTTTACGTCAGAGAATTCTCAGGGGCGAGGATCTGAAAGAGGAAATTCTTGACCAGGCGGCATCAACGCTTGATGATATGATAGTGCTGCATACCAGCAACGGCAAGTATGCTGAAAACTGGGCACTTCAGGAATTGTATGGCGATATTCAGACAATGTTCGGAGTCTCATATAAAATCAGTGATGATGAATTGGCAACAAAGACGCAGCAACAGCTTTTTGATGATGTGTGGAAACTTGTCAAAGAAAAGTATAACGACAAAGAACGTAGATTTACATCACAACTGATGCGTCAGTTTGAACGTCACGTATTTTTGATGGTTATTGACAACCTTTGGAAAGATCACCTTTACGAGATGGATCATCTGAAGAGTGGTGTGCAGTATCGTTCGTTCGGTCAGAAAAACCCGCTTTATGAGTATCAGCGTGAAGGGTTGCTCATGTTTGAAGAGTTGCGTACGATGATCTCAAAAGAAGTTACAAGCTATATCTTCAGACTTGAGCGTGTTGAACAGCGCTCTGCTCCGGCACCGCAACCATCACAGACGCTTCATGGTAATTTTAGTGTTTTTACGCAGGCTGGCGGACAATCCTCTCAGCAATCTGCAGCTCCGGCTCAGCAGGCGGCACCAGTACAGCAGCAGTCATATAACAGTGCACCTCAGCAGCAGATGACCAGTCGCGGTGGGCCACAGCCACCAAGGCAACCTGTTGTTCGTAATGCATTTGAAGTCGGGCGCAATGATCCCTGTCCATGTGGTAGTGGTAAGAAATTCAAGAAATGTCATGGAGCGTAGATCAAATGCAGGGGAAATTTATTACATTCGAAGGCATTGACGGGTGTGGGAAGAGTACACAGCTCGCTTTGACCTCGAAGATATTGGCAGAAAAAGGGTATGATGTCGTTGTTACCCGTGAACCGGGGGGGACATCAATATCAGAAAAGATACGTGAGATTCTCCTGTCGCCTCTCAACAGCGAGATGGTAAACGAATGCGAAATCCTGCTCTATTGTGCAGCACGGGCGCAGCATGTTCGTGAAAAAATTATTCCTGCGGTAGAGAGCGGGAAAATTGTCCTTTGCGATCGTTTTCAGGAGGCAACATTCGGATATCAGGGGTATGGGCGGGGAATTCCGCTGGATGTCCTTAAGGCAGTTAATGCCTATGCAACGGGAGGCTTGAATCCTGATCTGACCTTTATTTTTGATTTAAGTGTTGAAATGTCGGCAGGCAGGATGGCAAAAATAAACAAGGCAAAGGATCGTCTTGAACAAAACAGTGCAGAGTTTTTTCAAAAGATACGGGATGGTTTTCTGAATCTGGCAAAAAGCTCGCCAGAACGGATCAAACTGATAAATGCAGAGCAAAGTATTGAGCAGATCTCTGCAGAAGTAATAAATTTGATACAAAAACACATAAAATAAAGAAAAAACAGGAAAACCTGTTGATACGTGATATATTTTTAGGTTTTCTGTAATCTATAGAGCAAGTATTCTTTTGTGCAGGGAGAATGCTTTCAAACAGTGCTTATTGTTGTAGTAAATAATAAATAACCAGGTGAGTGAATGGAAATTCAAAAAGACAAAAAGAGTTCTTTCGGGAAAATTCCTCTTGTTGGTGTAGTAATACTTGTTGTTGTTGTGATGGGGCTTTTGATTGATGCCACCAGGGCTGACAGTGACAGCTTCTACAAAGACATTGTTCGTCTTGACAATGTTGCATCAAAGATTCATCAGAATTACGTTGAGGAGGTCTCGTCAAAAGATCTTATTGATAATGCTATCAAAGGGATGACACATATCCTTGATCCACATACGACCTACTTTGAAGAGAAGGATTATCAGGAACTGAAGATTCACACCGAGGGGAAATTCGGTGGGCTTGGTATTCAGATTTCTATTCGTGATAAAGTGTTAACAGTAATGACCCCGATTGCAGGAACACCGGCATCACGTGCTGGAATTCAGTCCGGTGACCAAATACTTAAAATTGATGGAAAATCGACTGCCGGTATCACTATTGATAATGCAGTTGGCAAATTACGTGGTGAGCCGGGTACAAAAGTAACGATTACCATTCGTCGCAGCGGTGAGATGAAAGATGTTGATTACACTATTACCCGTGAAATTATACATATTAAACCGGTACCGTTTTCCGGTGTGATATCAGATAGTATCGGTTATGTTCAGCTGACAACATTCTCAGAAGATGCCGGTGCGGAAGTCGAGAAGGCAATCAGGGATTTAATCAAAAAAGGCATTAAAGGGTTGGTCTTTGATCTGCGTCATAATCCCGGTGGTTTGCTGCCTCAGGCTATTGAAGTGTCTGAGAAGTTCCTTCCAAAGAAGTCGCTGATTGTTTCCACCAAAGGGCGGGTCAGCGGACAGAATAAAGAATCATATTCATCATCGCAGCCGATTGTTCCACCCGAAATGCCTCTTGCCGTGCTCGTAAACTATGCAAGTGCGAGTGCATCAGAAATTGTAAGTGGTGCAATTCAGGACTGGGATCGTGGAATCGTGGTTGGTGATACAACATTTGGTAAGGGATCGGTTCAGACTCTGTTACCGCTTGATCCAACCCATACAATCAAATTGACAACAGCTTTTTACTACACGCCTTCAGGCCGCTGCATAAACAGACCCGAGAATTCTGTTCGTGGTAATGGTGATGACGAAGATGAGACAGATGGTTCAGCAGATGATATTGCTAAAGCGGACAGTTCTAAAACACGCAAATCAAAGATTGATACAACAGTATACAAAACCAAGAGAACCGGGCGTCTCGTGTATGGTAGCGGCGGTATAATTCCGGATACTATTGTAAAAATCGATATTCCCGCATTGCCGGTTCGTGCGTTGCTTGTGAAGGATATATTCTTCCAGTTTGCTAACAATATCTATCCACAGCTTAAAAAACGTAACGTTAAAATCGATAAGGACTATATGCCTGATGATGCGACAATCAAAGGCTTTCTCAAATTTCTTGATTCAACAAAGTTTACATTCCAGAGTCTTGCACAGATGCGGTTTGAGGAGTTCAAGAAAAGTGCAGGGTTGAAAGATACGGTTGATTCTCTTGGGAAAAAGGTCGTTCTTTATCCTGAACTGCCGAAGTTCGAAGATATTGAGCTTGCTGAAATGAAAACAATGGTCCAGCGGGTTGATTCTGTGCTTGCTGAAGAGAGCAAGCGTGCAGTCGCAAGTAATGATAAAGAGATAAGGAAAATTCTGCGTGATGCGATATTGTATCGTGAGTATGGTCAGGATCATGAAATATACTATCGCTCAAAACTCGCGGATGATACGCAGTTGAAGGCTGCTGTATCGTTGATTTCAAATAAGGATGTGTATAGTTCATTATTGTTGCCTAAAAAAGTTGAAAAAACGGAAAATACTGAAAAAACAGAAAAAATTGACAAAGTTGAAAAAATAGAAAAAGCCGTAAAAACCGATAAAAATGGCAAAAAAGAAAAGCAGGCAAAGTAGCATTTAATCGGATTGCAGTAGTAGGGTGATATCAGGGTTTGATTTTTGAATCTCAGGCTACGTGGTTATTCGTTCAGTAGTTCCTCAGGTAAAGACTCAGTTACCCGCTGATAAGTACGAAAACTAATTTCATTGTATACGCACAATCATAGGAGATCTTATGATCAAGAAAATGCGGGAAATGGCTCCCACAATAATGATTATCATTCTTGTCACCTTTGTGATAGGAACCATATTTTTTAACTGGGGTATGAATGCCGGAGGGCCCAAAAACAAGTACTCATCGGCTGGTACGATAAACGGTAAAGAGATTCCACTGAACAGATTTGATCAGGCTGTTAACGTTGAACGTCAGAGACTTCAGGAGCAGCGTGGTGGTGCGGATGTTCCACAGGCGCAATATCAAATGGTGCCTCGTCAGGTATGGGAACAGCAGGTTCAGTCAGTTCTCACTCAGGATATTCTTAAAAAAATGAAAATAAGTGCCACTGCAGATGAAGTATTTGAATACATAAAGAGAAATCCGATTCCCGGTGTTGATACGGCATCAATTTTTCAAACAAATGGTGTATTTGATACCAGTAAATATGTTAAGTTTCTTAACGATCCGGCAAATTACGATCAGTATCCGTGGTTGACAAATGTGGAGAGCTATGCTCGTGAGAGTGTTGTTCCTGCACAAAAACTCGAAAAAATACTCAATGCCGGCGCTATTCCATCAAAAGCAGAAATAGCATATGAAGCTGCCATGACAAACAGCAAAGTTCAGTACGAGTATGCAAGAGTAAATCTATATGCCCTTGATGTTGACACTAATAAGACAAGCGACGCAGAATTGTTAAAGTATTATAAGGCCAATCCTGATTCGTTCAAGTCAGAAGCTCAGGCAAATCTTTACTTTGCAAAATTCCCGAAGGTTGCTACACCTGCAGATGAAAGAGAACTGGTAAATCAGTTGAATGAAATCAGAACACGTGTTGAACAGTCATCAAATCCCGGCGAAACTTTTGCGAATGAGGCAAAGTTGGAATCTGATGATGAAGGAAGTGCTCAGAATGGTGGAGATCTTGGATTTTTCGGCCGTGGTCAGATGGTTCCTGCGTTTGAAATTGCAGCGTTTGGTACTGACAGTGGAAAAATCTCTAATCCGATCAGAACACAGTACGGGTATCATATACTTTACGTTGAGGGAAAAACGGGTAAGGATTCCACTGCCAAAGTACGGGCACGTCATATTCTGAAGAAACTTACACCATCAGCGGAAACCTTCGAAATACTCTCTGACAGGGCAGATAGTCTCATAGCACTTGTTGATGAGAAGAATAAACTTCCTCTGGCGATTAAAAACTTCCCTGGTGTTGAGTTCGATTCTACCGGTTTTTATGCAAAAGGAGCGTTGATTCCAAAGATAGGGTACTTATCAGGTGCAGGGCAGCTTGCATTTGGCAGCAGTGACAAGAAATATACTGCGGAACGTCTTGAAAATAATGATGCATATTATGTTGTTGCACTTAAAGAAATTACAAAAAAAGGTATTGCTCCATTTGAATCTGTTAAGGAAAGAATCAGGACAACAATTATGGATTCTGTGCGCAAACAGATGGCAAAGGAATATATGGATGGTGTTAAGCAGAAGTTAACCGATGCGTCATCACTGGTGTCAATTAAAGATTCTGATCCAAAGGTGTTTTCAGGTATAACAGATACCATTTCTGTTAACGGATATGTTCCGGGTATTGGAAACGATACAAAGGTATCTGCTATCGCGTTTGTAACGCCGTTAAATAAAATCTCAAATGTAATCGAATATGACGGGACTTACTATGTTGTAAAGCCATTATTCGTAAGCAAGGCTCCTGAAATTGATTGGAATTCTGATGCTGTTAAAACTGTTAAAGATGATCTGAAAATGAGAACTATTCAGCGTCTGTATTACGGATGGTTTGCAAGTTATAGAAATAAGGCAAAGATCAAGAGTAATGTCGATGAACTCTATCTTGACTGATTACATAGTTTAAAAAATTATAGAACGGGTGATACATAGCGTGTGTATCACCCGTTTTTTTTATTGATATTAATCCTATTCCTTGCCAAATTAGTGCCTATCGCGTATATTCAAGGAATGAAAATCGGATTTGATGCAAAACGGGCGTTTTTCAATAATACCGGGCTTGGCAATTACAGCCGGTCAACAATTGCCGGATTATCGACGTACTTTCCTCATAACTCCTACATCCTCTATACACCAAAACCTCACCGGGCCAAATATCAGACCGCAGCAAAGAATGTACTGATCAAAGGGCCAAAAAATATCTTCTATAAGAAATTTCAGTCGCTCTGGCGAACCCATGGAATTCCATCGGAAGTAAAACAGGACAAGATTGACATTTTTCATGGACTCAGTAATGAGATTCCGTTTGGCATAGAGAAAACAGGCATTCCCGCGATTGCGTCAATTTGTGATATTATCTTCATTCATTATCCTGAACTGTACAAACCGATTGATCGTAATGTTTACAAAAAGAAACTCAGTAATGCCATTGCGAATGCATCACGGATAATTACAATAAGTAAACAGACCAAAGACGATCTTGTGCTTACCTGCAATGTCAATGAAGACCAGATACGGGTTGTCTACCTTGCTTGCGCGTCTGTGTACTGGAATCCTGTGACTTTGACCGCGAGGCAACAGATACTGCAAAAGTATAAGCTTCCTGCCGAGTTTATTCTTAATGTTGGTACTATAGAAAAACGGAAAAATATTCTCTCTGTTATAAAAGCAATGCGTATCCGTCAGATACGCTATCCACTGGTGATTGTTGGCCGCAGTACGCCATATCTCGATGAGGTGCGGGCGTATATCAGTGAAAACAGGATCAGGGACATACATATTCTTACCAATGTTCCATTTGAGGACCTTCCGGCGCTGTATCAGCAGGCTCGGCTCTTTGTATATCCATCAATCTATGAAGGGTTCGGAATGCCAATTCTTGAGGCAATGGTGTCGAATACGCCAGTGATTACAACGAAGGGTGGTTGTTTTGAAGAAGCCGGAGGACCGTATACTGTTTATATCGATCCTCAAAACCCCGAACAGATTGGTGATGCTATCCGGTATTTGCTGGATAATGGCAGTTATTGCGAGTATATGGTCAATGCCGGACTCGTACATGCCGAACAGTTTAAACTGAAAAATATTGCCGCTGCCACCATGGCTGTTTATAAAGAAGTATTGTAGTACCCGCTAACGGGATGTTAGTATCGTCTCCTTCACAGCCTTCTTTTCAATTGCGGATTACTGCCGTATAAGGTATTTTACCATCGTGTTACCTGATATTTTTGGGAATAATCAACTTGAACAGGATATATACATGAGTCAGATCTCTCCTGAAATGATTAAAAAAATCGCGAATCTCGCACGCCTCTCTTTTGATGAAAAAGAAGGGGAAAAGATCGCCGGTCAATTGAGTGATATTGTCAGTTATGTTGAAAAACTCAATGAACTTGACACAAAGGATGTTGTTCCCTTAAGCAATCCTTTTGACGTTGACAAACCGCTCCGGGCGGATACTCCCGCTGACAGTTTGGCAACCGGTGATGTTCTTGCGAATGCACCGATGTCTAAACTTGATTACTTTGTTATTCCGAAAGTGATTTAATACTATGAGTATGCAGTTGACAAAAGAAAATATTGTTATTCAGCCTGTCAAGGTACTTCAGGACGCGCTTGTATCAAAGCAGGTATCAAGCAGGGAATTGACACAGGCATTTATTGACCACAGCGAGAAAGTTGATACCAAAATCGGTGCGATACTTACACCGATGTACGATAAAGCACTCCAAGCTGCTGATGCTGCCGATGCGCGGATTAAAAGTGGTGAGAAAACGCCGGTGCTTGGCATACCAGTAGGTATCAAGGATGTGATCAGTACCAAAGGAACACAGACTACCGCAGGGTCAAGAATTCTGGAAGGATATATTCCGCCTTATAACGCTACAGTAATTGATAAACTCGAACGTGCTGGTGCTGTGTTGATCAGTAAACTGAATCTTGATGAATTCGCAATGGGATCATCCTGTGAAAACAGCGGCTACAAAAAGACCTATAATCCCTGGGATTTGTCACGGACACCCGGTGGATCATCAGGTGGTTCTGCGGCTGCGGTAGCAGCAGGGGAGTGTCCATTCTCTCTGGGTACCGATACCGGTGGTTCGATTCGTCAACCGGCATCATTCTGTAACCTCGTGGGTGTAAAACCCACTTACGGACGTGTTTCCCGTTATGGTGTTATCGCGTATGCGTCATCGCTTGATCAGGTGGGAACATTCGCACGTGATATTCACGGTGCGGCATCACTGCTGCAGGTTATCTCCGGTGAGGATCCTCACGATTCGACATCATCCGCGCGTGCGATTCCCGATTATACTGCGTCAATAGGTAAAGATGTCAGGGGACTGCGGATTGGTGTTCCGAAGGAGTATTTTCTTGAAGGGCTCAATGCCGAAATTCGTCATCTGGTACAATCCGGTATTGATCTTCTGGTAAAAAAAGGTGCGCAGATTGTTGAAATAAGTCTTCCGCATACCGATTATGCTGTGTCAACATACTACCTTTGCGCTACTGCCGAGGCGTCAAGTAATCTTGCCCGTTATGATGGTGCCCATTATGGATACAGGGCTGACAATGTGGCAAATCTTCACGATATGTATTTCAGATCACGTTCGGAAGCGTTCGGTGAGGAAGTCAAGCGTAGAATACTGCTTGGAACATTTGTGTTAAGTGCCGGTTACTACGATGCCTATTATCTGAAATCGCTGCAGGTACGAAGATTGATTCAGCAGGATTTTCTTAATGCATTCAATAATGTCGATTGTATCATAACGCCAACATCACCTATCCCGCCGTTTAAAATAGGGGAGCTCACCGATGATCCGCTGCATATGTATCTTGCGGATATTTTTACCGTAACGGCAAGCCTTGCAGGACTTCCCGGCATGAGCGTTCCCTGTGGATTTACAAAAGAGGGAAAATTGCCGGTCGGCATGCAGATCATCTGCCCTCCATGGCAGGAGGAACAGCTTTTCAAAATCGGAGCCGCCTACGAACAGGAAACATCCTGGACAAAAGAGACCGCGACGATTGTTGATTGATAATTATGATTTGTTAAATACGAATTACCGATAGGGACCAGGCATGCCTTGTCCCTACCAATTGTTTCTATCATTCACGATAACACACAAACAAAAAACGAATTCTGTATTGGTAAAATGAGGACACGGAGAACACAGAGATTAGAAATTTTGGGTTTTAGAAATTGATTTGTACAAGATTGTTTTAGTTCATCAGTATATTTACCTCTAGTATATTTAACTCTTTTTCATACTTCTATCGTTTTTCATTCCTCAGTGTTCTCAGTGTCCTCTGTGGTAAAAAATCGAATCTTACTGTTTACACATGATAAACTTTTAAGCATTACATGGTGGTTTTCCTGACTACATTTAAGTTGCCTTTTTAAGTGGCGATTTCCATATTGTTACAAAAGATTGAAATTGTAAAAGTATCATTGTCTTATAAAATAGTCATCTGGTAGGGGAGTTTATGGCAAGTCCTAATAAGCTTTTGTCTGGTATTGGAATCAGCACAATTCAGGATTCTTTTTCTGCCGGAAAGGAAGCTGCGCAGAAAGCAGTTGTATCTCTCGGCGCAGTTAAGCCTTCACTCGTAATGGTATTCACAACGCCACGGTTTGATCTGAAAACGCTGATAAAAGGGATCAGGTCGGTTACTGGTGATGCACTACTTGTTGGATGTACCAGTTCTGGAGAATTGGCTAATGGTGTCTATTTAGGATTTCAAGCCGGAGTCAGTGTACTTGTACTTGGTGGTGGAACGTACCGGTTTGGCGCAGCATCAGCATCTCAGATTTATGGAGATCTCGAAAAAACAGGACAAGACCTAGCTCGTAAGAGTCAGGAGTGCGCCGGGGAGAGTCCCCACGCTGCACTACTGCTTTTTGTCGATCAGCTGGCCGGTGATCTTCAACAGGTAATTAACGGTGTCTATCGTTTTACTGGTCCTAATGTGTGTTTTGCGGGTGGTGCTGCCGGTGATGAACAGAAATTTGAAAAGACATTTGTGTTTCATAATGATCAGATTGTGGAAAAAGGAGCAGTTGCGCTCTGGATTGCCAGTGAACATCCATTAAAAACCTTTGTAGCACATGGTTGGAAACCTATTGGTGTTCCACTGCTTGTGACACGTGCTGAAGGGACGGAAATACTTGAACTTGCAGGTCGGCCTGCTGCAACAGTGTACGAAGAACAGATCGGAATAGCACCAGGAGAATTGGCAATTGAAAAATTCTGGGGTACATCGATACTACACCCGTTTGGATTGATACAGTATGACGGGTCGACCATCATAAGGGTTGCACGATCAAAAAATGACCATGGTACACTCAGGATTCAAGGATGTGTGCCTCCGGTTGGCAGTGCCGTTCAGGTAATGGCTGGTGACATTGATGCACTGTTAGGGATTGTAGAGAATGTTACAAAAGATGCTCTTTCTTTTAATAAAGATGCAGGGGTACTTTTATCATTCAGCTGCGCAGCTCGCGCGACGATATTTGGAGCGCATGCAGCTAAGGAAGCCCAGCTTATTCAACAAGCCGCTGGTGATATACCATCCTTTGGTTTTTATTGTTGTGGTGAATTTGCCCGTTCAGCAGGGGTTTTAAGTACACATAATGCAACTTTGGCAAGTATTGCATTGTAAGATTCGGGGATCTGATGAATGATTGTTGTAAAATAAGTAAACCATTCCCTTCTGTAAATGGTTCAGAAAATCCGGAAAAATTAAAGTCAGAACTGAGCAATGCATTAAAAGAGCGTGACAATGCGATTCATACAGCCCAACTTGCAGTTGCCAATACAACCCGTATTACACGTCTGCTTGCAATACTAAGTGAGCCCGCGTCAATAAAAACGGTTTTAGATCGTTTGCTTCTTCTGCTCTCTGAACTTTTTTTCGCCGATATTGTTGTAATTCTCGATCCTGCGGGAACGGGCAGTTTTATTCCTTTAGCGACATTGGGTATCCCTGAAAAGATGGATCGGTGCTGCTTTTCCGATGATATAAACGGACATACTGCAACTGTTCTTACGACCAATGACGTAGTAATTTCCAATCAGGCAGAATCAGATAAAAATGTCGATCCAATTTTACGAGAGCTTGGTGTCAGAACGGCTATTTCAGTTCCTTTGACAAATGCTTCTGAAATGTCAAGAGGTATCATGGTTCTTGCCAGGTGCACTCCATCTCCATTTTCAGACGGGGACAGGGATCTCCTCATGACAATGGGGTATAGAATTGGTTTATCAATACAAGAAGCGCGGCGGAGTGCTTTGCTTGAAAAAATTATTGAAACAGGATATGAAATAACCCGTCTTTCTACTATTAGAGATATCTGCAATGAAATAGTTTGTGTGTTTTCGTCTATCTTCTGTTCAGATGCAGCCACGATTGTTTTAAAAAAACAGAGAACCATTCCCGAATGTATTGCCTGGTATGGTATCAGGCCTGATCAGCTTGATGTATGTGTCAAGGTAACTGAATCGCTGCTTCATGATCATCTTTTTGCCACGACCCGACCATTCTGTACACAGGATCTTCATGACACCGCAAAGCGTATCTCATTGGAACTTCCCGGCAACTTTCCTGTTCGGGCACTCATGGCAATTCCCCTTTTTCGTAATCGTCAAGTCTATGGTTTACTGTACGGATTACGTTATTCAACGATACCATTCAGTCAGGAATGTTCACAACTTGCATCACTTTTTGCAGCACAGATTTCGGTCTCTATAGAAAACGCCAGCCTTTATCAGGCAATGTAGATGGTACGATAGCAAAAGGGATACATCATAAGAGAATGTCGTCCCGACTTCGCTCGACGACAATTTATCTGCAGGACTATTTCACGGATGTAACCATCGAATCACAATCATGGCTCACAAATAACGACCCCGCCTATTGACACATCCATACCCTTGACATAGTTTACTAAAGAAGCGTACCGCATTAGTTTTATTTCAGTGGTACAGTGCTGGCAGGATTTACGAAACCGGATATACAGATTGAGGTATTAAATATGGAATTTAATGCAGGCTCATTTAGATTGAGAAAACCTGGTTATGAAGATGCTGATGGATTTATTGAAATATGTTCCGAAACAGAAACCATGAAATATTATGGAATTGCAGGTGCATGTATCGATACTGTTCAGAAAGCTAAAGATCAAATTGATTGGTGTAATAATTTGTTTGAGAACTCTGGCGGTCGCTGGATTATTGTTGAGCAGGATGTTAATAAATACATTGGAGATATCGGATTTCACAATTATCAGGGAGATCATAACAAAGTTGAAATAGGATACAGAATAAAACAAAAATATTGGGGTACTGGAATAATGACTCAATGTATTAAAACATTAATAAAATATGGTTTTGAAAACATGAATTACAATAGAATTGAAGCGTTAGTTGACAATAGGAACATCGGATCAAAAAAAGTACTTTTAAAAAATAATTTTAAATGTGAGGGAACTTTACGTGATTATGAATTTGAGCATGGCCATTATATAGACATGGACATCTTTTCAATATTAAGAAGGGAACATAATAGTTAACCATTGATGGTTGATAAAACGGATGTTTATTTCGGGGCGGGGTAGCACGAAGGCGGACGGGCACGAGGCCGGTCCGTATGGGGCGCTGATTAATATGCCTGGTTAATTGATTTAATGGTAAATATCGGTGTTATACTTTTGGCGGTTTGCTGAATATTCCGATAATGAAAAGCAGTATGAACAAGCCACCAGATATCAGTGCTGCTAAGGGTGCATACGATGTAAATGATGGAACCGCGTTGGTTTGCCACAGAACAAGACCGGCAATTGAGATCAAAAGAAAAACAAATGAAAACGCAATCATGAAAAACTCCTGTATTTTATAAGTAAGGTTTCTCTGAAAATAGTTTATCAACAGTGACAACTTCAAATTGTTCAGCCTGCAATCTGCGCAGCATTGCTTCAAGTGATGAAAAGTACTCGTTTTTATACGCCGGGACCGGTAGTACATCATGAAGCAGTATCACGGCACCATTGGCTGGAAGTGATACAAAGTGTTTAAAGCTTGACCTGAGTCTATTGCCGGCATCATTTGCGCTACGGCTCCAGCCGATGCAGATCATGGCATTTTTTTCAAGTGCGGTACGAAGGTGAGGATTGCTTAAACCAATCGGCGGACGATAAAAGCGTGGTTTTAGACCGCAGATGGATGCAATGATCGATTGTGCCTGCCCGATTTCATAGGTCATCTTTTTTAACATTCGAAAATTTGATGTGTACGCATGATGTAAATCATGACAGGCGATGGTGTGTCCACGTGCAACGATCATTGTACAAAGGTCACGATGCCTGAGCGCTTTTTCTGCAATAACAAAAAATGTTGCCTGGAAGTTAAATCTGTCGAGAAGATCAAGTACCTGCGGAGTGCACGTCGGGTCGGGACCATCATCAAAGGTAAGTGCGCACTGTTTTTTTGCATCACCCTTTTTACATAGCGACTTGAGAAAGAAATTAAAGGAGAGATAGCATATCCCGCAATATAAAACTATAACGTGGATAAAAATGATATAGGAAAAGAAAAACCTGTACGACGGGATTGTCAGCCAGAATAGAAATGAAACAAATAGGGTAACTGACCAGATATAATCTTTACGCATACGCTTGTCCCGTTCTGTCCCTGTTCTTTTTTTAGTATATCAATTTTAAAATAATTTGTAACATTCGTGTGTCCTATGGCGTTTTTATTTTTGAGATCGCAACTAAACATGTCCTGAAAGTGATCAACGTATGTTTGGAACACCGGAATCCACCTGCAAAAGTTTCTCAGATACCTGGGAGATTCTTCCATACTCCGATGATGATGAGGAGGCGCTTGAGCAGGGTAATGTGTTGTCATCAGAGGATTTAATTAAACGGTTGCAACATATAAATAATATTTTCAGTTCGGAACAAAGTGACAGGGGGTATTCTCCGGAAGCGTTCGCGTTACTATGCACATTGCTTGCATGTGCTTCATGGTGTAAGGAAAACCGGGCACTATTTAACTCTTTGTCTGCTCTGCTTGATAGTGAAAGCAGTATTGTTGATACGAAGAGTGATAGCAGCGTCGCACAGAGTTGTGACCAGGAACGGGAATTTGATGATGTCTTTATATTTGAAAATGCAAGGGATTACAGGGTTTTCTACTTTGAAACAGTATACTGTGCAAATGATGTTGATTATTGCAAAGATGTACAACCTGTAAATACCGTATCCCGAGGACCGCCTGAGCAGGGTTACGATTGTCTCGCAGATAGTAAAGATATTAATATGCTCATTGACATAGCTGGCGTATACAGTGCTCCGGTACCTGATATAAATGATGATTCGCATAAACATTGCTTGCAATATGATTTACCTATTAATAGTTTACTATATCAGGTCAACGGAGGCGGTTTCCATGAAGCAGCATGAATTTACAGCACTGTACAGAGAGTACTCAAAACCATTGTACAATTTCATACGATGGACAACCGGGTACAGCGCCATGAGTGATGATATCACTCAGAATATGTTTATTAAGGTTCTTCGCAGTGAAAATGCGCCATCTGATCCTGTCGAAATCCGGAGATGGCTGTATGCGATTGCAAGAAATGCATGTATTGACTATTTCAGAAGCAATGCACGGTTGACAAATTTTAAAAATAACTATACTGCCGAATGCGCTGTAAACGGTTCAATAGAAGTCGATGAAACGCATGACAGTGAGGAGATCTGGAAACAGCTTGCGAAACTCCCTGATATTGACAGGTCTATACTGTATCTTCACTTGAAAGAAGGATATGCGTACAAGGAGATCGCTGACACACTCGAAATGAACGAAAATCAGGTTCGTGTCAAAGCATTCAGGGCACTACGAAAACTTAGGGATGAAATGTGCAGGGCTGAAGTATGAGTAAAGAAAATAGTGAACACTTGACAGAAGAGCAGATGGCGGATGCGGCGTCGGATATGCTGACCGATGAAATCAGGGAGCATCTGGCGGTCTGTGATGTGTGCGCAAAAGAGGTAAAAGAACTCAAATCCGTTGCCGATACAATTAAAACACTCGCGGATGAAGATGTTCCGTCATCGGTAGAGCGGCGCATATTCCACGCACTTCACCGCAATAAACCAAAAATCGCAAAAATCCTTGAAAGTCCCATGTTGTCAATACTGTTTGCAGTGATTATCATTTTTTTGCTCTATCTTATAATCGGTATGCTGCTGGTTGATCAGTAAACGCATCTCAATCAATGACAAAGCGGTAAGCCGCTTTATAATCTCCAGAACTGAAATCAAGTATATATACCGCCTTGGATAAATTTGATTTGTCAATAATCATTTCATGGTATGCTGCTTTTTGATGCCCTGCCGGGTATGATCTGACTAATGAACCATCAATAGCATGTATACGGATGATAACAGTATTCTCTTCAGGAAGTGTATATTTTATAACCAGTGCATTACCGGTTTTTCCTTCCTCGGAAAAATTAATCGAAAATGCAGGGCTTGATTGAGCAAACTCAATGAAACGTGCAGAAAACCTGCTCATCAGACTCCATTCCGACCATCCTTTTTTCGGATTGTTAGCACGTACTTTCCACCAGTATGACCGATTGTTAAGTGGTAATGTGTACAGCAATTCCTGTGTCGTAATTGATGAATCCGAGTAGATGATCGTTTTCATCAGAGAGTCTTTTGCGATAACCAGATGGAAGTTGCCTGATGTCTGCAGCGGGTATTTCCATAAGAAACGAACGCTATCGGTCTGCATGGTATCCCCATGTAAAGGTGTTAGAAGGACCGGGGCATTTAATGCGGGTGCCGGCAGAAGAGATTTTCCCGTGCAAAACGGAGCTGCGAAGTCAAGCAGTTCTGCAACTGTAGGAGCGATGTCTACCTGTGATCGTCGTGATGAGTCAATCAGAGCTGGCTGTATATCTGGTCCGATCATAAAAAGCATGATATGTCTGCATCCATCGCAGCCATCCCCATGATACATCCACTCATTAGTATGACGGCCGTGATCATTGGTAACAATCAAAGTCGTTTTGTCTTTATAAACCGGATCACTCTGGATATCTGTCCAGAATTTGTAAATCACACTGTCTGCAAACTTTATTGAACCGATATATCGTTGCCATTCATCCATGTGCCCCCAGTAATCAACCCCGCCGAAGTTAGTGATTGTCAATTTAGGGTGATGTGTTTTTATTGCTGTCTGAAGATTGTTCCAGGAGGCAGTGTCATTGTACTGTGATGATGAATATGCAACTGATGCTCCATAGGAACTGCCGAATTGCGGGTGTGAACTGTAGGAAAGATTGTTAAGTTTATCTTTACCAAGGATAACATAGTTGTCTGTTTGTGAAGTTCCACGGTACTTTCTGAAGTATTCAAACAGAGTTGGCATATCAGCTCTCTGGTAACCATCATTGGGAATATTCTGCCAGGTACCGGAAATTATCGAATTGTGGCCTGCGGTTGTGTACGTGATACTATCATTATAGAAACGGGTATAGATTGCACCGTGCGGGCGTAAACTGTTCCAGATAAAGGGAATGTTTTGATGCAGCGTATCACCAAATGTCTCACTGTACCGCGCACCATCAATAATAAGAATATGCACATTTTCAGTTTTGTAACAAAAAGATGTTGCCTGCAGTAGCAGAATTATAAAAAAAACAGTGATTCGTTGTATCATCGGGGTTTCCGTTCATCAATTGAATGTTGTTACTATAAATTAAACTATTTTCTGTTTTTTTACCTATAAAAATTTCTGTAGGTCAACAAATTCCCAATGTGCAAAAGTTTAATAACTGTTTTGCAATTGATACATTGAAAAACGGTAACAATAATTTATATTCTGAAAACATTCACCATTTTCAGGTTTAGTTTATGACAATAAAGTTATGCTGGTTGCTGATTCTTCAGTTAGGTTTTCTTGGTTGTTTTTTCAGCTCATTTTCTCAGATTCAGACAATGAGTACAAGTGCGGGTGATACGGCTGTCGCCACAGTTTCATCAAAGGGAACATCAACGCTGCTGCTCCCGGTCAAAAAGTGGGGACGTTATTCGATAAGGGCATCTGGTACCCAGCCGGTCGCGCTTTCTGTTGCAGATAAACGAAATGGCATTTTTTGCAGTGATGGCGAGGCGGGGCAGCGTAATGGCCGCATTGACCTTTTTCTTGAAATCGGTGAGTATAAAGTAATCATTAATGGAGATCCCAAAGCAACAGCAACATCAAAGATAATGTCATTGCCGTTTACAAATGTTGCAGGACATACGGCATCATGGCTGATACCGCGTAAGGAGAACAAACTGTCGCTTGAGGATATGCAGCAGGCTTGTTTCTGGTTTGATATAAGTACCGACAGTACTGTTTACATAGAGGCATCAGGAAGAAATCTTGCCGATCTGAAAATCTGGCAGAATGGCGAATGGATTCGGGAGGCGACCAGACGGCAGTTTACTGTACGGCCAAAGGCAGAAACTCCACTAAGCGGTATTGCGTTGTCCACACGGCTTCAACCGGGTACATATATGGTTGCCGCATATGGCGGATCAGGGTATAAATGGGCACTTGAAAGCAAGGAACATCCGTTATATCTACAATTTGGGCTTGACAAAATAAAGCAAAATACAACATCACAGATGGTAATTCCACCCAAAGGGTATTTATTAACAACAATTGATAAAGGTGTTTCAAAAATCGTTGTGGACGAGCCGGTACGAAACCGGTTGGCTGCAGAAACTGGTTACTTTACAGATGACTATTCCTCACTGGTGACATCAGCAGTAGATTCAATTCACGCAAAAGGAGCATCAAACAGGGTCCTTTTAAACGTTAACCAGAATGCCGGGGCGTATGTAAAAATAACCGGTACACCGGGACAATCTTTTTCGCTTCAGGCAATCGGGCAATCGCAGCGATCCATAAATTCAGCAGGTCAATACTGGGCTGCATCACTACATACCGGTAATTTCGCAGATCAGATTGGTGCAAGCGGTTTTATCATCGACTCAAAAGATAACCGGATTGTCGCCATGATGTGTGATACAATTTCCGGTAGTCTTGGAATTGAACGGCGGTTCAATCTGCTTGATAGAGTGACATCATTTATCTGGGTTGATCAGGATGGTGATTACACCATGGTTCCCGGAGGGACATCATTGCGCTGGAGAATGTACCGTTATTTTATTACACCACCTGAGAATTTTAAGAAGCCGGAGTTTGAGGAGAAAACGGAAACATTAAAACTGACAAAAGGAATGCATATTCTTGAGATTGAACCGGATAAAAAAGGTATTGCAACAATCATGCTCCGAAAATCGTCACTGCTTGGCAATGTTGTCAAGGCGACAAAAGAGTTGCTTGCGACACCGGATAGTCTTCGAAAATGGGATCTGCCACGACCATCAGTGCAATTTCCTTCAGTTCAGGTACCGCAATCAGAACATTATCAGCTTGTTATTAATAGTCAATTACCGGAACTGTTTGTCGGGTACATAAAAAAGTATCCACTCAACATTGATGAACCATTGAGCTTTACCTGTGATCCATTACAGAAAATTACAGTCAGGATAAAACTTGCAGGTACACGGATGGTGTCTGTGACCGATATTAATAATACATCATATGCGTTTTCTGTTGATAATAAAAAAATGGATAAACCATCCGAATTAAATGCCGGTGAGCATCAGTTCGAATTTGTCAATGAATCAAAGAATACAAAACAGTTATATCTTAAGGCTATTCCGCCGGAATTGCTGATTACTGCGTCAGTACCTGTATACTCACAGGAGAAGCTTTCGTCACTACCGAAGTTCCAGACCCTTGATGCTCCTTCGGAAGTCTTTACTGATATAGAAAGAAACAGCAGTGTTACATGGTTTTTAAATGTCAAAGAGCCATCACTGTACAAAGTGGAAACAACCGGTCGTCTTGCGACAACGATTCTCATACAGGACCGGTTCGGAAATTTCAGCGTTTCACAGAGTTGTAATGGCGTCGCAAAGAATGCTCTGATGCTGCCCTATCTATTGAGTGGTCAGTACCGGCTTCTTGTTTCTACGGTTGATCAGTCTGCCGGACGAACCGGTATCGCGGTTCAGAAATGCGACCTTGTTGATGGTGGAAAGATACAAAAAGAGTATGAAAACAGGACATCGGTACCGGAATTTTCCGGTGTCCGGTATACAATGAGTATTTACAAAAAAGGTGCATACACCATTGAAAACGCAGGATTGTCCGGAAACTTTCCGTTTCGTATAGAGGATCAGACATCATGGCCGATTGATCCGGTCATCAATAATACTGCGTTTCAGGGAACTCTTGACAAAGGCGATTACACAGTAATTTCGCTTCCATCTGAGCAGGCGAGCAGGCGTAATGTCAGGTTGACACCGGTAACGATTACTGAGAAACTGAAAGGGAAGGGACCTCATCCGCTGCGGATCAACGAACCGGTATCGATGATATGGATTGACAATGTTAAAAAAGGTGAAAAGGAGAGTGTGGTTGAACCTGTTACCTTTATTTTGGATGTCCCTGCACCGGTACATGGTAAGTTTACAATCACAAACAATTTTTCTGCAATGCTTTATAAAGATGGAAAAGACAGTGCTGTTACGGTTATCAGGCAAGGTATGAATCTCGCTGCCGGAGTATATATGCTTAAAATTCGTCCTAAAAAAAACGGGAATTATATACCGCTTGAGGTCGGATTTACAACATCAGAATTACTACCAGGATTGAGCAGGACAATACATAAAAAGATGACCCTTGCAGTTAGTGTTGGTAAAGCCGGTGTGGTTGAATTCACGAGTCAGGGTACGCTTGATGTATCCGCTGAATTGCTTGACAGTACTGCCAATGTCGTGATTGCATCAAACGATGACAGCTATAGTGACTGGAATTTTGGTATTTCAAAGATGCTTCAGCCGGGAAGATATTTTCTGAGAGTGGAGTCAGCTGAGAGCCGCTTTACATCAACAAAAATCGGAATGAGAGCGTTGTATGATACGCTTCTTGCTCCATTGAGTGCATCAGTAAATGAACCTGTTTCTTTTGTTGTCAATTTGAACCGTCATATTGGTATCATTGAACTGAACACTTCAGAAAAGGGTGATATCATTGCAGCACATTGTAAAGGAAAGTCAAGACTTGGATGCTCAATCGAGCGCAACAATAACGGAAACTGGGTTGCTGTTGCGGTAAAACAGGGTGAATCGCCGTTTATCTCCGTTCCCTATGATAAGAAAAACCGTTACCGGTTGCGTGTATGGTCGGAAGATAATGTTGATGAATCTGTTTCCATAACATATACCAATGCAGACGCAAAAATGGTTTCATGGAAAAACGCAAAAAACGGTCTTGATGGAAAAGTAATAAAAACGGGTGATACCCATTGTGCCTGGTTTAAAGTGGATCTTGAAAAATTTGCACCAGGAAATTTCATTGCAAAGCAGGGTAGAAACGGGGTTTCCGGCATTGGTGTTTCGGTATCGCTTGATACAATGTTTACGGTTGAGAATGGTTATCGGTTTACATCATCGGAACAATATGCATGGATTGAAATGCATTTCGATAATGATGGAAGGTTTGATGTCTCACTTGAACCGGATATCCTTGGTGAAAATAGAAAGTTTACTGTTACGTTCAACGGCAACCGGCCATCAATATTCGAAACAGGAACAGGGAAAAATAAGGTTGGGTTTTGTATTGCTGAAACGGATGGCTACCATCCTTTTACCGGAGTTGTTACAAGTAATACTTCCAATGTATTTAAAATTCGTGGTAAAAGCGTCGATCAGGGACACTGGCTTGGTAATGGTACATGCGCAGCGGCATTACTGCCGGGTGATAGTAACAAAGTGGCATTTTGGAATGCAGTTGTACCAAATGACGGGACAACGGCATCAGCGAAAGTATCGTGGTACAATGTTGAGCTGCAGGATGCCCCGCAGCAAACTGCGGGAACAATAAACTGGGTTGCAGTAAAACAATCTGCCAGAGTCTATCATGTTAAAAATGCGAGCATGCGAGTGACAATTCCGGGTGGCAATGCTTTAGTATTTGTAAACGATCAGGGAAAACGTATCGTGTGCTACGTTCCCGGTGAGGACCCCGGAATACAGGAGATACACACATCGTCCGGGGATCTCTATCTGATCGCATTAAAAGATAATGCTGAGTTTAATATTGCATTATTTGAAAATGATCCGCAGAAAGATAATAGTATTACAGCATTCAAAGGGTATGAATGTAATAGTCTGTATCAGGGTTCAAGTCGTTTCTATCTTGGTACTGCAAAAGAAAAATCCTTCGTGTTTTACCGGGGTGCAATTAAAGGAGTTGACTGGGTGCGACAGGATGGCATGCTTGTGCAGAATGTAGCGAACGGTTTACCCGCAGGACCCGGTGGATTTCTCGATATTCATCATGATGCAGGGTGGAGCAGTTTATGCCTGAGTAAATCTGATGGAATTCATGATATAAGTGTCGCAAAGTGGGGATATCCGTTGCAGGGTAAAAAAATCAAACAGATAACAAAATCATCTGCGGTCAGGTTATGTGTATCAGATAACTGGATTAGTTTTACCATTAATGATACCGCTCATGTGAATGTATCCTTACCGGTGCCATCAGCAGCAATACTTATGAAAGACACAATTGCCCTCAATTATACAGAATCGGAATCTGCACTCAATTGGGATATCCCGTTAGTTCCGGGAACCTATACAATCGGAGTACGGGCAATAAATGGTGCGACATGTGATGGACTCATGCTGAATGTTCTTATAAGGTCTATTGAAATTCTGTCAGAGAGAAAACCGTTTAATGGTAATCTGACACCGGGAGAAAGCAGGATGGTCGGGTTTGATATCACAAAAAAATCTGATTACGGCATCGGATTGAGGATGAATAAAGAAAGCGTACTTGCATCGCTGTATAATTCATCGGGTGTTTTAATCGCTCAGGGCAAACAGCAGTATATTAAGCTTGACAATGGTAGATATTATCTGCGTTTAAGTGTTCCTTATGATGCCGAAGGTACAAATTGTACAGTATATCTGTTTGGGCAGGATCCTCCGCCGGATGAACCTCCGGAGAATCTTGTCAAATGGATAATCAATGGTGCTCAGGGGGAACGTCCTGAGTTCAGTAATGTGAACCGGAATGATGCTGTTGAACAAAAACCTGCCTGGATGAGAATGGACGTTTCAAATTCAACCGGTACGTCGTATTCATCAGAGGAAAACATTGATGAACGTATGGATGAGGGATCAGAGGGAGATGGTGAGGGGGAGTATGATCAGCAGGGTGATGAGGAACAGGATGAGGGTTCTGGTGAAGAGAATGAATAGTGCAGTTTAGAGAATAATACAGTTTGTTGACATTGTATGAGAACGAAATGCCGGTTTATAATAATAAATTGACAATTGTAATAGATTCGCAGAGGATAGATAATGAAGAAAAATGACAGCGGTGCAGTTAAATATGTGTATGTAGTCAGTAGTTTACTGGTACTGTGTACGGTTTTATTCGCACAGCAGAAACCATACGACTATACATCAGCAGATTTACAACAGGTAAAAAACAACAGCTCACAGGTAATGATAATGCCACAAAGCTACCTGCGTGAGTATGATCCATTGACAATAATGTATTCAAGTGACATGAATCCATCAGGTGCCGGCCCCCTTGATAAACCCGGACAGTACCTGTCATTAAAGCCATCACATCCGGGAGAATACCGGTGGCTTGATCCACGGACAATTGAATTTCGCCCCGCAGTTCCGTGGCAGCCGATGCAAAATTATACTGTCAAGGTACAGAGTGTATCAAAAACACTGACAGTGCTTTTAATGCCCCCCAAATCAGTGTTTCCATCATCGGGAAGTACCGAGCTTGACCCGGTATCACGTGTAATGCTTGAATTCAGTGAACCGGTTGACCCTCAGGTTCTGGCAACATTACTGACATTTGAGACCAATCAGCTGCCGGGTATCGAACGGTCGAATCCGCGTATTTACGGGTCAACCGAATTTACGATAAAGAAATCGGAAAAATCGTCAAAAAACAGTTATCAGTATTGGGTCGTTTTCAAAAAACCTTTTGCAAACGGTTTACGTGTCAGAACCATTCTTAAACTGGCATCAGATCCTCTTTTATCCGATGCCAAACGGATTTACTATTTTGACACACGGAAAGAATTTACCATTACAAAAGCAGGAACCTGGAATTATCAGTTTACCGTGAATCCATCGGGTTCGGTTTACGGCAAGGAACAGGCACTTCGATTGTCCGGGGATGGTGTTATTGTGCTGGAATTTACGGTACCACCAGTATCACTTTCATTATCGCAGGTTAAGAGTCTTGTCAACTTTTCTCCATCACCAGGGAAAATTGATTGGTCACTTGAAGGTAACCGGCTGATTATAAGGCTTACACCGGAGAAGGAAAAACTTTACAATGTTGTAATTACTCCGGTTCCTGTAGTTGACAAAGATGGCCGAAAGCTGCAGCTAACCAATCGCTGCAGTTTCTTTTGTTATCAGCCTGCAGATCAGCAATATATCCGCTGGGGATTATCATCAGCGCTGGTTGAACGATTCGGGCCGAAACACTTTCCACTTCTTGTAAATGGTGTTAAAAGTATTGATCTGCGGGTATACAAGGTCGATCCATTCCATAAAGCATTCTGGCCATATCCATTTTCACCTGTTGAAGTCAACGAAACAGCAGTACCTCCGGGACCTGGTGAGGAACCGGTAAATAATGAACAAATTTTATCACCGCTCAATCCATGGGAAATAGGGAACCATATAAAAATGCTTGGCAGTCCTCACTACAGTGAAGTTGTCGATCTTGACAAAGAGGGCGTTGCCCGGTTTCAGTCAATTGATTTTGGTCCCATATTTGATAAAATCGCCGGCAACAACAAACCCGGCACTTATCTTGCAGGATTCCGGACACTTGATGGAAGCAGTTCACGTTATTTTGTACGTATACAGGTTAGCGATTTATGTCTCAGTACTATAGAAGCAAAGACACATGTCAACTTCGTAGTCACATCTTATTCCAGTGGTAAACCAGTTTCGAATGCCGAAGTACAGATTGAAGGTGTAACTAATGACCGGTTTACAGTCATTACAAAAGGAACTACCGGTAGTGATGGTAGTTATCTGATGGAGCACACACCGGAACTTAAGAAAAAATTTGAATCATTTTCGATAAAAAGAATTACTATCAAAAATAATGATGATATCCTGGTGCTTGATACGAGAAATAATGTCCAGCCGCCATCATTTACAAACAATCACTGGAATGGTGATAATTCCTGGCTTGGATGGCTTGCCAATGACCGGTATGACTTGCGAGGTGACAGAAGGGAAAAAGGATTTGTTTTTTCAGAACGGCCCATCTACCGTCCGAATGAGACAATTTATCTTAAAGGGTATGTCAGATCGCTCTATCAGGGACGGATTGAAAACAGTGAAACTGCAGATGCATATAATATCAATGTTATAAGCCCTTCAGGTGCGAAGTATACCTATCCTGTCAAGCTCTCGGCATGGAACAGTTTTAACGATAGTGTCACTGAAAAAGATCTTCCTACCGGAGAGTATCAGGTCGAGCTGACATCAATTCGGAAAAACAGTGGTGAAATGTCAATCGCACAGACATCTTTTGCTGTTGAGGCATACCGGATTCCGAAGTTTGAAGTCAGATTGACAGGACCTGACAAAGTGCCCAATGACCGTTCGGTCACTATCAACCTTGCTGCATCGTACTATGCAGGCGGGAAAGTGGTCAATCAGAATGTTGCCTGGAGAGTAGTATCATATCCATATTCATATTCTCCTGAAAGTGCAGCGGGTTATTTATTGTCAACAGATAACCGGTATGGAGCAGTCAATGAGGAAAGCCAGAATGGTGTTATAGAACAGAATGATGTAACAAATGATAACGGAATCGCTACCATGAGTGTGAATGTCCAGTCTGCAACAAATGGCAATCCGAGGAAATATGTCTGTGAGGCGACTGTTACCGATGTTGATGAGCAGACGGTGTCTGACCGGCATACCTTCCTTGCGCTGCCGCCTTTTGCGCTCGGTATGAAAATAAACCGTCATATTACAGGAACAAAAACCATACATGCCGACATTATCACCCTGGGAATAAAAGGAAACTATGAGGCAAAGCATAAAGTAAACGTTCAGCTTAAAAAAGTCTCGTGGACATCATTTTTACAGGAAACCGATTTCTCTCGCGGTAAACCAAAGTACATGACTCAGGAAACGGTTGTACCCATTGCAGAGAAGACCATCGAATCAACAGTAAAACCGGTATCGGTGGATTTTTATGATAACGAGCCTGGTGTTTACATTTTGGAAATTAGCGCCCGTGATAAACTCGGACGTATGCAATCCGTAAAAGCAGATCTGTTTGTTGCAGGAAATAAAGGCGTTACCTGGAAAAAAGGTGATAAACTTATTTTTGAGACCGTTCCTGATCAGCAGAATTATGAACCTGGAAAAGATGCAAAAATACTGCTTAAAAGTCCCTATCAGCGGGGAGCTGCACTTGCGGTTATCGAAAAGCCTGATGGTGTCCCGGAGTATAAATGGGTTGATATAAACGATGGTCAGGGAACATTTACACTTGCAATTACAAAAGAGATGGCTCCGGTTATCCCGGTCAGTTTTCTGCTGATGCGACCACGTATAAGTACAGAGAAGAAAATTCCTGATGGTTCTTATGTTGATGCCGGCGTTCCGCAGACGGTGGCAAATACAACCTGGATTAATGTGGTACAAATAGATAATATTCTCAAAGTCGCAATTGATCATCCACCAATGGTGAGACCGGGATCGAAAATTGACATGACAGTATATCTCAAGGATGGAAGAGGCAGACCGACTGACGGGGAAGTGGCGTTCTGGCTGGTTGATGAAGCTGTGCTTGCTCTTGCTACTGAAAAACAGATTAATCCTTTGCCGTCATTTACACCTTCTGTTAATTCACATATCAATATCAGGGACAGCAGAAACCTTGTCTATGGAGATCTGCGGATTCAGGAAGCACCCGGCGGTGATGGTGATGAGGGTGAGGGAGATATGTTTGGAAAGGTTACTGTAAGAAAAAATTTCAAGACAGTACCTTACTGGAATCCGAATCTTATTGTTGACAAAAGCGGTCAGGCTGTGGTGAGCTTTACAATGTCGGATGATCTGACAAATTTCGCAGTACGTGCGGTTGCTGTTGCTGGAAGTGATAAATTCGGTACCGGTAAATCACAGGTTAAGGTACGGCTGCCACTTATCATTCAACCTGCACTGCCACGATTTGTGCGTCCGGGAGATAAAATTAATGCAGGTGGTATTGTACGGGTTGTAGAGGGATCCGGCGGTTCTGCAAAATATCAGTCTGAAATAAAAGGACTCAGGTATACAGGCGGTGAGATGAATGGCGACTGTAAACTTGACAATGTTAAACCATATCCGATTAAAGCTGAGATGGTTGTTAATAATGTACAATATGATACACTAGGTAATCCGCTGAGTGATTCGGTGTATTTCAAAATGGCGGTAATTCGTGAATCTGATAAAGCATCGGATGCATTTAGTGTTGCACTACCGGTAAAACCGGATAGATTTGCCGTTGATGAAAGCATGTTTGCAGATCTTCAGCAGGGGAAAACGGTAACCATTCCGGCAATAAAGGAGAAGGCCCGCCCGGGTACACTTAATCGTCAACTTTTAGTCAGCGATCAGATGGCAATACTCAAGGTTGTAGCAGGAATGCACTATCTTGTAAAGTACCCGCATGGATGCACGGAACAGCAGATAAGCAGAGTGTACCCCGGTATTGTCTACAGGGATATCTGGGCTAAATATGGCCTTGATGCTCCCGATAAAAATTACAAACGAACAATCGGATCAACACTTGAATATTTACAGCGTGCGCAAAATCAGGAAGGATATTTTGGATATTGGCCTGGCTGCAGTGGTTATACCTATTTAACGGCATATGTCATCGATTTCCTGACAGAGGTGAAGCGTGTTAATGCATCAGGAGCTGGTTATCCCTTTGATGAAGAGATGTATAAAAAGGGGATAGATGCACTGAAAAGATCACTCAGAACGGATTACAGTGGTTTTGTTGACGGATACAAATATTATGAACGCTCTGTTGCGCTGCTTTCTCTGGCAAATGCAGGGCAACTTGATATAGGGTATGCACGTGAACTTGCTATGCAGTCAAATGATGTTGATGTACAAAGCCAGTCGCGGGTGCTTCGGGCTCTTTACAAAAATAGTAATGCATTTGGGACAGAAATCAAAGATTTAAACAAACGTTTATGGGATCAGACGGTGTTTAAACTTGATGGTGGAAAAGAGGTTTTTGCTGGTTTACAACAGCGATCATTCAGGATAGGGGCAAGGGTCCATTCCGGAGAAATAACCTCTCTTGCATCAATGATTCATGCATTCAGCAATGCTCCTGAGCGAGCGGGTAAATTACCATTTCTGGTACAGGAACTTGTCACACTTGGTAGTGATGGCGGTTGGGGATCAACACAGGCAAATGGTATTGCACTGCTTGCGTTACGAGACTATATCGCACAACCGGATGGAAAGGGCAAAACAACCGTTAAACTGACAGGTAATAAAATTCAGGATGAATTTGTTTATAATGCAAAAAATGGTGCATTGACAAAAGCTATTCAGAATACCGACAAGGCAGAACTCTCTATTGTTTCGTCAACTGATAACAATCCACTGTTTCTCCGCTATTCGCATCATTATATTCCAGAGGAACCTGGATATAAAACTCCGGCTTCACAAAAAGGCTTCGTGGTTCGCCGTGAAATTATAATTCCTGGTGCGGATGGAAAAGAGGAACGGATGTGGCTTGACAGTGCTAATATGAACATAACTGTTTCTGCAGGAGATATCATTGAAGAACATGTGCAGGTGCAGAATCCTAAAAACTGTAATTACGTTGCCGTATCAGCTCCTTTTGCAGCAGGGCTTGAGTATATGAATCCACGGCTTGAAACCAGTGGTGAGGATGCACGTCCATCAGGGACAACTACCAATGAGGGAACGTATCAGGCATATATGGATGATCAGGCGGTGTTTTATTTTGAGAATATGAATGCAGGCACGTATGATTTTTATTTCAGGGTTAAAGCGACAGTGCAGGGTGAATTTACACATCCATCAGCACGTGCAGAAATGATGTACGAAATGTCAACCTACGGATGCAGTCCGGGAGCGAAAGTTATTGTAAGATAAATGTCGTTAGCATTCATTTTCTGCAAGAGCTTAAAAAAAGTAACCATCAAACAAGCAATGTTGCTGATTGCAGCATTGCCTTTTTGCTTTACTATTATCGCATCCATACACGGTTTATTCGATTCCCGACTGAAAGATTATCAGCCATCAGACCTGCTTGTTGATAGATCATATAAATTTATCGCTGCCCTTGAAAATGATAATGGGGAGTTTGGATTCTGGACAATTGATGATACACTTCCTGATAATTTACGTCTTGCAACATTTGCAGCTGAAGATCGCAGATTTGTCAAACATTACGGTATAGATATTCATGCTGCCTGCCGTGCGTTTGTTAATAATTACATAAGTAAAAACAGTTATTCAGGGGCATCAACAATCGCGATGCAGGTTGCGCGTTTGCAGCATGGAGGAAGCAGCGGCTGGTACTACAAAATTCATGATGCCGTCAGTGCGGTTTGTCTTACCTTATTCTATGGGCGTGAACGGGTTTTAAAGCAATACTTTACTATTGCACCATATGGAAACAGAATTTCAGGTGCCGCATGTGCATCACAGCGTTATTTTCAAAAACCACTCAGGGATATCAGCTTTGCAGAAGCTGCTTTACTTGCCGCATTACCAAAAGCACCATCAAGAATGAACCTGTTTTATGATAAGGGCTTTTCTCTTGCCAAAAAACGGGCATCACTTATTATCAACCGGACCTGCAATTACGGATGGATTTCGAAACAGGTGAGAGATGAGACACTTGCAGAACTGGTATCATTCCGTAAGCCTGCAAAGCAGATACGAAGTGAACTGAATTATCATTATGTAAACGCAATCAGGAAACAGATCACTGCAAGTCAGAACGGAGGCATACAGCGGACCACTCTGGATAATGCTTTACAGGATAGTGTAATGGCTATTATTGATAAAATGTATTACAGATTATATGAACGATATGCAAAAAATCTATCTGCAATGGTGGTTGATATAAAAACAGGACATGTAATCTCGTATATAGGTTCAATAGATTATGACAGCCCTCACGGAGGTGCGATAGACTGTGCTGCACTTCCAAGATCTACAGGGAGTCTGCTGAAACCATTTATTTACGCAATGGGTATGGAATGGCTCGGATATACATCATCGACCATTTTGACAGATCTTGGTTTCGATTTCGGAACAGGGAAAAATTCATTTATACCAGAAAATTTTGATAGAAAATTTCAGGGACCGGTTCTTTACAAAAATGCACTTGCCAATAGCCGCAATATTCCATCAATTGAGGTTTTAAAAGCCCTGGGTGTGCCGATGTTTTATGACAAATGCATTGCACTTGGACTGGCAGAGAATAACGGTCTTGCCAACTATTACGGGCTTGGTTTGTCAATAGGCGGATTATACTGCTCGCTTCAGCAGATTTGTGAAGCATATCTGTGTCTTGCTGACAACGGGAGAAAAAGGCATCTCATATGGGGATTTTCTTCTGACGAAGATTCATCAAGGGTTTGGCGCCAGATCATTGAACCGGATATCGCTCAACAGATCAAGCGGTATCTTTCTGATCCTGTTGCACGGCTGCCATCTTTTCCCCGCGGTGGAAATATGGAGTATCCATTCGCTGTTGCGGTAAAAACCGGTACATCTGAAGGCTTTCGGGATTCCTGGTGTTGTGCGATCAGTGATTCGTATATCGTTGGTGTATGGGCAGGCAATACTGATTTTTCGCAGACAAAAAATATGAGCGGTTATGAGGGTAGTGCTGCGGTAGTAAAAGAAATTATAATGTATTTGCATAAGGATAAGGTTGACGGATTAAATGATATTCAGTTCAAACCGCCAGAGCGCTATATTCCGGTAGAGATCTGCAAACTGACTGGTAAAAAAGCTGACAAATTTACACCATACACAACAACAGAGTATTTCAAACCGGGAACTGAGCCGGTGGAATTCAGTACTGTTCAGCAAATGGTACCTGTGGACAAAAGGAATAAACTTCCGCTTACTCCGGGATGCAGCACACCGTCGGAATTACGGAGATTTATTGTGCTTGATCCTCAGTATCAGGAATGGGCAAAATCACAGGGGCTTGAGATACTTCCAGATCGTTACAGTCCCTATTGTAATGACAATACAATAATTGACAACTATGCAATAAAAATAGTATCACCAAAGTCAAACAGCCGGTTTTATATTGACCCCGAGATGCCTGATGGAACTAGTGTCATGAAAATAAAATGTAGTGTGGTTCCCTCTCCAAAATCGGTAATCTGGTTTGTCAACGACGAAGAATACATGGAAACTGTATATCCCTATCAGCTTTCGTGGAAAATGCAAAAAGGAAAATATTCGCTCTATGCAAAGGTTACAGGAACCGGGATCAGGAGTGAGACGGTTGTTATTGAGGTTTTTTGACGGGATGATGGTTGGATTGATGGGCTATTTGTATAAAAAAATCCCCTTTATCACCCCTTAGTCAAGGGGGGCGCTTCCAGCGATTGATTTGTCCTACCTGCTACTTGCTACATTCCTGATTCTTCTGTGAATTTAAACTGGTAATTTACGATGTAATTGCAATCAGTAGACAAACCTGATTTTTTTTTTTATTTAATGGTGCTTTTCTGTGAATATAACTATCAAAGGTACTATTCATTATGGGTATACTTTCACGAAGGTAGTTAACATTACCCAACCAGGAATTGTAGTCATTATAAGGATCTTTAAGATAAGGATCTTTACGAACGATTGTATCAATCAGATCTTTATAGAAATCAAGTCGTGACGTCAGGTGAGGTACCGAGAAATGAGTTGCAAGCATTTGCTCACAAATTTTCACGTACTCATCCCAAAGCAAATCTGCGGTCATTCCAATTAATTTGTCGCAGTGAGCGGGCATTGCAAGATTATCTCCCCATATTTTTACTGGTTCACAAGTGTGTGGTCTGACATTCCATTCAGGTGCTCCCAATTCGTCAACAATTGGATCCTGTCTGTAGAAAGTATTATCCATATCCCACGGGATCTGCCAGATTTTACCATTCGCAATGGTTTCTTCATAAAAGAAATAGTTGTGATTTCCGCTCCCTTTATTTGAATAATACCATGTCATCATGCCATCACAATTATGTATTACCCTGTCAACAGCTATATATCTGAGGAAATAATCAAAATTCATAAATTTTGAAACTTTTTCGACAAAGTCTGATTCTGTGGCTCCATTGATTGCTTTATAAAATGATATCATTTTTGAAACATCTGCATTATCTTCCGGTTTCTCGTTAGTTGCTAATCCTTCTTTGTAATATTCTTTACTATCACTTACCGGCCATTTTTCTTTATATAGATTTCCATCAGGATCGTCTGGCCACCTTGATTCTGCAAAACGACTGTCAGGCTCTTCAACTGCGAGGAAAAGTCCCTGAAAAACTGAATTAATTGAGACTTTTACAAATGCTGCACGTGGTGATATAACACCCATTTCTCTGAATAAACCATAGCTTAAAATATCATGCATTTTTGACTGATCACCAGATAATGCGTGCAGGTTGAGTCGTTTCATTGAGAAAAAACGTTGTGAACCGGAATATTTGTCGAATTTAAGTTTCAATGAGATTTTTTTACATCTCCAATCAGATGACCTTACACCACGGGAATCAAAACATAAGGGCAGGGAATAACCTGATCCTTTATACCGTATACCAACCTGACCTATTGACGAATCATTAAATTTGAATTGAGCAGGAACAAAATTCTCCAGTAGTGCATCTCTTTCCATTTTTAAAGAATCCTCTTTAGAAATGGTAAAGTTATATGAATAAACTTTTTGTTCATTAAAGATATATGCCCGTGGATCAGGATTTAAGGATACTGTAAATGAATGCGCGGATACAGGCATTGATATGCTGTGCGGGTAATAGGAGTCATGTTTAAAGAGCAGGGGCTCTTTAGATATTGCTCCTCCGGCTATCTGTTGCTGTAGACTTGACATTGATGCAGCAACCGTACGTGAACTGCCACTTAAGACTGGATTGATACTGAATTCTGTTTGCAGGTTCTGGGGATGGTCAATTTTTAAAATGTAAATACCCTTCGAAAGTGACGGCATTTTAACAACTGGATCCCCGGGTAACATTGTTTGCGAGTAAACAGATTTTCCGTTTAATGAAAATAATCCGATTTTTTTTGCTGATGGTGCTGCATTAAAATTTAAAACTGCATTACCTCCGGTAAATTGCAGGTCGACTTTTTCTGATAAAAAGGCATTCTGCTCCTTTCTGATGGAATCTTCAAATGATAAAGTAAAATTGCCATTCTCATCAGTAGTTGTTACATAATTTGAATACCCAAGTGAAACCCGTACACCTTTGACAGGACTTCCACTTTTACTGTCCTTGACGTTTCCGGTATACGTTGTCGAAAAAATGCTCGTTGAAATACAAAGACATATTGTAACTGCATACATAACCTTTTTAAAGAAACTGAATTTTGCGATCATAATCCGCTCTCCTTATTAGAAAATGTATACAGAAAGAGATAAAAAACAATCGTCTGATCCGCACTATAAACCTGATTCATCTATTTCAGATTGAAATCGCCAATTCCATGCAGATAAATATTGTCAAGCCACAAATCTACTGTATCACCAACAACAGGTGAAAGTGCTGATTCGAAATGTATTGCTTTTATAGAATCTCTAACATCCTGCCATTTCAAGCCATCCAGCTGTTGCTGAGTACCTGATGGAGGAACCAATTCACTAACGGGGATAGTGACTTGTTGCCATTGTGATGGAAGCGTGATAGTTTTTTGCATGTGTCCCCAATTATTTCCAGCAGGATAATCATAAATTTTTTTACTCGTGAATGCGACTCGGATAGATCCTTTTCCTTTTACGTAAAACGAAATAGCTGTCATTTTACTTAAATTGATATAGTATTTTTTATTCAACAATTGACTTTTGCAACCGATACCTGCACATGGGTCTGCAATTTTATTACCATAGGCAAATTGTATATGAACAACTTTACCCATACCTTCATAAGGAACAATATATTTTGTAAAAATTGAATCAGGACCATAATGTGGAATCAGAACCGATGAACCTCCATTTTGTGCATCATCCCACCCATACCACATCATTTCCGGAAAAACTGTATACAATTCTGTAAAGCCATCATTATCATTAAAATTATCAATTAACAGCGCTGTTTTACCATTTTCATCAATTTCAACAAGGTTGTCATTTTCTATCGTATAGTAACTGGCTGCATAGAAATCTTTTCCTGTATACCACTCAGGATTCTGCTCGTAAATCAAAGGATCTATGGAAAAAACACTATCACTTTTACTGTCAAAGAAATTGTATATTCTTCCGGAACTGTTGTTTATATCAACATCTCTTATAAATACTGTATCAGAATTTCCGGTAGTTTTTATGGAAAGGAAATTCAGGGTATTATTGTAGATAAATCCTAAGTCGTATTGTCCATTAGGAATACCTTCAAGCTGATAGTAGCCATTACTGTCAATTTGAGCTTGTTTGTCAAGTCCAGGAATAAACACTGTTATGGGCTTTGCGTCTGATAAATTGGTTACTATACGGCCTTTAAGTATTATGTTGTTGTCAAGAAACAAATCTTGTAAAACCATATCACTGTTTTTTTGTAATTTTGAGATTACTGCAGATTTACCCGAAACAGAATCAAATGAAAAAATAACATACGTACCATTCTTTACAGTATCAAAACTATAACTGCCAAGAATATCTGTTTCTGCTACTCTTTCATCAACGATACTGTCACCATTTGATGTAAGAACAATCCTTCTGAGGATCACTGTTGCATTTGCCAGACAAAAATTGTTTTTATGAATAACCATTCCTGCAATTTTCTCGTTTGGAATATCGGTAACACCTGATGTGTTTGTTAGCGATGTACAGTTAATAATGGCTATGATCATGACAATAATGGTAAGTGATAATTTATTTGTTTGCATTATCCGGTTGCTCTCTTGTAAAAGAATATGATACTGGAAACAGTAAGACATTCATCTCGTATACCTTTTCAGGATTCGTATCATTAAGAGATTTTCCAATAATCTTCCTTCTGGCATCTTCTAATACCTCACATGCGTATTCAAAGCACTCTTTACTCATTGTTAGTGTTGAGAATGTAGTAAACCGTTCTGACTTATCGATAACCTGTATCGCATCCAGACCCCTCATTATCAATTCTTTTTTTAAATTGGTAAGAAGATATTTTGGAATGCCTTCCAGATTTAATGATGCTGAGTTCTGATGATAACGGCCGCAGTTGTCTTTTTTAATCAATCCGATTTCAAGTAAAATTTCAATTGCAGTCCTTGCCTCATCAGTACTGATTGATGGACGAATCAGTCGTGCAAGTTTCGTATAATCATCCTTCCAGTCAACTAGTGTTGCTACTTCCCGTATGACAAGAAAATACCATGCTTTAATATACTCATATTGTCGGTTGTCTAATTTGTAAAAATTATTATTTTTTCTGATCTCTTCCAGTCTATTGAAAAATTTTTCCCGCTCTTCAGACTCTTTTGCCTGATTATAAAAAACAAGATTTTCAAAAAACTGAGCAGTTGTACCAGTTATTCCCATAGCAGAGATTGTTTTCTGGATCGTTGCGTAGGTGAGATTGAAGCGTCCTTTAATTACTGACAGGATGTAACTTGAGGATTTAAAACCTGCCTTCATGGCAAAGTATCTGTTTGAGAAAATCTGCGAAATCCGTTTCTGCTCCTGGAAAAAATCTGCCAGAAATTTTCGGTAATCTTCATATTCAAAAATTTTTTTAATTGCTGAATTATGCACAGTTTCTTTCATTTCACCTTTTTACCTGCCTAAATGATTGTTGCGCTTATAAATATAGTGGAATTTTTTTAATGCTCGTTAGGGATAAATGTGAAATGTGTAAATAAATGTGTAATTATTTACACATTCTATGTATTCGAAAATGTTTATAATACTATTATTTTCAATTATTTTTAATGTAATTTCGTTCAATTTGTGTGTAATAACTTTTCACCGCACCTTATTTTTTAACACTAATTGAACCTGAATGTAAATATGGTATTCATTTGATTGTTTTTGATGCCGATATGGAACCTGCAAAGTCGCTGGATAATGTTTTACACGAAACACAACGCTGAAGGATTCAAGCGATAAACGTGGAATAGGCACACTAATTGCACACTTATTTATTCACATTGACAGTTCAACTTTTTCCGGATAGGTCATTATGTCATCAATTCTTCTTCAATTGACGTTCTTCTTACTTAAAATAAGTGTGGCGTTTGTTCCTCAGGACAAATACACCAGGGCGATTGATACTATTGTTCCCGTAGAGCATAAGAATGACGGTTTCGATCTTAAAGGCTGGGAATATCGTACGATTGATGCATCCTTGCCCGGTAGTGTTCACCGTTACTATAATTTTCCCGGTCCGCGTCCAGATGCGCCTGTATTTTTATTCATACATGGGTTAAATCTTGACGGAAGGAACTTCGTAAATCTCAGCTCACTCGCATCCCAATACCGGCTTATCGCGTACGATTTTCCCGACAGATCACCTTATTATACCGGAAAACTTGACGACTTTTCGTTGCTCATCAATGACTTTCTTGCCCGTGAAAAAATAACAAGTGTATCGGTGGCGGGTGTTTCATTCGGGGGGATTGCTGCGATCCACTGGGCAGCACATACAACTCAAACGGAAATTGACAAAATAATACTAATATCGAGCGGAGTTGTTGGAACAAACCCGGAGCAGCAAAAAAGAAGCCGGTCAACTGCCCGATTGCTTGAAAATTTGAAGGATTACCAGGTCTACTGGCTGATAGAGAAACTTACTAATCGGTTTATTAAGAATTTTCCCGATCATACACAGAAAATGATGTTGCCGCTATTTCGCATTAAACATCCTGATTTCTATCGGGAGGTTATGGTTTCACTCGCGGGCTATGATGCCTCGGACGATGCCCGACGCATTACCTGCCCTGTGCTGGCACTATTGGGAACACGCGATGAACTCTTTCCCTTGAAAGACACCTCCTCGATCACGACTTGTATTCCCCATGCTAAACTTGAACTTATTCCCAACGGTTCACATATCATGAGTTTTCTTGATGGAGACGTTATTGCACAGAAAATAGCTGAATTTCAATTGCCAAAAAGTTACTGAGCAGTATTTGTCTTTAGAGTATTGCATATTTTGCATTGCTGCCAATTCCAGGATGTTATAACCTCATTAATTCCTGTCCGGGTGGTTTCATTGTAAAACACACAGAATCAACCGGTATTTTAAAATAGAACACCTGAAACTGAATAAATATTCCAAATCTCTCAAAAACGTATAAAAAAGGCATTTTATGTTTGGACGTGGAGTTGGTACGGTAGTTGCTCTGCTATATGGTGTACTTAGAATTGCGATTTCTGCCAAGGTTCGATCCCCGCAGAATTCCACAGGGACGGTTATCTACACCGTTACTGTTTTTACATATATATTCTATAATCCGTCCGGAGTGATCCGGGCGGAGTTTCTTTGAAAATATGCCGGATGGCTAATTCATAAACTAATTATATGGAGGTTTTTACATGAACGTTAAACCATTAGAAGATCGTATTATCGTAAAACCACTTGAAGCAGAACAGAAAACTGCTGGTGGAATTATTATTCCTGATGCCGCAAAAGAGAAACCACAAAAGGGTGAAGTTATCGCAGTCGGCCCTGGAAAAGTAACTGACAAAGGCGCAAAAATTGAACCATCACTTGCAAAAGGTGACCACATTCTTTATGGAAAATACAGTGGTACAGAAGTAAAGATTGATGGCGTCGATTATCTTATTATGCGTGAAAGCGATGTTCTCGCGAAGTTTTAATAATAGATTGAGATTGAGATTAAGGTTGAGGAAAACGTAATAAATAGCTTTTTCATCCTTTATCTTAACCTTAACCTTTATCTTAACCTTAACCTTAACCTGTTTTAGTAAATTAACGAAAGGAAAATATACTTATGTCAGCAAAAATGTTAGCATTCGATACTGCTGCCCGTGATAAACTTCTCTCTGGCGTTGATACATTGGCAAACGCTGTTAAAGCAACCCTTGGTCCAAGAGGACGCAATGTTGTTATTGAGAAAAGCTATGGCTCACCAACCGTTACAAAAGACGGTGTTACCGTTGCAAAAGAGATTGAACTTGAAGACAAGTTTGAAAATATGGGTGCACAGATGGTTAAGCAGGTTGCCTCAAAGACATCTGATGTTGCCGGTGATGGAACCACAACTGCAACAGTGCTCGCTCAGGTTATCGCACGCCTCGGTATGAAAAACGTTACATCAGGTGCAAACCCGATGTCAATTAAACGCGGTATTGACAAAGCTGTTAAAGCAGTTGTCGAACAGCTTAAGAAGGATTCACGTCCTGTAAGTGGCAAGAAAGAGATTGCACAGGTTGGAACAATCTCTGCGAACAGTGATGAAGAGATCGGAAATCTCATTGCTGAAGCAATGGAGAAAGTCGGTAAAGATGGTGTAATCACCATTGAAGAGAATAAAGGTATTGAAACAATGATGGATGTTGTTGAGGGAATGCAGTTTGACCGCGGTTATCTCTCACCATATTTCATTACTGATGCTGAAGCGCAGGAATGTATCCTTGATGAACCAATGATTCTTATCCACGATAAGAAAATCAGCACAATGAAAGATCTTCTCCCACTACTTGAAAAAGTAGTACAGATGGGTAAAGCACTTCTTATCATTGCTGAGGATCTTGACGGAGAGGCGCTTGCTACTCTTGTTGTCAACAGACTCCGCGGCACACTTAAAATCGCAGCTGTAAAAGCTCCGGGTTTTGGCGATCGTCGTAAGGCAATGCTTGAGGATATCGCAATTCTCACCGGTGGTACAGTTATTTCTGAAGAAGTCGGTTTCAAACTCGAAAACACAACAATAGACATGCTTGGAAAAGCAAAACGCGTTGTTATCGAGAAGGAAAATACTACTATCGTTGAAGGTGCTGGAAAAAGCGATGATGTTAAAGGTCGCGTTGCACAGATCAAGAAGCAGGTTGAAGAAACAACTTCTGACTATGACCGTGAAAAACTCCAGGAACGTCTTGCAAAGCTTGCTGGTGGTGTAGCGGTTCTTAAAGTTGGTGCTGCAACAGAGACTGCAATGAAAGAAAAGAAAGACCGTGTTGATGATGCTCTTCATGCAACAAGAGCTGCTGTAGAGGAAGGTATTGTTCCTGGTGGCGGTGTTGCTCTTATTCGTGCATCAAAGACACTTGACAGCGTTAAGTGTGATGATCCTGATGAAAAAATCGGTGTTGATATTATCAGAAGAGCAGTTGAGGAGCCTCTCCGTGCAATCGTTGAGAATGCAGGCTGGGAACCATCAGTTGTTTGCGATGAAGTAAAGAAGGGCAAAGGTGCTTACGGTTTCAATGCACAGACTCTTGTTTACGAAGATCTTCTTACTGCAGGTGTTATCGATCCTGCAAAAGTAACAAGAACAGCACTTGAAAATGCTGCAAGTATTGCAGGTCTTATCCTGACAACTGAATGCATCATTTCAGAAAAACCAAAGAAGGAAGCTGCTCCAGCGATGCCAAATCCTGGAATGGATTACTAATTTGTTAATTTACATAAGGAGTATAAAGATTCCTTGTGCAATGTAAATAGAAAAGGCCCGGTTTTCCAGGGCCTTTTCTATTAATCTACTCAATTGAAAATTTAAGATTTAAGGTAGTATATCATACATTTTCTGCAAAACCTACTGTCTGCTGTCTACATTCCTCATCTCTTCCTGACTAAAATACCTGTCTGCATGTTCCAGCATCCATTTTGCCCGATGCTGATATATCGCGTTTGACAACCTGTTTTCTTTATGTTGGTTTAAATCTATGAGCAATGCCCGTTCGAGCATATTAACGAATTCATCATGGTTTTTACTCTTCTGTGCTGCGAAATTAGCTGCAGTTACAAATACTGATGAACGTGTATTTCCTGATAGTTCAATCGCTCTTGTTATATGTACTCTGGCAGCAGCGGTATCGCCTCCTAATGATTTTGGTGCTGACGAATAGTAAATTCCGTAGAATTCATCAAGTGCTCCTGAGCCATATGTACTATCAAGTGACCTGACTTTATTTACAAGTGATAGCGCTTTTTTCATGGTCATACCAAGACCGAAATCGCCCCGGTCTGATGAAATTGCACCCATCCAGGCCATTGCTGCCCAGTAAAGATACTCTGTGTCTTTGATTGAAGTCATTTTAAGTGCAGAATCTGCAGTCGTTGAGTTAAGCAATGATAAAAAGCCGCTATGACGTACATCAAGGCCTTTAAGAATGTAATTGCGTCCGCGAAGAAATAGTTTTTTTGCTCTTTTGGCAGCAATTTTCTTCTGTTCAAGTGTATCGTTGAGGGTATCTGAAGGAAAAAGAATGTATCCCTGACTGTAAAGACAAAAAAGTTTCCCTGTTGCAAGAAGTAATTTATCATTTAGTGAATCTTTTGATAGTATGGTTTCATAAAATTTCATCGTAAAGGGTAATGCATCACCAATGAGCACCGGATCATCATCACTAGTGTACACCGTTGGATCTCCGGATGCAAGACCATTGGAAACTTTCTTGATCGCCCAGCTCTGAACAGAACAACCGGTAATCAGGATGCTGCATAAAAACACTAATACTATCAACATTAATTTCATAACGCACCTTATGAATTGAGAATGTACCGCAAAAACGCTTGTTTACTTTGCCGGATCTGCACTTAATCTGTTAAATGGAAAATTGCAGCAAGCTCAGCATAAATCAGGAAGCGATTTACAATAATTTAAGTTTTGTCCATCTAAAATAGGAAAAATATCTAATGTAATTGGTAAAAAAGAAAGAAACATTTATTTTACATTGTCATGGCTGATTCCGGTTGATGCAGCTCTGATGACAACGGTGCAGTGCAGGATGTACAAAGATGTTTATAACCGGAAACCTTGAACTGGTAACAAGTCATTTTTAATGCGACAATTACATTTATAAATAAAAATCCAAGGAGCAATTGGCATGGATCTTGACAAAGCAATAAGAAAAATCCCTGATTTTCCAAAACCCGGAATCCTTTTTTACGATATCACCAGTATCTTTACAAATCCGGCAGCATACAAATACTGTGTTGATAAAATGATCGAACAGTATAAAAACGAAAAAGTTGATGGCGTTATTGCTATTGAAAGTCGCGGATTTCTGCTTGGAGCCAACTATGGTTATAACAAGGGTGTCCCAATCGTGCTTGCCAGGAAAAAAGGAAAACTTCCCGGTAAAACAATCTCTCAGAGTTACGATCTTGAGTACGGTAGTGCGACACTTGAAATGCATATTGATGATATTGAGGCTGGCAAACGGTATCTGATCATTGATGATCTTATTGCAACTGGTGGGACTCTTGAAGCAGTTGCATCAATGATTGAAAAAGTTGGTGCGCACGTTGCCGGGATATTCTCTATTATCGGTTTACCATTCCTTAATTATAAGAACAGAATTGGAAAGTATAATCCGGTAACACTTATTGATTACCATGGTGAATAACTGCTACTTAACAAAACGGGATACGCATATGGAAACAATCAGAATCAGCGATATACTGAAACGTGAGAAATCCGGGTTGGAACTTACCGTAAACGGATGGGTGAGAACCCGTCGGGATGCCAAGGGATTCTGTTTTCTTGAAATTAATGATGGTTCCTGTCTCGCTAATTTACAGGTGATCGCACCGGAAACACTACCGGATTATGATACGCTAATTCAGAAAATTACCACAGGGAGCAGCGTGTCGGTGAAGGGTAAGCTTGTGGATTCACCTGCGCAAGGTCAGAAATTTGAACTTCATGCACTTTCTTTTGATGTTCCGGGGCTTGCACCGCAGGATTATCCTTTGCAAAAAAAGAAACATTCACTTGAGTTTCTGAGAGAGATTGCACATTTACGTCCTAGAACAAATTCAATTGGAGCCGTGGCACGTGTTCGCAGTTCGTTAAGTTATGCTGTACATACATTTTTTCAGGAACGTGGATTTTGTTATGTACATACTCCAATAATCACGGCCAGTGACTGCGAAGGTGCAGGAGAAATGTTTCGTGTGTCAACACTTGACTCTGAAAAACCACCACGTACTCCTGATGGTAAAGTGGACTATTCGAAAGACTTTTTCGGCAAACCGGCAAGTCTCACCGTAAGCGGTCAGCTTGAGGGTGAAATCTATGCAATGGCGTTAGGGAAGATATACACCTTTGGTCCAACCTTTCGTGCTGAAAATTCAAATACTCCGCGTCACCTGGCTGAATTCTGGATGATTGAACCTGAAGTTGCTTTTTACAGACTCGCAGACGATATGAACCTGGCAGAGGAATTTGTCAGGTATCTTGCAAAACACGCACTTGATAAGAATCTGGCAGATCTTGAATTTTTTAATGAACGAATTGACGATGGCGTTATAGACAGAGTGAAGAATATTGCTGAATCCCCTTTTGAACGTATCAGTTATACTGACGCAATATCTATACTTGAAATGAATAATGACAGGTTTGAATATAAGGTAAAATGGGGAAGTGATATCCAGTCTGAACACGAACGATATCTCACCGAAGTAACTTTCGGTAAACCGGTAATAGTACATGATTATCCCAAAGATATTAAGGCGTTTTACATGCGTCTTAACGATGACAATAAAACCGTTCGTGCGATGGATGTGCTTGTACCAAAAATCGGAGAACTCATTGGCGGCAGTGAACGCGAGGAACGTCTTGACGTTTTGACTAACCGTATTACCGCGATGGGGCTTGATGAAAAGAGCTACTGGTGGTATCTGGATCTGCGAAAATTTGGTTCTGCTCCTCACGCCGGATTCGGACTGGGCTTTGAACGGCTTATTCTCCTCCTGACAGGGATGCAGAATATCCGTGATGTCATTCCATTTCCGAGATATCCTGGAAATGCTGAATTTTGATTGATAGTAAGATACAGTCTGTCGTTCGGATGTATTCTACGCATTTTCCTATTAAGTAAATATATTGATGCACCGGTAAAATTAAATGTGTTTACCGGTGCATCTCAAAACCCCATAATTGTTCATATCGTAGTCATCACAAAAAACTGAATAGTATACGCTGATGATTCGAAAATAGGCTACCGCCCGGCACTCCGTTAATCGTTATCCGGAACAGTGCCTGCGGATAGCATTTCTTTTTATTTGGAGATTTCACTAAAATCTACAGGGACCCAGGAAAATGTCTGTTGGTCGTCTTTTCGAACATGACCAAAGCCGGGAAATGCCAGGTGAGAGCCGGCAACAAACATTTTTTCGGTGGCAGCAATTTCTAATTGATTGGTGCGACTGGCAATAGCTGCTCCATAGTCCAGGTCATAGGCAAAAGAAACAAATGGTTTAGGCATCTGGATTGCCGAAGCATGTACTATATCACCCCAGATTAAAAGTTTCTGGTTATCGGACGTTACCTCAAAAGCAGCCATACCCGCCGAATGTCCGGGCGTTAAAATAGCACGGATACCCGGAATGCAGGGGATTGGTGTATCACCATCATAGAATGTTTTCCACTTTCCCGTAGCAGAGTAAATCGCTGCAGTTTTCTGAGCCATTGCAAACAATGGCTTCATAGTTTCAGGTGCATTCGCTTCGTTTTCTTCGGATAACATGAAGTCTGCTTCCGGTGCGGAAATATAGATCGTCGCTCGGGGAAATACCACTTTATCATTAGAATCCAACAGGCCCCCAATATGATCCGGATGGGCATGGGTGATCACAATTGCATCGATCTGGTGAGGTTTATACCCGGCTTGCCGAAGGTTTTTCGTTAAACGGCCCAATGAACTGCCGTATGCATTACCTGCACCAGCGTCCACCAGCACAAGTTTTGAACCTGTATTGATTAAATAAGCATTTACACTTGCTGAGATTTCCCCGGAAATGAACATACGGCTCAGCAGCTCCTCTTTTTCGGTTTCGGAAATGCCGAAGAACAGTTCCCTTTCCAATGACGTATTTCCATCATGGATTGCAGTAATCTGGAATTGTCCAAGGGAAACACGGTAATAACCAGGCACCTGAGCTTTCGGCGCTAGATTTTCGGCACAGGCACCGAAAGTATTGCCGAGCAATAGAAAAAAAAGGGAAAATATCCCAAATAAAAACCTTGTTTGAATACGTAATTGTAAACCCATGACGTCTCCTTTGTCAATATTGTAAATTAGTGAATGTACAGTAATTACGTACACTTGACGTAATTACCCTTTAATTCAAATAGCAATACCGGGCATCAGCTGGCAGGAAATTTGATTTCGTGGATAAGATTGCTCGTCCTTAGCATGTATCTTAAAGTCCACTGCATTTATTAGCCGTGTCGGGTTCATATTTCTTCCTTCAACTTATCCATAATCTAAATAATGGGTAAAAAGAATGTCAAAAGGTAAAGTAATGCATACCCGAACAATGGTACTACGGCGTCTAATTTTCTTGTTCTTTAAATTGAGCCTGCCGTGATTTGCCGGACACATAGCAAGACTTGTATTTACAAAATTACATTTTCCGTATCTGGCTGCTATAACTACTGCGATTGTATTTGTAAATCTGTCATTTTTGTAAAACGAATACTGGAACTGCAATGCACCTTTTTTGACTGAATATTGTTGTACATACACAATACACATAGTTATAATAATCATAACATGGAGTTTATTGAGGATGATCAGAGCGAGTCTCGTTAAGAAATCGTCTGGTTCAGGTCAAATAAACAAGTAGAAAGAACAGATCACCTGTCAGCTTATAAAAACCGTGGGAAAACATTCAGATACACCAGATATTCAAAAAGCTGTAGCCTTACATAAAGCAGGTAATTTACACGCTGCGCTTGAAATCTATAGCCATATTTTAAAACAGAATCCTGATCACGGTGACGCCCTTCACCTGGCAGGATTAACTTCAGCAATGCTTGGTGACTTCGATTCCGCTGAGCGGTTTCTGCAGAAATCGGTTGTCCTCTACCCGACTAACAGGTTGTTTTTAATTGATTACGGGGTGTTTTATATTCAAACCGGTCAGTTTACTAAAGCACTTACGGTTCTTGAGCCCTACATTTGCAGAAATCCTGACGACATTAATGCTCTTTTTAAGGTAGCCTCGGTCTATAGAATAATAAAAAAATATGCAAACGCAGTTGAATTATTCGACAGGATTACAGGTCTTAATCCCCATCATAACGATGCTCTTTGTAATGCCGGGACCTGCTGGCTGGAACTACGTCATTACGAAAAAGCACAGTGCCGGTTTCTCAGGGTTTTGGAACGCGAACCTCATAACAGCACAGCATTAAATAATCTTGGTCTTCTTGGATACGCAACGGGAGATTTGCCATCGGCAATCAACTATTTTAAACAGGCGCTTGCCATTCAGCCTGATTCGCTGCCGATACTGGGTAATTACCTCTTTTGTCTTAATTACCTGCCGGACATTTCGCCAAATGAGTTATTTGAGATCCATAAACAGTACATGGCAAGATTCCCTTTCGTTGAGAATACACTGAGAATAAACATCGATTCCAGGAAAATTCGGGTAGGTTTCGTATCGGGTGATTTTTGTAAACATCCGATAGGATATTTTTTATTACCATTGTTTAGAGCATTCGACCGGCAATTGTTTGAATTTCATTGTTTTGCAGAAAATGTCGCATCTGATGCCATTACTGATCAGTTAAAATCGTATGCCACTTCATTCTCGATAACCTTTGGCAGAAGTTCTCTGGATATAAAGGATGAGATAGGGAAAAAGAAGATTGATATTTTAATAGATTGTTCCGGGCACACAGCCGGTAACAGGCTCGACGTTTTTCTTGTAAACCCTGCACCCATAACGATCACATGGCTGGGCTATGCAAATACAATCGGACATCCATGTATGATGTTCAGAATTTCTGATTTGTGGTGTGATGATGCCACAACAGTCGACCTTTACACTGAGCATACACTTCAGTTTGCCGATCCACCTTTTTTTGTCTATGAACCAGATCCTTTATCACGTGTTCAGGAGCGTCCGGATGATGTGGCGACAGTTTTTGGTTCAACACATACTCCTGCCCGCCTCAATGATACCGTTTTGAATACCTGGGCAACGATTTTACAAGCAGACAAGCATTCAAAGTTGTTGATATTCCGGACAACAATTTCCGAATCTGTAAAAGAACGGATAATTGACTTTTTTGTAAATAAAAATATCGATGCCGACAGGATTACAATTCAAACGCAGCTTCAATCCGGCGAAAGTCATTTTGACATTTATGGAAAAATGGATATATTGCTTGATACATTTCCCTGGAGCGGCCACACAACGGCACTGGAGGCTCTGTCATGTGGGGTTCCGGTAATTACTCTGAAAGGCGATCGGTATCAGGGAAAAATAGTATCTGAAATTCTTGCATTACAAAATCAAAGTGACTTTATAGCAACTTCCGTAGAAGAATATTGTGTGATCGCAATGAAAGCTGCAGCTGATATAGCGGAGATCAGACGACGTCGACATCTTTTGCGTGAATCGCTTCTTCATTCAAGCGTCTGCGATTCAGAGAAATTTGCGCGTAAATTCGAAGATTTGTGTATCAAGGTAATAGATCAGTTTAACAAAAAATATGAATGTTAGAAAAGTTCTGAGAGTAGGAGCACAGAGAATAGGGTATACCAAAGACTTGAAAACGGGGTCATTAATGATATCTACAAGTCTTGGCGTACATTGTGGTCCTCCAACCATCCAGATGCATCATTTCCTTTTTCTGTAGTGCTCCCTACGTCAGTCATTTTTCTCAGGATTTTTAAACTGTACCTTTTCATTAAACTCTTTTATCGCTCTTTCATTTTCTGTATTTGATGCCCTGGCTTTTTTTATCTCTTTTTCATTCTCTTCATCCCTGAGCTTTTCTTCGAAGCTGCGCCGGTCAATATAATTTCGATAACCCTGATTGGTACCATTTAACGCTTTTGAGTTACATGAGGTGTTAAGAAGTAAATAAAGTGCTGATATGCATGTGATGATGAGCTTTACCATACAAAAATCCTTTGTTAAACTGACGTACTCCATTCAGGCTTCAAAATAATATTTATAAGAAGCTGAGCTGATAGGCATTTTAATCTTTTTAATGTATGCGTTTAATATAGTGTTTGCATTTACTGGATTCAACTATGTTTCTTATGCAAGTGAAGATTTGATGAATGAGCATGAAAGAATACTTTTGGATTGAAAATCCTTGAAAAAATGGTTCAGTTAATTAAGAAAAAAATCAATTTGAGATTGATGATCTGAAAGAAATTATTCATAATTTTCAAACTATTTGCAGACATGTGCCATCATGGTAAAGAAAAAGGTCTGAAGTTCCCTGCAATGGAGGGTGTCGGTATACCAAAAGAAAATAGACCTATTGGACAAATGTTATTTGAACATGCTGAAGGAAGAATGTATATATTATATCAAATGACTGAATCAACAGATAATGATGTATTTGATAAAAATATTTTTACTCAATCATTAACAATGCACATTATATTGTTACGAGTACATATTGATAAATAGAACAAAATACTTTTTTTTCTTGGGAGATAAGAAGATTTCACTTGGTAAACAGGCATTACTATTAGAATCATTTGAAGATCATGAAGAGAAAAATATGGGTTTAGGAACTCATGAAAAATTACATGAGCTTCATCACAAATTTGAAAAGAAATACTTAACAAAGGAATAATTCAAATGAAGATTAACGTAAAGAATAATGTTGATTGGGTTGGTAAAATAGACTGGGAATTACAGAAATTCCATGGTAATGAATATTCAACTCACAAAGGATCTACCTATAATTCATATCTAATAAAAGAAAAGAAGAATATTCTTATTGATACGGTATGGAAGCCTTATGCAAAAGAGTATGTTGAGAATCTAAAAAAAGAAATAGATTTGAAAGAAATTGACTATATTATTGCAAATCATGCTGAGATTGATCATAGTGGAAGTTTACCTGAATTAATGCAATATATCCCGGAAGTTCCTATTTATTGTACGGAAAACGGAATTAAGTCACTGAAAGGGCATTACCATAAAGATTGGAATTTTATTCCAGTAAAAACAGGTAACAAGCTTGATATCGGAAATGGTAAATCGCTTATTTTTGTAGAAATGAAAATGTTACATTGGCCAGACAGTATGGCAACTTACTTAACAGAAGACAATATACTTTTTAGTAATGATGCTTTTGGACAACATTATGCAAGTGAGTTTATGTTCAATGATCTGGTCGATCAATCTGAACTCTTTACAGAGTGTATTAAATACTATGCAAATATTCTGAATCCATTTAGTCCTCTTGTTGAAAAAAAAATAAATGAAGTCTTGTCGCTGAATTTACCAATTGATATTATTGCGACCAGTCATGGGGTAATCTGGCGGGATAATCCTACTCAAATCGTTGAAAAATATCTTGCATGGTCTAAAAACTACCAGGAAAATCAAATAACCATTCTATATGACACTATGTGGGATGGAACAAGAGTTATGGCTGAAAACATCGCATCGGGTATAAAAAAAGAAGATGGTGTTGTAAATATTAAACTATTCAATATTTCAAAGACAGATAAAAACGATATCATTACGGAGATATTTAAATCAAAATTAATTCTTGTTGGTTCACCAACAATTGGTAGAGGTATTACGAGTGCAACTGCTGGAATTCTTGAGGAAATTGAAGGATTAAAATTTAAAAATAAAAAAGCGGCTTCATTTGGATGTTATGGATGGAGTGGGGAATCTGTCTCCAAAATTAATGGTTTGCTTGAGAAATCAGGGTTTCAGGTTGTAAATCAAGGAATTAAGGGCTTATGGAATCCGGATGATGATTGCATAGCAAACTGTGTGGAATTCGGAAAAGAAATCAGTAAGAGTTAAGAATGAAAGTACGGTGTACAACACAACTGGTTAGTAATGTATGTAGTCATGAAGACATAAACCCCATCAATAATGTCCTGTGAATGATTACAAACTTTACATGTTGGACATAGTCGTCAATCGAACTTTCTTATCGGAAAAGTACTTTGTGCACTCTTCTTCTAAAATAATATCTGTATACGTATGATTTGAATGTAAACGTTACTATTCAGAGGTATCCTTTTCGTAAAGCAATTTTCCAACTCTGTCAATATGCTTACGCAGTTTATCATTTTTAAGTGTTTCGCATACCAACAAATCGATTGTATAGGGTAACAGTAGCTCGTCAAGGTCTTCCGCGATGTCACCTAATATTTTCGCATCAATGTCACCAGAGATCGCTATATCAATATCAGATCCTTCACGGAAATTCCCTTTCGCACGTGAACCATATACAAAAGCTTTTTGTACTGCGCTATATGATGACAAAACAGAACAGATCCGCTCTATGGTCTTTTCAGAAAGTCCTAACCTTAATTTCATTCATTATCCTCTTCATAGAGCAGTGTAAATGTACGGGTAAATGTTTCAAACGCCTGATAAAATGAATCAACAATTTGCCGGAATATATCTTCGGCAAGCGTTTCATCGTTGAGATGCGACGTAAGGTTTCGGGCTTTTATCATATTCATCCAGTCTTCTCCATCGGTAATCAAACCGGATTTAAACGCCTGCCGTGTCGCATCTTTAGAACCGATAACATTCTGGAATCCCTGATCATTCAGGTAATCTTTCATCACATTCCACGCGAGTTCGTGCGTGTATTCAAACCCCTGAATAACGCCCTGTTTTTCGAGCTTGCTCAAATCTCTTGCTTTGGCTAACTGTACGGCATCTTTCAATTCCCGAAATGCTTTTAGATAGTTGTTGAAGCGCTGCTTCCATCTGATATCATCAGTCATAATTATCTTTTCTCCCGCTTGAGCAGTTTTGATATTTTCGACAAAACAGCGGCAGCTTTTTTATCCAATTCCATCATCTCATTAATAATTTCATTTGGATTACGGAGCACCGTTTCAGCTTCATAAATATCATATTCTGATATAGTTGTTAATATTTAAACCTTATTCACAGTTAATCAGTATCCATTTGATTATATGCTTTCGTCAAAATAATCGGGTATCCGATTGAAAATGTCAACATGTAATATAATTGAATCTGAAGTAGATACAAAATTAAAGGCTTACGAGCTTTGGAAAATATCTGTCTAGTACAATTATCGTGTAAAAATCAGTCCATCTACAGTCATGATGTATTTTTATAAATGATAATGGAACATTGCTTTTGAAATATTATCATATATTTAATAAAAATCAATGCATTAGAGTATATACAACAAGCAGGCACGCTATATGGATAAGCATAATTTCATACGAATCGAAGGCGCACATCAGAATAACCTGAAAAATATCTCCCTTGATATACCTCTCAATAAAATGATTGTTATAACCGGTGTTTCCGGATCGGGGAAATCGTCACTTGCGTTTGATACCATTTATGCCGAAGGGCAGCGGCGTTATGTCGAAACATTTTCTTCCTATGCGCGTCAGTTTCTTGATAGAATGGATAAGCCTGCAGTTGATCGCATTGACGGAATGCCGCCTGCCATTGCAATTGACCAGACCAATACCGTAAGAACATCACGGTCTACTGTTGGGACAATGACAGAAGTAAATGATCATCTGAAACTGCTGTTTGCCCGTTTGTCATATCTGGTCTGCAATAACTGCCATAAGCCTGTTGATCGCGATTCTGCACAATCGATATTTGATAAGCTTATTAAGAATCACCTCGATACAACTGTATGTATTGTTTTTACGATACATAAACCTGATAACTTTTCAATAACTGAAATTAAAACAACGCTGGAAGCACAGGGGTACACCCGTTATCTTGATGAACATGATACACATATTGATGTGATTCAGGATGTTACTATTGTAAATAACCAGAACAGGGACAGAATTGTTGAGGACCTTGAAGCATCGTTGCTGCATGGTAAAGGCCTTGTTACAGTATATCGATATAAAAATACTGATAAAGGCAGCGGTATAACAGATTGGAATTCAACTGTTGACAAAAAGGCTGTTTTTCGTTTTTCCGAAGGGCTTCACTGCCCTGATTGTGATATTCATTTCAAGGAACCTGTACCGGGTACTTTTTCCTTTAACTCACCGATTGGTGCCTGCGATGAGTGCCGGGGATTCGGACGCGTTATCGGGGTTGATTATGACCTTGTGCTTCCCGATCAATCAAAAACACTTGCCGGGGGTGTTGTCAAACCATGGCAGACACCGAGTTTTAATGAATGTCAGGTTGACATGATGCGCTTTGCAAAAAGAGATGGGATACCGGTTGATATTCCCTGGTCCAAACTGTCTGAAAAATATAAACGGTGGGTCATCGATGGTGTTGGAGAAGCCGATGATGGCAAATGGTATGGAATAAAGCGATTCTTTGACTGGCTTGAATCAAAAAGCTATAAAATGCATATCAGGGTTTTGTTATCGAAGTACCGGGGCTATTATCTGTGCAGTAAATGCAATGGATCACGGCTTAAAGCAGATGCTCTCAACTGGAGGATCGGTACTGGTAAGGGATACACTATTCACGAGGTAATGCTTCTGCCGGTAAGTAAACTTGTCGAGTTGTTTAATTCAGACGATATCGTTGCCCGGAGTGATGAAGCATCAGAACTTGTTCTCAAAGAAATAAGAGCCCGCTTAAAGTATCTTGACGAAGTTGGATTGGGTTACCTCACGCTTGACCGTCAGTCACGTACACTGAGCGGTGGTGAGGTACAGAGGATTAATCTGACAACTGCTCTCGGAACATCATTGGTAAACACCCTTTTTGTACTTGATGAACCGAGTATTGGACTTCATTCCAGAGATATCGGACGGCTGATTGGTGTACTTCACCGATTGCGTGATGCCGGAAATACCCTTATCATTGTTGAGCATGATCCTGAAGTAATCAGGGCTGCGGATTATGTTATCGATATGGGACCGGGACCGGGTGAGCTTGGGGGAAATATTGTCTTTTATGGCTTGCTTGATCTGCTTTACAAATCTAAAGAATCGATCACAGCACCTTTTCTTAACGGGAAAAAATCAGTACTATCAGTTGTGAAGACAATACCGGTAAAAAACGGTAAAGCCATCGTTTTAAAAGGCGCACAGGAGCATAATTTAAAAGATATCGATGTTTCATTTCCATTAAACCGGCTGGTATGTGTGACCGGAGTAAGTGGTTCCGGGAAGTCAACACTCATAAATGATGTACTCTATAATGGTCTGATGAAACTGAAAGGAAATGCAGCAGAGGGAGTGCCTTTGTGTAAAGAAATTCAGGGGCATGAACATTGTGATGATGTTATAATGGTTGATCAGTCTCCAATAGGAAAAACAACCCGTTCAAATCCTGCAAGTTATGTAGGGGCTTTTGATGCTATCCGCAAGCTGTTTGCAGAACATCCGGTGTCAATTGAACGCGGATATACTGCCGGAACATTCAGTTTCAATAGCGGCAATGGACGATGTCCCTACTGCAGTGGAAACGGATTTGAGCATGTGGAGATGCAGTTCTTAAGTGATGTCTATCTGCGGTGTCATGAGTGTAATGGTAAACGGTTTCGCAATGAAATCCTTGAAATACATATATCAGACAGTACCGGCAGTTCGCAAAAATCAATTAGTGATGTTCTTGAATTGACTGTTGCAGAGGCTGTGGAGTTTTTTAAAAATAAAAAATCGGTAGTAACCATGCTTTCACCTCTGATTGATATTGGTTTGTCATATCTTAAACTTGGCCAGCCATTACCGACATTAAGCGGTGGGGAGGCACAGCGGTTAAAACTTGCCGGATATATAGCGGATAAAAAAGTATCAAAGTCCAAAAATATCCTGTTTCTTTTTGATGAACCAACGACTGGTTTGCATTTTGCCGATATACAGATTCTTATGAATGCGTTTAAAACGCTAATAAATGAAGGGCATTCGATTATTGTGATTGAACATAATCTCGATGTCATTAAAGGTGCAGACTGGATCATTGATATGGGACCGGAGGGTGGTGAGCAGGGCGGACAGATACTATTCTGCGGAACTCCGCAGGATTTGATACTATGCAAAAATAGTCATACTGCCAGAGCCCTTGATACCTATAATCATGTCTTTGACAAAAAGGTAACAACGGTAAAAGAGAATGTTGCTGCATATGTACCGGTTATAAACAAAAATCAGATTTCGATTTATAATGCAAAAGAACATAATTTGAAAAATGTAAATGTAGTCCTGCCAAGAGATGCATTTACTGTCATTACCGGTGTCAGTGGCAGTGGTAAAAGTACTATTGCGTTTGACATATTATTTGCAGAGGGCCAGCGGCGGTATCTTGAATCACTTAACGCTTATGCCCGTCAATTCGTACAGCCGTCATCAAAAGCTGATGTTGATTCAGTCACTGGTGTACCTCCGACTGTGGCAATTGAGCAGCGAACCAGCAGAGGCGGACGTAAAAGTACCGTGGCAACGGTCACTGAAATCTATCATTTTCTGCGTTTGCTCTATGTAAAGCTTGGTGTTCAGTATTGTCCGGAATGTGCTATCGCGATTGAATCCTTAACTGTTGATACCGTATGCGCAGAAATAATGAAGACGTTTTCCGGGAAAAAAATAGATCTGTTTGCACCGCTTGTTCTTAATAGAAAAGGAATTTACAACGATCTCGCAAAATGGGCTGATGCAAAAGGTTTCAGTCATTTACGTGTGGATAATGAACTCCTGCCGACATCACCATGGCCTAAAATTGACCGGTATAAAGAGCATACAATAGAACTGCCTGTATGTCAGATTTCAGTAGAAATGGACAATGAGGATGCTGTTCGTAAAAGCATAATCAATGCACTTGACTATGGTAAAGGCACTATTGTTGCAGAGACGAGTGCCCGATCAAATAAAAAAAGCCGTATGTTCTCAACGTCAAGAACATGTCCATCATGCAGAAAATCATTTGAGGAACCTGATCCACGGCTCTTTTCATATAATTCCAAACATGGATGGTGTCCTGAATGTTTTGGTACAGGACTTGAGATAAGTGGCTTTGATGAGGAGCAGAGTGGGGAGGAGATCTGGTGGAATGAATGGTATGATGGCACATCGAAGATATGCAGGGCATGTAATGGAAAACGATTGAAACCCGAAGCTCTTGCTGTAATGATTAATAATATGTCAATAAGTGATTTTTGTGGATACTCTGTAGCGCTCATGCGAAAAGCAATTACAGAATTCAAGTGGACTGGAAGGGAAGAGGTCATTGCCCGGGATATTATAAAAGAACTTGAATCACGTCTTGAATTTCTGTCGTTTGTCGGTCTTGACTATCTGACACTGGACAGATCCGCACCGACACTAAGTGGTGGTGAAGCACAGCGAATCCGGCTTGCATCACAGCTCGGATCCAATCTGCGCGGTGTCTGCTACATTCTCGATGAACCTACAATCGGATTGCACCCGCGTGATAATGCTCGGCTTATTGACACATTGAAAATGCTCAAATCAAAAGGTAATACAGTCGTTGTTGTTGAACATGATGAAGACACAATAAAAAGTGCTGATTATATTGTTGATGTAGGACCGGGGGGCGGGAAACGGGGAGGGGCAATAATTGCTGAAGGTACTCTGAAGCAGATAATGGCAAACCGCAGTTCAATAACCGGGCGGTATCTTAAAAATCCACTTGAGCATGTACGGACAAAGCGATCTGTCAGGGACTCTAACTGGCTGGCAATAAAAAATGCGACACTTCATAATTTAAAATCCATTAATTGCCGTATTCCTCTCGGTGCATTTGTCTGTATTACCGGTGTAAGCGGAAGCGGCAAGAGTACGCTGATACGTGATATTTTGTATACAAATACAAGCAGGCTTATTGCTAATGAGAAAGGTCCGTTTTACGGTTGCGAAAAAATAACCGGTTGGGAACCGCTTAAGCGTATCCTTGAAGTTGATCAGAAACCGATCGGTAAAACTCCCCGCTCGTGTCCATCAACGTATATCGGGTTCTGGGATGATATACGGAAAATTTTTGCAAAAACCTCTGAAGCTGCGATGCGGGGATATGATGCAAGCCGGTTTTCGTTCAATGTCGATAAAGGGCGATGCCCTGCCTGTGAAGGGCAGGGAATGAAAAAAATAGAAATGAGTTTTCTCCCTGATGTTGCAGTGGTTTGTGAGGAATGTCATGGCAGACGATTTACAAAAGATACACTTGAAATACAGTTTAAAGGTAAGACAATTGCTGATATACTTTCAATGAGCATTGATGAAGGAGTTGAGTTCTTTGCTGCACATCCGAAAATCCACAGGGCACTTGTGATGCTTCAGGACGTTGGTCTGGGATATTTGACATTAGGGCAGCAGAGTCCGACCCTGAGCGGAGGTGAGGCACAGCGTATCAAACTGGTAACAGAACTTGATAAATCAGTTGAACTTGCATCAGCACGGAAAACAAAGAAAACCGATAATAAAAACAGCACGCTCTATATCCTTGATGAACCAACGGTAGGGCTACATACTGCAGATATTGACAAACTATTATCAGTGCTTCATAAGCTTGTTGATAAAGGTAACAGTGTTGTCATTATAGAACATAATCTTGATGTCGTTGCCGATTCCGACTGGGTAATTGATCTTGGTCCTGATGGTGGCGATAACGGAGGAAAAATTATTGCCGAAGGAACGCCGGAAACCATAATAAAAAGTAAAGTATCAATTACAGGAAAGTATTTAAAAAATCTTGAGTTTACTTTAAAAAAGAAGGAATAAATGTGCCTTGACAAGCTCAGAATAAGCCTTCAACCTCTCTTCCCCTTCTTCCTCTTCATCCTCTTCTTAACCTCAACCTCAAACCTTCCTTCCTACCCGACAATCCCCTTGCTTTCCTCCCAGTAAACATCCATCTCTTCCAGTGATGCTTTAGCGATGTCTTTCCCGAGTTCCTTGAATTTGTCTTCAATATAGCGGAACCTGCGGGCGAATTTGTACGTTGTACTGCGTGTCGCTTCTTCTGCACTGATATTATGGTGTCGTGCAACATTTACAAGTGCAAAAATGATGTCGCCGAGCTCCTCGGCAGCATGAGCATCATTGCCTTCAAGTAACGCATCGCGGAATTCGCTGAACTCTTCTTCAACTTTATCAAGTACCGGACGTACATCTTTCCAGTCAAAGCCGACTTTTGCAACTCTGCGTTGCATTTTCTCTGCTCTGAAAAGTGCCGGTAAAGCGTCCGGGATATCATCAACAAGGTATTTCCTGTGTTCATTGCCTTTTTCGGATTTTTTAATGGCTTCCCAGTTGTAAAGTACTTCACGGGATGATGATACTTCCGTGGTGCCGAAAACATGAGGGTGTCGTCTGATCAGTTTATCGCTGATATCCCGTGCAACATCCTCAATCGTAAATGTTTTATTATCTTTTGCGATCTGTGCATGAAGTATCACCTGTAAAAGAAGATCTCCAAGCTCCTCGCACATTTTATGAGGCTTGTTTTCATCAACGGCTTCAAAAAATTCATAGGACTCATCAAGTAAGCAGGAAAGAATACTTTTATGTGTCTGTTCCCTGTCCCACGGGCATCCGTCAGGACCACGTAATTTTGCTACGATGTCAATTAATCTGTCTAATTCACTACTCATTATGTTTCCTTAAAAAGAAGAGACGGATGTAATCTGTCTCCTCTTGTTGCTTAATTGCAAAAATGTAAATTAAAAGTACTATAATCGGTTATTCTTTCCAGATACCTTTACCCTCACGGATTACAACCGGTTTTTCACCGGTAAGATCAATGATTGTTGAACCGATTGTATCTTCCAAAACTCCTGCATCAAGCATTACATCCACCTCATTAAGTATAACAGGACGAATAAGCTCCGGATCACCGCGATTTTCTTCAGGGAGATTAATAGAGGCATTCGCCAATGGCTCACCGAGGAGTTCGACCAGTTTAAGGGTGACGGTGCAATCAGGGATTCTCACCCCGACTGTTTTACGTTTAGGATTTATTTTTTTCGGTACCAGATTGGTGGCCTCAAGAATAAAGGTGAATGGCCCGGGTAGATACCGCTTCATAAGCTTGAAGTTGCCATTTGAAAGATGGACATATTTAGCAACCTGCGTAAAATCGCTACAGATAAATGAGAACAGGAGTTCTTTGTTTTTGTTAAGGATTTTACCAATTTTGTCAACTGCTTTGGGATTAGTCACAAGAGCTCCCATTCCGTAGACAGTATCTGTAGGATAGACAGCTATTCCGTTTTCATCACGGAGAATCTTTGCTGCAGAATCAAGAAATCGTTTTTGCGGGTTCTGTTGATGAATGTTGTAAATAACCATAGATAATACGTCCGTTGTAAAAGGTTGATAGTGTCATAAATGTTTGAAAACAACCATTAATTCTCAACTTTAAAAATAATAAGTACCATCGAGATGATATATACATTTTTATGATATGGTTAGGATTCTTTGAAGTGACCCTGTTGTAAGCGATTGATATTATAATCTGTTAACAACTATAATGGCTGCGCAATGTCATGTGTGCGGGTAGTGGATTCTGACAGATTGGTTACGTTTGACTTAAAAAGTTGAATCATGCTGCACTGAGTGTGTTTTGAACGATGCACCACAAAAAAATATGACCACGGATTAACACATTGACAAGCCTTGTACTTTATTGTAACATTTCTGTCTAACACTGCAAACGAAAGGAATTATGTATGACAACTATCTTGGAAGGAAAACTTATTGTGACCGTACGCGGGACTGATGAATGTCCTATTATTGAGCTTGCGGGGCAGATTATTGATTCTGATGTTAAAAAGTTTCAGAAGCATATTGAACAGATTCATAAAACAAAATGCAGTAAGATCTACCTTGATGTCAGTAAGGCTACCTATATTGACAGTCACGGATTAGGTACCATTGTCTATTTCCACACATTGATGCAGAAGGAAAAGCGGGAATTGGTCATTGTCAATGGTAATACTGACAAATCAACATACCTGTCCAGAATGTTTGATCAAACGAATCTGGACAAGGTACTTACTATTGTCACAAAAATTTAATCTATTTCAGCGCAGCAGCAATACGGTCAAGGGCTTTCTCAACCTTTTCCTTATTGTTAAATGCACTTATACGAATGTAGCCGTTGCCACACTTGCCGAATCCGGCACCGGGTGTTGTTACAACATGCGCTTTTCTCAGAAGTGTATCAAAGAACTCCCATGAGTCTGTTTTTGTATTGATCCAGATGTATGGAGAATTGATACCACCAGTACACTCATATCCGAGCTGAGACATTTTTTCACGGATGAGTTTTGCATTCGTCATGTAGTAATCAATAAGTTCTTTGACCTGACGCGGCCCGTCACCAATAAAAATAGCCTCTGCAGCACGCTGTACAGGATAGGAAACGCCATTGAATTTTGTTGTATGACGTCTGTTCCAGAAACCGTGAAGCGGGTAGGCATTTCCGCTCTTATCGTAAACCATCAGTGATTTAGGCACAACGGTGTAAGCGCAGCGTGTACCGGTAAAGCCGGCTGTTTTTGAATAGCTTCTGAACTCAACTGCAACATCACGGGCACCTTCTATTTCGTAAATTGACTGAGGAATTACCGGGTCCTTGATAAATGCAACATATGCTGCATCATACAGGATCAGTGCCTTCTCTTTCTTTGCATAATCAACCCACTGTTTGAGCTGTTCACGGGTAATTGTTGCACCTGTCGGATTATTCGGAAAACAAAGGTAAATAAGATCAACTTTCTCTTTTGGAAGTGCAGGAACGAAGCCATTTTCACGGTTGCATTCAAGATACACCAATCCGCCATATCGTCCATCATTAAAATCAGACGTGCGACCTGCCATTACGTTTGTATCAACATATACTGGATATACCGGATCTGGAACTGCAATTTTGATATCATTTGCGAAAAGTTCCTGAAAATTTCCCGTATCACACTTTGCACCATCACTAATGAAAATTTCATCAGCGGAAATATCTGCGTTTCGTGAATGAAAATCAAACTGCGCAATTTTCTCTCTAAGAAAATCATAACCCTGTTCAGGACCATATCCACGAAACGTTGAAATGCTACCAAGTTCATCAACAGCTTTATGAAATGCATCAATGCAAGCTTTTGGTAATTCACGTGTTACATCGCCTATACCCAGACGGGTGATCTCCGCTGATGGATTCTCCTTCTGGTATGCAGCAACACGTTGTGCGATCTCGGAGAACAGATAAGACGACTTTAGCTTTAAATAGTTTTCATTTACTCTGATCATAATGCTCCTTAATGTTATTTTTTATGTAATCTGGTATGATAATTGATAGGACAGGGTGATGTCAACAAAAATGCATAATCGATTGTATGCAGATGTTTCTTTCAGAGAACATGGAGCTTGAGTATTCTTTACTTGTTTTGGATTTCCATCCATGATAAACTATAGCAAATAAAAGTACTTATACATGTAAACCATTGGCTGTCTTCATGCATCAACGACAAATAGACTGGAATCTGCTACTTATCATTTCGCTTCAGGTGCTTTCGATAATTGTACTGTTTATAATGTCTTCCAGCAGTAACATTTTTTTTTGGCTGATGATCTTTTTTATATTGGTTTTTGGGTGCAGTTTTCTCTTTCTCAGAATACGTTTTGTAAGACCATTACAGTTAATAAGAAAGGTGCTTGATAATAATGATGAAACTGCAATCAGGAAACTGTCCTTAGTGAAGGGACAGTTTGGTCAGATTGTCAACCTGATTGTCAGATCTGCACAACAGAAGAAGGAACTTGAGAATGAGGTTGCAGAACGTAAACGTATAGAAAACAGCCTCAGGGAAAGTGAGGAGCGTTATCGCAATGTCGTTGAAACATCTCCGGACATTATCCTTGTAATGGATCTGTCTGCAAATATTCTTATTGGAAACATGCGTGCTGCAACACTGTTTGATATTACAGAATCTGTATTGGTGGAAAATCTTCGTTCGTTCCTGCATCAGTCAGAACAGGAAAACTTTAAACGAATTCTTGATAGTGTGATAAGAGTTGGCAGAATTCATAATGTTGATTGTATCATGTTAAAGAAAGACGGACGTTCGTTTAATGCAGAGATAAGCCTGTCTCTTCTTAAAACAGCTCTGGGCGATCCCAAGAATATAATGGCAATTATCAAGGATGTTACGGATTTAAAAAGTGCAGAGATTGAAAAAGCCCGTTTTGAGGAACAGTTTCGTACTATTTACAAAATGGAAGCAGTTGGACAGCTTGCCGGTGGTATTGCTCATGATTTCAATAATATTCTCGGAGCGATTTCCGGATATGCGGATATCATTTTGCATAGATATGGCACTGATGAAAAATTAAAAAAGTATTCCAGTATGATTCTCAGTGCAGCAACACGTGCTGCTGATTTAACTGGTAAATTACTGACATTTTCACGTAAAAGCAAAATGCAGCTTGCTGCAATTGATATACATACTATTTTGACAGATATGCGGGATCTTTTCATACACACGATTGATAAAAAGATTACAATCAACGCATCTTTTGATGCCACTGATGCCGTGATTAACGGTGATGCGAGTCAGTTTCAAAGTGCTGTAATGAATCTGGTGCTCAATTCACGGGATGCCATGCCGGATGGGGGAGTCTTGACAATCAGGACCGGGAATCATGTTGTTGACAAAGAATTTTCCAAAAGCCGTGCATATACAGTAGCTCCGGGATATTATGTTTTTGTTGAGGTCAGTGACACCGGTACTGGTATTGATGAACAATTGATGCCCCATCTGTTTGAACCATTCTTTACAACAAAGGATATTGGAAAAGGCACAGGGCTTGGGCTTGCAAGTGTTTATGGGACAGTCAAAAGCCATCGTGGCTATATTGATGTCAAGAGCAGGAAAGGTGAAGGGACAACATTTACAATGTATCTGCCGGTAAGCAGAACGGTGCTGAATCAGAAGTCCTTGGAATCATCCGAAATTCAAATGGGAAAGGGTCATATTGTTGTTGTAGATGATGAACGGTTTATACTTGAGGCAACAGAGGAAATGCTAAGCTGGATCGGTTATAGAGTCTCCGTCGCACAAACTGGTGATGCTGCGCTGGAAATAGTAAAGGCAGAAACAGTTGATTTGATGATAATTGATCTGATGATGCCTGGAATGAACGGAATCGAAACATATAAAAAAGCAAAAACCATCAGTCCCGGAATAAAAGCCCTTTTGTCAACAGGGTACAGAGTGGATGATGAAGAGCAGGCTATTATGAATGAAGGATTTTCTGCAATCATCCAGAAACCGTTTGTTTCAGCACAGCTTGCACAGATTATTTATGATACCCTGAATTGATAGGTACAATTATACAGATAGTTTACTTAATCGAACAATGTCTCGAATTCCTGCTGTTGTTTGGCTAACTTTATCTGATAGTTCAGATTCGATAGCTTGACCTTTGCATCGTCATATAAATGAATTTCAGTGAGCACTTTAGTTTTGAATGTTTCAATATGATCTTTTCTGTAATGCTCATCAATGTGGAGACGTAACCGGTTTGCAAGTTCTCCACGCAAAACGTTTTCCAGTCCGTATTCTCTTTGTAAATTACATTCAACGTTGGTGACCGCCTTGCTGACATACGACTTGAAAAGTTCAAGAAATGTTTCCGATGTAAGCTCGCCATCGCAGATTATCGCATCATTGAGTCCTCTCTTAAGAAGCGCTTTTAATGCCTCAATTTCAACCGTGCAGTCTCCGTCAAAATACTCAAATCCATCAGGTGATTCGGTTGCCTTGACATAAATATACACATAGAGTTTTGCGATATCTTTTGACAAGCCCATATCAGTGCATATCGCATGAATTTTCATTGCAGTTGAAAAATAACGGTCAAATACTGAATTTGTACTCAAAGCTTTGTCCTTGTTGAATGATAATATATCTGTTACACATTATGTACAGATAGAATACAAACAATAATAGCATTAACTGTTAATCAAGAGTTCGGCAGACGGGGTATTAGGTATTATACCAAAAACCTGAGTTCTATACACTAAACAGTTCCTTATACTGTTAATATAAGAAAAAAAAATAAATTTGATTCAAAAAAAATAGTATTAAACAGTGACAAAAAATCCTGCATCGATATAAGCGATTATTTTTACAAAACAAATCAACTTCTTAAAAGGAAATAACTAAAACATTTTATCTAAAAAGATAATTTAATTGAACCTGAGAACCTCCCATGTTTACAAACAACGTTGAAGCACTGGCTTTCTTGCAACATACTGAACTCCTATGAGTCTGAATATATATAAACAGTTGATACATAAAGAGTATTTGAGTTTGATACGGGTAGGAATTGATTAAAATATTAAGCGTATAAACTGTTAATTATAACACTTTGATCAGTTATCTTTATTATATTATCAATCACCGATTGACCTTGATAGGCAGCTTCTTTGTAACTGCTTTTTATCGGCGATTCTTCAGAATGTAACCTCTGCAAAGTGATTAGTACTCATTAATGCAGTTAAACTATAGTACCGTTGGAAGAAGGAGAGCGCATGGGACGAAGTGTTTATATCGTGTTTTTTTCGGTAGTAGTTATGGTTGGAATTGCATTTTCTCAGGGACAGCATCCTAAAAAAGTCTATGTTGATAATGCAACAAAGAAAGTGTACTGGCCTGTCGGTAAACAGTTTTTTGTTAAACTTTCCGAGGCTGCAGATTCAGCCGCACCTGCATATCTGATCGGTGCGAGGGATAGTGCCAGGGGGTACAACATGTATTTAACCGGGTTGCATTCATTTCGCTGGATTGAACCGTACAGAAATGATACAATGCATTTCCGCTTTACTGCTGATGGTGAAAGACCACGGTGCCAGATGCAGGCTCATGGTACCAGATTTGTTAACGTAAAAACCTATTATGGTAAAGGACTTTTCCTTGTATTTACATCAAGCGACAGATACAGTGGTGTTGAAAATGTATACATGTCAATTGATAGCGGTAATTTTCAGATTGTAAAAGATACTGTACGTCTTGACAAACAAAAGGAATATACCATTCGTTATTATGCCCTTGATAGAGTGGGCAATAGTGGAACTGTACAAACACAAACGTTTACACTTGATTTAAGCGCCCCGGTATCATCACTGTTTCTGAATAAGGAACCGTTACCAAAAGATCCTGTGCTTTCATCAAAACAGCAGCTGCAGTTGGCAGCTATGGATTCACTTGCGGGTGTAAAGGATTCCTGGTATAAAATTGATAACAACGATCGTTTTTCAAGAACCGGCGGAACAATCAATTTGAATCGTCTTGCAGAAGGGCAGCATACAATAAGTTTTTATTCTGTTGATAATGTTGGTGTCGCTGAGGATGTAAAGACGTATTCATTCTATATTGATAATACATCACCGGTTATTCAGTTGACCTTCACAGGTGATTACTCTGCCGGACGAAATGATATAGTGTACGTGTCGCCAAAAACATCCATTAAAATTGAGGCAGCAGATAATAAGAGTGGACTTGACAGGATTGAGTATGCTCTTGGAAACGGGGTGTTTACAGTATATAAAGATCCCATCATTCCACCAGGCACCGGAAAAACTGCCGTTACGATACGTGCTGTTGATAAAAAAGGAAATATTTCTCCTTTAAAGTATCAGACGATACAGGTTGATACAAAAGCTCCTCAGTCAAAAAATAGCTTTAATGGCAATATCTACAAAAATGCAAACCTGGTCTATGTGACACCTGAGAGTAAAATCGCTCTTACTGCCTCTGATGATCTTAGTGGCATTAAGGAAATTCGTTATTTAATTGATAACGAACCTGATGCTGAATACAGTAAACCTTTTTCGCTAAGCGGTGACGGACGTCATGTAATACGATACTTTGCAAAAGATAATGTCGGAAATGTTGAAGATACACAGGCGCTTGTTGTTGTGGTGGATACGACATCACCGAAGATTATCGAAACTTTCAGCAGTGCAACCAGTAAAAGTGACGAATCGCATATTGTCAAAGTCCCGAAATCGACATCACTGTTTCTTGCAGCACAGGATAATGCTGCAGGTGTAACCGAACTCTGGTATTCTATTGACAAGAAAAAAGATGTCAAATATGTAAGTCCGATCGTTTTTGATTATAAAGGAACATATACTATTGACATTGAGTGTAAAGATAACATAGGCAACAATACTGAAAAATCAATTACAATTGAAGTAACAGACTAAGAAATACTCATATTTTTAACGCGGGGTAAGATTGTTTTTTTACTTCGCGTTTTTTATTATATAATGGATGGCAGAAAATGCAAAAACTTGAGATAGAGTATCCATGTGAGTGGATCTATAAAATTATTGGTAGTGATATCTCCAGGATGAAAGCCGCTGCTCAAAGCATTGCGTGCGGAAAAGAGTTTTCTATTGATGTTTCAAGGGGGAGCAGCAAAGGTAACTATATATGTCTAAATATGAAAATTACTGTCGTGAGTGAGCTTGAACGCACATCTATTTTTTCTGCACTTGGTACTCATTCGGATATTAAACTGGTATTATAATTGGTAAGGATGACACTGAAAACAGCAGCATATAAAGGCGTATTGTCCAGACGGTAATGGTCAGTGGATTGAGGGTAAAACAATCATTTTGAGCTTACCGCGCATAACATATATTATCGACCTGAAAAATTGACTCACTAAGGAGTCTGCAACTGTTTAATGTGCAAGAAATAACAATTTAACAGGATCTGTAATGGCTCAGCAGAAAAAAGCATCAAAGAAACCACCAGTCGGAAGCAACAAATGTCCCTGGTGCGGTGGAAGAAGTTACGAAGCTGCAACAAAGCTCAACTTGTTTGAGAAAATCAGGTATATAGGCTGTAATGTCTGGATTTGTCTAAAATGCAGGAAGAAGTGGGCTAACTAGGAGAATATCCTTTGTTAGGACGTGCATGTTCACAGAAGATTATAATTATGACTTACCTGAACGCTTAATCGCACAGGCGCCGCTTAAAAAGAGAGATCAGTGCCGGCTTCTGTATCTTAACAGAGCTGCCAGGACACTTGAGCATCTGGTTTTTAGTGATATTTGTAAACTGATTAAACCTGGTGACCGTCTTGTTTTTAACAATACAAAAGTCATTCCAGCCCGTATTTACGGGGCAAAAACCAATGGCGTTCCAATTGAAATTCTCTTTACAGAGAAAGTAAATGCTGTTTCCTGGAAGGTTATTGCAAAACCGGCTAAACGGTTGAAAACCGGCACGATCGTGAATATAAACGGCTATGCTGACGGGTATCTTGTAGTCACAGGGATTACCGGTGATGGCGGCCGGATCGTTGAACTGAACACTCGTTCCGGTGATGATATTGAGACGATGCTTGAGTGTGCAGGACATTTTCCTCTTCCACCCTATATTCAGCGTGAGGATACATTGGAGGACAGGGATGATTATCAGACCGTGTTCGCGCGATGTAAAGGAGCGATCGCAGCCCCTACTGCTGGTCTGCACTTTACCGATGCGTTAATTGAAAAAGTAAAGCAGGCCGGTGCATCAATTTCCTTTGTAACGCTGCATGTCGGCATTGGAACATTTCGTCCGGTTAAGGTTGACGATCCGAGGGAGCATGATATTCACGAAGAATCATTCGTGTTGAACAGTGAGACAGCAGCAGATATAAACGCGACAAAAGCCGCTGGCGGGCGTATAATCGCTGTTGGTACCACTGTTGTCAGGGTGCTTGAACACTGTGCATTGGCATGTCAGGGTAATCTTTACGCAATGCAAGGGAAAACACGGTTGATGATTTTACCTCCATATAAATTTCTCATTACAAACGGACTTATAACCAATTTTCACCTGCCTAAATCTACACTGTTAATGCTGGTCAGTTCGTTTGCAGATAGAGAATCCGTGCTTAGTGCGTATCGTGAAGCAGTCTTGAAAGAGTACCGTTTTTTCAGTTATGGCGATGCAATGATGATTTTGTGAAAAAATTAAACCATTTTTCTTGACATCGATTTTTTCAGAGAGTATCTTTTTATAAATAATTTGAAAGTATCAATAAGCCCGTATATTCTACGGGCTTCATTTTTTTTTATATACACCTTTTCTGTAGGGAGCTTATACTATGGCAACATCATATAATAGCATGAGAGGATCTTTAGAAAGCGCTGCCTGGCAGGATTACAGAGCATCAAATACAAGTATGGTGTTGTTCTATGCCAGCGATCCGGTTTCTTTACTTCCAATTCGTGAAATCCCTGAAGAATTTCCATCAGATATTACACCGGAACCAAATTATGAGACCGGTACCTACGGATATTTTGGATGCAACAAGAGTAAGGTCAGAAATGCTTTTTTTAAGGCAAAAATCCGCTATATACTTTTTATGACTAAATACGCGGGCACCTCTGTTGATCATAACGGGAAGTATTATATCACCGGATACTACAGGGTGAACAAGGTCGCTGATGTTAAACGTGTTCATATCAGAAATCTTTCCGAGTATTCATGTCTTGATGAAGATAACTGCTATGCGATGAGAGCAGATCAGGTTCGCTTTGTATCTATTGAAGATGCATTCGAATTGACTGATAAAGTACTTGCATCATGGGACTATAAAACCAGAATCACAAAACAGACACGAATCACTCTGAATGATGAACAAACTGCTGTTGTTCTTAAATATCTTGATTCTAAAGATAATATTACCGATGAGTATATTGCTGAAACAGAACGTTTGCAGCCAGCATCCGAAGATTCAGAGGATGAGTCTGAAGAATAATATAGTTGTACCAATAGAACGTACATATCGATTAATTAATAAAGGGGATAGTTCAAGTGAGCTATCCTCTTTTTTTTTCTGCCACATTTTAATTGTGGATTGTTGAGAATTTGGAATGTTACCGCTGGTGTAAATACTTTGGTACAGAATCTTCCTGATCCTGCCAGGTTTGCTGCCGGCAACATTATACCTTTTATATAGTTACATGAAATTAACGAAATTATCTGACTGCTTTGAATTGAACAATGTTTATAGTTTCACCTGATTGTACGGTTGCAAAAAATCTTGTTTTACAGTAAAATTGAATAATCCTGTCTTTGAATATGTAGCGCTATAACAAGGTAAGTAAATAGAATGGATTGGAATTCTCTTCATAAGACTGTAACTGCGCATTGTAAAAAAAATATCGGGATTGTAGGTAAGGGGAATTATAATCCTGAAATTTATGAATCAATGGGGCGTGAACGTTTCATGACCGATATGCTCAATGGTGAGAAATCGGGGATCTGCTTTACTGGCCCGGCCGGTTCAGGTAAAACGACACTGTTTTGCAGGCTTGCTGAAATATGGTCTAAGGAGAATCTGGTCTTTATTGATGGTGTTTACGCATGCTATCCTGAGGAAACGTCACTTTTTTACTCGATCGCAAGTAGTTTTAGTACTCATTTCGGTATCGATTTGATTAATGGGATGGATCAATTCATTGAGGAGCTGAATGTTGCAAAACGTAAATGTATAATCATGCTTGACGGGATCGATGAGTGCGTAAGCTTGAATGAATTGAAGGAATCACTGCATTATGCAATTGTTCATCTGGCCAGGGGACCTGTCAAACTGGTAATTAATTGCCGTACATCAATCTGGCAAACTATCGTCAATCATACCTGGCTTAGAACACTTCAGTTATTCAATTGGCAGCCGGATGATGATAAGGCGCTTTTTCGGGATCCTCACTTCAATGTAGTCATGCATACATATTTTACAAAGTATATGATCTCCGGAAGTGTCAACACAAAAATCCGTGAGCTATGCCGCTTTCCCGGATTTATAAAACTATTCTGTGAGGCGCATCGGGGAAGACCGGTAACGGAGAACGATTCCATACGCTATATTGATATTTACATGCGATACATTTCGAATATTGTTACTGTACTCGCAAAAGCGTTTCCGTTAATGCCACCTAAAACGATCGTTGGAGTTATCGAAAGATGTGCTTTAACATTCTGGCAGAGTGGTAGTTATTGTATCAGCAAGGCAAAAATTGATAGTGTGGCAGGAGAATTGATTGGTAATGATGCACCAAAGTTCATCGCGGCACTGCAGCATGTTAATCTGATTAAACACAGTGCTTCCGGTAATGATAATCACTGTCTGTTTGGGCATCAACTGATCCTGGAGTATCTGATTGCAAATGCAATTGTAAAACAGAAACTCTGGATTAACCAGTCACGTGAAACGGTAATGAATGACATTAGTGCAATTATTAAAGAGTATTCTACGAATCAGTTTTTACTTCCTGTACTTGAGTTTGTTCTTCCGATCCTTGAAATGATGGGTAAACATCATGTGATGATTACGATGCTGATGCACAAAGAAGTTGATAAAAGTTACAAAATAATGCTGTGCAGGGCAGTTACCAAAATGGGACAGGTTGACATTGAATCCTGGCAGATGCTTCGTGAATTAGAGAAAAATGAAGATGCTGACATTAGGGCAGAGGTGGCATCAACGGTCTACCTGCTTGGTGAAAATATTCCGGGAGATCAGGTATTTCATAGTTTATGTCTGATACAAAGTACCGATGATGCTGCGATACAGCGTATGGTTAGTGCGCGTATTAAATACGATTCCAATTTCAGCATGTTTATCAAGCAGATTCAACCCTACTGTGCAATTAACGATGTCCAGAATGATCTTATAGAATTTGTAAAAAGATTGCGTAATGCTAATTCTGCAGCTTACCGGATACCTTTACTCAATCTTACTGATTTGATCACCAGTTATAATGAAGATGCCGGTATTGAGAATCTTATTGCATTTGCAGATATTGCCAAAGACGACAGTGCATTTCTTGATGCCTGGACGAATGTTGTCTGTAATCATGCCGATAAGATTTTTGTAAAGATCATGAAAGTATACATTGCTGTTGTAAAGACTGACCGTTTGATGTGGGATAGAATTTTCAAACTCTGTATTAATGGCGGGCAGAGAGATCTGGTAACTGCGCTGAAACTTATGGCACAAGGATACGATTCTCTAAACAATTATGGACTAATGGTGAGTACGATTGTTTTTCTTGGAAATAACAACGATGTTGAAACTGAAGCAATTAACAGTATTTTCTCTCAGGCATTGAAAAAAAGCAAATATTTGCCCGCTGCAAAACAAATGGAACTACGGGAAAAAGTAGCCGATACTGCAATCCGGTGTTTCAAGAAAAATAACCGTGCATTTACAAAGATTATTCAGGAGCTGGCAAGTGGTGATGATACAAAAATCCGTGAAAAAATTTCTGCTGAATTGGTACAATTGAGAAAAAATCAGTAGGGTAGACGAAAACGGAATTTATGAGCGGTAACTCCGGGAATCTTTTCAGACATCTTTACATTATCAGTAACCAGTAAAAATTTTTAAATAAAGCTGATGCTGCGATTTGCAGATCGCAGGTGTTATTCTACTGATTCTCATTTTTGACAGAAGAGGAATCAGCCGGGGAAGAATCGGTTTCCGAAGAATCCCTTTCAGGAAAGAAACCGGTAAGATGAAAAAAACCGCTGTCGTCGATTGCATGGTGAAGATACAAATTGTTTGCTATCACTGCAATACGGCGTGTAATGAATGTTGAATGTGTATTGGTTGGGCTTACTCGTGTCGGCATTGCAAGTACCGCTGCCATCCGTGCAGACTCAATGCGGTTGAGTGCGATAGCCGGTTTTTTATAAAACAGCTTTGATGCAGCCTGACAGCCAAAGATATTTTTTCCCCATTGAGCATAATTCAGATACAGTTCAAGAATTCGATCTTTGCCAAGATACTTCTCCATAAGTACAGTATATGCAAGTTCTCTGAATTTTCGTTCAAAATTCCTGCTGTCATCAAGGAAAAGATTTTTTGCGAGCTGTTGTGTTATGGTGCTTGCTCCACGTTTCATTTTACCTTTTACCTTGTTATACTCATATGCAGCAAGTATTGCTTCAATATCAAATCCCGGATGCGTATAAAAACCATCATCCTCCGCTGCCAGAACTGCACTTTTCAGGTGAGGAGAAATGGAGTCAATCGGAACGAAAATGTGATGCAATGTATCATTGAACGAGGAGTCGCGGAGCTCCTTACGGTATGATATCATGTAGGCTGTTTCCACCGGATTATTCGTTTTCAACCATTTAACTTCTCTGATCGGTGTTGTAACATACTTATAAGCGGCAACCAGAGCTATTGTTCCTGCAACAGAAAAGAGAACGGCATAGGTGAGTACGATTGTTTTTACCGTTGTCCAAAGAATTTTAAGAACGAGAAGTACGATTTTCAATGGTTGCATTTTTTTCATAGGCGTATAAAATAATAAACCATCCTTATCAATGCCAATATTTTGAATCAGAGTAACTTCGCGGATCACTCTGGCAAACATCATACGATTTTTTTAAAACAGCGGTACTAATAAACCACGATAGTAGTTTTGTGTAAAAAAATTACCACCTATTCTAATGAAAATCAATAAAATACAGAATAGGCTACAAGTGTAGGGTATATTGAAAAACAGTATTTTTGAATCCAAAGATGTTACTTGCCAATTGTATACCGTGATTGGATAATACATATGATATTGTTATAGATATAGTTCCATGAATTGGAACGGAATATCAGACTGACATTCATTTCGCCGGACTGGTACAGTTATGAATATTGAGAATACAGTTACAGTACTAATAGTCGATGATGATCCAACATCTGTTATGATACTTGAGAATCTCATGAAGCACGAGGGGTATAAGACATTAAGTACGGTGACAGGTAGTTTGGCTTTACCGCTTGCGAAAAACAGAAAACCCGATCTTATTTTGTTGGATGTCAATTTGCCCGGAGAGCGTGGACCTGACATTTGCCGAAAAATGAAAGCAACACCGCAAATTTCTGAAATTCCGATACTTTTTTTGTCTGCAGATTCAAATGTCGGTAGCAAGATTGAGTGTTTTGATGCTGGTGGACAGGACTATATTACAAAACCATTCGAACCGCGTGAAGTACTTGCACGTGTCAATACGCATCTTCGTTTACAACAGACACAAAAAACACTGACTCGCGTATTGTCATCAAAAATAAATGAAATTTCAAAAGCCCAGCAGGCTCTGCTTCCACCTAAGCCATCAGAATTTCCAGATGCAAAATTCGCTGTACGGTATCAGCAATTAACAGGTGCTGGCGGGGATTTTTATGATGTGTTGAAGATTGGGGATGGAGTTTATGATTATATAACAGCTGATGTATGCGGGCATGACCACAGTATAGCATTTGTTACTGCAGCTTTAAAATCTGTTTTGATACAGAACAGTGTGCCGCAGAACTCACCTGCTGAGATATTGTCAATTGCAAATAAAGTGATGACTTCTGTACTCCAGAGCGGACAATTTGTCGGTATCTCATGGGTAAGAATCAACAGAGTTTCAAAAAAAGCTCTGATTGTCAATGCCGGACAACCACCGGTCTTTTATTTACCGTTAAATGGACAAGTAAGAACAATCGATGTATCAGGTGATATTGTGGGCATATTCGAAAATGTGTTTTTTGAGCAGCAGGAGATAGATATAACTGATGGCGATCGTTTTTTATTATGCAGTGATGGTATTGTTGAGATCGGGGGTAAAACACCGGAGTCCCGAGCTGCTGGAATTGAACGATTGGTCAAACTGTGCGAGAGTCATAAAGACAAAAACCTGAATAAGTTTGTGCAGAGTCTCGTACCGATAATTATTGGAGATAATGATATTAATGATGATATAGTAATTCTGGGTGTAGAGATATGAGTATTGGAGGTGAATTGTGTTGAATTTTACAGAGGAAAGAACGGGTAAAAATTGTGTTCTGGCTATCGAGGGAGAGCTTGTTGCTACTACATTGGATACGGTTAAAAACAAGGTTAAGGAGCTCATTGGTGGGGGTGTGAACACGATTACATTTGATATGACACGATCAGAGGCCATCGATTCGGCTGGAATCGGGTTTATTGCCGCGGCTCACAATTCGCTTGTGAAATCCGGTGGTAATTTAAAATTAATCGGTCTATCAAAAGATATGTACGATTTTTTTGTTTGCTTACGGATGCATACACATTTCACTATCGAAACGCGCTAATTGATATACTGGGTTAACAGATTTACTTTTAAGTACTTTTGAAACGGGAAAGAACAAAATGGATGATAATCTGCTGTCTGATTTTCTTGCGGAATGTCGCGAACATCTCGAAGGCATTGAGGCTGATCTGCTGGCAATTGAAGAGGCCGGTGAATCAGCAGACAATGATCTTGTCAATAAGGTGTTCAGGGCTGCACATTCAATTAAGGGCGGTTCAGGATTTTTTCAGCTTGATAAAGTAAAGCAGCTTGCGCATAGTATTGAAACGGTACTTGATATGATGCGGTCAGGCAAGATAAAGTCACATCCTGATATCATTAATATATTACTTATGGGTTTTGATCTTCTCAGGGATATGGTTAATAATATTGATACATTAGCACAATTTGATATCACTCCCAATGTTGCCGCCCTTCAGGATCTTGTAAATCAACATTCCGAAGAGAACGAGAAAGGTTCCATGCATCGCAATGTTACGTTGTCTACTCCTGATGATTCAATGAAATTTACAATACTGGAAGTGGACTATCAGGCTGCAAAAAATGAAAATCAGTTTATCTATGTTATAGAGTATGATCTTATTCACGATCTTGATCATATCGGTGTATCACCGGTAACATTACTCAAATCTTTGTCAGGAATGGGTGTGATCATAGACACAATTTTCAATATTACTGAGGTTGGAACTCTTGATGATCCACCAGTAAATCGCATTCCGTTAAAGTTAATTTACAGAACAGTCCTTGAGCCATCATTTATAAATGACCTTGAGGAAATATGCAGCAAAAAAATTACCATACTTGAAGCGCCTGGAAATGTCGCAAAAAGTAAACATGCCCCACAACCATCAAAAGAGGTTTCTGGTACGGTTACAAAAGAGGAAACACCTGAAAAAGTATCTCAAAAAATACAGGAAAAAGCAGCTTTATCACAGGTTACTGTTGTTGATGAAGAACGCGGTGATGATGAGATGGAAAGTGATCAAAAGGAACAGAATCCGGCTGCGGAAGTGAAACAGGATAAGATCCAAAACAAAACGGCAACGACGGCTCCGGAAACTCTTCGAATAAATGTTGAAGCTCTCGACACATTGATGGCACATGCAGGGGAGCTTGTTTTAAGCAGGAATCAGCTCGTTGATGCAATTGGTAGAAATGATATCCGCGGGATTTCGACGTCGGCACAGCGGTTGAGTTATGTTATTTCGGAGCTTCAGGAAGCTGTGATGCAGACCAGGCTTCAACCGGTTGGTAATGTGTTCAGTAAATTTCCCCGTGTTGTTCGTGATATGGCAATTTCACTTAAGAAAGAACTGCGTCTTTTGCTTGAAGGAAAGGATGTTGAACTCGATAAAACTATCATTGAGGGGTTGAGTGATCCATTGACACATATGGTTCGCAATGCGGCGGATCATGGAATCGAATCGCAAAAGGAGCGTGTTTTAAAGGGCAAACCACCTGTTGGTACAATTTCACTCAGAGCATTTCATGAAGCTGGGCATGTTGTTATTGAAATCGAAGATGACGGAAAGGGAATTGATCCTGAGAAAATTGCTAAAAAAGCAATTTCCATGGGATTAATCACAGACGAACGGCTAAAAGGTATGACCGATTATGATAAAATGGCCCTGATTTTTCTGCCTGGATTATCAACTGCAGATAAAATTACTGAGACATCAGGTCGTGGTGTTGGCATGGATGTTGTTAAAACGAATCTTGACAGGTTGGGTGGAAAAGTTTCAATCCGTTCCGAAATGGGTAAGGGAACATCATTTAGAATAAAACTTCCTCTGACGCTTGCAATTATTCCATCGCTTATTATCTCAGAGGAAAAAGAACGTTATGCAATACCGCAGGTAAATGTAGTTGAACTTTTAAGAATACCTGCTGCACAGGTAAAGGAAAGAATCCAGGTGGTCGGAGATGCCGAGGTGGTAGTATTGCGTGGCGATCTTATACCGCTTGTACGCTTTACAAATATACTCGGTATTGCAAATACATACATTGATCCGGTAACCGGAAAACAGGAAATTGACAGAAGAAACAGGATTGCCGATAGACGGTCTACCAAAAAACTTATTACCGGTGAAGTTGTCAATAGTTTTCAGAATGATGATGAAAAGTCCAATCGCAATCCTGATGATCGTCGTTATCATGCGACAAGTGACCTGAATATTGTAATCATTGCAAGTGGACTCCTGCAATACGGACTTGTCGTTGGGCAACTTCACAATAGTGAGGAAATTGTAGTAAAACCGCTGGGACGTCACCTGAAAGGATTACAGGAATATGCAGGGGCGACAATAATGGGTGATGGCGAGGTTGCTCTTATTCTTGATGCTACCGGTATTGCGCTTAAATCGGAAATAAGCAGTGTCTCTGCTGCAGGATCAAGAGGAAAACCTGGCGAAGAGGTAGCTGCTGTTATGTCTGATGGTACGCAGTCGTTTTTACTGTTTAATAATCAGGTTGATGAACAATGTGCTCTGCCGCTTGATCTTGTACAGCGTGTTGAAAGTATAACTGCTGATCAGATTGAAACCAGGGGTGGAAAACGGACCATGCAATACCGTGGTTCATCATTGCTGCTTGTACAATTGTCTGATGTTGCAGCTGTAGATCCGATACCGCTTGATCAGGAGCTTGCCGTTGTGGTCACCACTGTAGCGGATCATACCGTAGGACTGCTTGGAATCATGCCGGTATCAGTTCTTGAATCCAATGCGGTAATTGACACAAGTACTCACAGGCAGACTGGCATTGACGGATCGTCAATTGTCGACGGACAGACAGTATTAATTGTCAATATTTTTGAAATCATTGATACCTTATACCCGGAGTGGAGTGTTGTAAAACCGGCAACTGTATCCTCAGACAAAGGTGTAATAGTAATTGCCGAGGATTCGGATTTCTTTCGTGCCCAGATTGAACGATATATTGCAGAAGAGGGCTTTGAAGTCATTGCGTGTACTGATGGGCTTGAGGCCTGGAAGTACCTTGACAGTCAGAACCGGACTATTAAACTGGTTGTAACTGATGTGGAAATGCCGAATATGGATGGTCTTGAACTATGCAAAAAACTTCGTAATGACAGTAGATACGAATCTATTCCGGTCATTGCACTTACTTCGCTTGCTGGTGAAGACGATGAAGCACGCGGTAAAGATGCGGGGGTTACTGAATATCAGGTTAAACTTGATCGGGACAGACTGATCGGCGGTATCAATGCAATTCTTGGTTTGTAAAAATGGTTATAGAATAATGATCCTTTCAATATTTATAAGGAGTGTTTAAATGAGTATTATGTCACAGATGAAGGTTGGAAAGAGGCTTGCAATCGGCTTTGGAACGATCACCCTATTTATGATTATTATTATTGTGTTTGTCTTTGTTAATTCTGCACTTGAAAATAATTCTGTTAGAAAACTTGAGAAAGAAATGAATTGCGCCTTTGGTGCTTTGACAATCAGTCGGGATGTACACAAAATTGCAGAAAATGTGGGTGCAATTGTATTATCCGGAAACACATCATCACAGAGTATATATGCTGACAAGATTGAGCAGGCGCGGCAGGAGTATAAATCACAGGTTGACATTCTCGAGAATATCATTCAGGACCAGAAAGGCAGAGAGTTGCTTAGGGAAATTACTTCTGGAATTGATAATGCAAAACCCTATAATAATGAAGCTATATCACTTGCAAAAGCCGGTAAAAAAGATGATGCTGCAAAAGTGTTTTCAGAAAAAGCTCATCCCGGAATGCAGAAAATTCATGAGGCAACTGAAAAACTTATTGAATGGCAAAATGGCAGGATTGAAGATGTTGAGAAAAATAATGCTGTTCGTAATTTTACCTTTAAAATTATTTATATAATTTCCGGATTGCTTGCATTATTATTATCCATTATACTTAACATTTCCATAACAAATAGTGTATCAAAACCTGTCAATACGTTACTATCAAAATTAAGTGACATTTCTAATGGAAATGTATCTACCAGAATTGATAGTGATCTACTTAATCGTAACGATGAAATGGGGGATATTGCGAAAGGTGTACAGAAAAATGCTGAAAATCTGAAAAAAATAGTAACTGATTTGCAGGATGGTATCAGGGTTCTTGGAAATTCATCATCTGAAATGTCAAGAGTTTCAATACAGCTGACAGATGGAACGAAAGATACACATAGCAGGATAAATATGGTTGCAGCAGCTGCCGAAGAGATGAGTTCTAATACAAATTCAGTTGCTTCAGGGATGCAGGAGACAAGTAATAATCTGACATCTGTTGCAACTGCAACTGAAGAAATGAGCGCGACAATTGCCGATATCGCAAGTAATGCAGAAAAAGCAAGAACTGTCAGTTCAGAAGCGACTGCACAAGGGCTGGCTGTTACGGAAGTTGTCAAGAATCTAGGTGTAGCTGCGCAGGAAATTACTACCGTTACAGAAACAATTACAAGCATAAGTGCGCAGACTAATCTGCTTGCATTAAATGCAACTATCGAAGCCGCACGTGCTGGTGCTGCAGGAAAAGGATTTGCTGTTGTAGCAAATGAAATAAAAACACTTGCAGAACAGACTGCGACAGCTACCGGTGAAATCAGGGCAAAGATTGCAAGTATTCAGAGTGCCACTGGAAGTGCGATTGCAGATATTGACAAAATTACATTAATTATTAAAGATGTCGGCGAGACGGTTACATCAATTGCGACTGCTATTGAGGAACAGGCAACCGTAACCCGTGATATTGCAGCCAATATTTCACAGGCAACTATGGGTGTTCGTGATGTAAACGAACGGGTTAATCAGACTGCGCAGGTTTCTCACTCTGTTGCAAAGGATATTACCATTGTAAGCAATTCTACAAATAATATTGCAGAGTCAGCTAAATTGATAAACGCAAATTCTCTTGAATTATCAAAAATGACTGAAAAAATTAAGAGTGTTATATCAATGTTTAAAGTCTGATTTAATTGGAGTGATGAATATGAGTGAAAACCAGGAAGAAAATGTTGACAACAGTCTGCTTGTTGCAACATTTAAAATTGACAAAGCAAGTTTCGGTATTGATGCTAATCTGGTACAGGAGGTTGTCCAGGTCAGGAAGAACTCTCCGGTCCATCATGCACCTCATTATATCCGGGGTGTTATGAATCTGCGTGGACGAGTAGTAACAATTGTTGACCTTGGAGAAAAATTATCGTTTGGAGAGATTCCTCACAGTGATGAGAATCGCATTCTGATTGTGGAATGGAAACAGGAATATGTCGGATTACTTGTTGAAAAAATTACGGAAGTTGTTCAGATTGAAAAAAGTTTGATCAGGGAGCCACCGGGTAATGTGCATGGTGTTCAGGCATCATTGATTGCAGGTGTTTTTCAGAATACGTCAGGATTTTTAATCGGACTTCTTGACACAAATAAGATTCTTGATGTTGATGAAAATGAATATACCGGGGTGAGTAAAGCGAAAAAAGAGTAAATCATGATGATCTCAATTGAAGTTCGTGACTTTTTGAAAGATTGGATTATAAATCATATTCAAAAAACTGATAAACTCTACACAAAAGCAATGAATGAAAAAGGCATTAAATAGGATTGTTTACGATTTATGAATTTACGTGTATTAGTTGTTGATGATACAGTTCTTTTCAGAACGGTTGTATCTGAAGCCCTGAAAAAAATTCCTGGTGTTGATGTAATCGGAACAGCAGCAAGTGGTCGTGCGGCGCTTGCAAAAGCAGCTGAATTAAAGCCCGATCTGATTACACTTGATATTGAAATGCCTGGAATGGATGGACTTCAGGTGCTTGAAGAACTGAAAAAAACAGGATCTGATGCAGGGGTGATTATCGTCAGTTCCTTTACGGTTCAGGGTGGAAGTTACACAATCAAGGCACTTGAACGGGGAGCGTTTGACTTTATTACCAAGCCATCTGAGGGAACTGCAGAGCAAAACCGTATTGCAGTATATGAGGCGCTGGCTCCAAGAGTAAAAGTGTTTGCCCGTAAACGGGAAATTAGTACAATTCTTTCCGGAAAAATACCATCAAAAACACCGCATCAAAAAGAAATTGCCCGGGAAACAAAAATTGACAGCAGAATAAGATTACAACAACCGGAAATGCTGCTTATCGGTGTGTCAACTGGTGGTCCTGCTGCTCTGGCTGTATTACTCCCGGAACTTCCGGCAAATCTTGGAGTACCTGTAATCATTGTCCAGCATATGCCGCCTATGTTTACAAATGCATTGGCAAACAGTTTAAGCGCAAAATGTAAATTGAAAGTCTGCGAGGCATCCAATGGCGACATTCTGCAATCTGATACTGTATATATAGCTCCGGGTGGAAAACAAATGAAATTGGGTAATCCGAATAATAGTGGAGTAAAAACACTGTTTGTTACTGATGACCCCCCTGAAAACAACTGTAAACCATCTGTTGATTATCTCTTTAGATCTGCCGCAAGTAATTATCCGGGAAAAAGCATGGCTGTCATTCTTACCGGCATGGGCAGTGATGGCACACTGGGTTTACGTTTGCTGAAACGTCATGGCTGCTACGTAATTGCTCAGGATGAACAGAGTTGCGTTGTTTATGGTATGCCGCGTTCTGCAGTTGGCGCAGGTGTTGTGGATAGCGTAATACCGCTTCATGATATTGCAGGAAAAATTGTGAATTTCATGCGAAAGGGTTTATAGTGCCAGCATTAACAGCGCAGGACATAGAACTATGGACTGTTTACATAAAGAATATATGTGGAAATAGTCATGACGCAAGTAAAGCCTATCTTATTGAAACCAGGCTCGCCCCGCTATTACAGGAAACAGGATCGGTATCATGGATTCAACTTTTTACAAAAGTCAAAAGTGATCCTACCGGTACCCTCAAAAAAAAAGTAATTAATCTTATTACTACAAACGAAACATCTTTTTTCAGGGATACATCACCATTTGAACTACTACAGTATAAAATTATCCCTGATCTGATTGATTCCAAAAAAAAACAGAATTCAGGTGCTGTAATTCCGATCAGAATCTGGAGTGCAGCATGTTCAACTGGACAGGAAGTCTACAGTACTATTATTGTTTTCAGAGAGCTGCTTGGGGATTTGAAAGGGTATGATATCAGGATATTAGGAACTGATATTTCAGATAAGGTTATGGCTGCTGCAAGTTATGCAAAATACAGCAAAATGGAACTTGAACGTGGCTTGACACAGAATAAAATAAGCAAATATTTTGTACAGGATGGTTCCATGTGGAGAATTCGGGATGAAATCCGGGCAATGGCTACATTTAAAACGATGAATCTCCTTGAACCATTTGTTTTTCCATATAAATTCGACATTATTTTATGCCGTAATGTAGCAATTTACTTTTCAATTGATGACAGAAAAAATCTGTTTGGAAAAATTGCAAATGTTTTGGCGCCTAATGGATACCTTATTATAGGATCAACAGAATCACTGACAGGAATATGTTCGCAATTTGAATCGAAACGTTATCTTCGCTCGGTATTTTATCAGCCAGGTGAAAGATGAATTGCTAACAACGTGTGGATTGCGAGTCTATAGATATATTGCATGCCTGGCGTATACCGGAAAGGAACAAGGTTGGTCGCAAACTCAGGATGTAAATCACTAAGGAATAAGTATTCTCACTTTTCACCCTGAAAGAGCAACTTTTCAAGACCGTAGATCAATCCTTTATTACCGGAGATATTCCTGACAGCATATAATATACCCGGGATAAAAGATTCCCGGTTGATTGCATCATGCCTGATTGTCAACGTCTGACCCTCACCGCCAAGAATTACCTCCTGTGATGCAACAAAGCCTGGAAGTCTGACTGCATGAACACGTATATTACCGATTTTTGCACCCTGCGAATTATCGTTAAGCAACTCACAACTTTGAACTGCCGGTGCATTGATTTTGTTTACATTTGCATTGTTGATATATTCCGCAGTAGTAATTGCTGTTCCTGATGGTGCATCAGCTTTATGATCATGATGGTATTCGATAATTTCTACATTCGGAAGGTATTTTGCTGCTTCTGCCGCTAATTTCATCATTACTACTGCACCGATACAAAAATTAGGAGCAATCAATATTCCACTATCATTTTTTAATGCGATTTCATGTAACGCTATGCGTTGATCACTTGTGATTCCTGTTGTCCCGATTATTCCGTTACATTTACATGATGCAATTAGTTCCGCATTTCTGAAAGCTGTGTGCGGAGTTGTAAAATCAATGACGACATCAGGTTTAAGTTGATTAACAATTTCAGAAAGATTATCCTTTGAATTTGCTTCACCTGCCAGTTGTATCTCACTGTCAAGTTTGATGGCAGCAACGATTGCCCTGCCCATTTTTCCGTTCGATCCATTTACAACGACTCTGATCAAAAGGAGCTCCTTTATCTGACTAATATATAATCACCAATGGACATCCGGACGTACCTGGATGCATAGCGAAGTAACAACGTTTCGGTTGATCACACCTGAACAATGCTGATTTTTATTCAGGTGGATAAAAATACGTTGTATTACTGCGGGTGTCAAAACATTAATAGTATTTCACAAATCAGTGTTGACTGCATTAAAAAATGAATTTTGTATAAAATTCCATATCCGATATGACGCTGGTATTGTGTAATTGTGAAATAGTAAACGATAGCTTGAAAGTAAACAGCATAAAAGAAGAAAAACAGATCCGGCATATTGATATAGTTGACATGGCGAGATCATGTGATATTGAATATGATCATTATACCAGTTTATATTTATGAATGGTCAGGTTCAAATGACTTGCCATGTTTTTTTAAGAAACTGCAATTTCGAAAAATGTAACAGCTTTTTCCATTTCAGACTTGAATCGTTCTCTCAAGATGTCAATATCCTCCTGTTCGAGCTTAAGGGTATTGAATGAATCCGGGGTGAGTTCAGGTGATACATAGGAGTTATTATTAAGCCCTAGGTCATAACACAACCAGTCTGAAAGATGGCAGAGGGTAATAATTTCCTGATATTGCCCTGATTCTGATGGCGTGTGGTGATAAATCAACGGATACTGAAGCTCTGATGGAAGTCCCCATGTTGAAGTTAACCATTCTGCAACTTGACAATGATTATATCCGAGTACCTCGTTTTCTGCATTGTAAATGGGTATGTTGTTAAACTGTGCATATTCAAGAGCCTTATGGAAATCTTCATGAAGATACTGCTCCATTACAACTTTCCCGATATCATGAAGCAATCCGGCACAGAATGCTTCTTCCGGATCAAATAGAATAAATTTTCTGATACGTGACGCAAGAAATTTTGCAACCATACCGCACCCGAGAGAATGAAGCCAGAAAGATTTTCGATCAAAAAGTGCTGCCGATCTCTTTGGGTCAGGAAACATGTCGAACACTGTCAGGCCAAGAACCATTGTATGAAGTACTTTCAATCCAAGAATTACTACTGCACTGCTAATATTAGTAATACTTTTGGGTACCCCATAAAAAGCACTATTGGCCAGTCTAAGCACTTTTGCACTTAATGAAAGATCCTGACCAATAACAAACGCCACATCGTTGGATGATGTCATTGGATCATTGATAATCCTGATAAGTCTTGATGCAATCTGGGGCAGTGTTGGTAAGTTTGCAACATGCTGTATCTTGTCTTTAAATTCCTGACTGATCTCCATGTAGTCCCCGTCATGTTTGATTGTATCTAAAAATTATATAAATATACCTTCAAAAATTAAAGGAGAAAATCCGAAAACAAAAATAAGTTGCTAATAGTCCTTCAGATAATCGATAAACGTATTTAAAAACAATATCTCATTACGATACAACGGCAAAAAAACGGTTTGATCAGAACATCGTTATGGCTTGAATAATAATAAGCTTTTTAATACTTTTGTAACATATTGATTATTATAAAGTTGTAGTTTAATTACCTGATAACCTGAAGTAAAAATTGATTTTAAGGTCGCATCTATGTTTAAACCATTGAAAATGTGAAGATAATATGTTATTTTGTTAAGAACATCAGCGTTGCACATAAATACCGGTGCCTTTTCAGGCAATCATCATGTTATACTGCATTATCAGATCTTTCTTTAACTAAAATAACAGCTTTGATGCTGATGACTGACAACGAGTAAATCAACAGGGAGTAATTAACTGCAATGATACCTACCACCGGTAAAAGACAGGCAACATTTGTTATCCCCAAACTGGCATGCATGATTGCGATTTGCTGCGTGTATGTTTTTAGCTCAGCCGAAGACAAACACCATGATAATATCTCAACTAATAAAAATGGACTTTCTGGCTTAATTTCTGTTTATAAAGCAAAAAGCCTTGGTTCGATGCATCTTTCAGTAACACTTAATTCAGAGCTTGCCAGTGATAAAAGTCTGGTAAAACAGCTGGTGTATTTTAATGCTGCATCGTTAAGGTACGATACTGCTTATCCACTTGTAAATCTGATGCAATTCAGACCGGCAATTGGTTTCGGTGTTACTGATTATCTTGATTTTGCATTATCAATTCCGTTCTATGCAGATCTGCCTGAAGGTTTTTCTCCTGAGGGCGCTTTTGGCGACCTGAAATTCAGTACTCAATTCCGGATACCCGGAAAAAAGGATCGGCTTACTGATGCCGCATTGCTTGTAGGGGTTTCTTTCCCTACCGGTGAAAAGACTAAAGGGTATATACCACGCCATACACTTTATCATGAACATGTTGATTCTATTATCCTTCCTGTGTCATGTTTTTCTTCCGGCAGCTATGATTTTAACATTGAGGCATTATGGAGACTTAACGTTTCATGGTTTGGAATGTATGTGAATACCGGTTGTCTTCTTACAAGTACAAATACACTTTCAAACTTGTTGATACTTAGGACAGCAATGGAATTTAAACTCTCAAGTAATATTTCGTTTTTTACTGAGTTGACATCTGAGAGCCGTTTTTCTAATGTCACCGACAGGTTTCGGATTACCCGGGATCCTTTCTGGCTTGAACCTGGATTTCAGGTGGTAACTGATCATGGGGGGCTTGTAGCACTAACCGGTGGTATCTGCCTGACATCAAAAGATGAAATTACGTACTATAGTCAGAGCAGAAAAAACATGAGTAGTAAGAATGAAAGAATAATCAGCGGTAAAGTGATGCCATCATGGCGGGCTGGTCTGCATATCGGATGGAATATGTCATTACGGAATGTTGATCGGGATGGAGATCTTGTATCAGACGAATATGATAAATGTCCAAAACAAAAGGAAGATCTTGACAATTTTGATGATCATGATGGGTGTCCTGACACAGATAACGATAAGGATGGTATCATTGATAGTCTTGATAAATGCCCGGATAATCCGGAGGATTTTGATGGTTTTGAAGATGGTGACGGTTGTCCTGATTTCGACAATGATGGTGATCATATTGTTGATAGTCTTGACAAGTGTCCTGATATTGCAGAGGACTTAGATGGCTTTATAGATGATGATGGGTGTATTGATAACGATAATGATAACGATGGGATAATTGACAGCTTGGATAAATGTATTTCTGAAGCCGAGGATAAGGATGGGTATCAGGATGATGATGGTTGTCCGGATATAGACAATGATCAGGATGGTGTCGCTGATAATCTGGATCATTGTCCTGATAGCTCCGGCTTAAAAGAGGATAACGGATGCCCAAAGGCTCGCGAAAAAGCGAAAGAAATAAAGATGGGCAGGGTGATACTTGCCGGTGTGGCATTTGAGCCGAAAACCTCAATAATCGTAGAAAGTGCTTATAGAATCCTTGATCAGGTGTGTTTATCCCTTACCGATTATCCTGGTGTAAAGGTTGATATCTGGTCGCATACAGATAGTACCGGTAGTGCATCGCAAAATTTCAGTTTGACACAAAAACGTGCCGAAGCCGTTCGGGATTATCTGATTAGCAAGGGTGTTGATGCATCACGCCTGAGAGCTGTTGGTAAGGGATCCAAGGAACCGATTGCAGATAATGGCGTAATCCCTGGACGTCAATTGAATAACCGGATTGAGCTGTTCAGGATTGAGTAGGTGACTTTTTAAGAAAATAAGGTTATGCCATTTTAACTGATATATTCTAATGAACAGGACAATTGCTAACAAGGAGAACTGATGCGTTTTGTAAATAGATTATTGGTATGCACAGTAATTGTATGTGCATTTGTCTATTATGCTCCTGCACTGGATATTAATACAAATGGACAAAAGGGCGTCCTTCGTACGCTTAGTGCTGTGCCGGTGGCTAAAAACAATCTGAATCTTGGCAGTGGATTTACATTCTCACAATCATCCGGATATTTTGGGGGTTCAATTGAAAATGGTATTCAAATGCCTGTTACCGATTCATTTGGCCGGGTTGTGGATGATACACAGATGGAAACTGCCCGTCAGTTTACATCAAATTTCTTTCTTGCTGTAACACCGCTTCGATTCCTTAATATATCTATTTCTTTACCATACTACTACGATTGGTCTGGTATAAATGGTGTTGATGAAGGCGGGTTGGGAGATTTTCGATTGTCAGTACGTCTTTCTCCGCGATCAGCAATAAAAGGCTTTTATCAGGGGTATTATATCAGCGGAACAATTCCAGTCGGTATGCAGAATAATGGCATTTTTCCACGTAATTCATATTATATCGAGAATGAATACCGCGATGCCAAAGCGTTATCATTTTATTCCGCAAATGCTGCCACGCTCACTGCCGAATTGTTGTTAACTCTTGACATCAAAGAACTTCGTGAAAAAACTCCATTACAAGTACATTTCAACATTGGCGGCTCTGCGTCGTCATCAAACAAAAAACAGCGCAACCTGATGTTGTACAATTTGGCAGTAGAATATAATCCGGCATATTTTTTCACTTTATTTGCAGAAATATCTGGTGAAACCCGATTTGGGAATCTGTCCACCGATATCGATCTCGCACAGGACCCGATCCTGTTTTCACCGGGAATGAGAATTACGACACCATCCGGATTATACCTGATGCTCGCTGCTGATGTCGCATTATCATCAGACAGAAAGTCTGCACGTATTAACCATAATCCTGCTACCGGCGCAGCAAAAGACTTTAATTATTCCACAAGTGTAGTACCATCGTATGGTGCACAGTTTGTACTTGGCTGGAACGGATTCATGGTGGTGCAGGATGATGACAAAGATGGAATTAAAAATAATGTTGACAGATGTCCCAGGGAGCCTGAGGATATTGATGGATTCGAAGATGCTGATGGATGTCCTGATTTTGACAATGATCATGACTGGATTCCTGATTCACTTGATAAATGTCCTAACGTTTCTGAAGATAAGGATGGGTTTGAGGATAATGATGGGTGTCCTGATTCTGATAATGACAATGATAGTATCATTGATATAAATGATAAGTGTCCAAATGCTGCGGAAGACATTGATGGATTTGAGGATGAGGATGGATGCCCTGATCTTGACAACGATTTTGATGCTATCCCTGATGTAAAAGATAGTTGCCCTGATGTAAAGGAAGACTTTGATGGTTTTCAGGATGATGATGGCTGTCCAGACCTTGATAATGACAGGGATGGTATTGTTGATTCGCTTGATCAATGTCCGGATCTTCCCGAAACATTCAATAATCTGCGTGATGATGACGGGTGTCCTGACACTGTAAAACGGGAATCAACATTGCCGCAAAAGCAGATATTACAGGATATACAATTCAGGAATAACGGTCCGGAATTGACATTCAGTTCACTGCAAAATATTGAACCGGTGGTTCGTCAGATGAAACAATTTCCTGAACTTGAGATTGAGGTACATGGGCATACCGATACACTGGGGGATTATTCAAAAAATATGAAATTGTCTCAAATGCGTGCAGAATCTGTTCGTCAGTATCTGATTTCCAAAGGTGTTGAGGCCAAAAGAATTCGAGCGGTTGGATTTGGGCCGACAATGCCTGTTGCAGATAACAGGACTGCAGCCGGACGTTCTAAAAACAGGCGCATTGAGATAATCAGAGTAAAATAGGTTCCAGAATATAGCATAAAGAGATGGTGATATCCATAATGAAAATAATTGTCTGCCTGATTTTTTTTGTATCAATTGTAAATGCTGCAACTGTTTCTGCTGCCGCAAAGAAACTTTCGCAAACTAATGCAGTTTGTAAAATATGGGTCTGGTTTACAGATAAAAAAAACGTGCATGAAACTATCGCCGTATCACCAAAAGCACTTGAGCGACGAAAAAAGTCAGGATATGTTTCTGATGAAACTGATATCCCTGTTAGTCAAGCCTATATTAATAGCATTGTACAGTCAGGTGCAGTGTTAAATCATACATTTAAATGGGAAAATGCGGCAAGTTTTACGATACAAGGTGCAAAAATAAATGAGATTTCACGAATGACGTTTGTTAAAGAAGTCTCAACGGTCAATATATGTTTAAGACGTGAAAAGAGTAAGCCTTTGTTGCTATCAAAAAAAATGTCTGATACTACAAACGGATATGGATTCCTGTATGATGAATTGAAGCTGATTAACGTTCCTGCAGCGCATCAGTATATGGCTGGTAAAAGGCATCTGGATCCGCCGGGTACTGGTGTAATTATGGCTTTTTTTGATACCGGTTTTCGCTTGAATCATACTGCGTTTAGGCAAATTGTAAAGAATAAACAAATTCTCGCAACATATGATTTCATAGATAATGATACGTCTGTTGAAGATCCTGATTCTGTGTTTAACAATCCGGATCATCCTTATTATTCTAACGATCTGCATGGTACGGAATGTCTCGGTATTGTTGCCGGTTATGATCCTCCAAGATATAAAGGTGTTGCCTGGGGAGCAAAATTTGTACTTGCCCGTACTGAGAATACCTACTACGATACCGAAATTCACAGCGAAGAGGATGATTGGGTTGCCGCGATTATATGGGCTGAGGAGCTCGGGGTTGATATTGTATCAAGCTCACTCGGATATCGTGATGGTTTTCAGGATTCGGTAACGATTCGAAATAGTGATGGAACATTGAGGACCGTTGTTAATTATTCCTATGCAGATATGGATGGATCAACAACTATCGTCTCACGTGCAGCAGCTGCTGCTGCACGACGCGGAATGATTATTGTTAATTCAATGGGAAATGAAGGCGCAGATAAAATTGGTTCGCTGGTTGCTCCTGCTGATGTTGATGCAGTCGTAAGTGTTGGTGCTCTTAATGTCAGTGGAAATGGAATTGCATCGTTCAGCAGTACCGGACCAACCGCTGATGGAAGAATAAAACCGGATCTTGTTGCACAGGGAGAGTTTGTTTCTGTACCGTCAATTTATCAGGGTGATACAACGTATACATCTGTAAGTGGTACATCATTTTCTGCTCCAACGATTGCAGGGGTTTGTGCGCTGATTTTGCACTCTTCAGGTTACAGGAACGCAGCTGTAAAGAATGCTCTTTTTACATCATGTAAGTTACTCCCGTCACAGATAATTCGTGATAATACCTTTGGTTACGGAGTACCGGATGCCCTTTATGCATGCAAGAGTGTTGATTCAACACATGATACAACAATTGTTATAAAAAAATCCAGAGGTATACCTCAGTGTTTTGTTTACCCGAATGTTATAAAACCTGGAAATAACAGAAATGTTACCTTTGCCATTAAAAATCCTCCTGATTCCTCAAAAGTCAAATTTACAGTGTTGTCATCAGATGGTCTTGTTATATGGAGAAAAAATGTCAGCAGTACTACCGATACTCTGTTCAGAACATCATGGGATTGCACTAATTCAAAGGGAAAAAAGGTTGCGCCGGGAATATATTATGCTATATTTGAGTATCATACCACTCTGGTTCGTCAAAAAATCCTTATCGCTGGATAAACCAGTTGAATCCCCATCTGAATGTTAATCCCGGTGAATAATAGCCGGGCACATAGGCAAATTTCCTGTTAAGTATATTGTCAACTTTGTAAAACAGCCTGAATCCCAGAATATGGACAGAAATATCCAGGTCAACATTTACAAATGATTTGTTCCAGTCGCTTCGACCAGCAAATTCGATTGGTTCCCGCTTACTCCAGTATTCAGCACCAAGGCTTATATCGACATACTCGCTTGTAGACATTGGATGGACAATATATGATAGACGACTGTTTGATTTTATATAAGGTTTTTTATCCGAAACACACAAAGATCCATTCAATGCTATCCCATGAAATCTTCCTAGTGATGGTGCAAGAATAAATGATGATGCCGGTTGTGAATAGGGGGCTATTCCCTGAATCCATGAGTTGTTAATAATTGAATTATCAATATCAGTCAGGTATTGGTAACCTGCAAGGATTCTAAACTTTTCTGTATGAAAAAAGTATTCTGCACCTGCCTGACTATATGAGAAAGATTGGCTGTCAATTGTGTTAAAAGTGTCGAGTGGTGTTGCAACAGGAAGAACATCATGTTTTGCATAGAAACGAATGTCATTGTGTTGTGAACGAATATCAAATCCTGCGTGGAACACAGGATTAATCTCAAAATCTTTACTCTTAAAATAAGCATGTGCACCACCGTTAAGTGTAAATGCAAAGCTTCGGCTACTGTCGCCCTGGTTATGTTTATACGACAGTCTTGATTCTGTTGATGTTGCTATCTTGTCATCACGGGTGAACAGTGTTTGATTGATTGTCTGTATGTCAGCAGAGATAAAAAGTGAATCATTTGTACGCTGCTTCCTGCCTCCCTGTAAACCAAGATTGAAAATTCCTATTGAGGCATCATTTCGGATTGAGTTACCGGTACTTGATATAATGGACGGTTGAATTCTGATAACCGGCTGTGTCTGATATCCAAATTTACTATCAAAGAAGAAGTCGTTTTTAGTCGAGTGACTGATATCAAGATCAATTTCAAGGGGGAAACGGCGATACAGTTCATACATTTGATCTTTAGTTTCCGAGAATGTGTCGATTGCAGCTTCATTGAGCAGATCTGCATATTTTAATTTGAATAAAGCTGTGCTGCGTTCACCAAGATAGCTTAACTGTAAACCACTGCAATGCTCTTCTGTCTGGATATTATAACCGGAATTGACAGTTTCGGATGAGTCCTTGTAAAAGCCGGAATAGAAAGTGTAGATATTATTTGATGAATGACTGAATTTTTTCCCATTGAAATGTCGATAGTTTGAAAAGACACTCAGCATAATATTTCTTGTAAATGGACGGGTAAATCTGACATCCAGGATGTTTTCGCCGAAAACGCCATTTTCCCAGAGAATTACTATTTCAGGAAGTGCCATGGTTGCCGTATAATCATTAATATTAATACCGTTATTCGATATTGAGACTGTATTCATTTCTGTAGTATATGTATTTTGTAAAGATAAAGGAAAAAGTGCACGTTCGAAGCGCAGTGAGCTGCTACCGTAATAATAATTCACTGGCGCAACAGTTCCATATGGCAGTAAGCGATTGAGGTTACCTGCAAGACTGTATTTTATCTCTGTAAACATCGGATGGTATTTGAGTGCATCGGGTATGTGTGTTGCATTTTTCCGGTATAATTCGGATGTCTCAACTAAAAAAGGATCACTGAAATCGGGAGTGCTGTCAAAGATAAAAAGTTGTTGTCGTTTATTTTCAAGAGACCGGAAATGATTAACAAGGCGGGTTGTATCACGAAACATGTTCTTTGAATGCAAAGTTAATGAATCTGCAGATTTGGATATCGCGGGTATTGAATCCGCCAGAGATTGTGCGTGTAAATCCATACCAAGGAACAATAAAAATGTACACAATACTGTAATCCGTAGTGCACAATTTTTCCAGACAATCATACTTGTGTTTTTAAAGGGGCAACAATTAACCATGAAGTAGTAATTTCCTCAAGATATATAAGAATGTCGGTAATGGCAAAAAAAATAATACAATACCTTACCGGATATAGATGTAGAAAATACAACGTTGCCGGGAAAAAGTTTAATAACATTATGTTTTTTTTAGAAAAAAAGGCTATTCTCATCGGCCAAAAGTTTTGAAGAGCTTACATCACAATGTATTTTAGAATAACTCAAAGAAATGATTGGTATTTGGTTGATTTCGTTTAGAAATGAACCATTTGATACTTCTTTATTTTATTTCATGATTGTTTTGCAGGGTGCATCAGCCAATTACTGAAGGATTGTTGGATAAAAGATATAAATCAGGGATACCACGTGGAGACAGCGTAATGAATGGAAAAAATTCAGGAACAGTATTTATAATCCTTAAAGCGGCATTGATTTGTGCTGTTCTTTTTTGTTGTATTGGGTGTAATGCATATTTAAATACATTATATAATGGCAAAAATGCATACAATGAAGCCCGGAAGCTGCATCAGAAAAAATCGAGAAATTTCCCCGATAGCATGCTTGTCAGTCCTCCTCAGGATGCTGTTACCAGGTATGAGCGTACAGTAGAAAAGTCAATTAAGGTAATTGAATCGTTCCCCAGAAAGAAGAAATGGCATGATGATGCATTGATACTTATGGGAAAAGCATATTATTACAAAAAGGATTTTCAAAAAGCAATCCGGAGGTTTAAAGAGCTTCAAACCGAATTCCCGTTAAGCAAGTATATACCCGACTCCTATGTTTTTGCCGGAATGTGTTATATTGAGGATGGTAATTACGATAAAGCAGAGGATATGATCAATTTTGCTTTGTCAAAATATCCAGAAAAAGATAAAAACCAGCAACTTACGATGCTCCTTGTTGAAATTGCGGTTCGAAGGGAGGGGCGTAGTGAGGCGATTGTACTTTTGGAAAAATCCTTAAAGAGTGCAAAGTCTGTCGAAAAAAGAATGGAAATTGTCTTAAGAATTTCTCAATTGTACATCGACATGAAACAATATGATAAAGCAATTCCGTTATTAAAAGCAGCACCAAGGAAAAAGGATTATCCGGAACAGTCCTACAGACTTGACAAAAATTTATATATTTGTTATAGAGAAACCGGCAATCTTGATCAGGCTCTGCAACTTATTTCCATGATGGCGTCAAGCAGGTTGTATTCAGCTCATGAGGACGAAATTGTCTATGAAAAAGGTATCGTTTTTAAGGTGCTTGAAAAATATGATGACGCAATTGATGTATTTAAAACACTTTGCAAGGATGTTGACACTACAACAATTAAAAAGGATACATCAACGTTTAAAAGTAAAGCATTCTATCAATTGGGTTTAATATATCAATTAAAAATGAAAGATTACGAAAAAGCAACAGCGTATTATACTCTTGCTGCAGCAGGTACAGATACAGTTGCCCGTCCGAATGCATTGCGAAGAGTTACTGCAATGAAAAAACTTGATTCATTACGTAATATAAAAGGGGCTGCAGATACAATAAGAGAACGTCGTTTGATGATGATCGGGGAAATATTCAGGTTTGATCTTGAAGAGCCTGATTCTGCATCAAACGAATACTTACGTATATATGCAGATACATCAATTAATCGGGAACTTGCTGCTAAAGCTTTGACTTCGGCGGCATTTATTACCAAGGACGAATTACGGGATTCAGTTAAGGCTGACAGCCTCTTCAGGGTGATAATGGATAAATATCCTGTAAGCATTTACGCAAAAATGGCCCAGAAAGAACTTAATCTTCCTCTTACTGTTTTGACAAGATCTGATAGCGCATACATCGCATACAAAGAGGCAGAGGAACTTTTTTATGATAAAAATGATGTCAAAGGAGCTATTCAGGATTTTTATGCTCTTGCGAAAAAGTATCCTGAGCTTGACATCGCACCAAAAGCACTCTATGCTGCTGCATGGTATAGCGACAACGTTCTTCAGAAGAAAACCACTGCAAAAACACTTTATGAAAAAATATGTGAACTTTACCGTACAAGTGTCTATTGCTCAACATCTGCGGACATAAAAATAAAAACGCTTCGTGACACACTTGCAATACTTAACGAAGCAAGAAAACGTGAGGAATCAATACGGGCATCACTGGGTCGTCCGACAGTACCTCAGGCAACGGGTACTGTGGCAGATTCCTTGAAAACGGATAGTACCGCAAACAGTATCAGAAACGAAAAAGATCTCGAACTGGATGATGAGGTTGATAGAAGTGAGAAGTGAGAAGTGGGGGAGTACAATATAGGGACGCACGGCTGTGCGTCTCTTTTACAAATAGAAAAAATAGTAATTGGTACGGTAACACAATAATGATGGCTATCAGGTTACCAGTTCAAAAGCCTGCAGAATTTTATGAAACTTTTCATGTAATTCGTTGACAAAATCAACAGTGTTATTTTTCACTCTGAAAGTTTCTATTATATCTGTTACGTCAATAAGCTCATCACGGGTTAATTCCACAGCTGTCAATTCTGCCGCTTCAGCTCTGGCACTGTCCATATCTTTTTTCATAATATACCCAAGCATTAGATATGTCTTTGTGGCTGGTTCATCTTTTATTGCAAGTGCTTTTAAACAATATTCGATTGTTTTGTCAGCATTTGAAAGTGTATAATAAGTTGCACCAAGATTTGCGAGTGCTTCAAAATGATCCGGTTTTACTTCGGCAACTTTTTCATATGATTCGAGCGCATCATCGTATTGTCCCCAGATAAAATAGGAGAGGCCAAGATTAAACCACGCTTCAATGTTATTATGATCAAATTGAACCACTTTACGATATGCCTGGATTGATTCTCCATACAATTCTAGTGAGTTAAGTGCCATACCAAGATGAAACCAGAATTCCGGGGCATCCGGATTAAGTTTGACAGCCTGACGATACGCGTTGATCGCATCGTTGATCTGATTATTACTATGACAGGCAAGTCCAAGGTTATACCAGGTGTATGGATTACCGGGGGCCATGTTTAATACCTTATTGTAAATATCAACAGCACTCTGGTATTCTCCTTTGTAATGATAGGCAAGTGCCATATTTACCCATGCATCAGTATCTTCAGGAATACGGTCGGTGATCGTTTTATAAAAACAAATTGCAGCATCAAGATCACCTGACTTATGACTTGCAAGACCAAGCTGCTCATACACTTCAATGTTATCGGGAACGAAAGTCTGAGCTTTTTGTAATGCAATTATTGCATCATCGTACTTTTCCAGTCTGTTGAAACAAATTCCCATTTTGATCCAGCAATCAAAATCATCCGGAATAAGCTCAAGTCGTTTCGAAAATGCTTCAATCGCACCATTACAATCACCAAGATCCATTCTTGCCCGGGCAAGTTGTTTCCAGGTATCCGGGCGCAACGGGTCAAGCGAAGATGTCATTTCAAACGCCTGTACTGCTTCTGTATAGAAACCGCCAGTATAATAAGCCATGCCCATCTGGTACCAGATGTCAATATCGGCGTGGCTTAGTTCGGCAGCTTTTACAAAAGACACAATGGCATCATCAATTTTCCCGGCCTGCATACAGGCAAGTCCTTTTCTGTAAAGAGCATCATATGATTCCGGTTCAAGGTTTACTGCTTTTGAATAACATTCGATAGCATCGGTAAAGCGCTGGAGTGCCATATACATATCACCAAGCTGAATCCAGATAAATGATTTTTCAGGTTCTATCGTTCCTGCTTTTTCAAATGCCTCTGCAGCATCTGCAAAATTTTCCTTAATCGCGTATGCAAGACCCATATCATACCATGAACCCTGTATTGATGGATTGATAGTAACTGCCTGTCTGAATGCATTAATGGATTCATCATACCTGTCCTGTGCAAAATATGCTTTACCAATCAGATTCCAGATTTCAGGATTCTGATGATCGAGTAATGATGCTTTTTCAAATGCAGAAATTGCTTCTGTAAATTTACCAAGCGCAAAATATGAATTTCCAAGAGTCATCCACGGTTCAAGATCACTCTGTATATATGCAACACTTTTCTGGCCAGCATCAACAGCCTTCTCAAAAAGTTGTGCATCGTAGAATACTTTTGCCAGTTTACTCCACAATCGGGAATTTTCATTGTCAAGCTCAATTGCCTTCTCAAATGCCTCTGCGGCCTCATTGTATTGTTTTTTTCTGTAGAGTTCATCACCAAGTCCGATAAGTGCTTCCGACATTTGCGGTTTGGTTTCCAGAGCTTTTCTGAACGCATCAATAGCATCATCAGTTTTTGATAGTGCAACACTTGAATTACCAATGATATTCCAGGCGACTGCATTTTGAGGTTCAGATTCAACAACTTTTCTGAGAGCCTTTACTGCTTCCTCGTATTTTCCTAATTTGTTAAGTACTGTTCCATATTCGAACCAGAGAATAGGACTTTCCGGACCCTTTTCGATTGCCTTAATGAAAGCATCTTCAGCCTGAGAGAACCGTGATAATGCAGTGTTTCCAAGCCCGAGGTTATACCATGCGTCCTGGTTGTCAGGATTAATCTTTACCGCCTTATCGAGTACTGCTACAGCAAGGTCATAACGATTCAGGGAAATTTGTGTAACACCAGTTAAATAGAGTGGAACAAAGCTGCTGCTTACAGCACTGGATGCCAATGTAAAGGCCTCAATTGCATTATCCTGTTTTGAGATTATATTGAACGAGAGGCCACATTGCATGAAGAGATCAAAATAAGAAGATGCATCATTCGCGGATTCTTTGCAAAGTTCCAAGCCTGTTTTAAAGTATCCAAGCGCTTTTTCAAGATCTCCGGATCGTAGTTCAATTTCACCTTTTTTACGGAAAATGAGCGATTGCTGGAACGGAGTCATCACTTTTACGCATTTTTCGAGACACTCAATAAGTGACACTTCAACTTCGTCAACAGGAACTCTGTTTACGACAAGTGATTCATCACGATAAGAGAGACCTTCATGAAAAAGACTTAAAAGTTTGTCTTGATCACTTGTTAAAAGCTGCTGGAATTCACCAATTCTCCAGATTGTCTGATGTATGAGATTTGGATTATAATATAAAAGTTCAAGATAAAAAGTAGATAAATGGTTAAACGAATTATCTGGAGACAACCAGATTGAAGAACCGATAAGATTAAGAAATGCATTTGAAAATCGGGTTGAACGATATCGGATTGTACAATCAGGTATTTCCTTCTCGAAAGAATGTATCATCTCTTTTGATAGCAGTGTCCCGCAAACCTTACTATGCGCATTAAAAAGAGTCGTAAAACTATTTGCCTTTGATGTAACATCTTTAATCAGCATCTCACGGATAAGCATGCGGATGACCGTGTGTAACGTACCATGAGAGAAAAAGACTGTATGCTTTCGTAAATCAGTCAGTGCCGATGCTACTTCAGCCTGACTGACATCCCAGAGTGTTGCCAGAATTGACTCATCGTATTGGTCAATAATCGCGAGTGTTATTAGTCTGTACCGGATTTGTTCATCTTTACAGAAAGAATTAAAGCGATCAAGAATTTCCTGAAGCACTTCGTGCGCATTCCATGGTTCATGACGAATATTAGATGTTAAAGTATTACATGAATAACCATTTTTAATGTTTGTGATAATGTCAATCACTGCCATGGGAATGCCGGCTGTGTATTGTTCTATCTGATTCAAATCAGTATCAGTTAATTCTGCATGAAGTTGCGTGGAAATGGCTTTGATATCACTGGTTGTCAACGTATTGTCTGTAAAATCAAACGTATAGATGAGCTCTTCATTGAAATCGTTTCTGAAAAAACGGGAAAAATGACCGCAACCTGATACTAGTGTCATTATGGTATTACGCTGTTCGTACAATCGTGAGATTAGCTCTTTACGGACCCAGAGTTCAAGATCGGCAGGAATAAATTCATAACTATCAAACACCAGCAGTGTGGGTATATCAACCGATGCATCAATAAAACCTTTAATGAAATAATCAGTTTTAAATTTATCTGCATTTACAAAATAATCGTAATCCTGACGGGTTAGTTTTTTCTGAAGCCAATTGGAGTAGTGTTCTGATGAAACAAGTTTGTCTGTTTCATTCAATGATGAAATTGATGAAAAATGGTCAGGAATCCAGTCTTCTCTTTTTATCAATTCTATCTGGGATTTGATTTTCGCATATTTTTCAGTAAATTCGCGATATCGCACAAAATACTGAACAATAACAGATTCATTGCGTATCTGTTCATATATTATGTCAATTAATTCCACCGGTGTAGAAGGTACTGACGGGGAATGAGAAAAAATTGATTCGCAATCAATAATAAGTGACGATACCGTTTTTCTGAGATCTGTGCCAATTTCGTTAATAATCGAAAGGCATTGGGAAATAGTAGATGTTTTGCCTAGACCGTTCTCTCCCTGAAATATCACTATTTGTGGTGATGATAGCTCCTGATCCCGGGATTGTTTACTAAAAGATAGAAATGACCTGTTATCTTTACTGCCTTCGGCAATTCGAAGAAAAAACTCACGAAAGAATTTCTTTAACAACAACCTTCCAGCCCATATTTCATGCGCCATATTTTTCCCTTACTCCTGGTTCTGCATCAACCGGACAAAACTATAATAATGATAATATAATTTACTCTCATTACATTAATAGATCTATAACTATTTTTATTTTTTGTAATAAACGTATATATCCAACCAATGTAATACCATAGGGTTATATGATATTTTGAAAATTGATGACTTGTATGGTCTATTTGGCCATTGTTTGTATGTGGTTGAAAATAAATAAGATAAACACAGATCTTGCTTATGGATACAAATTAGATCGCAAATATGTGCTATAAATCTCACCGAAAAGTTATTTTGTGATTATCGCTGGTTCAGAGGTGATCCTGGATAAACCATGTTTGTTCAGAGAATCAAAGCCTTTTGCCTGCTGAGTATCCACAAAATAAAACAGCCGGGAATCAGCATAATTCAGAGTTGAAATACAAAGGAAAATATGGACGATAAAAAACTTTACATAATTGATGGACATGCGCTTATTTACAGAGCTTATTATGCACTTGCTAAAAATCCGCTTACAAATTCGAACGGTATTCCTACCGGGGCTATATATGGTTTTATAAATTATCTGATAAGGCTGATTGAGATCTACAAATGCCCATATCTTACCGTTGTACTTGATAGCAGTGTTAAAACATTTCGTCATGAGATGTATGAACAATACAAGGCGAACCGTGATGAAATGCCGGATGAACTGAAGGTACAGATTCCACTTATAAAAGACGTTGTCAATGCATTCAATATTCCAATAATTCGTCAGGATGGTCTCGAAGCGGATGATTTGATAGCAACACTCACAAAAAGAGCTGTTGATAACGGATTTGATGTGTTTCTTGTTACGAAAGACAAGGATCTGATGCAGTTGATCGGGCCACATGTAAAAATGCTTGCGCCGGATGGAACAGGCGTTTTACAACTGTTTGATGAAAAAGATGTGGTTGATAAATTGGGTGTGCCACCTGAGAAAGTACTGGATTATTTATCACTAATAGGAGATTCTTCAGACAATATTCCAGGTGTTCCCGGTGTCGGGCCAAAAACAGCAATAAAAATTCTCGAAACAGCAGGATCTGTGAATGCGATTCTTGAAAATCCTGATGTCATTGGAAATGTAAAGCTTATACAGAAAATAAAGGATAATATCGATAAATTACGTATCAGTAAAGAGCTTGTAACACTTTTTTATGATGCAGAACTTCCCTGCACACTTGATGATCTTAAACGGACTACCCCTGATAGAACTAAAAGCATGGCTTTTTTCAAGGAGTATGAGCTGCATTCATTTATGAAAAATCCTCTTTTTGGCAAGCAGGAAACTATAACTGTTTCGAAAACAATCGTAAGCGATATGAAGGATATACCTGCAGCAATTAACCGGATCACTTCCGAACAACGTTTATGCTTCATGCTGATTACTGATGATCTTATTCCGCGGGCTTGTGATCCGATAGGTATTGTAATTGCATTCAGTGAATCAGAAACGCTGTATATTCCTGTAAAAAATCAAAACGGGTCTGAAGAGAGCAGCGTTCTTGATATGTTTAGGCCGGTTTTTGAAAATCCGGCGATCCGCAAAACAGGGTACAATCTAAAAGCAGAGTATCAGGTACTCAAAAATGCAGGTATTTTGCTTGACGGAATATCGTTTGACATAATGGTGGCAGCCTATGTTATTGATCCGGGTAAGCGTGCTTTTGATATTGACTCTCTTATGACTGAATGGCTGGGAAATCAGCGTATAATGTCTGCAGATATTGATAAAAGCAGAAAAGAAAAAACGCTTGCCGGTGTCACTGTCGAAAGCATATCTGTATATGCATGTCAAACTGCCGCAGCATTGTTTCAACTTGCAGCAAAACTCTCACAAGCGCTTGATGAAATGAATGGAAGAAAACTGTATAATGAAATCGAGATTCCGTTAATAACTGTACTTGCAGAGATTGAATGGTATGGCATGCTTATTGACACAAAACTACTGAAAGAATTTTCCAGGGATTATACATCAACATTAAATTCAATCGCGGTATCAGTGTATGAAATGGCAGGGGAGGAGTTTAACCTGAATTCACCAAAGCAGATTGGTGAGGTTCTATTTGACAAACTCGGACTTCCTGGGGCAAAAAAAACAAAAAGCGGAACGCACTCAACAAGTTTTGAGATCCTTGAAAATCTTGCGGAAAAATTTCCCGTTGTTCAAAAAATACTCGATTACAGAGAGATACAAAAACTCCTGTCAACATATATCGATGCTTTACCGCAACAGATACTTGAAAAGACCGGACGCGTTCATTCATCGTTTAATCAGACTGTTGCCGCAACTGGCAGATTGTCAAGCACAAATCCCAATCTTCAGAATATACCTATTCGTACTGACGCCGGACGAAGAATCAGAGAAGCATTTATCGCTAAAGATGATTCACTTCTTGTCAGCGTAGATTATTCACAGATTGAGTTGAGAATTCTCGCTCATTTGTCAAATGACCCGTTTCTTATTGACGCATTTAACCAAGATCAGGATATTCATACTCAGACGGCATCAGCGATATTCGGTACATTTCCTGAGATGGTAACTCCCGACATGCGCCGTACTGCAAAGACTATTAACTTCGGGCTGATGTATGGAATGGGTCCTATGAATTTATCACGACAGCTCGGAATCTCATTTGGGGAAGCACGGGATTTTATTACCAGATATTTTGCCCAGTTTCCGACAATTAAAAAATTCATGGAATCAACGATCGAATTTGCACGTGTTCATGGGTATACAGAAACCCTTTTTGGTCGTCGGCGATATCATCCCGAAATAAACATTAAAAACAAAATTGTACGTGAAGCTGCAGAGCGAACGGCGATCAACACTCCTGTACAGGGGACTGCTGCTGACATAATGAAAATTGCCATGATCAATATACAGAACGAAATAAAACCATTCTGCCCGGCGGCAAAGATGATACTGCAGGTGCATGATGAACTTGTGTTTGAAGTACCAGCTGATCATGCGGAAAAATTTCGCCTGTGGGTTATAGGAAAAATGAGCAGTGCATGCAGCTTGCATGTTCCGCTTAAGGTTGAAGGTGGCTGTGCACACAACTGGAGTAATGCACATTGAAACAATGAGAATGATTAAGGAATAATTTTATCAAAACAATCGATAACTGTTTTCAGGTAGATGACAATCATTCCCATGTTGTCATCACTAAGTTCAATGCCACGATCGGGTTCCTCATCAAGTTTTGAAATGATAAAACGCAGAAGTTCCGGTTGATGATATTTCGACATGATTCTTTCAACTGTATCCAGAAACTCAGATTCAGATTCACCAGCGAGGTATTCAAGCATCTGAATGTTTCTATTTTCATAACTGTCAAGATCATTCCCTGTAATCACTGCTATATCGCTATAGATTCCATTAAGTATCTGCCAGATCATTACACCCATGAAAAGCAGCGCTTCGCGTTCCTGTTCAGAAAGGATATCATGACCAGTCGCCATCAGGTAGGTCAGCAGAAATGGTTGTTTTTGGCCAAGATCATGCACCAATGCAGGAATCACATCCGGATCAAGATCCTCCATTGAGTTCCAGCTGGTATCAATTGTCTCTATATCTAAATTTATCACACTATTCCTTTTTTAACCACGACATGTTCCACTTTTGAGGCCTGGTCAGCACATAAAAGCAGTATTATGTATTACCTTTAAAATACATGTTAACTTTTACACCATGCAAACGCATTAATCAGGACTTTTAATGAGCGACTCAGGAGCCAATTCGGGTAAGGAGAAAAGCAGCATTGTAGTATTCTTAGTGCTATTTTCCTGCTATATAGTTACTGTAATGACTTGGGGTATATTATCATTTATAACAATCGGTCACACTACTAAACTATTGCGATTTAACGCTGAAATATATATTTATAAAGAAAACAGACAAAAAGGATTCGCATTCGTATGGGAATTAACCTGTGTAAATTGACAGCGTGTGATATTGATGAATCATATGAACTTATCTCAAATGTAACGCTTGCCATGCGAAGTGCCGGAATTAATCAGTGGGATTCAATCTATCCTGATAAGGAAATAATAGAGTACGATATAAAAGGTGGAAATGCATATGGTTATTTTTGTAATTCCTTACTTGCGGGATATATTGCTTTAAATGATGAATATCCACCTGAGTACGATTCAATTGCATGGAATTACAAAGGTAAAACGCTGATTGTACACAGGCTTGCAGTTGCAGAAGAGCATCAGCGTGAGGGTATAGGCACAATTCTGATGAACTTTGCGATTTCGTATGCAAAGGAAAACATGTATGATACCATCCGGCTTGATGCATATGCTGTCAATACCTCCTCAAATGCACTTTATTCTAAACTGGGATTTCGAAAAACCGGGGAAATCAACTTTCGAACCGGCCTTTTTTATTGTTATGAGATAGAGGTAAAGGAGTACAGGTTGTAATGAGTTTTACGTTTACTGTTATTGACAAATATAAACTGGATAAAATTCAAGAGTTATGGGAAAAACTAAATGAGTTACATTTGAAGGATTCTTTTCATTTTAAGGAACATTACAAGTCATTCACATTTAAAGAGCGTTGTCTTAAATTTATGGCTGTTCCCGATGACAAACTGCGAATTGAAACTATTCAGGACAGTGATTTGTGTATAGGTTATTGTATCGCATCTATAACTGATACTGTTGGAGAAATCGATTCCATATATGTAGAATCTGCTTTCAGAAAGTATGGACTCGGAAGTTGTCTTGTTGATAATAGTATACAATGGCTCAAGAATAATCATTGTCAAAAGATAATGGTCAGTGTTGCTGCCGGACATGAATCGGTATTTGAATTCTATCAAAAGTTTAATTTCTATCCTCGAGTGACTTATTTACAATTAAAAGAATAACCCAACTTCCCAGCAGGAAAAGAAATGAAATTGAAGTATTATTACTTTGATTACAGGTGATATTAAATTAATGTAATAAAAAAAATGCAGGTACATAATAAAAAATGTACCTGCAAATTTTCCTGTCTTGTCAGTCGTAACTCGTAATGAGTCGAAACCTTACTTACCGGAACGTTCCCTGAATGCTTTTGTCAATGCAGGTACGATTTCGTTAAGGTCTCCGACAATACCAAGGTTTGCAATCTGAAAAATATCCGCATTCGGATCTTTATTAATTGCAATGATAAAATCTGATGACTGCATTCCGGCCATGTGCTGAACAGAACCGCTGATACCGCATGCAATATAGAGTTTTGGACAGACTGTTTTTCCTGTTTGTCCGACCTGGTGCGAATAGGGGATCCAGCCGTTGTCAACTGCTGCACGGCTTGCACCAACAGCACCGCCCAGAACCTCTGCAAGTTCGCGAAGCATCGCAAACTTTTCTGCACTACCCATACCGCGTCCGCCCGATACAACGATATCTGCTTCAGTGATATTGATTGTTGATTCGATATCCTTGATAATATCGATAATTTTTGTACGTTCAAACGGAAGCACTTTGTCAATATTATGAATGACAACCTCACCGGTTCTGCTTTCGTTTTTTACTGCAGCTTTCATAACCTTGTGACGCACTGTTGCCATCTGCGGTCTGTGATGCGGGCAGATGATTGTTGCCATAAGGTTACCACCGAACGCCGGGCGTGTTCCAAGGAGAAGCTTTTTCTCTGTGTCAATATCGAGTTTCGTACAGTCGGCAACAAGACCGCCATACACACGTGCGGCAACTTTAGGAATAAATGAACGGCCGACTGCAGTTGCACCGGCAAGTACAATTGATGGTTTCTCTTTGTTGATAAAATCGGAAACAATCTGGCAATAGGTGTCATCCTGGAAATGTTCAAGACTTTCTCCGTTGACATAGAATACTTTGTCAACACCATATTTTACAAGCTCTTCAGCCTGTTTCTGCATGTTGTGACCCGGGAAAATCGCATACAGCTTTTCGCCGAGCTGATCTGCAAGCTTACGGCCTTCACCGATCATCTCGTATGATACACCATTGATCACACCTTCACGCTGTTCAACAAAAACGGCAATGTTTTTATACTGGCTGATATCAACACCGCTGCTTGATTCTTTTTCAATGGTAATTGCCTGATATTTTTTACATGCCTCAACGCATGCAGCACACAGAGTGCATTTTGACATATCAATAACAGCTTTTTTGTCAATAATCTGAATTGCACTGACAGCGCAGGAGCGCACGCAGAGGCTGCACCCGATACATTTTTCAAGACTTACTTTAATACCCATGAGTGCTCACCCCCTTATTTTACAACGCCAAGGTCGTAGATTGTGTTATAAATTTTGTCAACCATTACAGGTACTTCACCACTGATTTTCTCACCCCCGGATTTCCGTTCAGGAACAAATGAACGTAATACCTGTGTCGGGCTTCCTTTGAGACCAAGTTTACCGGCATCAACAGAAAGTGCTGACGCATTAATCGTGTTGATTGTTGCAGACTTTGCTTTCATCTTACCCTTAAGTGATGCCATTCTCGGAGTATTGATCTCCTTGACAACGGTCATAAGGCCGGGAAGCGGCATCTCGACGACATCATAGCCCTCTTCCATAAGGCGTTCCACTTTGATTGATGTCGCTGTGATTTCTTGAACTTTACGAACCCATGCAACATAGGGGAGATTTAACATTTCGGCAATTCCGGGGCCAACCTGTGCCGTATCACCGTCAATCGCCTGTTTACCACAGATAATCAGATCAACCTGACCGAGTGTCTTGATACCGCTTGACAATGTGTATGATGTCGCCCAGGTGTCTGAACCTGCGAATGCCCGGTCGGTAATAAGGTAACCTTCATCGGCACCCATTGCAATTGCACTGCGAAGTGCGCTTTCAGCCTGCGGAGGACCCATGGTCACAACTTTTACAACGCCACCAACTTTTTCCCTGATCCTGATAGCTTCTTCAATCGCATATTCATCAAAGGGATTTACGACAGCCTCGACTCCATCCCTTATAAGCGTACCGGTCTCAGGATTGATTTTAACCTGCGTTGTACCGGGTACCTGTTTGATACACACTACAATGTTCACGCCATTCCTCCTTGCGCAAAACGCGCTTTATTATATATAGGTTCTATTACTTTCTATGAGAATGCATTCAAAAATAGTTATTGACCCTCAGTGTGGCAAATTCAATGTGATAACGTTCAGGAGAAAATCGTTCTGGAAGCAGGAAAAAACGAAAAAAACAATTAGATAGAGTGATACTGAAGACCACAAGACTCATATAAATGATGTAATAATAAGATACACCTGGTTTGGAATTGGTTACAATGTACTTGTTAAAAGCAGTTGATAATTTAACGGCGGTGTCGCAATGTACCTTTTTTACCACCAGCGTGTACGCATGTTGTCATAAAATTGTTCAAAAAAAAGAGAAAGTTTTAAACTTTCTCTTTTTTGACTAAAAATTCTAAATCGAAGTTATTTTCTTTTTCTGATAACGAATGCACCACCAAGGCTTGTGAGACCGATGAGCATAAGAGAGAGAGAGCATGGTTCGGGAACGTTAGAAGTTTTCTCAGTTGTCAAAGAGAGTTTGAAACCTTCATTGTAAAAATGACAGTCAGCATCAATACCTAAACCGAAATTTCCATCATTGAGATAGGAAGTCAATGTAGCCAACTCTGAATCAGAGAAGTTTACAGTTACATCGTAGGATGGAAACTTTCCATAATAGCCATCAAATTTGACTTGAACTCCCTCAGAAGGGTTAGCATACATGCCCTCAGAGCCAGTAAAAACGTTATAATTAAGACGGGTTAAATTAACAGTACCATAGGTACTTTCTTTACCAGCAAAATAGTCATCATCTTTTCCGTAGCCATAGCCCATATTTTGATCATTGTATGTAGTTACACCTTCAGGAGCCCACCAGAGGAGGTCAATAAAGAGAGCATTCCATTCATTGAGCTCCCAGTTACGAAGATTCTGGATTTTTAGAGAAGCACCTGTAACCGTCTCACCATTTTCCAATGAAAGTCCGGATATTCCCCAGGATGTAGCTTTATCATGAGATAAATCACTCAAATCAGCTGGATTTGGTGTAAACTGGTAATTTTTTGTAATGGTGTTAACACCATTTACAGTAACATCTGCCGTACTGATAAGACCTGCAAAGCTTACTGATGTCGCGAGTAGGATGCTGCATAACAATTTGTTCATATACACTCACTTTTCTAAAGATGAATTTAACAACTCCTGCAGTAAATTAAGCAATAAGTGTGCCATTAGAAAAATAATCTTTTTATGAAGATATCTGATACACCTTGTAAAAACTTAAATGCTGTGTCGAAAAATTTTACACTTTACAGTTCAGAAACAAACGTATTGCTATTTCGCCGAGGCTAAAAAAGGACTGTCTGTTTCCTTGTGCAGGATGGGTAACAAGCTTTCTGCTGGAATGAAAACGTGACAAAAAATTCATTACAACAATCAGGGCAAAGCAAAGGAGCAAATCCTTCTTTTACATCACCTCACTTCAATAAATTAACGTTTAATGTGCAGATTGTCGGCCGTTAAAACCCTGCAAAGGGTGGTGTTTAGGCGTGATAGTGAGCTGTCGTCCACGAATGTCAAATGACGATTGATTCCTGCTGGTTGTTTTTATTGACTTTAGAGAGTTGACTGATTGTTTGACTGCTAATGATGGATATATCGGGTTTCCTGATGCATCAACAGTTGTTATTGCCTCAAAATCTGTACCTTTGACACGTGATAACTCACTTAGATTATCATCATTCCAGCGACTGTCCGGTGCACCTGATATATACCAGTTTGAGCCATTATCAGCCACGATTAATCCATGTTTTTTGAACGCTTTAAGGATAACCTGTACTTCAGGAGAAAATGATGAAATATCGAAACCTGACTTCAGGCGAAACCGTAATCCCATTGGCGGCCGGGAGGGATCGGTAGAACTGCTTGCATAGTGACGGGCCGGGAAAATAAATGCTTTTTGTGATAACTGCACGGTCATCCTGATCGCGTGAGTTATTTCCTTTTTGACAATAACTTCTTCATAACGGACAAGCCCGGGAAATATAGGGAGTCCGGCTGCATCCGCTGATGTATAAGTCAAGGGGTGATGATCGTTTATTTTAAGGTCATAAATTGCCCCTGATGCTGCGTTCCAAAATGATATTTTCGGGAATGATGAGTATAATTCATAGAGAATTTTATTACTTGTGTCAATTGCTATCACATGACGATCACCGCTTGATTGACTCCCTCCTTCAATAGGTGCATCAAGCGGTATCCGGTATGGTCCGGCATCACTTTCATCACCGTAGTCAGTAAATGTTACATTTACAAAAGGCGTAGTACCGGACACCGTTACATACGGAATCCCGTTTGGAGCTCCATTCCAGACAGTTCCAAAATCCGCATGAAGCCCTCGTGATGATCCAACAGTATTGATGTACGCTGCGCTGTTTGGATGTACATCGTATGATGAAATATCCCAGTTCCAGGGATTATCTGAAGGAAAAACCTGAAGATCACCAATTGATGGTGAGTCGTAAGCAAAAAGTGGTATTGCACAGAATAAACATAACAGTTGTTTCATACTACTATTTCCTTTATGTAAATAATTTAGGGTCATTTTTTACACTTTTGCTAAAGAGATTCCAAATTTAATTATAATGCACGGGATAGTTGTTAAAAAAGTAGAAAAATCATTATTCCGGTAATTATCATAGGAAATATAATGGTGGTTCGTTTCGTATCGGGGTGGGGCGGACAGGCACAAGGTTTGTCCCCACGACGGTGGTGGTTATTGTTATGGATATGTATGGTTAAACAAATTGCGCACGATGCCGCAATTGGCATAAACCATTACCATAATGATGAATGATGGAATGATTGTCCACAATGCCACAAATATGGTTGATCAGATCGCACAAACAGATAAAAAAAGTGCCGATATCATTATGATACCGACACCGATTGTAGTATTGAGTAGCATCGTTACAAAAAAACTATTTTGAGATAGTAATTACACCAGAAACAGCATCATCCTGACTTGTAATTTTGCACATGTACGTTCCTGATTTCAACTTTGTCAATGAAACCGGGATAGTGTGAGCCCCTTCAGAGAGTTTCCTGATTTTAAAACGTTGTACTGACTGACCACTGATCGTATAAAAATCGACAGTAACCGGTGATTTCTTTTTAGTATCAAGGTTTATAGTAAGGGTGTTATTATCAACAGAATAAGAAATACCGCTTTTTATTATTGTACCGGAGGTACTGCGGACTCCTACTTCCTGCTGCGTTTTAAATGGATCTTTTGATTCATCCCATGTACCACCCTGCGCCAGAACAGTATATATTGCGTAATGAGTCATTGTTTCGAAAATGGTAAACTCATTCATTGAGATAACATCCCTGTTGTCCTGATACTGACGTTCTACCGGAAGGCTCGTAAATGATGGCACCAGCAGGGTTGTTGGATCGGATGTTGAAACAAAATTTTTAATTCCAGGGCCGAAAACGGTGATACCCGGCTTATTACCCCATCCCTTGCCGGTTGTATAGGCACTTTCCCTGTCATGAGGATTCTGTACTTGTTTGAAGCCTATTCCGGTGGTATAGCTGAGTCCAAGAGGATTTAAACCCAGAGTATAATTCAGTAAATCACAGGCGGCGTCAATATACTGCTGATCTTTTGTCAATTTCCAGTATAATAGAGGGGCAGTTGCATATAACGGTTGACGCACATTATGGCCCCATGATGTGCCAACAGGATTGTTTCCAATAGGATAAACATGTTTTTTCAATTCCGTAATATTTGCATCTGCCCCGTTTTTCAAGGCGTTTGTAAAATATTCAACAACGGTCGGATCAACATCTCTCTTCTTCTCGAGGATATAGGACATAATATATCCCGGATTGTCAAATAAGGTATCATTGAGCGAATAACCTAATGTTGTCGTTACACCCTTTTTGTAATTGTCAACTGCTGATTTGAGTGTTTTCACCTGTTCATGCGCCGCCTCATCACCATCATACAGATACTTTTGTATATAATAGTAAAGCTTCTCCGGATTAGCCATTTTACCTGAGATAAAGGTGAATGATTTTTGAGCACGTTCTGCAAGCTTTTCGGCCCGTTCTGGATTATAAGGCTGCATAATTCTTGCAAGATGTAAAAAGAGTCCGGCTGCAACAGCAGCAGGTCTTGTATCAGTGAGGACCGTGCCATATTTCTTTGTATCTTTGTCAAGAGGACTGTCAAACGGATCCGGGTATCCTTTTGTTTCTGTTCCCCAATGAATGCTGCCATCATCGTTTTGTAAATATTCCCATATTAAAGTACCCCATTCTGCTTCATCAATAATATCAGGTATTCCATTACCCTTGCCAATTACCGCATAATTGTCATCAAACTTATCAGGAATATTATACTGACCATCAGTAAAGAGATCCGGAAATGTTTCATAAAACATCAGGTTTACAATAGGATTTGAAATGTGGTACGCACGTCTGTCAGCATCACCGGCATCATGATAACCGCCATAACATTTGAATGTACGCTCAGATCCGGATACAACGATATTTGCTTCACCGATAGGACCATCAGTATCATAGACAGTTGTATGGCATGGAGTAGCTCTAACGTCAAGCATATATGGTTTTTGAATAGGGCAGCCGCAGCGCTGATAATACTGACCTCTGAACGTAATATATGCCAGGCGTTTTGAAAATGCAGCACCGATTCCGAAGGGGTATGAACAACCATATCCTTTAACTGCAATTTTATAAGGTCCGCCCTCAGGTACTTTGGATAGATCTATTTTATAGGTGGTATCACCCGATGTGACATCACTGCCATTCCTGACAAGCGTTCCGGTTGTCACAACTTTTCCGGTATGTTGTTCAAATACTTCATATTCAGGGAGTGTGCCGGTAATCGATTTACTCCCACCAGTACCAAGCCAGATTGCAAACAGTGCGTTGTTGGATTTTGATAAGGGACTGTAAGCACCCTGATTGGTTTTAATAGCTTCACAAAAAGTAGTATGATCATCAAAGGTTATCGTAGTATCTCCATGAGGACTCTGGATTTTATATTCTGTACCATTGACAAGCTGCGCGGTTTCGAGATAGATAAAATGATCTGTCCGGCTGGCTTCTGTGACAAAACGATAGATATTGAGTGGTTCTGTGCCGTTAATTTTCCATGATGATTTCGTGACATTTACTTCGCTGTTGTCTGCTGTGGTGCTTTTAAAGTACACAACGAGGACATTATTTGACGCAGTCCTGACTTCTGAAAGACTCAGCGTTGCGTGAACCTGAAAATACGCCGTGACAATCATCATTGTCGTAATTAGCAGTTTTCTCATAGTATTAGCCGATCTTGTTGTAGTGTAAAAAACAGGGACAGGAATAATCGAGTTTCTTTTCCCTCCAACCTATAGTATACATAATATAGAGAAAAAACCGGAAATGAGTGATGATTGTTATTGGTTCTTTAAAAATACTCACATAAGTCATTTAATTACTATAGGCATTTTTTACCTTTGGAATCTGTCGTAATTGTGTAAATCTTCTTAATAAAGTGAGTTTGATAGAATTGTCTGGCATTTTCTGGTAACAAATGCTTCGTTGGAGGTGTTCACCGGGTTATTAAAAGCAGAAAATCACAGCAGTGAAAAAGGTGCTACCTTTACATTGCACTTTCCGGTAACACCGAACCCTTTAGTACATGAGTTTCAGACATGAAGCAGCCCGATAAACAACTTAGTGTCGTTGTCATTGATGATGAACCGCAGATTCGTAAACTGCTGCAGGTTGCATTGACATCGGAACAGTATACTGTTTGTGAGGCTGAAAATGGAATACCTGGTCCGATGGAAGTCGCGTATCGTAAACCGGATATCGTTCTGGTCGACCCCGGGCGTCCTGACCTTGACGGTAAGGATGTTATAAGCAGAATACGGGAATGGAGTACCGTATCCATACTTGTTTTGTCAATAATATTGATATGCGTCAACTGCGCAAGAAAATCGAGCCCGGTCCGGAATCACTTAAGTTGATAATTAACGAACCGGGAATCGGATATCGCTTAAGGGTGATTTAGATTTCTGAGTATGTCAATCCGATCCGGAAGGTCCTTTCACAGATTCTTGACGCACTTGACAGCGCAGAGCGTCATGAGCCAGCAAAGTACGGTGCAGTTGTGGCGCACATTAATGATCTGATCACAATCTACAACCTACAGGGACGCTCCCGCAAGACACGTAAACAGAACGATGCGGTAAAAGCGACTCCTGCTCCGGTTGCGGCCGTTTAACGAAGTTGTTTTACTGGAATGTAACATACCAGCATCGCATTTTATTCGTGCGGTGCTGTTTTTTTTAAATAAAAACACTGGCGGCAACTGCCGGCTGGGTAGTCATGCACATCAAATGGCTGTCGACAGTCGTCGGCAAGGTAGTTTTGTACACTAAATGGCCGCCGGCAGTTGCCGGCAAGGTTTTTGATGATACGAATTGCTCCGCGCCACGTGGCGGCGACGAATTTGATACCTCACATTGCTCCGCGGCAGTTGCCGCCGGAGATTTTATCGACACAAATCGTCAAAGACACGTGGCGGCAAGCAAATTGAATCATCAAAGTGCCAGAAGACACGTGGCGCCGGGAATTCGCGTACAATGTTTGGTTGCCGCCAGGTGGCGCGGGGGTTTTTGATGATTCAAAACGGCTTGCGCAATGTTGCGACTGGAGTTTTTTACTCCTTTACTTCACACTCCACACTCCACACTTTCTATTCCCCCTCCCTTGACACTCCAGTACCCTTGACTTAGTTAATGATGAAGCGCACGGTAAAGGATTTTTCCCGATTATGTAGGAACAGTTGGATTCGTGAATTATGATTAAGTCAAACACTTGGGGCAAACACGAACTTTTTGTCGTGTAATGGGCTGAATGGAATAAATTCTGGTATTTGGTCATAATAAGGGCGCAATGCATTTTTTGCTTCCTTTTTGTTGCTATGGACAAAAAGGAAGTCCGGGTCCCGGGGTGGATAGCCCTGGGTTTGACTGGTAGTTGGGATGGCAGGTGTAGAAATCATTTTCACATAGGGGGAGCAGTATTAACAGAATATGGTCGTCGAGCGATAGACGGGATGACACACTTTCCCAACTTGACTTCTCACTTCGCAAACCAAGGAGCGCTTCACTCCCCTTGGAAACCCCTGACCAATCTTTCTTTCCAGGGCCAAAGAAAGACTGGACAAAGAAGGGCCCTTTCTTAAACTAATTTTACCTACCACCGAAACGCGCTTTCAAAACTCGCTTATCGTACGCAAAGGTTTGTTCTGCGTATCACTTGTTGCGCGTCACCAGTCACCGTGCCTTGTGCAATTAACGCTCAGACAGTTGAAATCGCTAAGGGTAAGACGAAGAACAGTTTGAAAACATACGGTGGTACGCGGGATGGGGAAGATGTTTTTGACCGTGTCAAGGTGCGCAGACTGGTGCGAGAATTCAAACTGCTGAAAATGATAAATCGACCAATCCCAATGCTGGAAAAACTCCGATACTCCAATCGACTTGCCCCCGACTCCAGCGCACACTATATTATTGGTTAATCAGAAGAAATGAGGCAAAAGTCATAACTGGAAAGCATTCTATTGTACATGGGATTATTTCATAAGTAACAAACAGTGCACCAGATCAAGGAATAACGATGTCAAGCTAAGTTTTGTCAATTTACTCATGCAAACACATAAGCGAATACCGGAGGAGCCGAAGCGAATCGACAGCCCGGTGCGGGACCACGAAGTAGCGGCGCTTCGCTAAATCTGTACGCCGGGATCTGTGGCGGGGCGGTTGGGCAACTGGCCGTCACTACGCTAACGCCGAAATTCTTAGACTGCTTTTAAAATGGGCGCGAAAAACAATATAACTATTATAAAAATTGAACAAAGAATACATTATGAATGCAAATCCATTAAGTGATATTTTAACAATACTAAATAAAAAAAATACATCTGATTTATGGGTAACTTGCAGTTATCTTTCATGTATTTCAGTTTTTGATAATACATATGGCAATGGAATGTGTGCTCTTTTTCCTGCTTTGAATTTTGACAAAGTAAATTCTTTATGTAAACTAATATTAAAAGCTAATTCAAGAGATTACAAAGTACATAAATTATCTGGCTCTGAATTCTTAACTATATCAAGCCTTCTACTTGACATTAAAACAAAAGACTCAATTCCATTAATCACAAATTCTGATTTTGTTTTTCAAGATTTCATTTTCAAAATAGCAAACTCACAATTTCGCTTTCAACAAACTGAAATCGAGCGTACATTGGGAAGAAACTATGCATTACTTGTACATTATGCTAAAGAAAGAGAAACTGATTTACGATCATTATTAAAAGATGGGTATATTGATATTGAGAATACCCTTCTTGAAAAAAACCAAATTAAACCAGAAGTATTCTTGTTTTTAGGTTATTTGTTTCTTGCTTTTTTCAAAAGAGAGTTCATTAAGTATAATTTCATTACAGATACTATTAAAAATGAAATTTTAAAAATTACTGATGATAAAAGTAAAATCGACTTCTGTTATGAGTTAATTAGAAATATTATAGATAACATAAAACCAATTACAAACCTATTTGTTTTTCGAGTTGATCGTGAAGTCGCTCCGCACCCTATATTAAACAATTCTAACTTTATATCATTTCTGAATATTATAGCCAAATCGACAAAAGATTTACAGCAGATTATCGCTAAGGAAAAGGCTTTTCGAATAGGCAATATTTCAGAGCAAGTGTCTGCACTTGAAAGATTTCCTGTTGTTAAGTTAAATGAAAACGAATTTGTTATTCCTGATATTCCAATTTATTTAGAATCATTCCCGTTAGTTTTACATTTTACATTACAAGATTATTTTCCACAGCCATCGAATAATTATAATAATCAGATGGGATATCTTCAAGAATTTTATTTAGAAGACTTGTTTAAGAATTCATTAAATAAATTACCATTAATTCCTGAGACTACATATAAAATTGGGAAAGACAAATGGGAAGGACCTGATTTTACTATACAAGATAAGAATAAACGACTAATACTAATTGAATCAAAATCAAAAAGATTTTCTGCAAAAACAAGAGTTTTAATTGAAAAACAAGATCTTGAATATGACCTTGAACGAGTTTTTAAAGCTTTGAAAAAACTTCCTCAAAAACATAATCACATGTACGAAAATTTAATAGAATACTCTACACACCAACACATTTTTGATATATCAAAAAATATCCCTCCCCTTTTTGTAGTGTTAGTTTCAGGTGGTTTAGAGTTTTTGCCACAGATTATCAATTCCTATATTCAAAGCAATCCTGAGCATTTTTTAAATAAGGAATTTAAGAGCCCTTACTGCATTATAGACATACAAGATTTTGAATATGCAGTAGAAGTTGCTTCACAAACAAACAATCTGTTGTCTGACTTGTTAGAAAATTATTGGTTATATGCAGAATCGTATTTTACATCAGATACCCCAGAATTTAATATCTATAGTTATCAGATTGATTATGACAAGTGTTTTGCAGTAAAGTTTTTCAAAGATATGCAAAAAAAGTTAATGGGTTATTAAATGAAGAAAAACCAAATCGCGCCCAAGGGAGAAAAGCAGACTAAGAACATCGACCAACAGGCAAACCACAAAAATTTACTCCACTATTGTTCCGTAAATCTTCGTGCAGTTTGCCAAATTGTTGCGGATGATAGCCACATGTTAATAAATAAAATAGGTACAAGTACATACCTTGACGATCCGGTGCTCCGTCCCCGCGAAATCACTGAGATTTTCAGAAAACAAAAAGGAAATACTATGAATAATATTTATCATATTTTGAATGGTGATTCTTTAAGAGCGCAATTTCCGGAAGAACTAAAGGGTGAGATTCTTATAACAAGAGAGTGCCTGATTGATGGAGATGTACAAGGAAGTCTGAACGATGATTTTTTTGAAACAAGAACAAAATTTATTCGTGATTGCTATGGTAACGATGGCGAAACATTCTATCGGCAAAATATTGTTACAGAATTTATAAAAATGCAAACGATACCGGACAATGCAGATGTCAATTTATGGTTTGAGGATGATCTGTTTTGTCAAATAAATTTGTGGTTTGTAACCAGTATTTTAAATGATAAACCACTTAATCGTACCTGTTACCTTATTCGTCCAAAACACGGTTCAGAGTATAGTTTTGGAGCAATGAATACGTCTGAGTTGCTATGTTCATATCAAAACAGAATACCAATTAACGCAAATGAATTAAATTTGTTCAGCGAGCTATGGAAATCATACCAGCGTAATGATTGTGAACAGATGCTTAACATTGCAGGAAAACTGGATTCAAAATTCCCATTCCTGTTGCCTGCCGTACATGCACATATTGACAGAATACCAACTGCCGGGAATCCCGGAAGAATCATTCAGACATTAGCAGCTATTATTAATGATTTGGGAACTACTGAATTTGTACCCATATTTAAAGAGTTCGAAAAACGCGCGGGAATTTATGGTTTAGGCGATATGCAGGTGAGGAGTATTCTTGCTAAGATGGATAAATGAGGACGGCTGGGGCAATTTAAATATTTGACATTTAAAAAAAATGTAATAACATCCATTCACTGCTGGAAGACCACCCCGCCCTGGCGGGCACCCCTCCAAAGAGGGGAATTTATTATTTATTATTTTTTTTAGAACAACCTTTAAACAATAGTTGGAAGAATTTAGAAAACGTTTAATTGAGAAGGATGGTATGGTAACCAAAACACCATTCATTGACTATTATGCATGGTACCACAAATGCACGCGTACATATAACAACTTGTCCATTCCATGTCAAAAACACATAATTTCCTTGTATACCCAAATATTCTAAATTATCTTAAAAATATGTTTCTTGAACTATTTACTTTACATGTTTGAAAAACTTTAACTATTAGTAAAGATTTGGCTTTCGAAGATTTATTTATAAAAGTTGTTTCTGAAGTACGACAATAAAAGTGATTATTCTGTCAAGTATAATGCTATCAGGTATATAAATTATCCTTCAGGAATTATTGTTTTTGATGTAGGGTTGATTAGACAAATTTGTTTTGAAATTATCGTCTCTGTCTAACATTACTTTTGGGGACTATTTGATAATTCATATGATTTAAGGATTTTTTCAATTTATGTGTACAGTTCTTCAAACACTGTCACGCCACTCTTATACCAGTAAAGAAGGTTTATATGAATGATGAATTTAATGAAATCACACAAGGTTTAAAAAAAATTCCTAAAATCTATGTTTTTGTCGGCATAGCAATTGTTGCCGTGCTTGTTTTTCGTCCATGGGTCCAGGTCGGCCCCGGAACTCGCGGAGTAGTTCTGAATTTTGGCGCAGTTCAAAAAAGTGTATTGGATGAAGGTCTTCATTTTCTGATACCAGTGATGCAGAAGGCTGCAATTGTAAATGTACAGATTCAAAAAGCAACAACCGAAACAGTTGCTGCATCGTCTGATCTTCAGGATGTGACATCAACCCTTGCACTCAACTATCATGTTCTTCCTGATATGGCAAACGTCGTTTATCAAACCATTGGTATTGAATTCAAGGATCGCGTTATTGACCCTGCAATTCTTGAAGTTGTAAAGGCTGTAAGCGCCCGTTATACTGCAGAGGAATTGATCACAAAGCGTCCGCTTGTAAGTGAAGAGATGCGACAAGCATTAACCGAACGCTTGAAAATTCACAATATTGTTGTTGATGCCTTCTCTATTGTGGCTTTTAGTTTTTCAAAGGTATTCACCGAAGCAATTGAATCAAAGCAGACTGCAGAACAACTGGCACTTAAGGCAAAACGAGATCTGGACAGAATATCGGTTGAAGCAGAGCAAACAATTACAGCTGCAAAGGCGGAGGCTGAAGCACTTCGGCTTCAAAAGGCCAACATTTCAGGAGACTTGATTGAGTTGAGAAGAATCGAAGCAAATTTGAAAGCCATTGAGAAATGGAATGGCGTTCTTCCTCAGGTCACTGGTAATGGTGGAGTGCCTCTTATCGGACTCAAATAACAGTGAGAAATAGAGCTTGTCAAAGAATGACCTGCAATCCAGTTTCGTTGTGGTTTGCGGGTTATTACTAAAAATGGCAAGCAGTAATTGACAAGTAAAGAGTGCATAGCTATAAGGAAAATAAAAACGAGTAATCATCCTCCCTTCTCCAACAGGAGATGGGCAACAGGCGAGGCGATCGGATAAACTATGGGTCAGACAACATTCGTTAACAGCAGGGGAATCGCGCACAAAGGCAGCGGCGACATGAAGCAGGTTATTTTAATAAATATTTTTTTACATTTTTTGAAACAGTTGATAAATAATCTGAAAAACCGTCAGTCGGGACAACACACTTTTCCAATCTAACCTTACCGCTATCGCGAAATAAGGGGCGTGTCACCCCCTTGTAAACCCCCGACCAATCTTTCTTGCTGGCCCAAGAAAGACTGGACAAAGAACGGCCTTTTTCATACCAATTATGCCTATCATAGAAACGCGCTTTCAAAACTCGCTTATCGTACACAAGGTGCTATTTCAATATCTCACGAAGAAATGCCAAATTTGTCGGCCAGGCTTTCTCTGTAGCTTTGAGATTAGCACCCTCCTGTCCTGACTGATTTTTGAGAAATGCATGACTCGCGCCATCATATACGTGGACATCATAGCGTTTGTTCAAACGCTTCATCTCGGTTTCGGTTGCTGCGATACCAATATTTATCCTGTTATCTGCGCCGCCGTAAAGACCAAGGATCGGTGCTTTGATAGTAGAAAGCTTTTCAATGGCTGGTGCAGCACCATAGTATACAACCGATGCTGCTACTTTTGAGCTGCGAGTTGCATGATTAAACGTTGCTCCACCTCCCCAGCAGAAGCCAACGACGGCATATTTGCCCATTGACCGTTTCTGGTTGGTAGCCCATGTTGCGGCAGCTTCAATTCTACGGGAAACATCATCAAGTGACAGCGACGAATTGATTCCACGCCTTTGATCCTCTGGTATCATCCTGGTTCCTCCCTTTCCATCAGAAGCCTTTCCAGTAAGAAAATCGGGGGCAACTGCGATAAACCCTTCATCAGCAAATTTAACAGTCACGGAACGTGCCCAGTCGGTTAGTCCGAATATTTCATGGACGACAATAACCACAGGGGCTTTTGCGTTGCCTTTGGGCATCACTACCCAGGCATCAAGCATATCATTCTCTCCTGCGTCAATCGTAACCCAGGTCCCTTTCAGTGGTGAAGAGTCCATGTAGGCAACTGCTTGTGAGTCGGAAACAGGGAGTGATTCCATTCCTGATACACTTAGAAAACACAACGCAACCAGCAATGTGAAAATGGTTCTTTTCATGATACGCCTCCAGTGTGATGCAACGAAGTTGGCTTCGGTAGATATACAAATTTTCTCCGAAATGGGAATACGGAAACGAAGGATAAAAAATTGATGGTTTTTAACGAATATAGTTGTTACATCAGCAAGCCAAAATGCCTGCCGCAGGTGCAACACATAGAAGGTTGAATGTCAATAGGACCGCATATCACTACGTTTCATCTCCGCAGTGTGTTCCATTGCATGATAAAAAGGGGAGTGTTATTGCGAATATTTCCACGTTTGGTCTTGAACCCGGGTATGCCTTGACTGATAATTTTAATGTCTTTGCAAATGGATCTGTTGCAGGAGCACCGCAGCTTTTAAATGATGGGGGAAAGGAAAATAGTGGTCATAAATCAGGCTTGTTCAGGCAGTATACCCTTGATGCCCCTGATGCATTGCACTTAAAATGTTTCCTCACCATTATTCTCATTATGATCAATCAGTTCAACTTTGACCTTCTCAATTCTCTGGTTGTCCATTTTAAGTACGGTTAATCGCAATCCCTCATACTCAAAGTTGCATCCTTCAGCAGGCATATCACCATATTCGTGATAAATCAGTCCGCCAAGGGTGGTATACTCTACATCCTCTGTGTCAAGAGATGTTCCAAGTTCTTCGTTCAGATCCTGAAGATCTATGTGTGGATCGGCAATATAGACATTTTCTGAGATCTGAACTATTTCAAGCTCCTCTTCATCATATTCATCCTGAATATCACCAACAATCTCTTCAAGTATATCTTCCATGGTAACAAGACCGGCTGTTCCACCGTATTCGTCAACAACAACTGCCATATGAAGATGTTTCTGTTTAAATTCACGCATAAGATCGTTTACCGGTTTACCAACAGGAACAAAATGTGCGCGCTTGATCAGCGTTTGCATATGCCACGTTGATGGATCATTTTCTGCAAGCCAGCTTAATATATCCTTTGCGTAAAGTACTCCCGTGATTGAATCTATGGTTTCAACATAAACCGGGAATCGCGAATGGCCTTCATCCCGAATAATCGCAAGTACTTCAGGAAGCGTTGCCTTATCAGATAATCCGATTATATCAATACGGGGAACCATGATCTCTTCTGCTGTTGTATCGCCAAGATCAAAAATACTCTGAATCATCTCCTTTTCCTCATCGTCAAGAGCCTCATTATCGCCCTCTTCAGTTATTCTGGCCTTGTCTTCATCAGAAAGGAATGCAAGCTTCCTGTCATATTTAAACAGGCCAAGAAGCCACTGCTGTAGTAAAGAGAACAGGGATGCAAAAGGAAGAAACATCCAGTTGAAAATTCTATATCCAATGTAAATAACAGAAAAATAATTGCGGTAAAAACGTAAAGCTATCGCCCGGGGAAGTACATACGCAAACAACTGAAGCATTATGATACTGAATGCGAGCGGAAACAGTATCGTTTGATAAAATGGTAATTGTGGAAACAATTTTGTACAGAGACTGTATGAAAGAATCGCAAATAGTGTATTTGCAAATGTCCGGCCAAAGGCCACAGTGCTGTTAAGAATAATCCAGTTTCCAAGAATTGACTCTACCTTTGATGAATAATACCGGAGCAGGTCGTCATCAGTCGAGATTGTACTCTGGTTTATTGAATTGAAGACAATTTTTACTGATGCAAAGAGTGCAGACAACAGAAACGAGAAAATAAGTCCTGCGATATACAACGATATCGACGGGTCACTATCCAAAAAATCCTCCTTAGATATAAAAATCAAAAAGTTAAATCTAAACAATCGTGTCTAAATCAACTCATTTTTCGTTGCGTGTCGAATAAAAATTCAGGGAAAAACGCATACAGAATACAATAATATACATTTTCCCAGCACCTTATCAAAGCGGAAATACATCACATCATATCGATTTGCATCTGTCAGGATAGGTCAATTAATCCTCTACATTGAAATACTGCTTTTCCTTTGCTTCCATAATAATTCTGTCCTTTTCTTTAATGTGGTCATATCCCAGCAGATGAATCATTCCATGTACAAAGAGACGCATCACCTCATCATCATACAACAAACCAAACCGTCGTGCCTGTACTTTTGCCCGCTGAAGTGAAATGTAGATCTCACCAAGAAAATCATCATCATCAAAACAAAACGAGAGTACATCGGTTGCTTTCTCTTTTTTACGGTAGGTTGTATTTAATTTTTTAATCATGTAGTCTGAACATAAGACAACGGAGACTGTGCGTCCGGTTGGAATATTCTCTTTTTTGAGAATTTTTTTACCCATTTTTTGAAGTGCAACTGCAGGTGATGGCAAAGACTCATACTGGTGATGAATCATGATCTGAGATTGTACAGGCATAAATTGTTCCTTATGAAGTTGACTGGTTGGTTTCAGAGTGATAGAATCAATACAACTTTTTGATTTTATGTGCGGTCAGCGTAATTTACCATGTTGAAGTACCTTTGATGCAGTACAAAAAAAGAGCTGGAAACGATACTGACTATTTTTCAAAATACTACTACGTCAAAGGAATTTCAATCAGAAAAGTTATTTACCGGGGGAATTGATGTCATTTGTTGTAAAGATTATTGTTTGTATATTGATTGTTTCGTTGACAAATGGCGTGTCGGCTCAGGAGACAGTCAATAAATGCAGTGTAAAAAGTCTGGTTGGTTCCGTTAAAATCCGGAGAGGGGCAACAGTCAATTGGTTTGATGCAAAACCGGGAATGATTATCCGTGAGCGTGATGCTATCAGGACTTTTATTGAATCAGAAGCTGAACTGGAAACATCTGATGGTACCAATCTGAAAATTGGCGAAAACACAACCATTGAGATGAAACTGTTTTTTCAAAAGGGGGATCAGCAAAATACCAGAGTAAGGATCATGAATGGAACATTGATGACAAATGTGAAGAAACTGGTTGGTGCAAAATCATCATTCGAATTTGAAACCCCGACCGCAACAGCAGCGATCAGAGGTACGATTGTGGGTCTGGATGTTACAAAAGATAAAACATTGGTAAAGGTGTATGAAGGAACGGTGACGGTGTCAAGTTCAGGGAGTAATGTTCCGCTGATTTTAAAGGAAAATCAGATGACATCGGTTGTAAAGGGGCAAAAAACGTTTCAAATAGAGATTATTGATAACGCCAGAGAACGGACCGGAAAGAATACTGTTGGTGATTCTGTAAAGACTGGGGTGGGAAAAGCAGACTCATTGAATGCTCTTAAAAAAACGGATACGTTACTGAAAGATACATCAAACATACATCCTGATACGCTCATCAAAAAAGAAACCGGCAGTAATGTTCCTGTATCCGGGCTCAATCTGACAGTGTCTGCACCTGGTGATGATTTCACGACACAGAAACCATTTGTTGTTGTCAGTGGCCGGGTTACTGCTGGAGCTGATCTATTGATAAATGGTGTGAAGCAGCAGATCGGTGCAGATGGAACTTTCAAAATTCAATTTGGCATAAAATCAGAACCGGGTGATCAGGTAATTGATATTGAGGCACAACTGAATGGCATGTCGCAGAAGGTATCAAAAATTGTCAGATTTAAGCCTGCACTTATGCTCAATGTAACTGCACCGGTTGACAAACAAACAGTCACAACTACAATCATACCGGTGAGTGGAAAAGTTACAGCGGGTGCAGTGGTATTGGTGAATGGAATGAAAGTGCTTGTAACACCAGATGGTTCATTTGGCGGATCGGTTGCAATACCAAACGAAAGCGGGGAAATTTCCGTAGAAATAAGTGCATCGCTTGATGGTGTGCACATGCAGGTTAACAGAGTCGTACTATACAAACCGGAATACCGGTTCACCCTGCTTGTACCGTCAGAGAAACAGGTGATTACCACGACACAGATCAGTATAAAAGGGGAAGTACAGCCATCTAATGCTGTTGTATCTGTAAATAATAAACAGCTTGCTGTTGCACAAAACGGATCATTTGGAGGGTTCATTCAGATTCCTGATGAAGAAGGGCCTGTGGTGCTTGAGTTTGAAATCAATGCATACGGTTTAACCCGGACCGAAAACAGAACTGTACTTTACAAGAGGCCACCTGATGTAATCGCTCCGGAAATACAGGGCATACTTCCTGACAGGCCATTGCAGGCGTCAATGAAGTTCACAGTTATTGATCGTACTCCGGATGAAGAGATCACATTTACATATGAAATAGATGGAGTGCGTAGTAGTGAAACCGGTGTACCAAATTCACAATTTACTGTACCAGTAGAAAACGGTACACATACATATGTTTTGTATGCCAGGGATAAAGCTGGAAATATGTCGTCAAAGCTTTCGAAAACCGTTACGTATCTGTCAACAAGTACCTGGAATATTACTCCGAGAAAACCATCCGGGGTTGAATATATTGACATTCCACCATCAGCTCCGGATTATAACCACAAGCCACGTTATACAATAGAGGTATCAATTGAAAATTTACCTGATGATAATATGTCATTGATCAGGGATGTAACGATTTTGAACCTGACAACCGGTGTAGCGCTACAGATGCAAACCTTTACAAGCAATTATATTCAGCGTGATTTTGAACTGGTTCCACGAAAAGCAAATGTCTTCCAGATTGATGTGACAGATATCAATGGCATCCGGAAGACATCAAAGGTACAGGTTATTTTACGATAAATAAATTTTATGTGATTTAAACAGAATCAGGTTAAAAACGGAGCAATAATGAGAGTTATATTGATTATTATAATAATTTTCATAACCGTAACATCTGTACAATCAGGGGATTCTGTTGTGATAGAAATGGATTACGATGAAGGTGCAATAAATGCGAAGAAATTGTTTAATGGTGGAATTGTACATGGAGTATTTACAAAAGATGATGGACCGTTTCTGATTACCGGTGATATCATTATTCCATCACAGGAGAAACTTGAATTTGGTCCCGGCTCAGTAATTTATGTTGGAGGTTCGTATACAACAATTAATGTATATGGGCAGTTTGTTGCAAAAGGAACCGCAAATGAACGCATTATTATCCGATCTGCACGGAAAAAACCGCAACCATGGGATTGGGACAGGATTTATTGCAGAAGTTATGAACAGTCTATTTTTGATTATTGCGAGATCCGGAATTCCAATTATGGATTGACAGTTGAAAACGGGAATGCTGTAATCAGACATTCGACATTTGTTAATAATTCAATTAATGCATTGTATGTAAAGCAATCAGAAATTACTCTCAATGCTGTAACAATTGATGCAGGGCATATATGCGGTATCAAATTACTGGAGGATGCACATGTAATTGCTGACAGTGTGATAATAAAACAGAATAAGACCGGTATTTATTGCGGTAGTCATTCAAGCCTTCGTATGAATTATGGTTCCATAAAAGGAAATGTTAACGGCATTATCGCTGATAAGAATGCACTTGTTACGATTGTAGCGACTAGTATCACTGGAAACAAGTTTGGTGTTGTCTCGAATACAGATATTCCGGGACGTATGAGAGAAATGGTTTTTAATAACTACAAAAATCTGCAAATTGTTGATAATTATGAGATAAATAGAATAGTTATGGATGAGACAGTGCAAAAAAGCAGTAGTAAAAAAGATTTAAAAATGCCACTTATACAAACCGGATTTTCTGCGTTAAGTGTCCCCCGTGAATCGAATTCATCATTTATCGGAAATATTGTCTCAGGATTTACATTGTATAATCCGCAATCTGTCAACCATCCAAAGGATTTGGATTCTGTTTCGGGTGCACCGGGTGTCTATGTACCTGTCATACGAAAACAAACAAGGTATCTTGGGGAACAGAGTGGTCACTGGTATAGTGGCTTGCAACCGGAGCTTCAGGTATTCATTAATGGAAAACGCGGTGCAGCAGACGTAAATATGATACTTGATGTGTATGGAAATGAATGGCTCTCGACATCAAACTATGTTCGAAAAAATTTATTTAATCTTTCAATGAATTATGCACAGCAGTCCTTAATTCTTGGTGATTTTTATGAAAACGGTTCTGAATTGTCAATTTCAGGAAGAGCAATGACCGGTATGAAATACAGTGGTGGATTTATGGAAATGGGCGGGGGAGTAAAAAGAATTGGTTTCGGTCTTTGTGCCGGAGAATCGGAAATTCCTAAAAACAGCGGTGATCATGAACTGAATATATTCAATTCAATTATTGACAGTGCTCAATCGGTTCGTCAGCAAATTACCTATGTTGCATCTGTTACGGTTAAACCACTAACAATTATGACTATTGCGTTAAAGGGGATAATAGCCCGCGATCAGGCGGAGGAGCCGCTGCTAAGGAAAAAAATTACTGATACCGCTGTTACAGACCCACTTAAGGCGCAAACTGGTGTACTTGACATTAAGGCTGATTTGCTTGATGGAAAAGTTGAGATTGGCGGAGAACTTAATCTTGGGTCCGCAGATACACTTCGTGATGCTTCAAAAAAAAGTATTAAATGGTATAATCCAGAGGTCGGTAAAGCTGTATCCCGTGTTTTCAGTCTATTTAATGAAAACAACTTTCCAGATCATTATGCAGGAAGTACCTATATCAAAGGTTTGATACATAACTATACAGCGACTCTTTTATTCAGTCAAATCGCAGGTGATTATTATTCTGCCGGTAATCCTTACCTTGAAACTGACAAGAGAGAAGTGCTGTTCAATTTAGAATTACCATCAGTAAAAGGTGTTCATAGTTTTGGTGAAATCAAATACGAGCGGACATCACTATCTCTTGAACCGATTGACAGAGGTACACTTGAAATCGCTGCAGAATATAATTCATCAGATTCAAAACCATCAGCACGAGTTTCGTGCACCGGATTAATTGAACGCTGCAACAAAACAGAAAGAGACAGTGTTGAGTCACGAACGTTCCATTCTTTACAATTTAATAATCTTGTCAGCATTGAAGGAAAGCAGGCCTTTAAAAACGGACTGAATTATAGTATACGGTATCAGTTTTTAATTGATAAGGACTTATCCGAACATCTGGTAACAGAGAATAATGGAATTGGAGACCGTTTTCAACATACGTGGAATGCAACATTTGGATTTAAGGTAAAACGTTTTCTAAGGAATAAGGTGACTTTTAGAATTGCAACAAAGGATGAAAATCGGGACTCGCTCCGTGCTGTGTCGTATCGTTGCGGTAACCAGATGACTATTGACATAATAAAATCGAAATTGTCACTAAAACTAAATGGCGAATATGGTTCAAAAGAAGAAAAAAAATATTATGACGGGTGGACCGGAGCTGTTGAAACGACACTTTACAATGCAAGTGCAGATATAAAGTACTCAATCACACCAAACTTGTCTGTTAATGTACAATCCGGCTACGAAAAAAGCTATGATGAGAATACCGGATCAACTGACAATTACTCGCTCTATCAGGGTGGAGTACATTTCACGTATTTATTCTGAATTAATTGTTAACCATCATACCGACAGAAAAAACAATCATAAACGTGAGCCAGAGATAAAGCAGTGCATTATTTAAAAACTGTTCCGACGAAGATTGTTTATTATCTTTTGATGTTTTTGCAGGATTTTTAATGCTTTTAAAATGTTTATAGATTGAAAAAATTGTCCAGACAAGAAAAATCCCGCCTACGATTTTTACAAGAATCGTTGATAGAAGCATAAAAAAATATTTACCTGGTTAGAGTTAAAAATGTTTTACATGTATTCGCAGTGCACTGTTTATTATTGTTCCTGATTTTCATCCATCTCAAGTTTATTTGCTGTTAATCTTCGAAGCGCAATCTCTGCACCATTCCATAACAATACAAACTCGTAGCTACCCTCTTCGGGAATAGGTAAACCATTGATATTACCACCAATTTCAACGACTGCTCGATGGTTACCCGGTGCCTGAACCTTCCATGGTGGAAGCTCCATGGTAAACGATGAATTTTCTTTTCTGAAGATCAGCTGGGCATCACCGTCAGTTGCAACATCAGTCAGCGCCACATAGATCGCACAGTTTCCGTGTTTTGATGGATAACTGGGGCTATTGATCGAACTGAACGTTCCAGATAGAATGCTCTTTCCGGTATGAGCGTCTCTATAATAATTGTCACAGATTACCATCGCAAGAACAAGAGGTTTCATCACCATCCCTTTTTAAAAGTATAACTCTTATAATATATATCGTGGAGTAACCACATGGGTGAAGTGTTGTCTCTGTTCAGCGCTGGGTTCAAAAATTTTGTGTTCAGTTACAATAATGATTAAAAAGTGTATTTTATTTAGAATCAATGATATATGTGGGGTCATCATTAGTTGAATAAAATGGAAATGCTTCATAATTTTGATATGATAGTGCTTTTAACCACTCGTATCTATTCCCCGTTTTTTGATACAGATTGCATAATGAAGAGTATCCACCCAGAGAGAGTGCGCTTTTGCAGGTTACATTTGTGTCAATTAAGGGTTGTCCATTGTTGCTAATACATTTTTTTGATTCTGAATACATTGAATACAGTTCTTAAGCCAAAAGGGGCTTTTTATGTAAAATATGCATGCAGGCATAAAGAAAAAATATATATTGATGTAAAGTACATACACATTTATGGTTGATACTTAGTCAGGAGGAGGGTACTATGATACGTTCAGGTGCTTTATTAATTGCATTATTGACGGTTGTTTCATTTGCCCAGCATGATCCCGATTCGGCTCTGGCAAATTTGAATGAGGTTGTAACTGCTCAGGGGGATGCAAGTCCGGATTTGGCTGTGGTTAGGGATATACTCACTAAAGCAGGTATTACTGACCGTACTGCAGAGCAGGCGACCATAATTGAAGACGGAAGAGTAGTGTCACTTGATTTGTCAAATAAAGATGTCGCTAATGACGGAATCAGTGTGCTGCCGTCAGAAATTGGCAAACTGACAGAGCTAAAGGTATTGCTTTGTAAAAACAATGTTCTTACAGAGTTGCCACTGGAGCTTCGTAATTGTGTTAACTTGACAAAAATAGATTTCAACAGCAATAAAATTAACGAGATTCCACTCGAATTTGGTCAACTTGATAAATTGGTTGATATTGATTTCCGGTATAATCGCCTTGAAACGCTTCCTTATACGATCGGCAATCTAAAACAACTTACCGTACTGCGCCTTTGGGGGAATGTGCTGACAGCGCTGCCGGGTCAGATCACATTGCTTCCTTCATTGAAGGAGTTATACCTTAAGGATAATCGTCTGTCAATCCTTCCACATGATATTGTCAAAATGAAGTCATTGACGTATATAGATATTGAAGGCAACAAACTCTGCAATCTGAGCGGGGCAATCGACAGCTGGCTCAAGGAGAAATTAAAAAATTATCGTCAGACTCAAAAGTGCTGGTGATTATAATATAACACCTGTTACACTCCGGTTTTGTGGTGTATAAGGTGTTACTGTAATGTGTATGTATACAGTAATTCCACTTTTCTCTCCTGTAGTAACAATTGTAATTCTTTGCGGCTATCTATCCAGTAATTATTTTGTGATTAAGCGCAAATATTCTGATAAGCGCCGGTGGGGTATGCAATGTGCATGTTATCCACATCTTATAATTGAAAATTAGTGTATGATACCATTGTTTAAGACGTTATTTAGAATCTGGTTTTTAGGAATTCTTTTATTTATTACTGTGTTGGGCTATTTGTTTTACAGTTTTGTCTGGGTGATACGAGTAATGCAAAAAAACAAAAAAAAGTCATTTCTTCTTATTCCGGTTGTACTATTACTTTTATTAAGTGCCGGTTTTGGAGTCTGGTATCTGTTTTTTCCTCTTCCTGTTGAACATCAGAGGGTTGAAATTGTAATTCCAAAGAACGCAAAAGTGTATCAGGTTGCGGATTCGTTGAGGAAAAAAAAGGTAATTACGTCAACAAAGGCATTTTTGCTTTATGTTAAGTTGACAAATTCAGGCCATAAAGTTCAGGCCGGAAAAGCTGAGTTCAAAACGGGAAACGGTGTGATGAGTGCAGTCCAGGGGATGATGAAGGCGACAACCATTGAGTTCAGCGTTACAATTCCGGAAGGTTTGACAATTGAGCAATGTGCATCACGGATTGCACATGTGTTTTCATCAGTTGATACATCAGAATTCATATCATTATGTAATAATCCTGAGTTTATTAAAAAGCTTAATGTGGATGCTCCGTCACTTGAGGGATTTCTTTTTCCTGAGACCTATCGCTTTGCTGAAAATGTCAGTGAAGAGTTCATAATCACACGAATGGTTCAGGCATTTGACAAGTGCTATGAGTCGCTGACACACTCCGAACTTTCTGGAAAATTTACAAAGTTGCAGCTCGTTACGATTGCGTCAATTGTCGAAAGAGAAGCCACGCTTGCATCGGAGCAAACAAGAATTGCTGCTGTATTTCACAACAGAATCAGGATCGGATATCCCCTTGGTGCAGATCCTACGGTACGTTATGCACTTAAAAAATTCAACGGCCCCCTGACTGTCTCGGATCTGAATACATCATCACCGTACAACACCAGAAAATACAAGGGAATACCTCCAGGACCGATCTGTTCTCCGGGAAAGGGTGCATTGCAGGCCGCGCTCACTCCTATGGAAACGAAAGATCTTTATTTTGTGGCAAAGTGGGATGGCAGCGGGGAACACGATTTCTCGAAAACCAATGAGGAACATAACCGGAAAAAACTATTGATTCGGGACTATAATGAAAAACGGAAAAAACAATACAATCAGAAGATTCCGGAGTAGCACAATGAAACGCATGATTACGGTAGTCACTGCAGTTACAGCGGTATGTTTCCAGACTGTTTTTGCAGAGGGTATGCTCCAACCCCGGCGACTTGTTGATGCAAATACTGCTGGAATTTTGCCTCGTGCAAGTTTTGATTTTGACAGCAGAATTTTTTCATCCCGTGATCCATCACTTGGTGCAGGTATTGTAATGGGGATCGCTGTTGGTGTGACCAACCGGTTGAACATAGGTATTAGTTATGGTGGTGAAGGGCTGGTCGGTCGTGGAAAACATACAAAATTTAATCCGCTTCCCGGGTGGCTTGTAAAGTATCGTATTTTTGAGGAAAATTATTTCTGGCCCGGTTTTGCATTAGGATATGATCATCAGGGATTTGGTGGCCTTGCCGATACAAGTACATTCGATTACAAAGGCTATATTTATAAGTCCCCCGGTTTTTTTCTGGCAATCAGCAAAAATTATTTGTTACTTCAAAAAATTCAGTTTGGGCTGCACGCAACGGTGAACTATTCTATGGAGGAATATAAGGTAATAAAGTGGCCTAACGTGTTTGCCGGTATTGATATCGCTCTTAATGAAGAGCTTGCGGTGGTTTTTGAGTATGATTTCGGTGCGAATATCAAGGACATCCGCCCGAACAGGCATCCTGTGTACGCCCAACCGGAGAATGGATTTTTAAATGCCGGTATTCGCTGGGCATTTACCCCTGGATTTTTTATTGAATTTGATTTCAAAGATCTGCTTGAAAACCGCAAATATAAAAATGGCAGTACACTTGGGTGGAGTCGTGAACTAAGGTTTGTTTATTATACCCAGTTTTAGTGAATTGTATAATTCCACTAATTTAAGTGCAATTTGTCATGAGAAAAATCGTATATTTTAATAGTCTTTTTTTCAGGGATTGCGAATGACATTCGATCCCTTATTCAACACAACCCGGGGTTAAATCAAATATGCGTGGAATTATTTTTGTGCTCTCAACAGTATTTTTGTGTTCGTGTATATATGCTGGGGAAACTCAGATAAAGCCACCACTTAAACCGCCAGGGAGTGCTGCTCAAATTGTTGATTCATCACAACAGATTGCAGATATTATTGTAAAATCCAGGCTTCCGGTATTTATTGATTTCTGGGCTGTTTGGTGCGGGCCTTGTAAACTTCTTAATCCTATTGTCGAAGAACTTGAGAAAGAATTTAAAGGAAGAGTACTGTTCTTAAAAGTAAATGTCGACATTCATAAAGCGATAGCAGGTTACTTTCAGGTAAATGCAATTCCGGCGATATTCATTGTAAATGACAAAACTGTTGTAAAAGTGATTCCGGGGCTTCAGCCGAAGAGTGTATATACTGCAGCATTAAATGAAATTCTTGCGAAAAATGCTTCATCAAAACCTGATTCTCTTTCTGATGTAAAGTCAGCCAAGGCTCAAGTGCAATGAAACCGCCGGAATTACTTGCGCCTGCAGGTACCTTTGAAGCAGCTGAAGCTGCGTTTTTACATGGGGCCAATGCTGTTTATATAGGCATAGGAAAACTCAATCTGCGTGCACATTCTCCAAATTTTGCCATAGAGGATATGCCGGAACTTCTTGACATGGCGCACAAGAGCAACGGGAAGGTATACGCTGCATTGAACCTGATGCCCGATCAGACGGCTATTCCTGTTGTACGTGAATTACTTGTTAAACTTTGTGAAAAGAAATGCATTCCTGATGCATTCATTATCAGTGATCCAGGTGTGCTTGTATTGTGTAAAGAGATACTGCCATCAGCAGAACTTCATTTAAGTACCCAGACAGGTACATTTAATCTGGTGTCACTTGATTTCTGGAAAAAACAGGGAGTAGCCAGGGCTGTTTTACCGCGTGAATTTACTTTGTCACAGATTCGTGAAGCATCATTGGCAAATATCATGGAGACAGAAATTTTTATACATGGAGCGATGTGTGTTTCTATCAGTGGACGCTGTCTTCTGGGGGCTTATCTTGGTGAACGTCATCCAAACAGGGGTGATTGTCCTCAGCCATGCAGATACAGGTACCGTCTGAGTCCTGTACAAAGTGAGAATGAAAACCCGGGTATCTGGTTTGACGCTGAGGAGAGTGATGATGGTGTATACCTTATGAATTCAAAGGATTTATGTACAATTGACATTTTGCCACAGATTATTTCTTCTGGTGTAAATTCATTGAAAATTGAGGGACGGAATAAAAGTGTTCATTATGTTGCATCTGTTGTCAGAGTTTACAGAGCGGCAATTGACAGCTTTCTGAATGATGGTGCTGATTACAGGGTACATTCTCAGTGGCGTAAAGAACTTGATGCTCTTGATCACAGAACCTATACAACCGGTTTTTACAACGGTGAACTTTTGATACAGGACGTTTTTTCATCAAAGGCATCAACAAAAAGCAGGGTTATAGGTACAATTAAAGCGATTCTTCCGGGTGGATTACCTGTTGTTGATGTCAAGAACAGTTTTTGTATGGGCGAAGCGCTTGAGATAATTCCAGTGCAACAGTCACTTGAACCATATCCGATTCAATTTACAAAAATTACAGATCTGTCCGGCAATCAGATCGAGCGTGCGCCATCAAGCAGGCTTGTTATCGGTATCACAGAGAAAAGTTTACGGATTGGTGATATGATCCGTCGAACTGTTGACTTGTAGTTGTCAATTGCCGGTCTCTGTAACACCGTTACTTTTTTGTCAAAATATCGATGATGTCCCTGTTTTCATCAGTTCCGTTGAGAATTCCGAAATCTCCGCGCATATCCCAATGTGTAAAGGAGATGCCGAGCTCCCTGAATACTGAAACAATATCACGATACCAGTTGCACTTGATGTTGTGTGGAGTATGGCGAATACATCCGAATTCACCGCAATAAAGATTAATTCCTGTTTGATCTCTTTTGTCAATAGCAGGTTTGATCTTTTCGAATATTGTGTTTCTGTCGATGTAATAATTTTCTCTTTGCACGAAGGATCGAACTGGTTCTGTAAGTGAAGCTGCGGTAAAATCATCAACCGGAAAACCCGGATAGTTGATAGGACCATCATAGCCGTATAGATTAGTCCATGATGCCCTGTAGTGAGTGACTAGCATCGGATCATAGAAATGAAACGAAAGAAGCTGGCGGGTATCGTTTGGAACCTCAAGATCACTGAACGTATCGGTTTTACAGTACCAGTTTGAACCGAGTATAATTGTTCTTGATATGTCAAGCGATCGGAGGTGGTTGAAGATTGTGGAACTGACCCTGTTCCAGTCTCCATTGTTCTCTGCTTTGGGCTCGTTTAGAATCTCAAAGGCCAGAAGGTCGGGACCCCACTCTTGTAAACGTTCGTTTAATTGAGACCATAGTGACGCAAAGTGATCGAGCTCTTTTTTATCGGTATAGAGAATCGGCTGTTTATTATCATTGAAATAGTGTGATTTTAAAATATGCATGTCAACAATAACACGGAGATTCTGCTGCGTACAATGGTAGATACCATCATTTAGAAGGTCGAATGCCTCATTGTCGACTGTGCCGTCATCCAACCACAATTGTGTTTCATCGACAGGCATCCGTACATGGTCAAAACCAGAATCTGTAATTTGTAAAATATTATCATATGTAAATCTGGCTGCCCGTGCGCTGCCATGAAGATCGCTTTGACTAAGCCAATGCGAAACATTAATTCCAGAAAAAATTCTGAAGGATGAAGTGCTGTTATCCATAATTACTATCCTAAAAAAAGTTATTAATGCTAACGGAAATCCAATTTTCTGTCAATGTCAATAAAATACCAAAAAATAGAACGTTTTGATATGATTGTGTAGTGTTGTCATTAAACAAGACATATAACACTTGTAAACAATTTGTTACATACAACTCAATATTTTTGTATCACATACGTTATATAATTAATTGTAAACAATTCGCTTTGATTTTGAGCAATACCTGAGTATATTGACTTTTTTAATGGTTGTCACGGGAGTGTTCCTACAGTTATACTTAAGATAGAGTGTATATGGATTAAGTATGTAATAGGTATATGAGATTCTGACAAGTGAGGCGTTCATATGAAAAAGAAGAGTTTCATAATCATTAAGTTTAGTGTACTGATCACCTTACTTCTGGTAGTATCGTGTATGCATAAGTTTGTTGAAACCGATGACGAGAATGAAAATCTTGTATTTCTTCGTTGTTCCGTTCATGGTGAGAAACCTGAAGTTCCGAATGCGCAGCGATTCGGTTTTTTCTCAAGCAGGCTCTGGGAAAATTATGAGGATAATCTCAGGGATGAAATTAATGTGTTTGGTGCAGTTCCTGGGTATGTACTTTGGTATATACAGATGGGTGAAGGATTTCCCCTGCAGGTTACAGAGTCAAACAAGGAACTTGGTATTTACACGGTAATCAATCAGGATCTTAAAAATGATCAATTGACAAGTAGTGAAAACGAAAATATTCTCAAAGAAATTATTGATGGTAAGTGGGATGATTATTTCAGAAAAATGGCTCGTCAGGCAAAAGAACTTGATATGAAGGTATATTACAGATTTGGCTATGAGATGAATGGCAACTGGTTTCCCTGGGGTAAGAAAAGCAGTCTTTTCAAAAACGCATGGCGGCACGCGCATAAAATTTTTAGAAAAGAAAAAGCAGATAATGTCTTGTGGATATTCAGTCCGAGTGTAGTATGGGGGCTTCAGACATTCGAAAAGGATATTTACCCTTATTATCCCGGCAGTGATTATGTTGACATTGTAGCACTTGATGGTTATAATTTCGGTGATTATCATGACAGGTACCATCAATGGGAATCGTTTCATAAAGTGTTTGCGCGTTCGGTGTCAGGATTAATGAATTTTGGTAAACCGATGTGGATCGCCGAAATAGGTTGTCCATCCGACCCGAGACGTCACTATTGGCTTCGTGATTTTCTGGACTTTTTTGATTCGAATAACTGTTTTGAGGTTTTTTTATGGTTTAATGAATATAAAAAGGGTGAACCGAACTTTCGTATTGATGCTGATGCTGAATCACTTAAGATTTTTCGTGCCTGGGCTCAGAAGGCTAATGAACGTGACAGAAATAATGCAAATATTGCATCACGCCATTAAGTAAATTTTTTACACAAACAAAAATAACCTTAATGAAGGTCGAATTATCTATAATAAAATTGTAATGGCTATAGGAACTGGTTTCAAAACTGCTTCCATCAGATTTATGATATGCTCAGGTATTATCTTCTGTTTACTGCCTGGATTTATATCTGTTTATTCAGCTCAACCTGATGGTTTGTCTGAGGTACCTGCCCGAATTGATTCGTTTAATGATAGTAACGGTATAATATCCTCATTAGACGCTCTTGTGCAGGATATCGATAGAAAAGAGCGCGAATTGTCAAGTTTGCAGCATCAGACTCAGGGCGCACCTGACAAAGCTGCAAATGAGCGGATACGTAAAGTCAGGGAAGAGATTCGCGAACAGCAGCTTTTGTTTGAGCGTCTGGCTGTCGATGTAGATATCAGCGCTTTTACTGAAAAAACCGAGGTGAAATTCGATTGGCAGCAACAAATAGGCAAACTCCTTAAGCCAATCATGGCAGAAGTGGAGTTCGCTACACGTCAGTCCCGTGCCATTGGGGAACTGCGAGCACAAATTTCCACAATCACCACTGAACGCGATATCTCATCACAAGCACTTGCAAATCTGGACAAGCTGGTTGGAGCATCTGTTTCTCCCGTATTGAACGCGCGTCTGGAAAAAATGCGTATGCTCTGGAAACAACGATTTAAGGGAGCACAGGATCGTTTAAGCGCTCTTGAAAACACACTGGAGAAAAAATTAGCTGAACAGCAATCTCCATTTGATGCCAGCGTGGCTTATATTCGTAATTTCCTCCGCACCCGGGGGCAGAATCTTCTTTTGGGAATTATAGCCTTTTGCGTTGTGTTTTTTGGTATACGATTTCTTATGATCGCCTGGGGGATGGCATGGAAACATAAAAAACGGGGAAATCGGCTTGTAACGATTTCTATACAAGCATTGCGTATTTTAGGTGGGATAGCGGCCATGCTCATGGTTTTCAGCTTTACTGCCGATTGGTTTCTCCTTGCTGTTGCGCTCATATTCCTGATTGGTATTGGTTGGGCCAGTTTTAAAACATTGCCGCAAAATATAGAAATACTGCAACTTATGATGAATACCGGAGCTGTTCGGGAGGGTGAACGTATAGTAATGGATGGTATTCCATGGCTGGTTGAAAGTATCGGTCTCAGGGCACGCATGGTTAATCCACTGCTTGATGGCGGAGAGCAGATGCTGCCACTTAAAATGCTGGTTGGAAAGTATTCGCGTCCTCCGGGAAAATCCGAAGAGTGGTTTCCATGCCAAAAAGGCGACCTGGTACAGGTTGATGGAAAGACGGGACGTGTAGTATACCAGACTCCTGGTGCAGTGCAGATTGCCGAGGCTGATGGCGCTTTGGACATTTATCAAACTCCTGCCTTTCTCGCTCTTAATCCTCGAAATATTACAGCGAATCTGCGTGTTACCTCTACTTTTAGCGTGGATTATAAGCATCAGGCTGAATGTACCACGCATATCCCCGAAGTGATGTTGTGCAGTCTGAAAAGAGAATTGCCTGAAATTGTGGATCCCGCAAACATCAGAGATGTCTTTGTGATGTTTAAAAAAGCAGGATTATCATCACTGGATTATGAGATCCGGGTTGACCTCACTGGTGATGCCGCATTGGATTTTAAAATTGTCGAGTTTCATATACAGCGTATTCTGGTCGATACCTGCAATAAGCACAAGTGGGAGATACCTCTAAACCAGGTGATGATTCATCAGGGATAATTCAGAAAATTTATCTGCCAGGTGAAAATACTTCAATTTCGCAAATAAACTGTCGTGCTTGAAAACGTTCCCCTTGCATTACACTTTCTCACAAATTAGTTTAAATCTCTTTTCGTATAAAATTCAAGTCAAGGGAATTCCCGTTTGAATCGGGAGCGGACCCGCCACTGTGTTATTCGATATACATTGTTGAATCCACTGTCATGAACAGGTATGATGGGAAGGGGACAATGGCTGATCGTGTTGCAAACGATCAGGCGAATATAAGCCAGGAGACCTGCTTGAATACATTTGGCTCTGAACTGGATTGTGATGCAGTTTTCAGAGTTTTACACTGTACGGTCTTCGTGGAATAAGACCGGAGGATTCCAGTTTGAATGAATTGTCTTAACAAAAAATCCATTTTCCAGTTATTACAGGATGGAAATTCAGAAACTGACATTTCTGAATTGCTGCGTGTCATGCTGTATTCTGTAACAGTTTACTTTTTGTTAATGAGAGAAAATTTTAAATATGTATTCGTGATGAATGCAGTTCACCAGGGAAAATAAGTACATGAGGAAAATAACACTTGTAACAGGTGGTGTACGAAGTGGAAAAAGCAGTTTCGCAGTATCATATGCACAAAACAAAGATGGCAACAAGGTGTTTATTGCGACAGCTGTTCCATTCGATGACGAAATGAGAATAAGGGTTGAAAATCATCGTGTTGAACGGGGCAAATTGTTTGAAACTGTGGAAGAACCGTATGAGCTGGCTGCTGCAATTACTCATGTTCACTCCAGGTATTCAATAACAGTTGTCGATTGTCTTACGGTATGGATGGGTAATCTGTTTTACAAATATGAACAGAATACCGGGCTGATATCTGTTGAAATTGACAAATTGGTCATGGCTTTAAACAGTGTTCAGTCTGAAATTATAATTGTGACAAATGAAGTGGGGTGGGGGATTGTTCCTGAGAATAAACTTGCCCGTGAGTTCCGGGATATGAATGGATTATTAAATCAGAAGGTTGCTGCAATTGCTGATAATGTTATTCTCTCAGTAAGCGGTATCCAAATTAACATAAAGGGAAACAGGTCGTAAAATGTCAATTGAATCATTGGATTACCATTCAGTACTGGCAAATAAAATAAAGGCACATCTGGATGATCTTACAAAACCGATCGGAAGTCTGGGACGTCTTGAGGAGTTTGCTTTACAATATTGCATGATTAAACAGAACGAAAATGCCGGTTTAAGCAGATCAAAAATGTATGTTTTTGCGGGTGACCATGGTATTACAGAGCAGAATGTATGTCCGTATCCAAAAAGTGTTACCTGTCAAATGGCTGCAAATATTGCATCTGGCGGCGCGGCAATAAGTGTTTTGTGCAGAAATTCAGAAATTGATCTTTCGGTCGTTGACATGGGTGTCGATGCCGAATTAACATATTCGTCGAAGCTTATTAATTGTAAAGTTGCCAGAGGTACAAAAGATTTCAGTTGTGGTTGTGCAATGACATCTGATGAATGCCGGGACGCACTTAACCATGGAAAAAAGCTTGCAAAGGAATCTGGCGCAGATTTGCTCGGTGTTGGCGAAATGGGAATTGGAAATAGTTCATCAGCGTCAGCATTGTATGCAATGCTTTTAGGGATCGAGCCGCAACGGACTGTCGGTGCGGGAACCGGATCACAGGGAGAGATGCTTGAGCGAAAGAAGCAGGTGATCGCATCTTCGGTTGCGATGCATCATAAAGAGTGGAATGGTGATGCATTAGAGGCATTGAGACGGGTTGGTGGTTATGAAATTGCCGGAATTGCCGGAATGATTCTTGGTGCAGCAGAAAATGCAATTCCGGTTGTTGTTGATGGATTTATTGCCGGGGCCGGAGCGCTTGTTGCAATGAGGCATGAACCGAAGGTAAAACAGTATCTGTTTTTCTCACATGCATCGGCTGAACAATTTCATAAAGCATTTCTTGAAATAGAGGGGCTGAGGCCGATACTGGATCTTGACATGCGATTAGGTGAGGGCAGCGGGGCAGCCATTGCCATGCAGATTATAAGGCAGGCTATGAATTGTTATCATCAGATGGCAACATTCAGCAGTGCCGGTGTTTCAAAAGAGGTATAGATGATCAGTCGCTGTGTTACATCGTTGCGTATTTTAACAACGATCCCGGTGCCAGGGAAAGATACTCCTCTTGTTGCATCATCAATGCCGTTTTTCCCCCTGGCAGGTTTTTTAATTGCGCTTGTGATGTATCTTGTCTATCTATTGATTAATTATTGCCAGCCATTGGTACCATTAAGTGGCATACTGCTTACGGGGGTGCTTTTTCTTGTGACCGGTGGTTTACATTTTGATGGATTTGCGGACTGTTGTGACGGATTTGGTGGTGGCAGAACAAAAGAGAAAATACTATCAATTTTTAAGGATTCAAGATTGGGTACCTATGGTGTTGCCGGACTTTGTATTGATATCCTGTTACGGGTCACACTATATACGTGGTACGTGGAACATCATTTCTTTACGATAATACTTGTTAGTCTTGTTATGTCAAGAGCGTTTCAGGCGCTTGCTTTGTCAGGAATGAAATCTGCCACACCAGGTCAGGGTAGTGCATCACATTTTTGTCAAAGCGGATCAGGATGGCAGATCGTGCTGTCAAATGTGCTGGTTTTTTCACTATGTATCGTTATCGTTCCGGATCAGCTTGTAATGGCAGGTATTATTGTGACTGCGTTTATTGCTGGAATGGTGTTTATGTTGTATTGTAAAAAACGGATTGATGGTGTAACCGGTGATTGTATTGGTGCGCTTAGTGAGATTACCGAGGTTGTAATATTAACCGGTGGAGTTATTGGTTCATCATATCTTGTCATATGAGTCGTGTTGTCTGCTAAAATTCATGATCTGCATGAAAACTGTATGGTGTTGCTGGAAATTGTTGTTGCATTAACCTGAAACGAGTAGTTATATTTAGTGGGTTTTGCGCAAATTTATACTAAATTTGTTAAAACAGGTTTGTATCACTGTACATAACTATTGTAAGGAGCAAAAATGTTCGGTTGTCACTTAGGTAAGCTGTTTCAGGTTTCGATGGCTGGTGGATCATATCAGGAGGGTCTAACAGCATTAATTCAGGGTGTTCCATCAGGAATGGAATTTACAGAACAAGAAATCTACGGTGATTTGCTTCTTCGTAAACCAGGTGCAGACGAACTTTCATCACCAAGAAAAGAGCCTGATCTGCCTATTATCTATACCGGTACCAACGCTGCCGATACAATTGAGGGTGCTGGAAATGAGAATCATACAAATGGCAGTCCGATGACAATTCTTATTCCAAACCTTGATCGTCATTTTATCCATATTAAGCAATATCAGGATACAAACAGAACACCGCGCCCCGGCCACGCATCGTATGCGTCATTTATAAAATATGGTGCTGACGATGATGCAATCGGGGCTGGGATTTTCAGCGGTCGTTATACATCTGCGATTGTTGCTGCAGGGTATATTGCAAAGCAGGTATTGAAAAAGTGTGGCATTAATGTGTTCGCATATGTAAAAGAGATGGCAGGGGTTGCCTGCCCTGAAATTGATTCGGAAATCATTGCTCAGAAGTGTGCATCCTACAAAAAATTCAGAGCGGATTATGATCCTTTTTATCAGCAGGTTTATGTAAGTGGCAGAGTACAGACCAAGATGCGTTTTTTGGAAAAAATGGCACTATTTGCTCAGATTGAAAAGGAAATCGATCCGATCAGAGATACAGCAAAGGCATTTACACGAAAAGAGATTGAAGCGGCATATGGTGTTCATCATGTTGTAAATTGTCCGGATCTTGAGGCTGCTCAGGCTATGCTTGATGCCGTGAACCGGATAAGTGCAAAGGGTGATAGTGCCGGAGGGGTTGTTGAGGTTATTGCTACTGGTGTACCCACAGGTCTGGGTGAACCGGTTTTTGATAAACTTGATGCAGAACTCGGAAGAATGCTTGGAATTGGTGCGGTTAAAGGTGTTGAGAATGGAGCCGGTTTTAAAGTGAAAGATATGACTGGTTATCAGAGCAATGATAGAATGCATTCAGAGAACGGGAAAGTTATTTTCGACTCCAATAATGCGGGTGGAATTACCGGTGGGCTTGCAACAGGACAGGATATAGTAATGCGTCTTGCGGTTAAATCAACACCAACTATTGATAGAAAACAGAATACTATTGATAAGTATACAAATCAAAATACAGAACTTGCAGCAATCACCCGCCGTGATCCGACAATCGTAGCCCGTATCTGGCCGGTTGCTGAGAATTACACGGCAATGGTTCTTCTGGATCATTTAATTATGCACTATGGATATCAGACTCTCCGTTCTGTTGTCAGTAAATAATTTCAGGTAACGGCGTCTATCCGGACGTCGTTACCGTTTTAACTCATCGTCGATCACGAATCACATCTTTGTTTTGTTTGAATGAACTTACAAGTGTTATATTTACACTAAGCTTCTTAATATATAGTATTTATTACCTGATCGGGAGAGACGAGAGAACATGGTTATTCGCTTAATTAATGTTTCAAAGCATCTGATCTTATCCATTGCTCTATGCGCAGTTACGTCATTTGCACAGGGAGTACCTGCGGGAGCACTTCTTGATGCGCCATCGACACCTCAGGAACAGCAGGCAGTTGATTTACCACCAATTTCGTCAACTACAACACCAGTTAAACTGGGTGGTACACCGGCAATTCTGATATCTCGACCTGCTTTTGCTCCATATTCTACAGAAGAAAAAACAATGTACATATCTTCTGTTTCTCAAGGGTATTTCTATCTTAAATTAAGCGCATTAACCGGGTATCAGGTCATTTCGATGGATAAGGCAGCTAAAAGTATTCCTTATTATCATGATCATACAAGAAGAATTTCCAAAAATGCCTACATTGAATCTGCAAGGCGCCTGGGGGCATCGTACCTTCTTTATCAGGAATATGAACCACAAGGAAAAAAGACCCGTTACAATATCGAAGTATTCTCCATAATAGATAATCAGCGCCTGGTTTCAAAAAGTCTTGTAATTGATATGCAGAAATTTGAAAGCGCGCTTGAAGAGGGGCTTGGGGCAGTCGTAAATGCGCTACCAAATCAGATCTCTGACTATACACGTGAATTTTTCACAACCTCTGTTTTGGGAGATAATCCAAAAATCGTCGAGACCTTTGGAAACACGTTTGCATCAATAGGTGATTTTTCGGAAAAACGAGCATTTGCGACCTCTGGGGAGCTTGAAAAGCTTGTGAATGGAAAAAGTAAATTTCAGGTTGGTAAAATGTTAACTGCCTATGCTTGTGCCGCCGGGATGCGCTATGACAAGGCAATTGAATATCAAAATGAGCTTATCAGTTCATTTGGTGTTTCGAATCCGTCATTATACCTGGATCTGGCAACATATCAGGTAGGTGCTCAGAGTTATGATATGGCACTGTCGTCAGTTGATAATGCAGCTAAAGAACCATCTCTGAAGCTTCAGGCAATTACCGCACGTGCCGAGATTTATGAGGCCAAGGGTGATTATAAAAAAGCTGAGAACTACTACTTACAGCTTCTATCTGAAGGTGGAGAGAATGGCCTGATCTATTTCAAATTAGCACTTGTAAATATTGCCATAAATAACACAAGTGGTGCGGATTCTTATTTGTCAAAAGCACAGGGGGCCGGGTATCAGCTTGACAGAGGTAGCTATTACGATATTGGCATGCGGTATGTTTCATTGTCCAATAATGAAAAAGCAATAGAGGCTTTTAAAAACAGTCTGGGCACAACTCAGGACTATGAACCGGCCTGGCAGCAACTTGCGAAGCTCTATAAAGAAATGGGACGAAAAGCTGACGCTGCCGAGTGTTATGTGAGTTTGTTTCAGATCAATAACAATGCGTATAAAGACGATCTGTTGCGTGCCGGGGAAATCTACGAGGAGCTGAATCTGAAAGAGAATGTCAAGGATGTATATTCGCTTTTCCTTGCCCGAAAGTTTGTTAGTGCTGAAGTATCGGTAAAGCTTGCAAAACTTGAAGCTGGTGATGGGAATTGCGAAAAAGCGACAGAGCTTGTCTATGGACTTGAATCTAACAGTAGTGTTTCGGATGATGTTCGTGCTATTAATCAGCAATGTGGAAAACCGGATCGCAGGGTAACAATTCCAACTGGCAGTGAATACACGAAAACAAAACCAATCGTAAAAGTCTGGAGAATTGCGTCACTGGTATTAGCTGCCGGTGGTGCCGGAGCCGGTTACTATTTTGATACACAGGTGAAGACAAAAATGGATGAATATAATAAATGCGTAAGCAATTCAGATGATGCAGCAATGCTTCGTACTGATGCTGAAACTGCAAAAAGAAACCGTATGCTTTGTTATGCAGGTGGGGGAGTTGGCCTTGGAAGTATTGCACTCTCAATCACTTTGCCTATAATTTTTTCAGATAAGTGAGGTGGTGTTTATGAATAACATATTAAAAACGGGTTCATTTATAACACTGTGTTTGTTTGTGTTTTGTACACAAGTTGACTTTAACAATCCGCTTGATCCCAAAGCTACCAATTATAATGTTGATATGGCAAAAGATGAAGATAAAAATGGGTTAGCTGATTATTTTGAAGATGAAGATGGTGATAAAATTATTAATGGTAAAGATCCTGACTGGAAGAATTATGTAAAAGATACGGTTCCGCCTGTGTTTTCGATGAAAGGCGGTGATGTGGTTGCAGTAAATCGCAAAACTGAGAATGTTCAGCAAAAATATAATGAGTTCAAGAGTCAGGTGAAAGCTGATGATGCCAAAGATGGTGATGTAACTAATCGGATAATCGTTAATCCGCCGGATGTATCGACACTTGTTGATGAAATATACGATGTAGTTTTTAGTGTAACAGATATTGATAATAATGCGGATACAATTCACAGAACCTTTAGAGTGTATACGCCTGCTGAAGTTGATACTGTTGGACCGCGTATATTCATTAGTCCTCAATTGGATACTATCCCGTACAATCTGGGTGACTCGTATAATGAACCTACAGTATCGGCTTTTGATGTTGTAGATGGTGATGTAACAAGTAGTATCAGAAAAACCGGTGCTCCAAATATGGACAAGGCTGGTTTGTATGCAATAGAATATACAGCAACGGATAAGTCGGGCAATGCAACAAAAAGAACGATCTACATCAATGTATCTCCGGAAACTTCCAAAGACGGAACAGCTCCTGAAATTTTTCTTGAAGGCAGGGATACCATAAAGCTTGAAAATGGTGCTAAATGGAATGATCCGGGCTTTACTGCAAACGATGATAGAGACGGTGACATTACAAGCAAGGTCTCTGTTGATTCAAGTTCGATCACGGGTTCAAACAGAACAAATGTACTTTGTAAAGTTACTTATCATGTGAAGGATAACGCAGGAAATCCTGCAAATGCATACAGATATGTACTTTTCGGCACAATTGAAGTTGATATTCCTCCAAGCTTTTATCTTGATGGTAAACTCGTATCAAAAGAAACTTCGTATTCTCTAAACCTGAAAAGCAGGACTAAAACAATAACAGCAATAGATAAAGATGATAAGGATATTTCATCTGATATCAAACGATCGGGTGATTTCGACAGTGCAAAAACAGGTTCGTATGTGCTTACCTATTCAGTCAAGGATAAGGATTTTGTCGAGGCCACGTTGAAAGTAACGATAACAGTGGTCGATCCTAACCTGGATACTACCAAACCTGTTATTACGATAAAAGGCAGAAATCCGGATACTGTTAATGTTCATGAAACAAAAACATATTCAGATTCTGGTGCTACTGCTTACGATGTTGTCAATGGAAAAAAGATAACGCTTACTGTGGCGACAGAAGGCACTGTCGATCTAAAGGTGCCTGAAACGTACAAAATTACCTATACAGCAATCGATTCTGCAGGTAATGAGGCAAAAGCTGTCAGAACTGTTGTTGTCAGGGATGTTTCAGGTAATTTATTGCTGAAATATGGCGTTCCCGGTACAGCACCATTGGCAACAGTAAATCAGGAATATGCTTCTTTTAGTATCGATGGAGATGGTCCCGCTTTTTCAGACATGAAATCCATGTCAATTAACTGGGCATACACTGAATACAATAAAGATCTATATTCGTTCTCTATTAACACAAAATCATCGCAGTATATCAATTTAATGACAACGACAAACACCTTTAAATCAAATCAGCCATCGGTGACATTTACAAGTACCGGCATAGCAGATCTTAAAGGGACGTTTTGGGTTACAGTCATTGATAAAGAAATGATATGGGTTGAAGAGTCTGGTAAATTTGCGATTGTCTGGAAACCCCTGGTAGCAGATTAATGTCATATTGATAATTGTGTAACAGGGATAATCTGCAAAAAAGATTATTCCTGTTATTTTTTTTGACCCTTTACCATATAGTTCACTCAATGAATATTTTACTTGTAAAACCGGGTGCTGAGCAATTTTCCGTTGACGAATGTACGCTACACGGCATTGATGCTGTCTCAAATATATCTGGTATTGTTACTGCCGGATCTTCTGATATCACAAGTCAAAAGCTATGCTTCCCGTTCTGGGGTATCAATAATGTCACAGAGATCGATTGTTCCGGAAATGTAAAAATTCATGATGCTATCTGCAACTGGTTTTGTGATCAGATACGGAACACACGAATCGATACACCGTGGCCGCTTTTCTTTCTGACAAAATCAGAAAATGGTTTTACTCCTGATTTGTCACGTCAGGAACGTATCAAAGATCTCCTTAAAAAACGTATTTCCAGAATAGCAAAACTCGCAGACTGGAATTACCCAAAAGTTGACATACCGATGGATGGACTATTTGCTGTTGATGTAAAGGAATACAATAAAGTTTACATTTCAAGAAATGCTGTTTTTGGCGGGCAGCGGCGGATGAAAGATGATCCCCAGGCACCATCACGCTCATATCTCAAAGTTGAAGAGGCGTTTGCGATAATGGGACAGTCTCCCAAAGAAGGGGATATTGTTGCGGATCTTGGTGCTGCTCCCGGTGGATGGACATGGGCCGCACTAAAACGGGGGGCAACCGTCTATGCGATCGATAACGGTCCCCTTAAAAAAGGTCCTCTTGATCATCCAAACGTAATTCATCTTAAAACTGATGCCTACACATGGATTCCTCCGCATCAACCGGTAGACTGGCTCTTTTGTGATATGGTAGATCATCCGTTTCAGGTTTATGAAAGAATAAAGATCTGGTTTGAACAAAAATGGTTTAAAAATGCAGTCATAAATTTCAAGTATGGTTATTCTGATCCTGTAAAGGTTCTCGAATTACTGCACAGTAGCAGTGGCATTCTCAGGTATACTGATTCGTTTGTATGTAAACATCTGTTCCACGATAGGGATGAGATTACGGTATGTGTGTTTGGCAGTAGTAAGTAGCATGTAGCAAGTAGTACGTAGAAGAAGTCAGAATCCAGTTAGCAAGCAGGCACTGGTTTTAACTACTTGCTACGTGCTACATGCTACCATTATTCAAATAGGTAATCAACAGATATCCTCCCGTTCCGAGCGCTGCTGCTGCGAGGCTTGCGAGGGTTATTTTTATCCAGCTCCATGGACGTTCCCCCTGTACTTCACCGGTACGTCCGTTAATCAGAAAACGATAGGTCTTCTCCTTAAAACGGTATGCACTGATCCAGATAGGGAGCAGAATGTGCTTAAAAGTGATATTACTATAATTTGTCGAATAAGATGAAATACGCTGATGATCTCCGCCGATATCTCGTCGTATCAAGGATTCAATCGTTGTATTCATGACACTTTTTGCAATCCCGAAACCATCCTCAACCTTAACCTGATAACTTTCAGTTCTGAATCCGCTGAGAAACTGTTCATCATAAGTGGTCAGGTTTTGGAGATCCCATGGATCAAGCTTGTCTGCAACACGTCGTGGTAATGAGTTGCTTGCTAAAATAAGAACATCATCAAAAAAATGTGATACATGTCCTGAAACATTGTGCCATCTGATAACTGTCCGTGTTCTGCGTTCACTTTTACCGTTTACTGTTACCGTATAGGATTCTGTATGGTTTGTTCCGCGCTGGCCGGTATAGTTTGTTTCGGTATTTGAGTCGTAGGTCCAGTAAGGGATGTAAACACCATGTAACGTATCAGCATTATCACCATAATGTTTGAGTTTATTTGGCGCAAACCACAATTTACTGAGCCATTTCTTAAACTGGTCATGGGCATTTTTTTGTGTTATTTTGAATGGCAGCAGATATTTTGGTTTCAGGATTTCTCCGGTTTGTGAATCAGTAACAACAAGCGGTGTTCCGCAAAATACACAATTGTCACTTGTAACGTGAGAATCCAGTGAAACTGTTGCACCACAGGACTTGCAATTTACAGTGTGAATAGTCTGCTTTTCTGCACTGTCAATTGTTTTTTCAGAAAGATAGTGCAGGTAGTCATTCTCGCTTACAATAGTTTTTTCAGACCCGGATACAATCTGCTGCTGTGTACCGCAATATTGACATTGCAATTGTGTCGTTCCGGGAGCATAGGTAAGATCCGCACCGCATCCGGTGCATTTATAATGACAGGTATTACTTATTTCAGTGGCTTCCATAAAGTGAATTCTTTTGTTAATAAGCGAATCTGATACAGTTAAAAAGTAGTCCCCTGTATACGATCACAGGGGGCTATGAATTAATAGTTTACACGGGAGGAAGTGGCGGTGGAACAGTTGTAAATAGAGGCGCAATTTCCGGTACCGTATCTGCGGCTACCCATCCAGGCATACCGGTTTTCCACATGAGTGTTGTACGTTGAATCGAATTCTGAGCGATCATTGACGTAATCGTATCGATTGAATAGGGTCCGCTTTGCTGACCATTGAGTGCAGCATAGAATTGAGCTGCAGAGGGAAGTGGTGGTGGAACTGCAGGTGGTTGTTGCTGGGACTGTGCGTTCATCTGGTTCATAGATTGTGCAAACATGTTGGTCATAGCGCCACCAACGCCAAAACCCATACCGGCACCCATACCCATACCCATAGTGCTGTTGGAGTTGCTGGCTGCAGCTTCGATACTTTTTGCTGTTTTGAATTGTGTCAATTTGTGCATGTCAATCTTATTGAGCCGGCTGTATTCGAAGATTTCCTTCTTGAGCTCATCGGGCATTGAAACGTTCTCGATCAGGAATTTTGTAATTCTTAAGCCGATCTCTGCAAAATCGGCATTGAGTTTTTCCTGTCCAAGTGCCGAAAGCTCTTCAAGGTTGGCAGCAAATTTTTCAATCGGAAGATTTCCCTCCCCGATGGCATCGGTGAGTTTTGTAACAATCAGGCTGCGTAACTGACCATTGATATCCTCAATGGAAAAATGTGAATTGGTTCCGGCAATCTGTGCAACGAAGTATTTTGGTTCTGTCACCTGATAAGCAAAGGTTCCGAATGCACGCAGCTCAATCATTCCGAAACGGTCATCATTAAGGATGATCGGACTTTTTGTACCCCACTTCTGATCAAGAAACTGACGTGTATTTACAAAGTAAACATCTGCCTTAAAGGGGCTGTTAAATCCATGAATCCATCCTTTGAGTGTTGACAGTATGGGCATGTTGCTTGTTTGCAGGGTGTACATTCCGGGTGAAAATGTATCTGCAATTTTTCCCTCATTCATAAATACGGCAGCCTGCGATTCGCGAACCGTAAGTTTTGCACCCATTTTGATCTCATTCTGATATCGTGGAAATCTCCAGATAAGCGTATCCCTTGAGCTGTCCTGCCACTCAATGATATCTACAAATTCGCCCTTGATTTTGTCAATTAAACCCATTTGATGTTCCTCTCCCGATACGTGTGTAGCATTGGTGAAAACAGGAAAATATATAAAGTAATAACCGATTGCAAAACGTTGAAAACGAAAAAGTGAGTTTAATTTGATGTCCTCTCAAAAACTGGCAGAGCGGAAGTAAATCCTGTCCGGATAAAGGACTGTCTGATGCAATTCATGATAGATATTTGTATACAATCAAAAGAATGATCCCTCGATCTCTTCCCCCTTGACAATCCCCAAAATTACGATCCGCAGAAATTCAAAACTGCAACACGGGAGATTTTCGCGGAATGCATTTCGAATATTATTTCGGTGTGGATGTGGATCTGGGGGAGATGATGGGGGGATTGTATTATGGATTGGAAACGCGGAACCATCCCCGGTGGCATTGGTATTTGATATTTGGTAGGGACAAGGCATGCCTTGTCCCTACCAGGAGGGGTGGATCGCAATGAACACGTGGCGGTTGAACAAATATTACCGTTGCAGCACAATTTTTAATACCACGAATGAATATTGTCACCCCTGCCTGTCAAAAACAGCCACAACATCTGAATCTTTACAAATTTAACCATAACTATCCTTGACCACTGTATAATTGAGATTTAGTTTATAAGAACCGGTTACTATGAATTAAATGGTATCTTTCCAGGCGAAATCTTGAAGTAATGCGCCAGTGGTATATATTCTGGAATAGTACAAGTGCAATTGCACAACAAGCTGTTGCGCAATTAGAGAACAGTAAAAAGGCTATTGGTCAAATCAAAATTGCGAAGCAGCTTGCTACGCAATTGCACATTGACATATTAAAATGTTTAAATTACTTTAATTTTGGGATACAAGTTTCCAGGATGATAAAAACCGGATTAGTGTAGAGGAATGGTTTAAACGGTTTTCACCAGAGACAAGGGTTATTGTGCTATGAAGGATAGAATGCAAGATAAAAGACTAACTATTAGAAATTCAACAGCAGAATTTTTAGTATTTACCAGCCAAGCGGGAGAAGACGGGATTGAAGTCAGGGTGGAAGATGAAAATGTCTGGCTTACACAAAAACTGATTGCCAGATTATTTGATGTTAAAATCCCAACCATTAATGAACACCTGAAAAACATTTTTTCTACAAATGAATTACAAGAAAATTCAGTTATTAGGAAATTCCTAATAACAGCCGATGATGGCAAGCAATACCATACAAAACATTATAATTTAGAAGCTATTATTGCCCTCGGGTATAGAATAAATTCTGAACGGGCTATGAATTTCCGACGCTGGGCAACACAGGTTTTAAAAGATTTCACGCTTCGCGGCTATGTTCTTGATGATGTAAGATTAAAAAATGGTGCTTATTTAAGTAAGCAGTACTTCAAGGATTTAATTCTTGAAATTCGTGATATCCGGGAAAGTGAACGAAATTTTTATCAGCAGATTACCGATATTTACGCAACGGCAATAGACTACGATTTACAGTCTCCTACAACAAAAACTTTTTTTGCAACAGTCCAGAACAAAATGCATTATGCTACTCATGGACAAACTGCCGCAGAACTTATTGTGAATCGTGCAGATCATCAAAAAAATTATATGGGTCTTACAACATGGAAAAAAGCACCAGATGGAAAAATATTAAAATCTGATGTTGTTATTGCGAAAAATTATTTAAATGAAAAAGAGATAAAGTTTTTAAATCGAATTGTCACGATGTACCTCGATTATGCTGAAAATCAGGCAGAACGCGGCATTCCTATGACAATGAGCGACTGGTCAGATAAATTGAACGCCTTCTTGAAATTTAACGATGCTGACATACTGCAAGATGCTGGAAAAATTACTGCAGAAATCGCTAAATCATTCGCAGAAAGCGAATTTGAAAAATACCGGCCTTTACAAGATCGGCTTTTTCAATCTGATTTTGACAGAGAGATAAAAAAATATTTGGAGAAAAAAGAGTGATACTTCCTTCTAATGTTAAACGTTATGCGGAAGCAGGATCATACCATTATCGCCTTGATACACAGGTTCGTACATCTGGTTGTTATGTGGTGAAATTGGAATCAGGTGCAACCAGCAGCATGAGACTTATTCAGATTGTGAATTGATTTTTTTGATCTTGTCACCCGTCACACTCATTCTCCTCAACTCCTTTACTCCCCGAATCACGGATTCCGAATCACGTTCCTTGATTTCTTCCACCTTGACAATGAAAAAAAATAGGATTCGCAGAAATTTTAATTTGCGAAACGGAAGATATTCGCGGATTGCATTTCGAAAATTATTTTGGTGTGGATATGGATTTGGGGGAAATGATGAGGTGTTGTTTCGTGGATTGGAAACGTTGAACCATCCCGGTGTTATTGGTATCTGGTAGGGACAAGGCATGCCTTGTCCCTACCAGGTGGCGTATCACCATCACCACAAACGGCACCACCACCTGCGGACGCACCCATCATACCAATAAAACCATATATCCCGTCGTCCGCATCGCCCGGCACCACCCGGTTTCAAAATCCAGGAAAAAACACATTGTCATCCGTTATCGGTTCCTGCAAATCCGCATTGACAAAACACGCAAATCAATTACAATATCCATTCAAATGGCAGGATCGTTTTTATGATCATATTATTCGTGATACCAGAGCATTGTATTTTATCGATCAATATATTAACAACAACGTGACAAATTGGGAATCTGATCGGTTTAATCAGAACCGGATTTGATTTTGTTTTTTGGGTGTGTTGCCTGGATGGTTGTTATGATTATACCATGTGAATTGTGGAATGGTATGCCGTGGTATTTACGGGTTGGACAACGATCCACATCTGGTAGGGACAAGGCATGCTTTGTCCCTATCAGATGATACCGAAATAATTACATGGATCAACGATCATCGTGGCAGAGAGAACGATTTGAATTCAATTGTGAATTATTGGATACCTGGATTGTGAATTGATTTTTTTACATTGTCATTTGCCTGCCAACAGGTACTAATAATACATGTCGTTCTTTCCTGCTTCTTTTTCAAACTTCTAACTTCAAATTTCCTCCTTCGTCTTGACACCACCAACCTCCTTGACGTACTTTAATTAAGAAGCGTAGAGTTTAGAATTTTGTTCCATTTGTACTTGATGGTATTAGGTCTGTGTGTAATTTGACTCCAGTAGACGCAGCGATTGATATTTATTAGATAATATTGGGATAATATTCTACAGGAAAGATATTGACAAATGGCATTGCTTTAATACAAACAAAAAATATTTTGTTTCACAAAAGAATTAATGAATCTAAAACAAGATTTCTAAAATTTAGTGAATTCTCAGACCTATTAATGGCCATTAATAGGTTTTGAATTAAAGAGGCACATATCTTATTATCTAATAGAGGCAAAATATGGATGAATTACAAATCGTTTTAAATGAATCTTCCAAAGTTATTTCTACGTTCATCGCGAGCAAATTATGTAGATTGCTTTCACTAAAAGATGTTAATGAAAATAAAATTGAAGAATCTCTTACGAAGCATTTGCAATATGTTAAAAACTGGTCAGATGAAATAATTCACCGAGATCACCCTGAGTGGATGCAATTGAATTCATTATTTATTGAACAGATTTTAACAGATGGTGAAAACAGCAAGCAACCTACATCAAAACCTTCAAAAACTTGGAATAACCTTTTAGAACCAGGATATCATACAATAATAAAAGGCTATCCTGGTTCTGGTAAAACTACAATATGCAAAAAACTCTGCAATTTCTTACTAACCAATTCTCAGAAAGATGGCAATGATTGCTACGAATTTCCTCTTCTTTTACGAGTCAGAGACATAAATAATTATGAACATGTTATTACACCATTTCTTTCTCCGTTTGGTATTGATATCCCAAAAGAAACTATCGAAACAGATAAAGACCAACTATTTGATTCGCTGATAAATTTGCTTTCGGATATTCTTAATCAAAAGCAGATTCTATTAATAATTGATGGTATAGATGAACTTCGACCTGACAAAACAGCAGCTTTTAACCATATAGTTACTCGATTGTCAAGACTAGTAGATAAATCTGACATGCTTATAACTGTTAGAACTGCTGTATCATATCCTGAAATATCACGATTTAGGTCTTACCATATTACTCCTTTTACCGATCAACAAATTCAAGAATATGTAAATAATTGGTTTGGTAATGAAGAACAAAAAACACTTTTTCTATCAGCACTAAAAAACACACCATATTTTGGCACGGCCATCCGACCTTTAACTTTAACAAATATATGTATAATTTTTGAGAAATTTGGTGAAATACCGTCTCCACCTACGGAAATGTATCGACGAATTATTAATTTGTATTTGACTAAATGGGATGAAGAAAGGCAAATTAAACGTGTTTCTAAATATGGAAAATTTAGCCCTGAGAAAAAGCAAGATTTTCTTGCTTACTTATCATATGATATGGCTAAAAAAAGAATTTTTCCGACATTTAACTTGCAGCATTTGCGAGAAGCATATAATTCCATCTGTGATAGATTTGATTTGCCAAAAGAAGAAATGGAAAAGGTGCTTGAGGAACTCGAATCCCATACTGGTTTACTAATAAAATGTGGCTTCGATTCATATGAGTTTTATCATAAATCTATTCAAGAGTACTTAAGTGCAGAAGTTATTACAAGGATACCGTCGCTATCATCGAATATTTCACATTTGATGTATATGCCCGATGAATGTGCGATTGCGACGTGCTTATCTGCTGAGCCAAGTTCTTTTCTCTCATTTTTGTGTCTCCGTGTTTTTGAAAGAACTGTACCATATAATTTAAGCTCTGATGGCATTGAAGCATTTAGTAAATCATTTTGGGCTCCTTATTTCTCCAGATTGTTTTTTGAAGACGTTAGGTTTGATTGCAGTGATTTATTAGCACTTTCTGCTTTAATTATTGCTTCATATTTATGGACTAATGATAACGGTTCTACAAATACATTTCGAAAAAGATCAAATTATAGTGGCCTATATCAGTATATTGAAAAATTCTTTAGACTTGAGCAAGTACAAAAATCGTTATTATCATTCAGTTCAAAAATTGAACAATTAAACCGAACAGAACAAACCACGTTTATAGGGTTAAAAGACAATGTTAACATTATGTTCTTTGGATCGGTTCCAAGGAATTTTGTGGTTAATAATGAATTTGTTAGTAATTTATTGAAGTGAAGTAGGATATTACATGTAAATGTATACATGTGCAATAAATGTATGCATACAATTAACAAATTTAAATTAAGAAAGCGACGGAAAAAGTATTTTGTCGTAACATGTCAGTTTACAATCGATAACACGGCAAGCCTAAACTTTTTATGCACAATTAACTAGTGTATCAAAAATAGGGTAGCCTTAAAAAAATGTGAAGTACCTGTTTTGTGAAATCTTTACGTTGTTTAAATCTCGATTGAATAATGAAATAAAGGAATTGTATTTGTACCATTTTATGCCCTTTGGTCGCTAAATGGGGATAAGGTCGATAATATTTGCTATTTAATTTGAATTACGATATAATAACATTTTTACATAAAGGTATATAAAATGGAACCAAATAATCTTCTTAAGAATCGTTCTGACTTGATTGAACTTCTTTTGAAATGCATTATTGAGTCAATTGATGAGGATCGGACTGAATTTGTCTGGGATAATTTTTTTAAAAAATGGTTTCGCGAAGAGGGTACTCCATTATTTTTTCTTTTCAAAAAGAATCTTAGTGTAACAAACACACAATATGTTGAACTATTTGCATTACTTGAACTTCATACAAAAGGTACATTTCTCCCTGGTCAAAATTGCAAATTACTTTGCTATACAACAGACCATATAAAAGAAACTTTTACAGATGTAATGATAACGCTCCTCGAAGACTATAAAAATGTTGATACTTCTAGAATTAAAAGCTTTGCAAAACAATATTTAGATGTTTTTTGTTCAACAGTAGCAGTCGATATGTTTTTTGGATCTTGTGCGATTTTTTTACCACCTGGTACAAATTGTGACTTGGAAAAAATTGTAAACGACTCTGGTTATATTCATTCTGCTGGCAGAAGTGTCTATATTCGCAATATAAAAAAGGCTCGAAAAGCGGATTTCTTATCAAATGTCGATATACATCTCCAAAGATATCCATCAAATGATGGCCAAATCCCTTTTGTTCCATATTCTCATGAAGATTTTTCAGATTATGATAAGGATTCTTCTGATCAATTAGAGCGAGGTATTGGACTTAGTAAACTTTATGTTGAAAAAATGAGTATGGGCAGTTTTCGATTGTCAACAATTATAATTGATTTGGAAAAACAATTTAAAGATAAGTTGATTGTTCCTCATGCTGGAAATTACCAAGAGAATCATAACTTTACTAAAAAAGATCGAACGATTTGGTTAATATGTGACAAATCCATTACTAGTGGACAATTGAGTAATCCGGGCCCAAATCGTTACTATATATGTTATGAACAAACAGTAAAAAATGACTCACCTTTATACTTTTTTGATGAAAACAAACCAGCTTGGAAGTCCCATACTACACTTCCACATTCCTTAACCGCAGCGTTATTAAATATTGCTCGACCGATGTCGAATATTAAAAAAATATGTGATCCATTTGGTGGTGCTGGAACAACTTGGCTTGAGGTAAAGAGACTAATGTTAGATACAGAAATTTATAGTTCTGACCTTTCACCTGCAACAAATCTCCTAACAGAGGATAATTTAAATTTTTTCACAATGACAGCCGATGAACTTGAAGAATTACATCATGATATTCTTCAATGCCATCCTAAAGAAATTGGTGAGAATAAAAATGCTTATAACAAAAGCGAGAATAATGAATCTAAATCATATTCAGAAATGTATAAATTATTAACAGAACTAAAGAAGTTACAAAAAACAACAACTGAAGAATATGAATTGCACAAACAATTTGTTAAAAAATTGAAAGCAAAAACTATTAGTTGTAGAGTTAACTTTTATATTGGTTTAAGAGCTGAATTGAGATTTAAAAATGCTTTTGAGCGAAAATCTGCTACTTTTGAAGATGCTTTTAATAAATCGAAGGAGAAAATATCGAATCAAATTAAAATGTTGATTGATTTAAGACGAGTCTTAGAAGCAGCAATCAAATCTAGAAAATTTGAAAATATGAAAAGTTACTATAAAACACTTGCTAACTATTCCTATAGGCTTACTCCATCATTCCTGTTCGAAGAAAAGGCTGTTTTATTAAATAAGCTTAAAAAAGAAGTACGATCCTTAAAAGATGCTCGCAAATTACCTAAAGGGAAATTTGATCTTATCATATGTGATCCTCCATATGGATTCAATACTACAGAGGAGGACTGCAGTCTATCCACATTATATTCCGAATTTATTGATAAAGCTATTGAATCATTGAGAGTGAGAGGGCAATTAATCCTTTGTTTGCCCGCAGAGTCCTATACTGGCAAAGGTTTACCTTATTGTACTCGGAGCGATCTTGTTTCAAGACAAATTCTTACAAAAGCGCATTTAATGGGACGGTTAGTTTACAAAACAACTCAAAGCTTACCTCTAAATTCGTTTTCGCCACCGTATTATTGGGAAGCAGAAAGAGCATTAAAACGAACAATTCTTCATTTTAGATTTATTTAATCAATTTGTTGGAAAACGATAAAGGGAATATTTAGCTGCTTTACTTGATTAAACAAGTTGGTGTATAAAAAGCAGATGTTCTTATTGTAAACACAAAGCATAACATTTAAAGTGTAAATATGTAAAGGATACAACAAAAGATACATGGCAATACTTACCATCTATTTTCACAAAGATTTCGATGGATTGGTCGCTGCAGCATTATTCCTGCGAATAAACGAATTATCACAACTAATAGGGGCCGACAGCGTTACACTAAAATCTGTTGATTATGACATAAAAGAAAATTGGCTTAAAACAAATTTACAAAAACCAAATGTGGTAATTGATTTTCTTTATCACCCTAAAGCAGACTGGTGGTTTGACCACCATGTATCAACATTTCTTAATAGCAGACATAAAGAACAATACTCCAATTCTGATAAACAATTTTGGGATGCAAGCTACCCATCTTGTGCTGCGCTTATCAAAACAAACTTGCAACAACAGTGCTCATTGTTCATGGGGGTTGAAGAATATAACATTGTTGTTAATCGCTTCAGAGAGTGGATCCATTGGAGCAACATTATTGATAATGCGAATTATAATGACCCTGCTCAGGTTGTTGAGCTTAAAAGTCCAAGCCTGCAAATTAATGCAACCCTGTCATATGAAATTGAGGAGACGTACTTACAGCATTTAATATTTGCAGCAAAGCTATATCAACCTGATGAGGTTGTTCACACTGCATATGTAAAAGATAAGGTACAAAAAATCCTTTCTTTGCAAGAAGATTACTTGTCAATATTTAAGAATCACTATAAGATTATACCGAAGAAAACCGTGTATTTTGATTATGTAAAGAAAGAAATTCCTTTTCAACGTTATTTTACGTATTATTTCGAGCCTGATGCTTTTTACTCAATAGGTTTATATAATAGAAATGGTAAATTTGCTATAAGTGTTGGAAAGAATCCCTGGTTAGAATTTACTTCTAAAAATATTGGTGAAATATGTAAGCGTTTCGGTGGGGGAGGCAGAATAAATGTTGGATCAATAATTGTTGATGAATATAGTAAAGCTGTTGAAATAGTTGAAACAATAACAAAATCTCTGTCACAATAGTATAGGAGAAAATTATGGATTGGGAAATGTTGATGTCACCTGCGCGATTAAGAGACTCAAGTACCGGGCAGCCTTTAGACCGAACCCAATTCCAAAGAGATTATGATCGAATAATCTTTTCTAAACCATTCCGTCGTCTTCAGAAAAAAACACAAGTTTTTCCTTTACCAGAACATGATTTCATTCATACACGTCTTACTCATAGCCTTGAGACATCCTGCATTGGAAGATCACTTGGAATGTTAGCTGGCAAAGAAATTATTTCAAAAAATACTAATTTAAAAAAAACAGGGCTTTCGGATTATGATTTTGCAGCAGTTGTTTCCGCCGCATCTGTTGCACATGACCTTGGTAATCCACCCTTTGGGCATTCCGGGGAAGATGCAATCAGTGATTTTTTCAATAGTGAAGAGGGTAAGAGTCTAATCAAGGATTTAACACCAAAGCAAAAATTGGATTTACAGAATTTTGAAGGAAATGCAATGGGATTCAGATTGCTTGCCTATACTCTACCAGGTAACTCAAGTAATAAAGGCGGTTTAAATTTAACATATGCGACTTTAGGTGCTTATTCAAAATACCCATGTGAAATGATGTCAAATAAACTTCCAGATGCAAGTGGAAAAAAGCATGGTTTTTTTCAAAGTCAAAAAGATTCATTCATACAAGTTGCAGATGCACTTGGAATGAAAAGAAAAGCTGAATCACATGGTACCATTGCATATTATCGGCATCCACTGGCATTTCTTGTGGAGGCTGCAGATGATATTAGTTACCTTATAATGGACCTTGAAGATGGTTATAATTTAAAGCTAATCAGTGAAAAAGATATAATAAATATCTTTAATAGCCTGATAATTGGTAAATACAATCAAACAGTTTACTGTAACATAATTGACTCAAGAGAAAAAGTTGCATTCCTAAGGGCAAATGCTATATCAAGTCTTATCAACCAATGCATTACAGTATTTGACGCCAACCTTCCAGATATTATGGAGGGGAAATATGACCGTGCATTAAAAAATGAGATCGAAAAATCCAAGGAACTAAAGAACTTGAGAGACCTTTGCGAAAAGGAAATATACAAATATCGTAAAGTACTTGAGATTGAAGCTGCTGGATTTGAAGTTATAGGAGGATTGTTAAGAGACTTTATTAATTCACTTAAAGGTACTTCTAATAGATGTGCAAAAATAAAAAGTTTGCTTCCTGAGCACTATATCATTAAAAATACAGATACCCCAGACCTGTGGTATGAAGCAATCTTACATATTGTACAGTTTGTTGCAGGGATGACTGATACGTTTGCAATTGAAACATATCGATCGATAAAAGGGATACGATTACCTAATTGTTAATTGATATGCAAAATGATAAATTGATATTGAAATAGCTAATAGAGCAAATTCTAAGCTGATTACGAGCTTATTACATGAATAATTATATGCATACATAAAGAGAAAATTAATGAGACTAATACTGGAATTATACTATTGATAAGTTGACGAGATATTTTAATGTTGGTTAAATATTATTCAAAAAAATCATGTCTATCAAAAAAATCATACAAATCACAGTTCGGACAATTTGCGAATGCAACTGTGATTGCGTAACATGTATTCCACCCTAACTGCGCTTTAGCGCAAAACGCCCTTAATCGATTACGACCAATGCAGAAAAATCCGTAAAAAAATTGAATCCATCCCGCCGCCTTTATATAATCTACGGCGTAAACGCTCGACCAACCCATACCGCTCGTTTTTGGGCCTGTAAGACTAAATTTAATTTGGGGACGGATAGAGCGGTTGTTTTTCAGGGAGTGTTCCATTGTTATTTGCTTTGAGCCACTCTACGG
>JAEWVR010000016.1 GCA_023459055.1 Fibrobacterota bacterium
GATAAAGGTGGCAACGGCAAGGAAGGCCAGAGCAGACAGTATAAAAACAGCGGATTCACTCAGGATTACAGCGGTAAAAGCGAAATCTGATAGCATAAAAGCAGCAGCAGCAGTAAAAAAAGCGAAAACAGACAGTATCCGGGTTGCAGATTCGCTAAAGGTGGCTGCTGTAAAGAAAGCAAAAACAGATAGTATCAAAGTTGCTGATTCTTTAAGAACGATTGCAAAAAAGGTTAAAGCAGACAGTTTGAAGGCTGTATTATCAAAATCTGATACTGTAAAGTCACAGGTTAAAACGGACACTCTTAAAGCAACTATAACAAAAACAGTTCAAACAGCTACACAGGCTAAAGTTGATTCATTAAAGGTTGGAGAACGAAAAGCAGACTCCTTAAATACAGTTCCCAAAACACTGATGTCACCAGTTGACACTGCGAAAAAGATCATTAAGTAAAACCGCCATCAGCAGTAAATAAGCTGCTTAGAGTGCGTTCCTGATTAAATGTGCCACTAAATTGCTTTTAGTGGCACATTTCTAATGCTTGTTTTGTGGTTGTGAATCTATACAAATAGGATGCAGGAGTGATGTGATCTGATAATTATTGGTGAATGTATTATTATGAATAATCAAATTTTACAACATATTCAGCGAGAGTTTGGAGACAACTATTTTTTTGTAAAAGATCAACTTGAAACAATTACTTTGCACCATGTAATGGCACAGTCTCAATCAAATCTTGATAATACATACAAGGCAATCCTTGATCTTTGTAAAGGTGATGCGCAGAAGGTCAGTCAATATGTTGAGGTCGCAAAGGTTGATTTCAGAGATGTAATCTATTGGGCATTAATAGATCGAAACTCCCAAAATCAAGGTCGGTAAGAATGACCTCTGATTAATCTGCTTTTAACTGATTTCTGTTACTGCTTCGGTTAATCCATTTTTTTGCCATAAGATAAGCCCCGTAAACAATCCATGCGATTATCACCCCAAGAAGTGCACCTCCAAGGACATCACCAGGATAATGGACTCCAACATATATTCTTGAAAAACCGATTAGTACTGCAAAGGAGAAGAACCAGATCCATCTTGATGGATAAAACATTGTGAAGATAAACGCAAGTGCAAAAATGTTGGTACTGTGCGATGATGGAAATGAAAGTGATGATTTTAAACCAAAAAGCATATGTGCACCATTGATAAAGTAATCGGGATGACACGGTCGCGGGCGATGCAGGAGCGGTTTAAAAATCTGTGATGAAACAGGGTCTGATATGGCTATCGTAACTGCAGCAAGAAAGAGTACGATTAATGCTTTATTATGTTCCTTCCTTATAAAAAGTACTGCTGCTACAATTGCCGGAAATATCCAGAAACGCGCATCAGTAATTGCTACAAAAAAATAATTAAGCAGTGTCGTTGAAAAAAATGAATTAAAAAAAACAAACAATTGCGTGTCAATGTTGTTTAGTGTCTCCATAACGTGCATTAATGGCTATCCCTGTACAATATTGGCCGACTGATGGTTGTGCCATATTAATTTTGCGGTTATTCTTCCAAATTTGATTTTTGATTTTATCAGAACCGGTATTGACATTGAATCGTCGGTTAACCATACTTCAATTTTATCCCGTTTGTTAAAAGCGCGGCCTTCACCAACAAGGCGGGGTTCAAGTTTCAGTGTATTTATATTTCCGCTATCTGTTTCGATAACTTCTTTATCTATACAGGATAAAAACATCGGGTGAATTTCCTTGTTAATAAAGAGATGCTGTGTAATGGTATCACCAGGTTGAAAATTTTTATTACGGATGTAGTGAAGTATAGAAAGGTAGTCCTGAGTAAATTGCGGTGTTTCGAAATTTTTATCCAGTTTATTGTGAATGAGCACTTTTTTGTTTTGGAGATCGTACAACACCCAGCCATCACTTTTGTATCGTCTGCCTTCACGTAGATGTTGTTCAAAAAACAGCGGGTATAACCCGTTTGCATCAATGGTAGAGATCACATAGTCACGCATTTTGTAAAACGCACCAACAAACTTGCTTGAAACCGCTTTACCACCGATGCGAATTGTTTTGTTTGCAGAATCGTAGTCTGTAGTTATAATTAGGTTGCCCGCGAAAATGTGCCCCCACGAAACCTCATAGACGAGTGTTTCATTTTTACAAACAGGAACTCTGGGGATAAGTGTTCTAAGGTCTTTTTGATTGTAGATACTGAATTTATTTTTAAGTGAATCTATAAATCGTGAAGAATAAGGGAGTGTGTCAAGTTCACGGATTGCATCCTTCCAAAACAAATCATCCCTGTCTGCAAATAGCGAAGTAGTTGCAGTTGTTACAATAAATAAGGACATTGTGAAAAAAGTGCATGTAACTTTTTTAAGTGACCGAATCTGACCTGTTTTCATCATCTAATATTCCTCTAAAAAGTTGCAGGTTATTACTAACTCTACCTATTTGGAAACCGGCATATCGGCCAGGAACCATTATTTTAAACAATAGATGCACTACCTTATGAATTACGCTCACTGATCTTGAAAAAGAAAATGATATTTTACAGTAAATAATTAGAGTATATCAAAAATATAGAGATATAAAAACAGAAAATTTGTGAAATGCACAGTGCATCTCACAAATAATTGCAATTAGTCAATGATTCCGGCATTTCCCGAGCTTATTGCATCCCAATCGGCTTTGATCATGATTTCAACCAGTTTTTCGAATGTTACTTCCGGTTGCCATCCAAGCTGTTTTTTTGCCTTTGCAGGATTACCCAATAACTGCTCGACCTCAGCAGGTCTGAAATATTGTGGATCGATTTTAATAATTGTTTTACCGCTTTTCTTGTCAACGCCATATTCATTGACCCCTGTTTCCCGCCACTCAATTGGCATATCAAGCATACCAAACGATTTCTCGATAAATTCACGTACTGTGTGCATCTCTCCGGTTGCTATAACGTAATCGTCAGGTGTATCCTGCTGAAGCATCATCCACATCGCTTTAACGTAATCCGGTGCATAACCCCAATCTCGCAGCGAATCAAGATTTCCCATGTAGAGACAATCTTTTTTTCCGGCTTTTATTGCTGATGCTCCAAGTGTGATTTTTCGTGTCACGAAGTTTTCACCTCGGCGTGGTGATTCGTGATTAAAAAGAATACCATTTGATGCATGAAGGTTGTATGATTCACGATAATTTACAACGATCCAGTAAGCATATAATTTCGCTACTGCATATGGAGAACGTGGATAGAAGGGCGTTTTTTCGCTCTGAGGGACTTCCTGTACTTTTCCATAAAGTTCTGATGTTGATGCCTGATAAAAGCGGGGATTAATTCCGGTTTCCTTTATTGCATCAAGAAGACGAAGCGTTCCTGTTCCATCGATATCTGCTGTATATTCCGGGACTTCGAAGGAAACTCGTACATGTGACTGGGCTGCAAGGTTGTAGATTTCTACCGGCTCAACACGCTCAAGTATCCGGTTTAGATTACTACTGTCACTAAGATCTCCATAATGAAGAAAAAACCTGACATCCTTACCGTGCGGATCTTTAAAGAGATGGTCAATTCGCTTCCTGTTGAAATAGCTTGCACGGCGAATCATACCGTGTACTTCATAACCTTTGTTAAGTAGCAATTCTGCAAGATAAGATCCATCCTGACCGGTGATACCGGTAATAAACGCTTTCTTAGCCATCAAACCTCCGGGTAAGTTGTTAATTTATATAATTTTTTAATATACCATGCAAAAAACAATTTTCCTATGAGCTCCCATATCTGGCCGGTGTGGTAATTATCCAAAACAGGTACAGATTTCACAGCATTCCTGTAAATATACTTTTAGGCATTATAGTGTAAAATGGTTTAAAGTGTCTATATATATAACTTTAAGACGGTGATATTCTATACAGGTTGACTTAAAACCAATCGGGCTATATATTATGGAGTAGTATGGGCGTAGTTGTAACTGTTTTTCAGCATGTGCAGGTAATATTTGCTGAACGTACCAGTCCGTAACACTTTACCAGGATCCTGATTTAGTGATCCGGTGATTCCTTGAACAGTTTTTGGAGCAGGTAACAAAGTCAATGGCAGCAAAGAACAGGTTTCTATCAATCGTTTTTTTTGTGTTTCTTTTCTTGATATTTTTCTGTATTATTTCGGGAGCCTGGTTCTTTTTCCGACTCTACTTGACTCTTCCAACGTTAAACCAGATGCAAAATATCGAACAATCGCTGGTTTCCCGTGTACTTGGAAAAGATGGGAAGGTGGTACAGGAGTTTAGTATTGAGCGAAGATTTTATGTACCGATTGATAAAATTTCACCCGATCTTCCGGCTGCAGTTATTGCGATTGAGGATCGCAGGTTTTATACACACTGGGGTATTGATTTAAAAAGAATTGTCAGCACTATCTTTGTAAATATTTTCAGAGGCAGGATGGCACAGGGGGCTTCAACAATAACCCAGCAGTTGGCAAGAAATGTTTACTTGACACAAAAAAAATCAATTATTCGAAAACTCCGTGAAGTGCTTACTGCGGTTCAGCTTGAATCCTGCTATACAAAAACGGAAATTATGGAATTGTATCTTAATCAGGTATATCTTGGTGCAGGAGTGTATGGAGTTGAGGCTGCGAGTGAGTATTACTTCAGTAAAAAGGCATCAGACCTTACTCTGCTGGAGTGTGCAACCCTTGCAGGTCTTATTCAAACTCCGGAAAGATACAGACCGGATAAAGCTGCGAATATAGAGCGTATTACAAAACGACGAAATGACGTGCTCAGGGCAATGCAGGTGACTGGTTTTTTTGATAAAAAGACTATGAAAGAACTGATGGCTGAAACGTTAAAACCAAAGATAACAAAGCCAAAGGGCGGCAGTGGCGCTTATTTCACTGAAATGGTACGTAAATATGTATCAGATAAATATGGCGATGATATGCTTTACCATGGCGGGTTGACAATTTATACAACGCTTGACAGAGTCGCACAGGACAGCGCTGAAGCAGCTGTTGCCAAGCAGATGGCGTTGCTGCAGGAAAGATTAAACCGTAGGTTTCTTGATAGTTCAGAAGTTGATAAAAGACTAAAAATACCGCGTAAAGTTTTTATTCAAAGCTTTGATTCGATTTACGCGGCACACGAGGGGGAATTCAGTGATTTACCTGATAGTGCCAAACTTCGAATCGCGCAGGCATCAGTAATTACCCTTGATGTTTCAAGTGGTGCGATACGGGTGCTTGTTGGCGGGCGTGACTTTAATGAAAGCAAATTTAATCGTGCTATGAATGCACGGCGTCAACCGGGATCATCAATAAAACCAATTGTATATGCTGCTGCGTTGGAGCATGGTTATACACCTGCATCTGTGGTGTTGGATCAGCCTATTACTCTAATGACACCCGATGGTGAGTGGAGACCGGAAAATTACGACCGCGTTTTCAATGGACCTATTACTATCCGAAGCGCGCTAGCCAAGTCAGTCAATCTGGTGGCAATTCAGGTGCTTACAAAAGTAGGTGCAAATGTTGTTGTTGACTATGCAAGGAAAATGGGATTAAAGCATCAGATGGAGCCGGTTCCGTCACTTGCAATCGGCGCATGTGAGGCAACACCTATGGAGATGACATCTGCATACAGTGTTTTTGCAAATCGTGGCATTCAACCAAAGCCATACTATATAGAGAAAATAATTGACAAAACAGGACGAGTTCTTGAGTCGCATGCATCTGAAGAAAAAGAGATTTTGTCTCCTCAGACATCCTTTTTAATGTGTTCACTAATGAAAACTGTTGTGTGTTGTGGAACCGCAGCGTCTATACCAGGGCTTGGTTTTTCACGCCCGGCCGCTGGAAAAACCGGTACAACAAATTCCTATTCTGATGCATGGTTTATCGGATTCACACCTCAACTGGTGACAAGCGTCTGGACCGGGGTTGATGAGCGAAGGTCACTTGGAGCCGGAGTGACAGGCTCTACTGCTGCAATACCGATATGGGTAAAAACAATGCTTCAGGCACAGAAGGGTATGCCGGTCAAGGATTTTGAAATGCCGGAAGGAATCAAGAGTGAGGAACTTTGCGCAGAGTCACACCTTGCTGCAACGCCGAAATGTACAAAAAGAGTATCCGAATTCTTTTATTCTGATGCAGTACTTGATACTTGTGAAATACATGGAGGTTTTAAATCCAATGATGACAATATTATGAAAATTTTTACAAATCAGAAAAAGGAGCCTGTCAGGAAAACGACTGATGGTAAAAAGAAGAAACAACTCATTTTTTAATAGGTTGTTTCAAGTTAAGTTAAGTGATTGACACTATCAGCAAATGCAATTGATGACATTAACTATTCTATCTTTGTCTGTATGTCCGGTAAGGTGTTCTGGCTTTTTCCGCAACAATAGTTCAATCCAGAAGATAATTTATAAAATTAAATCGTTTTGGTTATTTACATAGTATTTCAATACTCGCGATTGAATCAGAATTGTACATCTTCGGGGAAAAAATATAAAAAATAAGCGTCAGGTATTACTACCTGACGCCTTCCGCTTCACCCAAATTGTCTGCAAGAGGACCTTGCAATGAGGATTATTATGTAGGTACTTATAAAGATAATACAAAAAGTAAAAGATTGCTGAAAAAAAATACAAAAATTCTCATTTTTTTTAAAAAAGTTGAGTATGTATTTCGTTTCTTTTCATGTTGTTATATTTTTGTTGCAGTTTTGTCTCAAATGGAAATAATTGTCAGTATAACATTTGAATTTTATAAAGATAAATATCTATTATTCTACGCAAATAACTCTTTTATAGTCTTCGAAGTATATAGTGTATGATAATTCTGTAACCATAGAACAATAATTATCTATTTGATAAAACCTTTTCAATTTGTGATAGTATATCTTTTAATCAAAATGATAAAATCAGTCGGGAGGTCTGTATGGTGATTAAATCGTTGCTTGATACTGATCTTTACAAATTTACAATGCAGCAAGCGGTTATACAGAGATTTCCTGATACATTGGTACGCTATGAGTTGATAATCCGGGTTCAGAGGGAATTTCCAGTTGGGTTTGTAACCGAATTACTTAAAGAAATTCGTTCAATGGCAACATTGCGGCTTGATGAAGAGGAAAAAGAATTTTTGAATAGAAACTGTTATTTTTTTACAAAACCATATATTGATTTTCTGACTGGTTTTTGCTATGATCCCACAGAAGTAAATGCTGTACAGGATGGCAGTACTGTACAGCTTACAATTGAAGGGTACTGGTATAGGACTATTTTGTGGGAAGTGCCTCTGATGGCGCTTATAAGTGAATTGTATTTTAAAATGACAGGTCAGGAGCCATTTCCTGGTGATGAATGCAGTAATCGAATAATCGGTAAAGCTATTGCTCTTGAAAAAATCGGTGCACATTTTTCCGATTTTGGTACCCGTCGAAGATATAGTTTCCGGTTGCAGGATATCGCTGTCGCAGAATGTAAATCAAATGCCCTGTCAGCGTTTAACGGAACCAGTAATCCCTTTCTTGCGATGAAATATAAATGTAAACCAATTGGTACTCAGGCACACGAATGGTATATGGCTATTGCAGCAATGAATGGGTATATTCAAGCTAATAAAATCGGGCTTGAGGAGTGGGTTGAAGTTTATAAAGGAGATCTTGGAATAGCATTACCTGATACATTTACAACGGATGTATTTCTCCGGGATTTTAACACAAAATATGCACGACTTTTTGATGGTGTTCGTCAGGATAGTGGTAATCCGCTGGAATTTGCGGATAAAATAATTGAGCATTACACTAAACTCAGAATTAATCCATTGACAAAAACGATTGTTTTTTCGGACAGTTTGAATGTTGCTGCAATTGAAAAAATAGAAAGTTACTGTAAAAATCGGATAATGACCGCATATGGCATCGGTACTAATCTCACCAATGATGCCGGTGTAAAACCATTAAATATGGTAATTAAATTGACCGCAATTAAGATCGGAACAGAATGGTTCCCGACAGTTAAACTTTCTGATGATGCAGGAAAGCACACCGGTGATATTGAAACTGTCGGATTATGTAAGAAAATATTACGCTGTGAGTAAACTGGGAGGATATCATGAATGCTTTAATTGTTGTTGATGTACAGTATGATTTCTTACCAGGCGGGGCACTGGCAGTGAAGGATGGCGATGCTGTTGTTGCTGTCATTAACAGTATCAGGGATCGTTTTGATATGACAATTTTTACTCAGGATTATCACCCTGAAAATCATTGCAGCTTCAGTATGAACGGGGGGATCTGGCCGGTTCATTGTGTAGCGGCTACACACGGGGCTAATATACATGACGATTTACTAAGAAAAAATGATGTAATTGTGAAAAAGGGTATAAATAATGCTATTGACAGTTACAGTGGATTTTATGATAATGAGAGAAAAAGTAAGACAGACCTTGACCATATATTAAAGGTGCACAATGTTGATACTGTCTATATTTGTGGACTCGCGACTGATTATTGTGTCAAGTATACTGCAATTGATGCTGTCAGAGAGGGGTACAAAACGTTTCTTGTCAAGGACGCCTGCCGGGGTGTAAACTTAGATCCCGGTGATGTCGATAAGGCGATAATAGAAATGCAGCAGTGCGGTGTTGAGATACTGACAAGTAAGGACGTGTAGTGATTGGAGCAGTTAATTGTCAAAACTGGAATTACAACGTATTTACGATACAAACTGTTAACACCCAATTTCTTGCGTAAAATAGATTCAATGTATCAGATACTCGAACCTGATGAAACAATAAAAGTGATGGGCGCCTATCACGGTTATTAGTATATAATGGAGAAAGAAGCTTTGAATAAAAAAGCCTCAGAATAATGAGGCTTTTTATTAAGACAAAAAAATTATGATTACTTCTTTTCAACAACGATCGGACGTGTAGTTGCCATATCCATATTAAGAGTTGAAGGATTGTTTGGTACAGCTGTAAATATTACAGTTCTTGGGGTTGCTTCTGTTGTTACACCAAAAACAAGAGTCTGGCCGGTAGCTGCTGAATCATTTATGATTTGAATTGTAGAACGTAATACTCCAACCATTGAAAGAGCCCCAGTGGCAGGATTTATTTCCATTGTAGCTTCCTTGGACGCAACAAGCGCAGAATCTACTTTGTCAATAGTGCCGCGATAAATTTGAATCATTACCTGATTCTGGACATACTGGGAAACAACGGGCTTATTTTCTGCAAGGATCAGGGTTCCGCTTGCAGAATCTGCCATGAAAATATAGGTTTTCATTGTATCGTTGTTATCTTTTACTTTATAAATAGATACACCCGGTTTTTCTGGATGTGTAAATGGAATAATGGTTGTTGCGTTTACGACTGCATCATGCATGGTAGAACTGTCCTTAATTACTACTTTAACAGCATTCATTGAGTTTGTCAGTACAGTCTGAATCGTGGCGACCGATCCTGTAAAAGGAACCATTTTTTTGACGGGCTGATTTATCTGCATTTCGGAAACAAGAGGCTTATTATCAATCAGTTTCAATTGCATTGACGATTGGACTGCCATGAAAACGAATACTATTGTTGAATCAACCAGACTATTTGCGATAATGACAGAGTCAGTGCCGGAGCGCTGCATTTTACGGATACTTGCGATGTTAACCGTTGCATCTCCGAAAACCGTGCTGTTCGGGATAAGTGTTTTCACTGCATTACCTGCAAGTTGTAATGCATTTATTACAGTATCTAAATCCTTTGTGTATGGTACAAGATTTTCTGGTTGCTGAGTTCCTCCTTCGGGACGAACAACAATACAACTGGAACCATCATTGGCAGTCCCGATAAAAACATTTTGAGGATCATTTGGTTTCTCAAGAATCTGATAAACGGTTTTTCCAAGAGAATCTTTGCATTTCCAGATAACTCCCTCCATCCAGTATTCTTTGATATAGAAGGTAGTGCTGTCGGCCAAAGATAATGCCTTTCGACTTGTTTTTATGACAGCTGAATCAACTGCGGCTTTTGTTCCGATAAAGGCGAGCGGACCAGTTGTAGTATTTGGTGTGGTTGCTTGTGTAGTACGGGCATAGCCATTCCAGGTACCAATGGGATTATCGACTGACGCGCTGATACTCTTGACAGTAAGCATAAATTGCTGCATATTTTTCTTAAAGAATGGACCGCTCAGATAGACACCTGCTGTATCCCTGAATAATCCGCCTTCAATGCGTATTTCACCTGAATCTGTTGCAAATTTTGCAATATACATTGGGAATGTCTGTGGTTGCCAAACAACATCGGTGAACGATATTTCTTTTTCAGCTATTTTCATTTTAACAAATAATCTACCGCTTGTACTATCTTTACTAAACTGTAGAACTGCAGGTTGTGCATCTGCAGGTGGATTAGAGAATAGGTTAACCACATCTGTCGGCGGTGGAGTAACACCCGTAGATTGCGGTGGATTTGTGGTCGATGAATTGTTTAGTAATGATATGACCTGACCGTCAGTGCGGGCTTTAAAACGACCTACAAGTGGTCCACCGCCATTAAGCTGATCGCTCATGTCAACATTACCTTCGATTTCCTGATAGCGTGCATTTGCACGAAATTTAAGAAACTTGCTGACATTCAAACCGGCAGTCATTTTATAGTAAAATACCCATTCGCCATACATGAACGACAGTGTAACCTTTTCACCCGGTCGTACAATTTCAAGTGATGTTGAATCGAGAACTGCGTACGCTTTTCCCAATGAGTCAATACCAATTGTGAATGCAACATTAAATTCCTTATTGTCTGCCTGAACGAGAAATTTTCCAATGTAACTACCGACTGGTGCAGCACCTTTCGCGTAGGTCTTCGGCAGTGATACCGGGTTCCAGGGATCAGTGTTAAGCATAATTTCAATCTCATCAGGCCATTTGTCATTATCGGAATCCTTTGCCAGTCGCATATCCCAGGTTGAAAGTTTCTCTAATGTGTCTGGTATGTGATTGAAATTTGCATCAATAAGTGTTGAAAGAGAATCATCAGGATTTGTCCCGAAATTCGACTCAAAGAAATCCGCTATTCCATCATTATCTGAATCAATTAATAATTCCGGTTTACTTGCAGCATCAAGCGGACGGGTACCAAGCACTTTTTCAATCCAGTCCGCAAAGCCATCCCTGTCACTATCTGAAAGATCGTTGGTAGTATCGGTTGGCTGCGTTGTTGTTATTATTGAAATATCTGGAAATACAGTTGCTAATGTAAAGTAACCCGGTTGTGCTGAAGGTCTGAAATCACTATCTGCGATTATGTTCAACTGATTTGTCAATGATGTTGCTGTGGAATCTGCAATACCGACGACTTTCCAGACAAAAACTTTTGTAGTATCAAGTGATGTCAAGCGGGTCGTAAACTTCGGCAATGGAACATTCAATGTTGATGGATCGATGGTTAAAACACTGCCTCCGGTTACCGCACCATTTGACGCAATAGTAATCGATGTGTCATTGGTAAATACTAGCAGACCACTTATACCACCTGAGAATTCGTTTGAGATCCCGATTATATAGCCTTTGACACCAGTTACTTTATTCCACTTGAACACAACAGGTGTTGCAACTTTTACGGCTTTCTGTGGAGGAGAAAGGAGCTCAATACCTTTGGTACCGGATACTTTCATACTGTCAAGACTAAAGTTCTGATTTGCAAGAATTGTTTCTTGATTTTGCTTGAATAATTCGTTCGTTCCCTGAAATAGTTGACGCGATACGATAGTTCTTGCAAGCAGACGACCGTTCTCATTGATTATTGTCATTTTTATCGCCTGTACATGTGTCATAGGCGTTGAAGCATTTGACATCTGTTCTGTTGTTATCAGGTCGAACAGTACATCAATGGATTTAGATGTTGTGAGTAGTCCGCTTGTATCAACAGCATGTACATTATATGCGTGTCTTGTCGTAATTGTTATAAGTTGCATCTCAATATTTGTTTTTGAATTCTGAAGCCGTCCGTAATAATTGGGGTCACGCTGATTTGCATCACTGGAAATAAAGGCCATATCAGCAGGGACGTTCATAATAAATGAATTATTTTCAAAAGTAAGTGTATCACCACGCATTGTTACCTTTGATGATATATCTGTACCAGTGATATCAAGTATACGTGGTTGAACAAATCCTGCATTTCCAACATCCTGAATAAAACAGTATGAACCGGCAGGAGCAGTGCCAATACCAGATTTCGCAATTAATTTTCTAAAATCAACGGTATCATTATTAAGTACTTTACGGTAGATTTTAGGGAAGAATACCCCTTCTATTGCCATACGTTTCTGCATTGCTGCATCATTACGCATATTTTGCAGGAATGATTCAAGATTTTTCTTCTCTGTTTTTTCAACTGTATCCTGTTTGTAAATATCAATTACTTCAAGCTGTGGATGAAAACTTTGTGCAAATCGTTCTATATCCATTGCCATATATGCCTCAAGCGTTGAGCTCACAAATGCAATTGCTTTTGCCTTGATACTTCCGGATGAATTTGATGTATCAATCTGCGCGACTGTTTCAAACGTCAATGTAAATGAGCTTTTCAGCGTATCGCCGAGAAGATCTTTTGTTTTGCTGTCAATGGTGAGTGTATAGGTAGTGTTGTTAATCAATCCGGAATCGGCAGGAAAACACAAGCGAGCAAGGTTCCCTTTTGCTTCAAAGAAAAAATTCTGGGAAGGAATAAGCGTTGTGTTTTTTCTTAAAGAAAGTCCATCAACAGGTCTGCTGAATGCAATTTCAATAGTTCTTGAAGGTGCAATTGTATCACCGCTTTTTACGGTAGCCCCTTTGACATCAAAAGGAAGTAATTCTGTTTGAGCAACTGCACTGAAAATACCATAATATGTATTTCCAATTTTGTTTAGAGCAAGATCCTTTATCGTAGAGGGAATCGTAACTTTGTAATATTTTCCAACGGTTAATGGTGTTGTTGGGATAAGGCGCAGTTCCTTTCCTGTTGCACTCCATAATTTGTTAACCGGAATCTTGTTTATTACAGCAACATTTTCATCAGACGGATTGATTTCACCAAGAAGTATTCCTGTTGAGTCATCACCAGCTGAAAGTCTGTTCATCGGTTCGGAAAATGTCAGCACTACAGGCAGACCTGATGCGAGATTGTTGCAAAGAAATGTATTTTTATCATCTGCAGCCTCTGCGTCAAGTACAGAGATAAGGAGTGGCGCAATATCATCCTTTAGTGCAATTTTCTCTGCGGTTGTATCTGCCTTTCCTGCGGTTGCCTTGACATTCTCAATTGATGCGGTAATCAGCTCAAGATTCTGCTGATCAAACCAGACTGCAAAGATAAAATAATTTCCAGGTTTTACAATTGCTTTCCATCTTCCCAGCGAATCAGTTTTTACTGATGCTACAGAGGATGTGCCTATAGAATCGGCATCATACAGTAAGATATCCGCTCCACTGAGTGGCATTACAGCAGCAGTTTGTGCCTGCTGACCTGCAGCATTGGTTGCGACAGACAGTTTCGCGAGCCGTTTTGCAGTTGATGCAGTTGATGGCCGATACATTGTACCATTAAGAATTGCCCTCATTTTGAGTAATGACAGACTTACTCCGGATAATAGTTACGGTGTCAGCACCAGTTTTATTTTTATTGTCGGTAGCATTAAGAACATATTGGGTTGTATCTTCAACTAAGGAAAATGTTACAGCGAATTCTTTCGGAGATGTTGAGACACTGTCAATATAACTCGTTCCATTTATTGAAAATGCACTGAGCGTTACATCTGACGATAATGTGATTGTACCCCGCAGCCTGTATTGCTGAACAGTATCGTCTACTGATGTAGTAACACCGTTAAGTGGTTGACTAAGTGTAATAACCGGGGGAGTGCTTTCCGGAGTATTGATATGCTCTGATTTGTCAAGTGAGCAAAAGCTTACAATCGGAAGTATTGCAATTGATGTGTATGTTGCCAGACAAATAAAAAATTTTTTAAGAATCATACAACCCCCGTAACGTGCTGCCAGTGTAATGAGTTAGATTTAATTATCAGTTAAAATTGACAATAGAAAATGATATCAGCAATGATAATCACGATAATAATTGTTTATTGTAACTGTTTTATAAGTTGAAATTCAATATTTTATTTGGAAAAAATAAAAATTATGAATTAAGCGATGGATATTTTTAACCCCGGATTTTTGCATCAGGATTGATCCAGGATTCCTAAGATACTACCACTGAGCAGGATGTGTCAGAACGTGGGATATAAAATACCGTATGTGTGTAGAGGAGTGATAATTCTTAATATTGGATAGAAAAATTATAAGGCTCTTCCCGGGTCTGGCACAGTTTAAGCTGTAATCAGTAACCATTTTTAGGAGCGGCGGGTGAATGATAATTGTCGTTGAAAAATTGCATTCCTGACCATAAAACACACCCGAATAATAAACACCTCTTCATTGTCTATAAAGACTTGAATCCGACTGAATAATAATGTATAAGTGATATATACATGAATAAAACGCTCGATTGAATAAGCATTCATAAATGGGATACAGAGCAAATAATTCATATGGGAACAACGATCCACCAAATGAAAGCTTGGGTAACTCATGGAAACTTTTTTTGCATCACCGGATAAGTCTACATCAAATGAATTACGTGAAAAAATTACTGTAATCAACAACAATCAATTTGTTGTGAATCTTATCAAGTCACTTTCCGGAATGCTTGCAATAATTGATGAGCACCGGCAAGTTGTCGCTGTCAATGATGATCTTGTAAAATCATTCGGGTGGAAAACCTCGTTTGATGTATTTGGATTAAAACCGGGTGAGATAATTCATTGTGAACATGCCAGTGAACAACCAAATGGTTGTGGAACAACAAAACATTGTGCAACATGCGGAGCTGCAATAGCTATAGTAACAAGTCTTGGTACTGATAGTTCTGTTGAAAAAATATGCAGCGCTTCAGTAACAAATGATAATTTAAAGAGCGATATCTGCTTTAAAATACGGGCTGTTCCTGTTACGATTGAATCGATAAAGTTTGTTCTTTTGTTCATTCAGGACATGACGGTGCTCAATACATTGACATCAATGGAACGAATGTTCTTCCATGATATAAACAACACGATAGGAGGACTTCTTGGAACCATTGATTTGTTGTTGTTTGATAAACCCAATGATACCAAATTAAAAGATCTGTTCAAGATGACTAAGCAGATCGCCGATGAAATACAGATACAGAAAACATTGTTGGAAAATAAAGCAGAGTTGTATCAGATTGTTGAAACCAGGGTAAAGATGGCAGATTTCGTTGATGAACTGCAGCTGATGTTCAGCGTTCATCCTGTCGCAAAAAACAAAATACTCACAGTAGATCATGGCGATACTATTACTGTTATCACTGATTATACAATTCTTTACAGAATAGTAGTCAACATGCTCAAGAATGCATTTGAGGCATCACAGGATGGAGATACAGTAAGGCTCCTGGTTGATGAACTTGATGATGTGACAAAAATAAAGGTATGGAATAAATGCTACATTCCTGAAGATATTCAAATGCGAATATTTCAGAGGCATTTTAGTACAAAAGATGAGATCGGACGGGGAGTTGGTACCTATTCCATGAAATTTCTCGGTGAGAAAATACTAAAATGTAAAATTGGCTTTGAATCATCACAAACAAAAGGTACGATCTTCTGGATCGCTATTCCAGGAAAAGAATAATTCTGTTTAAATAACGAGTACGATATCGAATCACGAAGCAGGCTCTTCAACCTTCATTTTCTTCCATATCCATCACCATACTTAAATACCCCATTTACAGATTGAATATCACAGCCTCTCGGCCGGCTCCACTCGGTATCAAAACTATCGTATAGAACAAGCCAGATTTTGAAATGTTTCATGCTTGTAAAGACAGGGGGATTCAGTTTTACCATACTGGAATTATTATCATCAATCATAAGTAACGAATCCGGTTCCTCATTAGTTTTATCAAGATTCTGGAAAAAATATTTATAGTTAAAGGACTCCGGTATTGACAATGTATCAATTTTAACAAAATCGCAGACTGTATCTATCAGAGTATCACCGTTAGGTTGTACAGAAAAATCTACTTGTGAATTGGATGAAATAAAATAAGAATAATTCTTTTCAATAAAAATTGTATCTGTCTGTTTTTCAGGAGCAATCTCATTATATAAATAAAAAAGTTCAAATTTTCCGTTATAGTCAGGATTACTTGGATGGAAGGTGCTGCTTATTCCGTCCTTTACCTTGTAAATGCCAATCCATTTAATGGATGGATTGGTGTTTACTGGAAACAGTGATGAAAATTTAGAGTTATAACGTATAATAAAATCTGTTTTAATTTTCAGATCAGCACCATGAATTGATTGTGCATGGAAAAAAATGTTTGGTCGTGCATAGAGCTGACTCAATAAATCGTAATACTTCAAGTATGTTCCATTTGATTGATTGGCAAGGATAACGCTTTCCGGATCAGTATGCGTATTAACCAATGTAACCAATTCATTGACTAATGAAGTATCTGATGTTCCAAAAAAGTGTTCCTTCCGGAATACATCCGTCGGGATTACAAATCTGAACTGCGCAGAATCGGGAAACCAGAGTGTTGTGTCAAGGACGCTGATTTTACGTTCATCAGGGAATGTATGATTATGATCGAATTCATGTTTATAGGCAAGCGAAAAATTGCCCATTGACATAAGTGTATCACCTGCAAAGAAAATTTTTGTTATTACAGTATCTCCGGGAGCAAAATCAGCCTTTGGTTCATGTTGAACGCCAATTACTCTCAGTCTGCTGTCTTCAATGCGTTCAAAAGTATCAAATTCCATACATGAAATTAACAGTGTAAGAAAAAGAAGGAATACTCCTCCATGAAAGATACCCCGTATTTTACTATTCATTATATTCTCCAGCTTTAACGTAATTAACAAGTCGTAATAATATTCAATACATCAGAATTCAAAAGACATGCCAAAATTCGGACTTGGAAAATTAGCAAATCCGGTTTGTTTGCTGTAATCGTAGTTATACATTGGCATTTCTGCCGGATTATAAATTGGATTGCCGTTGTCATCTTTAATAAACTGCAGGAAATGGATAATTCTGTCACAACCGACATAGAAAGTCATAATATTCCTTCGGAATGCGATTTTCTTTTCAAACCGGATATCAAGACCAAGGTAAGGATCATGAAGATCTGAATTTTTTTCACCCCATTCAGGTACATATTCGAATTGTTCACTGTCATAATACAATACCCGTTTTGCAGGAGTATAAGGATATCCGTTTGTAAATTGAAACCGGAGGCCGATATTTTTATTCTTTTTTAGATTGAATGATGAAACAATTTGAAGATTGTTAAGTATATTTCTGTCAAATACAATCCATTTTTTCTCATAATAATCATAGCGCTCACTATATGCCAGAGAATAGCTGAGCCATCCGAAGAATTTTCTGCTCTGGTTGTGACGAATAAACAATTCAAGTCCCTGCATTCGGGCTTTTCCCCTGTTTTCCACTTTTGAATCGTCAGTCTGACTAAAGTAGTCAGCACCATTGACACGTAGTGCCTTATCCCATTGACGGTTGATATAACCCTGAATATCTGCAGAAATTAAATCTGTCAATTGCCACTCGTAACCGATTGAGTAGTGAGCCCCCCGGGCAGGCTCGAGTGCCCTGTTACCAATTTTTTCATCAGCATTAAATGACGGACTCTTATTAAACGATCCTGCAAAACCCTTTACAGTTTGGAACTCATTGATTTTATAACGTGCAAGAAATCGCAATGATGGTTCAACTGACCAATTGCAGTTATAGTCTTTTTTATAGTTCCAGAACTGAGGAACAAAAGAACCATCATAGTGAAGTCCGGGATAATAATCGAGGCGATATTCAGGTGTAATTGTTAAATTACGCAAAGGTTGCAGTTCACATGAAATATATCCGGCAACAGAACCGTCAGTGAAATCAATAGTATCCCGAAATGTCGTGTCTCGTTGTTCAAATGAATTATCAGGATAGTAGTAACCTTTATTATACACATGGAGATCGTATGGATTAAGGTGAAGATCAAACCCGACCGATGGCTTAAATCGGTTAAATCTATTTAATGAAAACTCATCTCTGAATGTATGCTGATAACCGTCAGCAGTTCCCTTGTATGACGTTTCTGATTGTGTGAACGAGTATGCTTCATCGGTAGGTGCCAGACCGTACCTGAACGTATTTTTCAGCCCGTTATTATTATTCCAATCCCATCCTGTTATAAATGTTTTAAAACTCTTGCCATAATTGAAGCTATCATCTTTTTTAGTTCGTCCATTATCAATTGTCTGATACATTGTGTCTTTTGCACTGATAAACTCACAAAAAAGATTATGATGTGGTTTGGGTTGATAATCAAGCCGTAATGAATAATCCCAATAAAACATGTCGATTCCGGGATCTTCTGACATAAAATTCTTGGCAACAAAGTTGACGAGTGACATATAGTATTCTCTGCGAATTGCACCGGTAAATAGTAACTTTTTTGTAAATGGAATATCAAGCTTAAGTGACGCAGTTGCGAGATTGAAATCTGCTATTACATGCCACTTGTCATTTCGCGCTTTTTTTGATGCGATATCAATGACTCCCCCGAGTGCATCACCATAGCGCGTACTGAATCCTCCTGTGTAAAGGTTTACATTGTCAATGAGATTAGGATTTAGAACGCATGTAGCACCGATTTCATGCCACAAAAAGGGAATTTCAATTCCATCAATGTAGTACTTATTATCATACCAGTCTGCACCTCTGAGAATAATTTCGGTGCTTCCAAAGAGCGGGCGTGCTACACCGGGAAGTGCCTGTACTGCTTTGACCGGATCACCGCTGAATCCCGGTATCCGCTTGGCTTCTGTTGCCTGGAGTGATCTGCTGGTGATCTCTTTCTTTTCCTGTTTTCCATAGACGGTGATCTCATATTCATTATATGATGTTCGCTCTACATAACAGTTTATTGAAATCACTTCATTTTGCTTGATGTCAAGCTCTTCGTTGTATGTTTCAAACCCTGGTGCAATTATTCGTAACGAACATAGTTCTGACGGCAGTGATTTGAACGAAAAATTGCCGAGTGAATCGGATACAGTAACAAGACGGTTATTTTCAAGAGTCTGCCCCTTGAATGTTCCGATTTTTTTGAGGTAGAGTTGTAATGGCAAGTTGTTGCCTTTTGATACGGCACTATCTGTAATATTGCTCAGGAGCGAATCCTCAAAAGAGATTACTACCATCACATCGGAAAGGGGGAGGCGTGTACCTTTTTCAAGTACTCTGCCTTTTATCGATATATATTCACGAATACTGTCTGTCAATTGATCTATAGAGAAATTATAATTATAGGTGAGATATACAGGTACCGGTTTGTCTTCTGCAATTCCCGGAGAAAAAATAAATTTAAGAGCTGCACTGCATGCAAGAGAATCAAGAGCTGGATGTAAACTTTGTATTATGTGGGCACTGTCAACATGGCCGCTGTCGTTCACCAGCAGTTCAAGCGTGACTGTGCCCTGAATGTTTTTAGTCAGTAACGAATCCGGGTATTGAGCATTTACAAATTTTTTAAGCTCAGGCATTTTCTGGAGCTCACTGTCAACGGTTGAAATTGTGTCGGTTTCCTGAATTGTTGTTGTGATGGTATCAGATGTATCTGCGTTGGAAGAACTGAGAAACAATTGTACTATAAAAAGGAACATGGAAACATGAATTATGTGTTTTTGCATATTATAGAGTCGTTTTGTTAAGTGTTTTTGAATTACCAGCTTAAAGAGTGCAAAATATTCGATTTGACATAAAAAAAATTGAGACGAAAATAATAAAACTGTCCTTAATATAACTAATTCCAATAAATGAAAAATTGTAATAATAGAATTATAATTCTAATTGTATAACTTCTTTGTGCAGAATAGTATTTTTAAAAAGTAACGACAAACAGATTAAACAGGATAGTTATGATGTTTCAATTTTCGAAAGTTAACTGTTTCTATTATTCAGAAGAGCAGATACGAAAACTTAAAAGTACAAAAATCGGCATTGCCGGAGCCGGAGGGCTTGGCTCAAATTGTGCACTTGCGCTTGTACGGTGTGGATTTGACAATTTTACTATTGCAGATTTTGATGTTGTATCGCTGTCAAATTTAAACCGACAGCAATACCTTGCTTCTGATATTGACAAGCCAAAAGTCGAATGTCTCAGGAAAATTCTTATTGCTATAAATCCTGATGTCACCTGTGAAATTTACAAAGAAAGAGTAACCGTTGCGAATGCTCACGAAATTTTCGGTTCCTGTAATTGCATTATTGAGGCATTTGATAATGCAGAAAGTAAAGCGATGATTGTTAATGAGTTTTTGACAGAAGATAAACTTGTTGTCAGTGCAAGCGGTCTTGGGGGGTATGGACAATCTGATCGGATTATTACAAGAAAGATACGTAACAATTTTTACCTTGTCGGTGACAGTATTTCTGAAGTCGGTGCACACTATAAACCGTATGCACCATGTGTCATGATCGCAGCAGCAAAAGAAGCTGATGTTGTTCTTGATTGGGTGCTGGGAAAACAATGATACCGTACAGGGACAGAATTATATTCGATTTTTATGGCCTGGGTTTTGCTGTATATATTACTTCACAATTTTAAGGAGGTTCATAATGAAAGTGCTCGTTTTATATTACTCATCGTATGGACACATTTTCAAAATGGCGGAAGCGGTTGCAGATGGTGTAAAGCAAGTCAGCGGTGCAGAAGTTGTATTAAAGGTTGTTCCGGAAACTCTGCCGGATTCAGTACTTGAAAAAATGGGTGTAACTGAGGCACGCAAGTATTATAGGCAGGACCCTGTTGCGACTGTTGAAGAGTTAACAGAGTATGATGCAATCATTTTTGGAACACCGACTCGTTTCGGTAATATGGCTGGCCAGATGAAATCATTCCTTGATGCTACCGGCGGACTCTGGGCAGCGGGTAAACTTATAGGAAAAGTCGCAAGTGTATTTGTTTCATCGGCAACACAGCATGGGGGACAGGAGTCGACAATCTTAACATTTATACCCCCGCTGTTACACCACGGATTTATCTATGTAGGTCTGCCATACTCCTATCAGGGGCAGATGGGTCTTGATGAGATAAAAGGCAATTCACCGTATGGGGCATCAACAATTGCCGGTGGTACAGGAGAGCGCCAACCATCTGAGGCTGACCTTAATGGTGCGCGGTTTCTTGGAAAACATGTAGCTACAATTGCATCAAAACTCGCCAGATAAATAAAATTCCGGATATATTTTTACAATGGTATGGCTTATGGTCATACCATTATTTTTATAGTGTATATTAATCCTGTATGATACCGATTGATCTACCTTTTTGATGTGTCTTAAAATACAGAAGGTAATTTGACACTTGTGTATTGAAATGCATTCTTTAAAGTGTATATGTTTTTAGCAGGGGAAATACAGTACAGATTTTCCCGGAATTATCAGGAGTTACTTTATGATTAGTTCTCTTTGTGGAAGAAAAATACTCCATTATGGTATGGTTTGTCTGATGCTATGCTTCGGGTTTACTGGCGTTTCGGGTGATACGATGGTCTGGAATGATGAATTTTCAGGCTCGTCAATTGATACAACCAGGTGGTCATTTGATCTGGGTACCGGTGCACCGGCATTGACCGGCTGGGGTAATAATGAACTTCAATATTATACATCCAATCCGGCGAACGTATCTATTGTCAATGGTAAGCTATGTATTGACGCAATTAAGGAATCGTATCAGGGCAGTGCCTATACATCAGCGCGGATACAAACAAAATTAAAGGGTGACTGGACCTATGGCAGATTTGAAATACGGGCAAAATTACCTAAAGGTAAAGGTATCTGGCCGGCAATCTGGATGCTTCCGACTGATAATTTTTACGGTGGATGGGCAGCAAGCGGAGAGATAGATATTATGGAACTTCTGGGCCATGAACCGGCAAAAATATATGGTACAATTCATTTCGGCGGGGCCTGGCCGGATAATCAAAGCAGCACAGAGACGTATACATTGCCTAAAGGTGATTTTTCTGATGATTTTCACACTTTTGCAATCGAATGGGACACGGAAGGAATCTCCTGGTATGTAGATTCGATACGCTATTCTGTAAAGCCCCATAAGCAGCCGTTTGATAAACGGTTTTATCTGATCATGAATCTTGCTGTTGGCGGTAACTGGCCTGGAAATCCGGATGGATCAACGGTTTTTCCGGTACGTATGGAAGTTGATTATGTAAGGGTATATGCCTCACCAACTGCTATCCGTCAGGAATACAGGAGACAACGTATTCTAACGAAACAGCAAACGGTTACGAATTATTCAACCTTGCTTAACGGAAAAGTAACTGCATCAGTTCAGAATACAAAAACTGTCAATAAAACAATCGGTTTGCAAAGTGTAAAGTAAGGCCGGTGATTCAGGACTGCTTTTTGAACGTACGACACCAGGTCCAGGAAACCTGCCTGTGACAGTTTATTTCATAGTGTCTTTTGGCTGGTGCAAAGGATCTGTTTAATTTGCCTGGTCAGGATAAAAAACATGTATTTTAATGTATGACAGAACAACAAATTGTATAATTGCTGCTATACTTCAAAGGACGAGGAAACATGGAAACACGAGAGGATATTCTGGAGTTTTTAAGAGCCAATCGTGAATTATTCAGAAAGCAGTTTCATATCGTGAAGATCGGTCTGTTCGGTTCCTTTGCACGAAGTGAGCAGACTGCTCAAAGCGATATTGATCTGATAATTGAACTCGATGCTCCCGATACTGATGTGTACCTTCTGAAAAACAGTTTCCGCGAGTTTATCGCTTCACGTTTCAACCGAGGGGTTGATCTCGCACGGGAGAAATATCTGCGACCGTATGCCCGCGATGTGATACTCAAGGAGGCAATTTTTGTCTGAAGAAAAGAACCACCTTTCCCTTCGGGGAATTCTTGATGCCGCAGAAAAGATCATCGATTTTTCTCGGCCGTTTTCAAATGCCGACGACTTCTTTAACGATCAGAAAAGCTTTGATGCCGTCTGCATGAATTTTATCGTTATTGGAGAGATGGTTGACCGTATTTCAGATGAGTTTAAACTGAAATACAGTACAATCGATTGGAAAAGCATAAAGGGACTTCGCAATATTATCGCTCATGATTACTTCGGCGTTGACGCAGAGGAAATATGGAGTATTATTGAACTGCATATTCCTGCATTTATTGTATCTATTCAGAAAATTACCAAATAATAATTTTACCTGTAGTGGGATAGTGTCGTTTTGTTTTACCCTGCTGATCTGGATGGAATATTGAGTAACTGAACGCCGTGGAAACCCGCTATCAAAAAACCACAGAAAAAATGCTTTTCCTGGATAAAATTGCATGTTTGTAAACCCACAAGGACTAAGGCTTTTAATAGTAAACAGTCGTGCTATTTCGGTAGGAAATCGAAGGATAAGCAGAGTGAAATCTCCAGAAACAAAAGGCACCCAATCTCCAGCATTTATGGCAGTTAGAGCGCAAAAAATAAATTACCCCCGACACGAATCGAACGTGCGACACCAGGTTTAGGAAACCTGTGCTCTATCCTACTGAGCTACGGGGGCACAAAAAGGTTTCCAAAAAATAGCATTGTCCATTAGCAAAGGCAATAACTATATGCGGGTCAATGAAAAATGTTGCCAATTTCATTGAACAAATCATTCATTGAGAATGGTTTTTGGAAAATTGAAATTGCACCAAGGAGACTTGCAATTTTAAGATAAATTTCAGCTGAAAGTTTTCCGCCGCCGGAAATTGCTATTACCTTGATTTCAGGATAACTGTTCTTGATAACTCTGATTACCTCAAGACCATCCTGATTATCCATGATAATGTCTGTAATTACCAGATCAAAACGTTTTCCCTGGATTAGTTTTAATGCTTCAGAACCATTTGATGCTGCACTGAGGGTGAATTTTTTTGCGTAAAAAAATCAATCATCATTGAACGCATTGAAATATCGTCTTCAATGAGAAGAATTGATGGCAACTGTAAACTCAATCGGGTTGATAATGGTTTTGTATTCGATTTCTGAGAGAGGTCCATTCTATGTCCTGGTGAAAAATATGAGTACATTATGACTTTTATTACCATCTGCTTATAATGTCGGAAAATTCATATTCAAGAATATCGGCAAGCGCTACCCAGTCATCCTTCTTCTGCATCTCCATAAGTGTTTCAAGAGAGTAGGTTACTTTTGATAAGTCATCCGACCGGATATATCCTTTGGAAAGCTCACACTGCAGCAGCTGAAGAAATATATTGATATCGGATGCTGCCTGACCATAATCACCACAACGGGCTTCCTGTGCAATTTTCTTAATCTGTTCATGAAGGTCAGCCTTTTTGCTTTGCATAATTAATCCTTTTGTAAAGAATATACTGCTTGCAAAATCAGTACATAAAGTATACACTTGTGTAATGATCATATTATTATACCCCTAAGCATTGGTATACGGCTATAGAAATGTTTACAAAATCTGATTATACTGTTGAATTCTTTAATGCACAATCAGGATATCTGTCAGCTCGATTGTATGATTTGTCAAATAATGCGCTGCATGTTCATTCTCTTGTGAAACCTGAAATTGAGGCCCAATACTTTAAGGATCTTGAAATCTGGGGTGACTCCATAATCCTCGCAGGAACCGGTATCGGGTATCATTTATATGGTATTATTGACCGGATCAGGAGTAAAAATGTATTATTGCTTGAATACTTTAATGAGTTTGCTGATCTTTGTCGCAGCGAAGTAGTAAAGGATTGTAACAGTATAGGAGTAATTACATCAAAGTCATCTGACTTCAAAACAACGATCATGGAGTTTACAAAAGTTGAAGGATCTGTTCAGATAATTCGCCACCCGGTATCATTCAGGGCAAATAAACAATTCTACGATTATTTTCTAAACCAGATTCTTTCCAGGGGTAAAACAAAGCATAGGAATCGACAAATACTTCTTTTGGGTGGCAGGTTTTTTCTTCAGAAGGAACTTGCTGACGCGTGTGACAAATTACATTGTAAAGCATCGGTGATACATGCTGATCAAATAACAGAATTAACACAATACGAATCTGAAATAAACAGGATGATACAACTGGATCGTCCGGAAATGATACTGTCTGTTAATATGCTCGGTATTGACAGTGAGGGTATATGTCTTGAATATGCACGACGTTTCGGAGTTCCTGTTGCAGTCTGGTTTGTCGATGATCCTTCCCCGATACTGTTACAGTATGAAAACTACATTGATTCGAATATTCATGCATTTTGCTGGGAACGAAGCTACCTTGAATTGTTAATGAAAAAACGGTTCGGATCAGTTGCTTACCTTCCGCTCGCAACAGATCCTGACATATTTACACTGTGCGAGTCATCGCGAAAAAAAACAGAGCTCGGATTTGTTGGAAGCGCAATGGGGGGGGAGTTTCTCGAAAATGTGAAGTTAAAATTTATGTGGAAGCAGGAATTGGAACTTCTTGTACGTGAAGCAGCAAGGAGAATGCTTATCAATAAAGAGACTGATTTTGATAAAATGATTAGAACCCTCTGTGCAGATCTTGGGTTTCAGTATCCCTATAATGACATCCGTAATCAGACCTGGTTTAAATCGTATATCATTCATACTGCCAGCATGTTGAAACGCAGGGACCTGATCGGACAGCTGCTTGCATATGGAATTGAACTTTTTGGTGATCCTGAGGGTTGGAGATTGTTGTTTGGAAATGGTATTACGGTTCATCCAAGCGTTGATTACCGTACAGGTCTCGCCTCTGTTTATAGAGATATAACTATAAATATCAACAGTACCAGTTGTCAAATGCGTTCAGCCGTAAATCAACGTGTTTTCGATATTCCTGCTTGTGGCGGATTTGTAATCACCGATAATCAGCCAGATGTTTTTAAACTGTTTGACAAAGATGAAGTTGTTGTATACAATGCTATCGACGAACTAAAAGATCTGATCAGTCACTATCGTACTCATGAATCTGATAGAAAAAATATCAGCAATAAAGCCCGAACCCGTATTCTTGATGAACACACGGTATCAAAAAGGCTGGAAACAATAATTAACAGTGTATGGAAATAACGTTGGTTATACGCCATTCCGCATCATGATTCCCATAGGCAACATAATTCTGCCAGTTCCAGTACATAAACAAAAAAAGTAAACGAGAACAAGGAGATCCCCCCATTATCCCTTATTAAGGAGGGAGCTTCCAGCGGGGGATTTTTTCTACTGAAACCACATCTGCCAACTATAGTGTTAGCTCTGAGTCATAATCATCTGTGTGATTTAATCGTGCATATTTTTTTATTAAACACAGACGAAAGTATTAAAGCGCTAAACCTATCGGGCCGATATATTTCATAAACGGGCCCGCCAGAGGGTCTCTAAAAAAGTGTAAAAGGATAAATAACAATGTGATGGCAAGGATGTCATCACGAATTCACAAACGGATGATATCTTTTAACGCAGGGTATCATTCATAACATGGAGGTTTCTATGCGTATAGTCCATAACATTTCATCAATGACCACCCAGGGTTCTCTCTACAAAGTTAATCGTGACATGAAGACTTCGCTTGAGCGTTTGTCGACAGGTCTCCGTATTAACCGTGCATCCGATGATGCAGCAGGGCTTGGTGTTTCTGAAAACCTGCGTACGCAGGTTAAGGGTACAAATCAGGCAATGCGTAACGCTCAGGATGGTATTGCTGCAATAACCATCGCTGAAGGAGCAGCGAATGAGGTCTCTGATATTCTTCAAAGAATGCGCGAACTGGCAGTTCAATCCGCTAACGATACGCTTACATCAACAGAACGTGCCTATACCAATCAGGAATACAGTCAGCTCAAGACAGAAATCGATCGTATCGCTGAAGTGACCAACTATAACGGTATGAAACTGATTTCATCATCGGGTGCAACCGCTAATGAACGTTTTGGCATTGGTGGAGCAGCTGGTAGTACAGGTTCTGCACTCTGGATTGATGCGAACAGTGCATATGGATTTGACAGCATTACAATTTCGATTGATACCTTGACAACAGTACGCCTTGGTGCCGGTACCGGAGGTGGTGATGCTCTTACAACGACATCTCTTTCATCACAGACAGCTGCAGTTGCTGCGTTGAATAGCATTGATGAGTCTATTGACAGTGTGAACATGATGCGTTCCAATATGGGAGCATTTGTAAACCGTCTTGAACATGCTATCAACAACCTGACCGTGTCCAACACAAACCAGCAGGCTGCAGAAGCGCTTATCCGTGATGTTGATTTTGCAAATGAATCTGCAACCTTTACAAAGAACCAGATTCTTATGCAATCAGGTACGGCGATGCTTGCGCAGGCTAACCAGACATCGCAAAACGTTCTGTCACTGCTCAGGTAACGTTTTTCGACAGGTACTTTATCTGTCAATATGTTGCAATTTACTTTGTATTTGAGGGCAATGGACCATCACAGGGTTCATTGCCCTTGTTAATTTTGTCGCAAACAATTGTCAATACTTTTTTGCCCCGCTATGTACTATCATCATCGTATCACACACAATTATTCCGGCTGCGGCATTGTAATTATTACTTGAAACCCGCGTGAGATACTCTGTGATGTTTTGTATGGGTAAATTGCTGTTAAAAGCTGGAATCGCAGCTGTCTGTCAGGTAATCCTTAAAAAAATTTCCTACCCGCACGTTACTTCGTATATATTAAATAGAGTGTTGCGCTTTGTATACCTGTTATTATACAATTAATAGTGCTAAAAAATGCATGATAACTCTTTAATCAGCGATCTTTACAGAAAGGCAGACTCATGCGAATCCTGATTACGCTTGCTATTTTATTTTTTTTCCAGATAGGTGCTATTGATGCGCAGGTTCAAAAAAAAGCAGTACCTAAAAAAGTACCATCAAAGGTTACTGCAAAACCAGCAGCTGTGACTACTAAATCAAAAGCTCCAGTTAAAACTCCTGCTAAAACTCCACAATCCACACAGGTAAAAGCTGAGGTTGTGTCTACCAGTGCTCCTTCGTTCATGTTTGGTGGGACAAGTGATATATCAAGCAGTGGAAAAGAACGATGGTTTGGTATGCTGCTTGACAATGCACTTGAGTTCAAATGTTCACAGATTTCGCAGCTTAATCTTGTTATGTCAAGTGATGTGTACTCGAACATTCCCGGTTTTGGATCCATTGCCGCCCCCCCTACAGAACGTGAGTATTTTGATGTGGCAAAGAAACTCAAGGTTAAATATATGGGAAAAGCCAAGTATGAATTTTCAAGTGGCCGCAATATCCAGTATTATCTTGAAGTCGTTACGGTAGCAGATGGTAACACCTTTGCAACCATTGAACGTTCATTTAATGTTGAAAAAATCGGTACGGAGATTGATGGTATCATTGGTGACTTGTTAAAATCGCTCAAAATCACCCCGGGGCCTGAATTGGCAAGGTTTCTGCGTTTCCCGATCATTAGTGAAGACATTAAAAATATGAAGATCATTGGCGAGTATCTGTTTAATTCCAGATTTTCATCAACACCCGATAATGCTCAGACTGTTGATAATTTCAGGATGATCTGTTCGAAAGATCGATCCATGCTTCTTGCTTTTTGGTATGGAGGTTTTATTTTTGAAAATGCAGGACTCAATGTCGATGCAATAGAGGCGTTTAAGGTTGTCAATGAGACGTTTCCTGAGTATCTTGATGCATATGTACCATTAATTCGTGCTAACCGTAAAGCAGGAAGGTTTGATAATGCTCAGATTGTGATTTCCCGGGCAGAGCAGCGTGGCATTCGTAAAGCAGATCTTCTCGTTGAGAAAGCACTTGTTGCCCAGGCTCTGAAAAAGACGACCGAGGCAGAGAATATTTTCAAGCAGATTTTGTCGGTTGATCCGGATAACGCAATCGCACTCTTAAATTATGCACGTAAATGCAACGATGAGGGACGGGGGGTAGATGCCAGTAACGCATGTAACCGGTTTCTCAAGGCTCACAAACCGACGGCAGCGATATTTGTTGAGCTTGGGCGCAGTCTTATAATTCAGAAAAACAGGGATGGAGCAATTAAAGCGTTTGTCCGCGCTACACAGCTTGACAGTAAGAATCCTGCTCCGCTTGCATCTCTGGGTGATTTGTATTTGTCGAGTAAATCGTTCGTCGAGGCATCAAAATACTATGACAAGGCGTTACTTGTTGCTCCGGAAAACATAGAGCTGGCAATTAATGCAGCACAGGCATACAAGGCGAGTGGAAATGCACAGAAGGCACTTGATCTCTTAAAAAAGATGGAGCCACGCTATCCTCAGCATCCGGTATTAAACCGCGAACTTGGTATGCTCGAATATGCGCGCAAGGAAAATGATAAGGCGATGGGACATCTTGAAGTCGCCAACAGGGGAGATGGCGTTACTGATCCTCAGGTAATGCTTGCACTTGGTTTACTCTATGTTGATACAAAGCAATATGTGAAGGCTTTGCCGCTGCTCAATAAGGCACTGCCCTCTCTCAGTAATAAGACCGAATGCAAAATCGGTCTTGCAAAAATACAGCTTGCACTAGCTGATACAGATGCTGCCGTGAAATTGCTTGACGAACTAGCATTACAGAAGGTTACCATTCCTGGTGCATATCTTGCTATTGCAGACAAGTACTATGGGCAGGGTGACAAGGTCAAGAGTTACGAATATTACAAAAAGGAATATACATCAAATAAATCTGACGTTTCAGTGCTTAAAAAGATCGCTGAGATTTCGTTTGAGTCATCATTGTGGCAGGACAGTAAAAATGCTTATGCAGCAATAGTCGCAAAAGATCCGAAAGATGTATCCGCGCTTTATAGATTGGCAATTATTTCCCTTCAGTTAAAAGATGCTCCCGGTGCATCAGTGTATGTAAAAAAGGCTGCAGCACTTGGAAATGCTGAACCGGATCTGTATTATCGTCTTGGACTTGGATTCAAGGGACTTAATGCAACAAAAGATGCGGCAATTGCGTTTGAGAAGTGTGTATCGATTGATCCATCAAATGAACAGGCACTGATAGAGCTTGGTGCAATGCTTGTCACATTAAAAAAAGACAGTGCCGCAGCGGATGTAAATTTCAAACTGTTTGATCTCAATAGCGTTAAGTATAAAGACCGGGCGATTAGTGCTGCTGCAATGTTTGAAAAAAACGGTGCTTACGACAAGGCAAAAGCTGTATGCATAGCATTTCTGAAAAAGAATACTGCCAGTGCTGAAATATCAATGCAGTTGGCGCGTCTTGAACACCGGTCGAAAAATTACGGGGCTGTTATTGATGTCGCTGGTACCATTCCGGTGGTGAAACTCGACACGCTTATGTTGCGTATTCTTGCAGAATCATTCAGTAATACACAGCAATACAAAAAGGTGATACCCTATACATCTGCAATGGTTCAAAAACAGCCATCATCGGTGTGGGCTGCGGAATTAAGTGCTGTTGCTCATGACAAAAATGGAGCACCTGATCAGGCTGCAGTTATGTATAAGAAATATGCAACACTAACCGGTAATCATCAAAAATATGGTGTCCGGCTTGGTGAAATTCTTGTGGAATTAAAGCAGTATAAAAATGCGATTGGGCATTATGAAATTCTATCAAAGACATTTAATAAGGATGGTATAATCAGCGGGAAACTTGCAGAGCTTTACTTTAAAACGAAGGACTATACCAATGCGATTGTGCAGGCACGAAAGGCATTGACATTTACAAACGCCCCGGTTGAACTGAATCTTATAGTCGGCCGCTCTGGTGTGATGTTAAACAATCAGGCTGCTGCAACAGAGGGATTTACAAAATATCTGAAAGTATCAGAAAACGATACTACTGCGCTTAACGAATTTGGTAAGTATGCATATAATAACAAAGATTACAAAAATGCAGCCGATGCATTTACAAATGCATTACGTTCAAAATCTGATAATTTTACAGTTCGTAAGATGCTGGGTATATCACTACTGAAACTTGGTGATCAGGCGAAAGCCGTTCCGCATCTTGAAAAGGCACTTGAGTATCAAAAGAATGACAAAGAGGTTATTACACTTTTGGCAACGTGTTACAGTACCAGCGGAGATAAAACATCGGTGATAAAAGCGTTACAGAACCTTAGTGCAGTTGATAAAACCAACTTTGAAGTACGCAAGCAGCTTGGAGATATGCTGTATGCTGATGCACAATTTGCTGATGCCGCAAATGTTTACGAAGAGGCAACAATGCTTAAACGATGTCAGATTGATATTCATCTGAAACTGGCGGATATCTACGCGCGTATGAATAAACAGGAACTTGTTGGTGGGCAGCTTCGCAGCGCTCTTGGATGTGATTCAAAGAATCCTGATGTTTACTACCAGGTGTATCTCTATTTTGATTCACGCAGGGACACGGTTAAAGCAATGGATTATCTCAGACAAACCCTAGATCTTGCACCATCACACCCTGATGCAACACAAAAACTCGGTGAAATGCTGCTTGCATCCAACAAGCCTGCTGACGCAGTTACGTATCTTACCCGATCTGTAAAGACTAAACCTGATGTTAAAAGCAAAACGCTCCTTGTTCAGGCACTTTACAGGACAAATAAATCAGCTGATGCAGTTCCGTATGTTAAAAGCATTGCAGTGCCAGATACACGTGATCCGGAAATTTTAAAATGGTCCGGTTTTGTCATGAAAGCGACCGGTAACACTGATATCGCGATCAAGATGCTTGAACGGGCAGTACAGGTTGATAACAGCTGTGGTCAGTGTTACTTTTTTCTTGGAGATCTATACTACGAGAATGGTAACTTTGATGAATCGGTGAAAAATTATCAGGCTGCAAATTCGATGGTTGGTTTCTCTGAAACTGTTGCAATGAAAATCGGGCACATCTTTTCGTTACTCGGCAGAGAAGCACAGGCTCGTAATGCCTGGGAAGCGGTGATTCAGAAACGTCCCCAGAACATGGAAGCATGGTACAGGATTCTTCACAGTTACATTATAACAGGGCAGCTTGATGCATATAACAACGTACTTTCGCGTGTGGCAACAGACAAAAGCGGGTGGGTCTCCCTTGCGAAAGGAGAACTTCTTGAATCGCAGGGACAGATGGATGCCGCATTCACAGCATGGGAAGCTGCATTTGCAACGCTGCCACCTGACAATACGGAAATGCAGGCTGCACTTGGGCGGTATTCATTGCGTACAAAGGATTACGCTGCTGCAGTAGAATACTTTGGCAAGGCAATGGGGGGGGACCCTGAAAATTGTCAGTATATGGTTGACATGGGGAAAGCCTATGAAGGATTAGGTGATTACGCTACCGCTCTCGAAATGTTCAAAGAAGTAAAGCGCCGTCGTCCTGATTTTCCTGAAATAACAACGCTTATTGCACGTGTCAGCGGAAGATAGAATAGTACTGATTTGTCAGGCATTCGCAAAATGATCTCAACCTCACCCTCCTCTCCATTACATATGGAGAGGAGAGGCTTGAGTTGATTGTTAATACTGATTGACAATAAGACGTATATTCACATAACGATACGGCCTGAGTCAAGGTTTACATCTCTTCAATCGAATCAATACCCAGTATCCACAGGCAGTTGCCAAGAACGCTCCGGAAAGCCTTGACAAGTTGAATGCGAAATGATTCCTCATTTGAGCCGATTACTTTACAGCCATGGTAGAATTCATTGAAACATTGTGCAAGTTCAAATGCATAGTTTGCTATTACGGATGGTGAAAGTTTCTCATATGCAAAATTCACTGATGAAGTAAAGTAAATAAGCTTTTTGATTAATTTAACTTCAGATGCTTCAAGGGAGCCGATCGAAACCGGGGCTGTTGATGTCGATTTACGAATGATCGAACTTGCCCGTGCATAACTGTAAAGCAGGTAGGGCCCGGTATCGCCTTCAAAACTGATTGCCTTCTTCGGATCAAACATCATGTTCTTCAGGATGTCAATCCGCAGGAGTGTATACTTGATTGCTGACAGTGCTATTTTGAGGCTGCGGTCACTCATTTCTTCCTGTGTTAATGTATAGCGTTCTTTCAGTTCCTCTGAAGCAAGTGACTGTGTTTCTTTAACGAGATCATCAGCATCGACAACAGTTCCTTCACGGGATTTCATCCGACCTTCCGGGAGTTCTACCATTCCGTATGAAAGATGTTTTATTTTGTCGGCAATCGGATACCCCAGTTTGCGGAATATTGCAATAAGAACCTGGAAATGGTACTCCTGTTCATTACCGACAACATAGAGCGACCGATCGTAGTTGTACTCCTTGTTTTTAAGAACTGCAAGGAAAATATCCTGTACAATATACACCGATGTGCCATCAGGCCTCAGCAGTACTTTCTCTCCAAGCTTTTCGTCCTCAAGATTGACAATCACCGCACCATCAGCACGTTTTGTAAAAATTCCCTTCTCAAGTCCTTCAAGAATGATCTCTTTTCCGAATTTGTAAATTTGACTTTCGTAGTATTCTTTATCAAATTTAATCCCGAAAAGCTTGTAGGTATCTCTGAATCCGTCAAGTGCCCACGTGTTCATTACTTTCCAGAGTGCAACAGTGGGTTCATCACCTGCCTCCCAAAGCCGCAGCATCTCCTGTGCCCGTTCATTCCACGATTCATCATCGGCAGCTTTTTTGCTGAACGCAACATAATAATCTCCAACAAAATGATCAGATTTTTTATTGAGAGATTCGGGAGTCGTGTTGTTGCCAAACTCCTTATAAGCAAGCATTGATTTACAAATGTGAACACCGCGATCGTTATTAATTGATGTGCGCACAACATTGAAACCGCAAAACGTCAGTAGTCTTGAAACGCTTTCTCCGATTGACATGTTACGAAGGTGTCCGAGGTGCAGTGGTTTATTTGTGTTTGGTGATGCAAACTCCACAACGACTGTACCGCTTTTATTTAGTTTGCCATAATCAGGTGTTGCAGCACTGTTGATACACTGTTGTGCCATTACCTGCTTATTCATATAGAAATTAAGATATCCTGAAACGATGACAATCTTTTCTACTGATGATGGCAGTACAAGACCGGCTTTTATCTCTTCGGCTATAATTGCAGGACTTTTTCTGAAGACTTTAGACAGGCTGAATACAGGAAAAGAAAAGTCCCCCAAATCATCAGATGGTGGAATTTCGATTAGCTTTGAAATATCATCGCGGGATAATTTATCACCAATAACACCTGAAAGCAACTCGACAATTAATTCTTTCACAAAAAACCCCAATACTCAGGCCCATTGACTATACGTGCCTGGAAATGTTAAAAATCAATATCTTACATTATAATTACGTGCTATTTTTCTCAGAATAGCAGAGAAGAAAAACAGATCGTAAGGAAAGAAAATAATAAAAAACAGCAGCGTTGAACATCTGTTCATATGTATGCAGAATTGAATATTGTAAGAATCATTTGCTGCTTAATGCCTGCGTGACAGTCATCTCGAGTACTTCAAATGCTTCTGCAGGGAGGAATTTCTGAAGTGGTCCCCGGATTGACTGGAATCTGTTATATGCATTCTGATACTGATTGTTTTCTATCATATTGTAAATAACAAGAATCTCTTTCTGCGCCCGTTCCTGATTTCTTTTAATAGAATCTGCTTCAGGCTGCGATTGTGATGATGCTGAAACCTGCTTGGTCTGGGTGATTACCGGTGTTATATATGAAACACCTTTCGATTCTGCAGGTTCACGTACAGCTTTGAGAGAGAGCTCGAGTACATCGTACATTTCAGCAGGGAGATACTGCTTTAACTTATCCTGAACTGAACGGAATTTATTTTCGGCTTCAGTCAGTTTATTCTGGTCAAGCAGGGTGTAGATTTCCATTGTAATAGCATTTGCACGATCCTGATTTTTTTGTAATGCAGTCAGCTCTGCGTCCCTTTGTACTGCAAGTATACTGTCCTGTCTAAGTCTGTTTGCGATCAGAACCTGTAGTGCTCGCTCTTCTGCCTGACGTATACTGTCTGCTTTTGCCTGCGCTTTTGCCCGCGCAAGTTCTTTTATATCGTCAAGCATCAGTGATGAATGTGGTGATACTTCTGCATCTGCTTCAGATAGCTTTTCAAGTTCCCCTGCCATAACAGTTTTTTTGTCCGGTGATTTAATCATGAGAATTACGCTGTCAACATATGCCGTTTTTTCTCTGGAGACACCATAAACTTTGAGCGTTTTTTGAAGATATTCATCAGCAGCTTTGATACCATCTTTATTGAGTATTGATAAATTGACATTTACAAGTGAGTCTTCCTTTTGTGCGAAGCGCCGGTTTACTTTGAGGATTCTTGCTGAGAGCTGGGTACGTGTAGTCTGAGGAAAATACTGGATTACATTTTTCAGTCTGTATTCAGCGGAGAATAAAAGCGTACGTGCGTTTCCGAAACGGTTTAAACGGATTGCTGTTTCAGCGCTGTCTGTTTCCTTTTCTATCAATGGTTTTTCACTATATGCATTAGAGAGTCCATCAACACGGCTTTCGATCTGATAATATTGTGTATTGCTGATTGATAAGTAATTCTTGTTGCGTAAACAATAGCCAAGTTCCTCCCTTGCTTTGCTATCATTACCGGCGAGAACACACTTTTCAATAGAATAGATTACTTCACGTGAAATAGAACGATAGCGGCTGTTATAAGAATCTGCAATTTCATTTCCTTTGGCGGGATCAATGGCACCTATCTGGGTGTGGAGTTTTTTCAGTGTTGCGAAATCAGGACGTGCTTTTCCGACCTCTGTATTATACCTGGCGATTAAATTATTAACAGTAATCTGACCCTGCTGCTGTTTTTGTAACTGTAAATCGCGCTCCTCAAGGTATATCTGCTCCTCAAGTTCATTTACTTTCCAGAGAATATAACGTTCATTAGGATCACCCTTGGCTTTTCTCTTTAAATCATTTGCAAGTCGCCTGGCAGTCTGTATCGCTTCCTGTTGTCTGAAACCAATTCCGGCAAGTGATGCTGCTTCGGTGAGCACATAAAAGCCTTTCATAACTGTTGTATCAATGGTTTCCTGCTTGATATAAGTCTTTGGTGATTCCTTGGGAGCGGTATAAGCAACTGAACTCAAAAGAAATAGCAGTATAATCACTACAGATGGTTTGCAATGCATTATTTATTCTCCGGGATGCAGCCGTTATATCAATTTAAAGTTTAAAATGTGAATCATCAATCTGTATGTATAATAATATATTCTGTTTAATAATATATATAGCAATACTTGTCCGGTCATGAAAAAATGATGTGTCCGGCAGAATTTTTATACGCTTAATCATTATGTTGTGACTTTTTCACGTTATTGCTCTAACTGATGTACATCCAAACACTTGTTACGTTTCTTAGTATGGCTTCATTCCAGCAGTTTGTCCATTTGTATTTTAATTTCGTTGCCTTACATTCTGCGCTTGATCTATATATCCTTTATGATCCTAATGATTGAGTCCCATGCAAAATTCAGGACGGCAGCAGATTCATGAGTTTGCATGGCAATAAAAATTTATTTGATTTGATCAACCGGTATTCTAACTGGATAACTGGATGTGCTGCTGTATTATCGCTATTATTAATTGTGTTCGAAACTGCCAGGTACCCATTACTTCTCACGAAGTACTCTGGTGTCATTAACATAATGATCTTGATACTGTTTTTATCGGATACTTGTGTCAGAATTGTTTTATCACCCGATAAAAGGTTTGCGTTAAAAAAATATGTGTTTGAACTTGCAGCTATTTTTCCGCTTCTGAGAATATTCACCGAAAAGCAGATGGATCAGATTTCTGTTTTGTCCATGCTGGCGATAATACTCATAATGCTGGTAACAAGGACACGTCACATTACACTTATTTCGTCAAATGAATTCAAACCAGCCTGGCTGATGATAAGCAGCTTTTTAATTGTTATATGTTCAGGTGCAGTAGTATTGGCACAACCGTTCGCCTGTCTGCCGGGAAAAAGTGTGTCATTACTTAATGCTTTTTTTACATCTACGTCGGCAGTTTGTATTACGGGGCTTACCGTGTATGATACTGCAACACATTTCAGCAGGGCCGGGCAAATTGTTATTTTGTCATTAATCCAGCTGGGCGGGCTTGGAATAATGACATTTTCAGTATTTCTTGTGGTAATGCTCGGAAGAAAAGTGGATATCAAACACCGGATTGTCATGCATGATGTACTTAACAGAGAGGAACTCACCGGTGCAGTACGGACCATGCGATTTATTATAAAAATGACACTTTTTGTAGAATCAGCCGGTGCAGTTATTCTTGCTGTTCAATGGTATCCGCGATTTGGTTCAATTGGAGAAACTGCATATCACGCAGTGTTTCATTCAGTTTCTGCATTTTGCAATGCGGGATTTTCTACATTCAGCGACAGCCTTATCAGCTTTTCATCGGATTATGTGACGAATATTGTTATTATGTTATTAATAATCGCAGGCAGTATTGGATTTATGGCAGTATTGGATATTGCAGGCGTTGTCAGTATGCGACTGAAGGATTCTCGCTTGCGTCCAAGGCTGCGTATACAGACGGTGATTGTTATTGCAATGACCGTACTGCTTACCGTCTTGGGTGCCCTTGGCATACTTGCATTGGATACTACCATATATAAATCTTCAAATGCTATAGACACAATAACAGCTGCAATGTTTCAATCTGTCACCACCCGATCAGCAGGTTTTACAACGTGTGATATTGGCGTTATGTCTCCAGCAACACTGTTTCTCATGATCATACTCATGTTCATAGGAGGTGCTCCTGGTTCGACTGCTGGTGGAATTAAAATGACAACACTTGCTGTATTATGGAGAACAATGATCAGCGGCATACATCAGAGTGAACACCAGAATGTAGAAATTTTAAAAAGAACCATTCCACCAGAAACTATACAAAAAGCAATAACACTGCTGCTATTCTATGTAATCTTATTAAGTGTTTTTACTATGGCAATGCTGGTAACAGAAAATCAGTCTCCGATTGCAATCGTATTTGAAGTGGTGAGTGCGGGTGCAACGGTTGGTTTGTCAACAGGGATTACACCGGAACTTACGTCAAGTGGCCGGATTATTATTATGATTCTGATGTTTGCCGGAAGGCTGGGGTTGTTGACAATTGGATATGCATTGGTAATGCATCGTTATAAGGCAGAGTATACGTATGCGGAAGAACGCGTGATGATCGGGTAGGAGGGTAACAACATGAGAAGTATTGCTGTAATCGGATTAGGAAAATTCGGGAGTACCGTTGCCCGTGAATTAACAGAGCGGGGAGCGAGGGTTATCGCTATTGATGAAGACAGGGAGCGAGTAGAGGCTATCAAGGAGTCTGTGGCGTATGCTGTTACGTTAAACTCCACAGACAAGGCAGCATTGGAATCTGTCGCAATTCGTGATGTTGATGTCGCTGTCGTATGTATTGGTGAAGATGTTGAAGCAAATCTGTTGACAACGCTTTTACTTAAGAAGCTTGGGGTGAAGAAAATATGGGCACGGGCTATAACTGAACTACAGCTTGAAATATTAAAAACACTTGAAGTTGATGATATTATCAATCTTGAAGAGGAAATGGGCATTACCATTGCTCAAACGCTCGCATCTGCAAATGTCGGACGTTATATTCCGTTGTCAGAGGGGCACAGTATTGCAGAAATCAAACTTCCTGACGTGTATGTCGGAAAAACGCTTCGGGAAATCAATCTTCGTGAAAAACACAGGATAAATGTCGTGGCACTCAAACGGTTTGTCCCTGCAATTGATGACCTCGGGGAACGTATTCTTAAAGAGTCAATTGACAATGTGCCATCATCCGATGAGAAATTGGTTGATGATGTTGTACTTATTGTGGCGGGTGCAAATCGTGATATCGACCGGTTCTCAAGAGGGTGATTCATGATATTTAAAAAATATTTGTTGAAATGTACCCTTAAAATCTGGCAGCTTTGGATTGTCCTTTTAATTCTTAGTTTTACTGGTTACACAGTATGTCTGTTTGACTCTTTTAATACCGGCGCCGGTAAAAAAATAACTACTCTTTTGTTGATACTTATGATTATAATCTGGACATATCTTTCGGTAAGAGTTTTGCGTTATGTAATCAGGTTGCGTCACTTTTTTCGCAGACTTCTGGCCAATGACTACAGCTGCGGGGTAAAGGATATCAGCTGGATTAAGGATGAAATTTCGGAACTAACTTCTTTGATTAATAAGTCTGCAGACCAGATCCGTAAATATGATGATCTTCGGGCCGACCGGACTGGTTTGAGTTTCCGTGCAATGGATTCACTTTTCAGAAATAACGCACAGGCAATTATTCTTGCTGATATGGAAAAGAAGAATTTCAGGTTGAATCAAAATGCACTTGAGTTGTTTGATGTGCGTCAGGATATGTATAGCTTTGATGCGATTGAACAACAGGAGGCGAACGAGCATTTTTTCAAGACATTTATTCTTACTGCACTAAAAGACGCGGTAGTAACAGAGTTTTCGTCAATGTTGCAGCTTCCACAAAAAAGTAATTCTAAAAAAGTAAATTTCCGGTTTGAACCTTTAAAAAATAACAATGAAAAAGTCCGGATGGTTTTTCTTTATGTAAGAAATGGTCAGTAGTAATTATTTATTATACTAAATACCAACATCGATTATTTTCAAGGCACGGGAATAAGTGTACATTTTTTTATAGGGCAGGAGTACATGGAGGAAAAACTTCAGAGAATAATTCAATTTCTGAGGAAGAATAATAACCACTACTTTGAAACATCGGACATCGCTTATCATTTAAAACTCGATGAACAGTTTGTAGATGATGCACTTCTGTATCTTAGTCAGATTCAACTTGTTACGATGTCAAGTGATCCACAGGGTAATACTGTGTGGTATGCAGCTGAGCACTGGAATCAGGCTGCACCGGAAAGCAATTCCGGACAACAAATGTTTTTTGATACTGAAAAGAGTATTCGAAATGAAGAGCCTCGTAAGAATTTTCCTATTCATGAGGTACTGGAAAATGTCGAGAAGGAAAAGAAAGCATTTCCTCTTGGGTTGTTTATTGTCAGCGTGGTATTTATTTTGATAGTCGGGTTGTCGCTATATGCAGGGAAATGGTACGTTGATAGTAAGTTTGACGAGCTTATAATTCGTATTAATACTACTGCAACAAAGTCGGAAGTTATGGCATTGAGCGAACAAATGGTTTCAAATAATGACAAACTTGGTCTTAAAATAGGGGAGTTCTCGGTAAGAGTTGATTCAATTTCAGCTGCAATTGATTCTCTCGCAGTTAAGGACTCACTGGTTCAAAAACAGATAGTGAATCTTAAAAAGCTTTTCAGACGGCGATAAGCTGAACTAGAAGCAGGCAAGGATTGAACGTGTCGGATGAAATAGAAAAAACAGATGAAAAAGTAAATGCAAATGCTGCATCGGTTGATGGTGTAAATGGAAAAGTAAAACCTAATATATGGTGCTTTACAACCTATTTTGCTGAAGGATTTCCATTTGCAATTGTACGCATGATGTCATCTGTGTTTTTCACTGATATCGGTATGAAAGAACGGTATCTCGGGTATCTTAACTTTTTGGGAATTCCATGGAATCTGAAATTTTTGTGGGCTCCGCTCGTTGATATTTTTGGCAGTAAACGTACCTGGATGATCGTGATTCAGTCCATTATTACGTTGTTAACCGCAGCTGTTGCAGTAATTTGTTTTACCAGTAGTAATAATGGTGATCCTATATTGTCAACATCAATTCTTGTAGTACTTTTTATTGCGTTTGCGTTTGTGGCTGCAACAAACGATATTGTCATTGATGGCTATTATATAGAAGGAATACCGGATCAAAAGGAACAGGCTGCATATACTGGGTACCGTGTTTTTGCTTATCGGATTGCACTGATTGTTGCGAAATTTGGCATTATTTACGCTGTTGGAATGTATTCAAAATCAGCCGCCATGAAAACACTTCCGGATGGGATTATTGATATTACTACGGCTGCCGGTATGAAAGTCATGTATGTTGCATGGGCATACGGATTTGGAGCAGCAGCACTTATTATGGGTCTGTTTACGTTGTTTCATATTGTTGCATTGCCTGATTTTGAGACCCGAACAAAAAAAGTTTCATCAGCGAAAAAAGTCTATCAGGATTTTCTACTTTCGTTTTCATCATATCTCGAGATTTCAGTTGAACGTACCAAAATCGCACTATCAAGCGGCATTGGTGCATTTGTAGTTTTGTCAATTATACTGATTGCCTGTAAACTAAGTTATGTCCAGGCTCTGGCGTATGGACTTCTTGCTATGCTTGCTTTTTTAATTGCTCAGTCCCGGCCATTAGTTGCGCTTAGCCTTGTATTTATAATTTTTTATAAAATTGGTGATGAGATAATCTTTTCGATGGGCACTCCGTTTTTAAAACGATATTTGATGGTGTCAAATGATCAGCTTGCATGGATGACCGGTTTGATCGGCCTTGTTGGCTCTATCGCGGGTACGACAATTGGCGGTTTATGGATTAAAAAAGTTGGGCTGAAAAAAGCTATCTGGCCTCTTACATTAATTATGAATGTAAATATTGCAGCGTATATATGGCTAGCCTGGGTGCATCCATTGGCAACTGTCATGGTTGACGGTAAGGCGGTTCCACATATTTCAGGTCTCATTACTATCAGTGCTGTATACTGTTATGAGCAGATTGCTGCAGGTTTAGGAAATGCTGTGCTGATTGTTTACATTTTAAAAACGTGTAAAAAAGAGTTTAAAGCCGGACACTATGCTATCGGCTCCGCTTTTATGTCAGTTTTTTCATCAATTTTCGGCGGGTTCGGAGGAATTATTGTTGAAAAAGTGGGGTATATGAATCTGTTTACGATCGGACTCCTTGCAACAATCCCTGCAATGACATTAATGTTTTTTGTAAGAATTCCTGAAGAGCAGACGGCTGAAAAGAATGGTGCCGCCAACAAGTAGCGGATCCCGGTGCTCTGCGAGGATTTTCAGAAGATCCTTTGCGTTAACCGATTCTTTTCAAACGAAGCCTAAATCACTCATGAAGTTCTGCACCTCGATCAACGATACTTCTTACGATCTGCTTCGCCCTGGTTTCAGAGGCCTGTAAATTCAGTGGTGTTGTAAGACGAAAATCAGACCTAAAATAAAGAAAATTGCAAAAAAACTACCCAATTCTAAAAAAATTTATTATATTACTCGGCCATTGTTGTACCCCTTGTTGCTGACTCTGCAATTTGCCTTACCTGGCAAAAAGTATTTTGCAGCAAATGATTGTAAGGTACTGCTGAATCAATGTTGTACAGCTGAAACAAAATATGGTTGTACCATTCAGAATCTACCGATCAAAGCAATAAATGTGGTGCACAGGGATTAACAATTATCATATAATGTACATGAAACGCTATTTCAAGTGAGAGGTTTTACTGTTTATGGCGACGAATCTTACCAAAATGCGCAATCTGGGAATCAGCGCACACATTGACTCCGGGAAAACAACGCTTTCCGAGCGTATCCTGTACTTCTGTCAGAAAATCCACGCTATTCATGAAGTTAAAGGTAAAGACGGCGTTGGTGCAACAATGGACTCAATGGATCTCGAACGTGAACGCGGTATTACTATAGCATCCGCTGCAACCAACGTAACCTGGAAAGATTACGATATCAATATCATTGATACTCCGGGACACGTTGACTTTACAATTGAAGTCGAGCGTGCATTGCGTGTGCTTGATGGTGCTATCCTTGTATTGTGCTCTGTCGGTGGTGTTCAGTCACAGTCAATTACTGTTGATCGTCAGTTGAAAAGATATAATGTACCACGTCTTGCATTTGTAAATAAATGTGACCGTTCCGGTGCAAATCCATTCCGTGTAAAAGATCAGCTTCGCGAAAAACTTGGTCATAACGCTGTTATGGTTCAGATTCCTGTCGGTCTTGAGGATAAGCTTGAAGGTGTTGTTGATCTTGTTACCATGAAAGCATTCTACTTTGATGGTAAAAATGGTGATGATATCCGCATTGAAGAAATTCCGGCTGATCTAGTTGACCAGGCTAAAGAGTATCGTGATATCATGCTTGACGCAGTTTCGATGTATTCCGATGAACTCGCAGAAGCATATCTTGAAGGTACTGAAACCGAGCAGCAGATTCGTGACGCAATCCGTAAGGGTACATTGTCACTTGATCTTACGCCGGTATTCTGTGGCTCTGCGTATAAAAACAAGGGAATCCAGCTTCTTCTTGATGGTGTTGTCAACTATCTTCCGGATCCATCAGAGGTTGATTACCATGCGCTTGATCTTGACAAGAACGAAGCAAAGGTTCCTATCGTTCCAAGCAGCGATGTGCCCTGTATCTGTCTTGCTTTCAAACTTGAAGATGGACAGTACGGCCAGCTTACCTATATCCGTGTTTATCAGGGAGCTATTAAAAAAGGACTTGAACTGACTAATACCCGTAGCGGCAGACGTTTCAAAGTAGGACGTCTCATCCGAATGCATGCGGCATCAATGGAAGATATTGATTACGCGGGTTGTGGTGATATCGTTGCGCTCTTCGGTGTTGACTGTGCATCAGGTGATACATTTACTGAAAACGGCATGAACTATGCCATGAGTACCATGTTTGTTCCTGAACCTGTTATTTCTCTTGCAATTAAACCAAAAGATAAGAAATCAGCAGATAACCTTTCAAAGGCACTTAACAGATTTACCAAGGAAGATCCGACATTCCGTACTTTTGTTGATCAGGAATCGAATGAAACTATTATCAAAGGTATGGGTGAACTTCATCTCGAAATTTATATTGAACGTATGAAGCGTGAGTACAAGATTGAGCTTGATACCGGTATGCCTCAGGTTGCTTACCGCGAGACAGTTACTCAGTCAGCACGTTTTGACTATACTCATAAAAAACAGACTGGTGGATCTGGTCAGTACGGACGAGTTGCCGGTATTCTTGAGCCGAATGCCGAGAAAGATTATGAGTTTGTTGATAATATCAAGGGTGGTGTGATTCCTAACGAATTTATTCCATCATGCGATAAAGGTTTTAAACAGTGTGTACCAAAAGGAAAAATTATCGGTTTCCCGATCGTGGGTGTAAAACTCACTATCGATGACGGATCTTTCCATCCGGTGGACTCATCAGACATCGCTTTCCAGCAGGCAGCAATCGGAGCATTCTGGCAGGCATTCGAGAAGGCAAAACCGGAAATCCTTGAACCGATCATGAAGGTATCTGTTGAGGGACCAACTGAATTTCAGGGAAATATCTTGGGTTCTATAAACCAGCGCCGTGGTATCATTGTAAGTACTACTGAAGAGTCGAATTTTACACGTGTTGACGCGGAAGTTCCTCTTAGTGAAATGTTTGGTTATTCAACTGTGTTGCGGTCTTTGACACAGGGGAAAGCTGAATTTACCATGGAATTCAGCAAGTACGGCAAAGTGCCAAACGCTCTGGCAGATGAGCTTAAGAAGAAGTACGAAGAGAAAAAGAAAAACGAAGCCAAGAAGTAAGCCTAACAAAGGAGACCGCACGATGATCCGTAAAGAGCTCAACACGAGAAGTCCACTGCGCATTCTTGAGAAATCAACGCACGGTGGTGTCGGTAAAGGCAATATTGGTGTAATTGCGGCGCGTAAAGGCATCGGAAAAACCGCATGTCTTGTGCATCTTGCAACAGATCAGCTTTTTCAGGAAAAACATGTGATCCATGTGTCGTTTTCAACCGACACTAGTCATATCATTGCCTGGTATGAAGATATTTTTGAAGAGATTGCAAAGCGTTATAAGCTTGATAACGCAATGGATGTTCATGATGATATCATACGAAATCGTGTAATCATGAACTTTCGCCAGGATGGTGTAAATGCTGATCAGGTGAACAAAAGCATCTCCTCTATGATAAAAGACGGGCATTTTATTGCAGATAGTGTTATCATTGATGGGTATGACTTTTCTAAGATCACGAAGGATGATTTTGCCTGCTTTAAAAAGATGGCAGAGGCTCTTCAAATTGAGATCTGGTTCAGTGTAACACTTCCTAAAGACGGACAGGTCCTTGATTCAAAAGGGGTGCCATCAGTCTTGAATGAGGTGGTTTCCGGTATAGCAATTGTGATCGTCCTAGAGCCAATGGACTCGTTTGTCCGTCTTAAGCTTGTTAAAGATCATGATGTTGTTCCTGGAGAAAACCTGAATCTGAAACTTGATCCTCAGATCCTTCTGATTGCAGAAGAGGCCTGAAAGGTTATTCCTGAAAAATAATAGCCCTTTCAGTGCGGTGTGTTTGCTGTCTCTGAGGCGGGTTTTTATGAAAATAAAACTGCAGATACCAATGTTGATTCTTTCAGCTGAAGTATTTGCAGTTTTTTCTTTTTTTGCATACTCCACTGATCTTTCCACTCGTGTACAGTACAATCTGGCTATTCCAAAAATATCAATCGGTTTTGACAAGGACGCCAAAACATGTTCAAGAGTGAGAATATTTTTCGACAAAGCAGATGATTTTTATGTAATAACGCAAACCGATGATATGTTTGTTAAGGTCGGAAAAAACGGACAGGAAAAGAAAGTTTTCAGAGAACCGGAGTCCAAAGCATATCAGCTAACTGATTTTGAGGTAACTCAGATTGATAAGGTTTGTAAAGGTTTTATTACTACTCTTGAGCAATTTGAAAAGGATCTTCAGAACGAAAACTGGGGAAAATGTCTTTACCTTGATGCTTTCTTTCCAAATTTTCTCAACGGTTTCTATTATATGATGCTTATGGCAAAAGCAGGAAGTGAAGATGTGCCGTCAGATGCGAGAATTGATGATGCGTTGTATGATATATCATTGACATCATCTAAAACAGAAAACAGGATAAGAACCTGGTGCGCATCTATGGAATATATTGTCAGTTTGAGAATCGCTGCAAAAGAGTTGGCGTATGAACTTAAAAGCTGGCAAAAAAAAGAATTGACTAATTCAAAACGTGATCCCGAAATATCACAGGATTCCGGGATGTTTAAATCGCTTGTTTTTTTTGAAAAACTCTATTTTAATAAAGCTAAAACCTCCAGACAAAAGTAATTCCTCTTCCAATTCTCATTTAAAAATGTTATTTTATGCACACACCATTTAGTCTGATTGCTCGTAATGTTATATATTCATAGCGTATGTGTATAGGCTGATATCGTTCTGGTCTGATACATTACCACAATGTCAATTGTGTCTGTGTAGGATTGTGATGGTGGAATTTAGTGCTTTTTAATCAATAGAGAAAATGAATGATACGTAAACTTGGTGTAATACTCAAAAGCATGGTTCAGATTGACAGTGCGCTTCTTGATGAAGCTGCGTCAATAGCCAGGCGTTCAGGTGTACGTATTGGTACTGTGCTGACAGAAAAATGCCAGATTCCCGAAAAAACCATTTATGAAGCGCTTGCAGAGCAGTTTGCCATGGAATTTCTTCCAGGCATTGAGAACCAGGTGGCAATAGAACTTCTGAAAGAACTTCCAATAGAACTATTCAAAGATAAACGTTGCATGCCACTAAGTTCTACGGAGACATCATTACGTATCGCAATCGCAGATCCGCTTGATTTTGACATCGTGTTACTGTCAGCGGTTTGCAGTAATCTTATCGTTGATCCGGTACTTACATGTCCCTCCGAGATTGATAGGGTTCACAAGATTCTGTTTGAAGGGGATTCGGTCTTTAAGCATAGCGCCGGAAAGATTTCACGGGAATATGAAAAACAGATGAAAGAGGAAGAGTCGCTTTCGATTGATGAAATACGTCAGACAACCGAAAGTGAACCTGTTGTCAAGCTCGCAAATCTAATTTTCGATGAAGCAATTAAAGTGGGGGCATCTGATATTCACATTGAACCGTCAGAGCACTTAGCGGTTGTCAGGTTTAGGGTTGATGGAATGCTAAAGCAACATACCGAAGTTTCAAAATGGATGTTTTCACCCCTTACATCCCGCATAAAAATTCTTGCGGATATTGATATCGCAGAACGACGGATTCCTCAGGATGGTCGTATCCGGTATAGCGCTGAAGGTCAGATCTATGATTTTCGTGTGTCAACACTCCCGACTCATTTTGGTGAAAAAACAGTTATCCGAGTTCTTAAACATGATAAAGCGCTCATGGAGATACGAAATCTTGGCTTTTCACCATCAGATCTGGGCCGTATTAATGAGCTTGTTGAAAAACCACAGGGAATGATCTTTGTTACAGGACCCACCGGTAGTGGTAAAAGTTCAACACTCTTTGCTTGTCTTAACCGGATTCGTCATAAAGCAATTAATATAACGACTATTGAAAATCCGATTGAATACAAGCTTGAAGGTGTTAATCAGGTACAGATTAATGAAAAGGCGGGAGTAACCTTTGCTACCGCCTTACGTTCGATATTACGCCAGGATCCGGATGTAATTCTTATTGGTGAGATTCGTGATAACGAGACAGCACAGATTGCAGTGCAGGCATCACAGACCGGACATCTGGTGTTTTCAACACTTCACACTAATGATGCAATCAGTGCTGTTACACGATTACGCGACCTAAGCATTCCCGGATTCCTTATATCATCATCAATACTGGCAATCATTGCACAGCGGCTTGTTCGTGTCCTTTGTCCTCATTGTAAAGAAAAAGGTGAGTTGTCTCAAGATATCAAATCACGCTGGAATACGCTGCTTGGTAGCTATCGTCTTCCTGATTCTTATAATGCAAAGGGTTGCGAAAAATGTAACAGGAGCGGATACAAAGGTCGGATGGGAATCTATGAAATAGTAACAATTAATGAAACAATAAGAACACTCATCGCTGAAAATGCTCCGGAAACAATACTTCGTAAAACGCTGAGGGAAACCGGATTTACAACACTTATTCAGGATGGTATTGCCAAAGTGGAGCTCGGATTGACATCACCGGAAGAACTCCTTCGTGTTGTGCTTGTTGAGGATGCTTTACAGATGGCGGAATCGGAATAGTAAAGGGATAGTATATATGTTTAAATCGTTGATCAGAATTTTAATGATCTCTTTTGTTTGTTCAACATTGAGTATTGCCGCACAGGATTCAACGCAACTGAAACCTGAATCCGGCAAGGAACAATTGCTTTCCGTTGATGTCAAGGATACTGATATTCGTGATGTTATCAGGATGATATCAAAAGGGTACAATCTGAATATTCTGCTTGATCAGGCGGTGAATGGCAAAGTTACACTGCATCTTGTTGATGTGCCGATTATGGAGGGGCTGAGAAGCATAGCTCAGGCACAGGGACTTGCAGTTATTAAGGATGGAAATGTATACAAAATTCAAAAAGCAACCGCGGAAGAAAAGAATCTCATAAGGTACATTGATGGCAAGTTGACTGTTGATGTTCAGAATGTAAATGTTAAGGAATTTCTTCGCGAGTTGTCATCAAAAACAGCAATGAGTATCATTCCCGGGGCGAAGGTTGACGGACTGGTATCTGGAAAACTTTTCCAGGTCGATCTTGATGATGGTGTGAGAGCCATTCTTGAGGGAAATGGTTTTAAAGTGGTACGACGTCGCAATATCTATCAGGTTGAGCCGGAAGCTGCTGGTGGTGGTGCCGGGCAAGGGGGCTTGGGTTCCCGATTCAAACCTCAATCAAGCAGCGGTAATTTTCAGGTTGATTTTAAAAATGGTCTTGTATCTATTAATGTTGTTAATGGAGATCTTGAGGATGTTATAAATGCGATTGCTGAACAGAGTGAAAAAGAAATAGTAACATATGGAAGCATAAAGACTGAAATTAATGCTAAACTTGACGGTATACCACTTACCGAAGCTCTTGCACTGCTGCTTGGCGGAACGCGATTTACCTTTGTTGAAAAGGATGATGTTATTCTTATCGGGGATCGTAATACCGCAACACCATCAGGGCAAGCTTTATCAAAATCAGAACTGGTGCATCTGCGTCACATTAAGGCAGATAATGTTCCTACAATTCTTCCGAAGGATATCCCACCGACAAATATCCGCGTTATCAAAGAGCAGAATGCATTACTTATTTCGGGTACATCCGAAGATATCGTTTCTGCACGGGAATTTCTTCAAACTATTGATATTCCGACACCACAGGTTCGCATTGATGCCGTAATCGTTGAATTTAAAAGTAATCTCAACAAAGAATTCGGGATGCGTGCCGGAAAAAGCAGTGATAAAATTAACAGCTCTTACAACATTACTCCTGCACCGGCAATTAATACCTATAAAGAATCTGATTACACCGAGCTTGGGGTAAGCGGGAAGTTCTTTAAAAGCTTATGGGAAGATATGTTTGGCAAAGGAAATCTGGGAATTTTTAAAAACCTTCCCGAAAATTTCTTTGTGGCGCTTCGATGGCTCGAAACACAGGATAAAGCAAAGGTACTTGCTCAACCGTCAATCATGACCCTTAACGGTAATAAGGCATCAATTGACGTAAGTGAGACGCAGTACTTTACTGTTGTGACTGGTGTGGGTGAAAACCAGACATCACGATTTCAACCGATCAAGTTTGGTATACAGCTTGACATAACGCCATGGATCTCTCAGAGCGGTCAGATCACTGCAGAAATTACACCAAATGTATCAAACTCCGATCGTCCGAATGCTCAGGGCTATCCTAATGTTTCATCAAGGGCGATTACAACGACGGTTCGACTCAATGACGGCGAGACGCTTGTTCTTGGCGGACTTATTAAGAATCAGGAATCAATGAGCTATAAAAAGGTACCTTTTTTTGGAAGTCTGCCGCTTATTGGCGGCCTGTTCAGGCATAGCGGAAAAACAACAATTCAGTCAAATCTCGTCGTTTTTATTACACCTCATATTATTACAAGGGGTGAGGCTGTTGATATGCAAAAACAAATTGAGGAATTTGATGTACACGATATGGGGTATATTGAAAAGAGTATTCATAAAGGTGTTAAAAAGATAAAAGACAGGTATGATGACCGTGTCGAAAAACGTAAAAACAACAAAACATCCGGGAATGCTTCAGTGAACGATACAACTGGAACAATCGATTTACAAGCACCAGCTCAAACAGATTCAACTGTAGATAGAATCACTGATTAACAAAGAGAATGTTGATTAACAGGTAGTGCCATACATGCAGAAAATATTATACGGCATAGTTCCAGCCCCTGATGGGTCGTTTGTTCAGGTAACAATATCTGAAACGAATGGTACATGGAAGGTTGATTCCGTTCTCCGCCGTGATGTCAATGATGCTATAAGAAATGTTTTGCTCCTTAATAAAAAAATCAGTCTGGGCATTCATTCTCACTGGGTACACAATGATGTTCCTGACTATCTCTCTCTGAAAAGCTCCAAAGCATCATTCGGTGATTTTTATGCTGCTACTCCGACAACAGATTATGCCCTTTATTCTGAAATGTTAAAAAGCAACCTGGGTGGTGTATACGCTGATGATGCATACCTGTGCACATTACCGATTCACCTTGCTCCACGTATCTCGCATTCATTTGTTACTGTTGCGAAGGATGGTGATACATACAAAGTGGGTATTATCATTCAGCTGCAGCTTGTCGCTGTTTTTTCGGTCCTCGCGACGGATAATCGTCAATTGAACGGCTTCCTGTCACGTATCTACCGATACTGGACAACGCTGAATATTGACAAAAAGTACCCGGGAACCACAGTATTGCTTAATAGTCCGGATATAACAATCTATGATGAGGAAGAGACGGTTCTGCATCTTTCTTTCTATCCTGAAGATGTTACTGTAGTAAAGGCTGCGGGTGTTGCACTTTGTGAAATTGAAGATGGTGTTCCAGCTTTCAGCAAAGAAACCCCGGAGTGTACGGTACGTAAAGTACGCAGTGGATTTGTACTATCATCTATTGCACTGGTCTGTATTTCGCTACTTGTATTTGTTTCTGTTGCCGCTATGAATCTCTATCTGAAAGGGCAGATTGAGTCGGGGAAAAAAGTTTACAATAAAGAAATTGGACAGAACAAGGAAATAAGAGACCTGTTTAAAATCGGTACTCAATTAGCCCGGCAGATCGCATCTCTTGACTCGACTGATGCTAAACGGTCATCCTGGGCAAAGTTGCTTCAGTATATCGGTTCAAATAGACCTGCTGGTCTGTTTATTGAAAAAATGGGTACTGATAAATCAGAAAAAACCGGAGAATACAGGGTTGCCATAGCCGGCTGGGCTGGCAATGAAACTGCTGTTACTGAAATGATGAAACGGCTTAATGGATCTCCTGTTATCGCGAATGCTGTTTTACAGACAATGCAGCAGGATCCAAAGAAAAATAACTATTTTATATTTAAAATCATATGTCAATTGAAATCAGAAAAATAACAACAGAATCCATACCGATTCTTATTTGCGGTATTGCAATACTGCTTACTGCTGTATCAGTGCGTTTTGGGATAATGCCTCAGGTTGCAATGTTGTCAACCAATCGAAGTATTCATGCGTCTACAAAAAAACTTATTGCCGATGAAGCGGGATTAAATAGTGTTGCAGATGAGATCAGGGATAAAAATGTACGGTTACAGAAACGACTGAATGCGTTAAGTGGAAGCAGTATGGTAAAGGGAGCAAGTACGGATGACCTGTCGGGAAATCTTGAATTACTTATCGCATGGGCCAAAGCTGCGGATATCCGATTCGTTAAAATGGAACCCGGACCGGAAAAAATTGAACATGGTATGAAACGATACCCGGTTACACTCCAGTTTACATCTACATACCATGCACTCGGGCAGTTTGTAAATTCGGTAGAAAAAAAGCCTCAATTATATTCTATTGATGGCTTATATGTTGAGGCGAGAAAGGAAGGGCGTGTAGAGGCCAAACTTGGTATAATCTGCACGGTTCCTGTAAAGGGGATGTGATGGAACAGAACAGATCTGTCATAGTTACTTTTGGAGGAATCGGTGCTTTTCTGACAGCAATTTATTTACTGATCGGTATCCGGTCTTCACCTATGGATCAAAGTATGTCAATGTCTTTACATGATGAAAGTATGGCACAACGAGAAATGAAAATGCTTGATGTTGCACTAAACCGGAGTATTACCGCTGATACATTTCAATATGTTGGAAACTTTGAAACACCATTCCGGATGACAGGTGATAACGGTCAGAAAAGAGTTCCAAAAGTAAACCTGCCCGCACGTCCACGCCTTTTATTAAAAGGTATTCTTCAAAAAGATGTTCCACTTGCCATAATTGAGGATGAGCAGGGTGAAACCTTTATTGAAGGCGCTGGTAAAATCATACATGGTCAGGAAATTGTAAAAATTAATAACAATAGTGTTACATTAAAAGATAGCCGGGGGCATTATGATATCATGGTTGAGGAGAATTAGCCCGCCGGTTATTACGTCGCAAAGAGGTAGCGCATTACCGGTTGTACTTATTTTTGCTGTAGCCGGATTGATCACAGTTGTCTCATTTCTGTACTTCAATCTCTCATCGTCAAGATATTCTTTTAATACTCACATGGCTCTTCAGGCAAATCTGAATGCTCGCTCAGGTATCTATATCGCTTTTAATGAACTTTGTGATAATGGAGATGTTGAAAACACCATGCTTCCGGAAATTGATGCACGGGACTCATCTTTCGGCAGATCACTTTTTGCTGATGAAGATAGTTCTTCTGTCGCATCGGCATCTACTGATATTTCTGGAAATGTCAAGTTGACATTTGAGAGTGGTTCAAAGCGATACAGGCTCTATTCTCTCGATTCTCTTGATTCTGCGGATGTATCACTTATTAGCGATGGTGGTTCGGGGATTCTACGGTCGGTGTATACTGATGGTGCACACACTGCTACTGTAGAAGCAACGCTTGGCAGCAGAATACCTTTCAAACCGGATACTGTTGCGGTATGCTATAATTCGGGTGAATGGGACGCTCCTGGTGTGACGGGAACTACATTTTCTTCAGGAAATCAGCCAGATTCTGTTTCAACATGGTTACGGTCTATGGTCAGTAAATATCAGGAACAGATTGTATCTTCAGATACCGGCAGTACTGAACCGCCAGTTACAATTCAGTCTAACCGTGATTTGTCTAAAGTTAATCGCGTTGTGTCAGGTGATCTGATTCTGGACGGTTCATTTACTAAACTGATATGGCGGGATACAGGAACATTTGTTGTACTTGGTCGAATGGATATAAGTGGTGAAGTTGAAATTGAGGGTATTAAAATTGTGGTTGGAGGTGAGATTACACTTAATGGCGAATCTACTCTGAATAATGTTAGTCTATTTTCACGAAGTAAAATATTTTTTGCTGATGATTCAAGGTTTAGTGGAAATGCGATGGCTCTTAACAGTGTGGCAATTTATGGAAATGCAGAAATCCGTAACAAAAGTACGATTCTCGTTTGCGGCGAATCAACGTCATCACAGGAGACTTCAGGAAAAACGGGGCAGGAAGTGCTGACTGACATAAAAAAGATTTACAGCATTGAGATTGGTGATAAGGCTGTTGTTGATGCTGTCTTAATTGCGGTCGGAAATCCTGGTGACATCAAAACACATGAAGGTGTTGTGATTAGTGGTGTAATGATTGCGCAAAAAGAGATTGGACATCTTGGAAAATTTCGCGGACTCATGACTGCCGGGCGGTTCGTTGATCCGGATGTCAAGATAGAAGGACTGGCACCATCACCTGTTGCTTCGGGAACCAAAACCGGTCCAAAAGAAACTGTAAAAAATCCTGTACCACTCAAAAATACTATCAAAGGTGATGTGGAGTCATTATTTACTATAAATGATTACAAACTTCCATTTTTTATTGGTAAGTTGACAATTACAAAGTGGAGGGAATTCTGATGTTTCTAAGATCCGATTGTCATGGATACTCTCTAATTGAAATTATTATTGCAATGTCAATATTTGCAATTGTTGCGGTATCACTGCTTTTCGCATTGACAAATGCAGACAAGATCAAGGCAAGGGGATCAATGGTCGAAAGTGTCACAACACTTGCCAGAAATGAGACTGAGGCAATTAAGAATAGTGCGTATTTAAATGCATCTCTCAATGATACAGTATACGATATCATATATAATAAAAAACAATTCACAGTCGAAAGAAAACGGATAATTGATGGTGAAGAGGATGTTTTCGGAAGTGGTGATAAAAAGTCAACCTTGCAGGAACTGGTCATTATTATCTCTGAAAAAAATAAACCCGATAAAAAATGGACATTCAATCTTGTTCAAGGATTTACAAATTAAGATTAGCAGTAATAGGGGTATGACACTTGTTGAACTGATGGTTGCAATGGTTGTGGCATCAATCGCACTTGTAATCGTTTTTTATATGTGGAATACAATTAATAGTCATGTTGCTGTTTCCAGATACAAATCACAGCTTGAAACGGAAGCAAATCGATTGGGATTGTTAATTGTCAACCAAATCCGCAGAAGTCCGTCAATTATTCAATGGAGCAGTCACCGGATAACGATGGTACACCATAATGGCTCAGATACACTGGATTACTATTTCAATGAATCGGATCTTTTACTTAATGGAACTAAAGTGAATCTTCTTGTTCCTGAAACAAGGGTATCCGGTTTTGAGTTTAGCGACAGTAACGAAATTGCGGGTATCCAGGGTACATCATTGTTTCTTGTCTTTACACTCTCTTTAATCGGAAGAGAGAAGGATACCGCAACAGTACATCATACAATGCATATTGCACAATCTGTTATGAAAAATGATGAGACGGATTTTTTGGGCTTTTAGCCATGAAACCTTATTCGATGATAAAACCATTTGAATGTATTGTAGTGCAGGTTTTTAGTTGGAATTGGTGATAGAATTGCATACACGTTTTACTGTAGTAACAAAACCGGTAATTGCATGAAGTACCGGTTCTGTTAATTTCTAAACGTCAAGTTCACCGAAGCCCGGAATATGCGTTTTTCATTTTTAACTATAATTTAATTTTTGCGGTTATCCGCGAGCATCTGCAGTTGAGTAGCAATACATTATCTCCCCATAATATAATGTGTGGTAGTCTTTATTTGGATACAGATGCTTATAAGAATCAATCAGATTTTCGCTACGCATTGCGCTTTTGTAAACAATTTTACACTCGAAATGAATGCCTGGTATATTGATAATAGGTGTATGCGTTTTCTCACCGGGGAATATCTCAAGGTTGCATTCTTTGAACTTGTTATGGTTCTTACCCGAATTAACTCCACAGAATTCCAGTTCATTTTTCATATCATTAACGGGTATGCTCACAGTAAATTCGCTTGTCCGTTCAATAATCTCGTGTGTATAACGGGATTTACGAACCATTATCGTAAGTATCGGACGTCCCCAGAGAAACCCGATCGATGCCCATCCGATTGTCATTACGTTAATGTCATCACCGGCCTGAACAGTTAGAAAAGCTCCTTTGCGAATCTGCTCCATTGCCTTTTCGCTGATCGCCATATAATCCAGTTGATGCATACTCGTCACTCCTGTATGTATTGAATTTAACACAATAATATAAGCCTGTTACACTTAATATAATAATTTGTATTACCCGGCAACATAGTTTGATTCGAGTTGCAGGTAACGGATGCACAGATGCATCTTCAACCGTTGTACTTGACATATGAACGTGTTATCAGGAAGAATTAAATTGTTTATTAAAAATTGTCGGGTTCAATGACGCTCAGTACGTGTCCAGGCTGCACTTTTGATACCACCAACATAACGGAAAAATCCCCTGATTAAGGCCAGATTCATGGCAAGGAAGTAGAAAATATGACGTGTCAGGCTGATTGGAATTACCTTATAAAAGAAACTTGCTATAACAAGAATTGCACCAACTGTAAAGAACACCTTATATAATGTGTGTGCATCAAAATAAAACAGAAATGCGCATGAGAGAATTATACCAATAAGAAAGAATGGGGAAAACCATCGTGTTACTTTATGAGAAAAGAAGCAGTATGCCGGCCATCCACGCAGCGGATTAAGAAAGTCAAGAAGCCAGAAAAAAGCTTGATAATTACCAGCTCCGATTCGTATGCGTCTGGAAAATTCTGAAATTACATTACCTGTAAAGTCCTCTTCGGAAACCGCTTCCGGTTCGTAAATAACCCTGTATCCCTGACGAATTGCATTCATTGGAATGAGAACGTCATCGTTTGAGTATGCATTGGGAGGGATTGGTCTGAAACACTTTTTACGTAGTGCATAAAATCCTCCAAATGCACTAATGGTACTATGAAGCTGACCTTCAAGAATTTTCTGACGAGATTCAAATATTCTGTATAATCCTTCACCGCCAAGTTCTTCTTCGTTTTTTATATGACTCGTAACATGCTCAATATGTCCGGCAACAACGCCTACCCGTTCATCTGCAAAGTTTCGAACTATTGCATTAATACATTCAGGTTGATGCATTGTGTTTGCATCTGTCATGAGGATAATTTCAGAATCTATCAGAGGTGCAAGACTATTGACAATACCTGTCTTACCTCCCCGTTTTGGCGCAACCCAGAGGTGAACCCTCGGATTGTTAAGTTCACGGACAAGTTTTTCGGTGGAATCGGATGAACAGTCTGAACCAATCCAAATGGAAAGCTTGTCTGATGGGTAGTCTATTGCGAGAATATTGGTAATTTTTTTTAGAATGACATCCTCTTCATTATACGCAGGTACCAGAACACCCACAGTAGGTTGATATGAGTCATCTTTGAAAATCGGTTTCTTAAAGAGGCGTGCAAATACAATTATTGACAGGGGATAAAAAAAGTACGAATACAAGAGCCCCAAAAAACACAACCAGAAAACCGCCTCAAGAATTTTTACAGTTACAATCATTTCCTGAACCGTTTTTTATTGATGGTGAAAAAATGTATTTCATAAGTGTTCGACCACCCTTTAAAAGCCGTTTGGCTTCTGACGGGTGTGTTAATGCCTGTAATGATTTTGAAAAAAGATATTTTGGATTCATATAGAACTCCTTACGTGCCCGGTCGCAATACGCAACAAGTTCTTCGTATTTGAGATCTGGATTTGAAACCACCGACGAATGAAGCCCATCATCGGTAAGCCATTTTCTGAAATCATTTGAAACAATCCAGCCTTTTTCCTTGAAGAATTTAAAATCACTTGTTCCAGGATAGGCCATGATAGGGAAGAACTGTGCTGTATCGGGACTGAGCTCCTTGGCGAAACGCAATGTTTTCTCAAGTGTCTCGCGTGTTTCACCCCGGTTTCCAACCATAAAACAACCATGAATAAGTATACCTGCCTTTTTAGCATCTTTTACAAACACTTTTATTCTGTCAATGTTGGTGCCTTTTTGTATGTTGTCAAGTATTTGCTGATCTCCGCTCTCAAACCCGACACAAAACAAACGGCATCCAGCTTTTTTCATAAGGCGCATGGTTTCATAGTCTACATCAGCACGGGAATTTGCAGACCAGGGAATTTTTGTCAGCTTCGCATCAATGAGCGCCTGTGAAAATTCGCGACATCTGGTTTTGTCTGCTGTCAGCGTGTCATCCTCTATCATGATTTCCTTGATATTTGGAAAGCTGTCGCGGATATATCTGAACTCATCAACAATTGATTGAACAGAACGTTTGCGATACTGATGTCCCTGCATGGTTTGAGGAAGTACACAGTAGGTACATTTAAAAGGGCAACCTCTGCCTGTAACAATTACAATAATTGGGAATTTACTGTGGCCATAAAAGTAGGGTGATATATCAAGATGCTTTTTATACACTGATGAAACCATCGGGATATCATCAAGATTTTGTATAAACGGGCGGGCCTCATTTTTTATAATCGAATTGTCATGGCTCCTGAATGCCAGACCAGAAATACTTTTCATCGATTCATCATCACGTTTTTGTGCACTCAGTCTTTCTGCAACCTCGACAACGGTTGCATCGTATTCACCAAATGCGACAGCATCAATCTGGTCAGATAATTCGAGTGTCTCTTTTGGTAATGCACTGACATGTACTCCGACGAGCATGACAAAAAGAGATGGAATCTCCTTTTTAAGCAATGCACCAATCTCCACGTCGCTATAAATACTTGGTGTTGATGTGTCAAGAATTACAAGGCCGGGATTGATTTTTTTTATTCTATCAACTACTGCTGCAGTATCAAGGTTTGCTGCCGGAGCGTCAATCAGTGTGACATCATGACCCGCTTTTTCAAGGTATCCTGTAGCATACGCCAACCACATCGGATAATACAACGTTCCACTTTTTGCAACAGCCGGTGAACGTGATTCTCTTGAATACTTCGGGAAAAATGGAGGATTCAGTGTAACTATTCTCATGTGTCTATTACTTCCGTGATTGTATTAGATTTGAAAAGTCTTGTCAATTTTTGATTTCAAAGGTGCTTTTGGAAGAAGGCCGGTATGCTGCTCAATGACCTGACCGTTTTTAAAAAACAGCAGTGATGGTATACTGTTGATTCCATACTTCGCTGCAACCTGAGGATTGTCATCAACATTTACTTTACCGATCACAACTTTCCCATCATACTCTTTTGCAATATCGGCAATAATAGGTGTCAACATCTTGCATGGTCCGCACCACTCTGCCCAGAAATCGACAATTACCGGAAGTGATGATCCGATAACTTCATCGTTAAAATTGTTATCAGTAAATTCTTTGAGATATTCAGACATACGTTTCTCCAATGTGTAGATTATTTTTTATTGTGTAAAGTGTCGTTTGTGTGCATTGATTTCTGAATGCCATCCTCAACGGATTTCCACTTTTCGGGATTTTTTCTGTACGAATCAATCATCGCGATTGCATCAGAAGACGTCACTCCAGTGATCTTACAAAGTTCATTATAACGAACCGCTTTAACCGAGTCACTAAGATTTTTCTGAGAATCAAGAAGTATTACTCCGCTTAAAAAACGGTAAATTTCTTTACTTATTTTCTCTGCTCCGGTAAGTGGATATGCCAGAACTCCGGTAATCAATAAAAGGTGCGAAAATTTCACTTCTAATTCTCTGCCTGGTTAAACTGATATTTTTAATAGCAATGTTAAAAATAATTCTTTTTTTAGAACAAATCCTGTTTTTATCTATTTGTATGCTAAATATTTACCAGGTAATTATTCTGGTAAAAACAGATAAATATAATGCAATTAATCACTACTACAGTGATTTGTTATTAGTAAGTAATTGTTTTATAACAAATTATGATATACGATCGTGCAGCAGGGCGCTTGAATCAAATGACCGCAGGAAATTCTCCGAGGTTAATTCTGATTGCCGCGTAGAAGTGTAATCATGCCATTGATAACTGTTTCCGGGGTAATCCGGGACATACAGGCGTGTCGCATCTGAATACAGTGGTTCCCGCCATGTGGATGGCATGGACGGCAAAATTGCGGAGTTTCAAAAATGCGATATTCGGGAGTTCCCGATGGATAAAATCCCAGATGATGTGTCGTCGGGCCGTAGATCACTCCGGTTTTTACTCCGCATGCCCGCGCAAGATGGGTAAGACCGCTGTCATTGCCAAGGGCAAGACTGCAGTGTTTTAGTACACACCCACACTCATAGAGTGATATTTTTCCAGCCAGCACCAAAACGTGCTGTCCAATCATTGCACGTAGCTCCTCTGCCTGTTCATACTCAGCTGTACTACCGAGAATAAGTATGTTCCAGCCGAGAATCTGGAAAAATTTTCCAACGACAGAAAAGTTTTTTATGGGCCACTCTTTGTTTTTCCAGGCACTGAATGGAAAAAAAGCAACTAATGGACGGTTTATGGTATCAGTTTGAAGCATCTGTGTGTAGTATGACGGATTTGCGGCTTTAAATGTAAGGCTTGGGGCTTTGTTAAAATGTGGAACGATTTCATGAATCTCTGCAGTGTTAAGATAACGGGTGATAATATCAGATGCCGCCGGGTAGAGATTTTTACGTGCTAAAAGGAGCAGTGTTCTGGGAAGATGGAGTTTATGGAGGTGTGTGACCTTTTTGACATTCTTAAAATGCTCCAGTATACTATGACTCCGTTTCCCATTCTGAAGATCAATAATGTGATCCCACGGTTCGTTGAACAATGAAATATTCCAATATGATTCATGCTTTTTTAATCCGATAACAGACTTTAATCGTGTATCATCTAAAAAAAGTTCAGTATAATTTTTATCAGTAAGTAATGTGATTTCACAATTCTGGTCGGCCATTTTAAGGTAATTCATTACAGCGGTTGTGAGAATTACATCACCAAGAGAGCTGAATCTGATAATTAGATATTTCATTGTATTAAAAATATATGACGATGACAAAAAATGTTATTAATTTTACATGAGGTACAATTTATATTAATTTACTAAAACAACAAGACCTGGTTAAAATTTATTGTTACCCTGATTACCGCGATTGACTGCGGTATTCTGATTCAAGAAAATAATACAATTATATTGCCTGGTTGAATTTTTTAAAAGGCACTCTAAAATTATGACAACATCCCCAAATGCAGAGAACACTGGACGTACCATGAAGGTGAGTGACAATATACACAATCCTTATAAAGATTCAGTACTTCCAACACTTTCTCCCGGTTTTAAGATTGGTCCTAATAAAATAGATACACTTATCGGTGAGGGTGGCAGTGCGACAGTGTATAAAGTCTGGCATGAGGGGCTCGAGGTGATACGTGCGGTAAAAGTACTAAAAAAGTATACGAATAAAGAGGCTCGTGAACGTTTTTTTACCGAAGCAAAAATTCTTGCAGATATTCATCATCCTAATATTATTGAGATACACAATATCGGGTATCTTGACCAGCAGGTACCCTTTCTTGAAATGGAATATGTTGATGGTTTCTCGATTAAATCATTATTGGGTCAGCATAGCAAGTTACCAATACCCGTAGCTCTCGCAGTGGCATATTTTGTAAGTCACGCATTGCGGTATACCCATATTAAGGATTATACTATCTACGGTAAAGTGTATCATGGGTTGATACACAGAGATATTAAACCAGACAATATTATTGTGTCAAAAGATGGTATTGTAAAACTGATGGATTTTGGCATTGCACGTCCGAGTGAGGTTAGTTTACATACTGTCGGGCAGAAAATCATGGGGACTCTGATATATCTTAGTCCTGAGCAGCTTAACGGAAAGACACTTGATCTGCGTAGCGATATTTTTTCACTGGGTGCGGTTCTTTACGAGATGTTAAGTGGACAGCGTGCGTTTCCCCAGAAAGTTCTCTCCGAGCTTGTCCAGAAAAAAACAAAAGCTGAATTTCGTCCATTGTCAAGTTTGGGAGTTGCAATCCCCGATGAAATTAATGGTATTATCAGCAAGTGTATGGCCCTTGACCCATCAGACCGTTATGCAAATTGCGCCGATTTGGGTCAGGATATTTTTGCAGTTTTCAGAAACATCTCAGACAGGGCACCTCAGGATGTATTGTCAAAATTCATAAACAATCCTGCAAGCATTGGTGATATTAAAGCTCCAACCGTGTCGCAATCAAAGACTGCATCACGATCTGTTCCGGGAAAAAAGAGTGAAAGTTTAAATAAAAAATATCTTATTTATGCAGGAATTGCGGCTGCAGCCATGATTGCCGGTGTCGTGATTAGTAAATTTGTTTTTTAAACTGGCAATCTGTAAATCAGTATGATTTTCTATCTGCAATCACATCTCCGTTGTGTGGCGTAACTCGTCCTCATAGTCTATGCAAATAAAATAATTCTTTGAAAAAAATGCAGAAGTTTGGGTCAAACAGTCATTTTAGAGTAAAAAAAAAGAATATTCCTTTTAACAGGAATATTCTTTATAGCGCTACGGGGAATCGAACCCCGGTTTTATGGATGAGAACCACATGTCCTGGGCCACTAGACGATAGCGCCAGATAGTTGGCTGGGGTGCAAGGATTCGAACCTCGATAGCTGGAGCCAGAATCCAGAGTACTGCCGTTGTACGACACCCCAAACAAGTGACCTCTAATATACGTTCTGAACAAACTGCTGGCAAGAAAAAAACATTAGGAATCGTGAACTTATTAGCTTACCATAGGCTACATTCCTGCATTCTTGCGATACTTTCTATAATCAATCCGGTACTTCTCGATTTTATACTGAAGAATCCGTTTTGTCGTTTTAAGAAGCTCTGATGCTACTGTTTGATTGCCATGACTATCCTTGAGTGCGTCAATGATAAGTTGCTTTTCAAATGATGCCACCAGATTTTCAAAAGTGCCACCTGTGGATGATGGCTCAATACTTGTTCGCTGTATTTCACGGGGAAGGCTGTAACCCTCGATAACATTGTTATCTGCTACAAGCACAGCACATTCTATAACATTTTCAAGTTCCCGGACATTACCGGGCCAACGGTATGATGACAACATTTCTATTGCCGGTGTTGATATCCTGTCAATTTTTTTCCGGTGAAGATGTGAGTATTTATTGATGAAGTGATCAGCTAAAAGAAGAATATCAGCACCTCGTTCACGAAGGGGAGGAAGCGCAATTGTAAAGACATTCAAACGGTAAAAAAGATCCTCCCTGAAAGTATTTGCTTTTACAGCAGTTTCCAGGTCAAGATTGGTGGCAGCTATCAGCCGCACGTTTACTTTTGTTGGAGTGACACTTCCAATTTTCTGAATTTCCTTTTCCTGTATTGCCCTGAGCAAACGAGCCTGTGCACTAAGTGGCAATTCACCTATTTCGTCAAGAAACAAGGTTCCATTGTTTGCCGCTTCGAATTTCCCCATACGCGATGCAAATGCATTTGTAAATGCACCTTTTTCATGTCCAAAGAGTTCACTTTCAATAAGTGATACCGGAAGAGCAGCACAGTTTATAGCGACGAACGGACCACTATTCACCGGACTTTTAAGATGAATTGCCCTTGCGACAAGTTCTTTACCGGTACCTGTTTCTCCTCGTATCAATACTGTTGTTGGTGATGGTGCTACCTGAGCAATAAAACGATATACTTCCCGCATGGAGCTGCTGTTACCGATCATATCATCAGGTCGCCCGCGGTTTTCAAGAATATGCCGTAATTGTAAATTTTCATGTTCGAGCCGTTTCACTTCTTCTGTCTGAATTCTGCGCTGTTCCACTGTAAGAGCAATAAGATTAGCTACAGCCTCCAGAAACTGCAACTCACCATCAAGGGTTACATAATCTTCAACTGCTACTCTATCAACTGACAAGACGCCAACGACGATTGAATTAGCTTTTATCGGTACACAAAGAAATGCAAGGTCAGAAAGACGAAGATTTTTCCTTGCGCCTGTTTTGTCAAGAAACGAACTGGTTGTATCCAGTTTTGGTATCGCTATAGCACGACCCGTCAGTGCAACCTGCCCCGTAATGCCTTCACCAAGCTGATATTTACCGCGGGTTCTGAGATTATCTGGTATACTATAAGCTATATCAACAACAAGCTCTGTCTGATCCTTGTTTAAAATTGAAATCATTCCTCTTCTCATACCTGCATGTATTTCAAGGATTTTCATGATATCGTTCATCATCTGGTCAAGCTGGCTGCACGAATTCAATACCTTTGCAATGTGGTAAAGAATGTTGAGACCATTAAAATTCAAATCGGTGTTGACTCTGGTTGTTAACATTTGCTGCCCGTTGTACAAGTTTGTATTGTTCATTTACGATTTCTTCAATTTTGTATAATGTTGTTTTAATGATATCACTGACTTTTATAGCTTGCGTAATAATGTGATTGTTATCGATGTAAGAACGAATCCCTGATTCCGCAGCGCTATCCAGCAAAACATGTATATTGCAAAATACAGGCCAGAATAATCACCGTAACGCTAAACCCTGTTTTCTGGGGAGAATAATGCATAAATCAATGTAAGTTATTGAAAAAAAATGTTGTAATGATACTTGACACAATAATGGTGTTTCGAGCATTGTTTATGATGGTACAAATATGTGCTAATTAAAGTGCTTTAGCTACAAAAGTGTTCTGATTGTACATATATAATGTTTGAAGCTGGTGGATTATCGTGATGAAAAATCATTATGGCACAACCCTTGCGTTACTAAATGACTGGAACATTTAAAAATATCACAGGAAGGTGTCAGATGAAACAATAACAGGATAATTGACAATAATGAAGGAAAAACAAACAAACAAATATCAGGAGGTTTTATGATTCTACGATATGTACCACTATGTATTGTCGCATTTGCAGGAGCTGCTGCAGCACAGACTCCGTCATTAAATACCGGAGATACTGCATGGATGATTGTTGCAACGGCTCTGGTTATGCTGATGACACTACCCGGGCTTGCGCTATTCTATGGAGGTATTGCTAAAAGGAAAGACACTCTTAACGTAATGGCTATGTCGTTTGTCACCTATGCTGTTGTCAGTATTTTGTGGATCATTTTCGGATACACAATGACTTTCAGCGGTGATATTTCAGGTATAATCGGGGACTTTAAGAAATTCATGATGAACACAGTGATGCCGGATAGTTTGACAGGAACAATTCCCGAGTATGTTTTTGTCGTTTTTCAGTTGACATTTGCTGCTATCACGGTCGCGCTTGCAAGCGGTGGATTTATTGAAAGAATGAAATTCAGTGCGTGGATACTTTTTACCATTCTCTGGTTCGCGATAGTTTATGTGCCAGTAGCCCACTGGGTATGGGGTGGCGGATTTTTGTTCAAGCTTGGTGCCCTTGACTTTGCGGGAGGAACCGTGGTCCACATTAATGCCGGTATTGCAGCACTTGTTGGTGCAATCGTGCTAGGAAAGCGTAAAGACCGGGATCTGGTTCCTAACAATCTGGTGTCAACAGTTACCGGTACAGGATTGCTATGGTTTGGATGGTTTGGATTCAATGCAGGATCTGCACTTGCAGCAAATGGGCTTGCTGGTGTTGCATTCATCAATACAAATACAGCAACAGCAGTTGCTGCTGTTGCATGGATGCTGACAGAGTGGCTTTACTCGAAGAAACCCACAGTTCTCGGCCTTGCATCAGGTGCAGTCGCAGGGCTTGTTGCAATTACTCCGGCAGCAGGTTTCGTTAATGTCGGCGGTGCGATGATCATTGGTTTACTCGCCGGAATCATACCGTTCTTTATGGTAGCAATAGTAAAGCACAAGTTTGGTTACGATGATGCTCTTGACGCATTTGGAATTCATGGAGTCGGAGGGCTGCTTGGTGCACTGCTTACCGGAGTGTTCGCAGATCCATCAATAAACAGCGCTGGAAAAGGATTGCTCTACGGAAATCCTCATCAGTTGACAATACAGGCCATTGCTGCCGGAACAACCATTGTTTACTGTGCTGTAGCAACACTGATAATTTTCCTGATAATTAGGGTGATTACTGGTATCCGTGTCGATGCAGATGCCGAATATAATGGACTTGATAAAACGGAACATGGTGAAAAAGCCTATAATATCTAAAATAAATGGTTACAGATGTTAAAGAACCTTGATCAATCTATAATAAAGGGGTACAGGAATGAAATATATCATTGCAATAATACAGCCATCTAGACTTGAATCGGTAAAGGAAGCATTAAGTCATATTGAAGTGTTCAGATTGACTGTTACTGATGTTCAGGGAATCGGTCGTCAGAAAGGGCATACAGAAGTATACCGTGGACATGAGTATAAGATTAACTTTGTGAATAAAGTAAAACTGGAAATTGCAGTTGATGACAAATATGTAGATACAACTGTTGATGCAATTGCAAATGCTGCAAGGACCGGTGAGCAGGGAAAGATAGGGGATGGAAAAATATTCATCCTGCCGCTTGAAGATTGTATGCGAATCAGAACGCGTGAAAAAGGTGTTGATGCACTTTAACTACAAAATGTAAACCTGCGGCCGGAGCACGTTTTACGCAGGTTTACCATTTTTTTTATGATGATGGTCTCGCATTATGTATAAAAAAAGACAATGTATCGCATTGTCTTTTTTTATTATCATCGAAAGTTTATTCAGATCTGTATTACTGCTGATAGAGTTGAGTAACACTAGATCCTGGTGTAGTGGCTCTGTTTATCAGACTGTCCTCAATCACATCCCCTGAAACGGTTGTAATCTATTTCATATTTGTTGATCTTGTATTGAATAATACGTTTAGTAGTGCCAAGAAGTTTTGCGGCTTCAGTCTGGTTACCGCGTGTATCTTTTAAGGCATCAATAATGAGTTCTTTTTCATATGCTGCTACCATGTTTTCAAAAGAGTCATTACGGCTTCCCTGAAGTTCAGATTCTTTCATTTGCAATGTCGGTGGAAGATCATGACCTTCTATGACATTGCCGGTCGCAACAATAACGGCCCGTTCAATAACATTTTCAAGCTCCCTGACATTACCGGGCCAGTGATACGCTGCTATCATGTCAATTGCTGAAGTAGAGATTCGATCGATATTCTTATCATGGAGTTTTGCATATTTTTTTACAAAATAATCAGCAAGAAGGAGGCTGTCGGCACCACGCTCCCTAAGCGGTGGTAGTAAAATAGTGAAGACGTTGATACGATAGTACAGGTCTTCCCTGAAACGCCCATCCTTGACTTCTGATTCAAGATTCCTGTTAGTCGCACATATCAGTCGTACGTTGACATGGATAGAGTCGGTGCCACCAACACGCTGAAATTCCTTTTCCTGTATCGCTCGTAAAAGACGGCTTTGCGCAGAAAGCGACATTTCACCAATTTCGTCAAGAAACAATGTACCCTTGTCTGCAGCTTCAAATCTTCCGATTCTTTTTGCAGTTGCGCCTGTAAATGATCCCTTTTCATGACCGAAAAGTTCACTTTCAAGAAGTGACTCTGGCAATGCCGCGCAGTTAACCGCAATAAATGGACCATCTGCAAAATTACTCTTCTGATGAATTGCTCGTGCTACGAGTTCTTTGCCTGTACCGGTTTCCCCGCGAATTAATACTGTTGTCGATGATGCTGCAACTTGCCCGATTTGACGATACACATCTTTCATTGAGCTGCTGTTACCGGTCATCTGATCGGGTTTACCTTTATTTTCAAGCGTTTTTTTCAGTTCAATGTTTTCTTTTTCAAGTGCATGGATTACATCGTATTGACGGCGTCTGGTTTGAACTACCTGTGCGATCAGATCTGCAACTGCCTCAAGAAATTTTACCTCACCATCAAGTGTCAATGATGTATCCACAGCGACGGTGTCAACTGATAATGCACCTACGACAATGTTTCCAGCTTTAATCGGAACGCAAAGAAATGCAAGATCTGAATGTTTTAAACCTTTTCGTGCACCGGTTCTGTCAAGAAATGTCGGCTCATCCACTAGTGTCGGTACTGCGATTGGTCTTCCTGTGGCGACCACTCTGCCCGTAACACCTTCACCCAGGCGATATTTGCCCTTCTTCTTGTCAGCATCAGATATACCACGTGCGACATCAACAGCAATCTCTTCATTATCGGGACTGAGAATTGTAATCATACCACGTTTCATCCCCGCACTTGTTTCGAGAAGTTCCAGTGTAGAACTCATGACTTTGTCAAGATCCTGACCAGATGCAAGAATGTGCGCGATCTGATACAGTACTGATAAGCCGTTAAAACTAAGTTCGTTTTGAATTGGAGTTGTTGCCATAAAATTGTATTTCCTTCATTTCCAGTCATCGAAAATAAAACTGTTGTAGCGGTACAGAGGATATGATACTTAACTGAATTGTCCAGAAAAACGGTCATTTACCAAAAGTGTATCGCTGCTATGTCCTGTTGCTGCATTTTCCTTATACTGTAACTGTAATTGCATATTAAAACCAGTATAAAATAGTTAATTTTTAGTCGTAGAACAAGAAATATTATACTGTGAGTACAAAAATGTTTCAATGGAAATATTTAATTGTAAATATAAACCTGTTTTGGCTCAAAAAGCATGTTGATTGCTGATATGAAGCTGTTGGTAAAATGGGGAGTGGTACAAAAATGTGCTTTAGTGCTTGTGCTGTGTTGTTAGTAATATGTTTTTCAAAGCCAAAAAAAGTTACAGTGAAAAAGCGGACAAAATTGTGTGTCTGGTTGTTTCTTACGGAAAGTTCAAAATAATGTGTCAGTCCTTTTAGCTCTTGCCATACATATTTTTCACTTTAGCCTCTGTATAATTGCAGATATCCGTAATGTTTTTCTCAATTCTTATTAATTGGACAGTAATTAACAGTAAAACGCCGATTAAAAGTGTTGCAAAGCTGCCAAAAATAAAAAGAAGCATTCTAAATTCCTTTTGATGGATTCATTTTTGGAAAACGCAGATCATTTTTTACATAGTGCTTGTATCCGCACAAAGCGATCATTGCTGCATTGTCGGTGCAGAGTCGGGGTTGGGGAAAATAGACCTGATCTCCAAACTCTTTTGCCATACAGTTACGAAGATGCCTGTTACATGCAACACCACCGACAAGTGCAACCCGCGTCAGTCCCGCTGCGGAAGCTGCATTTCTGGTATGATTTACAAGTGATGCAACAGCGGCTTCCTGAAATGCTTTACAAACAGAAGCTCTGTGTGTACTTATTTCATTCTTGTCTATCTTTGCAACATGATACTTGACTGCGGTCTTTAAACCGGAAAAGCTGAAATCAAATGTACCGGATGACACCTTTGCAACCGGAAATGTTAAATCAGTATGGTTGATAGTCATTGATGCCTCTTCAATTGCTCTTCCGGCAGGGTAGGGAAAACCAAGCAGTTTCCCTACCTTGTCGTATGCTTCACCCGCAGCGTCATCAACCGTCTGACCAAGCAATTCGTACCGGCCAACATCACTAACCTTATAAAGCGCTGTATGTCCTCCCGAAACGACAAGAGCAAGAAATGGAAACTCAAGACCCGGATGATCAAGCATCACTGAAAAAATATGACCTTCCAGGTGATTTACACCGGTGATCGGAATTTCATAATTTTCATGCAATCCCAGTGCAAAACTAACCCCGACAAGAAGTGCACCTGCAAGCCCGGGACTGTCGGTGACAGCAATTAAATTAGCATCAGATATTGAGCGTTTTGTCTGATCAAAAAGGGCATTTGTAAGCCTATCGATTTTCTCAAGATGTGCTCGTGATGCCACCTCAGGCACAACACCTCCATACTTACTGTGTTCTGCCTGTGAATAGATGATATTACCAATGATTTTTTCATTTTCAAGTAATGCGACACTTGTTTCATCGCATGATGTTTCAATACCGAGAGTGATCATACATTAACTAATCTTGGTTGTCGTTGAAAATAAGCTGAATGCAAATAGTACTCAGCAGTAATCATTTAATATAGTATCTGCTTGATGATTGCTTGAACTTAATCTGATCACCTAAGGTAGTGTGTAGAATGTAAGTGATCTATCCGTTATGCTTCTATTAGTTGGTAGTTTGCAGGAATAATGGCAATGGTTGCCAGATGAACAACTAAATCTGTCAATAATTATAGGACGGTTTTTTTTACAGATTGTTATTTGCCGTAATATATCTTGAATCTACATTGATTTGCCTTTGTTTTTGTATTATGTGCTGAATTATCTCAATTGCAGGTTGTTCATGGGTTGCGTGGTTGCGTATGAAGAAGTATACAATATTAATAGTCGATGATGAAACGCGCGTAAGGAAAGTACTGGTTGATATACTTCAGCTTCAGGGGTATGATACCTGTGAAGCGTTTAATGGTGAGGACGCACTTGAAAAAATCGCAAAACGTATACCTGATCTGGTGATATCTGATATTAATATGCCGGGAATGGATGGATTTCAGCTTTTTAGTATCATTCACGAAAAATACCCCGACGTTCGTCATATATTGATGACCAGTTATGATGTTGATGGGTATATATCAATTATCAGGAAATATAATATTGGAAATATTTTAACCAAGGGTGCCGGGTTAAATCTTGCTGAAGTCACCGGATATATACAATCAATTGTAAGTGGTGATATTTTTGGACTGGAACGGTACTTTCCCAATGAACCGCTGCAACAAAAATCACTTATTCGCTACTCTGATGCAAAGCATGTCTGTGATGAAATCACTGCCGATGTTCCTAAAAAACTACAACCATATCTGGAAGTCGCAATTGATGAACTTGTATCAAATGCGTTTTTTCATGGAGTCCTGCAGGTGACCGGTATACCGCGTGAACTTTGGCGTGATGATCAGCAAATTGATGTGGCATCGGCAATTAAAGTCTCCTGGGTGCAGGATTCTGAAAAAATCGGGGTTGCGATTGAGGACCCCAGAGGCAATCTAAAGAAAACTGACGTGCTTAAATGGCTGGACACCTGCAGAGAAGAACAAACCGGTTCAGAGCATGGGCGGGGATTGATGCTGGTAAGGAAGTTGATAGATAGAATGATCATTAACATTGATCCCGGTAAAAGAACCGAATGTATTGTTATTCAGTACTTAAATAAAAATCCCGATATTGCCAATAAACCTCTAATGGTACATGAATTGTAAAAACTTCTGTTTCAAGTAAAAAATGCCGAATTTGGGTAGTGGTTTGCTATAATCAGGAAAAATCTACTGAGCAAATTTAAAAAATTAACTTGTTTATTCGTATAAGTAAAAGTTGGCACACTTATTGAAGTATATGTTAGACTATGGCAGCAATATTTCATGTATTGGTTATTGATGATGATTTAGAGCTGAGGGAAACTTTGCGGAAGTCTCTGGTACGCCTGGGTTGCGAAGTGTCCATTGCTGATACTGCAGAAAATGGTCTTAATAAACTCCAGACTGAGCAGTATGATGCAGTTTTTGCTGCTTTGTGTGTTAGAAGTGTTGGTGGGCGGTATATCGCCAGATGGGTGAAACAACAATCGTCTGATACAAAGTTTTTTATTGTTACCGGCTGGAAGGGTGACCTTGAGCCAAAGCTTCTTCAGATTGATGGAATCCACGATGTAATACACAAACCGATTAATTTTACTGAAATAAGAGATAAGGTTCTTGAACATTTAGGATAAATTTTTCAGGGATCCGGGTATGGATGCGGTGAGTCTGAAGTCAGGAAATTGCCCGGATCCTATTTTTTTAGGTTATGTCAGATCAAATTTGTATTGAATGCGGAATGCCCTTTGTTGGTCATGATGATCAGATGTTCTGCAGCGGATGCAGCTACAAGGTTGATAATGATCTTAAGATCCTCGAACTCGCTTCAAATGATATTGAAGACTACATGTAGAATACTTGAGTTATCGATACCAGCCTTCCTTATTCTCTGCCCCTGCAACAAGTTTTACTAATCAATACTGTCGAAGCAGGGTGTTTTATTATCTGAATTATCACAATGTATCAATTTTTAAGATTCAGGAATATGCCTGAATAACCGTTATTATGGTCCATTCAGATACCGGCAGGCAAATTCTAAAGATTTTTAATCTAATTATGAACATAGCGAATATTTTAAGTCACTAAAAATTGCAGTGGATCTTTTAAAATGCAACTATCTTGATGCCGGAGTATTTGTAAGTATTTTTAAATAGTATCAAATACTCGTAATGTTTAACCGTACTTTATGACTTACTCAGGTAAGGCGGGATATTGTAGAGTTGTTTGAAGTTAACAACGATTATAACATTATCAGGATAAATTAAAAAAAAGTTGCAAAATGGATTAAAATTCCCTATATTAATAAGTATGGGAACTTATATTTGCAGGAGTTACACTATGAATTTTAGTAAGAAGCTGGTGCTGTGTGTAGCGTTTATGTGTGTTGCCTCATTTGCTCAGCAACCTCCTACTACAAAAAATACAACGCAGTCATCACCGGTTGTCGCTACAGTTGTAAAATCAGATAGTCAGAAAACATTAAAGAAGGTTATTGACCCTGATAAACCTCCAACAACCTGGACAAAGATTAAAGATCTTTTCATGTAGCATTTTCTCAATATATTGAAGTATGTAGATTATGAAAGGCAGAACTCTCAGGATTTCTGCCTTTTTTACTATCTATATGCGTATTGTACCCATTTAACCTATAGGTTTAATATTTAATACAGGCGTAAGAATGGTAATAATCCGACGTATTATATCTCATAGTGTATGTTGTGAAGCATTCAGTCTTGTTGAAAAAGTATTCAATCTATTTGTTGCATCAGATTATTCCTCTGAGGGAGTTGAAACATTTTTCAGGCTTGTTACTGCTGATTATATTGAGTCGCTGGCCTCCAGAAATGGTTTTGTTTATGGGGCTTTTTCCGGAGATCTTCTTGTTGGTGTACTTGCCGTTCGTGACAGAAACTACATATCACTTTTTTTTATTGATAGTGATTTTCAGGGGATTGGAATTGGGCGAAAACTTTTTGAGGTAGCACGAAAAGAGATCGCCAGCAATGGAGAATTTGCAATTAACGTTCATTCATCCCCATTTGCTGTACCGGTTTATGAGGCACTTGGTTTTGACAAAATTGACATTGAACAGTGTGAAGCAGGTATACGATATACACCGATGCAACTAAAACTGGTTTAAAATGTTATCGCCCGGTTCCGAGAATATTGTCCAGAGCTCTGAACAGTTCCTCTTTTTTAAATGGTTTACAGAGAATTGCATGTGCACCGAGAGATTTTGCGAGATCAAGAGAGTTTTCTTTATTTGCAGCCCCGGACATCGCTATAATTTTTATATCCGGCTTAATTTTCTTCAACTCAACAATCAAATCGATACCATCATTACCTGGCATCACCATATCAGTTAGAACCAGATCAATAGCGGTATTGTTAAAAATAACAAGTGCACTGGCGGCATTTTCAGCTTCAAGTATTTTAATATTCTTATCCTCAAGAATTGTAATAATGCAATCACGAATAAACGGCAGATCATCAATCAGCAAAATCGTTGGAGTTTTTTTCATGGAGGTATCCTGCAATATTGTTAATTATTCTGGTTACAATCCCGATGCTACTTGCATTTTGAATACCACTGTTAGTGTGATTACAGGGCCTGATTCATTTCGGACGGTATTCAGAATCACGAGTATAACATTATTAATACTATAGTGCATTTATCTTATGTTACTTCTTACATTATATGTTAATTGAGTTTAAAAAAACAAGTATCAATTGTTTAGAAATGTTTTTGCGGACAAATTAAGTAATGAACGGTATACTACTGGAAAGTGCCTATCTGATGGAGTCAGTAGTGACATGTGGCAAAGGGGTTAAACGGTGAGTGCAAAATATCTTGAAAAATCGCATATTGAAACGTGTCATTTCAGTGCATCAACACTGCTTGCTGAGCAGGCGATTATGTGTCTTGAGCTTGTTTCAGAACTGGTAAAATCCGGACTTGATTTTCAGTTCAAGGGCGGGAATTCTTTGCTGCTGATTCTGGATACACCTAAACGTTTTTCAATTGATGTCGACATCGCAACGGATTGCAAACGTGATGAAATCGAAACGAGTCTTGATTTGTGTGTTGATAAATTCGGAGTGTTTAAATGCTGGAAACCCCGGCAGCATAAAACAAAACCATGGATTCCACTTGCAAGCTATTATCTGTATTACAAGTCCGGATTCACTGACGATGAGTCATCGGTGATGCTTGATGCTCAATTACGCCGAAGTAATTACAAAACGTCGCGTAAAGCTGTTGTTTGCGGTGATATTTACAAAAGTGATGCAATGGTTGAGTTGCCGCTGCCATCCAGTATCATTGGTGATAAGCTTCTTACCCTTGGCCCGTCAACACTTGGTATACCTATTGGTAAAGGAAAAGAAGCTCAGCGGTTAAAACATGTTTTTGATATTTCAAGATTGCTGACAATGGAACCGAAATTACCGGATATTCGTGAAAGTTTCACTAATTGTTTACAGCAAGAGAATGATATTCAGGTTACGAAAAAGAATGCAGATGCAGTTATTGATGATACATTAAAGTTCTGCGGATCAATTGTTTCATATCCACAAATTCCATCAGGTGATACCCTTCCTCCAATTGTGGGGGAAAATGCAAAAGGAATTATACCGTTTGCATCGCATCTTTTTGATTCCGGATACAACTGGAAAATGCTTCAGACTGATATGGCAAAAGTTGCATTATGTATGACTGCACTTAAAGACTCTGCAATCACCGATACCGTATTTACGGAAATGCTCAACATGAATGCAGAGAAAAAGCCATTACCTGGAACTATGCTGAGCGAAAATTCAACTGCACGGGAGTTATGGGAGCAGATTTATGCAGTATCAGGATCTTTGCCCTTCTGATAATAATTACAATACTATTGGCGGGGATGATTATAGTACGTCTATTAGTGTAGTACGGAAACATTGTCAGAGGCAACTTTTGACAGATGATGAACTTGCGCTGATCACATTTGATGAAATTATGCACTCATATACGCGTGATGAGAGAAATTATCAATAGGCAACTATGAAACGTATACTTATTCTTCTTCCAAATAATCTTGGTGATGTGATCATGGCGATTCCTGTGTTATATGGACTCAAACGTGATGACCCACAGTGTCATATCTCATTTTTTGTTGAAGACGGATTTGAAGGTGGACTTGAAAATCTTCCGGTGTGTGATAGACTTTACCGGTTTCACCGTAAAAAATATCGGGAATATGCCACAGTTTCATCATGGCGTAAAGGTGTTGAAGAGTTGCTTGGTGCCTCAAATATCCTTCGTAACGAGAAATTTGATCTGGTAATTAATTACGCCCAGCATCCGTATCTGTCTGCTTTTTCATCACTAATTCAAGGTACGATATCACTTGGTGCCATAATGAGGAGGGACGGGTGCAGAGCTGTTGATGATCTGTGGAGTCAGTACCTGTATGCAATTCCTTTCGCGAGAAAATTCAACCGGCTTCATGCTACCGATGTATATAAACGCATTGCCGGAATTAAAGGAGCTGTAGTATCATCCATTATTGTGACTGACAGTGAGAAACAGGCTGCTGTTTCGTTCTTAAAAAGTCAATCAATCGACAGCTTTGAAAAACTGGTACTTTTTCAGCCTGGGGCAGCATTCAAATCCAAGAAATGGTTACCTGAATCTTTTATTGAACTTGGAAAAATGCTTATTGATGACGGGTACACAATATGTATTTCCGGAGCTCCGTCGGAGAGTGATATTGTTAAGCAGATCGATGAGGGACTTCAGTATGGATGTGTCGTTCTTGCTGGTAAATTGACATTCAGAGAGACTATGAGTGTCCTTTCGTTAAGCCGTTTTCTTGTAACCGGTGATACAGCACTGATGCACGCGGCCGCATCGCTTTGTGTCAAGACTATTGCATTATTCAGTTCTACCAGTCCGGTTGAAACCGGACCGTATGGATTTGATCATTATATCGTTTGTGGAAGATGCGAACACCGGCCCTGTTTTAAGACCGAGTGTTCAATGATGACTTGTATGAAACGGATCCCGCCGCACGCCATATACGAGCTGATCGTTCATGATCATTTCAAACCATCTGGTGATTATGATCTGTACCGGACATCAATAAATAAAAACGGGGATTATGAACTTGTTTGTGATACTGGTGCTGGAATTGATTATTTTATCCCTGATGGTGCATCGATTACTCTGAACGCTCTTGATCCCGATGACGCATATTACAAGCCAGCTGTGATTTCTGGCCACTATCGGCAAGAGTGCATTCTGGTTGCATCATATCTTGATAGAATGATACGGGAAACTGACATTTACGAACTGACCGGTAACACCAGTGCCTTGAGTAATTTTGAGATGATAAAACAGGAGTTGACAAAAGTAAATGAAATCGGAGAATGGTGGTCTGCGCTTCTGAATATCCGTCTTAACAGCATTTCACTTCTTGATTTCGGTCTTGCTATTAAGAAAAGTCGTGATGTCTGCATGATGACAAAGGCAGAGATACTTAATGGTATTGCACAATGAATTGTAAAGTCTGCGGATCGGGAGATATCGCGTTATATGCCAGAAATAAAAAAAGGGAATTTCTCCGTTGTTCCCGATGTGAACTTGTTTTTGTTCCTGAACAATTTCTTCTCACAACCGCACAGGAACGCACACGATATGAACTTCACGATAATTCCATTGAAAATAAAGGGTATGCAGATTTTCTTGAAAAAATAGTTACAGTAATTATGGAACGTTTTCCAGTGGAATACACGATACTTGACTTTGGATCGGGAGCAGGTGCGGTTCTCGGAACATTGCTTCATAAAAAGGGGTATTCCTGTGAGTCGTATGACCCTTTATTCAATATTCAATGTAACGATAGTACAAAGACCTATGATATTATCGTCATCTGTGAAGTTATTGAGCATCTCAGGTTGCTTCAGGATGATCTTGCATTTATTAATAAACGTTTAAAACCGAATGGCACTGTCATAATCCGAACCCAATTATATCCTGATGCAGCAGAATTCTTAAAATGGTGGTATATACAGGACTTGACGCATATTAATTTTTTCTCACCCTTAACCATTGATTTTGTGGCATCACAGCTGAACCGAACAGTTTCTTTAACAGCAGAAAGAGATATTTTCCTGCTGAGTGTATAATGGCAATGTGTACTTGTCCTTGTATGGCTGTAATAGTTGTCAATCAATACCCACTAAAATTATGATGACTGTAACCTGCAGATAAATATAATCCACCTGACAGTTATAGTTTTCTTACACGAAGCCGGTTTCTTTTATTGTAAATAGTCTCCTTCATGACCATACAACCATTGAGATCAATAAGCATCGCTGCAGTAGCGGGAGTGAAGGATCTGCTGCGAATGCTGATGTTTCAGGATCACTTTTTATCACTTGAATTAATTCCGCAACTATTTGATAATAGTAGTACAATCGGCTGAGGTGGGCCTTGGAGTGCGTATGGAACGAATTTAACAAAAGGTGCAGGGTAGCAGATGGATATTACTACCATAGGTGGATTAGCGTTAGCTTTTACAGCATTGATACTTGGAATTTTAACTGAGGGTGGGCAGCTTGGTGCATATGTGGGTATGTCCGCTGCAATTATCATTTTTGGTGGAACAATTGGTGCTACGGTCGCCAGTTTTCCATTGTCTGTGGTGAAGAATGTACCACGGCTTTTTATTATCGCATTTACAAATCAGACGTATGAGATTCCTACTGTGATAAAACAGCTTGTGCAGTTTTCGGAGCGTGCCCGGCGTGAAGGAATCCTGTGTCTCGAATCAGAACTTATCAATGTCAAGGACGAGTTTTTACGTTATGGATTACAGCTTGTCATTGATGGTACCGATCCTGAACTGGTTCGCGATACGCTTCAGACAAAAATTGCATTTACAGCAGAACGACATCATCAGGGAGCGGCAATATTTGAAGCTGCGGGTGGATATGCACCGACAATCGGCATTATTGGAACAGTTCTAGGACTTATAAATGTTTTATCAAATCTCGCTGATCCAACCAGTCTGGGTCACTCTATTGCTCTTGCGTTTATTGCAACACTCTATGGTGTCGGATCAGCAAACGTTATCTGGCTTCCTATTGGTGTAAAGTTGAAACAGAAACACAAGAGCGAACAGATAATAAAAGAGATCATGCTTGAAGGTGTGTTGTGTTTACAATCAGGAGATAACCCCAGAATCGTTGAACAGAAACTAAAAGCATTCCTCTCCAAGAGTTATGCAAGCACCATTAATACAGGTGTTAAATAACTATGATGCCCAAAAAGCAGGAAGCAGAAAAGGAAAATAATGAACGCTGGCTTGTTACGTATTCAGACCTTATAACGCTGCTTCTGATTTTCTTTATTGTTTTGTATAGTATGAGCAAGATCAACGAACAGAAGTTTGTCGAACTTTCTCAGTCGATGGCAGTTGTTTTTGGTAATGTTGGACGCAGTGGCGTACTTGATGGTGGACGATCGATTATACCGATGGAACATGCTACGTTCAGGCAGCGTCAAAATATCACTAATACAAAAGAACAGATTAAACGTATGATTGCCAATATGGGGCTTGAGGGGAAAATTACCGTTCGGGAAGAAGCCCGTGGGCTGGTAATCAGTGTACGTGATACAGTGTTTTTCAAGCCCGGTTCGGCTGATCTAGGTTCCAGGGCCCAGAATATCATTACTACCGTTGCATCCCTTTTGTCAAATCTACCTAACAGCATACGAATTGAAGGGCATACCGATAATTTACCGATTAATACGTTCCGGTATTACTCAAACTGGGAGCTTTCCACCGCACGTGCGACGAATGTTTTGCACTATCTTGTTAAGGAAAAAAATATCTCTCCGGACAGATTATCTGCGGCCGGGTATGGTGAATTCAAACCGGTTGCAGATAATTCATCGGAAGCAGGAAGAGCATCAAACCGGCGTGTTGATATTGTAGTACTTGATGAAGCGTTTGGAAAATTTGAACCGGGGGGTGAGGAGAGCAGTACTTCCAGTGATAGCAATGATGATAATGGAAATCCGCAGTATACACCTCCGGCTGTATCGGTCCCGGATACTGTTACCGATGAGGAGTTGTAGCAAAGATGCTTGTAATTACAACCACAGACGTTTCAGTACTTCAGTTTACAACCTACAGTAACACAACTGTTGCGATATTCATTTCTGTATTTGTTGTCGTTATCTCCATAATTCTCGTCATTGCATTCAGGATGATTGCGAAGCAGAAACAGCTTGAGGAGCATGCAATACAACACAATTTCAGGGATAATTGCCGCCGGTTTGGATTTGATACCTTCGAAGTTGAGGCAATTGAATCTGCAATCAGAAAGATACAGGGTGATATTAACGACATTTTTGAACTTCAGAATGTATACGAACGGGTAATTCATGATGATATCGAGGCAATGATTGATTCCGGAAAAGACCTTACCATGGTTGAAAATTTATACGGATCAATCCGTAAAAAACTTCACTATATCCTGCTCCCTGAAGGTATTCCTCTTACGTCAACTAGAAGCATCTCGTCCGGGCATACTGTTTCCATGGTTGATTTGAAATGCGAAGCGTTGCTTGTAGAGAACAGGGAAACATGTTTCATACTCAAGTATCCACCTGAACATTCTATTGTTGTAAACCAGGACTCAATTCTCAGGGTCGCGTTTTCACGGTCCGGTGATGGATTGTATGCTGTTGACGCAAAGGTAATGGAACATAGCGGAGGGCGTATCAAGTGCCGTCACTCGATCAATCTGAAACGGCATCAGTTGCGTCAAGATGTCCGGTTGAAATTAAACGGCAGAATCAGGCTGTTTATGCGTGATTCAGAAAATAACAGGATTGTTCTTGAGGGACGTCTGATAGACATTAGCGCCGGTGGAGTTTGTTTTGAATCGCCGGGGTCAGTACCAGTCAAATCAATATTGACAATTGAAAGCTGTTCATTGCCACTGCAATTGGCCGGTATCAGGACTCAGATAATTTCATCATCACAGCGCGAAAAAGATAATGAAATCATGTTCAAATATCACACATCCTATGTTCAGATTCCCTTTGATAAGAAAGAAAAAATCGTTTCATATCTATTTGTTAGAATGAGGGAATTACAGAAAAAATAGATAGGGGCAGGGAAAGACTGAGGCTGAGATTAAGATTAAGAAAGAAGGAAAAACAAAATCGTACTCCTCGACCACAATCTTCCTGCATATCGTTTTTTTCACCCTTTTCCACTGACTTCTTCTTGTTTACAATTATTGCCTGACATATATTAATTCTTCTCAAAAAATAAAGAAACCTTTTTTGATGGGAGTCGTATGTCTTGTTTTTATGCTCAGATGATGGTGCTTGCAGCCTTCGGGGTAGCATTTTGTCAGGGAATTACAGCGTCAGTCCCCGTTGAAAATAAAGATTCTACAATTGTAAATGCCGTTCCGGCTGCCGGAGATTCCACTAAAAGTGGCATTGAAGCGAAGGTGACTGTTATTGATGCAAAAACGGACAGTCTGTCAACGGCTCTAAAAGAGGATTCATCTGAACTGACTACAGATTCGACTTCGGTACAGGATTCATCTGATATCTTCAGAGTATCGGGGGATATAGTAAAAACTGAGGATGGAATCAAAATCGTCAAGGTATCTGAGAAACCATCAACAACTGAGAGCAAAATTACGGGTGGTCGCAATGGTATTGGTGTCAACATGATGGCTAAATTTATTATGTCATCAGAGCTGAATAACTACCTGGATGATCTTTACAAAAAAATGATAGATGATGCTGACGGAATAGTTATGGATGAAACGGGTTTCAGTGGAATGCCTGTAATGATTGGATTCAAAGTAAAAGGTATTGTGTATGTCATTCCAGAACTCGGATTGGAACCGTTCGGGACCTTTAATTATGGTCGGAAAATGATGAAACTCAAAATTAGCGATAAGAATCTGGCAATCACTCTTATTGATAAGGATGTGAGAGCCAATCTTTTTGAGTATGGGGGTGGCTTAAATATATGGGCACGGGTTTCTCCTGCCAGGGTTGTATCATTTAAAGCCGGATTAGGCGGGTATGTTACCTATACCTATTTGAATGTGGAGTCATATGACGGGACAGTTGATCATTCAGGTTTTGGTGGCGGGATGAATCTTCTTGCAGGTGTTGACATTACCCTGAAGAAGATCACAATTAACGTCGATTTTTCAATACCTATCGGATCATCAGAATTGACGCAGGATGGGTCTTTTACAAATAGGGGAAATAATCAGATCAGGTATCCGGACGGTTATCGCCATACTGGTATCGAGATCAGACCTGGAGTTACGTTTCATTTCTAACTCTGGCTATTCAGGTTTAATCTGATAATTATTAAGGCTTATTCAATAAAGACAAGACAATTTTCTTGTCTTTATGTTTTATAAAGTATGCCCTTCCAATCAGCCAGAAGATAATGTATAATCCAGACTTCTTTTTAGTCGGGGACGCGATGGTCGTGTTTTCGAATATAGAGTTGTCAATGTATGCCGGGAGCATGATTAGTGTACTACTTGTAAGGTACAGTGATCATTGATATCCTGCAGGTATGTTTTTTTGTTGAAATTAGGAATTTAATTCAAACTAAAAATGTGAAACTATTTCACAATATTTGTGTTATCAGATAGTATTCAATGGTTTGGCTGAATTGCCATTTTTAAAAAAAGTATTTATCAGGACAATTAAGGAGATAGTGCAGGAGAGTGTATGATACGTTTTTTTAGGGTAGGTCTATCCCTTCTTCTGATTTCGGGCGGAGGGTTGCTGGTGGCGGGTGATGTTTTAAAACTGGAGGATGTTATCTCTGCAGTTTGCAGTCAGAGTGACAGCGTTCAGGGTTTAAGTGAAAATATCAAAAAATCAAAGCAACAGATTCGTGAGCAATATGCAAATGCACTTCCGATAATATCAGGGGAGATTTTTGCCGGGCGGTCATATGGACAGGGCATGGGGAGCGGATCTGGCGGAGGTGGCAGTAGTGGAATTCCTGATAGTACGAACGTTACTTTCGGGATGCTTCAGGGCTTGCTCTCACAGACATTTGCGAATATGTATAAATCAGATGATGCTCCAGTGTATAGTGCATCATTGAGTATCTCTCAACCGATTTACACATTCGGAAAAGTAGGTACTGCAGTCAAGGTCGCAAACTACTATGACAGTGCAACCCAGCTTTCGGTAGAGCGCAGCATTCAGAATCTTCAGCTTGCAGGGCTTGATCTTTATTACGGAGTATACCTTGCTGATATGGCACTTTCGGTGCAACAGGGTTCAGTTGCACGGTTACAGGATCAGAGTGAATATTTAACACGTAACTTTTCACTTGGCTCAGGTTCAAAAGCGCAGATACTCTCTACCAATGCGGATCTCGAAAAACTGAAATCTGACATAATGGCATCAAAGCAGTCGCTTAAAACATTAAAAAAACGTTTGGGCATGATGATGGGGAGGGAGAGGAATGATTCAATCGAACTTGATACAACAGGTGCACTTGTCCGGTCGTTTGTTGAAACGATGCCAACATTTGATGATGCATTAAAAACTGCAATTGAAAATCGCAGTGATCTGAAATCACTTGATTATATGAGGAAAGCAAACGACGGCGGTGTGAAAATCTATAAAGCAATGTATTATCCGTCAATTGCTGCAACAGCAAAGGTTGGTACCGGCGGAAAGGAATTTGAAAACCTTTTTGATCCGGACTATAGAACCTGGCAGGTTGGTGTTGGATTACAGTGGACAATGTTTGATGGATTCGCAAACAGTTCGAAAGCACGTCAGTATCAGTCTGATTCCCGCAAACTTGCGATTACGCGTAACATGCTGCTGAAGGCGCTTGCCATTGAGATCGATGCAGCATTGACATCTTGTGTGACAGCAGACAGTGCCGTTGTGGCATCGGAAGCTGCACTTGCGGCAATGAAAGAGGTATATCAACTTACATACGATAATTTCAAGCAGGGGAGCGGTCAATTTACAGAACTGCAACTTGCGGAGGAACGTTTGCGTCAATGCGAATTTGCAATCGTTTCTGCAAAATGTACAAAAATCCGTAACCGTGCGGTATTGCTGGTGGCGATGGGGAAAACTATTATTCCGGTGGAGGGAAAATGAAAGCATTATATAAAATTGTACCGATTATAATCTTTGCTGTAGCGTTAACTATGACAGTACCAGGCTGCAAGGGTGAGAAAACCGCTGAAAACGGGCATAACGCTGATATAAAGAAATCTGCAGACACTGCCAAAATCAAGGTTGTTGTACATGATCTTGCTGAAAGCGATTTCGAAGACTGGGGTACATACAGTGCAGATCTTCGAGGCCGTGAAGACGCTAATCTGACTGCACCGGCACAGGGTGGAAGGGTTGCTTCAATAAAACCTATTGGTACTCATGTGAAGGCTGGTGATGCACTCTGTGATATTGATGGTGAAAAGTATGAAGCTGCGCTTCAGGCTGCACAGGCACAGGTTGATGTCGCCAGGGGTGATCTTGAACGTGCAAAAGTCAATGTCGAGAAAGGTTCGCTCGGAAGTTCTGTTCTTGATGCAGCGAACCTCGCATATCAGAATGCCAGAATGACCAGAGCTACTGCACAGCGTGCGTATGAAGACTGCAGGTGTCAGGCGCCGTTCGATGGCGTTCTTGTGAGCAGGTCGATTGAACGTTTTCAGACTGTGACACCGGGAATGCCGACGGTTAGATTATCAAGACTTGATCAGCTCGAGGCACAGATAGCAATTCCTGAAAGTGAAGCATTTGGTTTTACAGAAGGTATGAAAGCTGAATTCAAGCTGCTTCAGATTCAGAATCCTGACCGTGTATATGAGGGTAGAATTTCCAGTATTGACAGAGTTGTTGATTCCCGTTCCCGTACAGTAACAGCACGTATCATTCTGTCAAACAAAGACCACAGTCTCAAACCTGGAATGGTGGGGCGGGCCCGTATTCTCAAGAAGAAGTACCAGAAATCCATCGTTATCCCGGCGACATCAATATTGCGTTTACAAAATGGAACGTCGGTGATGGTCGTTGAGAATAACATGGCTCGTCAGAGGATCGTTGAAATTGAAGTAAGCACCGGCGACAGTGTTCTTATCAGAAAAGGGCTTGCAGCAGGTGAGAAACTGATTACAACAGGAGCATTCCAGGTTAGTGACGGAACAAAGGTCGTTTACTAGAATGGTAATGTCAGCTGTGCAGCACTGTTTGAAGAGTGCTACGGCATTGTTGATCGCATATTGTAAATATGAATAAATACAGGAGAAACTATAGATGACAAGGTTTGCACTTAAGAACCGGATGTCAGTCATTGTACTGGCGGTGATATTGTTTATCACCGGGCTTATGAGTTTTGTCGGGATGCGCAGGGAGGCATTCCCGGAAATCAAGATACCGTACATTTTTGTGACAACAGTGTATCCGGGGGCAAATCCACCGGAAATCGAAAATCTGATCACGCAGAAAATCGAGGATAAACTTGATGGTATTGATGGTGTCAAGAAACTGACCAGTTCAAGTAATGAAAGTTATTCAAACATTTTTCTTGAATTTGATCCATCTGTCAATATTGAGGATGCTTTGCGGAGAGTAAAGGACAAGGTTGATCAGGCAAAGGGGGACCTGCCCGATGATGCACAGGATCCGATTACGCAAGAACTTAACTTTTCAACAATACCTATTGTCAATATCTCGCTCTATGCCGATTATGACATTGAGCGACTTGAATCTATAGCTGAGAATCTAAAGGACAAATTGGCAAAGATCTCAGGCGTACTTGAATCGAAGGTTCAGGGAAAACAGGAGAAGGAGATTGCTATTGATGCCGATCCGGCGCTGCTGCGCCAATACGATCTTACGCTGCATGATATTGTATCCGCAATTCAGGGTCAGCATAAAAATATTCCCGGTGGTACGATGCTGACATCAGGGTTCAGATTCTCGCTTAAAGTTACCGGAGAACTCAGCGGTCCGGATGAATTCAAGGAACTGATTGTCCGTGCTGACAAACAAAAAATGATTCGTATTAAAGATGTCGCAAATGTCAACTTTACCTATACCAGGGACCGTCAGTCGATCTCCCGTACCAACGGGAAACCATCACTAACCCTTACAGTTGCAAAAAGAACCGGTGAGGATATCGTACGCATTGCTGAAGAAGTAAGCAGGATTCTCAGGGATGAGAGTTCCAGATGGCCAGCCGGAACTCATTACGAAATTACCTATGATATGTCAAAGAGTATCAAGCATCTGGTGAATGAGCTACAGAACCATATTCTAATGGGAATTATCCTTGTACTATTAGTGCTTAGTTTCTTTCTCGGTACCCGTAATTCGATTTTTATTTCTACAGCAATCCCATTTTCTATGGCAATCGGATTCATTGTGCTTTCTTATATGGGTATCACCCTGAATATGGTTGTATTGTTTTCGCTGGTACTTGCCCTTGGTATGCTGGTTGATGACGGTATCGTGGTTGTCGAGAATATTTTCAGACATTTACAAATGGGAAAAAATCGCTGGCAGGCATCACTTGATGGAACACAGGAAGTGATGATTCCGGTATTTACAGCAACACTTACAACCGTAGGAGCGTTTGCACCGGTGTTTTTCATGCCGGGTATTATGGGTGAATTTATGCGATATCTGCCACTGACCGTTGGTATCACCCTGACTGGTTCACTTTTTGTCGCTTTTATATTCAATCCGGTGTTTGCGTCGTTGACAATGAATATCGCGGATGTTCACAAAATGGAAGGCGGCAACCAGAACTGGTTTGAACGGTTTAAAAATATATATAAGAATTTCCTTGGATTTTTTCTCAGGCACCCGCTTTTATTGACTGTGTTTTGCCTCCTGTTTATAGTATCCGGTATTTTTATGTATTCAGCATTTGGGCCCGGTGTCGTGTTCTTCCCCAATACTGAACCGGAAGTTGTGTCTGTTGAAGTGGAGGGGCCGCTTTCGCAGAATATTGATATGACCGATTCAACGTTGAAAATACCCGAGGATGTTCTTTTACGTCTTTCTGACACTATTGCATCAATAAAAAATCTTAACGCAATTGTAGGTTCCGGTAAATCGGAAAGTTTTAGTGGAGGAAGTGCGGAGAGTCATAAGGGGTATGTTGATGTCGTCTTTAAGGATTTTAATGAACGGAAAGTATCATCCTATAAGACTATGGCATGGATGGAAAAAAATCTGAAGGACCTTGCGCCAGGATGGAAAATCCGTGTTGTAAAGCAGCAGGATGGCCCTCCGACAGGGAAACCCATTGAATATGAGATAAGTGGCGAGGATTATGCACAATTAAGTGTGATTGCAGATTCACTTAAGAAAATGTTTGAAACAATTCCGGGAATCACCAATGTGGGTCATGATTATGATCCTGCACGGCCGGAAATTCGTATTGATGTAGATCGTGAGCAGGCAAAGCAGCTTGGTTTCTCGACAATTGATGTCGCGTCGGCGGTTCGTGGTGCTATTTACGGATCGGAAGCGGCCAAGTATCGTATTGGTCAGGATGAGTATAAAATTATGGTGCGTTTGGCGCCGGATATTCGTGAGGATATTAACGGATTGAATCAGATTGTGGTAAGTAAAGAGGGCAAAGAAGCACCGTTACCAAGTGTTGCACTGATAAGCCAGGGAGCTAATATTGCCTCAATTCGTCACGTTGCCGCAAGGAGAACCATTCAGGTATGGGGTGAACTTGCTCCGGGGCAGAAAGATGAGCAGCAGCCCAAGAAAATCGCTGCAGAGATGGTCGCAAAGATGATGGTTCCATCAGGGTACACTGTTCAGCCGGGAAGTTCAAACAGGGAACAGGTTGAGACACAGCAGTTTATCATGAAGGCGTTTTTTATCGCAATGAGCATTGTGTTTTTAATCATGGTGTTCCAGTTCAACTCGCTTTTTCAACCATTTCTGATCCTGATCGGTATTTTTATTTCGGTCGGCGGTGTGTTCTGGGGGTTGTTTATTGTTAATAAGTTCAATGCGTTTGTAAATCTTATTACTGGCGGCGCTGCTAATTTTCAGGATGTAACGTTCTCGATAATATTCAGCGGTATCGGGATTACTGCGCTTGCGGGTGTCGTTGCCAAGAATGGTATTGTGTTAATTGACTTTATGAACAGGCTGCGCAGGGATGGAAAAGATCTGAAGACTGCGGTGATCGAGGGTGGTGCGACGCGTTTGCGTCCGGTACTCCTTACAGCGACTACTGCAATGATCGGATTATTGCCGCTTGCAACTGGTATCGGTTTTGATTTTGCACATATGTCAATTGTAACAAAGTCGGAAACGACACAGATGTGGGCTCCCATGGCCTGGGCGATATTCTGGGGGCTGTTCTTTAATACCGTTCTCGTTCTTGTCGTAACGCCTACCTATTATTATGCCTGGGAAAAATTCAGGGACTGGCAGCGCAGCCGCGGAAAAAAAGGATAGGGATAGGGGAAGAAGGAAGAAGAGGGTATGAAGGGATGAAAGAAAAACATCATCCTTCACCCTCACCCTAAACAAATCACTCAAGATTTTTTTTACACACTCCGATAACCTTTATTGTGAGACGAAAATAACTATGGCAGGGATGCCATGACGATCATAAAAAGGAATGATACTTAACGCAGGGTATCGTTCAAAAACACGGAGGTGTCTTTTGCGTATAGTTCATAACATTTCATCCATGATCACACAGGGTTCTCTTTACAAAGTCAACCGTGATATGAAAACATCACTGGAACGATTGTCAACAGGTTTAAGAATCAACCGCGCGTCCGATGATGCTGCCGGGCTTGGTGTGTCTGAAAACCTTCGTACACAGGTAAAGGGAACTGCTCAGGCAATGCGTAACGCTCAGGATGGTATTGCTGCAATAACCATCGCTGAAGGAGCAGCGAATGAGGTCTCTGATATTCTTCAGAGAATGCGTGAGCTGGCAGTTCAGTCTGCTAATGATACGCTTACATCAACAGAACGTGCTTATACCAATCAGGAATACAGTCAGCTCAAGACAGAAATCGATCGTATCGCTGAAGTAACCAACTATAACGGTATGAAACTGATCTCATCATCGGGTACAACCGCTAATGAACGTTTTGGCGTTGGTGGGGCAGGTGGTACTACAGGTTCTGCACTCTGGGTTGATGCGAACAGTGCATATGGATTTGACAGCATAACAATTTCTATTGATACTTTGACAACTGAAGAACTTGGTAACGGTGCCGGAGGTGGTGTTGCTCTTAGCGGGACCGTTCTTTTAACACAGACAGATGCTGTTGCTGCTTTAAATAGTATTGATGAGTCTATTGACAGTGTGAACATGATGCGTTCCAACATGGGAGCATTTGTAAACCGTCTTGAACATGCGATCAACAACCTGACCGTGTCCAACACAAACCAGCAAGCTGCTGAAGCACTTATCCGTGACGTTGACTTTGCGAATGAATCTGCAACCTTTACAAAGAACCAGATTCTTATGCAGTCGGGCACAGCAATGCTTGCACAGGCGAATCAGATTTCACAGAATGTCTTGTCACTGCTCAAATAAGTTCTGCTATCAATTACTAACGGTTTTTTTAAAGGGGTGTATTTATTTGCACCCCTTTTTTCATTAGAACTTACAGGTATCAAAAATATCGCTTACCGGTCAATCATGCTGATCGTTCAGGTGTTATCCTCTGCTATGTGCATTGTTTCATCGTAGCTTCAACATTGGCAACGGCTTAAAGAATCTCAGGATACTGCTTTTGCGGCAGATCCTGTGCCCGGATCGTAAAACTGAAACATGTGGGATAATTTTATTATGTACCGTGTGTTTTATCTGCATTTTTATCATTATTTATTCAAGTGCTGATTATAATGTCCGATAAACAATGTATGAACAGGTTTGCAATGTGTCAGCGCTTTAAGTTAATGCGCTTAAGTATCCTGAATGTATGATAGTCTTTTCTAATGTTGTTGTATATGAAACCCGTTTCGAGGGAGGTGTATTAAAAAACTGAATTTTTGCTCTTAGATAATTTACCGTGGCAAGGATGCCATGCATTTATTCATCAGAATAGTACCTTACGCAGGGTAGTATTCATAACATGGAGGTTTCTATGCGTATAGTCCATAATATTTCGTCCATGACCACTCAGAGTTCTCTCTACAAAGTTAATCGCGACATGAAGACTTCGCTTGAGCGTTTGTCGACAGGTCTCCGTATTAACCGTGCATCCGATGATGCAGCAGGGCTTGGTGTTTCTGAAAACCTGCGTACGCAGGTCAAGGGTACAAATCAGGCAATGCGTAACGCTCAGGATGGTATTGCTGCAATAACCATTGCTGAAGGAGCAGCGAATGAGGTCTCTGATATTCTTCAGAGAATGCGCGAACTGGCAGTTCAATCCGCTAACGATACGCTTACATCAACAGAACGTGCCTATACCAACCAGGAATACAGTCAGCTCAAGACAGAAATCGATCGTATCGCTGAAGTGACCAACTATAACGGTATGAAACTGATCTCATCATCGGGTACAACTGCCAATGAACGTTTTGGTGTTGGTGGAGCAGCTGGTAGTACAGGTTCTGCACTCTGGATTGATGCGAACAGTGCATATGGATTTGACAGCATTACAATTTCTATTGATACCTTGACAACTACAGCGCTTGCTGTCAATGGCACTGATAATCTTGGCACAACGGTTCTTACATCACAGGCAGATGCTGTTGATGCTTTAGACAGTATCGATGAATCTATTGACAGTGTGAACATGATGCGTTCCAACATGGGAGCATTTGTAAACCGTCTTGAACATGCGATCAACAACCTGACCGTGTCCAACACAAACCAGCAGGCTGCTGAAGCGCTTATCCGTGATGTTGATTTTGCAAATGAATCTGCGACTTTTACAAAGAACCAGATTCTTATGCAGTCAGGTACGGCAATGCTTGCACAGGCAAATCAAACCTCTCAGAATGTGTTATCGCTGCTCAGGTAGGGATTCTTTCAGTAAGCTTTTTATAATGCAATGCCGGCGGACTGTGTTGTTCGCCGGCATTGTTTTTTACATCATGAGAAATAGCCACTTTGTCAGTAATTGATTTATGTTATCTGCGGCCCTTACCGCCGAAAAGGGAGCCCATGACTCCACGGATAATCGCTCTTCCCATCTGGCTGCCGACTGCACGGGCAGTACTTTTCATCAGCGCTTCAGTAACAGACTCCCGCTGTCTGCCGGCAGTACCGCGCGGTTCCTGACGTTTTGGTGGTAACTGGTTTTTTACCGGAGGTGATACACGTTCGGGTTCGTTTTGTGGTACAGTCTGCTCTGCGCGCTTTTTAAGTATTTCGTAAGCGGATTCCCGGTCGACTGCTTTTTCATAGTATCTGCCTACCGGTGACTGACTGATAATCCGGGCACGTAATGCGGTATCAGCCGGACCGAAGCTGCTGTGCGGAGGAAGTATGAATGCACGTTCCACCATTGTCGGTGTACCCTGCTGGTCAAGCATCGACACCAGTGCTTCACCGACAGCAAGTTCATTGATCGCCTGTTCCACGTTAATTTTAGGATTAGGCCGCAATGTCTGTGCTGCAGCTTTAACCGCTTTCTGTTCCTGTGGTGTAAACGCCCGAAGTGCATGCTGAATTCTGTTGGACAACTGTCCGAGGATCTTTGGCGGAATATCTGCCGGATTCTGGGTGACAAAGTAGATGCCGACACCTTTTGAACGGATCAGCCTGACCACGGTTTCGATTTTCTCAACCAGTGCATCCGGTGCATCATCGAACAGCAGATGTGCCTCATCAAAAAAGAACACCAGTTTTGGTTTATCGCAATCACCGACTTCTGGTAGTTGTTCAAACAGTTCCGACATAAGCCATAACAGCAGCGTTGCATACATTTTGGGTGTCTGCATCAGTTTATCAGCAGCCAGAATATTTATCACCCCCCGCCCTGATGATTCGGTCTGGATCAGATCGTCAAGATTCAATGCCGGTTCACCGAACAGTTTATCACCGGCCTGCCGGGATAACGCCAGAAGGCTTCGCTGAATTGTACCGATACTTGCCACCGACACTCTGCCGTATTTAGTGCTTACTTCCGATGCATTATCACCAACATACTGCAACATCGACTGAAAATCCTTAAGGTCCAGGAGAAGCATTCCCTGATCGTCGGCAACTTCAAACACCACATTCAGAACTCCGCTTTGCGTTTCATTAAGGTTGAGAAGCCGCGAGAGAAGAAGTGGTCCCATTTCCGAAATAGTGGTACGCACCGGATGCCCCTGTTCACCAAATACATCCCAGAATACCGTTGGATATGCAGTATAGGAAAAATCCTGCAGGCCCAGTTTCTTAAGCCGTTCGTCAAGTTTTGGATTTACAGCTCCGGCTTTACACATTCCCGAAAGGTCACCTTTAACATCTGCAAGAAAAACCGGTACACCCATGGCTGAAAACTGTTCTGCCATTACCTTGAGGCTGACTGTTTTTCCGGTTCCGGTGGCACCCGCGATAAGCCCATGACGGTTGGCCATTGATGGGTACAAAAAAACATCCACGTCGCTTTTAGCTATAAGTATCGGTTGTGCCTGCATAGTGAAAAGTCCTTTACGTTACAGGGAACCGCAGATCCGGTACCCATGGAAAAAAATCAAGTATGAAGATAATCAACCATTCAAATATACCGTTTACGGATCGATGTTGTCAAATTATGGTCTTACCTGATCGTCGCATGAGTAAATAGTACAAAAGGTGCATTACAACAAACCCTTGTCTTCCCGCACTCTGGCAACTATTTTCTCTACCACAAAATGAATTTAATTATCAACCTGACTAATGGACTGCGTACTATTGTTTAACAAATGCTATAAATGTTTTCGTCCTGTAAAATCATGCTATTGTAAGGATATAACGCCGATTGATACCGGTATTAAATTCGTCCTGCTGATGCACCCCAAAGAGGCGTTCAAGCAGAAAACCGGTACCGGGCGATTAACGGCGCTCTCACTAATTGATTCGGAAATAATTATTGGTACTGATTTTACCCGTCATAAGCGGGTAAATGCACTGATAAGCGGAGTGGGGGAGTTTGCACAGTATTATCCGGTGCTTCTCTTTCCGTCAAAGGATGCCTGCTTTGCTGATACACCATCTTTTGGTCAGGCGATCGGATCAAAAAAACTGATGGTGATACTGGTTGATGCGACGTGGTTCCTGGCACAGAAGATGCTAAAGTTCAGCAAAAATCTGATGCATCTGCCAAAGCTCTCGTTTAAAAGCGGGTACCGGTCACAGTTTCATATCAAACTGCAACCCGATCCATCCTATCTGTCAACTATTGAATCAACCTATTATTTAATAAACGAACTGAAAGCTGCAGGTATTGCCCGTGTTGATACCGATGCAACAGGGCTGATGAGCGTGTTTCAGAAAATGGTAACATTTCAGCAGCGCTGCACCCAGATGCGTCATGAAGAGGAAGCTATTGCGTTACATCCGGAATTCTTTGATTGACATGATGATACTCAGACCGTGTCGACAACACAGCGTAATCACCGTTTTGTTACCTTTAAATATTTCGTTTTTTCTTTGAGACTTGTCCCTGCACCCCAGAGCGCGATTGCGTGGACCGGACATGCTGTCAGGCAGATACCGCACCCGATACATTTATTTTTATCGATCGTGTGACGCATTCCCTTTTCACCGCGGATAACATCCTGCACCGGACATACATCAACACAGATACCGCACCCGTCACATTTGGTATCGATATTCGCTTTAGGACGGCGGCTGACAAGATCGTAAAAACATTTTGACGGACACTTGAATGCAGCCGGAATGAAATTCTCATTACTTGAATAGTCAAGCACCGGCAGATTATTCTGCATGGTAATTGCACCTGATGGTGTCGCCTTTACACATACGGTACAGGTCGTACATCCAACAGCACAGTAATTTTTTACCCGCGAACCCCGATCGTGATTTGAGCAGGCAAGAAATATTTTATGTACTTTTGGAATAAGTGAAATAATTTTGCGGGGGCATGCACTGACACAATTTCCGCATCCGGTACATTTATCGTCATCAACAAACGCAACACCATCATCAGTAACATGGATTGCATCAAAGAAACATACACGCGTGCAGGTACCAAGCCCAAGGCATCCATCCTGACATACCTTGGAACCGTTTCCAACAATGGTTGCTGCATTGCAATCTGCGATACCATCATACACTGCACGTTCCACACTGTCTTTTTTGCCGCCTTTACAATGTACTACTGCCATTAGAGGATCGGGTACTGTCGTCTCGATACCGAGAATATCAGCTACAGCATGTGCTACTTTCGGTCCCCCGGGGATACATCCATATGGTTGTGCCTGACCGGCATTGAGCGCTCGTGCAAACGCCGCACAGTCATCATAACCGCAAGCACCGCAGTTGACATTTGGAAGCGCTGCACGCAACGCGCCAAGACGGGAATTTCCTGCACTGTGTTTCATCTGTGTCCGAATACCTTTGGTTTAGTATACTTTTCAATTAGTGGCTTGAGCAGGTTCATGAAAAGAATTGCAAAGCAAACACCCTCTGCCAATATTGTAAATTGACGAATTGCGAATGTAAGGACGCCGCATCCGATTCCGAATATAATTCGTCCAAGCGGCGTTATCGGGGATGTCGTCGTGTCGTTGGCCATGAAAAATGCTGCAAGTGCAATTCCACCGGAACAGGTCAGAAACACCGCACTGAGCAGCGCTGTAAGGCTAAAGTAATCTCCATTTGCATGAAAAAGCCATGACAGAATAAAAAATGAGAGTATAAACATAAACGGGATTCTGAAACTGATTATCTTTTTAATCCATAACCAGGCTGCACCCAGTAACAGGGCAATAAATGATGTTTCTCCGATAGAACCGCCGGTATTTCCAATTAGTAAATGAACAATTGAATTTTGAAGGTATTGTGTCTCAAGTGCACCACTAAGCAGTAACTCATCAAAGAGAGCAAGTGGCGTCGCCATCGAAACTGCATCGACACCGGCCATTGTTCCAAGGTACGGTTCAGCCCATGCGGTAGTCATGGTGTTATAGAAAAAAATCAGGAGTAGTGCCCGCGCTGCGAGTGCCGGATTCAGAAGATTTTGTCCAAGGCCACCGAATGCGACCTTGATAAATGCAATTGCAATTACCGATCCGGCGGCAGCCATCCACCATGGTGTCAACGGAGGGAGACTTAATGCGAATAACAATCCTGTTACTGCTGCACTGTAATCACGCAGGGATCGGGGGTGTTTAAGAATTATCGCTGCAAAAAATTCTGTCAGTATCGCTGCTGATACTGATACTGCAATAAGTATAAGCGCGTGAATCTGGAAAAACAATAGCGCTGCAGCTGTAGCAGGCAGTAACGCGACAAGCACATGAAGCATAATGTTTGGAACACTGTTTCCGCTGCGAAGATGCGGAGATGACGATATGTGAAGCAGCGCAGATGAGTCATGATTTTCAGTACCATTAAGAATCTGTGATTTAATTGTATTTGTCATGGTTCACCTTGTGCTTCCGGATCTGTTGGTACTTAATGATGCATTAAATTTTGCGAGTTTGATAAAATGAACAAGATTGATTCTGGACGGACATACATATGCACAAGCTCCACATTCAATGCAATCAGAAAAATTCCATTCAGCAGCCTTTTTCATCTGAATCAGTTTCACATATTTTGCGATGCGTGATGGTACAAGCTTCTGAGGGCATACGTTTACACAATACCCACAATTAATACAGGGGTAATCCTGCATTGCAGGTGTTGTCTTGTCAAGAGCAAAAATGCCGGTGGTTGTTTTTATAACTGGTGCATCAAGGTCACTCAGGGTGATTCCGGTCATGGGTCCGCCTGAAATTACTTTTTTAATAGTGGTCATATCCACGTTACATATTTCAAGAATAGAACGTATCGGGGTACCACAGCGAACCAGATAATTTTTGGGAGTGCCCACCGATGAACCGTTTACCGAAATTACTCTCTGGTAGAGCGGTAAGCCATCGATTATTGCCTCATGAACAGCAAGTGACGTTGATGGACTGAAGGTCATACACCCGGTATCCGCCGCAGTACCATCAACCGGGATTACTTTTTTTGTAAGCGCATAAATCAGTTGACGCTCAGCTCCCTGAGGATATTTACTTTTTAACTTTACAATAGAAATGTCCTTGTATCCTGGATGTGCAATTCTGGCTTGTAACACCTGATTCACAGCCTGAAGTTTATTGTCCACGCAAATAACTGCACTGGCCGCACCGGTAATTTTTTTCAGGATCAGAAAACCATTCAGGATGTCTTCAGGCTTCTCAATAAGTAAGCGGGCGTCCGACGCACTATAGGGTTCAGAAACACACGCATTAAGTATCACCGTATGGATTGTTTTGTTACTCGGTTGTGATAATTTCAGGTGCGTAGGGGTTCCTTCTCCGCTCATTCCGGCAATACCGCACTGCTGAATCTTCTGAATCAGCTCCTGAGGTGCAGCCTCCTGCCATGGACGATCGTAGGGTTGAATATACGCCTTATCATCATTGAAATTATTCTCTATCTCAATTGCGTGTACCTGTCTGCCATTGGGGTGAGGAAATAATCCAATCGACAGAACTTCACCCGACACCGATGCATGTACCGCAAGTGAGCTATGTTCGGATGGTTCACCGATCAATTGCCCTATCGAGACCGGATCACCGCGTTTGACCGTAGGGTGTGCAGTCGCACCGTTATGTTGAAGCAGGGGAATAATGACTCGTGATGGGGCGGGAAAAAGTTCTATTGCAGTTTGTGAAATCTGCTCTTTATTGTGTGGTATGGTAATACCACCCTTGAATGTAAATAGCTTCGACAAAGAAAGCTCCAGGTTATCTTGAACGCAATTTCAGTTTATGTAAATCCAAAACTGCTTTATAAATCAAACTGTTAAACAGCATTTTGCCATAAAACAGCATTCATTACCAACTGTAAAATCTATATTCAGCATTGTGGTACGTTATTGAACCAGTCTGCTGTTTGTTTTCATAGAAATATCGTTGCTGATACCGTTTTGTTGTCAAGTAACCCTGAACTAAAGTATTACCCGTTGATCACCAGCACTGAAATCTACAAATAGCCGTGCAATCAGTCAAGCACTACGACATATTGTAGATAAAAAAGTTCAGTTTTATCTCTGTCCCGGTTAAAAAACACCCATTTTAAGTTACTTTTGCATTTTGCATTTCTATAGTATGATACTTTCAGGATTGGTGCCATATAAAAATGCGTATCCGGGACAGCATAACACTCCGTCCCTCTCTCCACAAGTGAAGTGGGGGTACAAGAGAACTGTTGCAGTCCACAAATCATAAAATTTTGTCCCCTATACAATTTCTGCCGGGGATCAGGGTGTGTGGTTATATATGGTGATGTTCTTATCAATATTGTACATACGCCCATCCAATATCAGCAACAATTATTTTTCAGGATTACTGCAAACGATTAACAGATTAACCGGGAGTGAATGCGTTGGGTGAGATTTCTATACCATTATCAGTAAAATATTTTGCTGCGGTGATGTATCAGGCGGCATTTCCGATAGAGCCGTTACTTTCACGTCTTGACACAAAATTCGGGAAGCGGGAGGCCATATATGGCCCGATTGATTTTTCCTGGTCAGAGTATTACGCTTCTGAAATGGGTGATACGCTTAAAAAAATGTATATATGTTATGAGGCGTTAGCCGATCGTGATGCGTTGCCGTCGGTAAAAATTTTTACCAATGCAATTGAGGATGAGTATGCTGTTGATAATAAAAGAGTAGTAAACATAGATCCCGGGTATATCGCCCGTGATAAGGTTGTGCTTGCAACCACTAAAGATTTTTATCATCGCTTGTATTTACATGACGGGATATTCGGTGAGGTAACACTGCATTATAAACGCGGGCAATATCGTTTCTTTTCCTGGACCTACCCTGATTATCGTCAGAAAGAGGTGTATGCGCTTTTTGAAAAAGCACGGGCATCACTTGTAAAACATCTGCGTGATGGTGATAACGAATAAACATGGTGGATGGTCGAGACATGGTACGGGACGGTTCCGACCGTCCCCAGCATATGACGGTTTTTATTTATTCAGAGCGGCATTCAATTCATCCTGGGTCTTGACAATTGTCATGAACAGGTCGAATCCGCTGATCACCATGACTTCAAGCACACTCGAATGAGGATTGAAAAGGATAAGCTTCCCGTTTTGTTCAGTGATTTTACTGTGGGTTCTTGCAAGTAAACCAAGCCCCGCACTGTTGATAAAGCTCAGGCGGTCAATATCAAGGACAATATTGGTAATTTTCTGCTTCAGGTATTTCTCTACTGCATCATCAACGGCCACAAGATCATCTTTCTGCCATAGCTGACCAATGAGTGCAATATATCCTGTATTTTCAGATGTGCTGCATGAAATTTCCATGTTTATTTCCCGCCATGATATTTTCTGCCAAGGATGCGATTACCTTTTGTATTAAACAGAACTTCGTCAAAGTAATGACGCATGAGAAATACCCCTCTGCCATGATCTTTCATCCGGTTTTCAGGACTGAGGGGATCCGGTAAATTGTTATAATCAAATCCATCACCTTCATCAATAACACTCATTGACGCAGAGATTGGTGTAACTTTATAAAATACGACAGCCTTTTTTGATGGATCATTATTATTGCCATGTAAAATAGCATTTGTAATCATTTCGAAGATACAAATTTTATATTGTTTAATTGTTTTATCGCCATAACCGCATTTGTCGAGTTCACGAAGAATGATGCTGCAAATTTTCTCAATTTCACTTAGTGATGATACCAGCAGGATGTTGGGCTCGTCCTCACGTGTAAAACCGGAATCGGTAAGAAGGTAGGTTGAGTCCTGAATTTCAACACAGAGCAGTGTAAAATCATCCCTGAGCGGCGTTCCCTGACGGAACGATTCCTGATCTTCCACTAATTTGTCAAGTAGTATTTTAATGTCGTTAGAACCGTTCCTGATAAATGCATCGCGCAAACGTTCGGCACCATACAATTTACCATCTTCACTACAGCCTTCTGTCAAGCCGTCAGTGTAAAAGAGGATTTTATCATCAGGCGCAAGCTGGACATCATTATTCCAGTATTCTGCAATATTAAGCAGTGCTGAATGTCCAATGAAAAAGCCTTTTGAATCAAGTTTTGTAACCGATGAAGTCTGTGTGTTGAACACCAGCGGCGGTACATGACCCGCACGTGAGTAGGTCATCATGTTCTTGACAGGATCAATAACGCCGAGAAATGCAGTCAGATATTGTTCTGTTTTAATAAAATTGCAAAGTTGTTTATTGACTTCTCTAAATACTTCGGCTGGCGAATCTGATTTTTCAATTGCATTTGCAAAGAGCATCTTTGCCATGGCCGTAATAAGCGCCGCCGGTATACCATGCCCGGATACATCAAAGATGAGGATTGCAATTTTTTGACGAGGTGTGATTATAATATCGTAAAGATCACCGCCAACTTTCCCTGCGGGTATATAGATCGCAGTTGCACGAAGGTTAACAGCTTCAGGAAGCTCTTTAGGCATAAGCCCTTCCTGAATCCGTTTGGCAGTCTCCATCTCATCATCAAGTTCAGAGTGAATCCGTCCGAGTTTATAGGTGAGTTCTGTCACAGACCGTGACCGCTCCTCCAGCAGTTTCTCTGTTTTTTTACTTTTTTCAAGCAGTGCGGTATAGTTGTCACGGTACCGTTTACAGCTCGAAAGAAGCGAGTAAATCCGCTGTTTATAGGTTTGCAATCGGTCTTTATTTAAAGTCATACATGTTACCTGAACGAGTCAAAGGGTATTATTTTCCCACTTTTAAGCTTGTTTTTATTCCGCTTTGATGCTTCCCTTAACAGCTCTTTCTCTTTATTTGTCAGCGAATCCATTCCTTCACGGGAAATTTTTGCAAGTATTGGATCAATAACCGTTTCGAAAAAATCATTATCATCACTCTTATCAGCAGCTTTTTCAACTTTTTTTGGCTCTTTTTTTCCTATATCCATTGCCAGCGACTCGGAACGTCTTAAAATCATAGGATACAATTTTATGTAAAAGAATGCCACTAAAATTCCACCCAGATGTGTCAAATGTGCAATAATCCCTTTTGACGAAAGGGTGCCAAATAACGATATAAGTGCAGCACCAATCACAACAATTCTGATATTTACAGGAAGTATAAAGAATAACAGTACCTGACGGTTGGGAAAATAGAGCGAATATGCAGTCATCATCCCAAGTACCGCTCCGGATGCACCGATAACGGGAATTGTACTGAATGCCGGGTTAAAGAGGTGCAATAAGCTGAATAATCCTGAGCCACAGCCACAGATAATGTAAAAGGTCAGGAATCGTTTTTCACCCCATAACTGCTCAAGTTCCAGTCCAAACATCCAGAGCATGAGCATGTTGAACAGCAGATGAAATGGCATTGACGGATCGTGAAGGAATATATAGGTGAATAGACGCCAAAGTTCAAAATGAGCAAATGTACGGTTCGGAGTTAAAGCGCAATATTCCAGAAGGTATCGACCTGTGAATGGTAAGATCTGAAGGATATAGATACCGATCGTGGCAATTAAAATTCCTTTGATTGCGTTTGGCAGGGGATTACTGTTAAATTGCATAATAGACTATCGACCTGATAAGTTAATGGTTTAGGATAATCAAAAATAGTGTCACGTTTGTAACATTTGTTATACACTCTGCAGAGTTATATGTCAAAAGTAATAACTGTCAAGTAAGTCGTTGTACTGAAAAGTGCAGCGTACCAGGCGTTATAGCAATAATGTCAACAATTACTGCGCAGCAGCAATTGTTGGTTTTTTAAAAAAACTGACCATCGTATCACCAAACGTACGAATTTCAAAAGGCTGGTTATCCGGTGTTATTGAATATGCAGTATCGGTACGGCGCATTTTTCTTGATTCGTAAAGCAGTATGCCATCAGGATTCAATCTGCTGCAAAGTGTGGGAACTGCATACTTCAAGTCCTGATCATCATAGGGCGGATCGAAAAAAATCAGGTCATAGGTACCGGTGGTTTTTTCGAGAAAATAATGCACATCGTTATTAATGACTGTGCACTTGTCCTGGATGTCAAGCACTGCCGCATTTTTCAGTATGGTGGCTGCACGTATACGATCCCGCTCAACAAAATCCGCATGTACTGCACCGCGGCTGATCATTTCAAAACCGAAGGCTCCGCTGCCGGCACAAATATCCGCAACCCGTGCATTGTCAAGATATGGCTCGATTATTTGTGAAAGCGATTCACGTGTCCGCTCAGACGTAGGCCTGAATTCACCTTTGTCTGAAACGCTGATAAACCGCCCCTTCAATAATCCGGAAATGATCCGCAGTTTCATGAAGAGCCTATTCTTTTACTGTAAAAATACAATCGGACACAACAGACACCTTATTGCCGCGGATTGCCTTTATGTGTATTGTACGAAATGCGCAGGGGAATTTTTTTGTGTTTAATTCCTTGACAAATTGAACAAAGTCCCGATACGTTGATGTACATTCCCAACGGTATTCATAGCGTTGAAAATCGCGTATCTTGTTGACACGTTGCGAAATCGGACCTGATGTACTGACAATATGATAGTCTGATGCAAGTTTCTTGAATTCCTTGATTTTGGCCGCCATGTCATCGCGCTTGAATAAATGGTCGATGGGCTGATAGGGATTTGCAAGATCAACACCAAAGGATGGTTTGCAGGTGATAACGAAGCGAAAGCTTTCCGTCCCGTTTTCTTTTATACTTGAATAGGGTTGAGGTAACAAACCGAGATTGTCTTTTAGTCGTGCAAATGTTTCGGTAATCAGTGATGAATTGTTGCTTACACCAATACTATACAAAGTAAGAAAATTATCAATTTCAAGAGCTTTAAAACCCATTCCCGCCGGAATTATTCTGCTGAGCGAGTCGAATATGTTGTATGCAAAGAGTACTTCGTAGTTGATTTTCTCTGCAAATGACATCTCTTCATAGGTGAGATTGATAAATCCTTTACGCTTGTTTGTCTCACGTTCGCTATTTACTTCCTTTACAACTTCTTCAATCATGTTTGGTTTAACATGTGTTGATGGCTTGAATTCGGTTTTCTGGACTACTTGCGGTAATGGCTTTGGTTGTGGTTTTTTATTTACCTGAAGAAAATAAATACCTCCTCCGCCTGCAAGCAGAAGAACGAGAACTCCAGCAACAACAGGAATCCACTTTGGAATTCCAGCAGACTGTTTTCCACCCTTTTTACGGGCCTGGTTTTTTAATAAATTAATGCGAATCATTGTTGTTACATTTTCCCGCGATAAGCAAGTCCCACTGCAACTGCAAGCTGTGATTTAACTACCTGCAACTGATTTTCATCGACACCAATTCTGCATCCAACATTTCTGAACGGATCCAGTAGTTCACCATTACCAAGCTTACTTATAAGAATCTCGCCGTGCTGCTCATGTGCGTACATTGATCCTGTAAGATATATTCCAACCGGATTGCCTTCAAGAATCGAAGAGTTGATTGAAAGCAATTTATCAAGTTCAATCCGTGCCCGTTCTGAAAAAGAATAGGGATCTGAAATGTTTGTATCATGTATAAAGCACTCAAAATCGATAAATTCTCCATTTCTGCAGAGAATTATCTTCGTTTTATCACTTTCGGAATGTATGATTACTGATGGAAACTCCAGCTTGTCTTTATAATTTGCTTCAAATACATTTACAAGTCCAAAGATATCAAGATCGATAACTACCGGGTTAAGCTTGACTTTCATAAGTGCATTTCTGATTCCTGCAACGGTTTCCTGACGGTATGCAACGGCTAAAAAGTCTTTAAGCTTGGGAGCTTTCTGCCTGTTTTCCTGAAAGTCAAAAACATACTCATCAATGTTGCTGACAAGATTCTGTCCGAGTTCCCACTTTAATGTTTCTTCTGGTGTGGTATCATCATTGTCGATCTGAAGATGCTTTACTGCGGCATACTCTGATGGCAGTGCACAGACAATATCCGCACTTGTAAATTTGAATTTACTTCGTAATTCCTTGAGGTCATCAGTGATCTGTTCACCCAGATCAGTACCTGGATTGATAGAGACCGGCTGTATCGCCACAAGCAGGACTGCGTTCTCTTCCGGAGAATACTGGGCAACGCTCATGTATTCGCGCTGAATATCCAGCCCACTGATAGTTTTAGAGGAGTTTTTCATATTGTCTTATTGCCCGAAATTAACCCTTGTTGTACATATTTAGTAAATCTGGTCTATCAAGTACCGGTAAATATAAATTTTAACAGACCTGAATTTACGATATAAACCTTAAAAATACAATACAGTAGCGATAATATGCAAAATCAAGTTTTATTATATAATATTGTAAGCGTCAGGACAAATAAATTGATGCTTTCAGGCTGTTTTTTTACCACTTTTTAATTAATCGCTATTAAATGATCGCAATATATCAAGAAATGCATCAACAATTTCAGGATCAAACTGGTGACCCCGCTCCTTTTCAAGAATGCTGAATGCAATATCCTGAGAGAGTGCCTTTCTGTAAGGACGGTTGGATGTCATTGCTTCGTATGCATCAGCTACACTGAGAATACGTGCTCCATAGGGTATATCTTTTCCGCTGATACCTGCCGGGTATCCCTCACCGTTAAAGAATTCGTGGTGATGCAGCACCAGTGGAACCAGGGATTTGAGAAACGGAACATCAGCGATGATATTTGCTCCGAGCTCCGGGTGGCGCCTGATTTCATTAAATTCCTGAAGCGTCAGCTTATTTGCTTTGTTAAGAATAATTTCACTTATACCGATTTTTCCGATATCGTGCAGTAAACCTGCATATTTGACCTGCTCAAGTTCATGATCAGGAAGGCCGAGATGCTTTGCAACAATAACAGTATATTTCATGACATTTTCAGAATGACCATGGGTATAGCGGTCTTTTGCTTCAACTGCAAGTGCAAATGCCCTGATTGTTTTGAGATAATTATCCCGAATATTACTGTACAGACGCACATTTTCTATTGCAATACTCGCTTGTGAAGCCAAAACGTTGGTAATTTCAAGGTCAAGATCCGAAAACGACGATTTCCCGAGTCTGCGGACAAGATGCAGCACTCCAAGAATAGCTGATGGTGTTTTCAACGGGAAGGAAATAAACGATTGCAGATCTGCCGGAACCGGTAATAGTTCGTCAGGGAGATCAGAAATTCCCTGCTCAAGAAGAATGGGCTCTCCTTTGTTAACGACATACTTTGATGACTGCAGAAACGTTTTTTTGAGAAAATACTCCTTCGAGTAATCTTTGCCAAAGGTATCCGTAATAGCAAGCTTTCCACTTGGATCAATAAACATCAGCGCACTGCCATCAGCTTTTACCATCTTTGTTGAAAAATGGATAAATTTTGCGTTTAGGTCAGCAATATCAAGCGTTGATGAGAGTACTTTGGTGATTTCGTGAAGCGAGACAAGCTTGGAGAATAATACATTATCCTCCTCAAGTTTTCGGTTTAGCAGCGCCCGTTTGATCTTCTCACTGATCTCTTCAAGATGAAACGGTTTTGTCAGGTAATCATATGCACCCAGCTTTAATGCTTCGATCGCAGTATCAAGCGTCGGAAAACCTGTTGTCAACAGGACTGGTGTTAACGGATATATCTCCTTGATATACTTTAAAAAATCAACACCGCTCATCCCGGGCATTTTTATATCTGAAATAACAAGGTTAACACGGTTGTTCTTTATAAACTCAAGCGCTTCTTCACCACTTGACGCAGTTGTGACATTATATGCTTTTTTCCTTAAATACTGTCCAAGCAGCTCACAAATAGATGATTCATCATCTACTATAAGAATGTGCATTACTTCAGTGCTTATAATGTCCATTAGCAACTACACGCCTGAAAAGTTCAAGATCATCCTGTGTGTCTATTCCTATTGAGTCAAAATCTCTTACTAAACATCTGATCGTCATCCCATACTCAAGCGCCCTGAGCTGCTCAAGACTCTCTGCTTTTTCCAGCTCCCCTTGTGGAAAACTGCAAAACTTTGCGAGACTCTCCGATGAAAATCCGTAAATTCCTTTGTGTTTGAGCAGTTTTGCACCAATGGCATCCCGATCATAAGGAATTCTGGACCGTGAAAAATAAAGAGCATTTTGAAATCTATCCAATACGACTTTAACCACATTAGGGTTATTACTTTCTACAATTGTAGCATGTGAGGCAATAGTAAGCAAGGAATTGTCATTTAATTTTTTAACTTCAGATGAAAAATCAGTCAAAATGTCCACTGGTACATCAGGTTCATCACCCTGAAGGTTGACAACAAAATCACACGGTATCTTCTGTACCACCTCAAAAACACGATCAGTACCCCGTGGATGATCAGGTGAGGTCATGATAACATCACCGTGTGCATTTGTCACTGCAGAAAATATTGCATCATGATCAGTTGCAACAACAACCCTGTCGAATGCACCTGATGCAACCGCACGCTCGTACACCCACATGATCATCGGTTTCCCGTCAATATCACACAACGGCTTGGCAGCAAGACGTGTTGATGCATACCGGGCCGGAATAACACAAAGTGTCACTGACATATAACTCCTTTACAAATTGCAGGTTAACCTTAGTGGTGCGGCTTCAGTCGAGGTTTGCAAACTTCGCCATCAGTTTCAAACGCTGGCCATTGTTGAACAGTACAGTGAGCCGCATATCATCACCAAAACCGCTGATACTGAGAATACGTCCTCGGCCGTACGTTTTATGACGAATATACTGACCCATTCTGAATTGCACGCTGTCCTGTGAGAAGTCATCATAGTGTTTCGGTTCAGAAAAATCCTTATCAGGTTCCCGCTGAGTATAACGATCTGATGGCAGACCGGAATATGCGGAATTGGCATTTCCCTGACGATATGATGGTGTAGTGCGCGACGGTAATCCCCTTGTCTGAGGGTACGATGTCGGGATTGGCGATTGACGACCGATACTTGATCCGGGGCGCAGTTGCGCGGTAGCCCCCTGGGGTTTTTGCACTTGTGGTCTACTTTGTGCTACTTGTGCTGAAGCAAAGCTGCTGCTTACATCAAGAGGGGAGAACAGGTTTGGTGGTATGTCAAGAAGAAACCGCGACTGGATACTTGGCATGATCTCACCAAAACGCCACCGGCAAAGCGCAAATGAACACTGAAGCATCTCCATTGCACGTGTTGACCCTACGTAAAGAAGACGTCGCTCCTCTTCAATCTGTGATGGATCATCGAGGTTCATTTTTGATGGCAGGATGCCATCCTCGACGCCGACAAGATATACATGTTTAAACTCGAGTCCTTTTGCACAGTGAAGCGTCATCAGGTTGACAGCACATTCCTTTTGCTCCCAGTTGTCAATATCGCTGACAAGCGTTACCTCTTCAAGAAATTCCGCAAGGCCCCGCTCCGGATTATCCTGATACCACATTGCCATCAGATTGAGCAGTTCATTGATGTTTTCAATTCGTCCCTGCGATTCCTCTGTGGCTTCTTCGGAGAGAACATCCATGTAACGGCTCAGCTTCAGCAGTTCACCGAGAATATGATGCGGTGGTTCTTTATGCTGATGCATATCTATTACAAGCTCGTAAAGCTCTTTCAATTCTGTATACCCTTTGACAGCACGGCTTCCCAATGATGGAATATCGCAGACAAGAAGCGCCTGAAGTTCGGAGCAACCCCGCCCTGACGCATCAAGCTGCAGTGCCTCACGGGATTTTTCACCAAGGCCGCGTGATGGCACATTGCAGATCCGGTCAAACGAAATATCGTCTTTGGGGTTTACAATAAGGCGAAGATATGCGATACAGTCCTTAATTTCCGCACGTTCGTAAAACGACATTCCACCCACAAGCACGTAGGGAATTTTACGTTTCCGTAAAGCATCCTCAAATGCGCGCGACTGTGCATTGGTTCTGAAAAGAATCGCTATATCGCTGCCCTTTATTTTACTGGTTGCGATTGTCTGTGCGATACGGTCAGTAACGTTTTCTGCTTCTTGACGGTCATCACGGTATTTTACAATTGTCACCGGAGCTCCGCCCTGTGTATCGGTCCAGAGCTGTTTCTGGGCTCGTTCGCAGTTTGATGCAATTGCTGCATTAGCAAAATTGAGGATGTTTTTGGTTGAGCGGTAATTCTGCTCAAGTTTGAAAGTTTTAGTGTTAGTAAATTGATTTTCAAATGATAAAATATTCTTAACCTGCGCACCGCGCCATCCATAGATACTCTGATCGTCATCACCTACAGCGAAAATTTTCCCGTGCGTAACTGACAATAGTTTAATTATCTGGAACTGTGCGTTATTGGTATCCTGGTATTCATCAACAAGGACATACTTAAATCTGTTTCTGTATTGCTCAAGCACATCCGGAAAACCAAGAAAGAGCAGCACCGTATTGAACAGAAGATCATCAAAGTCCATCGCCTGCTGTTCCTTAAGTGCCTTTTGATATGACTTGTAAACCTTCAGTATTTCCTGTTCGTAATAACTTTTTACAGACTTCTCAAGCTCCTGCGGGGTGATACAGGCGTTTTTATACCGTGATATTGTGTGCAATACTGATTTCGGTGCCATCGTGCGGTCGTCAATATCGAGTTTCCTGAGAATTTTCCTGATTAAAGAACTTTGATCGTTAGAGTCGAATATTGTAAAGGATGAATCATAACCAAGCGATGTACCGTCACGCCGCAGTATTCGCGCACACATTGAGTGGAACGTACCGATCCAAAGACCATCAACGGGCATACCGATAAGGCTTTCGACCCGTGAGCGCATCTCTTTTGCTGCTTTGTTGGTAAATGTCGCCGCGAAAATCTGACCCGGATAGAGGCCGTTTTCAATGAGATAGGCGATTTTTGCAGTCAGAACACGGGTTTTTCCCGTACCTGCTCCTGCGAACACCAGTTGCGGACCTTTGTCGTAGATAATCGCGTCTTTTTGAACTGCATTCAACACCATTCTGTCAAGGACAGAATTCTTTCTAAACGTCATTCTGTGTAGCCCCAAGTACCTGTTCTATTGTGGTAAGGCCATCAAGTGCTTTCCGCAGCCCATCCCGACGGAGACTGTCGAAATTACCGCGTTTAAGGAGATATGCCTTGATTTGCTCTGATGGCTGCCGGGCAATGACCATTTTTGTGACTTCCGGATCGGGAAGTAACAATTCATACAGTCCAAGTCGCCCTTTGTAGCCTGTCTTGTTACAGAATTTACATCCTGCGCCTCGAAAAAGCTGTACTCCCGGACGAAGACCGATTTTTGTAAGGAATTCAGGATCGGGAATGTAGGGCTCCTTGCATTTTGAGCAGATTTTGCGGACCAGGCGCTGAGCAAGAACTCCGATTACCGTTGATGTAATAAGGAATGGCTCGACCCCCATGTCCAGAAGACGTGTATAGGCACTGGGAGAATCGTTAGTATGCAGGGTAGAAAAAACAAGGTGACCGGTAAGTGCAGCCTGAATTGCCATCTGACACGTTTCAGAATCGCGCATTTCACCGATCATTATGACATCGGGATCCTGACGCAAAATTGAACGCATTCCATCTGCAAAAGAAAATCCGGCTTTGGGATTGATCTGTCCCTGCGAGATACCGTCAACCTGCAATTCCACAGGATCTTCCATAGTGACAATATTCATGGCTATATCGTAGATTCGTTGCAAAGCCGAGTACAATGTCGAGCTTTTACCGCTTCCTGTAGGACCTGTCACCAGAATAATGCCATCAGGTTTATTGATGATTTCATCGAATTGTTCGACAATTTTCGGTAAAAATCCAAGCTGTTCAAGTGAAAGCTGTTTGGATTCCGGATCAAGAATACGCATAACGATTTTTTCGTTAACACCCCTGTGACGGGTCATAACGGGAAAACAACTAACGCGAAGATCGATCTCACGGTTTTCGGTACGAATCTGAAAACGTCCATCCTGAGGCCTGCGCTTTTCGGCAATATCCATTCCTGACATGATTTTGATTCGTGATGTAATCTGTGCACGTAACTGAAGTGGAATCGGATTTTTCTCTTTCAGCTCGCCATCAACTCTGAATCGCAGACGGACATATTTCTCCATCGGTTCAATATGAATATCGGATGCACCTTCCTGTATTGCCTGCTGGATGATCAGGTTTGCAAGCTTGACAACCTGAGCGCCTTCTTCATCGGTGATTTTATCTGCAGCTTCCTCTTCCTGCTTGACAACATCAAGTTCTTCAGGCTGGGTATTGCTCAGAATTTTTGTCATGTCATCAAGACCTGACGAGTAGTTCTTGTCAATGGCAGTGAGAATACTTTTTTCTGTTGCAATAACAGCTTCAATCTCTTTGCCTGTTTTGAACTTCAAATGGTCAAGTGTACGCAGATTTGATGGATCAGCCATTGCGAAAGTAACCATGCCATCCTGTTCATAAAGCGGAATAGCCTTGTATTTACGTGCCATTTCTTCAGGAATAATACGCAGTAATTCCCTTGAGAAAGCAAAGTTTTCAAGTACCACATGTGTTACATCAAGCTGTGCACTCAATACGTCAAGCAGCTTTGACTCCGAAAGAAAACCGAGTTTGGTAAGGCATTTCCCAAGTTGTAAACCACACTTTTTTTGTTCGTCAAGGCCGGCTTTGAGCTGTTCTTCAGTGATCAAACCCTGCTCAATTAAAATATCACCGATGCGCTTTTTCTGATCAAGCTGAATCTGCTGTCCAAGTACTGATGTGAGCTCATCATCCTTGATAAATTTGTTTTTGACAAGAATCGTTCCGAGACTGATGCCGGTTAGTTTATGTTCCCTGAGAGCAAATAGAAGCTGCTCTTCGGTGATAAGCCCCTGCGCGATAAGAATCTCTCCAAGTTTTTTTCTTCTTTTTGCAAGCATCATACAACCTTGTCTGAAAAACTTTTATACCGGAATACTATAAATGATTCCAACCCTTTGTATAAACCTCAGATAACGAGGAACCATCCTGATACCAGAGGCCCCTTCGTTCCTTTGTGAATGTTCCGATACATATACACCGGCGGGCAGTGTTACCGGGTATGGAATCAGGATTAAAACTGCCTGACGAAGCAAACAGGAGCTCATATTCCTCCCCCCCCTGTATCACCCATTCAAACGGATTTGAATCCAAAATTTTTCCTAATTCTATCATTAATGGAGAGATGTGTGAAGAGTCGAAATTAAGAATTACACCAAGCCCGCTCTCATACCCCATTGTGCGTGCATCTTTGGCAATCCCGTCCGATAGATCCATCATGGCGTGAATCGCCATATTTTCACGCAATGCAAGTCCAAGGCCAATCTGTGGTTCTGGTCGTACATGTGAATCAACAAACGATTTGAATTTATCCGGCGTTTGTGTCCGCCCCCATTTTTGCAGACACTGCAATCCCGCAAGACTTTTTCCTGTTTCACCGCTAACCCATAAACAATCACCGACCTGAGCACCTGATCGCCTGAGGGTTCTGCTGTGTAATGGCACATGACCAAGCAGGGTGATACCGATAACCCAGGAATTGCCGGAAGAAAGATCTCCTCCGATCACTGGAAAATTCCATTGCACGCAGGCATCGTTAAATCCCTGGTAGAGCTGAATTATATGTTCCTTTACCTCTGGATCATTTTTTGGAAATACAAGCTGGATAAGTGCACTTTCCGGTGATGCCCCCATAGATGCACAGTCGCTGAGATTGGTGACCATCGCCTTGTAAGCGATCTCTCTAAAGGTCATCCACTCTGTTCTGAAGTGAACATCCTGCACACACAAATCAGCGGTTAAGATAATCTGGTCACTGTTATTGCCCCTGCGTACTGCGGCGTCATCACCAATCTCAATTTCATACCGCGGTGAGTGGACCTTGAGTAACGATTTCAATTCAGTGATGAGTTTATGTTCTGTTGAAGGATTGTTCATTGAAGTTCCTTATTGAACGATCACATTACCCTGTGCAGTAAACCCGTCAGCGGTAACAGAGTAGACGTAGGTTCCCTTGCTCCAGGTTCTGCTGTCAAGTGTAATAGACTGAGGACCTGCTGACATTGTTTTTTTGTCAATTGTTGCAACAACCTTACCTGCCAGAGTGCTGACTTTAAGTGTTACGCAATCTGCTGTTGGCAGAGTAAACGCAACAATTGCCTTTCCACTGGTAATACACATACTGCTGACAGCTGAAGGGACTATTGCCATTGCAGGCGATTTCACAGCAACCACCGGTGGTTTGAAAAGCTCTGGATCGATCGACTCACCCAGTGCTTTATAGCCTGCAGCACTTGGGTGGAGCCCGTCGTTATTATACTGCTGTTGCAGGCGGGATGGGTCGCTTGGGTTTTGCAGTACCTTGTCAAAATCGAGCACCCCGTCAAGTGACTTGTCGGTTCTGATCCAGCTATTGACATCTTTTCTTGTTTGCTCATGCGCTGCAGAATAGTAATTGTTGCCATTGAAAGGAGTAATGGTTGCTCCATATATTTTGATGGTTGCGTCTTTTGCACGTGTGGCACTTACCATCTTTTTGAGTCCGTTGATGATATTGGTTGCCGAAACATTGCTCCCGATATCATTGACCCCGTAAAATATAACTACCCATTTAACACCAGCCTGTTCGAGAATATCATGTTCAAAACGGTCTACACCACTCGCCGCACCATTAGCTGCTCCGGTTACAAGTGTGGCACCAATACCGAGATTGAGTACACCCACCTGTTTGGTTGCGTCATTTGCGAGAAGTTTTTGAGAGAAAAAATCGGTCCATTTGTTAGGTGGGCCGTCATGTACGCCATAGCCATCGGTGATAGAGTTACCGATCACCGCAACCGCAGCTGCAGTTTTGGGGGCAAGGACATCAACGGCACTGATGGTATACCAGCTTTCCTTAACTGATGCACCAGTGAAGTCTGCCGCAGTCGTTTTATCACCGGTGACGATGTAGGAATTTGTACGTGAACCGTAATGGAAGGTCATGTTTGGAGAACTTTTACATTGTCCATAGTAGGTGGTGATTGCCAGAAGCATTCCAGGTTGCAGGTCGAATCCAACCGGGTCAGAGTAGACTTCGCCTTTAGCGTTGATGATGACATTTGGTTTCCCATCGAACTGAAGTTCCTTGAGAGTAGATGTGGTTATGGCACTTTTAGCAGCATTCGGAGATACTGCAATGGTGACTTTATTCAGTGTTATTGCTTCATTGAAAGTATAGTTAGAGAACTTTATCCGTAATGTATCACTCCCGATTGAAACACGAATAATCTGCCGGAGTGTATTGTTTGAAAGTGCCATTGGTGGCTGATGCTCACTTCCTGCCGTGTAGGGGGCTGCAGCCCAGGTTCCTACCCAATGCTTCGATGTGGATTGTGCTGACAGTGAAACCGATCCGGCACTGATAAGTAACGTTATTACAGCAGATAATAAGACGTTCATGCAGAATTTAGGGGAATTTTTTTGGGGTACTGAGGTTATCAGTCGATTCGTTTGCATTTAATTGGCCCATTCGTTGAGGTTGAATAACATGGATTGCTAAGCTTACAACTCTGCGTCCCCCTTTCGCAGATACTGCCATCATCCAATGACACATAGCTTATACTGTATGCAAATATAAATAAAAAAAAGTCTGTTTATTCTATTTCCTGTTGAGGAAATTGAGCGGTTTACATAATGGCCTTATATGAGTAGGTGTAGTTTTTTACTGTGCGTGGTTGATAAATTCTGCGGTTAATCTTGCGCACTGCAACACCATCCAGCTTGATGGTCAAAAATTCATTACAAATGAGACAAATGTAAATGTTATGGCAAAAATTATATTAATTCGGTTTTTTACACCACCACATTATTGAGTATTATATGGTGGTGTCGGAATATATTGCCGGAATGAAGTATACGATCAATATGTTATTTAGTAGAACCACCTGATATTCCAACAGATTAGAGCCACCTGGTGACGCCTGAACGGGTAACAATATCAGACTAACATTTTTACAGGAGTAATGAATAGATGTCGTTTCCAATTACAATGAAAGCACCCAGAACCTGTATCGCTGCGGTGGGAAGTGCGCTTGTTGACATGTGTTTGCTCGAGGATGATGCATTCCTGGCATCAACAGGGGCAGCAAAAGGTGGTATGAGTCTTACCGACGCTACTGTTATAAAAAGCTATCTTGATAAATCATCAAAAAAGGCTGCAATTGTTCCAGGTGGATCAGCATGTAATACCATTCTTGGTATTGGAAAACTTGGGGCTGATGCTCAATTTGTTGGTAAACGGGGCAATGACGCACTCGGAGATCTCTTTGAAGCAGGTCTGAATGCGCATAATGTAAAGCCGATTCTTTTCAGATCCGATACACCTACAGGACACGTTCTGTCGGTAATCACTCCTGATGCTCAGCGAACTATGTTTAGCTATCTGGGTGCATCAGCGGAAACTGATCCTGATGAAATCACCAGCAAACTGTTTGAAAATACAGCACTCGTACATCTTGAAGGGTATCTGCTGTTTAATGAAAAACTCATGATGTCGGTGTTGAAAGCGGTCAAGGGTGCAGGAGCACTTGTTTCGCTGGATCTCGCAAGTTTTACTGTGGTTGAGGTAGCAAAGAAACTGATTGACGATATATGTAAGGAATATGTAGATATTGTAATTGCCAACGAGGATGAAGCACGGGTATTTACCGGTATTTCAGATGAAGACAAGGCACTTGAGGCACTTGCGAAAAAAGCTCCACTCGCCGTTCTTAAAGTTGGAAAACGAGGCAGTTATGTTGCTCATGACGGAAAAAAATATGTGGTAAAACCAGTTGGTACAGAAAAGCCTATTGATACAACAGGGGCTGGTGATTTGTGGGCTGCGGGGTTTCTGTATGGATTGACGCATGGCATGTCTGTTGAGAAAAGCGGAATGCTTGGTTCAGCATGTGGTTACGAGGTATGTCAGGTCGTCGGTGCAAGTATTCCTGAGGCAGGATGGGATAGAATAAAAAAGTTTCTGTAAGATTTCTCTTGCATTTGTGACGGAAAAAGAGTATTTACATTATTGTAAGGTTCTAATTGTAGGAGCTTTTTAAAATCCTCACAATTTGCACTGCATCTGCAACGTTTTTTCATGGAGGTTCTTTGTGGCCAGTAAGTTGTATGTCGGAAATCTCCCTTTTAATTGCACCGAAGATCAGATCAGGGAGTTCTTCTCACAGGCTGGTGAAGTCAGCTCGGTAAAGATTATCACCGATAGAGAAACCGGAAAATCCCGCGGTTTCTGCTTTGTTGAGATGGAAGATGCGTCTAACGCAATCAACGATCTTAATGGTAAAGATTTCGGTGGAAGGAAGATTACCGTAAGTGAAGCACGTGAACGCGAACAACGTTCTGGCGGTGGCGGTGGTGGTTACAGAGGCGGCAGTGGTGGAGGTGGTTTCAAGCGCAGATCAGGTCCTCCACAACATAACTAAGATTAAGTTTTAGTTCTAAATACAACAAAAGGCGCATAATTATGCGCCTTTTGTGTTTTCAGGAACAATGGTTGACTAACCAAAATTGATGAGAAGGCTGTTTTTACGTCTTTATTAGCATGTCTCACATACGGGAAATGTCCGGTTTTACAAACACTATGATATAGTATATATTGACAGACTAAAGTCATGGATGCAATTACAACGGTAAAATTTACAAATAGAATAGTATGATACAATCAGATAGCATAAATTATAATAATCAGACACCTCTTGGTTTCATGCTTTCACATCTCCGTAAACATTGGTTATCATTAACTGCCGGTTTTCTGGTGTTGGTTGCAGTTGATGGTATTCAACTGATTATTCCCGGAATAATCCGGAAAATTCTTGATGTTGTAGCGGATGAAACTTTTACACCGGATACGATTGCCAGGAGTGCGCTGACAATTTTCGGACTGGCATTTCTGATGCTGATTTTGAGGTTTTTCTGGCGCTACCTTATTGTCAGGCCATCACGTATTATTGAACAAAGCATGCGGAATTCCATGTTTGAAAAGCTGCTCAAACTGTCATCATCATACTTTAACAAAACAAAAGTAGGTGACCTGATGGCGCTTTTTATTAATGATCTTAACGCAATAAGAATGGCTACCGGTATGGCACTAATCGGCCTGTTTGATGCCATATTTCTGAGTACAATGTCGTTACTGTTTATGTTGTCAATAAGTCCGGAATTGACAATGTATACAGTACTGCCATTGCCGCTGATAATTTTTATTTTTATCAAGACAAGTAAAACTATCCAGAATCGCTACACGGATGTACAGAACGCATTTGATAGTATTTCGTCACATACACAGGAGTCTCTTTCAGGGATCCGTGTGATAAAAGGATTCGTGCAGGAAAAGATGGAGCGTGACCGTTTATATGCTGCCTGTGATTCCTACGTTGATAAAAATATACGTCTGGTAAAAATATGGGGAATTCTTTTTCCGTCAATTACAATGCTTGCGTCGTCGTCACTGGTACTGCTGATTTGCATCGGCAGCAGTTTTGTCATGAACAATAAATTGACAATAGGACAATTTGTGTCATTTACTTTTTATATTAACCTCATGGTCTGGCCGATGATCGCGACAGGATGGGTATTTAACCTGCTTCAAAAAGGAATTGCGTCATCAAAGAGGGTCCTTGAACTGCTTAATACAATGTCTGATGTTTCCTATTCAGTTGTTAAGCCGGAAACTGCTCAGATCAACGGAGGAATTGAGTTCAGAAAATGTACCTTCAGGTATACTGCCGATAGTCGTGATGTACTTAACACCATATCATTTGCGATTCCACGCGGTGGCTCGCTTGGTATTATCGGACGACCAGGAAGTGGAAAAACGACACTGGTTTCGCTGTTATGTCATGTTTACAAAGTAGAACGAGGACAGATTTTCATTAATGACATTGATATCAACGATATTCCGCTTTCTTCATTGCGTATGTCAATCAGTTATGTACCTCAGGATTCATTTCTTTTTTCAGACACCATCGCCGCAAATATCGGTTTCAGTCGTGGTGGTGTAATTGACAGGGATGAAATTGAAAGAGTCGCGAAAATTGCCTGCGTCCATGATGATATTCTGGAGCTTACTGACGGGTATGCTACAAAAATCGGGGAACGTGGCATTACGTTAAGCGGCGGTCAGAAACAGCGTATAGCGATTGCACGGGCACTGCTCGCAGATTCATCGATACTTATCCTTGATGATTCACTGTCGGCTGTGGATCCTGTTACAGAATCAAAAATCAAGATGAATCTCAAACCGGAGATAAAAAAGAAAACATCACTGATAATTGCACACCGGGTGTCGACAATTAGAGATTGTGATCAGATCATTGTCCTGTCTGACGGGCAGATTGCAGAACATGGTACACATGATCAGCTTGTGGAAAAAAATGGATTTTATGCGAGACTTTACGAATTGCAAAGCATGCAGGAGGAATCATGAGTAACCTGGAACATGATGAGGATCTTGCGCAGCAGAAACTGTTTAATATTGATGTAATAAAACTTCTGTTCCGGTATGTTTTCAGATACCGCCGTTATCTGTATTATTCACTGGTGTTTGTTGCCGTTACTACTGCCACAACGCTGTATGTACCGGTACTGACACGTGATATAATTGACAAATATGTGGTTAATGCCGGATATATGGCCAGGAGGAATATTCAAAGCGAGTCACCAGATCAGAAACTGTTTAATGTAAAGATTGATAACGAGGGTGTTGTTCTTGATACTCAGTGGGTGTTCATTTATCAAAACACCCTGAAACATTTTTCGAAAAAATTCATTGATTCACAGCGTGATAGAGACATCCTTTCAAAAAAGAAATATACGCTTGTCAAACTGAATCATGTCAGTAATGAACTTCGCATGAAAATTGATCGTAAAGCAGTTGGTCAATATTGTATCGTGATCAATAACCATCTGCTTATTCCGCAGGATGGTACACAAGTATTTACAGTTAAGGAAATGTCAGAATTGCGTTCGAATGACATGAAAATGGTCATTCTTTTATCCTTTGTCATTTTAGGACTCTTTGTAATCCAGTTCGGAGCATCATATTTACAGATTCTAGCCCTTATGAAACTCTCGCAAAAAGCAATGCGGGATCTCCGGACTGATCTGTTTTCGCACATGCTTTCACTTGAACTGTCGTTCTATGATAAAAATCCTGTTGGAAAGCTTGTAAACAGGGTAAGTAATGATATTGAGTCGCTCAATGAGCTCTTCTCATCGGTCATTGTCAATATGTCGCAGAATCTGCTTATCATGGCAGGTGTTGTTATTATGATGTTTATTGCGGATGCATATCTTGCAGCATTGGTATGCTGTACAATTCCTGTTCTGGTACTGATCATATTTGTATTCAGGGCGCAGGCCAGAAGTGCATACCGGCTTATACGCACAAAATTAACCGAGTTGAATACGTTTCTCAATGAGAATATCTCCGGAATTCGTATTACACAGGTATTTGTTCAGGAGAAAAAGCAGATCAAAAAATTCAGTGTGATGAATAATGAGATGTATCGTGCAAATATTCGTCAGTTGAATGTTTATGCCATTTTCAGGCCGATGATCGATTTCTTCCGGTGGTTTGCAATTGCGACAGTTATCTATTTCGGGGCACAGTCAATTATTGATGGCCGTATATCATATGGATTAATTGTAATGTTTCTTGCGTATATTGGAACGTTTTTCGAACCGATCGGTGATCTGGCAGAAAAAATTGATATTTTACAAAGTGCAACTGCTGCAGGGGAAAAAATACTTTCAATATTCAAGACTGATGCACGCAGGGAAATATGTGCAGGAGAGCAGACTGGTAATAGTGTACATATAGAAAAGTTTAATGGCGAAATTGTTTTTGACAATGTCTGGTTTGCATATGTGCCCGGAGAATGGGTACTTAAAGGCGTTTCTTTTACAGTCAGGCCTAAAACCACACTGGCAGTTGTCGGAGCTACCGGATCCGGGAAAAGCACTATTATCAGTTTACTTGCGCGGTTTTATGTACCTCAGAAGGGACGTATTACCATTGATGGGGTTGACATTAACAGGATTCCATATGAGATCCTCAGAAAAAATTTATCTATTGTGATGCAGGATGTATTTTTGTTTTCACGAACTGTCAAGGAAAATATCATACTTAATGAATCATGGGATGCATTACGTTATGAGAATGTCATGCGCGATACCAATGCCGGAACCTTTGTCGAACGGTTGCTTCTGAAACATGATGAAATGGTGATGGAACGTGGCGTTACATTTTCAGCCGGCGAACGGCAGCTTCTTGCGTTTGCGCGGTCACTCTATGCAGATCCGTCAATACTGATTCTTGATGAGGCGACATCAAATATCGATACTCACACTGAACTTCTTATTCAGGAAGCTATAGCAAAAGGTATCCGCGGAAGGACCTCGATTGCAATTGCCCATCGTTTGTCAACAATCCGGAACGCTGATACGATCATTGTGATTGAACATGGTGGTGTAAGCGAATCCGGAACACATGAGCAGCTGATAGATAAAAAGGGAATTTATTATGAGCTATACAGACTTCAGTTTGACAGCGTATGATCCTCGTTAATGACAAATGCGATAGCGGTTATGTAAATACCGAAATTGAAAAGTGAGGTCAGGGGATCAGAAATGAAAATTGTAATTGCATCAGATTCTTTTAAAGGCTGTTGTTCATCACTGGAGATCGGATCTGCTATAGAAACGGGTATCAGGAGGGTATTTCCTGATGCCGATATTAGCACAATCGCAGTTGCTGATGGCGGTGAGGGAACCGTTGATGCACTTGTAAATGGTCGAAACGGTGTATTACGGACAGTTGCCGTGCAAGGACCTATTGATGATATGGTAGAGGCTCGATATGGCATTATTGATGGCACTACGGCTATCATTGAAATGGCTGCAGCATCCGGATTGCCACTGATCCCGCCTGAAAAAAGAAATCCGTTTTTTACAACGACCTATGGTACCGGTCAATTAATTAAAGATGCCCTTGACTGCGGATGCAGAAAAATCATTATGGGAATCGGGGGTAGTGCTACCAATGATGGCGGAGCGGGAATGGCTCAGGCGCTTGGGGTGAAATTTCTTGATAGTCATGACAGATCAATTGATAAAGGTGCAATTCATCTTGACAGAATTAAAACCATCGATATGTCGGGACTGGATAAAAGGATTCAGGAGTGTCAGGTCATAGGTTTATGTGATGTAACCAATCCTTTAACTGGTAAAAATGGAGCATCATACATCTACGCGCAGCAGAAAGGCGCAAAAGAAGAAGATCTTCCAAAACTTGACAAAATACTTTTCAGTTTTGCACGAGTCATAGAACATCAGCTTGGTGTTGACATTATGAGTATACACGGAGGCGGTGCGGCAGGTGGACTTGCAGCCGGTCTTGTCGCATTCTGTAATGGATCACTGCAAAAAGGAATTGACACAATATTAACACTTGTTGATTTTGACAATGTGATCAGGAATGCTGATCTGGTGATCACCGGAGAAGGGGCTCTTGATGGACAGAGTGTCAATGGAAAAGTGCCTGCCGGTATTGCAACTGCTGCTGCAAAGTACGGGATTCCAGTTATTGCACTGACTGGTACAATTGGAAACAATGCTGACAAAGTGTATACCGCCGGTATTACCAGTGTGATGAGTATTGTCAATGCACCAATGTCTCTTGAACATGCAATACGCAGCTATCAACCACTTGCCGCTGATGCATCAGAGCGGCTTATGCGGATTATTCGCATTTTTCGAAAATAACGATTTAAAGAAAGAGCATCAATGCCACTTACTGTTCTTGTTGATATGTCCGGCTTGAAACCGGTACGACCTGATCAGGTCTGTATTCCTGTGGAGGTGGAGTTGGGGAGCAATGCCGGTAATTTGCCAGTTGGTAGTGTATACCGGGCAGACAGGACAATTGATGTGCTTTCGATTGCCGCAATTATCGGCAGTTGTAATCTGAAACAGGGTGAAATAAATGCATCATTTTTTAAAGGCAAGATTGACACTTTGCAAAGGCTTTTTCCATTCAGACAAAAACCGTTTTTTTCAATTGTAGATATAAACCTGTCACATCATATGTCGTATCTGCTTGCTGTACTTGCTTTCCAGAAATTCGGAGCACGTAAGAATAAATTGATCATTAATTTTGATTCGCATGATGATTTCAGGAATATTGCGGATGTCACCTTTGACGGGTGGGGATGCGGCATCTTTAATGAATGTTTACAGAAAGAACTATCGTTTCCGAAGAAAAATCGTATAATGTACATGACATTAGGGAATGCCGTAAGGGTATGGAACAAACTTCCGGCTGTTGGAATTGCCCTTGCGCAGTATTTCAGGGATACTGCCGGTCCGCAGGTAATAAAACGGTTTAAGGCTGATGGTAATATGTATTTCGTGATAAAACGGAAAAATGAGCAGTCCTCATGGGAATGGAAGTGGTCATCAACATTGACTCTGATATTGACTGATGAAACAATCAGGATGTTAATTGATAATGAATGTATTGAACATATGCAAAATCACAATGCAAATTACAGCCTGTTTAAAATCAATACTGATATTACAGGATTACTGACGTCGTCAGATACAGGTCTTGATCAGGTATCATTTGATCGTTTTATCGAGGAGTTTGATGAACTGCGGTGTGTAAAGTCATGGGACACGTGCAGCCCCCGGGATTTTCTTGATGAGACAATAGTTGGAAATCTATCTGATACGGATGTGTATATGTCCATTGACAGGGATATAATGAAAAGAAGTTGTACCTACTGGGGAGATGGATTGTTTGATCCCTCTCAGATACGGTCAACTGTGGAAAAAATGTTGAAATATCTGAAAACAAAAAAAGCAAATCTTGTTGGTTTTGATATCGTTGGCTTGCCGGAAAAAAATTGCACAACAGCTTTTCCAAGCAATAATTCTGATGATTATGTCAGGCAGGCACATGAAGATCTTGAGTTTTTTAAAAATCAGATAGATCTGTTTACTACCGGGTAGTGAACAGACTATAAGAGGTGTCTTCCAGTGTGCATGAAATAGTTTGTTTTAATCTGTTTTGCATATGTAATTAATGGGAGATGTTTTTAATATGTCAATAAATATGATGATAAATATTTTGATTCTAAAGAAAGAAGGATTTTAGAAATGGCTGATATCCGTCAGTGTACATCACTTGATGAAGTTCGAACTGAAATCGATGCTCTTGACAGAAATATCGTTGCTCTGATAGCAGCACGTGCTGAGTATGTAAAACAAGCTGCAACGTTAAAAAAAAATACCGATGATGTAAAGGCACCGCAACGGGTAGAGCAGGTAATTACCAAGGTAAAACAACTTGCTGTGGATACCGGCGTTGATCAAAATGTACTTGAGGCAACATATAGGGCAATGATCAATGCGTTCATCGCAGAAGAGACGGTACATTTTAATAAACGTGTGGAATCGAAGAAAAATAGTACAAAGACTGATGCATAGCTGATCTTCACACCAGACTTCAATTATCGATATGCAGACATTCTGATACACTGGATAACCTCTCACTTTGATCATAGCCTGTTACTCATAATGAACTCTTAAAAGAAGGGTCCATCAGCATAAAACCTGCAAGGGTCAGGTTTATGAAAGTTATACCTACTAAAATTTTATACGGTTCAAGTTACGATCCTTTCGAAACTTTGTCCATTTGATAGTAATCAACTGTTAATGCTTAAATCAAATTTTGTGCATACTTTTTCTTTCACACTAATAAATACATAGGGAGTATTATAATTCATTTAATAATAATGCTTTATGAATATTTATTATAAAACAAACAATCAATCGATTTATTTCTGGATAGGTAGTGATGTTGTATTCTAAGGAATAATGTTTCAATAAGTACTGATGTATTTCAATAATATTGATATACATTCATTTCGGCAGCACTGTATAATAATAAGTCAGTAGGCATGTAATCATTTAGGTGTACGTATATTGCGCAGAAGATTTTTTTTACACGTTAGATCCTGACATTAAAGTATGAACTACAATGTCCTGGTGTTGCAACATTTTGCCACACCATAAATTGTATACAAGTAAGAATAATGCTCAATGAAAAAAATGTTTAACAGAACAATCATTAAGGTATGACTCCAAGGATGTCTAATGAATCTTGTTAATAAAGTAATCAGCCAAAAATATAGAATTTTGGAAAAAATAGCTGAAGGTGGCATGAGTATCGTTTGGCTTGCCTGCGATATTTCAAAGGGTATTGATGTTGCCATAAAGGTACTGAAAAAGGATGTTACATCAAACAGGGTTGAAGACATTATCCGGTTTAAAAACGAAGCGTTTACAGTATCAAAACTGCAGGAGCAGTCTATTGCTAAAATCTATGATGTTGGAGAGGATGATGGCATTTACTATATCGCAATGGAATTTCTAAAAGGTCAATCTCTCTTCGATGCTATCAATCGGGATAGAAAATTTACAATTAAAGAATCTGTACAGATAATAGAGAAAGTCTGTAATGCGCTGAAATGCATTCACAATGCAGGGGTTTTACATAGAGACATAAAACCTGGCAATTTGATTATCAATGATGAAAACGCTGATCTTGAGGTAAAACTTATAGACTTTGGGGTATCACAGGTCAGGGATTTTGATATCAGCGATACCAGCGAAATTGTTGGAACACTTCATTATATGTCTCCGGAGCAAAGCGGTGTGGTTAACAGGATGGTAGATGAACGTTCAGACCTGTATTCACTTGGTGTTGTATTTTATCAACTACTTGCGCATCAATTGCCGTTTAAAGGTGAAACTCTGGTAACATTAATTCATCAGCATGTTGCAAAAATACCTGATAGTCTTATAAAATTCAATCCTGAAGTTCCACAGATTCTGGAAAAAATAGTACTGAAACTCCTGGAAAAAGAACCGGAAAACAGGTATCAGAGTGCAAATGGTTTATTGGCTGATCTGGATAAATTTAAAAATGGGCAATCAGATTTTATACCTGGACAACAGGACAATATAATAAAACTGAATTACAGAGCGAATCTGATTGGTAGAGATGAAGAATTCAGTAAGCTCACAGAATTGTTTAGTAATTCTCTAAATGGTAACGGTAAGATTTGTTTCATTGATGGTGAGGCTGGAAAAGGAAAAACAAGACTGACAGAGGAACTTAGAAACCATGTTTACACAAAGGGTGGTTTGATTGTTGATGCCAAATGTTTCCCGGGTGATAGCAAAGCGCCATATGGTGTTTTCAGTGATATCTTAAACTCCTTCCTAAAGGTTTATTCAAGGTTTGAAAATGATAAAAAAGCAATCATAAAACAAAAACTGAAAAAAAACGTTGGTGAGCTTGGCAGAATTCTATTGAAATTAAATCCTTTAATTGAAGAAATACTGGGTGATTGCGCTGAGTTAGTTCCATTGGAACATGACGTTGAGAATAAAAGGTTTCAAATGGTGGTGAGCAAGTTTTTCTGTGATTTGTGCTTTACTCATGACAGGGGCTTTTTAATTGTTATTGATGATCTGCACTGGATTGATGAAGGTAGTCTTACGATATTAAGGAATATGTCAAATCAGATTGACAATTATCCAGTTTTGATAATCGGTACTTATAGAAGTAATGAGATAAATGATGAGCATATTTTACAAAAATTTATAATTAGTAAGTCATCTGCGGGTAAAAGTCTTGAAGAAATTCATCTTCAGGACTTTGATATGGATGTAATGCAACGTTTCATTTCCCGTCTGCTGTTTGACAATGGGGATACCATTAAAGAAATATCATCTTTTATCTTCCAAAAAAGTAAAGGCAATCCATTTTTCTCTATTGAAATTTTAAAACAAATGGTGAATGAGAATGCTGTTGAATACAAAAATGGTACATGGCAGATTAATAAAGAAACTATTAACAACATTCAAATTCCAAACAGTATAGTTGATATTCTGGTTAAAAGAGTTCTTGATCTTGACGAAGAACAACGAATGCTTTTATCATATGCATCAGCGATTGGAAGACAGTTTGATATGGAGTTCCTTTTCGAACTCGCTGATATGGACAAAGAAAAAGTTATACAAATTATCGATCGTTCTGTAAACGAGCAATTTCTTGAAAAGAATTTTAATAATCATGGAAAGATTCTGTTTATCCACGACAGGGTAACGGAAGCTTTTTACAAAAATATCGGATTGGAAAAGAAGCAGAAACTTCATAACCGGATCGGAAGAATTATTGAATCCAGAAATTCATCAAATATACAGAATGTCATCTTTGACCTTGCATATCACTTTGTTGAAAGTGGTGATACAGATAAAGCTTTAGAATATGTTTACTCTGCCGCTTTAAAGTCAATGGAGAATTTTGCAAGTGAGGAGGCTGTAAGGTATTTCCTCTTAGCTGCAAAGTTTCTGGAAGAGAAGGGCGGGCAGGGTAGTAAACAATGGATTGAATGCATTAAAAATGCCGGAAATATGAACATATTTGATGGAAAATTAACTGAGGCTCAGGAGTTATTTCAAAGGCTCCTTCCTTATTCAAAAAATTCCATATTAGAAGCTGAAATTTATCATTCAATTGGCATGGTATATTTTAATTCAAGTCAACATGATAAAGCTGCAGATTATTTTAAGAAAGCCCTTGGAATCCTTCACGAGAAAATTCCAGGTAATAATTTTTTTATGGTAGCTGGGATTATTAAAGAGTTAATTGTACATTCGATTAACCGAAATGTAAAATATTTACAAAATAAAAAGAAAATTAGCTCTCCCGTAAAACAGAACAGTTCACTTAAAATATCAATTTTGGACAATCTTGGTTGGCTCTATTTGTCGACAAATACACTAAGCTATATTTACATAAAAGTAAAATCAGTAAATGTATGTCTAAGGGAATTAGGTTTCTCAAGAGAATTAATTCGTTCTCTTGCAAACGTAGGTTTCATATTTGGAATTATGAGATCATTTAAGACGGCATTTAAATACTTTGAGAATGCGTTTACAATTTCAAAAGAACTAAAAAATGAGATAAGCTATTGTGATGTTAATTTGCCATGGGGATATACGCTTCAATGGAAGGGAAATTATGAAGAGGGTGCACAAAAACTTTTAAACGTTGTCAATATCAACAAAAAAAACGGATCGTACATTGATCTGATCACAAGTTACCATGCTTATATCAGTACACTTTTAATCTGGGGAGAACTCAATCAGGTAAAAAAACATATTGATGAGTTTTTAATGTATTCTAAAAGACTTGATGGTACGTATGTCAAAAGCCTTACTGCTTTTTTAAACTCCTGGTACAACATACTAAAAGGTAATATCGATCAATCATTGACAGCTGCACTCGAAAGCTATCAGATCGCATCCGGAAAAGAGCTTCTTCTTGAATGTGTTGAATGTGCCATAATTGCAAGAATATACCTTATAAAAGGAGATATCGGGAAAGGTTTCGAATTTATAGAAAGAGCAAAATATATAAATGAAAACAACAAGTTTTTATATATGTACACAAACTTTTTATATGTTGTTTGGGCTGAGTTGCATTTGGAAAAGTACACCAGAGATAAGAATAATCTGACAAAAGAAGATGATTTAGTTTACAAAAAAAGATTACAGGACGTTTTTAAAACATCGTATATAAAAACTAAAATGCTGCCTCATTTTCTTGGTAATTATTTATGTGTAAAGGCAAAATACCTTGCTGTAATTGGTAAATATAAAGAGGCTGAAAAGTACTTTCAAAAATCTCTGGAAATTTGCAAAAAATATAAATTGAAATTTGATCTGGCGGTTGCCCATTATGAATTCGGATTGTTTTTACAAAAGAATAGCTGGTATGATCAGGCAAGGCAAAATGTTGAAAAATCTTATGCTTTTTTTAAAGAGATGTCATCGTTATATTATTTAAAACGTACTGAAGAATTCCTGGGTTTATCCGGGAAAGAAAATTCCGACTCGACAGAAAGATTCTCTCAATTAGTAAAAATTTCCCAAAGGATGTCTTCACTGGTAATGGTTAGTCAGAAAATCAGCTCCATTCTTGATTCGGATGAACTTTTGAACAAGATTATGGAATCGGTACTGGAACTGGCCGGAGCTCAGAATGCTGTGCTTTTGATGATTGACAAAAAAACAGGAATACTAAAAAAAGTTGTATCGAAAAGCTCTGGAAATTCAGGGGCTCTGGATGTACAATTTTCTGAAAACATAGTTCAAAAAGTACTTAAAACAGGTAAGTATGTAGTTACAGACAATGCAATGGAGGATGAACGGTACTTGCAGATGAACAGTGTGGTAATAAACAAAACAAAATCGATACTTTGTATACCTGTAAAATATAACGATGAAATCAAGGGCGTTTGTTATCTTGATAACAAAATCTCAAGTTCTGTTTTTTCAGAAGAAGACATTGAAATCCTGAATGTTTTTATGACTCAGGTGGCAATATCAATCGAAAATGCTGAGCTTTACCGATTGGCAATAACAGACGGGCTCACGGAACTGTTTACACATAAGCATTTCAAATCACTTCTTGATAGAGAGGTGGATCGTTGTCGCAGGTTTAATAAATGTACTTCACTGTTAATGTGCGATATAGATAATTTTAAGACGTTTAATGATAAATATGGACATCAGGCAGGGGATTTTGTACTTGTGAATGTCTCAAGAATGTTAACGGAATGCTTTAGAGTGATTGATGTCGTTGCGAGGTATGGGGGAGAGGAATTTGCGGTTATATTGCCGGAAACTGATATTAGTGGCTCATTAATTGCGGCTGAGCGTTTACGATTGGCCATTAAGAATGGAAAGTTTACATATAACAATTTGGAATTAAAGGTTAGCATTAGTATTGGTATTTCAATATTTCCTGACCATGCAAATGATTCAACATTACTAATTGCCGCAGCTGATAAAGCTTTATATAAATCGAAAGAAAACGGAAGAAATCGAATTACCGTTTTTGAACCCGATAACTAGTTACACTTGGTTTGCCCATATGTGGAGCTTGATTAAAAGTAATATTTCAGAAAATGCACCCTTTCTGACCGCAAATAACATATGTTTTTAGTATTAATTTACAGATATGTATGAACTGCAATATGGTTTTTTGCTGATTTTGAAAAAAAATCCCTTTTTTTAAAGTAAAAAAGCAATCTGAACCTGATTTGCTTATATTATCAAAGAGGTCTTAGAGTGATCTGTTACAGGCCGGATCATTTTAAAGATAATGTGATTTTTTTTAATTTCAAAGAGCGGGAGGGGTATGTACAGACACGCTTTTTTATCGATTGCAGTTTTGATTCTATCGGCAGGTGCCCAAACGATTGACTTGCAGGGCATAGTATCTAATTCCGGTGGAAAGCCGATTTCCAATGCTGTAGTGTCGCTAGTGGCGCAAAAAATGAAAGATACGACAGATTCAGACGGAAAATACTCTTTTGTCAGTACTTCTGTCATTAATCCATCATTTACACTACCGCAATCAAATAACATTACGTTAAAAAACAATGCTTTACATTTTACCTTGAATGCACAGTCTCCGCTGAAAGTAGAAATATTTGACTTGAAGGGAAATCTTCTGTTGCAGGAAGTAAACAGGAATGCAGATGCAGGGATATACCAGTTTGATATCTCGAAAATTTCCCGGACTGCAAAAGTTATGGTGATTAAGGCTGCAATCGGCAGTTCCGAAGTATCGTTTCGTTATACTGCACTTAATGGCGGGCAATACGCACTGACACCTGTCAACGCACCCTCGTCAGGTTCTGAAGGTAGTTATCTGACTGCTATGGCTGCAGCGGCTGATACCATTACTGTTACTGCTTCCGGTTATAAGACTAAATCGGTGGCAATTACCTCTTTAATTAATGCGGAACAGAACATTACCCTGGATACAAATATCAGTGGTAAGGAATTTCCTACAGCAAATCCAACTGCAGCAGGTCCGTTTGAAGTCGCTGCTGACAAGAATGTTGGCCCACTTGCAGGCACTGCAAATGATCCGGTCTACGGTCAGCAGATGCGTTTTAATGTTTATCGTCCCAAAAATATTAAAACAAGCGGATATAAGCATCCAATACTTATTTGGGCAAACGGGTACAAGGACAACCCGGAACCAAATGGTAAATGTGTTCTTGACCGTAATCAAAACTGGTGTGGGCAGTATTTACCGATTTTACAGCATCTTGCCTCGCACGGTTTTGTTGTTGTGGCCTCACTAAGTACAGCTACCGGAACAGAGCCTTATCCAACACTTACTGGTATGGACTGGATTATCAAAGAAAATGATGATCCTAACAGTCCATATTATCAGTGTCTTGATACATCCAAAATCGGCCAATATGGCCACTCGTTTGGTGGAATGTCAACCTGCATGACTGCATCTGACCCCCGATATAAGGCGCTTATGACAATATGCGGAACAGCTGAGCTTAAGGGCGTTCATACACCGATGCTATTCCACTGCGGTGGAAGAGACAATACAGTGAAGTGCGATGGTGTCAGGAATGTTTTCCTTTCGGTCAAAGATCAGCCAGCGATGTTTATCAACGAGCTTGATTCGGACCATGGTAGTTGGGTTTACCAGCAAGCAAAGGGTGTTTCGCTATCTGCAGCAGCTGCATGGTTCAGGGTATTCCTTATGAATGATACTGCGAACCGCAAGTATTTCTTTGGTTCGAACTGCACATTCTGTTCAGATTCACGTGTGAAGGTTGAACGTAACAGTCTTATGACACAGTAATTTTTGTTAGACTATTAGAGATTTCAATCCGGCATTTACAGTGTCAGGTACTCCAGACACCGTAAATGCCGGATTTTAGTAGTAGTCATAAGACCCGACTACAAAACCGCAGCTTAATTCTATATTGTATTAGTAACCAGAGATCATATTGGTATTTAATTTGCACTCGCAATAATATTCGAGGTCTATCAGTTTTTTATTACCATATAGGGGATAATAATAAAGAATTCGCCGGCGTTTTAAACTTGCTGGAATCCTGATCGGTACTACAAAAAACAGAAAAATAATCTGCGCACTTTTAAAAACAGTATCATATATTAATCAGAGTAGCTACTGCCATTATCATTACACTAACCGGAAGTGTTTGTATGCAAATCAAGTGCATTGCTCGACTTTTAACATTTGTATATGTAACAGCAACCTTCGTGCATCACCTATCCGCACAGACTATCACCAAAAATCAAATTGGTGTTCAGGGTGAGTACCACTATGAATACTGGATGGATTATAGTATTGCCGATAAGAGTGACACAATGACACTTGGAGATGGTGGTAATTTCAGTTGTTCATGGGATTCGGTTAATAACATATTATTTATGAAAGGTAAGAGGCCCGGTGTAAGGAATCAGGTAATTACCTATTCAGCCGATTATAAGCCATCCGGCAATTCTTATATGGGTGCCTATGGATGGACAACAAATCCGGTCGTTGAGTATTACATTGTTGACAGTTGGGGAGCATGGAAACCTCCTGGGGTAACATCAAAAGGAACTCTTGTCAGTGATAGCGGGGTTTACGATATCTATGAAAAGTATGTGAATAATTTTGGCATTGAACCGGCCAAACAGTTCTGGAGCGTCCGGCAGAATAAACGCACCAGTGGAACTATAACCTGTGTAAATCATTTTGATGCATGGGCTGCGAAGAATATGGTGATGGGGGAGATGTATGAAGTAATGTTTTTTGTCGAAGGATATCAGAGTAGTGGTACTGCAGATGTGAAGATGTCAATGACATCCGGCAGTACAGCAATCAGCGACAATCTGTATATCAATCAATTGAAAACTGCCCGGCCTGGCGTATTTGGAACACCGTCTCAAACGGTGATAAGTAACAGCAGGCAGACGCTTACCTTTATCACACCAAAAAATTGCTATGTATCACCAAAAGTGTACAATCTTATAGGGCAGGAAGTTATGAGTCTGCCGGGTAAAGAGTATTCCGCCGGAAAACATAGTGTAATAGTCAACCCAAATTCAACAGGAAAATATTTCTATACATTCAAGGCTGGCAGGTAGGTAGTTGCCAAAAAAAACGTCCACAGGTTTGAAATCAGAACGATCAACCTGTGAACGGTTATACTATTGTTATCGATTATAATTTATAACTATTATTATACAGAACTTTACCATCAGAAGATGCCCGTATCATATACATACCGGACCGGATAGAATTTTTATTAATGCTGAAAGCCTCTGTTCCGGATATCTGTGCATTAGAAGATACTGTTGTAACTGTACGGCCCTGCAGATCAGAGATTGTCAGTGTAATTGAGTTACCCTGTACAATTTCCGGTGATTGCAGAGAAAAAGTTATTGTACCAGCATCTTTTTGTGATACAAGCAGGCGACTTGATTTCTGATTGTTCGATTTCGCACTTGACCCGACACCAGTTGCACTCTCAAACTTCCACCAGTTGAATTTGAAAAGATTACTGCCGCTGCCGGTGAACTTAAGGAATAGATCCTGAACACCGGTTGCACCACTGACAGTACATGATTTTGTTGTCCAGGCACTGCCTGAACCATCAATTGTACAAGTACCAATCAGAGTACCTGATTGACTTCCCAGACGCAGTTCAATTTTTCCGCTGCCTGAATTTGGCGCCACTCGTGCTTCAAATTTTGTTGCACCGTCACCAAAACCAACACCTTTAACCTTTATATAGTCATTATTATCAATGTTATTGACTTCTATTCCACCTTCACTGCAGGTTCCAGTCTTGAGTCCTGAACTATAGCATATAGTTTCAGCCTGGACTGTGTCAAATGGATTCAGCGTATCAACCTGCTTTGGTCCATTACTGCTCATGCTGAGTTTAGGAATGCTTCCATCGGATCCATAGGTGAACTCTTCCACGCATACCGAGCGTTTGAATCCGTCATTGTTCGATAATGCACCGGTATGATAGAAGCAATATGAGTGACCCTTGTAGTCGATGACACCAGAGTGATTGGTGTTAATATTTGTGGGATTAAAAATATCGCCTTTATATGTCCAGGGCCCGTTCGGAGAACTACTGGTCGCATAGCTGATTTTTTCGTTTGCTCCGCCTCCGCTTCCTGCGGCATAAACCATGTAGTAGAGTGATCCACGCTTATAAAACCACGGCCCTTCCATGAAATCCCGTACATTTATGTTGGATGTGACGTTCCCTGTAGTGCTGATCATGTCGGAGTTCAATTTCACCATTCGAAGATTGCCATTCCCCCAGAACAGGTAGGCTTGCCCGTCATCGTCAACAAACACTGTCGGATCGATGGCCATGTTTCCACTCATGGCAATTTCCTTGCCGACCGGATCTTTAAACGGGCCATACGGGTTGTCTGCAACTAACACTCCGATTTTCGCACCGCTGTTGTTGTTTATCGGACAATACATATAGAATTTTCCGTTTCTTTCAACAGTCTGCGGTGCCCATGCGTTGTCGGTGAACCAGCTAAAAGTCTTTCCACTGGCAACAGTGCCATGGTCGGTCCAATTCACCATATCCACTGTGGAATAGAGTTTCCAGTCATTCATGGTGAAGAAGAGGTAATCCTTGCCTTGAGGTTTAAGCGTGATATCTTCGTCATGGGACGTATAGAGGAATACCGTGTCTTTATATACCATCGGTGCAGGATCCGCGGTAAAGTAAGTTTGAACGATTGGATTATCAGCAAATCCACTAAACGCTGTGCATAGCACCAGCGATACAACTACTGAACGAATTCTGAAATGCATAAGTCACCCCTCCCTATTAATTCAAAAAAACTGTTTCAGAAAATGTATTCTGAAGTTAATTATTTATAAAAATAGTATTATGTAAATTCAATTGAAATCAGATCCGGTTCCCGTTTAGTATTGCTATATTGGTATATTACAATGCAATACGATCTTACATACATATCAGTCATAAGGCAGCAAATGCCTATACAGAAAGGAAGTACACTATACCAGATTCTTACAATGCACGTATATCTGGATTAATTGGTAATATAATGTATTTTCGAAATGACAGGTGATTAATTTTATCAAATTTCTGCGAACGGATGAATTTTTTTGCTATAGAAAAAAAATGTAATGATTTTAGCATGCAAAATCATAACGAATAACAGGGAAAACTGCATTAATTGGCAAAAAGTGTGCGTACAGTTGCGAACACACCTAAAAGCCTCATCTCCCATTCCCCTATGCATTAAACATGGAGAAGGGGTGGCAGAAATGAGTATTATCCTGATTGTCGAAATGGGAGAGAGAACAATAAGGGCAAGCTTGCCGGGCGGCAGTCGTGACGACGCACATGTATCGTACATTTTTACTTTGTAAAGTGGCCTCATCACCCATCCTCCTCTCCATTAAAACATGGAGAGGAGGGACTGAAATGAGTACTGTCCTGATTGTCTAAGTGGGAAACAGTACAATAGGAGCAAGCTCGCCGTGCGGCAGCCGTGATGTTGTGTATGTATCGTACTTTTTAACTTTGTAAAGTGGCCTCACCTCTCATCAACTTCTTTATTAAAACATGGAGGAGGTCGAAATGACTAAGGCTTATCGTTCACTATTTTTTGCCTACACTCAACCTCGGCCTCAATCTTAATCTAAATCTCAATCTTTCTTCTTGCCTTCCCATTTACCCGCAAAATATCTTTCTAAAAGCGTTCACAAAAATTGCATTTTGCGAGAATTTCCGTATTTGTCTCAAAATGGTTTTTATCAGGGTAATTGTCCGGAAACTGTCAAAATGTCTGAGTAAATGCGTGTTTGTTTATTTTTTCGAAATTCTGTTAAATTGTTGTAGCACACGTGTCATTCGTTACGTGTTACATGTCACTTCTTCATGGAGGTTAAATGGGAAAACCGGCGGCCCGGTTAGGGGACATGACTGCTCATGGTGGAGCAATTGTTGCGGGCTTTCCAACCGTACTGATCGGCGGGATGCCTGCTGCACGGCTTGGTGATATGCATGTTTGCCCTATGTTTACGGGGTATGTACCACATGTCGGAGGGCCAATCTCAATAGGAAGCACCGGTGTCCTTATTGGTAATATGCCGGCAGCACGAATGGGCGATATGGCCGTTTGTGTAGGGCCGCCATCGAGTATTATCATGGGATGCCCGACAGTACTTATTGGGGAAGTTGGTGGTGGTGGAGGTGGCGGCGGTGCTGGAGCTGGGGCCGGTGGTGGCGGGGGAGGCAGTGTGAGTGCCGTGATGGCAGCGATGGTGAGTGCTCAACTGGCAAAAATTGAAGCCGCTGAAAAAGAGGACGGACATAATCTGCATGTCGATTTTGTTGATAAAGCGGGGCTAAAAGCCGGCGGGTTTGATTATACACTAACTTCACCTTAAAACGGATTCATTACTATGGCAACAACAACCGGACAATCTACTGGTAATATAAAGAAGAATAATGTAAAAAGCGGAACTCATACTGTAACCATTAAAAAGTTAATTTCAGTTACTTTTAATAAAACCAGTTTTGATATAGCAGATAAAATTTCGTTTACAATTAAGAGCACTGGAATGACAGGTGCTCCCCTGTCAATTCAATTGATGGAAAAAGATTTGAATTGTAGCGGCTATCGGGTTGATTCGATGGATACTACAATATCGTCAGATTCTATGACTATTGATTGGCAGTTTCCGGTAGATAAAGTAAAAAAAATGAGAACCTATGTGCGTCCGAAAATGCCACGGTACTATGTGAATGTGTATAAAAAGAACAATGAAGTTTCCGGTATTTTAAAATCAAATGAGATTGATATTACCGGGAAGCTCAGAATTTCTATAGAGAACGAAAATGGTATTGCAGTTAAGGATCAAAAATTTACCATAAAATTATCTAACGGGATACTTATTTCTGGTGTGACTAATCAGGCTGGTATATTTGAGAAGAAAAATGTTCTGTTAGGTGAGCATACAATCAGTTTTATATCAAATCCATTAATTTCCAAAGGTAAACCGGAAGTCTTAGAATCACCGATAAAGGGCAAAACCTTTATTCTTGACATGTTTGATACAAATAGGTTTTTCTCTGGAAATTGCATCGTTAAATGTCTGCATCAAGTTGACAATAGGTATAGGTGGGTGTTGGATCCACCTGAATTCTGCATTGTTGAAAGTAAAAAAGCGGGTAAAGCTGAACCTGATAAAGTGTCAATTTATTATAACAAAGATTATAAGTTAACATGCAATAATACCGATATCACAAAAGCACGGGAATCAATTTTCAATCGATATGATCAGGTATGTTCTCATTCTGTTGCAGGAGCTACACTTCCGGTGTTTGATAAGCGATACTGGAAATGGCTGAATACCGAGGTCCGGTATGAGATAAAAGGCGGACCAAAACCGCTTGTACTTAAAGCCTATCCATCCAATGAATATGCTTTAAGTATCTGTTTCCCAACACCGTCAATATTTGAATCCGGTGCAAAATATGGCGACAAGGTTGTTGAAAATTTTGAAGATAAGAAAATTAAACCGCTTGTTCCAAAAATATTTAAGTTTCAACCTAAACAACCCGATCAGGGAAAATGGGGTGTACTTGAACATCCTCTTGCTATTATGTCAACAGACAGGCCTGTGGCATTTTCGATTAATGGTCAGGAGATAAATTTAAGCTTTTTAGACGCGATAGGGTCCATTTTGACTATTTACAAAAAAGTTAATAGTATTGTTGACCTGATCAAACAAAATATACCTGAAGCAGGTTTCTATTATAAATTTGACAATAAATTTTTTGAAGGAAAATTGGGTCTTGCCTGGAGCTGGAAAGAATACAAAGATCATCGCGCATTTGTTGGTGTTGCAGCATCAATTGAATTGACATTGGTTTCAATCACAATTGAGCTTGGTATTGGATTTGACATATGCAATGTTGCCGGGCAATTATATGGAAGTCTTGCTGGTGATATAAAAATTGCTGCATCGCTGGAGAGAATTTCTCCTGATAATGTAATAGATCTGGTTATTCCATTTGCTGCAAATATTGGTTTGACCTTTGGTGCACGTGTGAAAGCAGGAACTCTTATTCGCGCAGATGCACTTGTAACATCTGGATTAAATTTTACTGCAGGGAAATTTAAATGTAATAGTAGTGATGGTTTAGGATTTGAAATGAATCTTAAATGGACTGGGATAAAAGCTAAAGTTGCCGTATCTGCCGGGGTTGGAAAATCGGGAGGTAATAAATTACCAACAGGTCAACAGGCTGAAGCTTTTAATTCCGGCAAAGAATGGGTTTGGGCGGATGAGTGTGATTGGGGATTAATAAAGTGGCCTTCAGAAGAAAAATATGTACCTGATCATTTACCAAGCAATGAAATCAGTTCGATATTTGAAACAATATTTACAAAGTGGCGAAATGTTACCGTGTATGATTCAATTGGCATTGAGTATAAACGGTCAGATGTTATTAATAGATTGGTTAAGGAAATTGATAATAAAAAAGATATGAAACGTACTAAAAATGTTGTTGAAGCTATTGCACGTAAAGTCAGAGAAGATTTTAAGAATTCGTATGAGACTGTTAACGGTTCAACAGGGTTACAATTAGCAAAATTTAACAAGTATTTAAAAAGTGAATTTGTAAAACTTCTCCAGAGCAATATTGATACATCTTTACAATTAATGAATAAATTAAAATAGGTAACAATAATGGAATTTTTAAATGAAATTGCTATTGAGATCGGGAAACCAGTGACTTTTTATAAGTGTGTTGTATTTTTTTTTGAATTACTCAAAGAACAATTAATCTATCTTAATGTACTTTTATCACGACCTTCGTTAATTGCTCTCTCCTGTATAATCCTGTTTTTATACTGCAGTTCAGTAGGATTCTATATTTACGGAAAACACTTAAAAAAGAAACTAATAAAGGTACAATCATGGCCGACTGTACAGGGTGTGGTTGTGGAATCGGAAGTTCTTGGAAGTACCAATTCACGAGTGAATAGTAATATCAATTCAACAACCTATTCTGCCCAAATCAAGTATACCTATACCGTTTTTAATAAGCAATATACAAATAGTAAACTTAACTGGGGTGGGCGTTTTGAATCTTCATCAAAGGAGCAGATTCAGGCGTACGCCGATATGTATCCTGTTGGTAAGGAACTTCGTGTTTACTACAATGAAACCGATCCTAAAGAATCGATTGTCGATATTGACATTAAGGGTAATACGTTTATTTATAAGCTGGGCGTTTTTATGTGTATAATTATTGCAACTGGTTTTTTATGTGGATTAATTATTGAACTTGGGAATGAACGAAAGCGATATGAAGAAAGAGAATATGAGAAATATCAAAAATCACCGCAGTACCAGGAGTACCTGTTGGAAAGTAAGCGAATTGAGGATTCATTACAAAATGAACAATTAATAAACGAAACAATAGTACCATCAGAAGAAAATACAAGTGAGGAATAATTGAACTATATTTACAATGTAGAGATGTTTGCGTGCAAATGCATTATTGAGATACACATGAACGGGTTATGTGTGTTCAGAATCGATGCAACCAAAGGGTCAAGCGTAACATACCCGCTCAATACTGAACTCGCAGGCGATAATTCACTTAAACTTGTGATGTATCCAGTGCTTCTTGAAACAGGGATACTATCCACTCCTGCTGACATAGTCGTGGAGGGTGCTATTAAACGTTACAATACTGGTGATGTTACAGGTCCGGAATGTGGAGATCTTCTTATGTCAATTGATATTGAGGATATACAGGCTGCATTCGATCCGGAAGCGTTATCTCTTCAACAATTGAAGGATCTGTTTCCTTTGACAAAAACATTTGCCTTTGAAAACGAAGGAATCAGTTTTAAAAACAGATTAATCGATGCTCAAATAATTACCGATAAAAAAGAAGTGGTTGAATACGCAATCAAATTGCGTGATATCATAAAACGACAGGATTTGGAATCACTTTACATAGAATATCGGCCAAAGCTTGATGATTATGCGCTTGCATATCCGGAGGAATTTACTGATCCGGAAAGCTGGTTTGCTAATTTGTTCAGGAATGACTTCTTCCCCGGAGGGCCAATCGTTGAATTTGATCGCGATGACATCGTTGCCAGACCGTGGTGTGATGGCCGGATCTGGGAAGTGTCTCGTAAACCGTATCAGCCTTTTTTTATGAATAAAGGTCTTGATGGAGATATTAATATGATTGAACTGTATGTTGGCAGGGTTGATGGAAAACTGAAAATTATCCGATGATAAAATAAATAATAGAAATGTATGAAGTAAAACGCAAAATGTAAAGGTTTTTTAACAATGATAAATAATCAGTTCGTTCTTAACTTTCCTGAAAACTGGAAAGAATCAACAGTGTACACTTTCGAAGGCCCTGAGGATAGCGGCGTTCAGCATAATCTTGTGTTGATGATTGAACGTGACATTGACAAAAAAGCAGATCTTGAAGCATATGTTGCATCGCGGATTGAACATCTTGGTCAAGCACTGCCATCATTTGAACTGCTTTCCAAAAAGGCATCGCTTATCAGTGAAAGTCAGGCTGTGGAGATTGTATATACCTATACACCGGGGACAATTCAGCTTTTTCAGAAACAATATTATATTCACAAAGTACCGGCGATTTTTCTTTTTACAGCAACATTTATCAAGAAAACGCTACGTACACTTGAACCGGAAATTGATGCGATAGTACATTCGTTGAATACAATTGATGAAAAGAATGTTGTGGACCATTTTTACAAATAGATAATGCGATTGTATAAATAAACAGGATATTTACCATTATGAGTAATGATTTTCAGGCGCCAACCGACAAGAAAAACAAGATAAAGGTTGAATCTGAAATTGTAATTGCGCAGTTTCAGTGTAATGCTGCGGTTGCGAATAATGAAGTACCGGTGTATGTGAAAACGGTATTTGTCGGCGATGGTGCATTAATAGAGATCAAGGGAAAGAGCAGTGAGGGAAAAGCACCGGGAACGATCAAAGGAGAGGTGCGTAATAATTGCTTTTACGGGAAACTGCCGATTCCGGAAAAGGTGAAGGATGGGGCAGAGATCTGGTTTGAAGCGAAACTGCCAAAACACGGATGCAAGCTTGAATCAGATAAAATTACGGCGCGCCCGATTATCGAAATGAGCCGCATGGAGTGGGATCGTAAGATTGTACACCGCGGGGAGATTGCAAAAGCAACGATAGAATTTGCGGATGGAGTAACTGATGGCACAATGGCAACTATGTCAATTTACGAATACAGTCCGGAAGGGTACCATACAAAGGTTCTGAGACAACCGATGATTGTTGAAAACAGTAAACTCGAACTTAACTGGGAGTTTGACTATAAAGACGTTGACAAAATACCAACACAGGCCGAGCTCGAACCAAAAGGCAGAAGTTACGCTCCACCGAAGTTTTTCTTTGTTGCGGATATTAATGGTGTCAGGGTTGGCGAGGATTTGATGGGGGGGCTTTTGGAGTTTCGGGATGAGATTAAACTGTGTCTGAAAGATACCAATGGAGAGCCTATTGTCAATGAAGAGTTAGACATTTATCTGGCAGATGGAAAAGTATTGACAGGCACACTTAATGAAAATGGTGAAGCTTCATTCGAGGATACTGCTCCAGGTCCATATTCCATTTTGTTTAAAAAGATTTCGTCTGTGCAATCAGTTTTACCTGTATCAGATTGAGATTATCAATGGGTTGCTAAATTGAGATTACGCTTCGAAAAAGAGGATAAGAATATATGACTATTAAAAAGGAATCATGGTATACAATAAAGGAGGGGGATTCACTTTCTAAGATTGCAAAAGCTGCAAGTGTTGTAGATTGGCGAATTATATATAATCATCCTGAAAACAGTTCTTTTCGTAAAAATAATCCGAATCCTGATATGATTAAACCTGGTTCAATGTTGTGGATTCCGCTTGAGATTAGAAAAACAACCGGGGCTACACTGATCAATTTAGAAAAAAAACGGGATGCTATTTGTGTTGCAGATGCACATATGCATATTCAATCTGGTCATGTTGGTACCCTGCCGTTTGCTTTAGGTGCTGTAGTTTGTGATTACAGGAAAATGGTTCTGGATATTCCAACATCAAGGGTTTTGGAGAGTCTTAACAGAGAACTTTTAGATAATTACGCAACATTTTACGACAAAAACAGAGGGCTTATTAAAGATTGGTGGGCTGATCAAAAAACTGTTCAAGAAACTTATGATGACCTTGTAAAAGTCGTTGCAGATGGGACGTCAAAAATAATTGAAATCGTTAATATGATGCATTCTGCAAAAAGCCAAATTCGTGACTCGGGTGCTGAAATTACAATTAATGCATTGAGCAAATATGTAGAAATTGTACAAAGTGCACCTGCTATGACAAAGGAATTGATACAAAAACTTAATAATTTAAGTTCTCTTGTAACGGATAAAAGGGCACTTCACATACTTACCTGGTTGAATATGCTTATTGCATATAACGTTTATCTTATATCCAATTATGCCAAAAAGGAGATTGCGGTAGCTTCCGCAACGATAGATCTGATTATAGAACAACAACGAAGTACCTGTGAATCTATTATAAAAGTACTGGAATCATTTGTCGAAGTTGACAAAAAGATTTTTGACGTTTTTGTCAGAAAGACAATGCAAGTACTTGCAGATGTATCTAACAAAACAATACAAGTTCTGGTTAAGTGGAATCCTGCTTCATATGCTGATAAATTTATCGGATTGATTGCTAATGCTGCTTTTAGTTATAGTGAGTTTTTTGCTGTACAGAAACGAAAAACACATAAAATAGCAGCAATGACAGTGGAAGGGAATGCAAGATCACTTTTGGCTTATACTTTAAAAAATGGTATCTACCCAGAAAACGTTTTTGCTCCAATCATAGCTTTGCCAATGGATCTTGACTTTGCACATATCGATAGATTTGAGAATGATGATAAAAAAGCAGTTGTCTACCGATATGCGAATAAGCAATATCGCCTGATTTATTTACCGGGAAAATTTGAAGATGAACCTGAATTTTTAAATTATCTGAAGACGTTAATGAAAGAGTCTCGTCTTCCAATGTCTCGTTTTTCAGCGGCTATTCTTTCAAGAGCGTATAAAGAAATAGCCCACATTGGTCATAATTTTTTCCCTCCTGATACAAGTGAAAATGAACTTGATATTTATAGAAAACTGAATTTATTAGTGGAGATACCTGGTGATTTCTATTACTTTCATAGTCGCATTTCCGGTAAAAATAAGGGAAAACTGGTCTGGGTAAATAAAACGGAATATAAGTTATATGAAAAATGGGATGTTCAATGTAATGATTCCATTGTGTCAGCACTGCAAAATCCCTGGAGAATAGTACCTCTCTATCATTTTGAACCAAGAAGATATTCCGGCAATTGCGATGATGCCTTTCAGTATGTGATGCATAAATCCAGTCACGCTTATAGTGGCGGTGATATTTACAGGCTTTTTGCAGGAATTAAGGTATATCCCAATCTGGGTTATAAACCATTAGATCCGCGATTACCAAGCTTAAAAGTACTTTACAAACAGTGTGTCGAAAATGATATACCGATCATGACGCATGGAAGTCCTCAAGGCGCGTTTACACATGATAGACCATTCTATTATGAGTATGATGTGGCTGCTAAAACAGAGCCAATATGTAAACAAAGTGACATTGATTACAGCGTAAAGAATAAATCTGCGAAAGACGCAACATATTATTTTATGCAGGAGTATGCATCCCCGTATGCGTGGGAACAGGTTTTAAAAGAATATCCGGATCTAAAACTTTGTATCGCACATTTTGGTGGATCTGATAATAAACCAACAAAAAAAGAACCACTTTCCGGATGGGATGTAGCAATTGATGTTACTATTGCAAGGAGTGGGGGATGGGATACGTCTGTTTGGAATCAAAAAATTATTTCGATGATTCAAACCTATAAAAATCTGTATACTGACATCTCTTGTCACAATGTCAATACTCTTCTTGAAAATCTTCCCCGGGCTATTCAGGCATGGCCAGATTTGCGGAAGAGAATAATGTTTGGTACTGACTGGTATATGACAGAGATACAAGGTTTGAGCTATGAAGCGTTTATTGATCAAATGAAAGATGGTATTTACAAAATGGATGCGCAAATCAGAGGCTCCGGTGTGCTTCCCCAAAAAGATCCGCATTTATGGGAGTGGTTTACAGAAATAAATCCATTCAGGTTTTACAGATTTGATAGAATTGCGCATGAGTATACAAAGGAATTAGAAAGAGGTATTAAGACATTTGGTAGTGCAATGATTGCTGATGAAAAGAAAATATCAAAAATTGATTACGCAAAAAAACAGGAATTACTTGTATATAAAATTGCAAAGCACTTAGTAGAAATCGGAGAATTACCAAAAAATGATGCCAAAACAAGTTCATCATAATAAATCATTGTTTGTACAATGTTGTTTAGTGATTATCTGTTTTACATTTGTAGTATCATGTCAATCAAGAGAAGGAAAATTAAAAAAAATGAATGAAAATACACTGCAACCACATATTGATGCTGAACCTCATTTTCAGGCTACAGAAGAACCATATGATTATTTGTTTCAAACAGCTCATGCACATACCTTCGCAGCGCTAACAGACGGTGGTATTGAGTTATTACACTGCGGAGAAGATTTTAAAGCAGAAGCATTGCCATCTGATGGTGTTGAATATGGCGGTGATATAAGTATTGCCCCACGCTATTCCGATGAATGGATTGGTTACGGTCAGACCCGTGGCTTTGACCAATACAATCTCAGAACACATGAGCACAAGTGGCATATGGTAGCACCACGATTAGAAGAAACGGTCAAAGCCTGTCGTGCAATCGATCCGGAAAAAAATATATTTGCATTCATGATTGAATGGCGAGAAGGTGCAAAAGTAAAAAGAATCTTTAAAGTTTGTGATCTGTCGCAAGAAGAAATGATAGTTTTAAAAAAAGTTGAAACAGATTTTATACCTGGAGGTTTTGCCTACAACTCCTTTGCAGTAAAAGATAGTGTACTATTTTATTTGAGTGAGAAAGATGAAGCATTGTGTTCAGTTGATAAAAACTGGAACCCTGTTACTCATCCATTTACAGCGGCATATAATGAACATCATAAAAAGTTTTTTATGACACAGAGAATTGAAATTCATCCAACCCTACCAATAGCTATTATTAGTGCAAAAGGTACATTTTTGATTTCATGGAAGGATAATAAGAAAAACCTTATGCCATTAGTCAGTCTTGATAAAAATATTGCAACGGGAAGCTATTCGTTTTCACCTGATGGGAAATATATCGTATGGCGCAGTGTAAAACTTGGAGCTGATGATAAATATTATTATGCCGAGGTGAGTGAAAAGATTCCTGGCTATGTTGGTATTCCTAAACTTCTTCCAATAAGTTATCAAATAAACGATGCGGAGGCGATATTATGGGCTAGTAATCCTCCAACTGTTTTGGTTGCTAAATCAGATGGACTTTACTGGTGGCATATAAAGTAATTGTTTGCAGAATACGGCGATGTCAATGTACAAAACAATAATTTATTTTATAATAATAACTTCTCTTTTTGTACTATCATGTCAATCAAGAGAAGGATATTTAAAAAAAATGAATGAAAATACACTGCAACCACATGTTGATGCTGAACCTCATTATCAAGCTACAGAACGACCATATTATTATATTTTTCAAACAGCACACGCTTATACCTTTGCAGCACTTACGCACGGTGGTATTGAGTTATTACACTGTGGTGATGAACTTAAGAAAGAAACATTACCATCCGGTGGTGTTGAATATGGTGGTGATATTAGCATTGCACCACGTTATTCCGATGAGTGGATAGGATATGGACAAACTCGAGGTTTTGATCAATACAATTTGAGAACACATGAACACAAGTGGCATATGGTTGCACCAAGAATGGAGGAGACTGTCAAAGCCTGTCGTGCACTTGATCCGGAAAAAAATATATTTGCATTCATGATTGAATGGCGAGAAGGTGCAAAAGTAAGAAGAATCTTTAAAGTTTGTGATCTATCTCAGGAAGAACCGGTAATTTTAAAAAAAATTGAATCAGATTTTATTCCTGGGGGCTTCACCTATAATTCATTTGCAGTGAAGGATAGTACACTATTTTATTTGAATGAGGAAAAATCAAGGTTACTCTCAGTTGATAAGAACTGGAATCCTGTTGCTCATCCATTTACAACAGCATATAATGAGCATTACAAAAAAATTTTTAGGACACAGAGAATTGAGATTCATCCAACACTACCAATAGCTATTATTAGCGCTAAAGGGACATTTTTGATTTCGTGGAAGGATAAAAAGAAAGACCTCATACCGTTAGTAAGTCTTGATACAAATATTTCTACTGGAGGCTATTCGTTTTCACCTGATGGAAAATATATAGTATGGGGTAGTGTAAAACTTAGCGCAGATGAACAGTATTATTATGCCGAGGTGAGTGAAAAGATTCCTGGGTATATCGGAATACCTAAATTACTTTCAAGTAGTTTTCAATTAAATAATGCAGAATCAACATTATGGGCTAGTAATCCTAACACAATTTTGATAGTTAAATCAGATGGCCTTTACTGGTGGCATATAAAGTAATGGTTTACATAATACGGCGATGTTAATGTACAAAAAAATAATTTACATTATAATAGTAGCTTCTCTTTATATACTATCATGTCAATCAAAAGAAGGATATAATAAAAAAAATGAATGAAAATACATTACAACCACATGTCGATATCGAACCTCATTTCCAGGCTACATAACGACCATATTATTATATCTTTCAAACTGCACATGCTTATACCTTCGCAGCGCTTACAAATGGTGGTGTTGAATATGGGGGGGGTGTTGCAGTACGTTTTTGCATTCCTGCTGCTTCGGGTTCCGGATTTATGCTGTTCCGTAGTTGTATGTGTCAAGCATAGCTGCATAACAGACAGTACATTTTCTACTACGTGCTCCTTTTAACAATCAAATATTCTCAAACCATATCATTTATGGTACTATAATATTTAGTGTTAACGTGTTTCGCGTATGCTGATGTTGATTATAGCTACTTCGAGAAATGGCAACAGGTGCGTGAGAACATCATCGGAGAAGAATCATGATTCAAATTCCTGCCTACACAATAACAACAGAAATTTTTAAAGGACGAAACTCAACAATTTTTAAGGCAATTCGAAAACGTGATAATTTTCCAGTTGTTTTGAAACTTTTGAATAGAGAACACCCGTCACCTGTTGATTTGTCTGCATTTCTCAGAGAATATGAAATAATAAACAAAATAGCCGGTGACCGGATAATAAAAACATATGGGATCGAGAAGTATAACAATAGTTTTTTCATTGTTTTAGAGGATATTGGCGGAGAATCTGTCGACAAGGTGCTACTCCTGGCATCACAAGGTATTACTGAAAAAATATCGCTTGCAATCCAGATGACTCAGGCACTAATTCAGGTACATCAGAATAACATTATCCATAAAGATATCAATCCAACGAACTTTATCTGGAATCACAAAACCAATCAGCTGAAAATTGTTGATTTTGGCATATCTGCCGAAATAACCAGAGAAGCATCCCAGTGTATCAATTTGAATGAATTAGAGGGATTATTGGACTATGTGTCTCCCGAACAGACCGGAAGGGTAAACAGGCCTCTTGATTGCAGAACCGATCTGTACTCTCTTGGTATCACGCTTTATGAATTATTCACCGGTCGCTTGCCTTTTAGTGGTGATGACGACCTGGAGAAAATCTATGCGCATATTGCAAAAACGCCAATTCCTCCATCGGAGGTTAATCCCGAAATTCCTGCAATTATTTCAAAAATAATTTTAAAATTGATTTCAAAAACAAGCGAAGAGCGATATCAATCGGCATTAAAATTAAAGGAGGATCTGGACAGGTGTTTCCTTTTATCAGATGAAAAGCGTAAAATATGCGACTTTTTACTGGGTGACAGAGATTATGGAGATCGATTTGAGATTCCGCACAAGTTGTATGGTCGTGAAGCAGAAACTCAGATACTGATTGATGAGTTTGAAAAAGCGGCGAATGGTCGTTGTGGTTTAATACTGGTAAGCGGATATTCAGGAATTGGAAAGTCTTCATTGATACATGAAATCCGTAAACCCATAACCGGCAAAAAAGGTTTTTTCATAACGGGGAAATATAGCCAGTTCGAACGTGAAATCCCCTACAACGGTATTATTCAGGCGTTCCGGGGGTTATTACGGCAATTACTTGCGCAGCCACAACATGTTCTTGATATATGGAAAAAACGTCTGATGAATACACTTGGGAGTAATGGACAGGTTATAATCGACATTATTCCTGAACTGGAACAAATTATCGGGCCACAGCCTCCAGTGGCTGTACTCAATCCATTGGAAGCAAAAAACCGGTTTCAGTTGATTTACAGTGAATTTATAACTGTTTTTGCAGCACGGGAATATCCTCTTGTCATATTTCTTGATGATCTTCAGTGGTGTGATGTTTCGACACTTGATTTAGCAAAGAATACGCTTCAGGCAATTAATGATAAATATATTCTTTTTATCGGTGCATACAGGGACAACGAAACAGTTGAAGGTCATCCGCTGCGTCAAATGATTGATGAACTGGAAATGGGAGGACAGGAATCCACGCTGCCTTTCTGTAAAATATATCTGAAACCGTTAGCGTTCTCTGATTGTAATAATCTGATTGCTGACACGTTGCATAGTCATCCTGATTTGACTAAACCACTCGCAGAAATTTTATATAAGAAAACAAGGGGGAATCCGTTCTTTATCAAAAGTCTGTTACATTCGCTATATCTTCAGGGAATATTCTCCTTTCATGGTGATAAAGGACAATGGTCCTATGATCCTGAAAGGATTAAAAATGTTGCTATAAGTGAGAATGTAATAGACCTGTTGGTAAAAAGTCTCAAATCGTTACCATCAGAAACAATGGCGATTCTCAAACTGGCCGCTTGCATTGGAACCCAATTTGATTTAACAATAGTTACATCAATAAGTAAAAAAGAAATTGCTGATATTGGTAAAGCTCTTTGGATTGCCATTGAAAAAGAAATGGTGTTACCACTGAATAACAATTACCGATCAATCAAGGTAATGAAAAACGAACTGGTACCCGACAATATCGGCTTGCGTTTTTGTTTTGCCCATGATCGCATACGTCAATCGGTCTATTCTTTAATCAGCGAAAGCGAGAAAAACGAACTACATCTATCGATAGGACGGGAATATTTAAAAACATACCGTGAAGCAAACAGAACAGATCTCTTTTTTGATGTTGTCAATCATTTGAATATTGGCAGATGTCTTGTTGCCGGTAAAAACGAACGGATTGAACTTGCAGAACTTAATACCGTTGCAGGGGAGAAAGCAAAGAAAACGACTGCTTTTGCCCCGGCATTAAATTATTTCGAAACCGCTAACTCGCTCTTGTCCGAAATGGAGTGGGCTGAATTACCGGAAAAGCATTTCAACCTGTTATTGGAACTGGCAACAGCAGCCTTACTATCGGGAGATTTACAAAAAGCAGATTTCATATGTGAACATCTGGCACATCGTGCAAAAAGCAATCTTGAAAAAGGGGCACTTACAAATATAAAAGTGTTACTACTTACATTACAGGCTAAACTTGTCGAAACGGTAAGCGAAATCAGGAAAACACTAAGTCTTTTCAACGTCTCATTGCCTGAAGCTGCTGATGAAATTGAATTTATGATGTATACCGGAGTTGTGAGAATGCAACGGTTTTTATCCACGACGCCGGTTGAGGAAATTGTCAATCTTCCGGTAATGAAAGACCCGGAAAAACTCATAGCAATGCAGCTTTTGTTTCAGGTGATACCATCAGTGCGCCTTGTTAACCCGACATTATATTTACTGGTTTCGTTAAAGATGTTTGAACTGACCGTTACGTATGGAATATCGCCTCTCTCATGTAAATGTCTGGTTGATTGCGGTGTCATCCAGGGAAGAATTCTTGTTGATTATAAAACGGGTTATAAGATGGGTGAGGCTGCATTTGCACTGATCAATACTTTTAAAGCAGAATCTCAGAAGTCACCTGTCTATTTTATCTTCCCGTTTTTATCCTTTTGGTCAACTCATTATCAGGAGTCGCTTGATTATTATGATATGGCGTATCAGGCTGGAATTGGAACCGGTGATCTAATTCATGTAACCTATGCTCTTGCTCATAAAATTCATTTGTTCATGTGGGTTGGAAAAAATCTCAATGAATTAAAAGTTGAAGTCCAAAAGACAATTGCAGCATTGAAACAATATAAGGGTTCGGTACCAATGGTTTTAGCTGATATTGTCAATTTTACCATTGAAAAACTACAGACAATTCCAGAGTCTGATGAATTAACAAATTTTGAAAAAAAAGATAGCGAAATGGTTGAGCGAATCAGAAAAATTCACAATGTAACCTATATGTCAAGATTTTTCCAATATAACACCTATGTAAACATCATTATGAATGATTCAGATGCTGCTGAGCGATCAAACCTCCTGGCGGATAGAATTATCTATTCCAGTGTTTTAGATTTTCCCATAGCTGATCATTATCTGTTTAAAGCAATCGTATTAGTTAACAAGTGGAAAACCGTCGCATCAGAAGAACGATCACAATTATTGGATTCACTTAACAGTATCAAAAAGAAAATGGAAAAATGGGCAGACAATTGTCCATCAAATTTCGCGCATAAATACCATCTGGTAGCAGCGCTTACAGGAATTGTCGAGAGTAAACCGCTGGATATCATTGCAGATTCATTTAAAAAAGCAATAAAATCATTTGGTGAAAATGATTTTATTCACCTTAAGGCATATACATATGAATTGTATGGCGTTTTCTGGATTACTGAAGGGGATACAATTATCGGGAAAGCGTATATCAGGGAAGCATATTATTTATATAGACAGTGGGGTGCATATCGTAAAGTTGCTCTCATGGAAAAACAGTATTCGCAATTTTTCATGAATGATGATAGTGTTTCAGAAGAAAATGATCGTAAGAGAACTACCAAAGGAACTGCATCAATGTCACCCCGAAATTCGATTGATATGGTATCGATTCTGAAATCAGCACAGGCTATATCAAGCGAGATAAAAATTGATAAACTGTTAAGAATATTGATTCACACAATGATAGAAAATGCCGGTGCCCAGCGGGGGTGTTTATTGTTGAAAAATGAAACTGACAACCAGTTTTATATTGAAGCGATACAGGACGGGAGTGCATTCAGGATTAACAGTCCGCAATCTGTTATGTTTACAGATAGTAATGATCTGTGTCCTGAAATTGTCCATTTTGTAATACGGACCATGGAGAGTGTTGTTATTAAAGATGCATGTTCTGATGGGCGCTGGCAAAATAGTCATTATATTATTAGTAAAAATATTAAATCGGTGCTGTGTATGCCGGTTATCTACCAAAACAGGCTGAAAGGTGTGGTTTATCTGGAGAATAATCTGGCCGATAATGTATTTACATCAGATAGGCTGGAATTACTAAACATATTATCATCACAGGCGTCAATCTCGATTGAAAATGCACGGCTCTATGAAAATGTTGAAGAGAAGGTCAGGGAGCGGACAATTCAGTTAAATGATGCAAATGAAAAGCTTAAAGAACTCTCATTACATGATCCGTTGACTAATCTGTATAACCGGCGATATGCGTTTGAGTTTATCGATAGTAAACTAAATGTGTTTGTGAAAAACAAGACGATTTCTCTGCATAAACAGGAGAAACGGTGCTTGTATGCAGATGAGGATGTTATTGGTATATATTTAATTGATATTGATCATTTTAAAACGGTAAATGATACGTATGGTCATTCGGCAGGCGACACCGTATTGGTCGCTTTGTCAAAAGTCCTGAAAAAAATGATCAGAACTGAGGATATATTAATACGCTGGGGTGGGGAAGAGTTCCTGATAATACTGTACAACACAAAGCCGGAATTTCTGGAGACTTTTTCGATAAGAGTGCTTAAAACGATAGAAGAGACCCCGATACGAATAGCAGAAACGGTGACGATTTATAAGACCTGTTCCATAGGATATGTCCAGATGCCCCTGGATTTAACAAATCCGGAACTGCTCAACCTTGAACAGATGATTAATCTGAGTGACTATGCATTATACAGTGCAAAGGAGCACGGAAGGAACTGTGCTGCCCGTTTCATGAAAAAAGATATTGAGCTCAACGATGCGCTTAGAACGTATCTGGTAAACTTTTCAAAGTCCAGCAGATTGAATGACGATTATTTTAAAATTGAATATATCCGCTCGTAATGCTTACACATAAAACAGACTATTCCTAAAATGTGACAATCATGCTATAATCCTGTAAGGTATCGCTGGTCGCGGTGCTGAATCGCGATATATCGATTGCTATATATATCAATACTTAACATATCTGTATCAACATCAATTGCGTTTTTAAGATATGTGTATTTTTATGCGATGTTTACAAACACTTTAAGGATAAAAGCAGTTAATCGGGGTTTATGGTGATCCACATACCTGGGTATACAACAAAAGAAACTATTGTAAGCAGTGGAAATACAATGATTTTCCGGGGGATCAGGCTGTCTGATAATTGTCAGATCATTGCTAAATTACTCAACAGAGAGTACCCATCCGCCAAAGAGCTTTCGGTATTCATCCGGGAGTATGAACTTTTAAAAAAGATCCGCGGTGATGGAATCATAAAAGTATATGGCGTTGAAAAATTTCAGAACAGCCTGGCGATTATTCTTGAGGATATTGATGGTCAATCGGTTGACAGGATTGTTCAATCTGCGGATTTGGGAATATCTGAAAAATTAGCACTTGCGATACAGATGACCCATTCGATCATGCAAATACATCAGCAGAATATCATTCACAAAGATGTCAATCCAACCAATTTTATCTGTAATCGTACAACAAATCAGGTAAAACTTATTGATTTTGGTATTGCAGCAGAATTATCACGGGAAGCTCCGCAATGTGTCAATTTAAACATACTCGAAGGAACACTGGATTATCTGTCTCCTGAACAAACTGGGAGAATTAACCGGCCTGTTGATTACAGAACCGATTTGTACTCTCTGGGTATCACTCTCTATGAATTATTCACCGGGATAGTGCCATTCAGCGGGAATGATGAATTGGAGATTATCTACTGTCATATCGCGAAGATTCCAGTTCAGCCAATTGAAATAAATCCCGAAATACCGCTCATTCTATCAACTATTATTATGAAACTGATCTCAAAAACAGCGGAAGAGCGGTATCAGTCAGCATATGGACTACTGAAGGATTTGGAATTTTGTATGAAAAATCCTGAGTGTTTATCGCAATGCAGCACTACATTCATACCCGGAAAACAGGATGTTCTTGACAGATTCGAGATTCCGCTTACACTGTTCGGCCGTGAAGCTGAAGTGGAACTTCTGATTGCGGAGTTTGAAAAAGCAGCAGAAGGAAATTCGGGAATTCTCCTGGTCAGTGGTTACTCCGGAATCGGGAAGTCCTCACTGATCAATGAAATTCGTAAACCGGTAACTGGTAAAAAGGGTTATTTTATTGTCGGGAAGTATAACCAGTTTGAACGTAATATTCCTTATTACGGGATAGCGCATGCCTTCAAAGACTTTTTAAAACAGTTACTTGCGGAGTCAAGCGATAGTCTCGATATCTGGAAGCAGGAGCTGCTGGAGGCGCTTGGAACTAATGGGCAGGTTGTAATTGATATACTGCCGGAATTAGAGAAGATTATCGGTCTGCAGCCTGAGGTGCCTGATCTGAATCCACTGGAAGCACAAAACCGGTTTCTGATGACATTCACTGAATTTATTAATGTTTTTGCGAAACGGGAACATCCGCTGGTCGTTTTTCTTGATGATCTTCAGTGGAGTGACAGATCATCGCTGGATTTAATCAAATACATTTTGAGTACTAAAAAAGTACAGTATGTTCTTTTTATTGGGGCATATAGAGATCGTGAAATTGAAGATGGTCATATGCTGCATACGCTTCTGGATGAAATTAATAACCGGCACAACGATTCGGTTCCACTGGTCAGACAAATATACCTTAAACCCCTTGATTATACATCCGTCAATCAGTTGATTGCCGGCACATTACATTGTCACCCGGAAACAACCGGTCCGCTGACAACCATAATTCTTCAAAAGACAAAGGGCAATCCGTTTTTTATCAGCCGATTATTGCATTCGTTGTATCTTCAGGGAACATTTACATTTCGGGTTGATATAGGACAGTGGGACTATGACCTTGAAAAAGTAACTACGGTTGATATAAGTGATAATGTGGTTGACTTGCTGGTAAAAGGTCTCGAAACACTGGGAGAAGAAACACTTGATATTCTCAAGCTGCTCTCCTGTATTGGAAATCAATTCGATTTACTGACCGTCTCGTTAATCAGCAAAAAATCTGTTGCAACGCTTGGCAGGAATTTATGGGTAGCCATAGAAAACGAAATTATCCTGCCACTAAATAATGATTACCGTTTTATCAATACTTTAAGAAGCGAGATAAGTCCTGTTGATTTCGAAATGCGTTTCTGTTTTGCACACGATCGTATCCGTCAAGCTGTGCATTCCCTGATTCCCGAAAGTAAGAAAGCCGAATTGAATCTTTCAATAGGGCGTGAGTACTTACGATCATTCAGGGTGACACAAGAGATGGATGCTGTTTTTGATCTTGTCAAATATTTAAATAATGCCCGGTGTTTGATTACCGGTAAGGATGAGAGAGTTGAGCTTGCAGACTTAAATAGTATTGCAGGTAATAAAGCAATGAAATCAACGGCATTTGCGGCTGCACTAAGCTATTTTGAAACCGCAGAGTCACTACTCTCCAAAGAAGAATGGGATACACTTCAGGATAAACACTTTGATCTTTTATTGAAACAGGCATCAAGTGCTTTACAATCAGGTGATTTATTAAAAGCGGATACCCTGTGTGAAATGTCAGTAAAAATGGCAAAGAGTACTCTTGATAAAGGTGCGATTAGCCGTATTAAAGTCATGATCCTCATTTTTCAGGGCAAACTACCGGAAGCTATCAGTGAGGTGCGAAAAACACTGCAATTGTTTTCTGTTACGTTACCAGAAAGCGCTGATGAAATCGCCTGGAAGACGCAGGATGGCATTATGAAAATGCAACAGATTTTAACCCGTATGCCGATTGAGGAACTTGTCAATCTTCCTGCAATGAATAATCCGGAAATGCTAATGGCTTTGCAGTTGTTGCAGGCGGTTCTTCCGGCATCTCAAGCCAATCCTCCTTTCTTTGCATTAACAACGATTATAATGTTTGAGTTGACTTTGACATATGGAACATCGGCCCTGTCATGTAAATGTTTTGGTGATTGCGGACATATTCTGGGTAAAGTACTTGCTGATTATAAAACCGGGTATAAGCTGGGCGAAGCAGCATTTGCGCTCATTAACAACTATAAAGCTGAATCGCAAAAACCATCAGTCTATTTTATGTTCTCATTTATTTCCTGCTGGCGTGTGCATTATAAGGAAAGCCTGGACTATTTTCAATTGGCCTACAGGACTGGTATTGAAACGGGTGACATTATACATGCAACATATGCCATTGCTCACAGAGTTCATTTACAACTGTGGGTTGGTAAAAATCTTACAGAGTGCAAGGATGATGCGGAAAGAGCAGCGGTTTTTCTTAAGCAGGTTAAAGGTACAGTGCCATTGTTGTTAACTCAAATTGTTACATATGCAATTGATAAATTTCAGACAATTCCATCCAGTAGTGATCCACTGCAAAATAACGAATTGCTGGATTCTGAAAAAAAAGATACTGAAATGATTGAGAATATTAAAAAAATCAGCGGTTTGCAGTATTTGCGAAGATTTTATCATCATAATACCTTTGTCAATATTGTCTTAGGCAACATGGATGAGGCCGAAAAATGGTCCTTACTGATTGAGAAAGTCAGCACAGTTGAGACCCCGGATTTTACAACACCCGATTATTATTTGTTTAAGGGCTTGATTATTATTAATAAATGGAATGTTGTATCCTCTCTGGAACATGCAACTATGAAGGATACGCTGTGCACAATCCTTAAAAAATTGAACGTATGGGCGGATAATTGTCCTGCAAACTTTGCACATAAATATTATTTACTGTGTCAACAAATGGCAATAGCGGAACATGGTTCACTTGATAGTATCGTTGATCTTTTTAAAAGGACGATGGATTCATTTGGTGAAAATGATTTCATTCAATTTAAGGCACTCTGTAATGAATTATACGGAAAATTCTGGATTGAGAAAGGTGTTGAAACAATCGGGAAAGCCTACATTCGGGAAGCGTATTATTTGTATAAACAGTGGGGAGCTGATCGTAAAGCAGCTCTTATGGAGAAGTACTATACTCACTTTTTTATGGCAAATGATACTAATGCTTCAGTGAATGATACAACCATAATTAAAAAAGCAACGACATCAGTCTCACACCACAATTCGATTGACATGGTATCTATTCTGAAATCGACACAAGCAATATCAAGTGAAATTAAAATTGACAAATTGTTAAGAATTCTGATGCACACGATGATAGAAAATGCCGGTGCCCAGCGGGGGTGTTTGTTGCTTAAAAATGAAACTGATAATCAGTTTTATATTGAAGCGTTACAGGACGGAAGTTCTTTTAAAATTAACAGTATGCAATCGGTTGTGTTTACGGATAGTATGGATCTGTGCCCTGAAATCGTTCACTATGTTATCAGAACCATGGAAAGTGTTGTTATTAAAGACGCCTGCTCGGATGGCCGCTGGCAAAATAATCGCTATATTACGAGTAAACAGATTAAATCGTTACTGTGTATGCCGGTTATCTATCAGAACCGGTTAAAGGGTGTGGTATATCTGGAAAATAATCTGTCTGATCATGTGTTTACATCTGAGCGGCTGGAGCTTTTAAACATTCTGTCATCACAGGCATCAATATCAATTGAAAATGCGCGGCTTTATGAAAATGTGGAAGAGAAAGTCAGGGAGCGGACAATCCAGTTGAATGATGCAAACGAAAAACTCAAAGAGCTTTCACTGCATGACCCGTTGACAAATCTATATAACCGGAGATATGCTTTTGAGTTTATTGATAACAAACTAAATGTATTTGTCAGAAACAAAGCGAAGTCGCTCACCAGACAGGAGAAAAGGAGTTTGTCTGCGGATGAGGACGTTATTGGAATTTATTTAATTGATATTGATCATTTTAAAATGGTTAATGATACCTTTGGTCATTCGGCTGGTGACACGGTATTAGTCACATTGTCAGGTGTTCTGAAAAAGATGATCAGATCTGAAGATATTGTAATTCGCTGGGGTGGGGAAGAGTTTCTGATTATACTTTACAACACACGACCATCATATCTGGAAACTTTTTCGAGAAGAGTACTTAAGACGATTGAGGAAACTCCAATACGTTTATCAGAAACGGAAACGATTCGTAAGACCTGTTCAATCGGCTATGTCCAGATGCCATTGGATCTGACAAATCCGGAACTATTAAATCTTGAACAGATGATTAACCTGAGTGACTATGCATTATACTGTGCAAAGGAAAACGGAAGAAACTGTGCAGGGCGTTTTCTGAAAAAGGAGGGCAATCTGAATGATGCACTCAGGCTGTATTTAGTAAACCTTTCCAAGTCCACCAGATTGAATGAGCAGTATTTCACTGTTGAATTTATTCACGAGTAGAATAAATCAGTAATGATGTATTATTAGGGGGAACTTCCCTTGACAGGCATTCCTTCATCTTTTGTAACATACAGCATAACAATACCTTGTACATATTACTCCCGCTCATAGTATGAATTTATGTTTAAAAATTCCGGAAAATGGCATATAATTAAAGCTGGCTTTTTTCGAATTAAAATGTATCTAACAGATCAGGAGGCTTTGCTATGAATTTAAGCTGGATGGGACATTCAGGATTTTTATTAGTCTGCGGAGAAGTGAAAATACTCATAGATCCATTTGTTAATGGAAACGCCAACTTTCCCGAAAGTTTACGAAGTGAGATTACCAGTCCTGATTATATTCTGATATCTCACGGGCATCCGGACCACATCGGGGATTCACTGACGCTGTATAATCCTGAAAAAACAAAAATAGTCTCAAACATCGAGATCTGCACATGGCTTATGAGTAAATCTATAAGTAACTGTATCCCGCTTAATATAGGTGGTAGTTTTGTTGACAAAGAAATTCAGATCACCCTGGTTGAGGCGATACACAGCAGCAGCATCGTTGCAGGAGATCAGGTACTCTACGGCGGATTAGCTGCCGGTCTTATCATAAAGTACAAAGAAAACGTGCTCTATCATTTTGGAGATACAGAGATCTTTGAAAATATGAAATTAATTGAAAAAAGATTTAAACCACAGATCGGGCTGATTCCAATCGGAGACACAATGACAATGTCACCATCAACAGCGGCAACTGCCTGCAATGATTTTTTTAACTTCAAAACGATCATTCCAATGCATTATGGTACGTTTCCAATGATTAGCGGTTCGCCGGATGATTTTATTAAACTGTTAAGAAACAAAGCCGCAGTTAAGGTTTTAAAGCCTGGTGAATTTTTAGAGGTATAGTTGACATTTTCGTATGGAAAAGTAATCCCCCGCGGACGCCAATGTCGTTAATTTAAGATCGACATGTAAGACTCGCCCCCTAAATCCCCCGCAGGGGGACTTGAAGAAATAGGCCAAAACAGGCTATTCAGCTCTCAAAGTCCCGGGGGGGGAGAGCAACCCGCAATACTGCAACATGTCAAGGTTAAGTTAACGATATTGCCCGCGGACGCGCCCCCCTTATTAAGGGGGGATTGTTTTGCCAATCAGACAAATTGTGAAAACAATTGTGTCTAAGATAGAAAATGTATTATGTCAATGTACTTGCGCTGCACGCTAATTCAAACTATCGAATGTGAAGGTGATTATTTGAATGTATTGTCCAGTAAGTATCGAATTAAAAGTTTGACAAAAAGAATCTTTCCATTATTTAACAACCGTAGATTTACGTGAAGATCTATGCGTTTTTGATAATGGTTTTATACCGATATGAATCCCGACTGCGTTACCAACTTTTAAATAGGTAAGGATGTTACAGTTGACACCATTCTCAACTTTTGAAACTTGTTGTTGTGTCAATTTTGCCTGTAATGCAACATCGCGTTGAGACAACCCTGCTTTTTCTCTCTTTTGGTGAAGTTCATACGATAGCTGCAATAATACCTGTTCTTCATTGTATGCTTCTTTAAAAACAGGATCTTTAAGGCTTTTTTCAAGATGCTTTTTAAATGTTTTCATTTTCCAGAATCTCCTGTAATTTTTTTTCTGTGTATCGATCTAAGAAATCGAGTCTGCATAATTGTGCTTTTTTTATCTCTTCTTCAGGTACTTTGTCTGTATTTTTTGTAAAAGAATTTGTAAGGATTATATAGTTTCGGTAACAAAAAAAATAAAGTACCCTTATTTGATCTCCGGATAACTTGATTCTAAGCTCATGAATTCCATCTTTTAATAGATCTGAATACGGTCTGGTTAAATTTGGTCCATGTTGCTCTAAAAGGTTGATCCAATTGAGAATTTTGGCTTTTTCCCGTACCGCTCGTTTCTCAATCATTTCAAAGACAGGACTCTTACCTGATTTTGTTTCGTAATAAAGAACATGCCATTTATTCTCGTTCATGAGAGATAGTATACATCATTTATGATGTATATACAAGGCTTTTTATGGTTGTGTTACTACTGGACATTAACGGTGTACCAATTTTATAACGATTTTCCATGTCCGATTACCGGTGTATGCGTGCTATATCGAAATGCGAATTACATTGCCGGTCGTATCATTTCTCAGGGCCGATAACCCTGGCTGGTATATGTAGCGCTTTCAGCGCTGGGGAAAAATAATGATGTAATTATTGTCAATTTTAAAACGATGCAGGCGCGCATTATGACAAATTATTACGATGTAAACAACATATTCTTTATTACTCGCTACTATACCCTCCCCCCCCCGCATTGACATCCCCCGTTTCCGGAATTACTTTATAAGTATACTTTACATGTCAATAATTGACAGCGTTAGTGCGTTCCGGTTGTAGTTGTTTGTGAATGATAATTTAGTTTAGCGTTAATAATGAAGTAATGAGCAGCCACTGAAGAATTGGAGCGTATGGGGTGTAAAGTAGCGTTGTTATTGGTCTGACTGGCTGCACAGTGCTTTAACTTTTTTTTCAGCGGGATGGTATGAATAATAGAGATAGTGCTGTTGCACTGGTTAAACTCCTCACGGATTACCCTGATGGATTATCAAGAGCTGTTATTTCGCGCAAATTGCATCTATCAAGTGAGTCATCATTTTTCAGGATTTTGAAAAAAGCACGACTTCTTGGTAATGTGAACATTGTCATAGAAAACGGGTTCTACAAAATTACCAATGCTGAAACAATAAATGATCCTGTAGAAACAATCCTTCCAACTGATGATGAGCTTATTGCATTACTCACCATGCAGCGGATTGTCAGCGCAATGACAAGTCCTTTTCTTAGTGATGCGTTCAAACCGCTTGGGAAAAAATGTGACGCAATTTTAAAATTCAAAGTCCGCGATCCGCATTTATGGGCAGACAGAATTAAAATTCTTGATATTCATTACCGGTGTATCAGCGAGGGAACCTTTGGTGCTCTTGTCAATGCGCTTGCACGCAAGTACGCTGTTCGTTTTTTATATACAAATGCAGAAGGTGTTGCAAAGGAACGGACCGTGTCTCCGCAGCATCTTGTAAGGTATCGTGACAACTGGTATTGTGATGCCTGGTGTCATGAAAAAAAGGCGCTGCGAACCTTCTCACTTGACTCAATCGAACAAATCAAACATGTCAACGAATCATGGTGCGCCTTAAGTGAAGACACCTGTCGTGAAATACTTGCTACGTCATACGGAATTTTCTCAGGTACTCCCAGGGCTCATGCATGTATCCGTCTTGCCGGAAAAGCTGCACGCTACGCACAGCGTGAGGTATGGCATCCGTATCAGAAAATTGTACGTGTCAACGACGACACCATTGAAATTGAAATACCCTACAGTCAACCGCACGAGCTGATCAGGGAGATACTTTCCTGGGGTGATGAAGCCGAAGTTATAGCTCCTGCGGAATTGAGAAATGAGGTTATTGAGAGGATTAGAAAAATGAGGTTAAATTATAAATCCGGAAGTTGATAGATCAGTCATATCTGTCATTTGGTGTCATAGTTAATGGCAATGGTAATAGTAACGGTAAATTATTTCATCACTGTCAGGTTTTGGAAGTAAAGATGGTGTAGATTTACTATAGGCGGGTTAGAACAAATAGATTACTTTGTGATGCAGGTAAAACGAAAGAATGCATTTGAAACATCAAATAACAATTTTAAACAGATTTGGCAGACGCTTTCTGCCAAATCTTAACTTGCATAAAAACAAAGTGTTAGTAGTCATTATGACTAGCTCAAAATGGTAATAAAACACTATTCAAATGTGCACGTTATTTAAATGTTTTTGCAGGAGCCTGGGAATGTTGATTTGTAATAAGATGATGTGGTATTTTGGTATGTTAATCAATTAGATTTATTAAACGTGTCAATTAATGCGTTTGAACGTTTATTTCTAAAAAGCCCGAAATGTATGCCCCAGAAAAGCGAACAGAGTTAAATGCAGAAAGTAAAAAAAATATCCAGTATCATAAAAACTAAAGGTTCAAAAAAAGAGCACTCCATTGAAAAACAGTTTGATGAAGTATCCTCCATGATTCTTAGTGCGAGAGCTGCTGCATATAGTAAAGTTAATAGTGTGCTTGTTGAATTATATTGGAATCTTGGAATGTATATCAGCCGAAAAGTAGATACCTCGGAATGGGGTGATAGTACTATTGACAAATTGGCTGAATACATCAGCGCTAAAATCCCTGATGTACGAGGTTTTAATCGTCGAAGCCTTTATAGAATGAAGCAATTTTATGATACCTATTCTGAAAACGAATTTGTGTCACCACTGGTGACACAAATTCAATGGACAAATCATTTGATCATTTTATCCCGCGCAAGGACTATTGAAGAAAAAATATTCTATCTTCAGGAGTGTGTTAAAGGAAAACCATCAAAACGTGAGCTTGAACATATGATTTCATCGTGTCTTTTTGAACGGACTGTTACAACTGTTCCTAAAATTACTCGAACATTAAAAAATGTTTATCCTGCAGCAGAAACAATCTTCAGGGATTCGTACACACTTGACTTTCTGGGACTTCCTTCCCGATATAATGAATCAGATCTTTAAAAGGGTATTATTCATTCGCTTAAGCAATTTATAATTGAATTCGGTCGGGATTTCGCATTCATTGGAGAAGAATATCGCGTACAGGTTGGAATGAAGGACTATTTTATCGATCTTCTGTTTTATCACCGTGAGTTGCAGTGTCTTGTTGCCTTTGAGTTGAAAGTCGATGAATTTAAACCGGAATATATGGGCAAATTGTCATTTTATCTTGAAGCACTTGATCGTGATGTAAAGAAAATACATGAGAAGCCATCAATAGGAATCATTCTTTGTAAAGGTCGCGATTCAGAAGTGGTTGAGTATGCCCTTGCCCGCACAACATCACCTGCAGTAATTGCAGAGTATACAACAAAACTTCCGGATAAAAAGCTTTTGCAAGCAAAACTTCATGAATTTTTCGATTCAACTGTTCATGAAATGCAGGCAGAATACAATTCGAATTGATGGTGATTTGAAATAAAGAGGCTCAGGATATAGAGTCGCTCTGCACTGGCCGTTATGAAAGAAGAGTGGGTATATGTCGCGTCTTCAGCTCTAAGGGATAGTGGTATGTAAAAACATTCGAATATTTAACGTGCTGAATTATATTCAGAATGCACATTCTGCTCAAAAAGTTTTCTGATAAAAATCTTTGCATGGTGGAACAATACTATGAGGCAATATATATTGATATAATACTACATGAGAGAGAATGTTAGGTTGTTTGAAAATGGATTTTCAAAAATTATATAAACAACAGATAATTCAAATTAATGTGAGGTACTGCCAAGTGGAGTATTATGCACGTAAAGATCAAGAGCTTATAATTCATATCACAAATGTGGCAAATATCGCTAAAAAATTTGCAGATGTTTTTTGTTGTGCCAATATGGCATATACAGCTGGCTTATTACATGATATGGGAAAGTATTCTTATGCATTTCAAGACTATTTACGTCGCAGTTTGAATGGAGATAATGTAATACGTGGTGACGTTATCCATGCATTACAAGGAGCTAAATATATTACAGAATCAATTAATGATGCTGTGATCGCAAGCATTCTTGGCAATATCATTGCAACTCATCACGGTGGATTATTTGATAGTATTACTGATGGTGAAGAAACATTAAAAGTCAGAACAATTAAACGCGAAGAAGAGCTGCATTATGAAGAGGTAAAACAAGCTTATTGTCCAACAATTAATAGTGCTGAATTACAAAAAGAAATAGTGCATATTTGCTTGAAGTGTAAAGAAAAAAAATTAAATACATACTTTATGTTACATCTTATGGCAAAAGTATTGTATTCCTGCCTTGTCGATGCAGATCGTTGTGATGCCGCTGGGCTAACGCAAGAGGATTCCATACCCGATTGGAGTAAATTGTGTGTACTATTGGAAAATCATCTTTCAAGATTTTCCAATAATAATGTACTTGGAAATTTGCGTGAACATATTTCTGAACAATGTTTACAAGCTGGTAAGAGGCAACCAGGAATTTATACATTATCAGTGCCAACTGGTGGCGGGAAAACATTGTCAAGTTTGCGATTCGCGTTAGAACATGCAAGAAAACAAGGTATGAAACGGATTATTTATGTTATTCCTTATCTATCGATTCTTGACCAAACCGCTTCGACTCTACATGAAATATTCAAGGATGATGAGTTAATCTTGGAGCATCATTCAAATGTGGAGATTCCTGATGATAATGAACAGGATGAGCAATACAACTTGTTAAGTTCCCGATGGGATGCTCCAATTGTAATGACTACAATGGTACAATTTCTAGAAACCATTTACAGTAATAAAGCTTTAAAACTTCGAAAATTTCATAGTATGTCTGAATCCGTTTTGATATTTGATGAGATCCAAGCTTTACCGATAAAATGCGTTCACCTGTTCAATGAATCGATCAATTTTCTTCAAAACTTTTGCAGGTCAACAATTCTACTTTGTACTGCCACACAACCTCATCTTCAAAATACAGAACGAAAGGTGTTATTATGTAATAATCCAAATATCGTCAATATAACACCAGATGCATTAAAAAACTTCGAACGTGTTTTGATTAAGGATGAAACTCAATATGCTATGGATCATGTGCAGATAGCTGCGTTGGTAAAAAAACAGATTGATCAAGAAAAAAGTACACTAGTTATTCTTAATACCAAAGGTGATGCTCGTAAAATATTTAAACAATGTAAACAGTTTGATTGTGAGAAATTTTATTTAACAACAGATCTATGTCCTGCCCACCGTTTGGATATTCTAGATAAATTGGGAAAAAATCTGGCATTAGAAACACGCAAGTTAACATTATGCGTTAGCACTCAATTGATAGAAGCTGGCGTTGATGTGTCTTTTGATTGTGTGATTCGTGCTGAAGCTGGTTTAGATAGCATTATTCAAGCAGCAGGACGCTGTAATCGTAATAAAGAAAATCCAGTACCGCAAACAGTATTTGTGGTTGATGTTAAAGATGAGAATCTATCCCGTTTACCTGAAATTGATAGTGGAAAAAAACAAACTGCAAGAGTGTTTCGTGAAAATAAGGGTAAGAATCTATTGGGTAGTGAAGTAATTGACATGTACTACCAGTACTATTTTTTTGATCAAAAGGATAAAATGGATTACATTATTGATAATGGAAACACAACAATTTACAGTTTACTAAGTAATAATCCGTTGGCAACTGCTGCGTTTGAAAGTCTCAATAATGTGAATTATCTTGGATTACCATGTGCATTTAAATCGGCAGCCGATGCGTTTTCTGTAATTGATGGTGGACAAACAGGGATTGTTGTTCCCTATGGTGATGCATTAACACTTGTGGAAAACTATCAAAAGTCATATGACATAAAGGAGAAAATACGCATTTTGAAAAAATTACAAAAATATACCGTATCTGTATATGCACATACACTTTCAAAAATTGAGCATGTCATTTCTCCTATCGATAATGCATTTTATCTATTGAGTCAAGATTATTATGATTGTGAAGAAATGGGATTGTTATTTGAACAAAAGTTACCATTTTTAAATGTTTGAAGGCATTAACCACGAGGTATTTCCTCGTAATAAGAGGTTGCAAATGGATAAAAAACGTAATTCGGTTGAATTTAAAATTACAGGTCGATACGCAATGTTTGCAGACCCGATAACACGGGTCGGGGGAGAGAAATTTACTTATCAGGTACCAACATATCAGGCAATTAAAGGGATTCTTGAAAGTGTATACTGGAAACCAACTTTTATTTGGTATATTGATAAAGTTCGTGTAAATAATAAAATTCAAACTGAATCGAAAGGGGTAAAACCAATAAAAATGCATGGTGGTAATGACTTGTCATTTTATACCTATTTAAGAGATGTGGAATACCAGGTATTAGCGCATTTTGAATGGAACAAACAACGTAAAGATCTTGATGCTGACCGCAACGAAAACAAACATCACAACATTGCGAAACGCTGTATTGAAAAGGGGGGGAGGAGAGATGTCTTTCTTGGGACTCGAGAGTGTCAAGGGTATGTTGAGCCATGTACTTTTGGGGATAGTAATGGATTTTACGACAAATATGGTGAAATAGATTTTGGTGTACAGTTTCATGGATATGATTATCCCGACGAATCTGGAATAGATGAATTAGCAGTGCGTTTGTGGAGGGCTAAAATGAATGATGGTGTTATCGAATATCCTTTGCCAGATAAATGTGACCCTGCATTGCGACGTATTATCAGAACTATGAAAGCAAAAGAATTTCAGATTGATAGAAATTTTTCACTTGTTAATGAAGATATGAATTTGGTTGATTTACTAAAGGAGTAATAATTATGGGGTTTTGGCAAAACTTAGTGGAAAGCTATGAAAGAAATGCCGAAGCATTGAATTATAAATATCCTATTTCGACAACTACAATTTCCAATAATAGCGAAATGATTTTATCTGTAGTTGTTGATGGAGAAGGAAATTACATTCGCGTTAATAAGATTGATAAATACAAAAAAGATAAACCCGGAAAGGATGCATCAAAACTGGAAGTAATTTGCATTCCTTGTTCAGAGAAATGTATGGCACGTTCCGGCAGTACAATTGCACCATATCCTGTTTTTGATCAATATGAATATTTAATAGGAACTGGAGAAAAGTTCGAAGCATATCTTTCTGAACTTGGAAAATTTTCAGAATCGGAATTCGTAACTCACCAAATTAAAGCTATATATAAATACGTTTTTAAAAGAACTATTCAGGTGGATTTAGCAATGTTTACTCCAAAGCCCAAGACGAACATTGTCTTTGAAGTTGAAATACCTAATAGTCCGCAATCAAAGGTATGGGAAGATGAATCTTTTTTTAAAGCATGGAATAATTATTATCTAAAACAAAAGGAAAATGCTAAAGTATTAGATTATATATCTGGCAATATGCAACCAATTGCATATTCACATCCTAAAAAGATTACAAACAGATCTGCAAATGCAAAGCTCATATCTGATAATGATGATAAAAATTACACGTTTCGAGGAAAGTTCAAGAGTTCAATCGAAGCATTATCAATTGGATACGAATCATCACAAAAAGCTCATCAGTTTCTAAGATATCTTATCAATGACCGGGGAAATTACTGCGGAGAACAGGTAATATTATCTTTCACCATTGGTTCAATTGAAAATACATTACCTTTACCATTAGATAACTCAATAAACATTTTTGAATTTTTACAGGAAGTTCAAGCACAAACTCTGAGTGAATCACAAATTGCTCTTCGTGCACAAACTGGTTTTGACTATGCAGATGCATTAAAAAAATCAATTAATGGTTTTGGATATAGTAAAACCTTGCAGCAACATACTAAAACCGCAGTAATCGCATTGGATGCCGCAACAACCGGACGATTGTCAATTACATTTTACCGAGAGATAGAAAGAAATGAATATCTTGAAAATGTTGCAGAATGGCATAGTAGTTGTAAATGGCATCAACGATTCTGGAGTGATGAAAATAAAAAATACATTTCATGCATTAGTGCACCATCAGTAGATCGAATTATTGAAGCAGTTTATGGAAAACCTCGTGGAAGTTCAGATGAAAGTTATACAAAAATCAAGAAAGCAGCAAGAGAACGTTTACTTCGCTGTATTTTTGATAAAACATATTTACCTAAAGATTATGTAATAGCAGCAGTTCGTCGAGCATCCAATCCGCTTGGAACTACTATGAATGGAAAATTTGATCGAACTGCATTTGAACAATTATTGTCAACTACCTGTGCATTAATTCGTAAAGATCATCAACAATACATTGAGGAGGAATGCAAATTGAGTATTGAACTTGAAAAAGCTGATCGCAATTACCTTTATGGGAGATTGCTTGGTGCTGCTGACAAATTGGAAGAATATGCCTTATTTAAAAAGGATAATGATCGTGTTGTTACAGCCGCGATAAGGCATATGCAAGCTTTTGCGCAACGTCCATTCAGAACTTGGCAAACGATACATAGTTGTTTGAATCCATATATTCAATCTGTTAAGGGTGGATTTGCATTTAATGAAATTCAGAGTATTATGCAAATGTTCAAAACGGACGATTTTGGAAATGATTCTTCTTTAGATGGTTTATATCTGGTTGGATATTACCACGAACGAGCGTATATTGACAGTCTTGTCAAGATTGCATCTGAAAAAAAACAATCAAATAAATCAAATGTTATGGAGGATAGCAATGTCAGAAACTAAAACACTTTCTCAAAAAATTGATTTTGCAGTAATCATTTCTGTAAAGCGAGCTAATCCCAATGGTGATCCACTGAATGGTAACCGCCCTCGACAAACGTATGATGGACATGGTGAAATTTCTGATGTCTGTCTCAAACGAAAAATTCGAAATCGATTGTTGGATATGAAAGAATCTATCTTTGTTCAATCTGATGATTATCGCGTTGATGACTTTCGTTCACTTAAAGCTCGCTTTGAAAACGCAAATATTGCAAAAGAAACTATCTATGCTGATGTATGCAAGACATGGTTTGATGTAAGAGCATTTGGTCAAGTCTTTCCATTTAAAGCAAAAGATACTGGTAAAAAAGGTAAAGAAAAAGAGAAAACTGATGATGGCGGAAATAATGATGCTGTATCGATAGGAATTCGTGGTCCTGTAACTATTCAAGGCGCATTTAGTGTCGATCCGATAACATCAGATAGTTTGCAAATCGTTAAAAGTGTCAATCTTGAAACAGATGAAAATAATCCAGGTAAAAAAGGACCTGACACAATGGGAATGAAACATCGTGTCGATAAAGGAATTTATGTGGCTTATGGCGCTATAAATACACAACTCGCAGTAAAGACGGGTTTTTCAGATAGTGATGCAGAAAAGATTAAAAAAACACTCCAATCACTATTTGTCAATGATGTTTCTTCTGCTCGTCCTGAAGGTAGTATGGAAGTTGTAAAGGTACTATGGTGGAAGCATAATAGTCCAACCGGGCAGTATTCTTCTGCAAAGGTTCATCGCTCATTAAATGTAAAATCAGATGGAACATATACATTAGATAAATTAAGTGGGTTATATCCAGATGAGCTTGACCAATTGGAAGGTGATGAATTGCAAAAATAATAGGTTTTAACAAAAGCTAAAGGGAAAGAATAATCGTTCTTTGACAAAAAACAAAAAAGAACCTTTGATCAAAACTACCAGTATTGAGATTAATTTTCAATACTGGTACTTGTTATTTTCAAAACAAATTAATACTATTAAAACAGTTATTCAACAAAGTTGATTCTATATATAGGAGTGATTATACTATGACAATGCAAAAATCAGTAGTTTTTGATGAAGCAAAAAAACTTGCACCTATCGAGCGTGCAGAACTTATAGAATTCTTATTGGAAAGTTTTAACGATCAGCAGCAAAAAGAAATAGATGAAAAATGGGTGAAAGAAGCGGAGTCACGTCTTGACGCTTACTATGCCGGGAAATTGGAGGATATGCCTATTAGTAAAGTTTTTGAGGAGCTTGATGGTGGGAGTAACTACAAATGAAAATCAGAATTCTTGCTGTTGCACGTACGGAACTTCTTGACGCGAAAGAGTACTATAACAATGAACGAGCCGGTTTGGGATTTGAATTTGTTGTAGAGTTTAAAAACACCTTGCTGCGTATTGCTGGATTTCCAGCTGCATGGCCACAACTATCTAATCGTTTGCGACGCTGCATAATGAATAGATTTCCATATTCAGTCATATACGAGCTCAATCATGATTGTATTAGGGTTGTCGCAGTTATGCACATGCGGAGAGATCCTAAATGTTGGCAGAATAGAATCTGAATATAAAGCTTGATAAAAAGGACCTTGTATGTACCCCGAATCAGACCTCCTCCCAATCTCTGCACTTCAGCACATCGTATTCTGCGAACGTCAATGTGCACTTATCCATATCGAAAGGCAGTGGGAAGAGAATAGGTTGACCGCAGAAGGCAGGATTCTTCATGACCGAACTGACAAAGAGGAAGTTGAATCCCGTGGCGATTTACGTATTGCCCGTGCTTTAAATTTACAAAACAGGCAACTGGGAATTTTCGGTAAGGCCGATGTGGTTGAATTTACAAAATCCACTGATGGTTCTGGTGTTACGCTTCCTGATGTATCCGGATTATGGAAACCGTATCCGGTGGAGTATAAGCGTGGTAAACCAAAACTTGATCGTTGTGATGAGGTGCAGTTATGCGCCCAAGCGCTCTGCCTTGAAGAGATGCTTGTAGTAAAGATCGATGAAGGAGCTCTTTATTACGGTACTCCACGACGTAGAACGGTAATACAACTAGATGATAAGTTACGTAATGAAACTACACTTTTAATACTTCGCCTTAGAAATCTTATTAAAAGCAAAGTAACACCAAAAGCAGTTTATGAAAAAAAATGTGATAATTGTTCTCTTATCAATATATGTATGCCGAAATTAAATAGTTCTAATAAGGCAGAAGAATACATAAATTCGTTTCTGGACTCCATAGAAGAGGAGGATGATGAGACGTTTACTTAATACTTTGTACATTACAACACATGGCGCCTATATTGCAAAAGAAGGCCAGACAATTGTTGTAAGTGTTGATAAAGAGGTAAAAATAAAAATTCCAGTACTTTCACTGAATGGTATTGTTTGTATTGGTGGAGTAGGGTGTAGTCCGTATGCGATGGAATTGTGTGCTGAAAACAATGTCGCATTATCATTTCTTTCAGAATCCGGGCATTTTAAAGCTCGCGTGGTTGGTGAGGTAAATGGGAATATTCTTGTACGACGTGCTCAATATCGGCTTGCTGATAAAGATAATGAGTCACTTGACATTGCAAAAATGTTTATTCTTGCAAAAATTGTCAATGGGAGAAATGTTCTCCTCCGTGCTGCTCGCGAGACAGATAATAATGATGCAATGTTGCTTCTTAAAAGTAGTGCCCTTCGATTAAAGCAAACAATTAAACATATCAGGACGACAGCAAACAGTGATGAACTTCTTGGAAGGGAAGGGGAGGCTGCACGTTCCTATTTTGATGTATTTAATGAACTGATCGGTGTCCGGAAAGATTTGTTTGTTTTTAAAGGGCGTAGTCGCCGGCCTCCGCTTGACCGAGTTAATGCGCTATTATCATTTGTATATACACTGCTCGTACATGATGCAACTGCTGCACTTGAAGCATCCGGACTCGATCCCTGTTGCGGTTTCTTCCATAAAGACAGACCTGGCAGGCCGGGGTTGGCACTGGATCTGATGGAGGAGTTCAGAGGATGCATTGCAGACAGGCTTGTTGTTTCTATGATTAATTTACAACAGGTAAAACCGGAACAGTTTACTATTACTGAGACTGGTGGCGTACTCATGGATGATGTAGCGAGAAAAACTGTAATAGCTGCATATCAAAAAAGAAAACAGGAGGAAATATTCCATCCGTTTATCAAAGAAAGTGTTCCTGTTGGTTTGCTGGTATATATACAGGCAATGCTGCTCGCTCGTTTTTTGCGCAATGATATTGATAAATACCCACCATTTTTCTGGAAATAAAGGGGTTCGGCTATGATGATACTTGTAACCTATGATGTGAGTACTGTCGATCTTGCTGGAAAAAGACGGTTGCAGCGTGTTGCGAAAATCTGTGAGGATTTTGGACAACGGGTTCAGAACTCTGTTTTTGAATGCCTTATTGATCCGGCTGAGTGGGTTAGTTTACGAAGTAAGCTTGCAAAAACAGCAGACTTGAAAAAGGATAGTCTCAGATTCTATTTTCTTGGAGCAAACTGGCAACGGCGGGTGGAACATCTTGGAGCAAAAGAAACATACGATCCCGAAGGACTATTGCTTCTTGAATGACAAAAATGCATTCGCGTACCATAAGTGACCATAAAAAGTCTGGAAGGTTCGCGAATTTTATAAAGTGAAGTATATCAAAGAATTGAAAACTTATAAATGATCAAATGTCAAGCTATTCCATCAGATTCACCACCCTCCGCGAATTTGTTCTTTCAACCTTTTATTATAAAATAAGATAAGTTGGAAGGGTCGCACCTTTACAGGTGCGTGGATTGAAACTTTACTCTTTCTTCATTATTCTTAATTGCTTGGTTAGTCGCACCTTTACAGGTGCGTGGATTGAAACGTATCAACTGCGCTAGAATCCAGAATGGATCTATAAGTCGCACCTTTACAGGTGCGTGGATTGAAACATGATTCCATCACAAAATGGTGGCAAGATTATCAAGTCGCACCTTTACAGGTGCGTGGATTGAAACATCGGCGAAAGAAATACTCCATAGTACCCTTAGAGGTCGCACCTTTACAGGTGCGTGGATTGAAACCAAAAACGTCCTATTAATACCTAATCAATAGGGGTCGCACCTTTACAGGTGCGTGGATTGAAACTCTACGAACAAATAATATACATTAGGGGTCGGGGTCGCACCTTTACAGGTGCGTGGATTGAAACTGGGGTACCGGAATTAGACTCTATACCAATCTGTGGTCGCACCTTTACAGGTGCGTGGATTGAAACAAATTTTATGCATCTACGAGTTATAATAGATCAGTCGCACCTTTACAGGTGCGTGGATTGAAACTGGAACGGTTGGCGCTGCTAAATGCGAATACTCAGTCGCACCTTTACAGGTGCGTGGATTGAAACACTTCCCGTGCGATAAACTGCCCATCAGGTTTTAGTCGCACCTTTACAGGTGCGTGGATTGAAACCTTTACCTTTGCGACAATCTTTTCGCTCGCTTCGGTCGCACCTTTACAGGTGCGTGGATTGAAACGTATCAACTGTGCTAGAATCCAGAATGGATCTAGTCGCACCTTTACAGGTGCGTGGATTGAAACAAAATAAAACCGTATTGGCTCTGCGTAATCGTTTAGTCGCACCTTTACAGGTGCGTGGATTGAAACTGCAAAAAGGGTATGGAACAGTACCAGCTCAACAAGTCGCACCTTTACAGGTGCGTGGATTGAAACTATACCCATTTACGCCACGATAACCCACGTAAATAGTCGCACCTTTACAGGTGCGTGGATTGAAACTGAGTTGGAATGTAGACAAAGCATACCCCGGAATCGTCGCACCTTTACAGGTGCGTGGATTGAAACGCTTTTCTCTCTATCGTCCAATCACCAACCTTTTTAGTCGCACCTTTACAGGTGCGTGGATTGAAACATTATACACTCATACCCCGCGCCATCCTGATAGTGATGTCGCACCTTTACAGGTGCGTGGATTGAAACACACGGTTACCAATGACAACGAAGGGTAAATTAGTGTCGCACCTTTACAGGTGCGTGGATTGAAACAAATGTTTCTTGTTATTATTAAAGTTAGGTCTATACTGGTCGCACCTTTACAGGTGCGTGGATTGAAACAGTATAATTAAGGTATGAATAAAAAGAAAGCAAACAAGTCGCACCTTTACAGGTGCGTGGATTGAAACTGAGATACTGAAGAAAAAAGAGCAGAAAATACAGTCGCACCTTTACAGGTGCGTGGATTGAAACTAAGACCTGGGAAAATTGAAAAAAACCTATTACCAGTCGCACCTTTACAGGTGCGTGGATTGAAACCATTGCACCGCTGCAGCGGATGAGGATATCAGCTAGTCGCACCTTTACAGGTGCGTGGATTGAAACGTTTAGATCGCCGTCAACATATTCCGGCCCCGAGTCGCACCTTTACAGGTGCGTGGATTGAAACGCGTCATTGTCATACCCCCATAGGATTCGGAATTCCTGGTCGCACCTTTACAGGTGCGTGGATTGAAACTGTTGAACCGTTATACTGTAGAAAAACAATAAAAATCGCATCGTTACAGAGGTATATTATTGAATATGAATAGAAAGGTGAGGATCGGGAGAAGTATGGCGATAGCTTACTGGATCGACTTTCTGAATCACTTCGCAACGGCGGAACAAAAGGTATGGCTGTTGTAGCACTTCGTTCCTATAGGTTGTTCTATAATGTGTAACCACAGCTTTATGTAATCGTTGATCTCAATCATTATGGTAAAGAAATAAAGGATATACAAATTCAACAGACACCGTCTGTTGAATTACAATTCCTTGAAAAACAATTCGTTAACACCAATTCAGCACTTCCCGAATTGTTAATAAAACACTTTTCGTTTTTGCACTTTGTGGAAATAAAGCCGGAGTCGTTGATGCCGTTCATAACATGTTCCCTGTACGCACAGGGATGAACGATCATACATTTGCGAACCTTCTTCACAGATGCTTAATCTATTCTTCGCAAAAGTCTTACATTTGCTAACAGCGTTTTAAATGCTCCCAACTGGTGTTGCGGTATCTCTTCACAGACCTTCAAGGCATCTTCACAGGGGTAGGAGGTTTCTTTACAGCTTTTTTGGCTAATCTTTGCAGGGGGTAGAAGGTGTCTTCACAGGGATTTAAGAATTCTTTGCATAACTTTTGTGAGTCTTAACCCTGTTATGATTGGTTAAACTCCTGTGAAGACCGCTTTGATACCTGTTAAGAATGGCAAAAAGTTGTGTGAAGAGTACATTCCCTCCTGTGAAGAGGGGAATAAGCCCTGCAAAGAGATAGTGAAACCGCTGTGAAGGCACTTTGTCTGCGTGGCAAAGATAGAAAAATACCAAAATATATCAGTTCGACTGCGCTTGTCGACCTTTTATTGCTGTTGACAAGATGGATCAACTATCATTTTCCTACATTGTCAAAAAACAACTCCTTGCTCCTTGCAACTTCCCAACCACATCGCACCAATATTGACTCGTTAGAACCGTTTGAGTATTTTTCTCAAACCACAGGAAACATACGGAGGAAAATGCTATGGCTCGCACTATTGATATAAAAGCACTTATCGCAAAAATGACTCGTGTTGAGAAGGTTTCGCTACTGAGCGGTCTGGATTTCTGGTCCACCAAAAGCATCGAAAGGCTTGGAATCGGCCCGTTTATGATGACTGATGGTCCTCACGGGATGAGAAAGGCCAGCTCAACAGCGGATTCAGGGTTCACAAAAATTATTCCGGCAACCTGTTTTCCAACAGGCGTTGGACTTGCATCAACCTGGAATACTGCAATCATTGAAAAGGTTGGCGCTGCAATGGGAAGAGAGGCCCGCTCTGAAAATGTCAGTATACTTCTTGGTCCCGCGATCAATATTAAACGCAGTCCGCTCTGTGGCCGGAATTTTGAGTATCTTTCCGAAGACCCTTATCTTGCAGGTAAGATCGCTGCTGCTCATATCAGGGGAATTCAGTCGCAGGGTGTTGGAACATCGGTAAAGCACTTCGCAGTCAATAATCAGGAGCACTTCCGTATGGTTGTTGATGCAATTGTTGACGAAAGGACACTAAGGGAGATCTATCTGCCTGCCTTTGAGATAGCGATAAAAGATGCATCACCCTGGACCGTAATGTGTGCCTATAATCGTGTAAACGGAACGTTCTGCTCAGAGAATCCTCACCTGCTTACTGATATTTTACGTGATGACTGGAACTATGATGGTGTACTGGTTACCGACTGGACTGCCTGCAACGACCGTGTCGCAGGGCTCCTTGCGGGACAGGATCTCGAGATGCCGGGTAATGGTGGGGTGAATGACCGTCTGGTACTCGCCGCCCTTGAATCAGGATCACTTGATGAATCGATCGTCGACAGGGCTCTGGAACGTCTTCTGAAACTTTACGAACGGGTAACTGCGGTTAATGGTGATACACCGGTTACAGCTGACCTTGATGCGAATCACCTGATTGCCCGTGAGGCAGCTGCTGAATCAGTGGTTCTTTTGAAAAACGACCATGCAACGCTTCCGCTTGCTCCAACGGCGAAGATTGCACTTATCGGAACCTTTGCAGAACAACCCCGGTTTCAGGGCGGGGGAAGTTCACATATCAACCCTGCACGCATGGATACGCTTAAAGATCAGCTTTCTACCCGTTTCAGTGATGTGCACTATGCGCCAGGATACCTTGCAGATTCAGACTTGACTGATCAGGCGCTTATCAATGAGGCATGTTCGATCACCCGCAACGCCGATGTCGTTATTGTCTGTGCCGGACTGATCGATCTTTACGAATCAGAAGGGTACGATCGTAACCATATGCGACTGCCCCAATCTCATGCCGATCTTATCGAAGCGCTATCAAAAATTCACAAGCAGGTGATAGTTGTTCTCAGTAACGGTTCTCCCGTTGAAATGCCGTGGGTACACGATGTTGCTGCGATTATCGAGGCATACCTTCCGGGGCAGGGTGGTGCACATGCGATTGCAGCTATTATTGCCGGAGAAACCAATCCGTCCGGGAAACTGGCAGAAAGCTTTCCTTTACGTATTGAGGACACTCCATGTTATCTCCATTTCCCCGGAACACGGGAGCGTGTGGAGTACCGTGAAGGTGTTTTCGTGGGATATCGCTATTATGATTCCGTAAAGCGTGATGTTCTTTTCCCGTTCGGTCACGGATTGAGTTATACAACATTTGACTATTCAGCGTTGTCAATTGCTGCTCAGAAACCCTCAGCGGACGGTACGTTTGTTTCTGTCAATGTGACAGTTAAGAATAGCGGCAAGTGCAAAGGGAAAGAGGTTGTTCAGCTCTATATTCATGATAGCAAGCCTGATGTTCGTCGTCCGGAGCAGGAACTGAAGGGGTTTTTTAAAATAGAGCTTGATCCCGGAGAGTCAAGGACAGTTTCATTCAATCTTGATTTTCGTTCTTTCGCATGGTTTGACGAATCGGAAGGCTGCTGGAGAATGAGTGGGGGAGAGTATGAGATTCGTCTTGGTTCGTCAAGCAGGGATATCCGTTTATCCGGCAGGGTGATAGTGGAATCATTTCCAAAAAGAAAAAAACGGGTATGGGGTGATACCGATACGCTTCATGATGTCCTTCAATATCCGGAGCATAGTGCTATTGCCCGAAAAATCTCGGACAGTTATAAGGAGCGATTCAAAAATGATGCAGAACCCGGTACTCCGGAAGCATTGATGCTTGAAGCAGTACAAATGGAGTCGCCGCTGCGTGGACTTGCCCAGTTCGGTGGACCTGAAGCCGTGGCTTTACTTAAAGAGATTCTTGAGAAACTGAACGCGGATTGAAGAGACCTCACCCCCGGCCCCTCTCCCGTAGGAGAGGGGAGCAGGACTTGACAGGATGATTTTTCTGCTCTTACTCTTCTCCCCCTCTCCTATGGGAGAGGGGGCCGGGGGGTGAGGTCTCTTCCTTCCGTAAAGCAAAAGGAATCACAAAAGAATGAACCATCGCACCAGCGGACTTGTCCGTTTACAAGTTGTAAAAAATTCGAAAGTGGAATTCTCAAAAATTCTGCGAAAAGAAATGACCAATGCAGAATCTATCTTATGGAACCGGTTACGAAACAGGCAGGTTTGCGGATGTAAATTCAGAAGACAGCAGATATTACTTGGTTTTATTGCAGATTTTTACTGTGAAGAAGCAAAACTTGTTATTGAAGTTGATGGTGGTTTACACGAAACAAAAGAGCAGATAATAGTAGATATACATAAAGATGATGTCTACAATGAATTGAGATTGACAGTTATGAGAATAACCAATGAAGAGATTGAGAATGACATTGATTCGGTTATTGAAAAGATTTCTGGATTACTGTCGGACCAAGGAAGAGACCTCACCCCCGGCCCCTCTCCCATAGGAGAGGGGAGCAGGACTTGACAGGATGATTTTTCTGCTCTTACTCTTCCCCCCCCTCTCCTATGGGAGAGGGGGCCGGGGGGTGAGGTCATTTCAGTCTTTAAATTCAAATCCCTTTTCAAATAATGCCAGACTGGCATCCACAACTTCACAATTGTATAATATTCCCCTGTTTTTCCGAATTTCATCCAGTGATAATTTAATGCCTAATGCTGGCCTGTAAGGACGATGGGATGCCATTGCTTCCACAACATCGGCAACTGCAATGATTTGTGATTCAAAAAGGATCTCATTGTTTGATAATCCCTGCGGATAACCGGATCCATTGAGGCGCTCATGATGTTGATAAACGATTTCTGCTATCGGCCAGGGAAAAGGTACCGGTTTTAAAATTTCATAACCACATTTACTGTGGTTCTTGATAAGATTAAATTCCAATTCATTAATACGTCCGGGTTTGGTTAATATCTCTGAAGGAATCGATATCTTACCAAGGTCATGAATCAATCCTGCGATACGGATTCCGGTGATCATGTCCTTATCAAGATCTAATTCTCTTGCTATTGATACTGCAAGGTCAGAAACTCTTCTCTGATGTCCGGCGGTATACGGATCACGCGCTTCAATAACAAGTGACATAGCGGAAACCGTGTGTTCAAAGACCTTGTTTAAGTTATTCAAACTCTCATTCAGTTTCTCTTCAGATCTCCTTTGTTTTTCATACAATACCGCATTTTCAATTGCGATTGCAGCCTGTGCCGAAATCATTTGCAGAAATTCCAGTTCTTCAGGGGTGAACGCATTTGTGGTGAGATTGTTTTCAAGATAGATTATTCCAGTCATGGCACCTTTAGATCGGATTGGTGCACAGAGCAATGATTTTGGTTTATGCTTTGTGATATAGGGATCATTAATGAATCGCTTATCACTTATTGTATCCCCCAGAATGACGTTTTCTCCAGTCTTGTAAACATAATTGATAATTGATACAGCTAACGAATCATTCGCTTCAACCGGAATTGATTTCAATGTTTCCGTTTCTTTGTCGATTTTACCGGCAACTTCAACATACAGTTTTTTATCCTGCTCTTTTTCCAGAATTAAATAGCCATGTTCTGCACCGGCACTTTCAATTGAAAGTTTCATGATTTTGGAAAGCAATTTTCCAAGATCAATTTCGCTTGACAATATTTGATATGTCTTGATGACTACATTTATGTCCAGAGTATTCGATAGCGATGATGTGCTGGAATCTATTGTCGAGGTACCACTGTTTTTCTTCTGACCCGGAGTGATAAAATCGCTGTATTTTTCTTCAAGGATTTTTACCTTGGCTGTTGCACCCCACTGATCATATAATTGATATGCTTTTTGAATAAAAGAACTGCCAATTGTTTTATTATCCATCTTCTCAAGCCAGAATACGCCAAGCCGTTCATTACTAAGTGCTTTCATATGGATATAATCACCTTTACCGATTGAGTCAATTGCTTTCGTATAAAGATTAATGATGACTTCAAGCGGATCACCCTTGACTGCCGCCAGTTCTGCAGATAACAGGTAGTATTTATGCAGGAAATTTGCAGGACTGTTTTCTGACCATATTTTCAGTTTAGCAAGCTTTGTTGAAAGGACCTCCATAATCCTGTTTTTTACGTCGGGTTCAGCTGATTCCCACGTTCGTATCAGGATAAGGGATTGAACCAGTATATGATCCACAATTTGGACAAACCCGTATCCTACCTGTAGTACAGGTTCAGTGTAAGCATTCCATTTTTCGGCAGCATCCAAATCTCCCAGCAGGAAGTTTACGAAAGTATAATGACTCCCCAGTAAAAATTGAGCAGAGGTATTGCCGGAATTATTTATTTCTTCGATCTGCTCATGCTCTTCCTTTACAAATTCGTTTTTTTCGCCTTCCCTGTTAAAATCCTGAAGTTTACGAATAGCGAACCATGCAATTCTGGTCATCATCAGCGATGATACAGCCTGTGTTTTACAAAAAAGATTGACAAGACGCTCACATTCTGTTCTGGATTCATTCAGATTCCCACCGACATAGATCAAAAGAAGCAGTTTACAGGCACTGGAATAGCTTGCATGCAGCATATCACCTGTTTCCAACCCACTTTGATAGGCCAGGTCATAATAATCCAGGCTCTCCTGATAGTGATTCCGCCAGCATGAAATGTATGCACTGAAAACAAAATACACTGCAGATTTTAATGCATCAGCGTTATATTTGTCTATAAGTGCTAATGCTGCTTTACCCAATTGATAACTTCGTTCATAATCCCCCAGAAATGCATTATGGATGATTCCTAAATCGGCAAAATTTTTACATGATTCTGCTGTAGTTCCATAGGTAATTGCACGCTCAAACATGAGTAATTCTATAAGAGAAAAGAGTTGAAAATTAGTTTGAGCAGCAGACGGAGTGGCCTGCAATAATAATTTCATCACCATTACATTGTTCTTATCTGTCATGTGTGGAAGCCCAAACAGTTTTTCAATAGGATTTTGGGTAAAATAAGCCTGCATTTTCGCAATACCATCTTTTACTTCTTTGTCTATTTCCTGATTATCTGCAGGTAAAGATACACCGTATAACGTCAATCCTTTGCGAACTTCTTCCAGAACTGCTTCACGTTGTTGAAACGTGACATCAAGGATCCGGATTTTTAAAGAGTATACACATCCTTTATCGAAATTATCTGTCGCAAGCTCAAATAGATGCTCGCAAAGGTTAAGCGCCCTGTCGATATTGCCGGACAAATACAAACATTCTGCGTATTGTATGGAGATGGTGAACAGTTTTTGCGGATGTAAGCCCCATTCCTCTGTTGATAACAGGGACTTTGCTTTTTCAAGATATTCCGCTGCCGCATTATAAGCAGCGGCACTTTTTGCTTTACTCGCAGCCTGCTCATTAAGACTCATCAGGTTAAATCGCTTTTCATAGTCGATCAGAAACCTGTTGCCTCTGTTCAGCTGGTCTACAATGTAGAATATCTTTTTACTCAAATTTTCAGAATCGGTTTTCTTTAACGCACTTGAGCCGATTCTGTAGTGCATCTGAGCTTTTTCACTTTCGGGAATCAGCGAATAGGCAGCCTCCTGAATACGATCGTGATGAAACTTATAGATTCCATCGCTTAATCTTACTAAATCTTCCCTGATAGCCAGGGAAAGATCTTCAAGGACTGCTTCCATTGTTTTCTCCGAAACCGTTGCTAATTCCTCCAGATCAAACCGGTTGCCTATACATGAGCAAATTTTTAAAATATCCTGCGTGTTTTTTGGTAAACCTGAGATTTTCATGGCCATGAACTCTACTACATTGTCAGTAACCTGCATCTCAATGATACTGTCAATATTCCAGTTCCATCCATCCTTTGGATTGAACGAGAGTATTTTTTTGTCGTACAGGTTCTTTAGAAATTGATTTACAAAAAACGGGTTGCCAGCTGTTTTCCTGTGGATAAGTTCTGCCAGGTTTATTGATTGTTCTGATTTACACCTTAATACATTCATCAAAATCGCATTGATGTTATCAATGTCGAGAGGTTTCAAGGTGATAGTATTTACTTTTGTACCATATTTTACAATTTCATTAAACATTAGCATCAGTGGGTGGTTCTGATCAGTCTCAGTATCCCTGTAAGCTCCGATAAAGAAAAAATATTTTGGTATATCGACAGTCATCAGCAGCTTTATAAGCCTTAGACTTGCAATATCCGCCCATTGAAGATCATCCAGAAAGAGTACCAGCGGATGTTCTGCGCTGATAAAAACATTAACGAATTTTTTAAACAGCAGATTAAATCTATTTTGCGATTCTTCCGGATGAAGATCCGGTACATCGGGCTGTTTGCCAATAACATATTCCAACTCAGGAATTACACTAATCAAAACTTTTCCGTTGGAGCCAAGTGCGCTAAGCAGTTTATCCTTCAATGAGTGCACCCGATCCTCATTTTCGGCAATTATCTGTCGAATGAGACTTTGAAATGCCTGGATTATTGAACTGTAGGGAATATCCTTTTTAAACAGATCATATTTACTTGAGATAAAATATCCTTTTTTTACCACAACTGGTTTGTAGAGCTCATTCACCAATGCAGATTTCCCTATTCCAGGACTGCCGGTCACCAGCATCATTTCACCGGCTCCAAGACTTGTTCTTTCAAATGATTCCATTAAACTTGCAGATTCCTGTTCACGACCGACAAGAAACTGCGGAATGTGAAACCGGATGGAAATATCCTTTTTGGCTATGGGAAAATCTTCAATTGTACCGTTCCTGGTTAGCTGATTCAGACATTCAGTGAGATCAAAGGCCAGTCCTGCTGCATTCTGATATCGTTCTTCCGGAGATTTAGCTAAAAGCTTGAGAATGATTAAAGAGATAACAGTGGGAATATCCGGATTCAAAACCTGAGGTTGAATGGGTTGTCGGGCAATATGTGAATGTATCAATTCAATAGGATCTTTTGATTTGAAGGGCAACTCGCCTGTGAGCATCTCATAAAAAGTGATACCGAGAGAATACAGATCCGTTCGATAATCCATGCTGCGATTCATTCGGCCAGTCTGTTCCGGGGACATGTATGCAAGTGTTCCCTGAATAACTGCCGGGTTATAGATCTCATCATTGGCGTGAGTCAGTATTGCAGATATCCCGAAATCTGTAATTTTAACAAGATCTTCTTCTGTATTAATTAAAATGTTATCAGGTTTAATATCCAGATGGATAATATTATTCTTATGAAGGTTACTGAGAGTTTCGGATAAGGTTATCGCAATCCTTAGAAAATTTTGTAAACTTATTTTTCTGGTTTTAATCAACTTTTTCAAAGAGATCCCATTAAAATCTTCTTCAATTATTGCATAATTAAAGGTATCCTCGACAAAATCCAGTGTTTTAACGATCTTATCCAGATTGAGGTTTTTAATAAGGTTATATTCTTGTTTAAATCTTGCAAGTTCATCCGGACTTGGCTTTTTTGTCTTTAAAAGCTTTATTATAACTGGTTGTTTTTCGTTTATCCGGTGCCCGCGATAGATTACCGAACTTCTGCTTTCATGAATATTTTCGGTTAGAATATAATCTGAAATCCGGTCCATAAATCTTTCTACTTTCACGAAAAAAAGTTACGATATACCTGCACATTTCTGCATTTTGGAATAATTCAAAATGCATGCAATTTACTGGTATAACATCTGAAATTATAAAAATACATATCAATTGTATTATAGAATGGTTTCAATAGCAAATGAAATCAGTTATAAACGCCAGGAAAAAAAGTAGCATAAAGTTAAGGATTATGGTGATCCGCAACGACTTGCAAAAAGTTCACTTAAGGCTAAGTTGTTCAATTACTTAAAATAAAAGTACGCAGTACCATTATCAATAATTAACGATCTGATCTTAGTAGTAAACTGAATTGTTAAAGAAAAAAGTCATTCACTTTACACTACCATTAACATATAATCACATAAAACAGCTGATTAAGGTTATCATGTATCAATGTTTCGAAAGGACTTTTTATGAATCGCAGAATGTGCCTGATGAATGAGCGGGGTTTTACTTTGATTGAAATGATTGGTGTTTTGGCTATCATTGCAATTCTTGTTGCAGCGTTATCCCCAAGAATTTTCAGTGCGATTTCAGATTCGAAGGTAACTAGTTTTTCAACGGTTGTAAAAACTGTACAAACTGCTACATCAAAGTACTATGCAGATGTCGGTACTCTTTTTCCGTTAAGTGCTGCCGGTGTCCCTGCTGCAGACGCGGCCGGAACGCTGCTTCCTGGAATACTGGTTGCAACAACAGCCCCAAGCACCAATGGATTCTGGACAAAATTCAGGGGACCCTATCTTGATAAATTTTCTAACACGAACCCTCCAATCGGCAGAGCTATGACCATGCCGGCTGTAATCGCAGTAGCAGGAGCTGTTAACGCTGCGAACGTTACAAATTATGATTTAAACGGTGATGGGACCGGGGATTATCCAGCGACATGTGAAATAATAAGCATTCAATTGACAGGCGTTAGTCTCAATGAGTTTAACAAGCTTGATGGTATTCTTGATGAAGGTATTGGTACATCTGCTGCAGAAAAACAAGCTCGCGGAAAAGTGAAATGGGCGAATGCTGCAGGCGGTACTGTCAGAGTTTTTATTGCAGCTCGATAAACCAGTTGTTTCTATTGTCAAGATCAGGTCATTTTACATACGATAAATGATCTGATCTTGCTTTATTGATTCGTCAATAAGGAGAAAATTGTGTCGGAGCTTCCACTTCCCGAAAAAAAACCGAAACGACTTGGTGAACGCCTTATTGACATGGGGGTAGTTACTCAGGTTCAGTTATCTCTTGCACTGGCAGAGCAGCGGCGTAATGGCGGTTTGCTTGGTGAAATACTCGAAAAACTCGGTTTTGTAACCCAGGCAGAAATTTCAAAATTACTTGCAAATGATCTTCAGACTGAATTTGTTGATGTTGTAAGGGCAGTTATTGATTCTGATGTTCTACGGCTTGTTCCCGTTGAATTTGCGCGTCAACATCAGTTGATACCGCTTAACCGTGAAGGCGCACAATTAACCGTCGCAATGGCAAACACCTTTGATATCATCGGGCTTGATGCGCTTGAAAAAATGACGGGTTTGAGAATTTCTGTTGTTGCTGCGTCTGCACAGTCAATCGGCGAGGCAATAGATCAAAAGTATATTCAAACAAATACAATCGAAAATTTAATTGATATTATACTACGGGCAGGTCCGGCACATCTAAGTGACAAAGCAGGAACTGATGCTCCTGTGATACAGCTTGTCGATCAGATAATTGCACACGCAGTACGTAAACGAACCACCGATATTCATATCGAACCGGAAGAAGCGGTACTGAGAGTGCGCTATCGGATTGATGGCATATTGCATCAGGAAATTATTCTTCCAAAAGCAGTGCAGCCGGTTATTATCGCACGTCTGAAAATTATGGGTGGTCTTGATGTAACCGAACATAGACTACCTCAGGATGGGCGCATTGTGTTTCAGCTTGGAAGAAAACAGATTGACCTCAGAGCGTCATCACTGCCGACCCAATTCGGAGAGAGTATTGTACTGCGTGTACTTGACAAGTCGAATGTCGTTTTGAATCTTGACACACTTGGAATAAATGCACATCACAAAGAGATTCTGTTAAGCGCAATAAATAAACCTCATGGGATTATTCTTGTTACCGGCCCGACTGGTTCAGGTAAGACAACAACACTCTATGCTGCCTTAAGCCAGATGGACGCAGTGCATCAGAGTATCTTTACCCTTGAAGACCCCATCGAATATTCACTTGCAATGATTCGGCAGACACAAATTAATTCAGAAATCGGAATGAGTTTCGCAAGTGGCCTGCGCGCTTTGTTACGTCAGGATCCTGATACCATTCTCGTGGGAGAAATTCGTGATGAAGAGACTGCGCAACTTGCAGTTCGTGCGGCATTAACAGGCCATCTTGTTTTGTCAACTCTTCATACTAATAGTGCAGCAGGAGCAGTACCACGTTTGATAAATATGGGCGTGGAGCCATATCTAATAAGTTCAACACTTATTGCAGTAATTGCGCAGCGTCTTGTACGAAAAATCTGTCCATATTGTTCAGAACGCGCGGAACCTGTAAATATTGCAAAATATGTTGAAAAGTTTAAGATTATAACTAAACCTGATGATAATTTCAGGCATGGACGCGGGTGTGATAATTGTTATAAAAGCGGATATCTTGGCAGAGTGGCAATATACGAAATTCTTGAGATTGATAAATTAAACAATTTACAGATAGCTAACGGTATTACCGAAAGTGATGTGATGCATGCTGCTATTGCAGGCGGAATGAGAACGTTGCGTGATGATGGTGTAGAGAAGGCTCGCGCGGGTATATGCAGTCTTGATGATCTTTTCAAGGTGGTTGGATAATGCCACGCTTTACATATTGCTATATTGATAAATCAGGGCAGAAACAGTACTCCACCATTGAGGCATCAGATCTTAATGAGGCGGAATCCAATCTCGATATTCGTAATGTTGCCCTTCTGGAAATACATCAGCACATAAGTGAAGATGCCAATTTGCTTAAGGGTGCAAAAGTACCAGGCAAAAAAGTTTTACGGAGAGATCTGGTAGAATTTTGTATCTATATGGCAACGCTTGCTGATGCCGGCCTGTCATTAACCGGTGCGCTTTCAGAGTATTCTGCTGAATCGCAGCATGTAACAATGAAATACATTTCAGAAGCACTTAAAAGTGAAGTTGAAAACGGGAAAACGCTTTCAGAGTCACTTGCCCGTTTTCCTAAAGTATTTACAAATGAGTTCGTGTACCTTGTCAAAGCAGGCGAGCAGACTGGTACACTTCCAAATGCATTTAAGGAAATTAAGTCGTATCTGGAATGGCTTGAGAGAGTGTCTGGTGATGTTAAGCAGGCAACCACATATCCGATGTTTTTATCAATTGCACTTGGAATTTTTGTGTTATATCTGTTTTCAAATGTAGTACCGAAAATCACAAAAATACTCATTGATATGAAACTTGAACTGCCGCTTATTACAAAAATAATCGTATTCATCAGCGATGTGGCTATTAATACATGGTACCTATGGATTATCGCGGGTGTTGCGCTACCGCTTATCTATAATTTTATAATTAAAAAGAATCAAAAATTTATGCTTATAGCTGATAGTGTCAAGCTGGAACTACCTGTATTCGGTACACTTATACGGCTTTTAATTCAGGCGCGGTTTACCCATAACTTCGCAATTCTACACAGGGCTGGAATATCGGTTCTGGAAAATTTAGAGTTGTGTAAAGGTTTTATTGGTAATGCATTATTTCAAAAAGCACTGATAAAGGCATCCAGTGATGTTCAGCAGGGTATCACGCTCAGTGAATCATTAAAAAGCAGCGGATTGTTTAACGGACTTGTACTTAGAATGTTTGCAGTCGGTGAAGCATCGGGGGATCTTGAAAATTCACTTAATCATGCTTCCATGTATTACGATGAAGAGGTACCACGGCGTGTCAAGCGGGTATTCAGTATTCTTGAACCTATGATTATTATTGTATTGGTAGGAATTATCGGTGCAGTAGCACTTGCGATTCTATTGCCCATTATGTCAATTTCTCAGGGGCTTGGCGGATGACATATAAAAAAAACGGGTTCACACTTATAGAAATGATTGGCGTGCTGACAATTATTGCAATAATTGCATCAGCATTGGTTCCAAACATTTCCCGTGAGATTACAAGGGCAATTGCAGATGCTGAAGATAGTGAACTCAATACAATTGCATTGTCATTAAAAAAATATATTGCTGAAAATCAAATAATTCCTGGTACAGCAACAGGTCAATGGAACACTGTCATTGCACCATTTATAGAAAATAGCAGCAATAGAATACTCAACAACAGGGGATCAGGTACGCGGCGATTGATTTTACGTTCTACTAACGGAATTGGTTCTGTACCCTATGATCAGGCTGCAATGTACACCGCTGGAATAACCCCTCAGGGAAGTTTACCTGGTGCATTTCCAGCCCAGATGAGATTTTTGCTTGTTTCGAATTTATCAGGAGCAGCACCTGTTACTGCACTGACAGACGCACAGTTCGATGCTGTATGGGACCAGATGGGCACCATTCCTGCCGGGTTTACTACGGGTAATAAATTCAGGATAGAACGAATAAGTCTTGCATCATTATTTTATCCTGTGACAATAAGTTGTACATCATTGTCAGGAGTTCCCAGGTGGTCAATTAATGGCGCAATAGTTAAAAGTTTGAACATCACTACCTTTACAGTGTACCTGCTAAATGGTACCAGAATTAATTTATTTCTGGGGGCTGTCCCTGCAGGTACTATTGTTGTCAATAAAGCTGTTGGTATAATCTATGATGGAACAACGTGGAGTTATTGACAATGAAAAAAACTAATGAAAAACTTCTTATTCAATTTATACATGGTAAATTATCTGCAATAGTTGTCTCGGGTTCATCAAGTCGTGAGTGGGAGTCGGAAACATTTATTCTTGAATCCAGTCAATTATATTCTGAAATGTGTTTAATCCCTGAGAAACTGAATTTTAAAGGGGAGGAAGTCTCCTTTGGTGCTGCTACACCTGCAATAGATTTTATTTTATTGAAAATACAACCATTGAAGCCGGCAGAACTTGAAATGTTTCTTGAGCGAAAAGCACATGCGGCAAAGGGGAATACTCATATATATGGATACACATCTATAAAGGTTCCAGACAAAGAGGATAACATCTATCTTCATCTTGTTCCAGAGGTGTATAGGCAGGTTTTTTTAGATTTTTGCACGAAATTTGGTTATCAGCCAATGCTGCTGATGACCCTGGCTGCGATTGCTCCGGAACTGCTTACAATTGAAAAAGAAAATCAGATTGAAATGGTTGTTGCTGCAGGTGGTGAAAGTACGTTTATTGTAGTCGGAAGAAAAAACCATCCTCTTCTGATACGCGAGGTACCATATAGCTGGTACAATAATAGTGATGGCAATCTTGAACGACTTGGCCGTGAAATTCAACGTACGGTATTGTTTACAAAGCAGCAGTATAATCGTGCAGTCCAGGAAATACGGTTTATTGGACAGAATTCACAAATAGCAAGTGACCTGGCAGGTGACATCGCAGATGTTAAAAAGACGGTCATTAATGAAAATGTCAATTGGTGCAAATTTACACTAAACATGAATCCGTTCAGGAGAGATAATTTACTTCCAAGAAAACTGATAGGGCTTAATAAGAAAAGAAAATACTCAATATATGCTGCTATTACAGTCTTATTGATAGTATTGTTTTCATGTGCTATTGAAGTATCATATCTTAAAATGAAATACGAATCAGAGAAATCTATTGTGGAATCCGGCATTGAAACATCAATTGATTCACTTCAGAGTATCAGGCAGGCAATGGAAACAAAAAAAACTGAAATGATACAAAATCAGATTCGTGATGATTTTATTAAAAAGTTGAACAATGATCCTATACCTGGATGGTTTGCCAATTATGTTGCGGATAATATTCCAAACGATCTGAATTTGTCCCGAATGATGATCACCAGGGATTCAACTGATGGTAACTGGTTTATACAAATAGAGGGATTTGCTCCAAGAAATCCTGTGATTGCATCACAATTGCTTGACACATTCGAAAGCAGGTTAAAAAAGGAACCATCCCTTTTTCAGCCTGAGATTCCCTGGAAGATGCAATGGATAGACAATTTACAACAGGGTAGTACACTTGAAACTGCGATAAAAGGGAAAGTGTTCCGGATTCAAGGAAGAATAAAATGAGACATTTTATTGATACGGTGTTACTTGACAAAAAAAAGTCATATATTGCGAGAATAATTACACTTGTGGTGGTTCTGGTATCATCACTGATGATCGTTCATGCATATCTTTCATTTCCAAAATTAAACAGGCGGGCAGAGTTGCTCAGCCATTTTTTCTCTCTTCAGGATTCAATTGCACTGCTTACCACAGAAGTAAATGATAGCCTTATAGATGTTACAATGAAACGAATCAATGATAATGTTATAATGGGATGGGATAGTGCTGCTGTTTTACTTGAAAGTATCAGAAATGAAGCAGTAAAAAGGAAAATAGTGATGTCCTACGAGATCTCGCCTCTTGTTATGTATCCGCAGAGTGGTGAGCATTACAAAAGAATACTATTCAGAATCAGTGCAGTGCCGGGAGATAGGAAATTTGAAACGGTCATGAAATTTGTTGAAGCTATTACTTCTGATACTGTTATAAAGCTGAGTCTTGAACATCTTGAGTTTACCGGTGATGATAATGGATTGTATCAGGCACATATGTCAATTGCCGGCTGGATCACATTATGAAAAAAGGCTTGTTAAAGAACCCGCTTGTTGTTACGGCATTACTACTCATTGCTATCGGTTTTGTATTTGTAAACAACATTCTCCCTTTTATGAAATCTGATGAACTCACTGATAACGATGTACCTGAAGAGACAATTGTCCAACAGGATCAGGTTGACATTCCGGTTGAACCGGAATCATTATCACTGGATGGTATACAAACAATAAAAGTAACAAATTTACTAAAAAATAATTTGTTAGAAACGCAAGGGTGGATGCGTACTACATCAAGGGATCCATTCGAGAATAAGAGGACCGATACAGACAATGATAAAGAATCAATAGGCGCAGCTAACGCAACATCCGTTGATGTTCCTGTTGCAATTGCTGTAAATAGTGTGGTGAAGAATCGACGTGTAAAGGAAAAATCAATACTTAAAGCGATATCTATAGGTATTACTGAAAAAGTCGCATTAATCGGTAATTCAGTGTGTCATGAAGGTGATACCTGCAGTCTTGGCATAGTTAAAAAGATTGATCCTGATTCTGTTATAATATCAGGGAAAAACGGTATCAGGATTCTTCACTTGAAATAATGAGGTCTTCTATGAAAGAAAAACTGTTCGTAGTACTGCTTTCGACAATGTGGACATTTTCGGTTTCGCAGAATGAATCGATGGAAACGGTATCGTCTGCTGTAATCTCAGATTCAATACCCGTAGACACAATGCATAGTGTTTCGGATACACTTAAAATGTACTCTTTTAAAGCAGAAAACGTCGGACTTTCTACTGCACTTCAGATGTTTGCTGTGTCAAACGGTTTCTCGCTTGATATGAAAATTGATAATAAGGATAAAATCAGCGTTAATTTTAATAAGGTAACACTTGACAATGCTATGAGTATTTTACTTAATGAAAAAAGATTGAGCTGGAGTATTAGTGGCAATACGTTAAAAATACATCCAATAGTTCCATCAGAATCAATTTCGAAAAGCAGTGCAAACGAAAAGCCACCAACCATGTTGACCGTTACAAAAACACCTGGTACACGAATTTTTACCATTAATTATCCGCGTTTAAAGAGATCAGGGCAGGGATCAAGTTCTGCAAGCTTTTCATCATCTGCATCGGGCGAGGCGGGTTCGGTACAATTATCAACCGGTGATGATATCTTTTTCTGGCAGGAACTTGAGGAGCAATTAAAAATGATGGTATCGCCTGGTGCGATGCTGGTTATTAACAGGATGGCAGGAGTTGTATCGGTTACTGATTCTGATGCATCACTTGACGCATTGCAACGTTATCTGGAAATAGTTGTCAGTGCTGCTACACGTCAGGTTGAGATTACTGCACGAATTTATGAAGTAACACTTAATAAGGATAACAGTCTTGGTGTAAACTGGAGCAGGATTGGTGCGACATTAACTGAAAAAGGGTACACTGGTATTATCAATGCTGCAACAGAACTTGTAATTGACAATCCGGACTATAAAGCATCCACATTATCTCTTGATGCTACGTTTGAAAAGAATGTAACTATGATTATTGATGCACTGAAAGAACAGGGTGAGGTTCGTACGGTGAGCCAACCGAGAGTTGTTACTATTAATAACCAGCCTGCACTTGTCAAGGTTGGTACAGATATGCCATTCTTTTCTGCAAGTGTTACTGTAAATCCAACAACGTCCGTGAGGGAAGTACAGGAGGCGGTACGGGTAATAACCGTAGGAGTAGTACTTTCTGTAACACCGCAAATTTCAGGTGATGGATGGGTGACACTTGGAATAGATCCATTGATTTCGGATCTGGTATCGACTGAGGTTTCACAAAATGGTTCAACTGCACCTGTTGTTGATGTAAAACAGTCGTCCGCTCTGGTGCGTCTCAAGGATCGTCAAACTGTACGAATTTCAGGCCTATTACAATCAAAAAAGAATGTTGTCGAAAGAAAAGTACCGCTTCTGGGTGATATTCCTCTATTAAAATATCTGTTCAAGTGGAAGTACTCCCGTACTGTTAAAAAGGAACTTATCATATTCATAACACCAAGGATCTTGTGAACGGTATTGGCCTCACCACCCCGTCAATGTCGTTAACTTAAGCTTGATGGCGCCAGCCAAAGTCTGGCGTATTGGGATGTAACATCAGGGATGATGTTACTGAAATATACGGATGGAATCCAACGGGTGAAAACCCCGTGCAGTAAAGC
>JAEWVR010000017.1 GCA_023459055.1 Fibrobacterota bacterium
TAAGCACTCTGGTTTACTTTAAGTAGCAGAGTGCTTTTTTATGCGAGACAGTTTACCCTGATTTTATGTTAGAATATGGATGGGAATAATTCGATAATTTAGACTGGTTTAATTTGAGAATCTACACCTTGACAATACCAATCTCACGCTTCCTGCTATCTTAACATTCTATCAATTTTAATCTTCAGTACTTTACTCTTCAATTACTTTTTCTTTTTACTTTTAAGACTTTCTTTATACTAGCACTATTCTAAAAGGTCCACTATTAGAAACGGCTCCCAAGATCAGTTTTCCGAAAGGTACACTATTAATATATCTCGAATATGTACCCTATATATATAGATTTTGGTAGGTCCCCTATTAATGTAGCTTGTTGACGTGGTTTAGTCATTAGAAGCCTTCTTGCCATTCTCCCGTAACCAATCACGATACATTTGATATTCGCTTTTTGGGGCAGGTTCCCATTGCGCTAATACATTTTGTATGGTCATGTTGATTGCTGTTGTTACAGTGATACCACGTTCCTTACAAAATTCTTTTAGATTGTCATAGTTTTGTGACCATACCCGGACATTAATTCTTTTTTGTTCCTGTTCCATAAGGTTTTCCCCCTTGTTAAAGAATAAATTGATTTTCGATTTCTGTATATAGTAATTTATTATTTATACAGAAATATCGTGTACAAAATACAGTGGTTTGAAGCAGGTGCAACCACAATAGAAAGTATTGCTACAAAGAATAGTGGTATCAGACATATTACACCACAAGATATAGGCATTGTAAGGGGGGGGCGCTGAAATACCCCCCTCCACCCTGTAAGAATAATCGGGAATCCGGTATTAAGGTATATTAATGTGTCTTTGGTACCTTGGTTTCATCTTTTTTACAACGATTCCATAGGGTAAACACATTTGTATCTTATTGATTTAAAAGGGGGTATAACATACTTTTTAAACAAAGGGGGGTATCTGTAAATTTACAATAAGGGTAATAAAACGACAAAAAATATATTTCGAAATAATATCAAACTTTCAGGTTTTCATTGGTATATTATAGGGTTTTTGAACAAGTTGTCAATTTACTGTTGTAAAAAAAATTTTGAAATAATACCAAACTTATTAAACCTTGATTGGTATATTATGCGACTTTATTAACTACTTGACGGTAGAAGGTAGGTTTACTACAGCCAATCTGTTTACATATATCATCGATAGTGACCGATTTACTGTCATATAAAGCCCGTGCTGTCTTGATCTGTTTTGCGGACAGTACTGAAGGTCTACCACCCACTCTGCCCCTTGCCCTTGCTGCGACAAGTCCTGCTGTTGTACGTTCCCGAATCAAGGTGCGTTCATAGTCAGCCAACACACAAAGCATGTTTAACATAAGCATTCCCGAAGCCGTAGAAGTATCAATATTATCTTTTATTGAAAAAATTTGAATACTACGTTCTGTCAAATCAGTAATAATACTTATCAGGTCTTTTAACGACCTACCGATTCTATCAAGTTTATATACAATCAGTGTATCACCTGACCGAAGGTTTTCTAACGCCTGTTTAAGACCTTGCCTGTCTGTTTTGGCTCCGCTTGCCATGTCTGTATATATTTTGTCGCTATTGGCTTGTTTAAGGGCGTCCAATTGAAGGTCAAGGTTTTGGTCTGCCGTACTCACTCTCGCATACCCTATTTTCATAAACACCCCTTTATGTCACTTTGATTTTGATATGAGTTTCTTAACTATTATTGTAACAAAAATTGGTAGAAAAGTCAAATATTCTTTTTATTATCTGTCAGTAAAGAAAAGTATTGTTTATGATACAAGTCTTAATAGGCAAGAAACGTTTAACCAAAAGTTTCATTGAATGATATTATGTCTCCCGACAAAAATCCGATAGAACCGTTTCTATTAATAATTGGTCGATCAACATATTCAACTACAAAATAATTTACAAATGTAGAAAAAGCAGTATAGGCTTCGGGTGAAAAATATAAAGCAATGTCTCCGCTAACTGTAACTTCCGAAAGTATCATAGAACCATTTTGGCAGCCATTAGCAAGACAACTGTTAGAATATTCCGTAATAATTCTGTCACGCTCCAAGGTAGTAACCGTTATTTTTACCCAGTCAGGCATAAGAATCCTTTCTCTTAATTGGTCGATCGTTTATACCTATCACCAACTTGGTATGTTAAATTAGTTTTATCCATCCACCCAATCTCCCAATTGTCTGATCCTGAATAAAATTTAAGTTTTATATAGTTCCTTGTAGGTAAATATGAAATCAACGCTCCAAATGAATAAGCGTAATGTGGGCTATCTACTAAATCAATTATCTTTCTTTCATCCCAATCATTTGAATAGTTTTTTTTTGCTTCTATAACAATAAGGTTATTATTTTTTCCACTTCTTCTTTGGTGTACTATAATATCGGGGCGTATAGATTTACCATTTGATATTTTTTTTTCATCTTCTAAATACTTATCATATTCAATATCAACATGTCCAAATGAAACACCTCTATCAATTAGTAATCTTTCTAAATGATTCGCTAATTGGTGATTTATCGCTTCTTCTTTAGTAGCGTTTTCGATTAAGTCACTATCATAATTAATTAGCAATCTGACTGCATCAATAACTATATCTCTCATATTTCAACAGTATCAAGACCAAGGGTTTTTAAAATTTCTTCTTTTTGACTTATTGGTTGTCTCGGTATATCTCTTTTGTAAAGTTCATTGTCAATGTATTCTATAAGCTGTCTCGCACGAAATTTAGATAGACTTTTTGTATCACTACGTAGATATAATACTCCAAAGTAACACGTACCTTCAATTGTTGAACAGCACTTTTCAAGATTATCTCTAAATGTAGCTTCTTTAATTTCATCAGGGTTCTCATATAAAACATTTAGGTGTAAATCAGTATCACTTTTAAATTTTTTTGTATCCTTAATCTCACTATACATTTCAAAAAATGAATCCACAAATTCTTTTGCTGTAGAAGCAAAAACTTTATCAGCAAATAAATTATTGGCTTTCATCATTCCTGCAACTGAATTTGTATATAGCTTTCTAAAAAAGACCTTTTTCATAAGGGTTTGTATCAGCACTATAGATAATACACTAATAACTAACCCAACAAAACCATGCTCAAGATTAATGTAAATGATTGATCCTATAATTATACTGATAATCCATAGAATAATTTTCATTTAATCATCCCTTCATTTAACTAATGATAAACTATAATTAATAGAATATATATGTATGTAAATTGAATTTAAAGCATAAATAAGCAAATTTAATTTTCATTTTACTGACACACTTTGACACATATTACTTGTTGAATAATAGCTAAAATGCTAATAATAGGGGGTAAATCAAATGAAAGATAAAGGGTATAATTTTTGTAATACTTTAATATATAATAAATTAAGATTTGTTAGAATAACGAACTGAAAATCCGTGTGTCCGCAGTTCGATTCTGCGAGGCGGCAATTACTATAAGGCTTCAGTGTAACAACTGAAGCTTTTTTTATTTCCATCCGCACAAGGATTCTTTTTTTCCACCGCATCCTGGCATTGTCGAAATAGTAAAACCTGCATTTTGTAATCCCCGTTTAACAATTCCGGCAACAGTGTACGTGGCAAAAGTACCATTGGCAGAGGTTTTAGTGCCTATTGCATTAAGGAGTTCCTGTCGCCATATCAGCGGATTTTTTTTTGGTCCATGCCCATCCAGAAACCATGCACAGCAAGGTCTATCAAGTTCTGTTACCATTTCAAGTGCCTCTCCGATACGCAGTCTGAGTTCAAGAGAGCAGGAACCTGTTTCGATTGTACAGAAATACCATCCGTTACCATTAATATGAAGACTCTCGTAATGACTGGTCAGAAGGGTTATGAGTTCAGCATGTGTATCGCTAAAACAATTAAGGATCTCTCGAATTCGCTTTAGTGAGAGGGGGTGCAGTTCGACGGAATTCCAGATTATTCGCTTGTTTGTAATTGCATTATCCTTAAGGTAGTCGAGAAATGCAAGGAGCATTCTGCCACTTCCAAAACCGGTTTCCCCGATAATCAGTGTATCTTGAACAGCCAGTTTTTCGATTATTTTTGCCCCTCTGAAAAAAACCTGCTTTGCCTCGTGTATTGCATTAACAACGTCAAAGTAACGGTCTTCATAATGTTCGTTTACGAGTATGGATGGTATAAGCATATCGGGCATATGTCCTGTATTGTTTGAATTAGAAAAAGATTGTTTAATTCAGTATTATCCTAAAAGCCGCTGCTGCATAAGGTGCAGAATTGTAATCTGTTGAACAATTACAAATTGCTTTCTGTTGCCATCAGGCTCCTTCATGAATAGTATTCCGGTATTGCGTACTGTCTTCAATTCCATTTCCGTATACTAAAACCATTAACATATGAATATCATACAATTCAGTATAGTGGTCAACTGCGCCAAATAGGTTTAAGGGAAGGTAATCTACCGAAGTGTGTATCACATTAATTTTTAAAAAAATATGGAATTGATTAAAAACATACCCGATTAAAGTTATAAAAATCTGAACGGATTTTACAAAATAGAAATGTTAAAGCAGCATTTTCGATTGTATCATTATATAGGGATTCTTTAAAAACCATGGTCTATGGTTAATAGTTGGGGGGGAGTTATGAAATTGAATTTAAGATATGTATTCATGCTTTTCATTCTGACTGTTGCAAGTATATGGTCACAGGAACAGATTGGGCAAGAGCAGATCATTTATAAGGTGACTTCTGTACAACCGATTACTATAACCTGTACTGATTCGCGTAATGTAAACATGTCAACGGACAGGCATGTTGATATCTGGGAAGAGCAAGCTGCTACTAAAATTCCCAATGAACGAACCCGTTTCGCAGCGCTCGAAATACCAGAAAACAGATCAGAGTCAGGAATTTCACCGGTGATGTTTGCTGCGGTGAATGAACAACGACCTAATAAATTTACAGTGTGGGAACCACAGGATCTGTTTAATGAGAGCATCTATTTCTACAATGGTGTTATTGACAAAGTTGAGGTTTCACGGTCAGGCAGTGATGGAATGTTCGTACTTGTTAAGGCAAGTGGCGGTGATTGGTTTGACAAATGGGAGGCAGCCGTTGCGTTGTTTTTAGGTTCCTCCGGTGGTACACCAAAGTGGTTATATGCAAAATACGAATACAGCCAGGATGATGCCAGGTGCATGGGAAGAAAGATGCAATGCTCACTTAACGAAAGCGGGAGTTTGCTGATTACGACAATTGATGTCTGCACGGAAAGAAGGATCGGGGTGGATCTGATTGAACTGAAAGAACTCCTTAATGATCCTGCAAAACGGCTGTTTGATACACAATTTTACAGTTATCGGCTTTACAGGTAACTATTTTCGCAGCTGAGCTATTTAACAGGTTTGCCAGTGATAAAAATGCCTTCTTATAGTGACTGAGATTTGCCTGTTTTCTGTGGTTCATCTGTAGTAAATGCCTTTCTGATTGTAAACTGCGGCTTTTTATTCTGGCTCAGGAACATTCGACCAAGATACTCCCCTACCATGCCGATTGCAATAAGCTGGATTCCTGTAAATACTGAAAATATGATTAAAATCAGTGAGTAGCCGGGCGGAAGTGACGAGCTGAAGAATTTTTCGAAAACAACCTCGATTCCAATTATAAATCCAAAAAAGGCAAAGATAAAACCAAGCAGCGCTGAGATTCTTAGCGGTAATACAGAAAAGTTGGTAAACATATTTAACCACAGAGAGATCAGTTTTTTTAAGGTGTATCCAGATTTACCGTTTTTCCGTGCATGATGCTCCAATTTGATTTTACCGATTGATCCGGTAGTGTTGAGAATGATTCCATCAATGTAGGGATACGGTGATGTGTACCTGATTACCTCATTGACAAGAAATCTGTTCATGATTTTGAAACTTGACAAATACAAGTCTCTGGGTTTTTTCAACATGACATTTGCAAATTTATCATTAATCCAGCTACCAAGGTTTCTGAAAAGTGAGTGATGCTTCTCATCATAATAGGAGTAGACAACATCGTAGTTACTGTCTTTTGCAAAGTCTACCAGTTTCACAACCTCACTGACAGGATTCTGAAAGTCATCATCCATAATGACCACCCAATCTCCGGTTGACTGGTTCAATCCGGCCATCACAGCATTATGTTCGCCAACATTTTTTGCCAGGCTATAGAACTTTACAATATCGGGATATTTTTTAAAAAGTGATATTCCGACTGCTTCGGAATTGTCAGGAGAAAAGTCACATACGAGTAGTATCTCAAGTTTATATTTGTCGGACAATGACATTATCAGTGTATCTGTTAATGCACCAATACTTTTTTCACCCCTGTATACTGGTATTACAATTGAAAGTGTTAACATGTTATCCTACTTTCAAAAGAATTTACAATGGAAATAATGTAATCTACATCGCTGTCACTGAGTTCAGGGTAGAGCGGGAGACTCAAAATCGTATCTGCAAAGTCGACCGCATTTGTAAATCGTTCATGTAACATATATGGAAATGCTTTCTGGCGATGGACAGGAACCGGATAATGAATCAATGTCTGGATACCATTTTCAGCAAGGTATTTTGAAAGCAGATCACGCTGGTTATGGCGAATAATAAAAAGGTGATAATTGTGATAATTGTATGATTCCTGTTTAAGGCATTGAACTGATGTTAATCTGTTTCGGTATTGTAAAGCGATCTCGTTTCGGCGTTTATTCCAGCTGTCAAGATGTGATAATTTGACAGAAAGAACTGCTGCCTGAATTTCATCAAGGCGGCTGTTAATTCCGTGCGAATCATGGATGTATCGGTTTTTTTGACCGTAATTACGCAGTTCGGTAATTTTTGTGTATAAATCAACATTATCAGTAACAATCGCACCTGCATCACCAAGTGCACCAAGGTTTTTCGTTGGATAAAACGAGAAAGCACTACAGTTGCCAAAGGTACCGGCTTTTTTACCATAATAAAGCGCCCCTGCAGCCTGTGCACAATCTTCAATGAGAAAAAGAGCATGTTTTTTACATAATGCCGTGATAGTATCCATATCACAACATTGTCCATATAAGTGTACAACAACCAGGGCTTTCGTTTTCAGGGTAATTGATTGTTCGATTTTTGAAGGATCAATCAGACCTGTCGTACTGTCAATATCCACAGGAACCGGTGTTGCCTGTGCGTTAACAATTCCGGTAATTGTCGGGTAGGCAGTAATGTCCGTAGTAATTACTTCATCACCGGGTAATATTCCAAGTGCTAACAATGAAAGTGTAATTGCATCCGTACCTGATGCAACACCGGCACAGTAGTTATTTCCATTGTAGAATGCAAACTGTTGCTCAAACTCGGCGAGTTTGTTACCAAGAAGATACCATCCGCTGTTAATAACATCGCTGACAGCGCATTGAATAGAAGTACCAAGACGTTCCTGCTGAAGTCTGAGGTTGGAAAAGGGGATTGATCTCATTAATTCCTTGATATCCTGTTGATCTAAAATGCCTGCATAATTGTCAGGTTATTCTAAAAGTGTTCTTATAGATTATATTAATAGGTTATTTTGAAAACCATAACAACCTTTAAATCAGCCCCCTGTGATTTAAGATTTTGAAAGGTAACTGATAAATGTAAGAAAAACCGGTGTTTAATTGATTGTGTGACTTATAAGACGAGGAGCTTTTACAGTCTCAAGAAATTCATCATAATTGCGTATATAATCATCTTCGTTATATAGTTGAGATGCGAAAACAAGAAGTATACAGTTGCTGTTGAATTCCTGCATTGTATGCCATAGATTAGTACCAAGAAAAATACCGTTGTTCGGTTGATCAAGGATAATATTCTGCTCTCTGTTACCATCATCAAGAGTAACGGTGCACTGTCCATTTAAACAGAACATCACTTGTTCAAGCGATTTGTGTGCATGCTTTCCACGCATAACGTTGCGATGATTAATAAGATTATAAATGTAATAGACCCTTTTAATGTCAAATGGAATATTATCCATTTCGTTAGCAACAGACAGAATACCATCATGGCCATCAATAATTTTTTGAGTCGATATCCAGTGAGCATTTTTGACATAGATTGTATTCATACTATAACCAATCGCGTTTAAAAGAAAATAATCAAGTTCGTTATAAACTTAATATAACGAAAAAATTGTGAAAATCAATAAATAATTTAATATGATTACCTGATAATTTGATTCAGATTTTGGATGATGTTTTATAACGCATTTTATATCAATTAGTTACGTTTAACAACAAAAAAGCTGTCCTTCAAAATTTTTCGTGGTGTGTTCTAATAAACAACAATAAAGTCTATTGCAAATCTGGAAATATACCAATGGAAGATAGTATTATATGTAAACAGTATTTTAAAAATAATTGTATTTTTTTTTAAAAAATGTATTCAGTCAGATTAAATCTGAGAATTCAATTGAATACAGTAAATTAAGAAATAAATGATATTTACTAAACATGAATAAACGGTAATGGTATATTTAACAGGACAGGAGAAAGACTATTGGCACAAAGAATTGTGGTACAGCGCTGCAGTTTTGTATTTTGGTAATTGTCGTTTACTGATTTGGACACGAAGGCAGGGAACAGGGTCGTGAATTTTAGAATATTCAACTGCAGAATACCAATAAATTTGTTGTTGTTATGCGCACTCACTTTTGCCGGAGAGTTTATTCCTTATATCTCTCCAGGATTAATGCTGGCCTGGAATAGTCGTAAAATTCAAACAATAAATTTAAAAATCGGTGCAGGCATCGCTTATAATCCATCACAACATCACATCGCCGATATGGGTTTTGTAAATTTGACATTTGGAAAAAGGTCTTGTATTGAACATACATTCAGCGATCTTGATTACCGTTATCTTGACTTTGAGGGAGGTTTATTCAAGGGCTTTTTTGTGGGAGGCAGCGGAATCGGGCTTGCATTTTATAAAGAAGAAAACGGAAAAATAACACCAGTACCAAAAGTCGGTTTTTTTGCTGGTGATATATTGTTTGTACGAACGGACATCGTTTTTCGTAGAGTGAAGAAAGATATTGATGTTGGTGGAATGCTTGTACTGCCGATAAATCAATATGTGTTTAAAGCCTGGTGATCCAGCGGTAAAGTATATCTGCTCAGAAGTTTAATAAACTGATAGCAACGTATGATTTCTCGAGTTTGCTAATAGCTTATAATCACACTGTTGGCCGGAGGCTATTTAAAGTGAAACATTCCGGAGAATTCCCGATTCCCGGTTGTGACTTTATACCAATAATTACCTGATGGTAATGGTAGTTCCGACAGCTTGATAGTATGGGATCCGGCTGGTAGTGCTCCACTCTCCATTTTAAAGAGTTTTTTCCCATTAAGCGAAAATACACTGAGACTGACTGATGTTTCCGATTCAAGTGTGCATTGAAGTACATCACTGTAAATGCTAGTACTTTTTTTTGTATTGGTAGTGGTGTTACTATGTGAAACCTTTGTTGATGAATAAAAATCTTTCTGCATTGCATTAACAATACGGGCATGAAAGATGTAGTCGTTGACAGATTTGGCCTCACTGGCATAGTTTAGTCCATAAGGCCAGAAATGAGTTGCATCACCTTTGAGTACGGCTGTGTTATCGTTCGTTAATGCTTTCAGGGTATCAGTTGCATTCTTACCTGTAAATACACCGTTCACAACGAGATTCTTATAGTTTGAGGTTGTTCCTACTCCAAATACATGTCCCATTTCATGCATAGCGGTTGCTGTGACCATATATGCCCTGTTGCTGCCAAAACGGATTGTTCCATTCGAATTACCATCGGCAGTGGCGACTGATGGTTCATAAACTATATATAGGTTACGCGAAAGTGACGTATACGTGTTATAAAAGCTTAGGGCAGAATCCATAGCTTTTGTAATTCTTGCGTAGGCGTCAGCCTGATCTGTTGTCGGATTGGATACTTTGCTAAGAGTATACGTTATGTTTCCTTTTGCAGCCTGAAAGAAATCGAATTGTCCTGCTTGACATATAAATAGTGTGATTGCGGTGATTAGCATTGTTTGAAAAAGTATTCTATACATAAAGGTCCCAAGTATAATGTTAAGAAAAACTATCGATAAAGATTATACAACAAGTATTTTATGTGTGATTTATCACTGTTCTAAATAATAAACTGTATACTTAGTAGTCGTAAATCAGGTTAAGGTTGAAAACAATTTTACAACCACTCATAATAACATAATGAAAAAAAGGCGGAAATTCATTATAAAATTAAGTTAAGTTGGACGTAACCTGATTTTGAGGTCCGGTTGAAAATATATCTGAAAAGATAAGCAATAAATGGTATTATATATACGAATAAATACAATGAAGAAATTGAATAAAAACACGGTTTTTAAGCACGTAAATATGTTTAACACATTAATTTCTCTATCATTAATTGTAGTACTCGGTTTATCCGGATCGTTAGTTTCTTGTATTGATGATCACGGAAATGTCGGGGAGATCCGCTCGTTATTTTCTGACTGTGATAGTCATTCATGTGAAAGCAGTGTACATTCATGTGATACAAGTCAATGTGAACATAATAGATGTACTGATCAACAGATTACCTCGACACAGTCTCTACAGCGGGTTCGGGATTATGTTATTACCAATGATATTGTTTACCGTTCGCACAACTCGATCCAGTGTGCAATATGTTCTTCATTGATAAAAAGTATTATTTCTTTTGATTCTCCACGAAAATACCTTCATAAGCAGAATCTTCAGGTTTTACGAATCTGAAAAATCCTCATTAAAAATTATACAAAAACGATTGTTATGGATACCATCTGCATGTAATAGCTGTGTAAGGTCTATTGTATTTACTCTGATATTGTAATGCAGAAACATTTAGAATTCAGAATAGTCTGATGCAGTTATATGTAAAATGTATCCTCAAATAAATAATTATCTGTAATTATAGTGTGAACGATTACAATGATAAGGAGTTTACCTGATGGGAGTCGTACGTCTGATACCTATATATAGTGTATTATTGTCAGGAGTATTAGTTTTTGGAGATAACAAAATTTCTTTTACAGATGCAGTTAATAAACTTATACCAGAAAACCCATTGATTTCAGCAATTGACAGCGAAATAAAGGGTCTGGATACATTACGTTCCAAATCAAAACAGCATCTGGATCCAAATGTGTCAACGTCAGTTGATTGTATCGGTTTAAATGAGTTTGGTTTCGGTATTGAACAGACTTTTGAGCGAGGTATAAAGCAACGTATCCGAAAGGAACTTTTTGGAAAAAAAATTGATCTAAAAAAAATGGAGAAGATCCGACTGGAACATGTACTACAAATTGAAGCATCCAGGCGTTATCTGCCTGTGCTGTTTGGGTTACAAAAAGTTCAAATTGTTGATTCTATAATTGCAGAGAGTCTCATTCTTGATACACTGATACAAAGGTACGTTGATGCAGGAGCAATAATGCATACGGATGCCCTGAAAGCAAAACTTGACCTTGAAAAATACCGTATGCAACGTTTTGATTTGATGATGGATGTTGAGCGTGCCCGTGCCCACTTTTGTAGTTTGTCACCAGCAGACTCTGCATTATTAATGTCTGTTGATGCTTCAATTAATGAGAATTTTGTATTACCAGACATAAAGCAAATTGCTGCTAATCTGGAAAAAAGTTACGGATATGAGATAGTCAATACGGAGTGTACAATAATTGATACTGAAAAAAAACTTGTCAAAGCAGAAGCAAAAAAAGATCTGACAATTGGTCTTGAATACACCAGAAACAGGACTGAAAGAGAGAATTCGATTACTGCAGAAGTAAGTATTGACCTTCCGTTATTCAGGAATGTCGACCGTGAACAGGCTGATCTAGAACATCAGAAGAATGCTTTACGATCACGTTATAAAAGTGAGATGACTACGGCGCTTGGTGAAATCAGTAATATTTTCAGGCAAATATCGATGTTGGAAAAGAAAAATAAAATGATCTGTGATACGATTATTCCATCACTGATAAAACAATACAATACGTATGTGTCAATATACAAAGAGGGAAAAGGATCGTTTCGTGATATATCGGAAATCAGGATGGAACTGCTTGATTATAAGATGGAATTACTTGATAACGAAATGAATAGTACAATGCTTGCCATTGATGCAGCAGAAAAGTCAGGAATTAAACCGGAAGTATTAAAGTAACAAGGGAGTAAAGGATATATGCGATTATTAAAAGTCATGGTATTTGTTGTCCTCGGAATACTGTTTATTGGATGCGGAAATGATAAAAAAGATCACAAAGATGACGATGGTCATGATCATAGTGCTCATGCACATGAAACCAGTAGTGTATCAGACGGTGAAAGTAAAGATGATGCACATGCAGGGCATAATCATAGTGACGAAGTTGAAAGCAAAGAAATGGATGATGGTCACGGACATGGTAATGCAGATGAACATGCATCACATGCCGGAGAAGAAAAGGATATTCATGCCAATGAGATTACGCTTAGTGATACAGCGGTAAAACTTGCCGGAATTGTTGTCAGTGAGGCAGCCGTAGGTAGCATAAAAGAGAAAATAGTTTTAAATGGTGAGATATCATTTAATGAAGAGAAAATGATACATGTTACACCACGATTCAGTGGTATTGCTAAAGAGGCAAAATATAATATTGGTGATTTTGTAAATGCTGGTGACATTGTTGCTGTGATTGAAAGCAATGAAAGCATGTCACACTATTCTTGTAAGTCATCTATTGCCGGGTGGGTTATAAAAAAGCATATTGTTCCCGGGGAACATGTATCAAGTGATGAAAGTATTTATGTGATTGCAGATATGAATACCGTTTGGGTAAACTTGTCGGTATATATCAAGGATGCGCACAAGGTAAATGTTGGTCAAAAAGTAATACTTACCATGTCGGGAAACAATTTAACAACTGAAGGGGTTATCAGATACATTACACCGATGATTGACTCAGAAACAAGAAGAGTGACCGCACGTGTTGTTTTACCAAATCCAAAAAAGGTGTGGCGGCCAGGTGCCTTTGTAAATGCAACTGTACAAAGCGGTAACGGAGCGATGGGGGTACTTGTAAAAAAAGAGGCTGTTCAAATTGTTAATGACAAAGCGGTAGTTTTTATAGAAGAGAAGAAGAATACATACAGGCAGGTGAGTGTTGAGACTGGTGAAAGTGATTCAGATAATATTGTTATTCTTCAGGGGATAACGAATGGAACACGGTATGTCAGTAATGGCGCATTTGAATTAAAGGCTCAGATTGTAACATCAGCACTTGGTGAACACGCAGGACATAACCATTGAGAGGACAAAAGTAACGATGAACACTTTATTTATAATAAGTCTCAGAAACCGGCTTCTTATAGTATTGTCAATGATCGCAGTTCTTGTATTTGGAGCGTATCATTACAAAAACCTTCCTACTGATGCATTTCCGGATATTTCTCCGGTAATGGTACCGATTTTTGCCGAAGTTCACGGTATGGCACCAGAAGAGGTAGAACGGTTGATTACATTTCCTATTGAATCTGCTATGAACGGATTGCCGGGTGTAAAGCAGGTGAAATCAACATCAGCTTTTGGAATGGCGGTAATATATGTTTATTTTAATGATAATGTTAACATGTATTTCGCTCGTCAGATTGTATCCGAACGATTGTCGTCAGCAGAGCTGCCTGAGCTGGAGGAACGTCCATCACTGGGGCCAATCTCAAGTGGTCTTGGTGAAGTATTTATGTACTATCTCACTGCAGGTTCAAAAATAAATACGGGCGGAAAGGACACTTTATCGTATTTACGTGAGGTAAATGACTGGATTGTAAAATATCAGCTTCAATCGGTTCAGGGTGTTACAGAAATACTCTCTATGGGCGGGTATGTATTGCAATACCAGGTAAAAGTAAATCCTGATGCCTTGACAAAATACGGTGTTGCACTTGATGAAGTCGTTTCTGCTATTACGTCAAATAACAGAAATACAGGTGGACAGTTTATTGTAACCGGTGCCGAGGAATACCTCGTTCGAGGTGTTGGATTATATAATAGGTTGAGTGATTTGAAACAAACGCAGATTAAAACTATTAAAGGTATTCCGGTACGTATTGGTGATGTTGCAGATGTGGTTTACGGAAAAGAGACCCGGCGAGGTGTAGTTACCATTAATGGTACCGATGAAGTCGTGGCTGGAATTGTAATGAAACTTTATGGCACCAATACATCGAAGGTAATCGAAAAACTCAATAATAAAATACCTGAACTGGAAAGATCATTACCACCTGGTGTAAAGCTTGTACCATATTACAGCCAGAATGTACTTGTTGACAAAGCAATTTCCACAGTAACGAGTGCACTATGGCAGGGTGGGTTGCTGGTAATACTTGTTCTCATAGTGTTCTTAGGAAATGTTCGGAGTGCATTCATTGTGGCACTTTCACTTCCGGTTTGTGCAATGATAGCGTTCATAACAATGGGTATTACCAATATGTCGGCAAATCTAATGTCACTTGGTGGGATTGCTATTGCTATCGGAATGCTTGGTGATGCATCAATCGTTATTGTTGAAAATATCAATAGGCATCTATCAGAAAGAAAGTACAAGCAGCAGAGTGTTGCTGAAACTATTATCTCCGCAGGTAACGAAGTGGCTCGTCCCATACTGTTTTCTGTTGGTATAATAATAATTGTATTTCTGCCAATATTAACACTTGAGGGTGTTGAAGGTAAGATGTTTAAGCCAATGGCATATACAATTATTTTCGCACTTGCAGGGTCTCTTGTTGCAGCAATATTTTTTGCTCCAGTTCTGTCTTCACTGCTTGTTGGTAAAAAAGCTGCCCGTGAAATGAAGCTGCTTGGTCTTGCAAAAGAACTTTACAAAAAAATTCTCATACAACTGATCCGGTATAAAGTAGTTGTTATTGCTGTTACATGTGTGCTGTTCATACTTTCCTTGACAATGATTCCGAAACTTGGAACAGAGTTTATTCCAACGCTTGAGGAAGGTGCGATTCAGTTGAATGTCACTATGGCTCCCTCGATATCACTTGTAAAAGCCACGGAGACAATCATGAAGATTGAACGTATTATCAAAGAACTCGGAGATGTTGATAAAACGATAGGTAAGATAGGAAGACCGGAAGCAGGAAGTCATCCTCACCCTGTAAATACTGCACATATTCAGATTATGCTAAAACCGCAGAAAGAATGGGAACAATTTCAAACCAAGCAGGAAATCATTGATGCAATAAATAAGCGGCTTAAAGAGTATCCTGGTATCCAGTTGAATTTTTCACAACCAATACAAAATATGTTTGATGAGCTTTTATCAGGTGTTAAAACGCAACTTGCAATAAAGGTTCATGGCGAGGATATCATGGTGCTTAAGAGTATTGCTGAGGAGGTAAAAGAGTACATTGAAGGAGTTGATGGACTTGTTGATCTTGCAACGGAACAGAGTTATGGTCAACCTCAGCTTCAGATCAATGTCGATCGCGATGCGTGTACACGGTATGGTGTCAATGTTGATGATATTTTGACAATTGTTGAGGTGGCCATTGGTGGTGAAGTAGTAGATCAGGTGTTTCTTGATGCACGCCGGTTTGGTATAGAGGTACGGTATGATGAACATTTCAGAAGCACGAAAGAGGATATAGAAAATATTCTTGTAACATCAGCGGATGGTTTGCAGATTCCTTTATCACAGGTTGCACGTGTCAATAACTACCTTGGACCGATCCAGATCAACAGGGAAAATAATCAGCGTCGATGGAATGTAACGGCAAATGTACGGGGAAGAGATCTGGGAGGTGTTGTTGAGGATATCCGGACTATTATTGACCAAAAAATAAAACTCCCGGCCGGGTATCATATTGTGTATGGTGGACAATTTGAGAATCAGCAGCGTGCAATGAAAAAACTTGGAATAATAGTTCCTGTTGCACTGGCACTAATTTTTCTTTTGCTATTTATGTCGCTTAAATCTCTGAGAAGTGCAGTGTTGATCTATCTCAATGTGCCACTTGCACTTATTGGTGGAATACTGGGACTGTACTTTACAAAAGAATATCTTTCTGTACCAGCCGCTATCGGATTTATTGCATTGTTTGGAATAGCAGTACAGAATGGCCTTGTACTGGTATCATATATCAATCAACTCAGGGATGAGGGGGTTGCTACCCGTGATGCCGTACTGCAGGCATGTTCGTTACGTTTGAGACCAGTCCTTATGACTGCGTTTACAACAGTCCTAGGGCTGATTCCGATGTTGTTTAGCAGCGGTATCGGTGCTGAAGTGCAACGGCCTCTTGCTACTGTTGTTGTCTATGGACTGATTTCATCAACATTTCTCACACTGGTACTGATTCCTGTATTATACGAATGGTTTGCGCCAAAAATTGTTGTGGATACTACAAGTGCTGTTTAAAAGCAGTAATATTAAAAAGAAAGAATAACGATATGAAAAAAGTAGAGGCATTTATTAAATCTGCACGTCTTCATGATGTTATCGAAAGACTGCATGAAATCGACGGGCTTACCGGAGCAAGTGTGTTTCCGGTAAGAGGTTTCGGAAGAAGCAGAAACAATATCGGACCGGTACACATAGTTGACAGTACGATCGGGTCTGTTCCTCATGTAAAGCTTGAAGTGTTTTGTGTTGATAAACTATTGGATGCGGTTACAACAGCAATAGTTGAGAGCGCCCACAGCGGATTGCGTGCTGATGGAAAAGTGTATGTTTCAAATGTTGATGAAGCGATACGGATTAGTACCGGAGAATACGGGGATTCTGCGGTTTGATAAGAAGCGTGGTAGAATTGAGTATTTTCTTAGCATGTCAGTGATTATTGTACACTGTTATACTATGATAAATGATTAAATAAATTCAGGAGTAACTTTAAACATTTAAAAAGGGAGTTCTATGGTACGTAAGTCATTATGTATGGTACTTGCATTGTGTATAGTCGGTGTTGTTGCATTTTCGGGATGTGAGAAAAAAGTATCCGCAGATAAGGCAAAATCAGAGCATCATGAAAATGATGGTCATGATCATAGCGCGCATAGTAAACATGATGGTCATAACCATTGATAGAATTGATGGCGGATTGTCAGTTAGACAGTCTGCTGTTTAATCTTTATGGTACATTGTACTATAAAATAAATAGCCGGTCTCTCAGAACAATCAATAAGAAAACTATGGAAATTTACAAATACTGATTGTAGAATTTTTTATGTGTACAGACTGGATGGACAGATCGTACACTATATGGTTTTTCAGTTTGAGGAGAGGTTGTGTATAATTCAAGAATCAACACCTTTGCTCTGCGGTACCTTCCTCTCCTATTTATTTTTATTACTGTTATATCAACCATTGTCCATTATACTACTACAGAACTAAAAAGTTCTTTCAGCCTTAAAAACAGTATCAGCATTGATCTGATCAGTATTCTGCTTCTGATACCATTATTAATACATTGCAGCAAAAAACTTGGTAAAACAAGAGCCAGTCTTCTCTTTTTTACAGCGTCAATATTTATGGCCGGGCTGGAATCACTCTGGGTTATACTCGGCAAATTAAAAATTCTAGGAGATTCTTATGATTACGGGGTTGGACTCATATGGTTCTTCGATGTTCCCCTCATGATCGGGATCGGATGGTTTTTGTGGATATATGTTTATTATTATCTTGTTTCGCAAGTATTTTCGAAATCATCGCTGCTGACTAAATCATTTCTTTGTGGTCTTTTTGGGCTGCTGACAGATCTATGGATTGATCCATCAGTGGTGAACTATCATCTGGTCAATGGTGCTGAAACTATATGGGAATGGCAGGCAACAACGGGTCCAGTGTTGTTTACGGTACCGGTATATAATTATATAGGGTGGTTTCTGGCAGTTTTTACCGTAGTATTCCTTTTTGGCAGAATCTGGGATATTGAACACAAAGAGAAGATCGTACTAAGGCATGCAGTACTTCAACTTGCGGCAGGTTGGATTCTTTATGCTGTTATAGTAAAAATTTTGCAAATAGTACTCAATACATATTTAAACGGCATAGTCTGGTTCCCTCTTAACTTTTCTGAAGGGACGTTTGACATCTTAAGAATAGCTGCAATAATAATAACTCTTGGGTTTATACCGGTGGTTTTTGTCCTGCTGTTTTGGCGTAGTAAAAAATACCAAAATGTTAAAATTGACCTTTGGTATTTTGTGCCATATGCAGTAATGATAGGATTTAATCTGACAATGACACTAAAACTACAGTTTGCATTTGAATCATCATATCTGATTTTTATTCATCTTGTCACTATGGCTTTTCCATATACTGTCCTGATACTCTATTTTAAAAATGCGGGACGCTATGTTAATAGATCTCATCGGCTTCTTTGAATAAAACATTCCAAAATATTATTTTAAGTGTTAACATGACGATTACAAGCACTTTCAATGGTGCCATATAAGTGACAAGGAGAACTTTATGCTTGATATACAGCGAATTGAAACAAGTGAGGAATGGGCGCATTCAGGAGTTGTTGTAGCCGGTGATTTTATTTTTATCAGTTATTGTATGGGTAATGAAGGACAAGCAATAGAGAATCAAATAAATGGAGCATTTGACGCTTTAGAAAATAGATTGAAACTAGTAAACCTGAATTTAGAATCAGTTGTAAAAATGGATTGTCTATTTAAGAATATTTTTGATATCCAATTTTTAGGAAATGTAATAAAACAAAGATTTAATGGTAAATATCCTTCCAGAAAGGCCTATGAAACAAAATTTCTCAGGGACGGAATTTCATTCCAGGTTGATGCGATAGCGTATAGAGGGTAATACACAGTTGATCAGGATGATTCTATTTTATTCAAAACGTTGTTTTCTTTAACTTCTTGTTAATTTTAACACCGTTGTTTCATCCCGGATAATCCAAGGTTCGAATCTCCCTTTAATTAAATTTCACGTGCGATAAAAGTATAGATTCTCCTGCAGCCCGGCAGCGTTGGTGATATACTGTTAAAATCTCAGTAAAATCAATATCATACAAAAAATCAGCGAATTTATGTAAATATGCGCATAAAAATCAGCGAATTTATGTAAATAATTACATAAATTCGCCGAATATTGAGTATATTGAATTATAAATGTGGAAATTTCCATGTTTAAGGCAAAAAACAGTATCTGTAATGCCTGGAGGGATGATGATGACATATGTAACTCGTTCGATTGAACATAAAATAATCAGCTATATTGAATCAGATTCAAATGAGGTATTGCTTCTGGCGGGGGCAAGGCAAACGGGAAAAACAACTCTTGTTGAGAATGTTGAATTTAGCAAACCTAAATTAATAATAAATTTATGGGATGAGCAGCGTGAGATAATTGCTTTACGTGAGTCAAAAACATTTGATGAATTTGAACGTGTGCTTAAAACTGTATTTGGATTTGAGCCGGATGGGAGCCGGATATTAATTATTGATGAAGCGCAGGCATCAGAGTCTATTTGTAAATTTATAATGGAGATGCATAGGACTTGGATAAAACAGAAAGTAATATTATTAGGTTCATTGCTGGCAAATTTGTATCAACGGGGAATGCCAATGCCTGTTGGCAGGACTGTTGAAATAATTGTTCGGCCATTGAATTTCAGGGAGTTTCTAAGGTTTTCAAAAAAGGAAAATTATCTTGAGTATATAAATGATATTGAAAATATACCGGAAACAATTCACACACTTATACTTGACGAATTCAGAGTTTTCATGCAAATTGGCGGATTGCCCGGAATAGTAAATGCGTATCGTATGAAGCAGGATCTTATAATGTATTTTGAATCAATTCTGAATAACCTATACCGTGATGCAGACAGATTTATACATCCGGAAAAGGATAAGATAGGCCGACATGCACAATATGGGCGGATCGTAGAGACGGTGATGCGTGAAGTGGCTGCACATATATGTTCTCCGACTCAAAATTCGACACTATTGTCAACGGACTCGCCGGCTTACAGAACAATTTTACCCCTTGTGCTGGAAGCATTAAATTCATGGCATCTGTTGTATTCTATTCGAAGCCAGGCTGCACAATTGTCAACAAAGGGATATAGCTCAAAAAAATATCTATATGATACCGGAATCGCAAATTTTCTTTTAACCCGGTTAATGCCTGTTCAGTTTGGTAAAGGAGATCAGGTATCTGCAATGTTGCTGGAAAATGCAGTGCTTCAGGAGTGTGTCAGTTATTCGGGAAGTATACAAGCCATACAATCTTACAAGTCATCAAATAAAATAGCAACGGAACTCGACTTTGCAGTAATAAAGGATGCCGCGAGAATTCCTTTGGAAGTGAAGTCATCATTGTCGGTGAAAACGCAGACACTGTATCAGATGCTTGATTATATGAATAGGTTTGCAGTTGAGAATGGTTACGTTGTTTATACCGGCAGATATAAAAAGGAGATACTACATGGTAAGAATATCTACTTTATTCCCCCGTATTTCATTGGACAGTTACTGGAGAAAACGCTTTGAATAGTACTATGATAATTCATGTATAAATGCTTTTCGCATGGTAATTGTGTTCAGAAGAGTATTCGAAAATGTAATATTTAAAAAAAGGGGTTGTTTTTTTTAAACGAACGTCGTATTTTATAATCATAGCAGAAAAGTAATGGAATTAATTATGAAAAATACAATAACAACAATAAAACCTCAGACTACAAGTAAACGACTCAAGAAACGGGTGCGGGTTTATTGATTATAGGTGTATAAAATACTGTAAATAAAATCAAGGGGCCCGCCGAATGTCGGGTCCCTTTTTTTATGCATGACCAGGGGACTTGACGCAGCGGATCATGCAATTATCACTAATGTGTCATGCAGGGAGTTATCATGTCTCAGAAAATTCAGGTTGGTATTCTTGGTGCTACTGGAATGGTAGGTCAGAATTTCATCCGGTTACTTGCAAATCATCCATGGTTTGAAGTAACCTATCTTGCGGCATCACCGAAATCTGCCGGTCAGACCTATAATGAGGCTGTTAGCGGCAGATGGCATATGAATACCATGATTCCTGAAAGCATTGGAAAAATTGTCGTTCAGGATGCCAGCAATATTGCCGGTGCAAAGGGAAAATGTCAACTTGTCTTTTCTGCAGTGGAAATGGAAAAGGATGCTATTACAGCACTTGAACTTGCGTATGCAGCTGAAGGTTTTGCTGTTGTGTCAAACAACTCACCGCATCGCTGGACACCTGATGTCCCAATGGTGATTCCTGAGATCAACCATGGGCATCTTGACATAATTCCACTTCAGCGTAAAAACCGTGGGTGGTCAAAGGGCCTTTTGGCGGTAAAATCAAACTGTAGTATTCAGAGTTATATGACACCAATATACGCGATGCTGCAAGCTGGATACAAAATTGACAAAATGTTTATCACGACACTTCAGGCGCTCAGCGGTGCAGGATATCCCGGCCCGTCAGCGTATGATATCGTTGATAATATTATTCCATATATCGGTGGTGAAGAGGAAAAGTCCGAAAAGGAACCATTGAAAGTACTTGGAAAAATTGATGGCAGTCAGATTGTCCCGGATGCATCAATGAAAATTACTGCACATTGCAACCGTGTTCCTGTAATTAACGGGCATACAGCATGTGTAAGCGTTGGCTTTGATGGCAAAAAACCATCAGTTGATGAAGTGTTGGCATTGTGGAAAAATTTCCGTTCTGTACCTCAGGAACTCAATCTTCCAAGTGCACCGGTTCAGCCGATAATTTACAGAGAAGAGGCAAACCGTCCTCAACCGCAGAAAGATCGTGATCTTGACAAAGCAATGGCAGTTGTTACCGGCCGTCTTCGCGGATGTAATCTGCTTGATCTCCGTTTTGTCGGTTTGCATCATAATACAGTGCGCGGTGCTGCAGGTGGTGCGATTCTTACGGCAGAACTGATTAAGGCAAAAGGGTATATTGACTGATTGAGAATTTACTAAGTGGTAAATACGCAACGAGACGGCCATGGTCTGGATAACGGATTATGGCCGTTTTTCTTGCCATTCTGAACACTGTAGTGTTGGGAATTATTCATTTTTCTCCTATTAAACACCAACTGATTGCCTTAAATGTTTATGAAGAACGTTGAAATCGTTTAATGGAATGATATATACTTGTAAAAAATGTTAACAGTTTAAAGTCGACAGGTGTGGAGCTAATAAGTATTGAATACTTGTAATACAACGGGAGGATATTTATGAAAATCAGCAAACAGAGCACAGTACTGATTGTTGCAGCGATAATGCTGTTTTGCACAGCATCACAAAAGGAAGCTAATTCCCAGAATGTAGATGGAGTCTTAGATCAGGGTGTACGAATTATTCAGTTCTTTTCATCATCTCCTAAAGACACTATTAAAGTATATCGGGGTGATGCTCTTGAGATGCAATTTTTAAAAAGGCTGTTTCCGGTGTGCTCGGTATCCATTTCTGGCGCATCATGTAAAGAAAGAGATTCAATAAAATATATCCGCTTTACAGCTGCTGATACAGGAAACTTTCAGGTTTATTCAAAAGAAAATCAATTGATTACGACATTGAAAGTTATTGAGTATAAAGCTGTTGGTAAGGCAAAAATAAAAAACCTGTCGGGTAAAGAAGCTGCTGAAATACTCAAGGATACATCCATTTTTATCCTTGATGTCCGGACACCGGCAGAGTATCAGGAGGGAAGAATTCCGGGGGCGGTTTTGATTCCGATTTATGAGCTTGCTGATCGTGTTAATGAGCTTAATACGTATAAAAACAAGCCATTGTTTGTGTATTGCAGAAGTGGAAATAGAAGTATTGTTGCAATACAAATTCTAACAAAACAAGGGTTTACAAATTTACTTCACTTGAACAGAGGGATTAAGTCCTGGATTAATGAAGGGTTACCTTTAGAGAAATAGGTAAGTTGCCGGTGTAGGTATAACATCGGCATTAAATAACGTTTAATTAATTCAATTATTTCCAGGAGTTACTTAAAAAGCCACTAATCATCGGCACCCGATGAATCTTTAATAACAAAGGTTGCTTTCAACCGTGCGACCGTTGATGCAAGTCCGGCAAGTTCTACGCTTTTTACCACTTCGTTAAAATCTTTATAGGCTGCGGGAGCTTCATCTTTCGGATAGATCCGGCAATTGGTAATGATATCACTCGATGTAAACTCCCTATCGATTGCTACCTGATCAAGGTCACGAAAAGCAGCCTTGCGGCTCATCTGACGCCCTGCTCCGTGATTTACACTATAACAACTCTTTACTGCACCTTCCTTTGCAACCATCACCACCGATCCTGATACCGGGTTTCCGGGTAATAAAATCGGATGTCCGGTTGTTGCGAATGGTGTACCTGCAAGCCCGGCATGATTAGCCGGAAATGCTCTTGTGGCACCTTTTCTATGCACCCAGGTCGAGCGATTGTTGTAAATTTCTTTTCTGGTAATATTATGACTGATAAAGTAGACAAGATTACCTTTCACTCCCGGAATAACTTCCTGAAATGCTTCCAGAACAAGGGAGTTAATAAGGAGGTGGTTTACTGTTGCAAAATTGGCTCCGAGTGACATGTCGTCAAGATATGCATTAGCCTCCTTTGTGTCAATCGGAGCATAGACAAGCTCACGATCATTTGCCGGAAGTGGTATGTTATTGTTTTCAAAATGCTCTCTTAAAACCTTGAATTGATTGGTTGCGAGAATATTTCCAAATCCACGCGAACCGCAATGTGAAAGAAATGCAACGTTGTTGTCAAGAAGGCCGAAAACGTCAGCCGTTTTCAGCGATGAAGCATTTTTTTCGAGTTCAACTATTTCGCATTCTCCAAAATGGTTTCCTCCCCCGTATGATCCAAGTTGCGACAACTTTTCATCAAGGTGTTTAAAAACGTTTGTCCTGATGATTGTGTCAAGTCGCTCAAGAAGCCCGTCTGATGTACCGGAATGTCCACCATGAAAAGAATCCTCACAGCGACACGGCCACGAATCGGGTATTGAAAGAGTCTCACACACCTCTTTTGATGCACCTTCGGTAACTGCTTTAATTGCGGTCTGTTTAGAAATTCTTCGCGATTTTTTTACATCACGCTGCCCCTGACCAGGACCGGTCGGTGTACGCTCTGTGATTGCATTAATAAGCGCACGACGTACTTTTTTATCGGCTATTGCTGATGAGTCAAGATCAAGCTGAAGAAGACTCATCGAACATTTAATATCAACTCCGACAGGACCCGGATAAATATGTGTCGGTGATGCAAGAACGCAGCCGATCGGAGCACCATAACCGACATGAGCATCCGGGTTGACAATGACATCAGTAACACCCGGTGATGAACGTGCATTTATTGCCTGTTGAAGTGCGGCATCATCAAAACTCTCCCTGATTGTATCAGTACCGATAACGGTAATCGGTGACAGGTTAGCATCGAAAACAAGTGATGCCATTGCGGGACCGGTTTTTGTGAGCATGGATTTAGGAGATGGTGATTTTAACATATCTGTTCCTTGGTAATAAGATGCATTAATTAATATATATACAGGGATTAACTATCTTTAGCTCCTGTATGCATTATTTAAAACAGATGTTGCTACAGTCTGGAGGAAATTGCATTCATTATACCAGACTGGCAGAACGCACTTTCTCTGAGCTGTGTTTGATCCGGACCATTCCGATACCAGGATAATACAGTAATTTTATATATCTGTAAGCCAGTCATTAAAGCCAAAAATTATATTTAATAGCTTAAATAACATCTGTTAGCAACTATTCCTGATGGAGAAAAAAATGAAGGAAAATGAGGCTAAGATTGAATTCGAGAGTCATCAGCTGTTACTGTATGTAGAAAAGAGTGATGGAGAGTATGGTCCGCTTCAGACAGGGTCATTTCTTACAAAAAACTATGTTGATGATTTTTGGGAAAAACGGGAAAAATTAATTGCGACAACAACCAAAAAGTTGACAGATGGAGAAATCAGCCCGATAGCCTATTATATGATCACGGTTGATGTCAGCACAGCAGAGGTGGCATCACGGATTGGAATCAGTCCAAAAATGGTGAGGAAACATCAGGAATTAAGATACTTCAGCAGGATTAGCATTGCCATGATGCAAAAATATGCAGCTGTTTTTGGCGTTACGCTAGCGGATATGTTTCAGATTCAGATTCCTTCCGCAACGCATTACATACCGAAACAGGAAAAAACAAGAAATCCCTATGTAACAGCATTGTCTGTTGTTAAGGAGACAAAATGAGCGGGATACCATTTAATCACAGAATGGCTGCACATTGTGAGTCCGGAACTCTTACAGCCCTGTTAAATCACAAAGGATTACATATTAGTGAGCCGATGGTGTTTGGTGTTTCCGGCGCATTCTTTTTTGCCTATCTTGATACACCGCAGTTTACATTTCCTCAATTTGTAGTCCGGTCAAAACCGGGTGATATGCGTGCACAGATTGAAAAGCGACTTGGTGTCAAACTGGTAAAGAAACATTTTACTGACGATAAGGATGCGTTTGAGTATACCAATTTACTGCTTATTAAGAATATTCCCCATGCAGTACAGGTGGATATGTTTTATATGGACTATATTCCCAAATATATGAAAGCGCATTTTAACGGTCACTTTATCACGGTGGTTGGTAAGGAAGGTAATGATTATCTTGTCAGTGACAGTTATTATCCATCAATAGTCAAGCTGTCTTCAGAATCAATGGCGATAGCCCGTTTTACAAAAGGGTCACTTGCACCCAGAGGTTTTACCTTTTATCCTCTATCGGTAATACCCGATTCGGAAATCAATTGGAAAAAACAGATCCATGCAGGAATCAGGCAGGTTGTTTTTAATATGACAAAGATTCCGATTCCATTTCTTGGTGTAAAAGGTATCCGGAAATTTGCTCATGAAGTGACAAAGTGGCAGACACGTACACGCGATACAGATCATCTGAGCCACGAAATCATGATGATTCATGTGACCCTTGAAGAGCGTGGAACGGGTGGTGCCGGATTTCGTTTCATGTATGCATCATTTCTCCAGGAGGCATCAAAGCTGCTTAATAATGAATCGCTTTCTGATATGTCAAAAAAAATGATGGATAACGGGGATAAATGGAGAGAGATCTCTCTTTTTGTAGCCCGCATCGGAAAGAATCGTGAGCTTGACAGTACAAAAATGAAAGAGCTTGAATCATTAATTCTGGCGAGGGCGGATTATGAAGAAGCTTTTTTTAAAGAGCTTGGAAAAATTGTAAAGTAAGATACGCGTAACATTGAGTAAATAAAGGATTGACATAATATGAACGTATCAGATGAGCTGAAACTGGAACTTAAAAAACTTGTGATTGACACATTGAAAATTCCTGATGTTACACCTGATGAGATCGACAATGATGAAAATCTTTTCGAAGGCAGACTTGGAATTGATTCAGTTGATGCACTTGAGCTGGTTATGGCGCTTCAGAGAAATTACAAGGTACATATTGATGATCAGAATCTGGGACGTTTCATTATTAAGTCAATTAACACCATCGCAGAATTTATTGCTAAAGAACAGGCGAAACAAAAATCCTGATAGTATAGTAGTGCGAGGGATTTTCAGACTCCTGTACCTGTATCACTCGATATCTGCATTACCATAGTAAACTCATATCATATAGATATTTTATACTATATAGATTTGATATAAATATACAATGTCGTTGTTAAAAAAATCATTGGCGTTGTGATTAATCTTTAATAAATACAACCGGTTACAAAAACATCTGTTTATGGCACAAGATTTGATTTTAATAAAGATCATTCATAAGAAATGGATTTTTAACAGGAGGTATCATGTATAGAAAAATTGCATTACTGATGATTGGCGTGACGGCCCTGTTTTTCAGTGCGTATTGTGATGACGATGATGAAAAGGATGAAGAGCAGGAAGAAATTGAGATTACTACTGACACGGTTCCATATGATATGCGAACAGGTGGTTCGGGAGTTTTTGAAATCGGATTAATGAAATTTAATCTTGAACCGGTTGAAAAAGTTGTAAAAAGCACTATTGACATAGGTGGATTTGATTTTGATGAAGATGTGCTGACAACCATTGGCTTTATGGGATATGCAGGACAGCGCCGAAATGGAATGCGTTTGGGATTGGGAGCCTGGGGTGGATATGGAGGATTTTATGGGGATACCTGGACAACACGTTCATCACCTGCGGATATTGCGAGAGGTAGAGACTCGTTAATTGATTCGACGATTAAGATGCATGTTTTGTTTGGCCACATAGGACTGGTGACAGAAAAAAGTTTTAAAATAGAAAAGCTTAATCTGTATGTCGGTGGAATGATCGGTGGTGGTGGCATTCTTGTAATTGAAGAACGAAAGGAAGGGAATGGAGCATTCTATTCGTCATCAAATGATAATTATTCCGATACTTCCTGGTGGGATGATAATGAAAGTGATGAAACTGATGACCGTTATCTTGGCGCAGCTGCCTGGGCATTTGATATCAGAGGCGGTTTTACCTATTCATTTACAAAGTGGCTTCATGCGGGTATTGATGGCTCAACACTCTTTTATTACTCATCAAGAGGTTTCAATTCCCGTTATGGAGGTTTCTGGACAGCTAACCCCTCTGTTCGTTTGAGACTTGCATTCGGATCATCAACATAAAAAATGCATCCTTAGCTATAGGTAATCCGGAGATGTACAAATGGAGAAAATTATGAATAAACTGGCAATGGCAATCAGTATGGTGGTTATACAGTACAGTATCATTACCGCCGATTCGATAACTGAAGTGACAGAGGATGTGAGTGCTGGCGACACGATACAATCGTTACAAACATTAAAAAATGATACTGCCGGTGTTGACACATCGGTTGCAGCAGACAACAGGAATGATTCTTTGAAGAAGACTGTTATTTTGACAGTTAGAAAAGATGACGATGATGACGACACCATTGATGCTACTGTTGTATCAAAAAAACTGTCAAATATTCGTCAATCATTCAGCAGATCATTAACAAAGTCAAGGGTACAGGGATATGGCGGAGGAATCACTGTAAGTCCGATCATCGCTGCATTGTCAACGAAACCAGTGCAGAAACTGGTTAGAAATGACAATACGCTAAGGCGTTATTTGTTTACTGATATTGATGGTTCCTACAAACCGCTACTGCTTGTGGGAGGTTCTGTGTATGGAGGTCTTGGCAACGGTGTCCGCATCGGTATAAGTGGATGGGGTGGTGAGTATGAGTTTACAAGTGCAACAAGTGGTGACACTTCAATATTTCTGAGTGTATCGCATAGTTTTGGCGGATTCATGATTGAAAAAGCATTTGTAAAGAACAATATGAATTACCTTGTCGGCGGAACAATAGGTTTCGGAAGTCTGACCGTTACTAAAGGTACAACGGGTGATCCATGGAAAACAATCAGTGATGAAATCGAGGAGAATGAAGAAGAAGCGAAAGCTCCTTATTCCGGTGTTAATCTTCACAGCGGATTTACCGTTACCCTGCTTCCCTGGATGCATATTGGTGCTGATGTCAATGGATCATTTCTTTTTTCTGTCAATGGATTTGATATTCCTGGATGTAAAGGATTTATGACTGTAGTTCCAGGGCTTCGCTTCAGAATCACACTTGGGAATATCGGGTAGGATTGAGGCCGGAAGTGAGAAGTGAGAAGTGAGAAGTGGGAAGTGAGGAGTATAATCATTGTATACAACTATTTTGATGCCACTTTTAATAAAGTGAATTCATCGGAGATACTATAAAACGGTAATAGTACCAGACAGTTTGGGAAAGTGTAAATTGATTAATGAATGGCGTTCGTGACGGATTAGTGGGTTTTTTTCTATTTTTTGCACACTGGCTTTCTCCTCAGACGGAGAAGGCTTCTATTGGTATTGATTTTCATGATTATCGGACACCTGAGGTGGTTATATTTAAATGTAAACTCGATATCGGCTGGAATAAACAACTTGAACAGCTTGTTGATGCCGGTATTCCGTTGCAGTACAGGATACTTCATTTTTCAAATAAATCCGATACGGTATATTTTTTCAGGACACTCAATTTTGATATGGTACGTTACACATATAACTTTACCGATTCAAATGAGAGGGCAATCAGGAGGTCAAAAGACTACTCCCTTATTAATCTTGCATTACGGGATTATTGTCGATGGGAGATTGAAGTGCCAAATGGAGCGAGTGCGTGTAAAGTTGATGTAACGATTATGCCCAGTAAGGCAGAACGACTTAACAAAGTTGTAGACATGAGCAGAGTCTGGGGACAACAGAGAGTCAGCCTTGGTTTTGATCCATCAACAGTTATTCCTGCACAGCGAAACAGGTAAAAAGAGCAACAGCTGAAATGTTCAATTTTTTCAAGAATCTAGAGATTGAGTGGAAAATAATAATTATTGCAATCCTGTTACTGGTAATGGTTGCTATTCCTCTCCAAAATGTACTTGTCAACAAATTAAAAAATACGCTGGAATTAAGTGCTGATTCAAATCTTGAGCCACTTCTACGTTCGTTTATCAGAGTTGACAATGATTCTCTTAACAGAAAAATATCTCTATCCATTGAAAGAAATCGTCAATGGCAGGCTTTAATTCCATATATCGTTGAAGAACAGTCCTTCGCAATGTTACTGATGGCTATCGGATTATTCGCGTTGTTGTTTTGTTTTGCAGTGTGGTCACTGAGAAAATTAACAAGGCCATTAAAAAACCTTGCTGTTGCAGCAGACAAAATAGGAAACGGCATTGATGTAACGATTGTTAATAGAGAGGGTGGAGCACTGGGAAAACTTGAAATGTCCATGATTACAATGCAGAAGGAGCTTGTAAAGCTTCGGGAAAAAGCGCATGCACGGGGTATGGAAAATGCATGGAGGGACATTGCGCGTGTTATGGCCCATGAAATTAAGAATCCCCTGACACCAATACAATTGACTCTTGATAGAATTACTGACCGGTTTGATAATGGTGGTGATATAACAAGAGAGGAGATAGTCAGATTTGTAGAACGAATAAGTTTACAGGTAGGCAATCTTGAACGGCTTGTGAATGATTTCAGGAGTTTCGCCAGGGATGCAGAGCCATCATTTACAAAATTTGAAATTGGTGAATTAATCAGAAGCATTGCTGATGATATGCAAAAAGTAGTGACAACTGTGTGTACGGGTGGGGCGCTAGTAATCGCTGATAAACATCTTGTAAATCAGGTTTTCCTAAATATCTGGAAAAACAGTATTGAGGCGGGTGCAACAACAATGTATGTTGATGTTGAACATTTGGATAACTATGCAGTAATATGTATTCGTGATAATGGATGTGGGATTCCCCAGGAACATCTGGAACGCGTATGGATACCATATATTACCTTTAAAAAAGGTGGTACCGGTCTCGGACTACCTGTTGTTAAACGATTAGTAGAATCAATGAACGGTTCAATCACCCTTACGTCATCAACAGGTAGTGGCGATCACGGTGTTACACTATGCATTAAACTCTTAAAGTCAAGTATGTAGGGAGACGGCAGGATATACTATGTCAATACAGGAAAAAATGAAGATCCTTGTGGCTGATGATGAATCTGAAATTAGATTGACATTAGAGGAAATATTTACCGAGGACGGCTATGACGTTGTGTGTGCATCAGATGAAAAAGAAATCCTGATGTGTTTGACATCTGATATTGACATGGCAATAATTGATATTAAACTCGGAAGCGATAATGGTATTGAAGTTCTGAAAAAAATTAAGTCTGCCAATCCATCATTGCCCGTTGTAATGATTACTGGTTTTGGAACGGTAGCACTTGCAAAAGAAGCATTTAAACTGGGTGCACATGATTTTCTTGAAAAACCATTACGGCTATTACAGGTTCGTACTTGTGTGAGAAATGCTCTTGAAGGAGTTCAACTCAGGAAGAAACTGAACCAGAAGGCGGTTACGGGTAATGGTGATCTTGTTTTGAGTTCACAGGCGATGAAACAACTTTACATACAGGCATCAAAACTTTCTTACATAAAGGAAACAGTTGTAATCACGGGACCATCAGGTTCCGGAAAAGACCTTCTTGCACGTCATTTACATTATAATGGCCCGCGGTCAAATGGACCGTTTATTGCAACCAATGCTGCATCAATGCCATTGACACTTGCGGAAGATGAGCTGTTTGGGCACGAAAAGGGTGCATTCACCGGTGCAGATAAAAAACGTGAGGGTTGTTTTGAACTTGCAAATGGTGGGACACTGTTCATTGATGAAATTGCTGATATGGATATACAGATTCAGGCAAAGATGCTGCGCGTACTTGAAAATGGCATATTCTCAAGACTCGGAAGTACTGCTAATGTCAAGGTTGATGTACGGATCGTTTGTGCGACACACAAGAATATAGAATTGCTTGTAAAGGAAGGAAAATTTCGTCATGATCTGTGGTACAGAATAAGTGCATTTGTTCTTAAGGTTCCAGGTCTTGCTCAGCGAAAAGAGGATATTATTCCACTCGCAGAACATTTTCTTATGCAAATATGTAAAGAACTTGGTATGACAAAAAAATTCTCAAAGGGTGCACGTGATCTGCTTCAGGAAATCGAGTATCCAGGAAATGTACGGGAGCTGAAGAATTTGATTACAAGACTGGCGGTCTATGCAGATCATGATGAAATTACGTGTGATGCTATTGATGCCCAACGGGAAAAACGTCTGGAAAGTACAAATCACAATGTAAATGATGAATCCGTAATGATGTATACAGATGGAAATGATACAATGATGGATTTTAGAATTGCCAGAATTCAGTTTGAAAAGGAATTTCTGAGAAAAGCCCTTGAAAAAAATACCTGGAATATTACTGCTACAGCAAGAGCTATTGGAATGGCCCAGAGCAACTTGTCACGAAAGCTTAAAGAGCTTGAAATAGAGAAGTAATTAAAAACAAATCGTGAAGAGACTATTTCTTAAATACAAAATATTCAGGTTGATATACTCACAAGATTTATCAATGTGTCAACAACATTCACGAGGCCGTCAATGGATTGCCACTCTGTTAAACTATGTGCATTGCAGGCTGCTGTGAAAATATTAGGAGTCGGTAATCCCAGTGCAGTAAGTTTTGATCCATCAGTGCCGCCCCGAATTGGAATCCAATATGGATTCAGTCCTGCTTTAATAGCTGCTTTTTCAACCCGCTCAGTAATATGCGGATACAATGCAAGTGTCCGGGCCATGTTTCTGTATGATTCTTTATAGGAAACGGTAATTGACGTTTCAGGGAATTTTTGCTGTGTGCGTCTGATAATCGTATCGACAAAAGTGTGTAATCTCTGAAGACCATCATCTGAAAAATCACGGAGTAGAAGGTTAATTTGGGATAATGATACGGATCCATGAATTGTGGCAGGATGAATGTATGGTTCATAACCGGATGTATGCTCCGGAGCAAGCTGGTCGGGAAGTTGTTCCAGGAAAAATGCAAGTGCTTTCATGCTGTTAATCATTTTATCCTTTGCATAACCTGGATGCATGTCAACACCCTTGAATTCAATTGTTGCAGAATCTGCAGAAAATGTTTCTTTGTTAAGCTCTCCAATAAAGCCGCCATCAATAGTGTATCCAAAATCAGCCCGGAGTTCATCCATGCTGAAATTTGAAATTCCATTACCGGTTTCTTCATCGGGTGTAAAGCAGATCCTGATATCACCATGTTTTATGCCGGGATTAGCAATTAAATACTCAACGCATGACATGATAGCAGTTATTCCCGCTTTGTCATCAGAGCCAAGCAGCGTAGTTCCATCCGTGGTAACAATAGTATGTCCGATAGATTCTTTAAGATGAGGATTCTCGGAAACAGAAATAATTACTGACGGGTTATTAGGAAGGATGATATCCTCACCATTATAATGTGCTATTACCTGAGGATTTACCTTTGCGCCTGATACTTCCGGTGATGTATCAAGGTGGGCAAAGAGCGCAATTACCGGTTCGGTTGTCATGCAGTTTGAACGAAGTGTTGCAAATACGTAGCAATGCTCATTAACATAGGCATCACCGATACCAAGTGATTGTAATTCATCAACAAGAATATTGGCAAGATCAAACTGACCACGAGTTGATGGAAACGTGGTGCTGTGCGTATCAGACTGTGTATTTATTTTTACATACCGCAAGAAACGGTTTAGAATTTTTTCTTTCATAATCTGAAATATAATTCATGTTCTATAGTGATTGGCGTCTCGTGTCAGTATGAAAATTAGAACATTGTATGCTTTCTAAAGACGCAGAAAAATATGTTGGAACAATTGTTAATAAGTAGTGTAACAATATGATAATAAATGAAATATATATATTTTATATGGTTTATTGTGCTTACTGAAAGAAAGCACAAATTGTATGCAAGGCGTTGTTTAAGTCAGAATCAGAAGGTATACTATAGTAAGGATACGAAGAAAAGGTCATATATATGGATAACATGTTTGAATCACTTGACTACCGGAAGCTTTTAAAGGAATTGATTGCTAAGCGTCAGAAGCAGGATTCCTGGTTTTCATATCGCTGGATATCATCAAAAATCGGTGTGGCATCATCGGGATTTCTATCTCTTGTAATAAATGGCAAAAGAAATATTTCAATTGAAAATGCTGCCAAATTGTGTGGCGTATTAAAGATGACAAAAAGGGAGAGCGAATATTTTATTACGCTGGTACGGTTTAATCAGGCTGTAGATACACCGGAAAGAACGCTTGCTTTTGAAACATTGATAAAACTACGCCCATCATCGGTGCAAAGCGAGACAATTGATCAGCAGGAATATTATAGTCACTGGTATAATGCTGTCGTACGGGAGATGCTTGTCATATTGGGGAAAAAAAAGGACATTAATAAAATAATATCTGAAAATATACTTCCTAAAATATCAAAAACAGAGGTTCAATCATCAATAGCCCTTCTTGAACGGTTGGGGTTTGTCAGGAAAACAGGTGATGATGCATTTGAATACGCTAATCCTCTTTTGACAAGTGCAGGATCAAAAATTGATGGTTCTGTACTGAGAAGATATCATAATGAAATGATTTTACTTGCCGAAAAAGCACTGCATGATGTCAAAAAAGAGGAACGGGATATTTCAACGATTACACTGAGTACTGACAGTGAAGGTGTTGAAATGATTAAAAAAAGGATTGAACAGTGCAGAGCTGATATAATGAGTATCGCTAAACAAACGATCAAATCAGACAAGGTAATTCAATTGAATATACAACTGTTTCCTTTGTGTAAAGGATTTGGTGAGGCATGAAGAGGTTGGGAGTAGTAGTCTTAGTAGCTTGTCTGCTATGTACCTGTAGTAAGAATGATGGGGCACTGATTGCAGGCGGTGCAACAGAGACTGTGAATGCACAGATAATAATTTCCGATACGATAGTTACAGTGAGTGTTAGGAGCGACACATTGGTAGCAGTACGTATTGTCATGAACAATTCAACCTTCAGTCCTGTTCACAACACCGGATTTATTGATTCTGCCATATTGACAGGAAGAAATATGCAAACTGAATTTGCAGTGATGCCGGGTACTTATAATATCATGGTGTTAGAACAAAATTCGAAAAAAAGTGTTGCATTTATGTCTATTAACGTTGCTGTATCAAAAAAGGATACACTTTCAGATAATTTAACAGAAGGTAATGTTCTGAAAGGTACTGTAGTTCTACCGGCTGGCGTTGATTTGAAAAATAACAGAGTGTTAGTTTACTGTGAAGGTACTGTTTTTTCGCAGGTTTTAACTGAACCGGACTTTCAATTTGTAAATATTCCTGACGGAAAATACCGGGTGACTGCATGGGTAAACAATACCATTGAGAGTGGAATCAAGTCCTTACCGCTATCAGTCAGTCGTCAGGTTGATCTAACAGGAGAAAATAGTATAGATAGTATTCAACTTATATTTTCGAAATAAGTTAAAAGATGATTGTGAGTAATGACTGCGTAGTTTGATTGATAAAAAAAGTATACATTCAACAGGAGGTAGTATGAAAAAGACATCAATTATTTCTTTAATTGTATCATTGTTGTTTGGATTTGCAAATGCATGTATTGATGAGCGGGACAGGTATTCTGCCGGAGTACTATTCAATAATAATGAAACGATGGATATAACCCCTTTAGAATCGCTTGGAAAATCAAATGTTAATTATTTCAAGAATTGCAGTATTGTACAGCCTGTAGCTAGTGCAAAACCTGTAATTGTATTGACACCGGAAATAAAAGTAGATATGCATACTGATGACGTTGCTGTGGAATCATTGACCGTTCAGGGAAATACGCTTATCATGAAATTGTCATATGGTGGCGGATGTAAAACACATGAATTTAATCTGTATGCGTCAAGTTCTTTAGGCGAATCCTATCCTCCTGTGATTTTTTTGACACTATCGCACAATGCAAATGGAGATGCATGTAAGGCGTTACTAAGTGAGACGGTGTATTTTGATCTTTCAAATCTGTCGGGTATTATTACCGGATATTCATCAGCACGTTTGTCGATTAAGGTTCCCGCGGGTAGTGGTACGTATGTTTCAAAATATGCGGAGTGGTATTTGCAGAATACCTGTTCTGTTAAGTACCGGAGTCATTATGCACCTGAAATGCTTGTCACACTTGAGTATGCGGTACACCAGATCACAAAAGAACGGTTTCCATCACTACGCCTGACCTCGGATCCATCGATACAGACGCTGGTGAAGATAAATTATTCCAAATATGTAACTACTGAATTGAAATGGCTTAGTGAAACTGGTATTCTGAAGAATTTTAATTCCGATAAAATAAACCTTATTGCTGATAAATTGAGTGACGGTGGAAGCTGGTACTGGACAAAACAGGATTCTGTCATAAGTTACAATGGAGTGTTTACTTATAAAAAAGATGATATCGGAGTACTTCACTGGGACTCTGTATATATGGATATGAGGAAAGATGGGTGTGGTTCCTATACTGATTTTGCGCTGCCATCAGAATCGCTGAATGCGAGTTCAGTAAAAATACTATCACGGGCACGATATACACCAGATGCACTGTCAGTTAATGTTGGCAGGCAGGCTATTCATATTCAGAGAGATGCGTTTGCCGGAAGGGTTACTGATATTTGTATGGTACATTTAAGTGGACGTGTACAATTTCGAAAACAGGTAATGTTTTCAGAGAGCGGTAATGCAGTGTTGTCTATTGATGGTTTACGTGCAGGAGTTTATAACATGATTGTAAGTGCACCAGATGCGCAGATGATGCGTAAAGTTATTATACCCTGAATAGTGTCATGAGATAAAGGGTATGTCCCGAATGTATCGATAGATTGATTAGGGTATTTGAGAGATTACCACATTTCTAATGTCAATTGTTATAATAGACAAAATGCTAATTCAATAAAAAGGGAGTGATTTGTTCATTCCCTTTTGTGTTGTAGTAAGGATATCTGATTCAATGCATTGTAAAAGTGGAAATTTTGGTGTCGAATTATTAATAGTGTTGAAAAATCAGTAACTTAATAGTAGTTTCATGTATATTGCTTTTAAAAAGAAAGGGTGTATACATGAAAGGACTGATATGTTATTTTTCAGGCAGTGGGAATACACTGCTTGCATGTAGGTATATACGTGATTCAATTAGCGGCGTTGATTTTGATTTATATGATATAACATCCGGTAATGATGTCAATTACGGGAACTATGATATTATCGGTTTTGCATGTTACGCCGATTTCCTTGGTCCATCACCGTTGATGCGTACATTTGTCAAACAAGTACCTTTTCAATCCCGTAAACCATCATTTGTGTTTAACACGTACGGAAATTTCAATGGCCCAACCCTTGCGATATTAAGTAGAATTGTACGAAGCAGAGGGTTTAACATTGTCGCAGGGTATGCGTTGCATATGCCGGAGAACATTCCCAGCATGATAATGATGGGACTAGCCAATACACAGGCGCCTGATGAAAAAGAGCTCGCAGGATTTAAAGCGTTTATCGATGGCTTAAACGGGAAAATCGGGAAACTGAAAAATGGAGTTACTGTCCCTGCTTTTATACCTGAACTCGGTGAACGTTTACTGTTTGCGATACCAAGATTTGTTGCCAAAATAGTAATGGGTAAAAAGATGGTGGATACGGAACGCTGTATTAAATGTGGAATCTGTGTTAAAAAGTGTCCATATCACGCAATAACAATAAATGAGTACCCTGTATTTGATGAAAAAAAGTGTCAATCATGCTGGCGATGCTATAATCTTTGCCGGGAAAAAGCAATTTACACAAAGAAGTATCGTGATGTCGCACATTCACCGGAACCGATTGCGGATGTCAGGAAGAAAATGGAGGTACCTCGTTCCCCGTCCCTCACTTCATAATGTTGGTAATATAGTGTTTACAATGCGGCAGCATACTTGTGTGTTTTCCTCAATTCAATCATAATGTAAAGAAGAATACATTGAGATTGTGTACATTGAAAAAAATTCAGGTATGAATGTACCTTGAGATCAACTGTTTGTTTTGTCAAATTGTATAAAACAGGCTTGATGCCATCCCGTCTGCAAAGAGCATTCCCTTTTCAGTCGGTTTCCATAATGGAGCAGTATAGGTAAGTAAACCTGATTTGACATACTTGTCAAGCAATGGTTTGTTGCTGTCAGAAGCAAATATCTCTCCGGTACTATTTTGGTAGTGTAATTCATTAATGCCGTCCGCACGACGAAGTCCGAGAAAGATCATTTCTGATGCGAGTTTTTGATTGTCAATATATTCTGAGAAGTCTGTTGCAGAGCCTTTTTCCTGAATCTGCGCACAATAGTGTGCGATATCAGCAACGTTTGCCCAGCGGGTACGATTAAAAAATGAGTGCGCTGATGCACCCAGGCCGATATAGTTGCTGTGGTTCCAGTAGGATTCGTTGTGTCGGCATCTGAAACCGCTTTTAGCAAAATTCGAAATCTCATAGTGCTCAAATCCACGAGTATGAAGGTATTCGAAAAGCTCGGATGTCATTGTGTCAGTGTTTGAATCATCGGGGAGCTGCAGGGATGATCGCATTTTACCAAAGGGGGTATTTTCACATAAAGTCAATTCATAAACAGAAATATGTTTAATGGTACTGATAGAACATATCGTTTGCAGCGAAACTAAAAATGATTCCACAGTCTGATACGGGATTCCGTACATCAGGTCTGCATTTACAGAATTGAATTTTGAAATGCATTCAGATTGCAATATATCAAGAGCTTGTTGCACATTGTGGATTCTGCCAAGTGCATGGAGTTCATTGTCATGCAGTGATTGTACGCCAAACGAGAGACGATTGACACCGCAGGCGAAGAGTGTTTCGGCAAGGGAAGTACTGAAAGAATCGGGATTACATTCAAAAGACCATTCCGCATTGTCAATAAGTGTTATTCGTTCTTTGATACCAATACACAACATTTCAGCGATGTGGGGATTAAGAATGGATGGCGTTCCACCCCCGAAAAATATGGAGGATACTCTGAAGTTGTCAAGATTGTGGATTGCCCGGCAGGTATCAAGTTCTTTCAGCAGTGCATCGCAATATAATCGGATCTCGTCATCGGTACCTTTGCGGGAATAGAAATCACAATAGCTGCATTTCGCTGCACAAAAAGGGATGTGAATGTATAAGGAAAAATGTTGGTTTTCATTCATATTATAGAATATTGTTTATGCGGAGAGATAGTTGTGACGAATTATGCTTCACCAAATATCCAGGATAATTATAGAAACCAGGATGGGTATCCGACAGAATAGGATTTAAACGATTACTTTTCTGCAACAACGATAACAGAACCTACTGATGCATAAAAACTGCCGTTCCGGGATTTTTCTGTAAGTTCATCCAGCCAGTTTTTAGCTTGAGCGGTGGTGATAATGTTGTTCTCAAGTGCCGTTGATGTCAACCAATCGCCGAATGCTGTTTCTTCGAGACCACGGTGTACTAATGTGACTGCATCAAGTTTGTTAATTTTGAAACCGCCTGAGATGAGATTTCGTTTAAGGCTGCGGCCTGCAAAACCATCAGGACGCATGTGTTGCGCAAGAAAGCTCATCAGCGTACGTTCAAGTGACACGTCAGAAAAATCAACTGACGCAGTTGCCCAATCGGTATCAACGATGACAACTCTTCCCTGAGGTTGCATCACTCTGTAAAGTTCACTAAACAATAGCGTTCTGTCAACCGATGATGGTATCACCTGGAATAACCGTTCTGCCCTGCAGGCGTTGATTGTATTATTTTCAAAAGGAAGTTTTTCAAGAGAGCCTGATTTGTGTTGAACGATATCTGCAACGTTTTTGTCAACAGCCTCCTTATTTGCAAGCTCAATCATCTCTTCATCTATATCGACTCCGAATACTTTTCCATCACTTCCCACATATGATGCAAGGTGAATGGTATCAACACCCGGACCGCATCCAATATCAAGAACAGTATCGCCTTTTTTTATATTCATAAGATCATAGGTTGATACTTTGAATGTACGAACGATTTCCGCAATCATTTTAAGGTATTGAGGGCTGACATATCCGGCTGATTTTGGCATAATACACTTCCTAATTAATAAACAGGATTAATGAATGTAAGTATAATATAATTCAAAGCAGTATGGTCTGATGATAAATGAATATTTTTCAATATCATTACAACGTATCGTTATCAAAAAAAATTATCATGGAAACGAAAAAAGGCTTCAATTTTTTTGGCCGGAATGTAATAATTGAAAAGTCGTATAAGATAGGCCCGATTTATGGGCTTACGATAGTTGTTAGTGTTAAGTTACATTCGGGAATGAGTTAATGGACGAATATCATCTTTTACATACCATCGATAATGCGGAGCATATAGGCTCAGCACCAAATATTGCAATCGCACTTGCGGATGCAATTAACGATCAGAATTTTAATTCGGCAAAAGCAGCTTACTATATTAATATGGATCCCACCATTGCAGCGCTTATTCTGAAAGTTTCCAACAGCGCCTATTATTCTCGTGGCCAGCAGATCAAAACAGTGCAGCAGGCGATTACTCACCTTGGTCTTGAAACGGTTAAAAAGCTGGTTTTTGCGATCGAAATGATTGGAAAATACCGAAGCGACTACCCATATACATCATTTGATTATCCACTTTTCTGGAAAAATATAATTGCAGTAGCAATGCTTGCTGATGCAATTGCGGTATTTTCGAATTTTCCCGATCCTGATTCGTCCTATCTTGCCGGACTTCTCAGTAACATTGGATTATTGTTTATGCGTCAGTACTATCCATATTTATTCAAACAGGTACTTGATAATTGTAAGCGTAATGAGGTTTCTTTTGCAAAGAGCGCCGATAGCATCTGGTTCTATGATCACAAGTTTTTGTCCTACCTGATAGGGATCCGCTGGGGACTTCCTGACAGGGTGATTTTTGGTTTCAAGGAGTGTTTACGGTCAAAAGATGCCCTGGTTCCTCACGTTTATAATCATGTGTATATGGCAGAATCGATTCTCCATATGAAACATCATGCCGTCTGGGATATGTACTTTGAACCTTGTGATGAAAAGTTATTTGCGCAGTATCATCTTGACAAGCCAGTGATAGATCGTCTCGCCAATGATATCATTGAGCATGTGAGTGATATTTCGGTGAAGTTGTTTGAGCATGCCTGATACTGTTTAATGTAGCTGTTTTTTCACCGGTCAAGGTTGGTGGGGTTACGTGGTCATACTTGTTGGGCTCAGGATTTCACCCAATTCAGGCTTTATCACAAATATACTCATACATGCATGCCTGACCATCCGGAGTGGCAATTTCATGTAAAGGTGAGTAAAAATTACTTACAAATGTAAAACCCTGTTTTTCGTAATAGCTACTTGCGCCAAGAATATTGGTTTCAACCCGAATTCTCTTAACACCAGATGTAATGCAAGAATTTCTGAATTTCTCCCATAATTTAGTGCCAATATTTTTACCTCGTAAATCTTGTGACACCACAAATAAACAGATTTCACTTTCTGTACCTGTCTCTATTACGGATCTGTTTTTATGATGATCAGTAAGAGCCTTTATAAATTTGTTTCTTTCAATCTTATCCATTTTCTTGAAATTAAAAGAAATAACGGCATCTAATGCAAGCTTGATTTTTCCTCGTGGTTTTGATTTTGACAATATATTTAAACCAAATAGAAAACCAGCAACCTTACCTTGGTGGACAGCTACAAGATTCATATTCCCTGAGCACAGTCCACCTTTTGTGTAAAAGCGTAACGCTGTTTTACTCAAATTCTTATCATTAAAAATTTTGTCGAAATGCCATGCTTCATTTACCAATTCTTCGCAACGGTCATAGTCGTGTTGCTCAAAATTTCTTATGTTTATTTCCATGTCGAATACTCCTTATGTCAAATTTGGTATATTGCAATAGTAACGCAAGAGGGGGATGATAATGGACGCTTAACATTTTGAACCTTTTTCATGAGTAATGAAATATTGATTTGTCGCACCGCAATTCATACAAACATTTTTATGGACACATAATAGATTTCCACATTGAGTGCATGTCCATTTATCATTTTCTGATTTTATAAAATTCTTTATTCCAATCTTTAATATTGTTTTTAAGTTCTCAATTGGGCTTTCATTGTATTTTGTTTTATATCTTTTATCCAGATGCTTGATTAGTTTACAAGGAAATTCAGTGCAATAAATACAGTATTGATTTTCTTTAACTTTTTCTTTACAACACAATTTTATGCGACAATTATTACAATGAATTGGTTTAAAACCTACATTGTTACATCCAACACATTTATTTTTTTCCCTTTGAAAACCCGAACAAATATCACAAATTATTCCGCAAGGTGCGATAGTATTCATAATTTATTTTCCGCAATAGTTTTTATTGAAATTCATTCTATGAATTTTACTCCCCGAAATCATATGCAACGGCACTAATAACATAAAAAATTGCATTCTTCACTTTTCTGTACGAATCAGGCTTTGAACAAAAACTGCCTTAATAATCCACTCAGAATAACAGTTCAGTCAAGTATACAACGTATCATTATTAAAGTAGATCAATGTCTACTGTGTTGTCAAGACTGGTAAGAGAAAAGGCACAAGAGGGTGATAATGAATATAGGATCATATGTCAACCAACACCTCTTTCACCGGCCCTCTCTGCTCCTGTGACTCCTTCGATGCGCTGTTACAAAAAGAGATCCCCCGCTGGAAGCGCCCGGAGGGATTATATTTTGTAAAAACGGTCTAAACCATTTCCTAAAACAGTTTGAATTCACGCACTGCACTCCGGTTATTGATAATCTCTAAAACATCGTTATCACTTGTGAACACTACTGGTTTTCAAACTGTCTTAAAGATGCGGGAGCGATTTCAACTGTTTGAGCGGTGTTTGCGCAAGGCGCAGTGACTCGTGACGCGTAACAAGTGACTTGCGAAAGCGATCTTTGCATACGATAAGCGAGTTTTGAAAGCGCGTGGAATGGTCAAAGATCATTTTGCAAAAGGGCCCTTCTTTGTCCAGCATTTTTGGTACCTAATAAAAATATAATAATCAAATACCGGTCTACCGGTGAATTGGCCCCGGAAAGAAATGGCTGGTCGGGGTTGCAGGGGGGAGAAGCTCCCTGCTTTGATGACAGTTGGGTAGTATGGTAAGAATCAATTAAATTTGACATTATGCTTATTTAAAGTGCTTTCAGTGGAAGAAATAATCCCCATTAATTCTGTGTTTACTGCACTAATCTGATCGCATCCAGATTGAAAGGTCCTCTTATTCATCGTTTCATCAGCGCAAACACACCCCAGCCCAGGTATTCACGCGTGTACGCGGCGTAGCGTTTGGGTTCCGAGGTAAGATGTGCTCGAACTTCTTTCTGGAATTCATCATTGGGATTCTCTTCGAGCCATCGGCGCATGGTAAACCATTTGGCAGCCTCGTATCTGTCCCAGTTGTCCTGGTCTGCTAAAACCATTTCCACGACATCGTAACCGAGATCACCGAAAGACCCAAGCAGTTCTGGAAGGATAAGAAAGCCGGATATCGAATTGGCATGGCAATTTTTGGCAACTTCTTCTGACGGTGGTAACTGGTGCCAGTACGGCTCACCAATGAGGATGATCCCTCCGGAGCTCAGGCTTTTCATCAATAGGTTGATTGTGCCTGCGACACCCCCGCCGATCCATGAGGCACCGAGACAGGCTGCCACTCCGACTTTTTCTTCGGCGACATAGTCAGCGGCATCGTCATGAATGAATTTGACTTTATTGGTAACACCAAGTTCTTCAGCACGAAGCTTCGCTTGCTCTGAGAATAGTTGGCTCATATCGATACCGGTGCCAACGATACTGAAATCGCGTGCCCAAGTGCATAGCATCTCGCCCGAACCGCTACCAAGATCGAGCACCCGGGTCCCGGCTTTCAGACGCAGCGCTGAGCCGAGAGTTGCCAGCTTTTCAGGTGTGAACGGGTTATGGATTCGGTGAGCACTTTCAGTGATATTGAATATTCGTGGAATGTCCATTGCGGGAAAACTCCTTAAAAATGTGAACAGATTTGGTTATGGTCTAGCTCAACTATTTGAGTATTGTCCATTGTTTTATTTACTTGTAATAATATCTCACAATACTATATTTCTCATAGTCACCAAAATCATCGTTTTCTTCCATTTCTTTAATAATTGAGAAGTTATTTTTTAAAAATGAAGAAAGTAGTCCGTGATAATTCTCATTGCTTTTTGTTTTGTTTGTTGCGGGATATGCTTCTAAATAGTCATATCCTTTGTCATTATAATAATCAATAATGTGTTTTAGTAAAGTATTAATTATTCCTTTACCACGATATTTTTCCATAATATAAAAGCAAACCAATGATATTACTTTTTTGTCATCATGTAAAATATGAAATCGGCTTTTATTAAATTTGTAACTATTTCTCTCATTAACATTACACCATGCTATTGGGTTATTACCATCATAAGCAAGAAATCCGGATAACGTACCACGCTTAATATTCTCAATAGCATCATTTCTATTATCATTGTTTGTTCTATTGACCCATTCTTTTGCTTTTTCATCGGTATGGAAAAACATACAGTAACATTTTCCACATTCTGCCTTGTCAATAACAGCTATATTTTCAAAAAAAGAAAGATAATCATTGGTTGTTGTTGAATCTAATCTTTTAATCCTGATATTCATGACTATTATCCTATTTTTATTTTAATTAAATCTCTTGGGTATTGAGAGTTCGTCCAACGAGATCAATAATGTAAAAATTGTAATCTTCAGTCTTTCACACGAATCATGCTCTGAACAAACATCGCCAATAAATCCACCCTGAACAACAGTTAAGTCAAGGATGCTATGCATCAATATTAAAGTAGATCAATGTCTTTGGTGGTGTCAAGAATGATGAGAGAAAAGGCGTAAGAGGAAGGATATTGGACCTTTTGACAATTAAGACCTCTCCCCCCTGCCCCCTCTCCCACAAAGCGAGGGGGTGCTAAAATGAGTTTTGTACAAATGGTCCAAACCATTACTCAAAACAGTTTGAATTCACGTACTGCACTGCGGAAAATGATAATCTCCAAAATTTCGTTATCACTTGCATACCACAGCAGGTTTTCAAACTGTCTTAACTATATGGGAGCGATTTCAACTGTTTGAGTGGTGTTGTTTTACATGAAGTGGTTGGTGCTCAGTAATTTGTGACAAATAGAGAAAAGTCGTGCATGCGTTAAGCGAGTTTTGAAAGCGCGTGGATTGGAAAAATTTCAATTTGAAAAGAGCCCTTTTTTGTCCAGCCTTTTTTGGGCGATTGAAAAAAAGGCTGGTCGGGGTTGCAGGGGGAGACGCTCCCTGCTTTGACGACGGATGAGTAGTATGTTAAAAAATTCAATTCTATTTGACATTATGATGGTCTGAGATATGATTTTTGTGATTGGTGTGATTGACATGATAAAAAGAATGGTTTAATTATCTTTATTGATGTCAATAAGGCAGGGGTACAAATATTCGCTGCCTCAAAAAGACCGACATCACAAAATGCAATCGCCTGCGCAGCATCGTCCTAGAGCTATCCGCCCCAAACCCGGACCTACTTTTTTCCATAGCAAACCCGATGGATCGGGATTTGAATATTATATTTTTTATGGGCACCAACAAAAAAGTAGGCAAAAAGTGCATAGCGCCCCGGGAACGCTGGTACAAAACTCATTTACAATTAGAAAAGACCGCCCGGAAAAACTCGCGGGAAGAGGAATCCAGAATCCAGGAGCCAGTATTCAGGAGTTCAGGAATTTGTATTTACTGTGAGGGAATGATATTTTAATTGTAAATGTGCCAGCTAAGGGGGCGCAAGAGGAAGGGGAAATGAATGCTTTACCAAATGTATATGTTTGGAAACGATCATGTTTGTCATTGTAATCATACAAATCACAGTTTGGACAATAACCGATGTGCGGATCACTGTGTCTAAAACATGGGAATATTCAGATTGCTGAAACAGGAAATGATCATTATTCTTTTCACCGGTCATGGTTGGTGGGGTTACGCGATCATTATTATTGGATCAGGAATTTTTCTGATTACAATCCAATTCTTATCTGATGTTAGTTTGAGGTATGTCTTGTTTAATTTTATCCTCAGTAAAGTTGTTCAAGCAAGTCCCTCCAAAACCCTCCACACTTTGTGGTATATTTTACCATCCTTTCCAATTGCGCGATTCCAATCTGTTTCAGTCAGATTTAAAAGCTTTTTTCGCAATTCCGGGAGTGGCTCAGAAATGTATTGATGCAATTGATTCGCTATTGAAGAGGCTGCCGATCTCGGGACCCCAAGTAGTCTGAATAATATTGCATCATTGCTGTTAACACCATAAAAGGCCATGGCGGGTAGATTGCTCAACTTTTTCAAATGATCTTCATCAAGAGTATTGCCAGTAATTGTCAATAAGGCACCAAGCCCCCATGAGGCAGTTTGAGTAAGTTTGCCAAATAGATTTTGGCCACATTTAGTTATTGCAGCAACATCGTCACTGTCTTCTTCATGAAAATAGCGACTTGCAATTGCAGGTATAGAAGCTCCACCAACCCAATCTTTCAATATTAAAGCCAATTTATCACCATCAGCTTGCGTTCCTCCAGTTACAGCTTCTAAACTATCTCGTAATTCAGGCACACGTAATAAAATTCCCATCATATCCTGTAGTGTTGTGTCTCCAGTAGCATAAAGTGTTTCCGAATTCCATGAGTTTTCGTCAATGTTACCCCTATGCTTCAATACAGTATTGACACTCTGGAGAGAAAAACCTGTACTGTCAACTAATTTAAGTGGTTGCCCGGATTGTTGTAGGTATCTTGTATAAGTTTCTATTCCTGAAAGTAATAATTGTGCTATACGATTGTGACCTGTACGTAATTTTTCAAAACCGAATGTCCCGCGTAAGACTTGTTCAACTTGTTGAAAATAACTGTCTGGCTTTCCCATCTGTTGGTATGAGTGGGAAATGTATTGGAGAAAACTTGACCACTCCGGTTTACTATATACGATTTTTCCCAAGTCACTTAGCTTATCTCCAGCATCAACAGCAAGCTGTACCAGTGCGGAATTCAAATCAGTAGTTTGTTTATTAATAAAAGCTTTTAAATCATCAACTTTATTATCATTGTCTGCGGCTAAAGCTACAATGCCAAGCTGTCCTTGGGATATGCGGCCTGATCTACCTGCAATATTCCAGAAATCTTCAGGAGGCATGTCCTCTGCACCTTTCGGACTAAAATATTGGTGAGATGCCATGACAACACCACTTACAGGGAAGTTGATACCCTGAGCAATAGTTGTTGTTGCCACCAGGAATTTTAGCCGTGCGTTTTCAAATAGCCATTCAATAAGCGCACGAACCTCTTCTGGCAGACCGGAATGATGCACAGCAATACCATGATTCAGTAAATCAATTAGTGGAAAATTCTCTCCCAATTCAAGTCGCAGATAGTCTTGCAGTAATTTCACATCAGGGTGGATCTGTGATTCTTTATTTGAATCAATCTTTAGGTGTTGAGAAAGGGCCCATACCCAGGCGGGACTTGAATGCATTATGATTACTGGCCCTCGCTCCTTAAAAAACTGAGCAGCAATAGCGGCTATCTTTCCTTGGTTATTTGCTTGTGAATATGTCTGAGCTATTAATTCAGATTTTGGTAAAGAAATAAAATCATTAATCGCTACTGTTTTTTTTGTGGTATGAACAGTTTCAAAATTAAGTGAGTAATCATAGCTCCGACCGTTTAATGGTTCACCTTTTACTACTTTAACAATACCCACTACTCGGTCATTTGGCTGCCAGTCAAGAGCAAGGCTAATATCATCGGAATTAGTCCCACCCAGCCATTTGGCAACTTCACGTGCATTGTTAATAAATGGTGTTAAAAGCAAAAATTGCGCATTCACACATTCTTTATTGATTGTTGCTAGTAGAAGTTCAAGTTTTAATCCTCTACGAATGGATTGAATATTGTGCGCTTCATCTACAACAACCAGCGTCAATGGCCTTCCTATTTTTCCTTCCCACCCTTGACGGAGCATCAAATCAAGTTTTTCGGGTGTCGTTACAAGAACGCGAAATTTCAGGTTTTTATTTGTCTCTTTTAAAAGGTCCATTTCAACACTGTCCACTTCAAGAGCGGGGCTGACCTTTTCTACTATTACAGATAATGGATTAAAATCAGAACGCAATTGTCTTGTTATCTGGTTTACCAGAGCTCTTGTCGGTGCTAAATATGCTACCCAGCCCTGCTCATGCTCAAATTGATTTAGCGCCTGAAGTATGCGGAATTGAGCAATCATTGTCTTCCCGCTTGAAGTCGGTAAACTGACAACAACAGCCCGACGGCTTGAACCAAGCAGACCTTTTTCAGCCAAAGTCCTTCTCTGAGGTGGAAGAACATCAAATAGTGCCTTATCTCCGCGCCCTCTATCAATTAGTGTTCGTACAAACTGAGTTACTTTCGAGTTGACAGCGCGTGTTACTGTCCAGATAGAATTTTCTACCATTTGGACTGCGGAAGCACTGATCAATCGTGTAATGGGTTCAAGTTCAATCATTCGGGCATGTTCACAAACCGCTAATGCTCGATCAAAATGGGTTTCTAATAATTGCCTAATCTGATAGTTACCTTCAACAACCCCATCAGTAATGAATAAGGCCATTATTTCCGCGGCTTTTGCCAAATGGTATAGACCGATCAATTCAAGTGCTGCGGTTTTTGCGTATGCTGTATTAACACTACCCAGATATGTTTTTTCATATTGCTTCTGTTGGCTACGCAAGTCCGCAACACGTTGCAGAACCAGATCTCTATCTTCCCAGCCTTTTTTTCGTATTAATCGTAACCAAATATCAGTGATCGTTGACCAAGTGCGTTTTCCCCAGTCTTCAGAATTAAATGGCATTACAGGCCATTCCAACTGTTTTAATATCCGTGATGCATCTGTACTTCGATCACCAAGAACAGCCAATGAAGACAAGCGTAATAACTGATATGATCCTTTTATGGGATCTTCAGGCAATGGCAGAACGCTTAATAACTTAAATGCATCTGCGGCACATTCGCGCATCAGCTTAAGTTTGCTATCATCTTTTTCAAAACTCTCAAGTATCAAATCAAGAGCTGCCAATTCAAGTGCATTTGCAATACCATATATTTCACTGATATCAACAGACACTTCCTGTTGAAGTAGTTCTCTAAAAACTTGCATTTTTTCTGCTGTTTTAAGGGCGGCTACTCTTTTTTCAGAGATGCGGTCTAAAAGCCAATGACTCATGACGCACCTCCGTTTCGTATCATAGTTGGTAGTTGACTGATAGGCCACGGAAGGTACAGAGCTATCAAATTGCAGGTCGTTGGCAGCACGAATTTCTTTCGTAATTCAGTCCCTCGTACCGAAAGGTCTTTTTCATTTACCGCTGTATCTCGGATCAGCACACCAAATATAGCGATTGATTTGTTGTTAGAGTTAAAAAATGATACAGCTGCAGTATCGTAACTGCTTTGATGCTGAGTATTTTTTACACGTGGTAATAACCATTTCAACAACTGACAGATTATGGCCAAATCATCTGCGAGTGTATCAAGCTGATGTCCCATGTTTCCACTTCGGCCAGACATCACTTGAGGTGGGTATTTTTGTTCCGAGGAGCTTTTTACCTCGCCTAATGCGAAGCGGCAGTTTTCACCCTTATCAATAAAGCCGATAATATCTGCGCCCGGCAGGCATCCAAACGGATTACGTTTATCACGTTCCATATTCCATGGAAATACAACACCTTTATCTTCCTCCAGAAAGGCTTCTGCCAATGCTTCGCCTGCAGCCCACGCGCGTTCCTCAGGTTGGTTTGCATTGAGCACTGCAGCGAGGCTTTGTTGCCCCATTCCGGTTAGCTCTAGTCCACTAAGATGATTACGAAATTCAGTACTTCCTTCTGTATCATCTAAGCGATTAGCTGTGTTACATTTTAAAAATCCAGCAAAATGTTCATTATCTGCACATTGCAGACCAAGCCATGAGACTGAAGCATGGGTGTTTTCATAGCCAGTAGTTAAAAAGGGAAGACTCATTCAGATAGTTCTTTCTGCTCAGTAACTTTCAGTCCCGTAGAGTTCGGTTATCATGTGTTTGAGTTTTTCTTCGGTCAATATCATCCATTTTTACCTTGGTTAGTTTTATCATCCAAAATAATTTATAATTCACCTAAAAGTTTGGTTTGTTTCCAAAATCGAAACCGCCAATTGTGTAACCTGTCAAAAAAGGTCTCGAATATTGCGACTTTAAACTATTTGCTACTGATCTGAATACAATTCTCTGGAGATTCTTAATATTCTTTCTGACTTGGTGCTTTGTCTTTTGCATAACGGCATCAATAACGCAAAAATGCCATCCTGCATTTCTCTGAACGCTTATCACTCCGATCAACTACCATCAAAAAATACCCCTGGCTCGACTCGTCAGTCAATCAAATGCAAAGTACCACCACTAAACTAGATCAATGACTTTACCGCTGTCAAGTCATGGGGCGGGGATAAGAGTGTGAACAAATAAATAGTGACCAGTGACGAGTAACAAGTGACAAGCAGAACAAAACATAGTACAATAAGCGATTTTCCAAATGCCCTGTTTAGCAACTACAAACCTTTTTCTGCTATTACCGTCCAAAATGGTTTCTGCAAAATGTCAAACAAACCTTCTACTCCTGAATTCTGGGTTCTAGCTACTGAATTCTATCTCCTTCCTCCTCAATGCCCCATTCCACCACCGACCTCGCAGCAACTGACTTTTGTTCCTACATTTGTAGTTATCAGCACCGTGAATGTATATGCTCCTTAATCGCTATTCGCGAATAGCGAATAAGGAGCAAAAGATATAAATTCACAGGATATTGTTATTGCCATTAAGCTGTTGATTCTTAACGGAAAAAAACTTACTTTTGCTGAATTGGGTAAACAGGTAAAGCTTAGTGCATCCGAAGTTCATGCGGCCACAAACCGTCTAAAGGAATCCTATTTGCTCGACACATTTTCGGGAAATATCCGAAAAGCATCATTTGAGGATATAAAATAGATGTTAAAAAATCATCCAAGTATAGCAATGCTTGACAATGCAGCAAAGGGGTTGGCCTCAATTCCCGGGATTGAGGCCGCTCGAGACTCAGTGATGATTCTTAAGTACAGCGGTATCCTCAGTAATCTGAAGCTTCTCCTCAAGGTACTCTGCCACTGTGTCAAGAAGCACCTTGTCTGCACGTTCGAGACCATGGAACATCATCCACAGTGACGGGTCCCTGTCGTACCAGCGTCTGCGGGTTTCATCAAGCGGAAACTCCATCACGGTGGCATCTATGAGCGCGTTACCATCAACCTTAATAAGCTCAAGTATACGATTCACAAGAGGATCTCTATCCCGTTTATTCATTGTCTTAAAAATATCAAGGAATTTTCCGACACGGTGACTATCATACCAACGTTTCATAGTGGCCGTTCCTTTTGTTGAGTGATCATTTTTCTCTACCTGCATTCACAGATTATATCACAGGGTATCTGTGACGGCAAGTTGCCAGAAAAAAATGTTACATCAATCTGAACCGGACGATTCAGATTCAGGAAACTATGATGCCTGCATCGCTTTTTTTTTCAGTTCCGAAATCATGTTGAGCGCATCCAGCGGTGTTAGACCATTGATATCAAGGTTCTGAAGTTGCGACATGATCTCACCGTGAACAGAATCCATAATATTAAGCTGTATGCCCTCATCGGAAGCAAAGAGATCGGTTTGTACACGGGAAATATATTTTGCCTCTTCCCGGTGACGCGCCAGGACTGGCTTGTGATCGGGGGTAAGTTCCATGTTTTCAAGATTACCGAGGATCTCTTTTGCACGCATGATTACTTTGCGGGGTACTCCGGCAAGGCGTGCTACCTGAATGCCATAGGAATGATCACAGCTTCCGTTATCGATTTTACGCAGGAATATGATCTGGTCATTCCACTCTTTGACTTTTACATGAAGATTTTTTATGCGTGGATAGAGAAGCGACATCTCTGCAAGCTCGTGATAATGAGTAGCAAAAAGGGTGCGGCCGCGTTTACCGGCTGTTTCATGAAGGTACTCTGCGACTGCCCATGCGATACTGATTCCATCGAAGGTGGATGTTCCTCTTCCGACTTCGTCAAGCAGGATGAATGAGTTGTCGGTTGCGTTATTGAGAATATTGGCAACTTCTATCATTTCGACAAGAAATGTACTCTGGCCACGGGCGAGACGATCTGATGCTCCCACGCGAGTGAAGAATTTGTCAACGATACCAATTTGAGCAAAACTCGCAGGGACAAAGGATCCCATCTGTGCCATAATTGCAATGAGGGCGTTCTGACGCAGATAGGTGGATTTTCCGGCCATGTTGGGGCCGGTGATCAGAAGCACCTGGGTATCACGTTTGATAATTTCAGTATCGTTGGGAACAAACTGATCAACACCGGGCATGCGCTCGATTACCGGGTGACGGCCATCTTTGATGACAAGATCGGCGGTTTCGGTAAGAATCGGGCGGATATAGTTATACTCTGATGCAATCCGGCCAAGCGACAGAAAGACATCAAGGGTAGCGATTGCGTTTGCAGCTTTTTGTATGCGGACACACTCTGACGCAATTTCTTTACGTAGTGCGATAAATATTTCGTACTCGATACCGCTGAGACGTTCCTCGGCACCAAGGATTTTCGATTCCATCTCTTTTAATTCCGGGGTGATAAACCGTTCGCCGTTGACAAGAGTCTGCTTGCGGATGTAGTCCTGCGGAACAAGGTCTGCGTTTGCTTTTGAGATTTCGATATAATAGCCAAATACCTTGTTGTAGCCAACTTTAAGCGAGCTGATACCGGTGCGGGCACGTTCTGTCTCCTGAAGCCTTGCGATCCACTGTTTACCATTGATCGACGCATCCCTGATTTCATCAAGCTCGGCACTTACCCCTGCCTTAATAATACCGCCTTCACGGATAGAAAGAGGTGGATTGTCAAGTATGATTGTGTCAATACGTGATGCCAGTTGTTCAAAACCGCACACGTTTGAAACGATCGCGTTAATGATCGGATTCTTTACCGTTGCAAGTGTCCGGGCGATAAGGGGGAAGGTGTTGAATGAATTTTTAAGGGCGATGAGATCCCGCGCGTTTGCGCGTTCGAAGGTGATCCGGCCAATGAGACGTTCGATATCTGCCACCCGTTTGAGCATCAGTTCTGTTTCGGTGCGGACATAGGTTTCTTTTTTGAATGTTTCAACACAATTGAGGCGATCGGTAATTAGTGAAATATTCTTGAGCGGGTGCGTGATATACCGTTTCAGGAGACGGGCACCCATTGCTGTGCTTGTTTTGTCAAGTATTTCCACAAGCGTACCGCCGTTATCCTCGTTTTGCATCGGACGAAGCAGTTCGAGATTACGCATGGTTGCAGGATCAAGTTCTGCAAATTCTGTAAGTGAACGCGGGGTGATTGTTGTTATGTGACGCAGATCGTTGCGTTTTTGTTCTTTCAGGTAAAGTAGAAGCGCACCTGCAGCGCTTACACCGCTTGTATACTGCTCAAGCCCCATGCCTTCAACGGAGACAATGGAAAAATGTTCCTTGATTGCATCCCGGGCATTTTCGTAATCAAATTTCCAGGAGTCGTATTTTGAATGGACTATATTTCTGTAAAGTCCATTGAGTACTGACTTTACAGGATGATTCTCACTGTCGGATGTGAGTACTTCACTGGGATCGAGACGAACAAGTTCCCGTTCTAGTTCATCGGATTTAATTTCCTCAACCTGAAACAACCCGGTTGATAAATCGCAAATTGCAAGTCCGGTGGTTCTATCCTGAACGTGAATACCGACTATAAAATTGTTAACCTTTTCCTCGATGAAACTGTCCTCAGTCGCGGTTCCTGCCGTGATTACCTCAACGACATCCCGTTTGACAAGACCTTTGGCCATTTTGGGGTCTTCGGTCTGTTCGCATATTGCGATTTTGTAACCGGCCTTGACAAGGCGGTTAGCGTAGCGGTCGAGTGCATGATGCGGGAAGCCGGCGAGGGGTGTTGCATCGGTACCGCCGTGGTTACGGCTTGTGAGCGTAAGGCCGAGCACTCGGGATGCTATTTTTGCATCTTCGTTGAACAGCTCATAGAAGTCGCCCATTCTGTAAAGAAGTACCGTTTCGGGATTGCGGCTTTTTATTTCATTGTACTGACGCATCAGGGGTGTTGCATCTTTTACAGATGGAACATCGCGGGTTTCAGGTTCAGGTGTTGATATCGTTGTCATTGATTTATCCATGGTTCATTAACACTGCACGTTCCTGATAATGGACGCTTCAGTGTCAGTTAAAGTTACTTCGGGAGAAATTCCTCATCATCCTGATCATCAGATGTCCCTTTGTTATCCGTTTTTTCATCACTGCCAAGTGGCTCGAAAATATCGGTATCCAGAGCATCATCAGTAGTGTTCTTATCATCAATTACTTCATCAATCAGTTCAAATTCAACGGGTTCTATATCTTCCGTATCAAATGACATATCAAGGTCAATGGTGTCGCAGGATTCACCACTATTCTCTTCTGGTGAATTCCTGTCTGCAAATGCAATACTTTCAAGGATGGTATCCTCCGGCTTATCGATAGTGTCAGGATCAAAAACAACCTCATCATCATCGACACATTCATCATTCTCAATCTCATCATCAGGTACATCATTCTCTTTGACGTCCTCGAGATTGATTTCAAAGAGTGCTGTTGGTTCAGGGGCTGGTATGGTAGTTGTTTCTGATGTATCCGGCTCCGGTGATGATTCCACCTGTTCAGGCACCATTTGTGTTTCCATAGTATCCTGATCGACATTATTGTCAGTTTCGTCACTTTCTTTGGATGCAAGTTCCTCAAGTGTGAGTTCTTCCATTTTTTCGCGTGCGATTGCTTCGAACTCTTCGATTCTCGGAAGATCTGCGAGTTTGTTAAGTCCGAAATATTTGAGAAATTCGTTCGACGTTCCATAAAGAAGCGGGCGGCCGGGTTTCTCGCTTCGTCCGGTGATTACAATGAGGTTTTTTTCCAGAAGTGTTTTCATGGCGCCATCACTGACCACTCCGCGGATTGCTTCAATCTCAGCTTTACTGAGCGGCTGCTTGTATGCAATAATCGCCAGACACTCAAGGGCACTGAGTGAGAGTTTTTTGGATTGTTTTTCCTTGAATATCTGACGGACCCAGGTGTGATAAAATGCGACTGTGCGGAACTGATACCCACCACCGATCTCGACGATTTCGAACGGGTGACGCTCCTTCTGGAGCTGAATGTTTATTTTGTCAACCATTTTTCGTATCTGGCGTGCATCGGGATTGCCGGGAAGAATTCCTTTGATTCTTGATACGGTAAGGAGTTCGTCGGACGCAAACAGGAGCGCTTCGAGAATACGGAGTGTATCCGGTGATGAAACATCGGGGGATTCTCCGGTCTCTTCACGGGTATCAACTTCGAATACATCTTCCTCGTCATCACTCATAGAACCATCTCCTGATTGATTGTTGTCATGTAGTTATTCTGTGCCTGAATCAGCGGTTTCATCATGCTGTGGCGCGGCTGTTTCGGTTTGATCTGACGGCTGTATCATTTCGGTCATTTGCGGCGGATTTTTTTGCCTGAGTACAAAAATCGGGCCGAAATTTTCCTCCTGACGAAACCTTATCTGCTGCATTTTAACTAATTCTAATATAGCCATAAAGGTAACTACCAGCACAATTTTTCTGTAATCACCAAGAAAGAGCTCTTCAAAGGGAACCTCTTCGGCATCTGAGAGCTTTGATAGAATATGCTCAATTTTGTCATCAATTTTAACATTGTCAACATTTACAACATGTTTGTATTCTGCGGGGAGATCTTTCGCGCGCTCAAGGATACGTTTAAATGCGCTAAGGATATCAAAAATACTCAAATTACCAAGATCGATATCATCACCGCCAGCTGTATTTTCCAGTACTTCAGCTTTACCCCGCACATGCGATCCATACTGTTCAGATTCAAAAACCTTAAGTGTCCCGGCGGCTTCCTTGAATTTTTTATACTCAAGAAGCTGCTGGATAAGCTGTTCACGGTTATAGATGCCATCCTCTTCGAGAAGCTCTTCACCCTCCTGCTGAGGCAGCAGCTCGCGGGCTTTGAGCCGGATCAGAGTGGCTGCCATGTGAAGATACTCTGATGCGACATCGATATTGAGATCACGGATCATGTCGAGGTACTGAAGATACTGTGTGACAATTTCGGAAACAGAGATATCGACAATACTGACCTCTGCCTTATTGACCAGATACAAAAGAAGGTCCAGTGGTCCCTCAAACAGCTCGAGCTGTACTTCATATTCCTGTTGCTGCTTTGAGGGCATGTTGCTCCTTACTTACTCAGGTTCAAGATGACTTGTTGTATCAGTACGCATCAATTAAGTACTGTATAACGGGCATCTGCTCCATATAAAGACCATAAAATAAATTATGTCGACCTGTCTGCGGCGCGTTAAGTCTGACATGATCTGGATTATGATACCATGCGGACGTGATGATTGCAATGGATCCCCGTTGAGACGCCGTTTTACGGCGTCTCGCTTTCATAGGCACTGGAAATAATTGTAGAAAATAGTGTGATCGAAGAGACACCAAAAAAAGGCATCTCTTTAAAATACCGGTTATTCTACAGTCACACTTTTAGCCAGATTTCGTGGCTGATCGATTTCGCATCCGCGCATTGCAGCGATATGATACGCAAGTAGCTGCAGCGGGATCACACTTAGCAGCGGGCTTAAAATAGGGATTGTTTTGGGGATGTAGATCACGTGTCGGGCATGTTTTTCAATTTCAGTATCACCCTCATTGGCGATTGCAATGACCGATCCGCCGCGGGCTTTTACTTCCTGAATGTTGGAGATAACTTTGTCGTAAATGCTGTCTTTTATTGCAAGTACCACTGATGGCATCTCTTTGTCGATAAGGGCGATTGGACCATGTTTCATCTCTGCCGCCGGGTAGCCCTCAGCGTGAACGTACGAAATCTCTTTAAGTTTCAAAGCTCCTTCAAGCGCGACCGGGAAGTTGTAGGAACGACCCAGGTAGAGGAAGTTACTATGGTGATGAAAAATCCGGGCAATTTCTTTTATATGATCATTTTGTTTAAGAATCTGCTCGACCTGTGATGGAATCGCCTGAAGTGCATTAGCGATCATCATGCCGTCTGAATGGGAGATTCTGCGCATACGTCCGAGGAGTAGTGTAAGTAGCGAAAGAACAGTAAGTTGTGATGTAAACGCTTTTGTTGATGCGACCCCGATTTCGGGTCCTGCATGAAGATACACGCCACCATGGGTTTCGCGGGCGATACTTGAACCGACTGCATTACAGATACCAAGGACAGTTGCGCCTTTATGTGATGCCTCACGGAGAGCGGCGAGTGTATCGGCTGTCTCGCCGGATTGGCTTATTACAAAGACAAGTGTATTCGGTCCGATAATAGGATTGCGGTATCTGAACTCTGATGCGTATTCAACTTCAACGGGGATTCCTGCGATATCTTCAATCATATATTCGCCGACTAGTGCAGCATGCCAGCTGGTTCCACAGGCAACAAAAATGATTCGTTCGATGCTGCGAAGTTCCTGATGCACAATATTTAGGCCGTCAAGACGTGCCGTACCTTCAGCGATAAGCAATCTTCCACGGAGTGCATTTTTTATGGTTTGCGGCTGCTCGAAGATCTCCTTGAGCATAAAATGCTCGAAGCCACCCTTTGCAAGCGATTCCGCATCGTATTCCAGCTGATGAAGTTCCGGGGTGATCTGGATATTTTCAAGTGTAGTTGTGTGATAGATGCCATCCCTGTGAAGTTCAATCAGGTTATTGTCTTTTAGATAGATAACGGTTTTGGTGTGACGCACAATCGCTGATGCGTCCGATGCGAGAAGAAGCTCATTATCACCGACACCCACGACAAGGGGTGATCCCCGACGGGCTGCTACGATTAAATCGGGTTGATCTTTTGCCACAACAGCAATACCAAATGTTCCTTCAACTTCAGCAAGTGCACGACGAACCGCCGCTGCGAGATCGTTCTCGTAATATTTACCGACAAGCTGCGCGAGTGCTTCGGTATCGGTTTCTGACCTGAATTCAATACCCTCTTCTTTAAGACGGTCTTTAAGTATTGAGTAGTTTTCGATAATACCATTGTGAACCAGTGCAATTCTCTCTTTTGCGTCAGTGTGAGGATGAGAGTTTACCTTTGATGGCGCACCGTGAGTGGCCCAGCGGGTGTGTGCAATACCAATTGCACCTTTTTCTTTTTCGATTGATCGTGTGATCTCTTTGAGACGGTCAACTTTACCTTTATCTTTATAAATGGATAGTCCGGTGGAATCAACCATGGCAATTCCAGCGCTGTCGTAGCCACGATACTCAAGAGCACTCAATCCCTCAATAAGAATAGGGTACGCTTCCTTTTTACCGATATAACCAACTATCCCGCACATAAAAAGCTCCATCAGGTTACAAGTACAATGAAATGAGTTTAGGCAACAACATGAATATTAGATGATACCAGCGCTAAATCCCATGGTTTACTATGCTAAATTTACATTACATGCATCATTTGTGGCAAAGAAATCGCGTTAGAAAGGTAAATTAAAGGGACTCTTAGGCATAAGGTGAGTAAAAGTACGCCCTAAGGGATTCGAACCCCTGACCAATGGATTAGAAATCCATTGCTCTATCCAGCTGAGCTAAGGGCGCACAATTTCTAAAGCAATGAATAAGCAAAGGAAAAGTCGGGGTGGAGGGATTTGAACCCCCGGCAGCTTGCTCCCAAAGCAAGTGCGCTACCAGGCTGCGCTACACCCCGTCGAGATTTATAAAATAATAGATTTTAACGGTGAGTCAAAGAAAAAAAGAATACTAATTAAAAAAATAATAGTGGCACCGACCTCACAATGTGATCAGTCGATTAGGATACATCAATCGCAGAATTTATATTATGTGTAAATAAAAAAGGATGAAATGTGTCTGTAAGTATTGTATATCCGATTGATAACGATAATGCACCGTAATTGCACCGTAGGGATACCCCTTGTGGGTATCCGATATCCGGTATCCGCGGATACCACAAGGGCATCCCGGGACAATAATTAAAACCCTGCCTCATCGTTGATGAACGTTTACAAAGGTACCATTACGCAATCTATGAAAAGTATATGTATAATAATCACGCTCTTTGCAACATTGTCAGCATCAATTTATAAAGATACATTACCTGTAGTTGAGGGATTTAAACACGACAGTATTCAACCATTGCTTATTACTAACCCCGATACAGTGTATACGGTAACAGATAGTCTTCAAAGTGATACATCCATTGTCAATCCGTATCCTGATTCTTTAAAAAACAGACCCGATTCGATCAGAATTTTTACGGATACGTTACAAAAAGATACTGTTGTAAAGGCACCGCGTAAACGCAAAACCGAGAGGGGCCGAAGTGACCATTTCTATCCCGGAATATCAAAGGAACAGGATAAGCTTGCGATGCAGTTTATTCATGAGGTTTATAGTTTTAACTGGGATGAAGCTGACAAGGTCGGAATGAAAATGGAAAAGCTTGAAACCAGAAACAGGCTTCCTCCACTCAGCAGCCTTCTTATGGTGTCAATGCGTATCGTCCGTATACAGAATAGCGAATATGGAACCGACAGTGTTGGACAACACATTGCGAATGAAACGGATTCGTTAATAAAGGTTGGACTAATAAAAAGCGAAAGCAAAAAAGCAGATTCGATAAGCCGTCCGACATACCTGTTTATTTATAGTGGTATTGAGGGATTTTCGGCAACATTGAAAATAAGTAAGTGGCCAATTGATGCAGCGATTGAGGGCTTTGGTGCGCTCAAGAAGCTGGAACGATTGATAGAATCGGACACTGCTATCAAGGATGCCTATCTTGGGCTTGGTATTTTTTATTGCGCACTTGCAAAGGCACCTGCGTTTGTCCGGGGGGCATTAAATATGACCGGTCGTGAAGTTTCCTTTGAAAAAGGACTTGACTATTTAAGAGTAAGTGCGTATCAGGGAAGATATACAACTGAAACTGCAAAACAGTATCTGATTCAGTTTCTGAGTCCATATATGGGTCATGAAAAAGATGAAAAGAATAAAGTATTCCGATCCCTGGAACAACAGTATCCAAAGAATCCGTTCTACCTGTTTCATCACATTCATGAAGACCTCTGTTTTCATCCGGATACTATCACCAGATCGTACATTGACAATGTAAGAAGAAAAGCCGTAAAATTCAAACCGGCCGATTATTCAATTAACCGGTACCTGACACTTTTAAACTACCAGTATAATTTTCTTGATCCGGTAAACCGGTTATCCATTGATACAACTGTAAACCTGAGAGAGTTTTCATTTTATCCGGTGTTCCTTGATGCACTCAAAGAGCGTGACAGCGTGACAGTAAAGCGTGAGCGCTACAAGAAAATGAATCTTACAGCAAAAGGTATTCATGCAGCGAAACTGCTTGATGAATCCGCGATGACCCCCAACCGCAGGAATTTTTTCATGTGGTATCTCAGGGACGCATTGCGGGGCAAAAAGAACAAAAAGAACAACAACGAATAGGTAGGGGCGAATCATCATTCGCCCGATATAGTTGGGTTTATCAATTAACCAATGATCAATATGCCTGTAGGGGACGGTCGCGACCGTCCCCTACAGGCGTGGGCGTCCTTGATAAAACCGTTCATTAATTACCAGTACCGATTTTCAGCATATCATTTTCAGCTGATACGGAAATGATCCCGTTTTCTTTAACGCTGTTACTGATAAGCATCCGTGAAATCGGCGTTTCAAGTTCCCTTTGAATAACGCGTTTAAGCGGACGTGCTCCGTAGACAGGATCATAGCCCTTATCTGCCAGTAGCAGTAAGGCATCATCGGTGACACGAAGCACTATTTTAAGATCCTCAAGCCGTTTCCTGAACCGCTCGAGCTGTATGGTGACAATACCGCTCAGATGCTCCTTTTTCAGTGTATGGAATATTACTGTTTCGTCAACACGGTTTAAAAATTCCGGTCTGAAATAATTCGATAGTTCATTGATAATCGTATTTCGGATATGTTCGTTGTCATTTTTTTCACTGTATTCCATGATCAGCTGAGAACCGATATTGGATGTCATGATAATAATGGTGTTTTTAAAGTTAACAACGCGTCCCTGTGAATCAGTAATCCGGCCGTCATCAAGGATTTGCAGCAAAATATTAAATACATCCGGATGCGCCTTTTCGATTTCGTCAAAGAGTACCACCGAATACGGATGTCTGCGGACAGCTTCTGTCAATTGCCCTCCCTCATCGTACCCGACATATCCCGGAGGCGCACCGACAAGACGCGAAACTGCAAATTTTTCCATGTATTCCGACATGTCAATCCGGACCATCGCCCGCTCGTCATCAAAGAGGTTATACGCAAGTGATCGTGCAAGTTCTGTTTTGCCGACACCGGTCGGGCCGAGAAAAATAAAACTGCCGATAGGTTTGTCCGGATCTTTAAGACCAGCACGGGCACGAAGCACTGCATCCGCAACAGCATCAACAGCCTCATCCTGTCCGATCACTCTCTTGTGTAAATGATCTGCAAGATACAGTAACTTTTCTTTTTCACCCTCAACAAGTTTACTTACCGGAATATGAGTCCAGCGGCTGATAATTTCCGCAATGTCCTCTTCGTCAACTTCCTCCTTAAGAAGGCGACTGGACTGGTCGGTTGATTTAAGGGCGTTTTCTGCAATCTTGAGTTCGTTTTCCAGTGATGGAATCGTGCCGTGGCGCAGTTCGGCGGCTTTGGTCAGATTATAGTCGCGCTCTGCTTTGTCAAGCTCAAAGCGGAACTGCTCGAGCTTTTCACGAATCGACTGAAGCTTTCCGACCTGATTTTTTTCATGTTCCCACCGCAGTTTCAGCTCTGCGACCGTTGTTTTAACATTCGCAAGTTCCTCCTGAAGCTTCACAAGGCGTGCCCGCGAATCATCATCTTTTTCCTTTTTGAGTCCCTCAATTTCGATCTCGAGCTGCATCTGACGACGTAATGATTCATCAAGAGCCAGAGGGCTTGAATCCATTTCAGTACGCAGTTTCGCAGCGGCTTCATCAATAAGGTCAATTGCCTTATCGGGAAGAAACCGGTCACTGATATAGCGGTCGGAAAGTACTGCAGCAGCGATTAAAGCACTATCACGAATTTTTACACCATGATGCACCTCATAACGTTCACGCAGTCCTCTGAGAATGGAGATCGTATCCTCTACAGCCGGTTGATTTATGAGAACGGTCTGAAACCTGCGTTCAAGTGCTTTGTCTTTCTCGATGTGCTTTCTGTATTCATCAAGGGTGGTGGCTCCGATTGTGTGAAGTTCTCCACGGGCGAGCATCGGTTTTAACATATTGCCTGCATCCATGGCACCTTCAGCGGCACCGGCTCCGACAACCGTGTGAAGCTCATCGATAAAAAGAATAATGTTTCCGCTGTGTGTTACTTCCTTAAGTACCGCTTTAAGCCGCTCTTCAAATTCACCTCTGAACTTTGCTCCGGCGACGAGTGCTCCTAAGTCAAGAGATACCACCTGACGCCCCTTCAATCCTTCGGGAACATCACCGCGTACGATTCGCAGCGCCAAACCCTCAACGATTGCAGTTTTTCCGACCCCCGGATCACCAATAAGTACGGGATTATTCTTTGTACGGCGCGAGAGAATCTGGACAATCCTGCGGATTTCATCATCACGGCCGATTACCGGATCGAGTTTTCCCGCTTTTGCAAGGTCGGTCAGATTTCTGGCATATTTCGCAATTGCATCAAAGGTTGCTTCCGGGTCTTTTGAATTAACGCGCTGATTCCCGCGAACCTGACGTAATGTGTCAAGGAGTGATTCCTGAGTAATGCGTGAAAGCTGTGCGACTTCTTTACAGTCGTTATCTTTATCAATTAAAGCAAGAAACAGGTGTTCTACGCTGATATAGTCGTCTTTCATTTGTGATGCCCTTTTGTGGGCATCATTAAGTACCGCAACAAGATGGCGCGACATATAGGTCTGTACGCCTTGTCCGCTCACTGATGGTACTTTGGCGAGTTTATCAGTGATATACTTTTCGACAGATGAAACGCTGGCGCCGCTTTTGGTAATGAGTGTAGCGACAAATCCATCCTTTTGACGAATCAGTGCGAGCATGAGATGTAACGGACTGATTTCCTGATGATTCATGTCAACAGCGATACCATTTGCATCACTGATTGCTTCCTGGGATTTAACGGTCAATTTTTCTGTATCCATACTATGTACTCCTTATACTTTGGTTTATAATTTCCCGAAGCAAATGGTATGCCATAAGGGTTGTTGTGGTATATATTGCAGTATGTATCAGCAATGAGGTACAGGTTATGTAGCTGCAATTTGAAAAAACAGGTTGATGTAATAATTCTCGTGATATAGAATTAAACGTAAGATGCAGATTGTATGTATCTTGTTTCAATACAGAACGGAAATGTTTTTAATTTGAAACAAACATTGTTTTTTGACTTTGATCCGGACAATAGATGAGCGGTGTGGTCGCCGTCATAGAGTGTTACAATAAAAAAAATGAAAACCCATCTTCCATTTGTGATTCTTCCTCAGCCAACCGATTCAACATGTGGCCCTACGTGTCTTCATGCCATATACAATTATCACAATGATACAATTGGTCTTGACAGGGTGGTAAATGAAGTACGTGAGCTTGACGAGGGCGGGACGCTGGCGGTGTTTCTTGGGTGTCACGCTTTACTGCGAGGGTATAAGGCAACAATTTACACCTACAATCTTCAGGTGTTTGATCCGACATGGTTCAGTGATGGTCTGGCGGTTTCTGATATTGCAGAAAAGCTTAGGGCGCAGGCAAAGGTTAAAACGGATAATAAATTGAGAACCGCAACAGACGGGTATCTTGAGTTTATGGAAAATGGGGGGAAGTTATGTTTTTCAGATCTTAATGGAACATTAATCCGTAAATATCTCAGAAACGGTATACCAATTTTGACCGGACTGAGTTCGACATATCTTCACCGGTGTGCACGTGAAAATCCACTGACATGCGAAGAAGACCCGATTGGTGGATTTACTGCCGGGCACTTTGTTGTTCTTTACGGTTATAACAAAGAGGAGAAACTGGTTGATATCGCAGAACCGCTTTTCCCCAACCCTCTTAACCGGGGACAATATTACAAGGTAAAAATTGACAGGTTGATATGTTCGATACTGCTTGGTATTTTAACCTACGATGCGAATCTTTTGATTATTGAAAAAAATGAGGAACTACATGGTGAATCTGATCGTTGTAAATAACCCCAAAGACTGGACATTTGAGATCCCGGGGGTTGAGTGTGTCTCAGCAAAAGCGTACCTCACGGAGGATCACTATAGCAGGATGCGTCAGGCGAGAGTGTTTAATCTTTGTAAATCATACCGGTATCAGAGTATTGGTTATTATGTATCACTACTTGCTGCTGCACGGGGGCATAAACCGCTGCCAAGTATTACAACTATTCAGGATCTGAAGTCACAGACGCAGATGAGATTTGTTGATGAAGATCTTGATGAACTAATACAAAAAAGTCTGGCAACGATACAATCGGAAACCTTTACTCTGAGTATTTATTTCGGAAAAAATCTTGCAAAAAAATATGACCGGCTTGCTTTACAGTTGTACAATCTCTATCCGGCACCGCTCTTACGGGCAACATTTGTAAAAAGTAAGGAAATATGGCATTTGCGCGATATCGATCCGGTGTCTACAGGCGAAATCCCTTTGGATCATCACGATTTTCTAATTGAAGTGGCAACGGAACATTTCGCAGGCAAAGGTGTGGGTACTATCAAGCGTAAAGCACAACCCTACGACCTTGCGATACTTTGGGATCCACTTGAAGCCGAAGGGCCGTCCAACGAAAAAGCCATTAAGAAGTTTGTAGCTGCTGCCGAAACGCTTGGATTTAACACCGAGATAATCGGCCGTGATGACTTCGGGTCGATTGCAGAATTTGATGCCCTTTTTATCCGTGAGACAACATCGGTAAATCATCATACGTACAGGTTTGCACGGAGGGCGAAAGCAGAGGGACTTGTCGTTGTTGATGACCCCGAGTCGATTCTCAAATGTTCCAATAAAGTGTATCTGGCAGAACTGCTTGATCATTACAATATTCCGACACCGAAAACCTGTATTTTACATAAGGACAATCCGGACAGTGTCCTTGATGAAATCGGAGTCCCGTGTGTATTAAAACAACCTGACAGCGCGTTTTCACAAGGGGTGATCAGGGTTGATACAAAGGAACAGTTTGAGACAGAATCCAACAGGCTGCTTTCAAAAAGTGATCTTGTTGTGGTTCAGGAATATACGCCAACAGAATTCGACTGGCGCGTGGGAGTCTTTGATGGCAAACCGCTGTTTGTGTGCAAGTATTTTATGGCACGAAATCACTGGCAGGTGATAAAGCGCGATACTGAAGGCAATAAACGGGAGGGTGGATTTGAAACGCTTCCTGTGGAGCTTGCACCGCGTCAAGTGGTGCGGACTGCCCTGAAAGCGTCAGCGCTTATCGGTGATGGGCTTTACGGGGTGGATATCAAACAGATTGGAAAAGCCTGCTATGTAATGGAGATTAACGATAATCCCAATGTTGATTACGGTATTGAGGATCTCGTGTATAAAAATACCCTGTATGAGAAGATTATGGAGATATTTTTAAAGAAGATTATCAATAAAAACGGTGCGGGGTTTTATTATTAATCATGGTACATGGTAGGGACAAGGCATGCCTTGTCCCTACCATGTACCATCCAGCAACCACGCAAATTGATCAATAAACAACGATATTAAAAATTAATCAAATTAAAACCGGAAATGCGGAATGCCCAACATGACCTATCGTCTCTTCGAACGCATTGGAATCGAACTTGAATACATGATTGTTGATCGTGATACGTATCGTGTCGCACCGCTCACCGATAAGGTGCTTGAGGAGGTCAAAGGCAGTATCACCAATGAAGTGAATATGGGTAGCATCTCGTGGTCAAACGAACTTGCGCTGCATGTGATAGAACTAAAAACAACAGAACCAGCTCGTTGCCTTGAAAATCTTGATACACAATTTCATGAGAATATCAGGCATATCAACACGATTCTGAAAAAGTACAACGCCTGTCTCATGGGGGGGGCGATGCACCCGTTTATGGATCCGGTGAAGGAGATCCGTCTCTGGCCTCACGATTACAGTCCGATCTATTCGGCATTTGACAGAATTTTTTCGTGTAAAGGGCATGGATGGGCGAATCTTCAGAGCATGCATATCAATCTTCCGTTTGCAAACGATGATGAATTCGGGAGACTTCATGCGGCAATCCGGTTGGTACTGCCGATACTGCCTGCTCTTTCTGCGGGGTCACCCATTGCAGAGGGGAAGTTGAGCGGTTTCCATGATTTTCGAATGGAAACGTACCGTCATAATTCGGAGAAGATCAGATCAATTACCGGTGATCTGATTCCGGAAGCGGTATTTTCGATTGAGGACTATGAGAAAAAGATTCTTCAGCGGATCTATAGCGATTTATCACCCTATGATCCTGAAAAGATTCTTCAGGAGGAGTGGGTAAACGCCCGTGGTGCGATAGCCCGGTTTGAACGCAATACAATAGAAATAAGGGTTATTGATGTTCAGGAGACACCGTTTGCTGATTGTGCAATTGCGGGAATTGTTATTGAGGTCATAAAGAATCTCGTTAACGGGCAGTGGTCATCATATGAGTATCAAAAGTCGGTCCCGGGAACTATCCTGGTAGACTCTTTTCTTGAATCAATACGTCATGGGCAGGATGCACGCATAACCGATAGCCAATACTTAAAAGTATTTAACCTCGGGTTGGAATCCTGCACAATGAGAGAGCTCTGGAAACAGCTATCAGCAAAAATAGGTATCCGAAACAGATTTCTGAACACAGTAGTTGAAAACGGCACGCTATCATCAAGAATGATACAGTCCGTCGGCCCGGATTATCAACAAAATAATTTAGTGACATTGTGTAAAAGTATGTGCAGGTGCATTGATAACGGGGAACAATTACAGGGGAGTTGAGATTAGTAATACGTTGATCCGCTTTCAGATAGAAACAGGTCAAATTTTAATCGTTTAATTATATGGACAATTAATCGATTAAAACGTATAATCTAGTATGAGAACGGCTAAAATTGTTTTTCAGGTATTACACAGTATCAGCAGGAATTCAGCGTATGAAACAGAAAAACATTTCAATCAACAATCAGAGTGGCGTTGCAGTGCTTATGGTGCTTTTTATGCTATTTATTGCAACGATTGCAGGTGTATCGATTCTTTTTATCGCATCAAAGGACAAGTCGTCATCATTGGATGCATCCAAAATCCGTAATGTCGCCATTGCCGCAAATGCATCACTGAGTGCATGTGAGAATCAATTATCACTGCAGCCGTCGGTGGCTACGGAAATTATTAACAAGTTCATTACCGATAACAGTTATAAATATCTGCTTGTTTCCGATGCCGCTGCTGCAAAAAATAATAAAAAAGTTGAGCTTGGAAGCAGCGGGCTTAAGTACGCAGTGGAGATCTCTGCTTACGATAAAGTGAATAATATTCTTCAGATTCGCGGTACCGGCTATGGTACATCCGATGAGCAGAAAACAGTGACCGCTATTTACAGATTGTCTGGAGTACAAACCGCAACAGCATCAGCACAAAGTGTTCGATACGTACTGTATCTTGCCGGGGATGGGAAATATTTTGATCGAAAACTGGATATTACCGGTGATGTTTACTTTGGTAATGGTTTTGAATTCAATGGCAGTGCAGCCGGGAGTGCAATACATGGATTTTTAAAAGCCAGATGGAATACTTCGATTGAAAGTGTTACTAATGCTACAGGATTGACTGTTGATAGTGCAGTATATATTGGAACAAAGTTGAAAACAAATGCGAGTACTTCATTCAAATCAAAAACAGGTGTTGAAGGGCCAATGATCATTGATAATACTCTAACAATTGGAGGAGATGCCTGGTTTAATGATACCAATAGTGGTAACCAGAGAATTAATATGTCATTTAAAACAATTACCCATAGTGGTAAGGTTAGTATGGCTCGTGTTGATAATAAAACAGAAAACAATGTGCATGCAACAATCCCCGATATCTTAGTTAAAACCGGGTTATCCACAACAAATGACAGTATCTGGAAAATTGATACGACCGGTTTGATGTCAAAAGTGCTTGAGCTTCCCAATAACCTTACAACAACGATGCTTCAGCAAATGTATGATACCTGTAATGCATCCAGGAAAATAAACGGCTATATGGTGGTTTATGACAAGTGGGGTTCGATCGGGATGAATGCGGATGCATCTGTTTTTAATGGAAAAGTAATATGGATAATCAGGTATGGTCTAAACTGCAACAGTAATTTTCCAAAAATGAGTGCAACGTCAAGAATGTTTATATTTGCAGGGGGTACAGCGGAAATAAATGGCTTTGGAGGTCCAACAGGAGCATTGTTTAACGGTGTTGTTTTACTGAAAGATAACGCAAAATTTTACATGGCATGGGCAGGTGTCAATACATTCAATGGTGCAATACATCTGACTTCGGTAAACAATGGATGGCAATGTAACAGTGGTACCGGAACTCAGATGAACCTTGTTTACAATGAGACAATAATAAAAGAGTTCGAGACCATGGGGATGTTAAAACGTCCAGCCCAATCAGGTGGCAGTACACCTGTTGGCACAGTGGTTTTGACTGATTTTAAAATCAGATCCGATCTTGTTGCAGTAAACTATTGATTGTCAGATCATGGAATAAAGGGCATTGCCGTGAGACGGTTATCAGGCTTAAGTTAATAGCATTGACCATGGAAGGGATGATCGTAAATTAAAATAAATGAGTAACAATACATTCCCAGCTTGAACTTTGTTGCAAAACCTTGTAAAATAATACTATTAAACTGATCGTCTTATTACTGAAGAACCGGGTTATGAAAAGAACAGGCTTACTACAGATTGGAAACCGGAACGGTTTTACCCTGCTTGAGATTATGGTTACCATTGCGGTTCTATCAATTCTTGCAGCTGTTGGTGTCATAAGTTACAGCAAAATGGCCGCTGTAACTGAACTTGAAAAGGATGTTCTGACTGTATATAAAGAATTGACTTCCCTGAAAACACTTGTTATGAAATTTGACAAACAGACCAAAGCGGTATTCGGCTCCAAAAGGGTCATTATCGATAAATTTACAAAATCAGATACGTTGAAATTACAGGCGCCGGTAACATTTGACAATGCAGCTACCGGCCCGTCAACCACACCATTCGGCCAGACTATTGCCACAGGAAGCGGTGGGAAGGGGCTCTGGAAAGACAGTCTCGTTGTCCATCGGGATGCACTCTGCAGTATCGATTCCGGGTATGTGCTTATGAGCTCATCAAAAGTAAAATCGGTCACGTACTATCTCGGTGTAAGCGGGAAGTATCAGGGAATTCAATTGTATAAATGGACTGGTGGATCATGGGTAAAACACTAAGATCAAATAAGGGATTTACTCTTGTCGAGCTGCTGATAGCTCTCGTTATCGTTGGTATTCTAATGGTTACGATACTATCGTTTATGAGCAATTCCATGAGGCTCCGAAAGGATTCTAAAAATTCTGAAGTGGCAAATTTACTGGGGCAGGATAAACTTGTTGAATTGAAAGCGATGGCTAATCCGACTGAGTCAATTGACACAGTTACTATTGATAATGTGCGGTACATACGAAGCTGGAAAATAACACCGGCATCGGGAGGGAATTTCCTGTCAACGGCAACGGTAACGGTTGAGTATGCTATTCCTGGAAAAACGATGACTGTTAAATGCTCTGGAGGGTTACAATGAATTCCCGCGGTGTGACACTGGTTGAACTTATAATCTATATTGTAATCGCAGCGATCGTTGTTGCGCTTATGGCTGTTCCTTTTCGTAAAATGGTAACATCAAATAAAACTGAGAAGCAGGAGTCATCGCTGCAGACCATTTCAAGGGACGCGCTTGCGGTGATGTCACGTGAGATACGCAATACTGGTTTTAAACGGTATATTGTTGATGCATCAGGGACATTTAATCCATCAGTAATTCCAAAAACATTCGTATCCAATAGTGATTCATCATCGTTTATTCTAAAGCAGGGAGATCCGTCCGATACGTTGACAATTTATAAAGCGACACTTGATGGCTCCGGGTACAGTACCGGTGGTGTTGACAGTGTGAAGTATTATCTGAAAGATTCATCACTGATTCGTAATGCTAACACGGTTACAACAGAGCTTGCAAATGATGTGCACGCGTTGCAGTTCAGACTTGGACGGTTATCAAAGGACAGCTTGTTATTCAGGGCTGATACGTTCAGTATAAGTAATTGGACACGTGATGGCATTGCATCTTCAACCGATATTGTTGGCACAGATATGAAAATTACATACAGTGGTGCAGGATCCGGTACAGTGACATCCAAAATCCCTTTTGGTGTTTCCAATGCGTCAAGGTTACGAATCGTTTTTACACTTAGTAACGGCAGTGATGTCGAAACCAATATTGACTCGCTGAAATGGTCGGTGCTTAACAGTTCAGGAACGGAAGTTGCGTATGACTATTTCAAGCCGGGTATCACTAGCGGTAAATTAGTAGTAACCTGTAAGACATCAGTACCTGCCGCTAAAATCCGTTTTTCAGCCAAATGTAAAGGTGCGGCATCACTCACACTGCAACTTATAGAGGTCAGGACCGCGGATATCGGAGCAATCGCCTGGAGTGATACTGTTGCAGTAAACGAGAAGAAAAACGTAAAGGCACTGCGAATCTACACGCTTCAGCGTAGTTCATCAAAGGCAGAATCGTATGCAAGTGGTACTATTCCTATTGCAAATATAACACGTAACCGATCAACCGATTTCGCATGGCGTTTACTCAATGAAACAGTAGAGATTCCTAACAACGGGTTGTTTTAATATGAAAACGGAATTGCACAGTGTTTATAGGTCAGATGAAAAAGGAGTTGCTATTTTTGTAACTCTGATACTGCTGTTTATTGTAACCATTGCCGGGGTGACAATTCTTGCGGTTGCCGGCCGCGACAGGATTGCATCAAGCGACATGTCAGCAGTACGGGTTGTTGCAGAGGCTGCAAACACTGCGCTTGACGCATGCGAAAATCAGCTTTCCCAGAAATCCCCGTTAATGCTGTCGGTGCTTAATAAGTATCTAAAGGATAAATCGTACCGGTGGTTTTTTTCGACCGATTCGATGAGTGCAAATAAAGAGAAAAAAGTATCATTGGGTAATGGTTACTCCTATTCCGCAGAAATACTGGCCTATGATACGGCTAGCAATGTACTGCAGGTCCGGGGTATTGGGTACGGGCGTTCTGATGAGCGTAAAAGTGTGGTTGCACAGTACCGGCTTAGTGGTATTCAAAAAATTGTTGGTGGTGAAATTCCAAAATACGCATTATATCTCGCAGGAAGAGGCCGAAATTTCGATATTCCGATTGAAGTTAGCGGTAATGTTTATATAGGACTGGATTTTCACTTTAATAACAATGCTGATGATTCTAAAATCCATGGTTTTCTGAAAACCGGAGTAGGCGCATTAAGTGGAATTGACACAACGAGTGGAATCGATGCATTGAATTTGTCAATTGACAGCGGTGTATATATCGGGACTGGGTTAGCGATGAACAATGATCCATTCACATGCAGTAGCAGACTGGGAATTGAAGGTAATCTGTTTTTAAATTCTAAGTTGACAGTCAAGAGTGATGGCTGGTTCAATGGAACAATAATGAATGTTGGTTCGGGTGTAATTGATATGAGCGGAAATACAATTCATCACAGCGGTAAAATTCCGATGAGCCGTGTAATAAATGCAAGCAAAGCGGATACTCTGAAACCAAAGATACCAGATATTGCACAAAAAGTTGGTGTAAGCAATACAAATGACAGTGCATGGGGATTAAATACAACAGGACTCAGGGATGTTGCCTACCCACTGCCTTTGGGTATTGATGCAGCGACATTGACGAATATGTATACTTCGTGTGACCCGGTGCGAAAGAAAAATGGATATATGGTCGTGCATGATTCAGCTGGTTCTGTTGGCATAAATTACAGTAGTTATACTTTTAGCGGTAAAGTGATTTTTTTATTACAAAATGGACTTAACATAAATGGTAATTTTTTTGATATGACCTCTGATTCACGAATATTGATTATTGCCACTGGTGGAGCGGTATTAAACAGTTTTGGCGGTTACCATTCCAGATCATTTAATGGTCTGGTTTATCTAAGGGATTCAGCTTTCATACAAATGCAGGTTTATGGAACATATTCGATAAATGGGGCAATCCACCTTGCTGATGCGAGATGTAAATGGCAAATGAACAATTCAACGTTTTATTTACCATCACTTGTAAAGTTTAATTTCGATGCATCAATGATAAGGGACTTCGTATCGATGGGAATTATAACGATCCCGACACCTGGTGGCGCGACTCCATCGGCTACACCGGACCCATTAGTACTGACTGACTTCAAAATCCGTCCGGAATTGCTTAGTGTTTCATATTGACAAGGTGATCCATGATATAATACAGTACCTGTATGCGAAAAAAGAATGCGCTACTTATAACATGTGAACATGGCGGGAATACAGTCCCGTCTGAGTACAGATATTTGTTTAACAATAAGGACATTCTTACCACACACCATGGGTATGATCCAGGGGCGCTGCCACTTGCAAAGAAAATTGCTATTTACAACCACTGCGATTTACAGTATGAAACAATTTGCCGGCTCCTTGTAGATCAGAACCGTTCAGTCGGGCATGCATCACTATTTTCCCGTTACTCGCAACAGTTGTTACAAGTTGAACGTGAATTACTGCTTGTCAGATACTACCATCCGTATCATCAAAAAATACTCTCTCTGCTTCAGGAAAATCTCTCCGCAAAACTACTCACAATTCATTTGTCACTACATACCTTTACACCGGTACTTGATGGCGTGGAGAGGAAGGCTGATGTTGGAATTCTTTATGATCCGTCAAGAACGGTCGAGTCTAATAGTGCTGAACGGCTAAAAAAACATCTTAAGGAACAAATTGACGGAATCAGAGTGCGCCGTAACTATCCGTACAAGGGTATCAGTGACGGGCTTACCGCGTGGCTTAGAAAAAAGTATAGTTATGCCGTTTATTGCGGTATAGAAATAGAGATTAATCAGAAACACTATATGGAAAAAACCGCTATCTGGAAACAGCTTTCCGTGCACCTTCCCCGTATTATTGGCGAACTCCATAATTTTTAATGATTTTGTGACACCGTCACGTTGCACAATTTATCTTTAAAACCTACTGTAATTGGTTTTAAAACGTTTGACAGGTTATCATGATCTGTCCGGTGCTCTGAAATATTGAACAAAGTATTCATACCATGAAAAAGACTATAGAGTTTCTGCAGAATAAAAAAAAGGCCGGAACGCCAATTACGATGCTTACTGCGTATGATTATCCTACCGCAAAACTTGAAGACGAGGCTGGTATTGATGTTGTGCTTATCGGAGATAGTGTCGGAACAAACATGCTTGGGTATGCATCCGAAAAAGAGGTAACACTTGCCGACATGGCACATCACACAAGAGCGGTTTCCCGTGGCGTTCAATCAGCGTATATAATTACAGATCTTCCATATGGAACTGCCGAAGAGCCGTTTGCAGCATATGAAAATGCTGCATATCTTATTGATCAGGGTGCTGATTGCGTGAAAATTGAGGGTTGGAAAGAGAAAAAAAGCGTGATTGCCAATATCGTTTCCAAGGGAATTGCGGTGTGCGGGCATATCGGCTATAATCCTCAGACGCACGGCTCCAAAGCAACGGTATTCGGAAAAACATCAATGGAAGCTCTTGATCTTATCGAAAGCGCAAAAGCACTGGAAAATGCAGGTGCAATAATGATTGTCGTCGAGAAAGTCCCTCAGGAGATTACATCACTGATTGATCACGAGGTTAAGATCCCGGTGATCGGGATCGGCAGTGGAAAAACAGATGGCCAGGTACTTGTAGTGAACGATATTCTTGGACTTGCACCAAAAGTTTTCCGTCATGCTCACAAGTATGCGGATGTATTGGCAGCTACACAACAGGCAATTGCATCGTATTGCCGTGATGTCGAATCGGGTATCTTTCCATTTGAAAATAATGTAGCACATTGCGAATCTGCAGAATACGAGAAACTAAAAAAAATTCGGAATGTGTGATCGTACCGACTAATTTCTTCTGGCGATCTACTTATACGTTGCAAACTACTGCTTTCAGGCAAAGGAATTTAATGCAGTGATAAAAAACGGGCATTTTTTGGCTAAAAATTAATTTCCTGCAATTTCTTTCATTTTACGGAAATAATAAGAACAACATTTCCAGAAAAAATTAAACGATATTGATAGGTGTGATGATTCGAATAAGGTTTTTTATAGCAAACCGAATCTAAAAGTCACAAGGTGATAGTTTGTCGTTTTGATATAAAGGAAAAAAGCAAAAAATCTGGTGCATTATTTTTTGACATTTTTTGGTATGAAGAGTTTCTGATATATAGGTATTGAATCGGTTAAAATATTTTCAAAGAGATCAGTTTTAAAAAGAAAACTGGATTTATATTAAACCGGAGCCTTTCATATCAACACAGTATATCTTGTTAACAGACATATAGTTACTAAATATTTAACAGTGTGTACTCAATGCAAACATTTAACCGGCAAAAGGAATGCAGAGTCATTATGAACAGAAACTTTAAGTTTAAGGGTTTAATTGCAGGCGCACTTTTGTGTGGTCTGATCGGCTGCGGTGGTGGCGAAAAGAAAGCCTCTACTACGAAAGAATCAGATGCTGGATCACCTTTCCCACGTTCAAAAACATTGTACCTCGCAGGTTCACAATGGGGAGATCCAACAACGTTTAATCCGATGGCTGATATATGGGCATCAACATGGCCGGTTGGTAAGGGTGCTTTCAATCTGGTATATGAACCACTTCTTTCTTTCAATGCACTTGATGGAAAGTTTGAGCCATGCCTTGGAACACTTGTTTCCAAGAGTGGTGATGAGATTGTTATCGATATCAATCCTGAAGCAAAATGGAGTGATGGTCAGAAGGTTACATCTGCTGATGTTAAGTTCATTAATGAAATAGGCCGTCGTTTCAAGGATGCACCTACAGCTATTAATGCTGAATACTTTACAGAAATCAAAGTGGAAAAAGTTCAGAACAATGGTGTTGAAACTGAGCGTCTTACATTTGTCGTTGAGAAAAAGGTTCGGAATAATCCTCTGATTGTCCTTGACCATATCACACAAACCCGTATTTACCCGGCACATGTCTGGGAAAAGGCTCTTGCGGATAATGGTAATGATCTGAGTGCTGTGCAGAAAATCCAGGTTGATGGATCCGCTGTTGTTTCGGGTCCCTACAAGACTGAAGCTGCAACAAATGAAAAGATTGTTCTAAAGCGTCGGGATGACTATTGGGGAAATAAAGCATTGTTCGGTGGTAAAATGCCTGCTCCGGAGTTTATCATCCATCCGATCTTCAAGAGCAACGATGCATTCGCAATTGCTTTGCAGAAGGGTGAACTTGATGGATCACAGACATTTATTCCACGTATCTGGATGAAACAGAAAGATGGAGTAAAGACTTGGTTTGATCAGGCACCATATTTCCTCGCTGGTGCACTTCCGATTTTCGTAATGAACACAACAAAAGCTCCTACAAACGATAAAAATTTCCGTCGTGCAATGGCTGCAGCTATAAACTATAACGATGTAAAAGAACTCGCAGTTTCAGGTTATTCCCCGGATATTCAGCCTGGCCTTATTATGGCAGGAATCGGTATGGAAGGAAAGTACTTTAATGCTGATGATGCAAAACAGTTTGGTGTCAGCTATGATCCGGCACTTGCAAAGAAGATCCTTGCAGATGCAGGGTACAAGTCAGTTTATAAAGCCGATGGAACACTTGACTATATGACCGATAAAAAAGGGACAAAACTTCCAACACTGTTTATCAAGTCGCCGGCTGGATGGTCTGACTGGGAAGCTATTGTTACTATAGCAGTTAAAGGTCTTCGTGCAGCAGGTATCGATGCACGTGAGGGTTTTGTTGACGCAAGTCTTTACTGGCCTGCCCGTGGATCTGGTGATTTTGATATTCTTCTGACAAAACCGGATAATGCTGTGTTGCCATCAACTCCATGGAGCCGTTTTTTCCAGGTTATGACATCAAGTACATGGAGACCGATCGGTCAGAATATGAATGAAAACTATGGCCGCTATAACAATCCGAAGTCAAAAGAATTTAATCCGATGGTTGAAAAACTGTTAAAAGAAATACCGACAATTTCAGATCCTGCAAAACTTGCTGAGGCATATCGTGCACTTAATAAGATTTTCATGATGGAACAGCCGGCAATTCCTCTTGCTTACCTGCCTGAACAGTTTTATGAATTCAGCGAGTCCCGTTGGACTGGCTGGCCAACTGCAGCAAATCCATATGCACCGCCACTTCTTCCATGGGTTGGTGCAAGTACAAAAATTCTATGGCAGTTACAGTTAGCAAAGTAAATTAAGGAATATACATGCTTAAACAGTATCCTACATTACGGTATATACTGCAGAGAGGAGGGTGGTATTTTATCACCTTCGTCGTAGCAGTGGCGATTAATTTTTATCTTCCCCGACTTGGAAGCAATAATCCTGTGAAAATTATCATGGGTAATACTTCACAGGGGTTGAGTAGTGAAGCAGTCAAGGAAAAGGAAGAGAAATATCTGAAAGAGTTCGGACTTGTCAAAGTAAAGAATGGCAAGATTGTCCGTAATGAAGACGGGAGTCCTGTTAAGGCATCTATTCTCGAACAGTTTATAAGTTATGTTGGAATGTGTTTCAAGGGTGACCTTGGAACATCATTCCAGAAGTATCCTAAAAAGGTGCTTGACGTAATAAAGGATGCTGTGCCATGGACAATTGCATTACAACTACCAACGATTCTGTTTGGGTGGATTGTAGGAAACGTCCTTGGAGCACTGGCGGCATACAAGCGGGGTATCTTTGACAGAGTATTTTTTCCGGTTTCTCTGCTTTTGAGTTCATTACCGTTTTTTGTGTTCGGAATGCTCCTTGTTTACCAGTTTGCGGTTGTCTGGGACTGCTTCCCGGCGATGGGTGGATATGCTGGAGATCTTATTCCAACGTTTTCATGGGCATTTTTCAGTTCTGCTGCGTACCACTATGTGCTTCCATTCTTTTCGATCTTCCTTATTGCTGCAGGTGGTCAGGCGATTGGAATGCGTTCAATGGGTATTTACGAATTAGGAACAGATTATATAAAGTATGCAAAGTGGCTCGGGCTTAAAGAGACACGTATTATTGCATATCTGTTTAGAAACGCGATGCTGCCGCAGCTCACCGGGCTTGCGCTTTCTCTTGGTACCATGATCGGTGGCGCACTGATTACAGAGATGATCTTCTCCTATCCGGGTCTTGGTATGGCGATGCTTACAGCAATTCAGAATAATGATTACCCAATGATTCAGGGGTGTACGCTGCTGATAACAGTCTGTGTGCTTATCGCTAACTTTACTGTTGATATTTTGATCGGATTCCTTGACCCGCGTGTTAAGGCTGGTTTACAGATTGGGAAGGGGAATTGACGCATGAAACAGTTTTTAAGTCTATTCAAATCACCGATGTTTGTAATTGGTTTTTCGCTTTTCATAGGGACACTGCTACTTGCACTTTTGGGCCCGTTGGTGTTTAACATTACAACGGAACGTGTAGGTGTGCAGTATGCACCACCATCAGGAAAATACTGGTTTGGCTGTGATGACCTCGGGCGGGATTATGTTTCTCTGCTCATTAAGGGCCTGCAGGCGTCACTGTATGTTGGATTTCTTGCCGGAATCATTGCAACTACACTTGGAACGCTTCTTGGAATATATGGTGGATTTAAGGGTGGGCTTGTTGATGATATCATAAATATGGTAACGAATCTTTTTATCGTTATTCCATCAATTGTGATAATTATTCTTATCAGTGCAAGTTTTAGTGAAGGTCGCTCGCTGACTCTGATTGCAGTGATTATCGGTATGACTGCATGGACATGGAGCGCCCGTGCTGTTCGTGCACAATCATCAGCGCTTAAAAGTAAAGATCATATCTCACTTGCAAAGATGAATGGTGCGAATACGTTTGCGGTGATAACGCTTCATATTCTTCCCTATCTTGCATCATATGTATTCATGGTATTTATTCTTCAGGTAGCCACCGGAATTCTTACCGAGGCAGCTATTTCAATGATCGGGCTCGGGCCGCTTGACACAGTGTCACTTGGAACGATTCTCAATCAGGCTAAAAATAATGGTGCTCTCAGTGATGGTATATGGTGGGCGTTTATGCCTGCAACAGTAATAATAACAATAGTCGTGTTTGCATTATATCTGATTAATACGTCTGCTGAAGGCGTTTTCAATCCCCGCTTGCGAAAGTAAACAGGAAGTATATGGCAATATTTGAAGTTGATAATCTGAGTCTTCATTATCTTACCCGTTTCGGAAAGAAGATCCACGCGGTTACCGGTGTGACTTTCAATATGGAAAAGGGTGAGATACTTGGCATCGCCGGGGAATCCGGATGCGGCAAATCTACTCTTGTAAACGGTTTGATGGGCCTTTTTATTCCACCGTTATATCCCACAACCGGTGATGTACGTGTGAATGGGGAATCGCTGATGAATCGTACGCCGAATGATATTCGTCAGAATGTTTTATCCCGTAAAGTGTCAATGATTCCGCAGGGTGCGTTTAATGCGCTTAATCCTACACGTAAAGTAAAGGATATTGCAGCGGATGTAATGGCAGCTCATCTGAAAAATGTTGATAAAAAAGAGATCTACGATCGTCTGGTTGAACGGTTTAATCTTTTTGGAATGGATACGAAGAAAGTTCTGAATTCATTTCCGATTCAGTTAACAGCCGGAGAACGTCAGCGGTCAGTTATCGGCATATCAACGCTATTGAATCCTCAAATGGTTATCGCTGATGAACCAACGTCGGCGCTTGATGTTACAACGCAAAAAGTGGTAATACGTCTGATATTCGATCTTCTTGAAAAAGGTATCTTCTCAACAATGATTTTTATCACCCATGAGCTTCCATTGTTGCGTCATGTGGCTGATAATATAGGTATTATGTATGCAGGTGAGTTTGTCGAATATGGAACGACAGATCAAATCGTTTTTGATCCCCGTCATCCGTATACAAAAGCTCTGATGGGTGCGATGCTTAGTGCTGAGCCTGGTCAGAAGCAGAAAAAACCAACTGCTATTGAAGGTGCTCCGCCTAATCTGGGAAATCCGATTTTCGGATGCCGTTTTGCGGATCGCTGTCCGGTAGCAAAAGAGGATTGCAAAAAAAGTGAACAGGAAATCAGAATGGTCGCAGGAAGACAGGTGAGGTGTCAGTATGCAGAATAATATAGATATCTTTGCTGCAGAGAATTGTTCCTGCACATTCGGGCATGGCAAAAAGCTTGTCACCGCTGTCGATCATGTGACATTCAATATCAAGGATGAGGAAATTGTATCGCTGGTTGGTGGTTCCGGATGCGGCAAGAGCGTTCTTGCAAAGATTATGCTCGGAATTTATCACCCTACTACGGGTACTTTTAAGTATAAGGGCAGTCCTATCACGAATCAGAGGCTTCACTGGAGGGAAGTGCAGGCGGTCTTCCAGGATCCGTTCAGCTGTTTTAATCAGTTCTTTACAATCAGGTCACAGTTGAAAGATTCACTTAATATTTTTCCGGATAAGCCGTCAGCAAAAGAAATTGATGATATTGTGGATCAGGCACTATTGGCTGTCAATGTTCAGCCGCCCGAAGTCGAGGGAAAATATCCATTCGAGTTAAGTGGTGGACAGATGCAGCGTATGCTTCTTGCGCGTATCTTCATTCTTCGTCCGAAAGTGCTCATTGCTGATGAGCCGACATCAATGGTTGATGCCTGTGTGCGTGCAAATATTCTTGATTATCTTATGAAAATCAAGCAGGAACTCAAGATGACCATTGTGTTTATTACACATGATATCGGGCTTGCTTATTACGTTAGTGATCGTTTGTTTATCATGCATAAGGGTCAGATCGTTGAGCAGGGAACTCCCGATGAGGTGACACTTACACCGAAAAGTAAACAGACACTTGAACTTCTCGACGATATACCTGATATACACAAACAGTGGATTAAAAGGTAAATTGCATTACAAGTGCAATCCCGGGTGCGTATAACAACGTGCCCTTTTATGCTTATAATTTTACTTCTGCTTTTCTTATGTGATATGTAGTCACGTAATTCGGGTTTCTAATATTTTGAAGGGAATTATGGATACCATGGTTCCTTTTTTAAAAAACCACTTAATAATCTTACAAGAGTTGTGCAAATAATTAAAATTGTACCTTCGCATCACTGAACCGGAATCAGTTAAATTCATACTAAAAATTATCAAAAATGAATTAAGGGTGAATGGGAAAAATTATGAATACAGTGTATAGAATCTGTTTTGCTTTTGCTGCAGTGCTGATGATCTCAACAGTATCATTTGCAAGAGATAAGTCAAAGTCTGATAAAAAGAATAGCAATGGAAAAGAGGTTACATCACCGGATCTTACCGCGCGTCCGGCAGGTATCAATGATGCAAAAGTGATCTTCAGGGATGATCTTCCAACTGGTGGTTTCTGCTATGTCTATGGTGGAAAAACCAACTATAAAGTACAGTCTGCAAAAAACGCTGATAATAAAGCGATTCTTATATGTAATCTTGATAATTCAGACTATTGCGGTGTTACACTGGGGCTTGGTAACAGTATTGATGTAAGTACGCTGCGTAATGATGGCAAAAAAACGGCGGCACTTGCATTCTGGGCAAAGGGTAAGCCCGGAGTAAAACAGATTTATGTCGGCATTATCGATGATGAATCTGACAAAGCAAAGGTACAAACCAAAACAATCCTTGGCGACTGGGGCGAGCTTGATACAACATGGAAATATTACATGATACCATTACGTAAATTTGCAGAGTCCGGAAAATACTGGGATGATTCAAAAAAATCGGAAGTTTCCGCAAATGTTGACTGGACAAAGATACGAGAGGTCCGGTTCTCAAATGGAAAGAATGAAAACAAGGTCGCGTCGGGTGAACCGGTTACCTTGTATGTTGATCATATAACAATTATTGACAGTATGCCATCAGACGGTGATGCCGGTGATAACGGGGCATCATTACAATCTGATAAGCCGGACATCATGTTGCATGATCTCGAATCACCGATTGATCAGAAATGGACCGGTAATCCCGGACCAAAATCGGAAGTCAAGTATGAGATAGTCAGCAGTGATGCACCAAATGGCGGTAAAAGTGCACTGAAGGTTACTTTTAAAATGAATGACTGGTGCGATATGCTATACCGTTACACCGATAATAATAGTCCATCGTCAATGCGTGATTGGTCAAAATATTGGGGTATCAAATTTGATATGTATTCTCCAAAGGGATTTCAACCGCTCAATCTGCAGGTTAATGATTCCGGTGATGAGCTCTTTATTGCAAGTACCGGTGGTCAAAAGGGCTGGACTGAAGTAATTGTTCCATTCAGTAGTTTTTACAAATTTCCCTATTATCAACCTCCTCAGGCTGTACAAAACGGAAAATTTGACAGGAATAATGTTATATCAATCGATTTCAAACCGTCCGGTGACGGTACTTCAGGATGGTTTATCATTGATAATGTTCGACTCACCAACCAACGGGAGGCAAAGGTTGCGCCTGTTCTGGAAAATGTAGATCTCACTCTCCGTGGAGATTTCTCAAAAGTTATTACACAGTCAATTAATCCGGGAATTTTCGGAATTAACGTTGCACTTTGGGATGGTGATCTGCTGCAGTCCGAGACGTTTAAGCGGGTTAAAGATGTAAATCACTCAATCCTTCGTTATCCCGGAGGTTTACGTGCCGATGATGACCACTGGAAAGAGGTGCTTGACAAGAAGGATGGGCTGGTTGATGCAGACGAGGTGATGGATTTTGCTGAAAAGACCGGTAATTCGCTCATGGTTACCGTGAACTTTGGATCAGGTACACCAGAGGAAGCAGCGGCGTGGGTAAAGCATTATAATATCGATCAGAAGAAAAATGTCAGATACTGGGAAATCGGTAATGAACTGTATGGTGACTGGCACAATTTTCACTGCAGTGCTGAAGATTATGGAAAACGGAGTGTTGCATTCATTAAAGCGATGAAAGCTGTGGATACGAAAATCAAATGTGCAGTTGTGTGGGTTCTTGATGGTGAATGGAATAAGAAGGTATTTGAATATGTAAAAAACGTTGCTGATGGTGTTATTATTCATCATTATCCACAGCATACCGGTGAGGAGAATGATGCCGGTTTGCTTGGTGCACCCCAGTCACTTAATGAGATTATTCCAGGAGTCAGAAAACAGTTAAAAGAGTATGGAGTCAGTGGCAGGCACTACCAGATATGGTTGACAGAGTGGAATTCTGTTGATTTCAAACCGGGTCCTCAGACTCTTGGGCTTGTGAACGGATTATTTGTTGCAGATTATCTCGGAATGCTTGCTGTTCATAATATTGAACATGCAGATTACTGGGACGTTCATAATGATCTCACAGAGCAGGGTGGTGACTATGGATACTTGTCAAGAACCGGTGCTCCTGATGGCAGCAATGTTCCGAGAGCTTCTTATTGGGCGTTCCGGATGGCAAGTGAGAGTCTCAGAGGGAAACTTGTCGAATCAAAATCGGCCGACGAATTTGTCACGACATACTTGTCAAACAACAGTGGCATTAAATCGCTTATGATCGTAAATAAGTATCCAAAAACGAAGGCAAATATTACATTAAATATTCCCGGTTTCAAAGGTGCTGCTACCATACGACAGCTTGTTGAATCCAATAAGGCATCGGGACCGTCAGTGGAACAACTTGAGGTTAAAGAGGGTATGAAGCTAACGGTTCCTTCATATTCAATAACAACAATTATGTTGAAGTAATGTTTTTGCAAATAATAACTTTTGCTTCCGGCTGAATTGTATTGTCGGGAGCTTTTTTTATGATGATACTATGTGGCAGTTAAATCGCATATATATAGATTGGTGAATGTATATTTGTGTAGCTGTTTTCAGCGTTAATAACCAAAATTTTAATAAAACCAACAGAGGGGCTAAGAATGAAATTCGGCTTTTTTGATGATGCAAAACGTGAATACGTAATTACTACACCGCAAACTCCCTATCCATGGATTAATTATCTGGGTACCAAAGATTTCTTCTCTTTGATATCAAATACAGCCGGTGGCTATTCTTTTTATAAAGATGCCCGTCTCAGACGTATCACACGATATCGCTATAACAACGTACCGCTTGACAATGGTGGAAGATATTTCTATATAAAAGATGGTGATGATTTCTGGTCTCCGGGATGGAAACCGGTGAAACGCGGTCTTACAGAATACCAGTGCCGTCATGGTATGGGCTATACCGTAATTAAAGGTGTCCGTAATGGAGTTGCCGCTGAATGTCTTTTCTTTGTACCGCTTAATGAGACCTGTGAAGTACAGAAAATTACTCTGACCAATACTACCGATAAACAGAAAAAGTTTTCGCTCTTTTCATATGCAGAATTCTGCCTTTGGAACGCACTGGATGATCAGACTAATTTCCAGAGAAATTTCAGCACTGGTGAAGTCGAAATTGATGGTTCCACAATTTATCACAAAACAGAATACCGTGAACGCAGAAATCATTTCGCATTCTACACGGTAAACCGTCAGCTGGCAGGTTTCGATTCGGATCGTGATAGTTTCATCGGTAAATATAATGGATATGAAAACCCTGAAGTTGTTGTTGAGGGAAAATCGAAGAATTCTGTTGCTGATGGATGGTCACCGGTGGCATCACACCATTTGTCGATCACGCTTGATCCTAAAGAGTCAACTGATATCGTATTTGTTCTTGGTTATGTTGAAAATGATGTCAATGACAAGTGGGAAGCACCGGCAGTAATCAACAAGAAAAACGCGAAAGTAACTATTGAAAAATTCTCGACAAGCGCAGCTGTTGACAAGGCGTTTGTTGAACTGAAAGCATACTGGGATAATCTGTTGTCACGATATACAGTCACAACAAAAGAAGACAAGCTTAACAGAATGGTTAACATCTGGAATCAGTATCAATGTATCATTACATTCCACATGTCAAGAAGTGCATCATACTTCGAATCCGGTATCGGTCGTGGTATGGGATTCCGTGACTCAAACCAGGATATCGGCGGATTTGTTCATCAGCTGCCTGAACGCGCACGCGAACGTATTCTTGACCTTGCAGCAACACAGCTTGAAACCGGTGGTGCATATCATCAGTATCAGCCTCTTACCAAAAAGGGAAACAACGAAATCGGTGGAAATTTCAACGATGACCCGTTGTGGCTGATTTACTCAACTGCTGCCTATATCAAGGAAACTGGTGACTGGACAATTCTTAATGAGACCGTTCCTTTTGACAATGATGCATCAAAGGCAAAGTCACTTCTTGATCATCTTGACAAATCATTTTACCACGTTGTAAATAACAAGGGACCTCACGGGTTACCGCTTATCGGTCGTGCAGACTGGAACGACTGTCTTAACCTGAACTGTTTCTCGACAACGCCGGATGAATCATATCAGACATGTACCAATAAAGATGGTAAAACTGCTGAGTCTGTATTTATCGCGGGTATGTTTGTTGCAATCGGGCGTGAATATGTTACCATTCTGGAGCTTCTTGGCAAAAAGGGAGAAGCAAAGAAAGCTTCCGGTCACATTGACGAAATGATTGCAACAGTCAAAAAGCACGGATGGGATGGCGAGTGGTATGTCCGTGCTTATGATGATTCCGGTAAAAAGGTCGGAAGTAAAGAATGTGATGAAGGTAAGATTTTTATTGAGCCACAAGGGTATTGCGTTATGGCAAAAATCGGTCTCGAGGATGGTATGTGCGAAAAGGCTGTTGAGTCTGCCCGTAAATACCTCGATTCTCAGCACGGACTTGTACTTGTCAATCCAGCATATACGAAGTACCACGTAAACCTTGGTGAGATTTCATCATATCCGCAAGGGTACAAGGAAAATGCAGGTATTTTCTGTCATAACAACCCCTGGGTTATTATCGCTGAAACTATTCTTGGTCAGGGTGATCATGCATTTAACCACTACAAGAAGATTACTCCTGCATACCGTGAAGATATCAGTGATCTTCACAAAATGGAACCGTATGTATATTCTCAAATGATCGCCGGTAAAGATGCAAAGCGTCACGGTGAAGCAAAGAATTCATGGCTTACCGGTACTGCAGCATGGAATTTTGTAACGATTTCGCAGTGGATTCTCGGTGTTCGCGCAGATTACAACGGCCTTATTGTTGATCCGTGTATTCCTGCAGAATGGAACGAATTCTCGGTAAAGCGTGTGTTCCGTGGTACAACGTTTAATATCGCAATCAAAAATCCATCACACGTTTGTAAGGGTGTAAAGTCCATGACTGTTGACGGCGTTGCAGTAAACGGAAATATCATTCCGGTTATTACTGATGGCAAAGCGCATGATGTCGAAGTGATCATGGGTTAAGAAGCAGCATTGAAGAAAGGAATATAAATGAAATACGGTTATTTTGATGATACTGCAAAAGAGTATGTGATTACCAATCCAAAGACTCCGGTAAAATGGATTAACTACATCGGAACACTCCAGTTCGGTGGATTCGTTGATCACACCGGCGGTGCTCTGATTTGTAAAGGTGATCCGTCTCTTAACAGAATTACAAAATATATTCAGCAGACACCATCATCTGAATTCAAAGGTGAAACACTCTATGTCCGTATTAAGGATACAAGTGGCTATAAGGTGTTTTCTCCATTCTTTGTTCCAACACTTGATAAATACGACAAGTATGAATGTCATGTAGGGTTGGGATATCAGAGGATTGTTTCTGAGATGTATGGTGTCCGCACTGACGTAACCATTTTTATTCCTTTAGATGCACAGGTTGAAATAAGGGATATCAGGGTAACAAATATTTCCGGTAAGGCAATGGAAATAGATGTTATTCCTGTTATTGAGTACACTCATTTCGATGCTGTAAAGCAGTTTACAAATGCAGACTGGGTACCGCAGACCATGCAGTCCCGTTGCACAACAGAACCAAATGGTCTGAGAGTGCTTTCCCAGTATGCGTTCATGAAACGTGACACAGCGGTTAATTACGTTACATCAAATTACCCGGTTGAATCATTTGAGACCGATCGCAAGCGTTTCCTTGGTGATAACGAGTATGGAACATGGGCTCATCCGTTGTCTCTTGATAAGCAGGATCTTGATAACTACGAAGCAGACCGGGGTGATAATATCGCAGCATTGCTTCATAAACTCGGATCAGTAAAGAGTAACGAGACAAAGCGTATCATTACACAGCTTGGACAGAAGGTTAGTGTAAAGGATGCAATGCCGGAAATCAATGAGTTTCGTAAGGAAAGCACTGTTGATGCAGCGTTTAAGAAGCTTGCTGATTTCTGGGAAAATCACTTGTCAATGATGAAGGTAAAGACACCGGATGCTGGTCTTGACAGTATGATGAACGTGCATAATCCGCGCCAATGTTATATCACGTTTAACTGGTCCAGGTATTTATCCTATTATCAACTTGGTATGGGAACACGCGGGCTTGGATTCCGTGACAGCTCACAGGATGTAATGGGTGTTGCAGGACATATTCCTGAAGAAAGCAAAAAACTGATAATTAAACTTTTGTCAGTTCAGCTTCCTGAAGGAAATGCGATGCACCAGTTTAATCCGCTGAGTATGGAAGCGACTGTCGGTGATGCACACGAGATGCCCGATCGTCCACAGTATTATGGTGATGATCACTTGTGGATTGTCCTTGCTGTTATTGCCTATGTCAAGGAAACCGGTGATCTTGCATTTCTTAACGAAACTGTTCCCTATTATACCCGTAAAAAGGGAAATCCGGTTGTTTCCGATTCGGTAATTAATCATTTACGTAATGCACTTAAGTTTACAAAAGAAAATGTCGGCGCTCATGGTCTTCCACTTCTCGGGTTTGCAGACTGGAACGATTGTGTCAATCTTCCATCCGGAGCGGAGTCAATGTTTAATGCCTGTCTTTATGGCAAAGCACTGCTTGAAATGATTGATCTTGCGAAATATCAGGATGATACGGTCCGTGTTGAACAATATACTGCAGATCTTGAAGTAATCAGAAAGAACTATAATGAGCATGCCTGGGACGGTGAATGGTACGTACGGTGGTTTGAAGCAAACGGGACACCGCTTGGTTCACATACCTGTACACATGGTAAAATCTATATCAACTCTCAGTCATGGTCGGTAATAGCAGATCTTGCAACAGGGGATCGCGGAAGAAAGGCACTTGACTCAGTCAGAAAGCACCTGAATACATCAAAGGGTATGAAACTCAGTACCCCCGGATTCAATGGTTTTGATCCGTCAAAGGGTGGTATCACAACATATCCCCCGGGAGCAAAAGAAAATGGTGGCATATTCCTTCATACTAATCCATGGGTTATGATTGCTGAGACGATTCTTGGCAATGGAGAGAATGCATTTGAGTATTATAACCAGATCAATCCTGCAAAGAAGAATGATATTATTGACGAGTACGAATGTGAACCGTATGTGTACCCGCAGAATATTCTCGGTGATGAACACAAGCAGTTTGGCCTTGGAAGAAACTCATGGCTGTCCGGAACATCATCCTGGACCTATCAGGCTGCGACAAAATACATTCTTGGCATTCTCCCTGAATTTGGCGGTCTGAGAATCAACCCCTGTATTCCATCGAACTGGGATGGTTTTACCGTTGAGAGAAAGTTCAGAGGGGCAACCTATACGATCAATGTTAAAAATCCATCACATGTCAGTAAAGGTGTACGTTCCGTAGCTGTAAACGGGAAAGCACTTGATTCAACCCTGGTGCCGGTTGCAAAAGCCGGTGATATTGTTGCTGTTGATGTTGTAATGGGTTAAATTACCGGGAGATTCGTGAATAGTTCACGGATCTCCCATACTTTTTCCTGGAATTGTGGTGCAATTTTCGAAACGCACAGTGATTCATAAAATTTAGTTTCCGTTACTCTTATCACTCGTTACGTGTCACATTTTTCTTGTTAATCGCAGATTTTTAATCGCATAACGTATATTCGGGATATAATCCTAAATGGCGCAGTTGATCGCGGCGCAGAATCGTAATCTATTGAGCGCTAAGCATTTCAAACCTCTTGACCTTATCACCCATCGATAAAGCCTGCGAGGTTTTCAAGGCTTATCATCTCAATATCTTACGGTTCTGCATCCACGCTAACTGCGCCATTTAGGATAATAGAATTATTGTAAAAGTCTTTTCAATAATAACGAATGTATTGGACTATGTTGGAAAACGCTCAAAATTTGATTGATAGATATATTGTTGCAGACAGGCACTATCATCCGGCTGATCTCTGCAGTGGCTACCTAAAGAAAACAATCACACCCTCCTATACTATTGTTACAAAAACTCTGAATGGTTTATTATCAGACTTGATAGATAATCACTCTATACACCTCAGATGTCCACAGCCGGTTATTTTAAACACTGCCCTTGCGCTTCTGGTAGAACGGTATGATGATCTTAAGCAATTCAGTTTTGCCAGGCTTGCGATTGCAGGTAATGCACGATTATCGTTAGTTAAAATTGATTATGATGCAGCATTTACCGGATATGAATTTATACGCAGCGTTTTCAGTGCCTGTACAACATGCAGTGATTTTGTTGTTGATGCTGAATTTAAGAATGTTATGCAACAGAACAGGATATTGCAGCAGTATTTCAGGGTGATAAGCAACTTTGAAACTAACGCTGATATAGACGAAATGATAATGGTTGGAAAACTTTGTAATTCATCATTGCTTTTTTCAATGAATCAAAGTAGCGGGATAGTTATTGCATACGATTCAGATCGGATCGAATCTGAATATGTGGATCAGATTGCTTGTCACTATGTCAATATTCTTACTACGTTGAGTACCGATCTTTCAAAGCAAATCGGTACGCTTGATATATTGTCACAGGATGAAATCAGGAAGGCTGTTATTACCTGGAATGAAACGTCTTCTGTAAATCAGTATCAATCTGATTTGTCATCAATGTTTGATATTCAATGCGGTAAAGATCCTGATGCGCTTGCGATAGTTTCGGACCGGATGTGTTTAACATTTAGTGAATTGAACAACCGGATAATTTCACTTGCGTCAATGTTGTCGGTACGCGGGGTCTCTACCGAATCACCTGTTGCGGTTTGTATGGATCGATCGGCAGAACATATTATCAGTTTACTTGCTATAATAAAATGTAATGCGACTTATATACCGGTTGATATGAATTCACTTCCACAGGAGCAGATCGGGATTATTCTTGATGATTGCAGACCAGTGATAGTGCTGACAACAGAAAAGTATCTGCAGAGAGTGTGTCATGCTGATATTCCTGTTGTCAATGTGACATCACAGTATAGCGGTCAGGATACGTTTCATACGGGTACGATACAGAGGTCGGGAGATGATCGTTTTTATATTTTGTATACGTCGGGTTCAAGTGGAAGGCCAAAGGGTGTTGAGGGATTATATAAGGGTATCATAAACCGGCTTCAGTGGATGTGGGACACGTATCCGTTTACAGATAGTGATATCGGCTGTAACAGGACACCGATTGGTTTTGTAGATCATATTGCTGAGATTCTGTCGCCGTTACTCAAAGGTGTTACCCTGTATATTCCCGATGACAATCAGAATAGTAATGCTTTGTCAATCGCAACATATATTTACAAAAACAGGATAAGCAGGATAATTCTTGTCCCATCACTGCTATCCCGGATATTACATCTTGATACCGACGAACTTCTTAATATGTCAAGTTTGAAGTATGTTTTTTCCAGCGGAGAACCGTTAAGTAATACACTTGTAACTCAGTTTTATCAGCATCTGAAAAGTGCTCGTCTGGTAAATATTTACGGATCAACAGAGGTAAGTGCTGATGTCACCTGGTATGAAGTGAAACGTTTTTTTGCGGCTGATGTACTCAGGTATTTTTCTCAATCGATCGATCTGCCCGGCGGTTTGAAAGAGTCGGTACTTGATGGCTACCCGAATCCGATTACAGAGGACAGGATAACAAGCGGGAATGTACCGATTGAAGCAATAGCGTCACGCTTCTGCTCATCACAAATGGCCGATTTTCCGATTTCACCGGAGCAATACTACAAACGTCTTTATTCTGATGTGTTTCCGTTTGTCATAAATACTGCATCACCGAAATATATAGGACATATGACAAGTGCTTTGCCGGATTTTGTACATGATATCAGTAAGCTGATATCGCAGTTAAATCAGAATCTTGTTAAAGTAGAGACAGCAAAATCACTTATATTTCTTGAGCGCGAGACACTTGCTGTTTTACATCGTGCGTTTTACAGGTGCAGTGATCAGTTCTATAATGAACATATTCAGAAATTAAATGCGAATCTCGGACTTGTGACAACGGGCGGTACAACAGCAAATATAACAGCTCTTCTGACCGCAAGAAATAAGGCGCTTTTTACAACCTATGAAACCTTTGCGTCTTCGGGAAAAAGCATATACCGGCTTCTTAATGAAAAAGGGTATGCCGATATGACAATTCTTGGCACCCACCGGATGCATTACTCAATCCGTAAAGCTATTTCCGTACTGGGCATCGGTATCGAAACGATTATCTATGTCGCTACCGATAGTAACGGACGCCTTGACACTGATGATTTACAGGAGAAAATAACCTATTGTAAACAAAATAAAATTCTGGTACTCGCGGTTATAGGTATTGCCGGTGCTACAGAGAGCGGACAGATTGATCCGCTTGACGACATAGGGGCTATTGCGCGGCAGCATGGAATTCATTTCCACGTTGATGCAGCATGGGGGGGGACAATGATCTTTTCCGATACCTATAAACACAAATTACGGGGTGTAGAGCTTGCAGATTCAATAACATTTTGCGGCCATAAACAGTTGTATCTTCCGCAGGGAATCAGCATCTGTCTTTTTAAAGATCCTGATCAGTTACAGTTTGCAACAACAATTGCATCATATCAGGCGTCGGCTGATTCATATGATGTAGGCAAATTTACCCTTGAAGGATCCAGATCGGCAATATCGCTCTGTCTTCATGCGGCGTTACAGATGATTGGGAAAAAAGGCTACGAAACGCTTGTCAACTACAGTATGGACCTGACATCCTTTTTTGCAAAAATTATTGATGCAAGTTCAGCATTTGAATTGATCATGTATCCCGATCTGAACATTGTCAACTACCGGTATATTCCAACAAAATTCCGGACTAAGGTTCTGGATGGCAATTTGACAAGTGATGATCAGTGTGAGATAAATTCGTTCAATAAACAGCTTCAGGAGAAACAGTTCCTGAAAGGGAAAACATTTGTTTCGAAAACCACATTGACACATACACGATACGGTTCATTACCGCTTGTGGTCTTTCGTGTGGTTCTTTCAAATCCCCTTACAACCTATGCAGATCTCTATGAAGTACTTGAGGATCAGTTGTCAATTGCACAGGAAATTAACAGTGATGAAGACTGCTTGAAAATAGGATTACATTATAAGATTGTGCAAAAAGAGATCAAACGGGTACATGCGTTCGATGAGAGAATTGTTGTAAGCAGGGCGGATGAGCACATTGTTCCAATCGGAAGGCCTATTTGTAATTGCAATGCATTTATCCTTGATACAAAATTACGACTATGTCCCATTGGTGTACCGGGTGAGTTGTTTATATCAGGGATGGCTCTGGCACGGGGTTATCACAACAATGCGTTGCTGACAAATGAATGTTTTATTGACAATCCGTTCATAGCAGGTGTAAAAATGTATAAGACCGGTGATCGGGTAAAGTATGCACCTGATGGTACCATAGAGTATCTTGGACGCTTTGATGATCAGGTGAAAATCCATGGGTACAGAGTTGAGCCGTCGGCAGTGGAATACTATATTGATCAGATTGAATCAGTGTTGCAATCGAAGGTCATCGCTATCATAAAAGAACCTGAGAAACCGTTTCTTGCGGCTTTTATTATTATAAAAGAGCATATCGACAGTACAGTAATCAGAGAACAACTTCAGACAAAACTTCCTGATTATATGGTACCGCAGCAATGTATAATTCTGGATTCATTTCCGCTGCTTCCAAGCGGGAAAGTTGACAAAAAGAGATTAGCTGAAATGCTCGTCCCCTAAATCCTACCTCGTCAGGTATTCCCGAGGGTCCCCTTGCTAATGTCGTTAACTTAAGTTAACGACATTAGCAAGAGGGCGGCTATAAACTTTTTAAGAGAGGTGTCAGGTATTTTTAGACTCAATGTCCTTGACTTCAGTAATAAATTCGCTGATATCCTTGAATTTGCGGTATACTGATGCAAAACGGACATACGCCACTTCGTCGAGTTCGTAGAGTTCTGTCATGACATAGCGGCCGATATCAGTGCTTGGAATCTCCATTTTACCCGATTTTTCTATCAGGTTTTCTATTTTATCAACAATACTTTCCACTTTTTTAACTGAAACCGGACGTTTTTTACAGGCGGCGACAATTCCCTGCATGAGTTTTTGACGATCATACGGCTCGCGACGCTGATCGTTTTTAATGATTGTTAAGGCAACATTTTCGATGTATTCGTATGTTGTAAACCGTTGGCCGCATCGTAAACATTCACGACGACGTCTGACAGCACGCCCTTCCTTGCTTGAACGCGAATCAACAACTTTGTCTTCACCGTGGCTGCAATAGGGACATCTCATGTGAGGAGCCTTTCCTTGGAAAGAAATTCAAGTCATTAGTAAGTAAAAGACACAAACCCCGTTAACTGCATACATATCAAATATAATAAAGAAATTTGAATATGCAAAATCCGCTTATTTTCTAATTCTACTAAAAATGTGCGTTCATGACAAGGGTTGTGGTTGTAAGGTCCGGGCTAAAGGACGCATTGAAATGTACAGAAGAGATGTTTTTGAGGACTTTGTATTTGGATGATGCACGAATATCCACAATTGCAATAACACGGTTCAGTACCATTGCACCAATGCAGATTGATGATACAAGCTGGAGTCTGCTTGATCTTTTGCGAATGTCGCCAAACTTTTTTTGCTCGTCATCACTGTTCCAGCTCCAATACCGGGTACCATCATTGTAGAGTTCTTTATTCTCTCTGTTCAAACGCATGGCATCATCATATGAGTATATATTATCAAATTGTTCAACTGCAGTCCAGAAACGGTTATCTTTTCTACTACCACCATAAGCACCAGCATGAAGCGCCGCATAACCGCGTGCATCAGTGTTGAGCTTTGATGCATACGTTCCGCAGTAGATAGCTCCGAAGAGCGAAAAGATATCAACTGACAGATACGCGATTGCACTTTTATTTCTGCCTAAATACTGATGTCCTGTACCTGGCAAAATCAGGGATAATCCGGTAGCCAGCTTTGATGACTTCGCACTCTGTTCGTAGGTATCAAAAAGATTGATACTATCGGTCGTGACATCTTCTGTGACAGATATCTGTGAAAAAACAGATGCTGCCGAAAGAATGAATATTGTTAAAAACGCATATACTTTTTTCATTAGAATCGTACCTCAAGTGCATACCCTGGCGCCATACCATTGCCGGTTGCAACTGTAATATCTTTAATGTTAATATGCTGCCAGGCGCTTTTTTTACCAAGCAGTTTGTCATTGTATGCCTTTGCACAGATACCTGCATCAATAGAGCTGGCGATGCGGTTGAGCACCATTAAAAAGAAAATTGTTCTCGCTCTTTCATATTTATCTTCTGCTTTAGATATTTTCTTATTGTAAACTTGCTGATTTTGTGATGCACCAAAGTGTGGTAAAGAATCCGGATCAGATTTCAGGATAAAGAAAAATGATGAATCAAAAGAACCGCTATCAGAACGTCTGTATCTTGAATATGCGCTATCCTGAGCATAAACTTCATAGTTGTTGTCTACCCTTGGAGTAACATCATCCCAGCCTCTGATATATGGTGATACCGGATCGTTGATAATATCATAAAACCCCTTTGTGTTTTTCGAAAATTGGGAAGGAACAACAGTATTTTGAGCACCGTAAAAAACGGAATCTGCTTCATTAATAATATCAGCGGCTTTGAAAAAATTTGATTTAAAGTTGGTGTAATAGGCTATTAATGAATCTGCCGAGTAGTGTTGATCCGCAAATTTATGAGCATCATCCCGCATTTTATTACTTTTCGATTTTACCAGTGCTCCGGAAATTATCACACCAGCTTCCAGAGCTCCAAATAGTCCTGCACGTAGATAGTTTTTTGCATACACCTCACCGGCACCTGGAAGAATGAGCGATAACAGCATGGCAATTTTAGGATTACGATAGTTTTTCAGATTTTTAGCAAAATTGATTGAATCTGCATCTTCGATTTTGACAGCTACCGGCGGTGCTGTTTTGGGTTTCTCAACGACAACCGGGGATGGTGACACTGGTTCTATAACCGTACTCTCTATAATTTCAGCTTTGGTTGTGTCTTTTGTAGTTCCTGAAACAATGGTGTCCTTAGGTTTTGGCGTTGATTCCAGCAACTCGTCTGCTCCACCGTCCAGAATCAGAACGTCATCAAGTTCTGCCTTTTTACTTTGAATACTGTCTTTCTTCACAACAGGTTGCTCTGTCTTTGGGGAATCTGTGGCCTTTGTCTCTACAGGAGCTGGCACTTTCGATACAGTCGTATCTTTTAAAAGCTTCAGCAGATCCTCATCGTTGTCATCAACGAGGATATCCTCTGACACGTTTGCTTTTACATCCCCTTTTACCGATGAAGAATCAGCTGAAAAAACAGTACAACAAAAAACTCCTGCCAAACCGATTATTCCTGCTCGTATCAACCTGATCATAAGAACCTTTCAAATAGGTTAAGATTGAGATTAAGATTGAGATTGAGATTGCGATTCAGAAAAAGGCAACGATCAATCCTGATTCATTACCTTAACCTTAATCTTAATCCCGTCCCGACCCCAGCCTTCCTTTACACTCCAAGAACATCTTTCATAGTATAGAAACCGGGCTGTTTATCAGCAAGCCACTTTGCTGTAGATACCGCGCCACGGGCAAATGTTGTACGACTATGCGCCATATGACGCAGTTCGATACGTTCTCCGAGGCCGGCAAAAAGCACCGTGTGATCACCAACAATGTCGCCACCACGTACAGCATGCATCCCTACCTCATTCTTTTTTCTCATTTCGGGATAGATGCCTTCGCGACCATTAACAATCGCCTGATCATATGAAAGTCCGATTTCCTGTGCAATAATTTCACCAAGTTTCTTGGCTGTTCCACTTGGTGAATCTTTCTTAAATCTATGATGTGCCTCAATAATTTCGATATCAAATTCATTTTTCAATTTTGCTGCAACAAGCTGGGTGATTGAAAACAGCAGGTTGACCCCCAGACTTGTGTTTGCACTCACAATTACCGGTGCATGTAGTGATGCATCCTTTGCGAGGCTCAGATCATTATCGGTAAGTCCTGTGGTACAGATAAGAAGCTTTACACCCTTTGATGATGCTTTTTTGAATAGTGCCCGGCTGGATTCCGGGGATGAAAAATCAATGACGACTGCATTAGTGAAATCAATAGTGTCGATGTTATCGGTTAATGGTACACCAAGTTCGCCTTTTCCAATACAAACGCCATAATCGGTAGAGGCTTTCGGGTGACCCTTGTATTCAAGGCATGCGCGTAGTTTAAGGCTATTGTCTGATAAAACAATATTTGCAACCTCAGCACCCATTCTTCCAAGTGCGCCAACAACAATAATTTCTGTCGCCACAGTATTCTCCCGATTGTTTAGAGTAATTCGTTAAAGATTAAGGATTATTGTGTGCAAATATCTTTGACAGAACAAATAAAACACAAATGCGTTGTTTATGTAAGTACCTGATATAATCCAACGATCCTTAGTAACATAGAAATATAAATATAATGTAAACAATTTACTATCCTGACGACAAATTTTGTATAAGGATTTCTGATTTTTGAGTAAAATTGATGTTCTCTCTGAAAAACACTGGAATTTATTCAGGTAAGATTAACGGTGTGTTCTCATCAAGGTGCAAACCCGCAAAGGTTGAAAATCAGATGCCGTGCTATAGTGATTTTTATATTGCTGCATTCTTCATGAATAAGGTAATTTGAGATGTGCCAGCACTAAACTATGTGGCACTGGATTCCACTATTACCTTCAAGAGCATGTGAAATGGTGATAGTTGAAAATCAGATGTAAATCTATTACTTGTCAAATCGTACCGGAACTATGAAAATACTTTTAATAAATCCCCCCCGATCGAATCAGAATGCTATCCTCGAGAATGCATCAGAAACGGTAAAGCCTTTTATTCATCGTAAACTTATCGGCCCACCGCTTGGTCTCATTACCATTGCATCAGCGCTGAAAGGAACTCATGATGTATCCGTTCTTGATTTAAAGGGAGAGTGTGATCTTTATAAAGACACGGTTGACTATCTTCTTGTTGTCAAAAGATGGCTTGCAGAGAAAAAACCTGATATTGTGGGTGTTACCTTTATTGCATCGGAGTTTAATGCCGGTCTTGAGATATTTAAGGCCGCAAAAGGATTTGATCCGCTGATCATAACAATCGCCGGCGGATTGCATGTGTCGCTCTGTCCGCATCATTTTGACTCTCCGCTGGTTGATATTGCATGCAGAGGCCAGAGCGGAAGAATTATTCAAACTGTGGTTTCTGTTATAGAACGCGGTGAGTCACTTGACAGCGTCGGAGGAATACTTGTCAGAAGAGGTAACCATTTCAGGCCGACACCATCAGATACAGTACCTTGTAATGCGGCAGGTGATGATTTCATTGTACCCGCGCGTGAAATGCTCAATCCATGGCTTTCGACCTATTATGTTGCAAAGAATGAAGGACCTGTGACCTATTTGTTTACATCTCTGGGTTGTCCGTATAAATGTACATTTTGCTCGATATGGCCTCAGTTTGATGGCGCCTATTATCAGCGAAAGGTTGACAGTATCATAGATGAACTGAAAACGCTGGATCAGTATCCGGTAGTCAGGTTTGCAGATGCAAATACAATCGTAAATGTTGATTTTATCGATACGCTTTTTACACGAATTGAACAGGAAGGTATAAAAAAACAGTTTATAATGGATATCCGTACCGATACCGCTGTAAAATATCCTGATCTTATTCGTAAATGTGCAAAGGGCGGACTGAAAGTTGTTATCAGCGGATTTGAATCATTTCGTGACGATGAACTTACACGTTATAACAAGGTTTCTGAAGCAGACACGATTCGCAAGGCAGTGAAAATATTTGATGACAACGGTATAATGGTTCGCGGTAATTATGTGATACCTCCTGATTATACGGAAAAAGACTTCGATGCACTCAGGAAATTTGCAGGCGAGTCCACCGTTGCACTTGCCGGGTATACGATCCTGACACCGATGCCCGGGACACAATTTTATTATGATCAGTTTGACGCAATCAATGATCATGATTTATCGAAGTATAACTTCTTTAATTGTGTGATGAAAACAGCATTGCCACTTGATAAGTATTATAAAGAGGTTTCTGATCTGTGGCTTGTCAGAAAGGGAACTGAAACGATTTAATGCTGAATATCCCGGAATAGCTTGTCCTGTGATGGCAGTAAAGCCATTATGGTGAACCGCAGAGGGAACCGGTAATTTCCCTTGTAAAGTCGATACCGCAGGAAATAATGAATTCGGTGTTGTTGCAGGGGTTTTCTATTGTTGATGTTTGCCAGGCAACATAGAATAATCTGCCATTTTTAAAACGGATTGGTTTGATTTTACCCATAACCGCCTTTTCATAGTCAGGTAAATCGGAATCTGTTGCCTTCATACCGGTTTCTTCATAATTAAAAAGATCACGCAGGCTCATTCCGCAGATGTCATCATTGATAAGGCCAGTGGCTTTCTCGCAGGTGTGATTGATTCGTACAACAGAAAGATTCTTATTGAATACAAGTATCCAGACATTTGCAAGATTAAATACCGATGCAAGGAAATCTTTCTCCTGGCGTAGTGTTAGTTCAGTTGCTTTGTGCCCGATTATTTCCTGTTGAAGAAGATCGTTTATTTGCGCAAGTTGTGATGTATGTTCTCTGATTTTATTGTGCAGCAGCAGATTGTTTACAAAAAGGTTGTACGATGATGAGCTCGTGTCAGTACTGAATTCGACACGATTCATGAGTGCCTCATTGGTTTTCCGCAATCTGGCAAGTTCGTTTTCAAGCTCGCTGATTCGCTGTCTGAGTTCGGCCGGGTTATCCAAGATTGGCTCCTATCGCGACAGCTGTGAATGTCTGATTTACATGAACGGAGTTTATCTGCTCGCCATAGGTACAAAAGCCCATGACATTATAGCGCTTAAAAATGGAATTCATTGCAGGATCCAGGCGCATACTGTTTGACTCAAGACGCCGGTGAACGCAATCAAAACCGAGTGTCAGTGCTATCGGGCCGATTTTGTTTTCGACTGTTTTCAGGGTATTTTCAAGTTCCTGCGCAATATCACCAGTCTTTCCAATACGGATAACCAGCCCTTCATCAATTGCACAGAAGGTTGTCAGGCTTCCGTCACTGTTGACATTTTTTATAAGACGAACATAATATTCTCCACCGACATTAAGCAAAAATGGAAAACGGGCGAAGATATCGGGACACAGATGCTCCCGGGCTACACCGATAATACGTGAATATTCATCGGCCGCTGTTGTACCATTTAACTCATAGACAATACGTTTATCCGGATCTGCACTGGTAATGACAATGCGTTTCTCCGACGCAGTAAAGTGCTGCGACTTAAAGGTGCAAAATGGCAGTGATGTCGAGAAGAGTATGAAAATCGCTGCTGATGAACGAAATTTATTATCAGCGTAGATCCATGTATTCTCAAGCCTGAGATCATCACCGGTAGAACCGCCGGCTATGGAGATCTCCGGGAACGCGTTTCCCAGAAGTGCTGCGATAAGTTCCTCTTTACCGCTGAGTCCATCAACAAGGAGTATTCCGAAATGATTTAGTGAACTTAGTGCGGGATTGCTTTTTGATGTCCTGATGTTTGAGATGGCACGTTTCAATGACAGGTTATCGGGCTCGTTTACAGGGTAGATTGGAAATAACTGTGCTGTAAGAACGTTGCTCGAAATGGACACTCCGCACACTGAATGGCGTGAATAGCCGTTCCCGTTAATTTCACCCGCTGTACTGCATGCTACAACCAGACCGCTGAATAACCGTTGTATCCCTGCCTCAAGAATTGCGGTGTCATAGTAGGATGAAAAAAAAATAAAAGTAATGCAAGTATCTTCCTGATAGAGTTGAGACGCAACTGTCTCAAGAGCTTTGGCAGTATCCGGGTTGTTGGAGGATCCCTTTTTTACGCTGAAAAAAGGTGAAGAATTCATAACGTTTCTCCTATCAGGTATCTGGTGCATTTAAATGATAACAAAATGCGCAATGTTCACTGAATCTACAAATTGTGTGGATTCAGTTTTACCTCCTATAAATTTTTGTCCAGCACGTTCATGATAATTAACATAATAAAGAATATATGTTTTTTCATTGTGAATCAGAAAATATTATTGGAAAACAGGATGATAAGTGTGGATATTCATTGGGTTTTTGTGTACAAGCTGTGATATTGTGTAAACCTATGCAGACAAAGTAAAAAAGGGCACCCTGAAAAGGACACCCTTTTAATACCGAAATAATATCCGTTTTCACGGAGTGATCAAATTGATGACGCCTTGACGAGAAGATTGTTTACCCTGTGGGAGTAAGCCAACGGATCAGGAACCATCTGGCCTTCAGCAATAAGTGCCTGTTCGAACAGGAGGTGTGCCCACTCTTCAAGGTTTGCATCTTTGGGATCTTTTTCAAACCAGAATTTCATGTTTGACAGAATCGGGTGATCTCCGTTAATCTCAAGAATTCGCTTCTGCTCGGTTACACCCTGCCCCATGGCTTTCATCAGCTTTTCCATGTGAGGACTCATCGCGTTGTCATCAGCGACAAGGCATGCCGGACTGTCTTTGAGACGTGTAGTGATACGAACCTCTTTGACATTGTCAGCAAGGATATTTTTGATACGCTCGGAAAGTTTTTTGTATTTTGATTCAGACTCTTTTTTTGCAGCTTCTTCCTCTTTGCCAAGCTCTCCAAGGTCAAGATTACCCTGTGTTACCGATTTCAGCTGCTTGCCATCATAGTTCATAATATCGTGTACTACCCATTCGTCAATTGGATCGGTAAGGTACAGTACTTCAATACTCTTGCTTTTGAAAATCTCAAGATGTGGACTCTTTTCAGCAATTTCGCGGTTTTCACCGGTGATATAATAGATATCCTTCTGATCGGTTCTCATACGGGACGTGTATTGTTTCAGTGACACAAAATCATCTTTTGATTCACACATTGATGACTGAAAACGGATAATCTCAAGAAGCTTATCCTTGTTCTCGTAATCGGTATGTAATCCTTCCTTGATAACAGGACCGAATTCCTTCCAGAATGTCTTGAAATTCTCAGGCTCACTTTCAGCCATTTCCTTGAGTTTTCCGAGCACTTTTGATACAAGTGCTTTCTGTATTTTGTCAATAACCGGATTCTTCTGAAGCATTTCGCGGGAAACATTCAGCGGAAGATCTTCAGAATCCACAATACCGCGGACAAAACGCAGGTATTCCGGAAGCAGTTCTTTGCAATTATCAAGAATGAATACGCGTTTTACATAAAGCTTTACTCCATGCTTACGTTCCATATTGAAAAGATCAAATGGTGCTTTTGATGGAATAAACAATAATGATGAATACTCCATAATACCCTCAGCGCGGTTGTGAAGAATGCTGAGTGGCTTTTCGTAACCCCCAAGTACCTGCTGGTAGAACTCTTCATACTGGGCCTGGGTGATTTCTGATGTTGCACGACGCCAGAGCGGCTTTGACTGGTTCACAATCTCATCAGCGCCTTTATCATTTGGTAAATAGATAGGGAATGCAATGAAATCAGAGTATTTTTTAATGATCGAACGAACCTGCCATTCTTCCGTATAGGTTGTTTCATCATCTTTGAGATAGATGGTGATATCGGTACCGGCCTCTTTTTTGTCTGCATCAGCGATTGTGAATTCACTCTCGCCTTTTGATTCCCAGACAACCGCAGGCTCATCACTGCCAGCCCGCTTTGTTACCAGTTTAACACTTGATGCAACCATAAAAGCGCTGTAAAAACCAACACCGAACTGACCGATAAGATTTGAATCAGCCTTCTGATCCCCTGACATTTTCTCAAGAAATGCTTTTGATCCGCTACGGGCAATTGTTCCAATGTTGTCAATTACCTCCTGGCGGGTCATACCGATTCCGTTGTCGGAAATGGTGATCGTCTTTGCGTTTTTATCAAGTTTAATCCTGATTGCAAGTTCTTTGTTGTCTGAAAGCAGTGATGTATTGGTGAGAGATTCGAAGCGCAATTTGTCAAGTGCATCAGATGCGTTTGAAATCAACTCACGAATAAAAACTTCCTTGTGGCTGTAAAGCGCATGTATCATCAGATGAAGAAGCTGTTTGGCTTCAGTCTGAAACTGCATATGCTGTGGTCCATCTGCCATCTCTGGCCTCCTTTATTTTAGTTGTACAGGTTAAAGTAACGACCCTGATAACTCATTTTTTCTGTTTTGCTGTTCGGATAATTTTCAGCAAAAACGATTGGTACAAAGGGTCTGATCAGTGATTTCACTGTAGTACATTTATAATTTGGCGATAAAATAACATTTGTGCAATAACTATGGAAAGGGCTGACGTGTATTATGGGGAGAATTGGAAGAATTTATATTAACATAATACTATCATAATACTATTTTCAACTTAAAGCTCTCGCCAGATCATAATACCCGATATTTCACAGAAGTGTTTATCGTAAGTAATCAACATTGAACCTGTTTCCATGCAATGAGCTGCTATCCAGATATCATTCATAGGAAGTGGTTTTCCTGCTTTTTGAAGATTCGTTTTTATTGATGAAAAAAATTCTGATGTGTCATAGGTTGCACTCACAATTCGAACCGTTGGTTTAGTTAAAAATTTATTTAGAATCTCTCTATTCGCGTTTTCTTTTGTACCATTCTTAAACCCAGCCAGCAATTCTCCAATAACAAATACAGACATATACACAGTATCCGCATCCGCGATTATATTGAAAACAGCCAAATCTCCTGCAATTAACGCCGAATATGCGTTTGTATCTATTAATACCCGATTCATTGCCAGTCTTCCGGATCAGTTTTTTCAAACTCTTTGATACTGTTTTCAAATTCTAAACGATCTTCCTGTGTCCAAACTCCACAAATATCTTTAAAGTCATTAGCAAAGCGTGGTTGTTTTGTCTTCTGGTATCCGATGGAACGTTCAATCAAGTTCTTTAAAAACTGATTAATACTCTGATTTTGAGCCTTTGCACGATCTTTAACTAATGTTAGCAAAGAATCGTCGATGTTGTGTAAAGTTATAGATTTCAATTGCTTACTCCAGTGTTAGCCTTTGGATCATCAGGCCTTGTTTCTATATCTAAAATATAACCATAAATAGGAACGCAATCAAGATTATTAGATCAGAATGATGAATCATATATAAAATCAAATCTTTACACATTTTTTTCTAAAGTCGGTATCCCGTTATGCCGAAGTATCCTATAGGAGATAGTGGTTATGCCGGAAATAAATGCAATCAGCGGTGCGTCGTCATCACAAAGTTACTGGATCAACGGGGAGAGAGCAGTCTCCTCAGGTGAGTCTGGTGAATCACCAAAAAAATCCAGTGTAAAAACTAAAGATAATCTTTCTGATGAAGAGAAAAAGATGGTTCAGGAGTTGAAGAACCGTGACCGTGAGGTTCGTTCACATGAGGCAGCACATATGGCTGCGGGTGGGCAATATATTAACGGCGGTGCAAAGTACTCCTATCAAAAGGGGCCTGATGGTCAGCGGTATGCTGTTGGAGGTGAGGTATCCATCGATACATCAGCTGTAAAAAATGATCCCCAGGCAACAATCATGAAAATGCAGGTCGTAAAACGTGCTGCTTCAGCTCCCGCAAGCCCATCAGGACAGGACCGTGCAGTTGCCGCAGCCGCAGCTGCAACAGAAATGAATGCACGCAAAGAGCTGAGAGAAAATAAAAATTCCGAAAAAGCTGATAATGGTAACGGAATGAGAATCAGTGGCGGCTATACAAATAAAGGCGAAATCCAAAAGACGACTCCCCCGGATACATCTTCAATTAATCTGACCGCATAATCATTTAATACTTGTGGGAGTTTGGGGGCGGTACAATAAGAGACATAGTACAGATCAGGAGTCCTGAATCTACCTCTGGATATATTATTTCCTTGCGATACAAACAGGCATGATAACATACTGTTTAATCATATGCTTAATATAAGAGATTGTTTTTGTATAACTCAATTACGATATTCTATATCTCCAGCCATTAATCTGGTGTCCTTTCAGCCGTAATCTTATTATATTATGAAACGTTAAAATTCCCCAGAATAAGGATGAAGTATGAATAAGCAATTAAAACAAAACCTGGTGAAATTAAATGATATAGAAAAAATCGAAGCCATTGAATTACTCTCAGATTGCTTAAATAAGCCTGACCCGGAAGTGGAAGAATTAATTGCAAAGGAATCTGAAAAACGTTTTAAAGACTATAAAGCTGGAAAAATTAAATCCAGGCCTTTGTCAACAGTGTTAAAAGAACTTAAATGAAAATTAAAGTATTAGAACCTGCTGAAATTGAATTGAAGGAAGCCTATTCCTATTATAATTCAAGATTACCAGGATTGGGTGATCGGTTTTTACAATCATTTAAAGATGCTGTATTATTAATAGAAAAAATTCCTCTTGGGTGGCGTAAAATTTCTGAAAACACTCGTAGAATCAATTTCAACGAATTTCCTTATCTGATATTGTATGTTATTGATAATGATACTATTGTGATTACCTACATTTGCCATAATCATAGAAATCCTGAGCATTATAAAAAGCATTACAGATGAGGGTAAATTAGTCGCTTTTGGTCATTCATTCGACGATTTCAACTTATTTTTGGCTGTACATTCAATCGCATTAAAACACATAAGATCCCACTTAGGTTTCATGTGTCACCAATTTCATGGCAATTCAGGTTTGAAAAATCCTTGAGAACTCGCCTCGTTAGCTTCTCAATTACCCTTAGATGCATTTTGAATGTAAGGAACTGAAATGTAATGATATATTTTTGAGTATTAAATTTCTGAATGTTAAGGTTAAGTTATTCTCAATAAATCAATAATTAATGAGAAATAGTTCAATACAATAAGAACAATTGTTCAGTCCCTTGTTGGGAACGGCTATCGCGATTTATTATAATTTTTTTCAAGGGCAGCACATTGCGGCATTATAACATTGTTTTCCTTTTTATCACATTACTGTAGTCAGGTTGCAATATGGAATGTGTTTTCTTATCCGTATACTCCCCCCGCACAAAAAAAATTATATGATACAAATTATTTCTTGACTCTCCCCTTACTGGAGTGCGTTATCTTTTATACTGTGAGCTCACAAAACGTTTTTTACTTAACAATGTAACGGAGAGGCTATGCTTCGAATCGGTGACTTTTCCAAACTTGGCAGAGTGACAATCAAGACGCTGCGGTACTGGGACGAGATCGGTCTTCTTAAACCTGATTATGTCAATGATGACAACGGGTATCGGTATTATACTGCAGATAAACTCGCGATTGTACAGCAGATACTGTCAATGAAAGAGCTCGGGTTATATCTTGAGGACATACAAAGAGTACTCAGAGACAGGGTGAATAGTAACGAGTGGCTTGATCTTCTGCAGAAACGGAAAATGTCACTGCTTGATGAAATACGACTCTCTGAATCAACATTGGTCAAACTTGATACAATGATCAGCAAAATCAAAAAGGAGCGTGTTGCTATGAATACTGTTAGTATCCGTGAGCTTCCGGAAGTCATTGTTGCATCAATGCGTACAACGATTCCATCATACAATGATCTGTTCAGGGTAGTTCCACCGATGGGTGACATAATGAGAAAGCAGGGCGCGGTGTGCCGGGAACCTGCGTACTGCTTTAATATCTACCATGATGGTGAATATCGGGAAAAAGACATTGACGTCGAGGTGTGTGAGGCAGTTGTGTCTTATTGTAAAGATGGTGATGGCGTGGTATACAAAAAACTGCCCGGTGTCAAAACAGCAGCGGTTATCATGCACTGCGGGCCGTATGAAACACTTGGTACAAGTTATGCGGAGATTTTATCCTGGATCGAAAAATCAGGGTATGAGATCGCAGACAATCCAAGAGAATCATACATTGATGGTATCTGGAATAAAGAGGATCCAAAGGACTGGAAAACAGAGATTCAGATTCCGGTAACAAAAGTGAGATAATCAGCTGGTTTCATGCCTGTTCCATATTTTAAACCATATGGAACGGGCGATTATTGTACATGCAAAGCGTATCAGATTAAAATGAATGTGCAACTTGTTGGTTTAAAGAAAAATTAAATAAAATACTGAAGAACTTATTTTGAAGTATGCTTATATTTTATATATATTTTTTGTAAATAGTTCGATACCTGGTGGTTCCAAGGGGTGGGGAGAAACAAAAAAAGAGGGTAAAATCAATGCCTGAATCAAAGCGAGTCACAATCACGAATCGCCTCGATTCAGGTAACAGAGTAACGTAGTTTATACTCTGCACCAGTTAGGGCTTTTTATTAATAATACCTTTATTTCTATAAAGGATTTTTTTAATAACAGTCAAAGGGATTCAACAATTCAGTGTTGGATACTGGAATGGAGTATTTGATGAAACTTTTCAGGTTCATCGCAGTTGTTTCTGTGGCGGTTTTGCTCAAAAGCACAATTGTATTTGCCGAAAGTGGTTACGATCTCTGGCTACGGTATGTTCCAATCACCGATGCAACCATTGTATCAAGCTATAAAGCTGCTGCATCACAAATTGTTATACAGGGGTCATCTGCTACAATGACCGCTGCAGGTAATGAACTGAGTAATGGAATTAAGGGACTACTGGGGCAGACTGTTCAAAAACAGACATCTGTATCTGAAAATGGTGCAATCGTTATCGGTACTCCCTCGAACTCATCAATTATTAGTGATCTGAAGCTGGCGCTTGACAAAAATCCTGAAGCATATACTATTGTGACCTTAAAATCGGGTGACTATTCGATTATTGCTGTTGCATCAGAAGGTGAAGCCGGCGCATTATATGGTACATTTCACCTTTTAAGAATTATGCAAACAGGCGAACCGTTATCCAATCTGAACATAAAGGAAAAACCCGCAATCAAACGCAGGCTGCTTAATCATTGGGATAACATTGATGGAACCATCGAGCGTGGATATGCCGGCAGCTCACTCTGGAAATGGTCATCACTGCCGGGTACCGTTGATAAAAGGTATACAGATTATGCCCGTGCCTGTGCATCAGTTGGCATTAACGGAACGGTGTTGAATAATGTAAACGCAAATACTGGAAACAATGCCAATATGCTTACTGCATCATACCTTTCAAAAGTAAAGGCACTTGCAGATGTATTTCGTCCTTATGGTGTAAAAGTGTATCTGTCTGCAAGTTTTGCATCACCGCAAAAGCTTGGTGGTTTGAGCACTGCTGATCCTCTGAATGCATCGGTGATTTCCTGGTGGAAAACTAAAGCGGATGAGATTTACAAACTGATACCTGACTTTGGTGGTTTTTTGATAAAGGCAAATTCTGAAGGGCAGCCGGGGCCAAAAACATATAACCGTACTCATGCTGAAGGAGCCAATTGTCTGGCTGATGCAGTGGCACCATATGGCGGTGTTGTTATCTGGCGGGCATTTGTTTATGATGACGCAGTGGATTCCGACCGGATGAAAAGGGCGTATAAAGAATTCAAGCCGCTTGATGGCAAATTCAGATCAAATGTAATTGTTCAGGCTAAAAATGGTCCGTTTGATTTTCAACCACGTGAACCGGTTCATCCGTTGTTTGGTGGGCTGACATCAACACATCTTGGTGCGGAGTTGCAAATTACAAAAGAATATCTTGGACAGAGTGTTCATCTGGTATATCTTGCTCCTCTGTGGAAGGAATTTTTCAATTTTGATACCTATGCGAAAGGTGCCGGTTCCACTGTCGGGAAAGTAATTGATGGAACGGTATACAATGACACAATGTCATGCATTGCAGGTGTTGCCAACACCGGAAGTGATCAGAACTGGTGCGGGCATCATTTTGATCAGGCAAACTGGTACGCTTTTGGCAGACTTGCCTGGAATCACTCGCTGTCATCAGGTAAAATTGCCTATGAGTGGACAAAGATGACCTGGGGTTGGAATGATACTGTTGTCAAGACTATTGCGAAAATGCTCAAGAGTTCGAGAGAAGCATGTGTAGATTATATGGATCCACTCGGACTTGGCGGAATTTTCGCAGAAGGTCATCATTACGGACCACAACCGGATTACGCTGTAAATACAGAGCATTTGGATTGGAATTCAACCTACTGGCATAAAGCCGATACAAAAGGTGTCGGGTATAATCGTACGAGTAGCGGCAGCGACTATGTCAGTCAGTATTTTCCGGAGAATAAGACCAAATTCAATTCAATAACAACCTGTCCGCTAGAACTCTTGTGCTGGTTCTATCATGTTCCCTGGGGAGAGAAGCTCAGTACCGGTAAAACGTTCTGGGATGAACTTTGCTTTCGTTATGGTCATGGTCTTAATTATGTAAAAAAAATGCGTGATGACCAGTGGCCATCATTGAGCAGCTACATTGATGCAGATCGTTTTGCGGCAGTAAAGAGCAAACTTGCGACACATTATACCGATGCAAAAACATGGTATGATGTTTGTACAAAATATTTCGGGACATTCAGTAAATTGTCGATACCAGGATATACTCCACCTGCAGATGACTATTATAACACGTATGACCCGGATGACCTTTATGACCCTGATAACCCAAAATACCCCCCTGTCAGTGGCTGGACCGCCATTCGAACAATAAAGCAGCAATCGATCTCTTTTGAAAAGAGTAAAGAACCGGTTTTTATCTTCAATCTACAGGGAAAGTTAATTCAAAAAACTGATCATCAACCCGTATCCCGCGCTGTAAATATTGACAAAATAGCCCGGAATGCCAGTCAGGGTATAGTAATTATCAAACAAAATGGTGTTAAACCAAAGACCTGTATGGCAGGTGAGCGTTAAGTTGTCGTTTTTCTCCTGAATGTATGTTTTTTGTACTATCGGGAGATTAAAAAACTGTGTCAGTCAGTTAAAGGATCGAACGTAGCGCGTCAGGATCACTGTTTGCTACGCTTGCAGCTTTGTAAAACTGGTTTCTATCAGGTTCAGTCTTCCATTGCTTGAAATAATGGTCTATAACTCTTTTCATAATAATATCAATGACATAAGATGCAAAATGAGTTCGACAACCGAAAAAAATGGTTGTAAATCAAGGATGCTTTTCCATTTTTTTGGCTGTAAATCAAGGATGTTTTAGTGTGAATTTGGTTGTAAGTCAAGGTTGTGTTCTGCCAGGTATGGTCACAATTCAGGAATAATCAGGCAAAAAATCTTTTTCGTAAAAATACCGACATTCCTATATGCATAATATTATTTTCATTTAACAGGTTAAATAAATGATAAAAAAAGTATTAATAATTATAGGTTTAGCTGTTTTTAGTGTTTTTGCTGATTCAGAAGTGGCTCTTCAAAAAAAAGATTCGGGAAGTGTTTCCTTAGCGGATACTACACAGCATACGTTTTCAAAGCCGCTTGCCGGTTCGTTATCGCTGCTACTGCCTGGTGCTGGTCAGTTTTATACACGGCAATATTTCAAAGGGAGTATTGTCACGGCATCCGAAGCATTGACAGTTGGAATTGCACTCTACTGGTATGACAGCTATAAAACGTTTGATAATAATAAAAAGCCGCTGCTTTTGAAAGCGGATACATCGACGGGTACGGCGCGGTTAAAGCTACTTAATGATGCTGAGATGACAGAACTTGATGCACGCAGGGCACAATACCGTATGATCAATGCATTGGCGTGGTCAGGAGGTATTTACGTCTATGGATTTCTTGATGCAATTGGAAAAGCAACAATCAATGATCATTCAGAAAAAAGTCCGTTAAAGGCCGGGTTGCTTTCTGCAATACCGGGGCTGGGACTTGGTCAGTGGTATAATGGTTCAATTTCCAAAGCGGGTTTAATTTTTATGGGGCAGATGTCAATGGGTGTTGCAGCTGCCAACTATCATCGATTAATGACAAAGGCGGAACGGGAGAAGAAGAAACTTGATGATCTCGACACGCTTGATAATAAAATGTTTCTTGAAATGAAAAACAGTGGATACCTTACCAGGTGGGAGAATGAGCGTCAGGGGGCCTTTAAAAATAGAAATGCCTTCTTATGGTACTCGATTTTTTATTACATGTATGGTATCTTTGATGCAGTTGTGGATGCGCATCTTCATGACTATCCGGAGAAAATGAAACTCTATCCTGACCTTGCACCGTCAGGGCAGGGTGTTGAGCTCCGGTTACATTATTCTTTTTGATAACATAATTTTTTAATAGTTCGATTCTCAGTGGTTCCAGGGGACTGGGAAATAACAAAAAAAGAGGGTAGGAGTTGTATGACAGTAACGTTGAAAGATATCGCGGAACGCGCAGGGGTTACATCAGCGACAGTTTCAATGGTTATTAATAATAAACCTAATATTTCTGAAAACACCCGCAAGAAAGTTCTCAAGATCGCCAAAGAGTTGAATTATTATCCAAATGTCATAGCACGTGGATTGGCAACCAAGAAATCCAACTCGATCGGTGTGATAGTACCAAATCTTGCGTCATCATTTGTTGTCCGTGTACTTCAGGGAATAAAAAGTACTAATCGTGATATTGAATATACTGTGCAGCTGTTTGATACAGTTGGACAAAAAGAGACAGAAACACAATTGTTTCAACGTCTGGCACGTGAACGTCGTATTGACGGAGTGATACTTATCAGTTCGACCGTTACTGATGAGGAACTGAATGTGTTTGGTGAGGAGAGCGTTCCAAGCATTGTTGTAGCGCGTCACTGCGAACACCTCGATTCTGTTTATGTCAATAACGAGCTTGGTGCCACAGATGCTACAGACTATCTTATTGGCAAGGGACATACACGGATTGCATGTGTTATTACCGAGAAAAATGGAGTTCCTACCCAGGAGCGTCTTGAGGGATACAGGAAATCGCTGGGTCAGCATGGCATTGCTTTCAGGGAAGAACTGGTTTTTACTGTTGATGACGACACGATGTCCAATGGTATCGAGGTTTTTCATCGTATTCATGAGTTGCAGCCGAAAGTGACTGCTGTGTTTGTTCCTGCCGGAGATATGGTAGCGATCGGACTGATCAAGGAAGCCAAGAAAAAAGGTGTAAAGGTTCCTGATGAACTTGCGGTGGTGGGCTTTGATGATATCCCCGCTGCAGAAGTAATTGAACCGTCACTTACAACGGTACGTCAGCCAAAACTTGAGATGGGTGATTATGCGATCAATATGATAGTTGATAAAATCGAAGGCCGTGAAACCGGAGTCAAGCACAAGGAACTTCCGACCAAATTCATTATCAGAGAATCTGCCTGATATAGTATTGCTTTGCGGTTGTGGTAGTACAGGCGTGTATGTCTGATCGCTATAGTCACAACGTTCCTTTGATGCTTACTAATCGAAAGCAGGTTTACTAAATGACTAACTCTCTTGTCGCTCTTGTAAAGTGCGACTCTTATACACCACAGATTGTTGAAAAAGCGGTACGTGACGGTATTGGCCTTATTGGTGGTATTGAAGCGATCCTCTCGCCTCATGAAAAGGTACTGCTGAAGCCTAATATTCTAAAAGGTGCTGAGCCTGAACGTGCGGTTACAACACATCCTGAAGTGTTTCGGGCTGTTGCAAAAATTGTCAAAGAGTATGCTTCGAATGTCCGGTATGGTGATTCTCCCGGAGACCCGATTTCATCAATGGGTTCTTACAGGAAGTGTGGTATTGCGCAGGTCGCAGAGGAACTTGGCATACCAGCTGCAGATTTTGATCATGGAAAGGACTGCGGATTTCCTGAAGGCATCGCGACCAAACGGTTGACAATTGCAAATGCAGTACTTGAAAGTGATGCCATAATCAGTCTTCCGAAGCTTAAAACGCATGGTTTGACACGTATGACCGGCGCGATTAAAAATCAGTATGGATGCATACCCGGCATGGTCAAAGGGCAATATCATGCGCAGTTCCCGGATGTGTTTCTTTTTAGTAAATTACTGGTTGATATATGCCGTTTTGTTAAACCGCGGTTGTATGTCATGGATGCCTGTATTGGTATGGAAGGCAACGGGCCGCAGAGTGGAGATCCAAGAAAAATCGGGTGTCTTATCATATCAACCGATCCTGTAGCGATAGATACTGTCGGTTGCATGCTTATGAATCTTGATCCGTCATTTGTACCACCGGTTGTTTACGGAAAAGAAGCCGGGCTTGGCAATAGTGATTCCGGGAGCATAACTATTGTTGGTGAAAATGTCAATAACTATGTTGTAAAGGACTTCAATGTAGTCCGCAAACTACCGTCACAACTGCCGAAAAGCAGAATTCTCGGTGAGATTCGTCGTTTGTTCATTCCCCGGCCACTTATCGACAAATCAAAGTGTGTAGTGTGTAAAAAATGTATCGAAGTATGTCCGGTTGATCCGAAAGTACTCTCCATGAAACAGTCAAAACGGGAACCACAGTATGATTACCGACGCTGTATTCGCTGTTATTGCTGTCAGGAACTTTGTCCTGCGAAGGCAATTTCCATTTACGAACCGAAACTAAAGAAATTGCTTCCGTTTCTTACATATATATCACTGTTTTTTTCGGTGTTTCACAGTCGCAAAGCATCACAGAAAAAGGGAACGTGAGCGTGATACCCGAAACAGTGGAACAACATTTCAGTTCTGTGAATCTTCCGCTTTTTCCGGGTGAACTCCGCAAAAATGATGCATTGTTTTTACATGGTGCGGTTAGCGGACAGAATCTGTTTGTGTTTACGTATGTACAAAAAGGCACTGAGGTTGTCCATGGACCATCCTGTCGTGTTGCCGATGAGATCAATGTTGACGCATGCAGAATGGATAGTGTCAGAATCGTTGCCCGGCGTGGCGGCGGAGGGACGGTTGTATTATCTGACGGTATGTGTATTACGATTGTTGTCGGCAGGCGACACGGGAGATATGCACAACCGATATTTAACAGCATTCATCAATCGATGATTGCTGTTCTTTTAAAAGCGGGTGTTAACGGATGTGAGTGCCGGGGCATCAGTGATATTGCTATCAATAATAAAAAAGTACTCGGAAGTTCATTGTATCTCGGAAATAAACCGGATTATTTTTATTATCAATCAAGTTTTATGGTTGCATCAGATATCGCGCTTATAAGTAAATACCTGAGGCATCCCCCAAAGGAGCCGGATTACCGACAGCAACGTGATCATGAAGATTTTTGCACAACACTTTCACGTGAAGGCTATGCTATCGGAGTTCAAACCATTGCCGATCTTTTTTGTAAAGGAATTACTGATACTGTTAGTTGATAGAAAGAGTTGTAAGGTATACAAACTACGACATTATGAAAATTGTACTATTTAACCCCCGCGGGTATGCATTGATACCCGGGAAACGACATATCAGTTCGCTTGCATGTGTAATGCCGCCGCTTGGGCTTGCATCAATTGCCGCTGTCATGCGTAAAGCCGACCATGATGTTACTATTTTTGATGCGGCACTTGAATGTGATATTGGCAATCAGACATGGGCACGACGTATTGCACAGCTGAAACCTGATATTGCAGGATTCACTGCGACAACATCGGCGTTTCAGGATGCCTATGATGTGTGTGCGAGATTAAAGCATATATTCCCATCATGCAAAACAGTTTTTGGTGGCGTGCATGCATCATGGGGTAAAGGTTCACTGCTCGCTCAGTTTAAAAATATTGATTATATAATTGCCGGTGAGGGTGAAATCGCGTTCAGGGCACTTGCTGATAATTTCAGGGGAATAATGTATGACAGGGTGTATTACCGAAACGGTAAAGAGGTCAGTTGTGGAACAATAGAAACGCCTGTTGTTGGCCTTGATGAGCTCCCGTTTCCGGCATATGATTTATTAAAGGGCTTTCCGCAAAAATACAGAATGCCCCTTTTTGGATATCCGAAACATCCCGGCGCTAATATTGTTTCGTCAAGAGGTTGTGTCTATCAGTGCTCCTATTGTGATCGTTCGGTGTTCGGAAAAACGTTCAGGTGGAACTCACCGGAGTACACCTTTCAGCAGATGCTCTGGCTTAGACGTGAATTCGGTATTCGTCATGTAAATTTCTATGATGATCTTTTTACACTGAACAGACAACGTGTTACTGAACTTTGTGAACGTATTGCATCAAGTAAACTAAAGGTGACGTTCAACTGTATTGTACGCATTGGTCATATTGACAAAGAGCTGATACGGCTTCTGAAAAAAGGAGGCTGCTGGATGGTCTCGGTGGGAATTGAATCAGGGGATCAGCGTCTGCTTGACAAGCATAAGGATGGTTTGTCTCTTGACGCAATACGACGGGATGTTCAGCTTCTACACGATAGCGGATTATGGGTCAAGGGATTATTCATGATGGGTTTTCCGGGTGAAACAGAAGCCGGAATAATAAAAACACGCGAGTTCGCGTGTTCATTGCCGCTCAAGGATGCCAATATTACCGCGTTCACGCCGTTTCCCGGTGCGCCGATCACAAAGGATATTGAGCGTCTCGGTGCATTCAACAATAACTGGTCGAAAATGGATTGTGTCAACTTTGTTTTTGTGTCAAATGAAATTAAAGACATTGCTATTCTTAAGAAGCACTATCACCTTTTTTATAAAGAATTCTACAATCGTCCGTTCATGCATCAGAAGGTGTATCCGAAAATGATGCTTCAGTCACCGCATAGTTATTATCGTCTAGTCAAGCATGCGTCAAGTTTCCTTGATTTTACGAAATCGCTTGGTGAGTGAAAGAACGCCCCCTAAATCCCCCGCAGGGGGACTTGAAGAAATAGGCTAAACAAGCTATTCCGCTCTCAAAGTCCCCCTGCGGGGGATTTAGGGGGCGAGCAACCGGCACAGCTGCAACATGTCAAGCTTAAGTTAACGACATTGAAATCCCCCGCAGGGGGACTTTATGAAAGAGACAAAATCTGACGGGGCACTCTCTATTGACCATCCTGAATACTATAAAATCAATGGGAGATTGATACCAGAAGAAGCCCTCCCTTACGGTCAGGCCCCGGAATGGATCGAATTCTGTTTGTGAAAAAAGAACGATTGATCCGGAAAAACCGAACCCCGACTGTAAAGCTGATCATATGACACACTTGACTCTGTCTTACTGGTGGGGAAAATTGAGTAAAATGTATTTTATTATCCCTATTTAAATTTTCTGTTGACTGTTTGCATTATCCAATTCATTATGGTTTGCAGGTTATTACAAAAATGGTCTGAGGCTCCATAATTATTGTAGAATAAATAAATGTGCCACAAAAAATCCCTTTATTCCCTGTAGGGGAATCACTATAATGTTTCCCCTACAGGGAAAGGGGTATGTACTATACATTTTTTACTACAATAATAAATGCTCTACAAGCATTAATTGATTACAATAGCATCATATCCAAATAATGATTCCAATGCTGGAGTTATGTTGGGTAAAGATCAGAACAGCAGGACGGAGTCAGGTATGGAATATTGTCAACCCTTTGATGGATGCGGGATCATTAAAATAAATTTTTAAGAAAGCAGGGAGGTTCCCCCTGCTTTCTTATCAAGGAAATAAATAGAACTAAATATTATTTATAATCCACTGATGGGTTGCTGTTGTTGCCTTTACAAAATGATTGCTCACTGGTAAAATTCCATTTCAGCGATATTTCCGAATCCATCATTTGGAGATACATAACGTATCCAACGATATGCGGTTGTGTTAGAAATGGTGACAACATTCCATCCGGTTCCAGGTGTTGAGGGTATTGTATACAAATCCACAAAACCGTCGGAATCTGATGAATTTGATCCTTGAAATTTTCCGCCAACCATTCGTGGTGCAAAACTTGCTCTGGGATAATATCTGATTTGTCTGATTACATTTGCAGTTCCAAGGTCAATACCAGTGTAACCTCCGTTTGCCTCAGAGAAATCATAGAATGTGCTGATATCACCATCTGTTGCTTTACAGTATTCAGAACCTGCAGCCCATGGTGGAGTTAATCCGAACACTGTTCCTTTTAATCCATTTCCTCCACCCTGCACGCCGAGGCAAGGATCATCGGATAGTGTAACAGCGTTTGTATATGATGAAAATCCAGCACTATTATACGCAAGTACGCGGTATTTGAATGTTGTATTCGGGTTGTTTAACCGATCAGTATCAAAAAATTTTGTCTGATTTGCATCAACCCGGCCTACAAATATCCAGTTATCCTGATTGAAAGGAGAGCGTACTATTTCAAATCCGGATTCATTGTGAGAATTATCATTCCATCTGAGCGTATCATTTGAGCAAAACCAGGGATTCGTCGGTGCTATTGGAATGCTTACGTCAGAGTAAACTGAAAGTTCATTTGAGTTTGAACTCTCTCCCGAAGCATCAGACGCTGAAAGCACAAAGTAATAAGTACTATCTGCGACGAGATTGGTAGTATTATATGAGGTTCCGGTGAGACCAGTCTCACACCAGGTATAAGGCCCACCTTGAATCGTTGATCGCTTGATTGTGTAATAGGTTGCTCCAGGTGATGGTGACCAGGTAATCTTCTGCTGGTTTTCATCTATCTTGTTAGAATAAAGGAGCGTTGGTGCAGGGGGACATGGATTCCCGACAACACGGAATTCATACATACTTGCAAAATAATATCCAGGTGCATCTGTAAAGGTTATTCTGACATATCGGGCTGTATCAGAAAAACTATACGTTTGTGTCTGCGCTGTATTCGTGTTGTAAGTAAGGTTGACTTTGTTTGTCCAGTTCCAATTATCATCAGAAGTCTGGATAATGAAGTCGTAACAATCTCCGCTTCTACCAGTAATTTCAAATGCTATTTCACAACCGGAAATTGAAACAAGGCCACCTAAATCAACCTGATACCATTGAGGAAATGATCCTGATGATGCAGCCCACCGGGTTGATGTGGAGTTGTCAATTGCATTTGTAATAGTATTACCTGTCTGTACACTACTTGCGGTCGCGTTCCTTCCGGGAGCGATGTTTGTAAATGTACTACTTGAATCGACATTTGAGTAGATTGTAGTATCAGAACCATTGAAAGCACGCACACGGTAGAGATATACGCCGTTTTCATAGACACTGTTTACTGTTTGACTGGTATTCGCGCCAAGAACAGAAATCAGGGAAAAATTACCGCCGCTTGTTGCTCTTTCGAGTAGGTAACCTGTTTCATTGTAGCTGTTGTCTTCCCAGGTAACTCTGAACTGTGTTGGAGAGATACTTGTTACGTTAAGATTTGTCGGGGTATACACATCTGGATAATATGTGAAAAGACGAAGAGTTCCAACACCAAGTAGCGTCATTCCATAATGCCAGCTTATATCAGAAAGACCTACCTGAGTAAACCAGTCTTTAAATGCCTCCCCGAAAGTCGATCCTGATCCCAAAACTTGATTGTAAGCATTGAACCGTAGCATGGATCCGGTTTTGGTACTGCCGACAGAGACTAAACCATTATGCCCCCACCCATAGAGTCCGCCCAGGAAATCAGGATACGTGTAGCGGGCATTGCTGCAGGCGAACAAATTACTGAAAAGAATGTTTGATTTTGCACCGGTGGATGGCATGTTTAAAAAGTCGGTGTTAGAAAACCAGTTCATCATCGCATGGCCATTGGGACCGGAATGTTCATAGACATTCGCATATTGATAGCCTTTTCTGAGTTCTCTTGTCCAAATTGATCCGGAATCAAATCCCCTGCCAAACTGGACTGTTTCATTTGATGAAAACGAAAGGCCTTCGCCCATCTCAGTTCTCAGACCAGGCCATACATCTGAATCGCCAAATGTTAAAAGCATGCGTGGTATTGTATACTTACCCGTCAGATGTGAATGCAGCCGTGCAAAATAATCATTGACAATGACATCTTCTGAACCAAGACCGGGAGTTGCGGCTGGAACGATACGTGATACCCATATTTCCGGAGTTCTCGATCCGAAACCATCTACATGATTATCAAAATAGCCGGTTTTTGCATTACCATTCCATGCGCCGGCCTGAGCATTATCTTCCCAGGTTCCGTCAAGGTCCATAAAGTAAAGGTCGCATGGAAAGTCTGCATATCCACTTTCCATGAAATCATTCTCTACCTCATACATTGCGATTGGGAGATCTCCGACCAGGACAACACCTTCAAGTCCCATGCTTTGAAAATGTCCTCTTATTTCATCACGCAGGCTGACAACTGAACTGGTAGAATTAAACGTGGTACTGTCAATCCAGACATTAACGGGAATCCTGCTTGTCAGGTCCGTTTTATACTGCATAATTGAAGTACGAACTGATGGATAAAGATCTCTGTCGACTATAATGCCCACCTGAGCAAAAAGTGGCAGAATGGCTGTAGTTATAATAAGTAATGACAGGAGCTTTTTCATTTACTTCCTCCCTTCAGAAATACTGGTCTCAATGTCAAGAGCTAGCTTGACATTTGATTCTATTTCCGAGTAGATAATCGGATTGACTTTGTTTATTTTGTAATCGTGTATTTTTTCTTCGAATTTGTCGCGGAATTGCTTTAAGGATGATACAAATGAGGGATCTGCAGTTTGTCTTATTGTTTGTAAAATAGCTGTTGCAATATGATCACCATTACTATTCTCAAGCAAGGAAATGATAAAACGGTCAGATGCGGTGCTTCGGTTTAATCCCATCGCCCGAATGATAGATATCTTTACTCTTTCTGCATATCCATCATAGTGCTGTTCTGCATTATTGTACATATCAATCAATGATTCATCCAATCCATTGATTTTAAGTGCGCCGGTACAATTGACAGCTTCAGAAACAATAGTTGCATCTTTGTCTTTCAGGGCTGTTTTTATTGTGGCAATGTCCTGGACTGAAACAACTGGAGCTGCAACTGATCTTAAGGCTGGCGTAGTTTGTTTCGTGCTGGTGTTTTTTTGTTGAGCACAAATCTCTCTAAGAATCTGTTTCTTTTCAAATGCATTTTCAGTTTTTTGATACTTTTCTGACAATGATTCAGAGGCCTGCAATGGCAGATTTACGACAGTAATAATACTCCCTAAAACCGCAATAGAGATGTGTCGTCTGATATGTTTTTTTAGAATCATACCATACCTTTCTTTTGAATGTAGTGACTGATTAGAATTGTAACAACCGGAATAATTTGAATAAATCATCTGAATTATAAAACAGATGGCATCAATTATTTTTTCACTGAATAAATTGGATTATGAAAATATAACCTTCTATTTGCGGTTCTAAAAAGGGACTGATCTTTTCGCAAATAGTCAGGATTTTTAAAATCCACTTTTCAAAAATGGAATTAACTTAAAACATATCGCCTCCTTCTGGAAAATGGAAATAATCTCAAATCAATAATAATGACACAGTTCTGTAATTACAAATAATTAGGGCGGATAATTTTTACAATATGCAACTGTGGTGACTTACCTATCCAGTAGTATCAGCTGATTGCTTCAGGGATCAATTCCAAGCAAAACGGAATAATTGTGATCTTCTTTACCTGAAGGTGTGCCGGTATAGTTCCACGACCATATACAATGTGGTTCTTTGTCAATATATTGTTTTGTAATAAATACCAATTGTTGTGAGTATCAGATTATGACCCGATACAACAAGGCAATCCTGTGTTAATGTTTTCATATATAGGTAATATAAATGATTGGTACCTTTTAGTAAAGAAAATAATTTCATTTATTTTACAAAAAGGGGTAGCCACTAAATACAATGCTCACAAAATGGGAAAATTTGAACATATGGTATCTCCTCCATATAAATTTCATATGGAAAAATTATGGTAAAAGTGCGTTATAAAGCAGATTTAACCACATTTAAATCTGTATTACATGTTTTAATCCTGTTTTCCGGAGTGATCCCGGGTGCATGACCGGAAGCACAAGTGTCTTTGCTGCAGTATGTTAAGCGCTTATATAATGTAAGATTGGTTAACGGTAAGCGAATAATATCATGATTCAGGTGAATTTTGCTATTATAATGTATAACAAAGCTGCATCTTCAGTACGTTTTTGTAAATGTATGGAGTATCGCACCGGTAACCTGATCAATCCGCTCCACTTCGGTAAAAAAAGGTGCATCAGGGCCGATGGCAATCAGTGGAACTTTGTTTACCGTATGCGACCCTGTGGTCAGATCCTCGATGTTGCCATGGTCGCTGCAGACAAGCAGTGTCGCGTTACTATCAAGTGAGGCAAGTGTCGATTCAAGCATAAGGTCGATTTTGTCAAGTAGATGGGTTGTCTCAAACAAATCGGCATTATGGCCGCAGAGATCGGATGCAAAGCTTTCGTACAGGGTAAATGCATGCGTGCTGGTGATCTGTGCAAGATGTTTTCCGGCATCTGACGGTGATACCGGGGTGATATGTTCTATGAGCGGAACCAGATGATCACGTGTTATGTCCCAGTACACCGCATTATTATTCCGTAAATCATCAGTCATTCGAAATGGAAGATTCGCTGCAAGCACGCAGTGTGTGGTGACACTATGCGCATATTTCCGGCGTGCCGCTTTTTCGAAATAGGTATCGGTATAGGCATTGGCAAATGTTGCCGTGAGCCCCAGGTCGGTAATCTGTTTCAGGATCGACTTTGATTGAATAAGTGTCACCAGTTCGGGATTTGGAAATGCAGGGAGATGATACCCCAGATGTTTAGGCGCGTTAATACCGGTCAGCAATGATGTCTGTCCGGTGGCGCTTTGCGGAATGCCATCAACACCCAGACAGGCATCAATGCCTTTCAGTAAACATCCGGGTTTATTGACAAACACATTTTCAGTAAGCTTCACACCTACATGTTTTTCAAACCGTGGCAGTCCATGTACAAAAAGAGGATTAGTATGGTCGGCCCGTCCAAGACCAAATCCATCAAGAAAGATAAGAAGAATATGGCTGGAAGGAGATTGAGGCTGAGACTGAGGTTGAGGTTGAGACTGAGATTGAGGTTGAGGTTGAGACTGAGGTTGAGGTTGAGAACCCATCCTGTTTATGTCGTTATTTGTAAATGTCATTGTGTAAAACACCCTCTCTTTTCTTCCTCAATCTTAACCTCAACCTTAACCTTCCTGCTCCCTGCTACTTGCTACTTCCTCAGCATATCAATTACTTTCGCGTTTTGTAACGACTCTTCGAGCGGAAGGAGCCAGGATGGTTTTCCGAGCACTGCATTTGCAAAGTTTTCGATTTCAAGCAGAAACCGGTCACTTTCATTCACTGCGACTTCTCTGGTGCCATTATCGGTAATGACCGTAATGGAGCCTTTTGTCCCGTCAAAGGTAGCCGGAATTTCCAGTATACCCTTTTTTCCGGTAATTCGTGTATGCATCTCAAAAAAAGCGTTGAATCCGCAGTTGACAGTTGCAATAACCCCGCTCCTGTATTTCAGTACGCCGGTGAACTGTATGTCGACACCATGTTCGGATATGTACTCGGTTTTTACCGATTCCGGGATATCATTCATGATCATACCGAGAAAGTTTACAGGATAGCAGCCCACATCATAGAGTGATCCGCCGCCAAGTTCGCTATGCAGCCTGATTGCACCGGCGCTGTCAAGCATGAAACGGAATGTGGAGTGAATCTGTACAATGTCGCCGATTACCTTACTGTTAATAAGTTCTGTAACCTTTTTAATGCGGTCAGTGTACCGGTACATAAACGCTTCCATGCATAGTTTATTGTACTTGTTTGATGCATTAATCACGTCGGTGCATTCATCGGCGTTAAGGCTCAGTGGTTTTTCGCACAATACATGTTTTCCTTTTTCCATTGCCCGTATCGCCCACTCTTTATGTAAAGAGTTCGGTAACGGTATATAAACTGCATCAATGTTGTTATTGTCAAGAAGCTCTTCATAAGAGCTGTGATACGTAGTGCATTTAAACTGATCCCGGTAACTATCAATTTTAGAACTATCTCTTGTCGCAATTGCTTCAAGCGATGCATTTGATGACTTGAGAATTGCCGGGATCAGTTTTTGTACTGCTATCCGGGCAAGACCAAGAATACCAAAACGGACACGGGGGATATTTGAACTGTTGTTCATTTGTTGTACCTCAATTCGTTAATTTGTTTACAGGAATGCCTCACCCCCCCGGCCCCCTCTCCGCATGCGTAGAGGGGGAGCAGGAAATTTGTAGTATCTCCCCCTCTATCACTTGTGGAGAGGGGGCCGGGGGGTGAGGCCTCTTCTTAATCCTTTGTTTTCTTAAATCCTGCCGGAATCTCGTAAATGCCTTCCGGTGCTGCTTTTTCTGATATTTCGATCAGCTCTTCCGAAGATTTTAATTCATTGCCCATAACTTTGGATACCGATTCTGAAAAAACGGGAAAACCTTTGATTTTCTGGAATTCCTTAATCATCTCACCGAATCCGGGCATTACTGCTGATGCGAAGTTTTTCATTTTAGCGTATGCATCATAGTCTACATTTATGTCGGTACTGTTCCAGCTTACAGTTTCTACGGAGGTCATAGGCATGATTGATGAAATCAGGTATTTGGTGCAGTTCCATTTACCGATCTGTTTTGTTTCGGTTGTTGGTGTTACTGTGGCTGAAACGTTCATCATCTTGTCCATTCCAGGAAGACCGGCCATTTCATTTTTAACGCTGTTAGCCATTATCGCAAGAGAATCAAGATTAAGTTCGGAATATTTTTTCTTTTTTTTATAAATCACCCACAGAACTTTTTTGTCAAGTCGAATGATTGATACGGTATCTTTGTCGGGATTAAGGCACATTTTGTCATTACTTGACCACATGATAGATTGCTCATCCTGGGCAGGCATAGTCTTCCCCATCATTTTAAAAGCATCAGTGTGTTTTTTCTGAACAAGATAATTATCGGCAGAGGCAGCGATTGCAACAGTGAGTGCAATCAGTGATGAGAGTAACAGGGCTTTTTTCATGAAAACTCCTTGAATAAATGATGTGTGTAGTGAGATATTATACTGCAATGGGGATTACATCCCTCATTGTCTTAACAAGACAGATATGGTATTATACTCTAATTTACAATGAATGTAAAGAACTGGTATCATTGCAGACATACCTCTGACAAGACTATCTTCGTTTACGATAAAATACCTTTTTTACACCATACGAAATACCATAGGCACAACATGCGAACATGATTATTGTTGCACCTGCAGTCAGGTCAAGGAAGTACGCTGCAAGAATTCCCCCGGCAGTAAAAACACATCCGAGCAGGACCGACCAGATCATCATACGCTGTAAATTATTCGTGAACAGTTCTGCAATGGAGGCTGGTATGGTGAAAAGTGCTATAACTAGGATAAGTCCAACAGCTTTAATTAAAAGCACCACGGTTAACGCAACCATGCAGAGAATCATATAGTAAAAAAAACGTACCGGAATTCCCCGTATTGATGCAAACTCCGGATCATAGGACATTGCGAGAATCTCTTTAAAGAAGAAACAGATCAGGGCTATTACACAGATGTCAAGAACTGCCATCCATAGAAGAGTGTTGCCTGATACTGCCATAATTGATCCGAACAGATAACTCATCAGGTCGGTAAAATAGCCAGGTGTCAGATCAATAAGGATAATTCCGATCGCCATTCCTGCCGCCCATACAACACCAATAATTGTATCGGCACGCTCTTTCTGATTACGGGAGATAAAACCTATCAGTAACGATGACGCAAGCGAAAAGGGAATCGTTCCTGCCATCGGTGACCATCCAAGAAAGGCCGAAAGGCCCAATCCTCCATATGCTGCGTGCGCTACACCGCCGGCGATAAATGATAACCGGTTGACAACAACAAGGGTACCGACAATACCTGATGCAATGCTGACCAGTAGTGATGCAATCAGGGCATTACGGATGAATTCAAATGAAAACAGTTCAATCATGGCAATCCTTGCAGTTGTGATGACTCTGGAAAACCCTGTGTGGAAGACCGTGTGCGATTATATCAACAGTACAACCAAAGGTATCAGTAACACTCTGTTCGTCAAGTTTTCCGTCAGGGTGGTAATGCAGGTGTTTATTAACACAGGCAACCGACTTGATATACTTTGACATGATACCGATATTATGTGTCACAAGAACGATCGTTGTTCCGGTGTTGTTAATATCGACAAGATGCTGATAAATTTCATCCTCTCCGGTTGCATCAACGCTTGCCGTGGGCTCATCAAGGAATAAAATTGATGGATTGGAAACGAGCGCTCTGGACAGGAGAACCTTCTGACGCTGGCCACCGGATAGTTCTGCTATTTTTCTTTTCCGGAATGGAAGCAGTCCAAGTTTGTCAAGTATTGCATCCGCCTGCCCGTGCTGCTGTTTTGTAAATGGACGCCAGAACCCCTTTGATGTTGTCAGGCCGGTCATGACAACATCATGAACAATAATCGGAAACTCCTTGTTCACATTAGTTTCCTGTGGAACATAGCCGGCGTTGTGACGGGTTCTGAGAGGTGAATCACCAAGGAGAAGAACCTTTCCCTGTACCGGATGTAACATTCCAAGGATCAGGCGAAGCAGTGTTGTCTTGCCTCCGCCGTTAGGGCCGATAATACCAAGGAAATCACCTGCCTGGACAGAAAAAGAAACGTTACGTATCGCAAGATCGGATGTATATCCAAAGTTAACATTGTTAAGTTCGATTACTGTATTATTTGTCATGAGAACAGCTGTTTGTTACTTTTGCAACCTGTAAAAGATTCTCGGCCCAGTTTTCTGCAAGATCGTTGACTTCAATGGTTGATGCGCCGATTTCTTTGGCAATCTGCAATGCGGTCTGCGGTGAGAACTGAGGCTGTACAAAAATGGTTGTTATGTTTTTCTCTTTTGCAAATAGTACCAGATTGACAAGCTCTTTCGGGCTTGGCTCTTTTCCGTCAATCTCAACAGGATACTCTGCAAGTCTGAATTCGCGTGCAAAATATGCCCACGCCGGATGAAAAATCATAAACCCATGATCATCAGGACACGCTTCACGGATTTGTCTGATTTCATCCTGAAGTGCCCCGATCTCCTTGAGAAAGTTCCCGTAATTTGACTGGTATGTTTCTTTATGTAGTGAGTCGGCTGTAATGAGCGCATTACAAATGGTCCTGGCCTGTTGTTTGACAAGTTCAGGCGAAAGCCATATGTGCGGATCAAACCGCTCATGTTCACGGGGTTCACCCTGATCCCCGTGCGTATCACCGTGTTCATGATGTTCATGTGTGGAAATGATTTTCTCAATACCGGTATCTGTGGGAACGACGATAAGCTGTTTCGATGCGCTGGTAAGCCTGTCATACCATGCGGACTCAAAATCAATACCGATGGTAAAATAGAGCTTGCATTGCGAAAGCTCCACCATCTGTGATGGCTTCGGCTCAAAAGAGTGGGGTGATACTCCCGGTGGGACCAGCGCAATGACATCAACAAGACTGCCTCCAATTTTCTCGACAAAGTATTTTTGAGGTAAAATTGATACTGCAATTTTCAATGTAGTAGTGTTGTTGCTGGTTTGAGCCCGTTTACATCCAGGTATTTGAAAAACTATCAATATTGTCAGAAACAGTAAAAAATCGCGCATTATATCACCATCATATCCCGATAAATTGAGTTCTTGCCTGTAATCTCTTGTAGCAAAATACATTCAGACACTTGAATTATACATGGACATGGCCCCGGAATATGGAGTATTTTTGAGGTACAATTTTATAGGCATCATCTGGAAACGGAAAAAACATGATTACCTTTGATTCAATAAGTAAGCAGTACGGCAGTACTGTAATTCTCGATAACTCATCATTTGCGTTCAATCCTCAGGAACGTACCGGTCTTGTCGGGGTGAATGGTTCCGGGAAAACAACAATTTTGCGGATGCTTGGGGGGGCGGAATCACCTGATAAGGGAACCATAAAAAAAGCTTCAGATCTCTCAATTGGCTATTTGCCTCAGGAGGTCGAGGTATTGGATTCGATGACACCGCTTGAAATCGTACTGGAACCGTTTAAGCATCTCCTGAATTTTGAGTCGCATCTTGAACACATTTCAAACAGTCTGCACGAATCGAATGTAAAGGAATCACTGCATAAGATTGACAAACTATATGCTGATATGCAGTTTCATGATGCCTATTCGCTTGAAGCACGGGCGAAGATGATTCTTGGGGGCCTTGGGGTACCTGAGAAGAGCTGGTCGGAACCGGTTCAGTTTCTCAGTGGTGGTTACAGGATGAGAACTGTTCTTGGGCGTCTTTTGTTGACATCACCGGATTTTCTGCTTCTTGATGAACCGACAAACCATCTTGATATGGATTCACTTGTATGGCTCGAGAAATTTCTGGGACGTCATAAGGGTGGAATGCTTATTGTGAGCCATGACCGGGATTTTTTAAACAGGATCACTACCTATACTGCAGAAATAAGCAATCGTGCGCTAACACTTTACAAAGGAAACTACGATGCCTACGTTTCGGCACGCGATGAGGCAGCGGCGGCGGCGCTGAGTCGTACCAGAAATCTGGAGACAAAAATAGCACAGGCGGAGCGGTTTGTAGAACGCTTTAAGGCAAAGGCGACCAAAGCAACTCAGGCACAATCGCGAATGAAACTTCTTGAGAAACTCAAAGACGAGCTTCCTGAAACCTTTGAAGCCGAGAAGTCGATTGACTTTACATTTCCGGAACCGAAACAATCAGGCAGTATTCCGCTCAAGTTTGTAAACTGCACGGCGGGTTATGGTGAAAAAACAGTTATCAGTAATCTATCGCTTCTTGTGAATCGTGGCGACAAGATTGCAATTGTCGGTCCAAACGGTGCCGGTAAATCGACTCTTTTAAAATGTGCGGCATCACTGCTTGAACCGAAATCCGGGACCATGGAAATTGGACACAATGCGACAGTACGGTATTTCGGGCAGCATCAGCTCGAACAGCTCGATCCGGAAATCACCGTACATGAAACCGTGGCCCGTCAGTCGGTAAGTACCGATAAAACGTTTATCCGTAATATTCTCGGGGCGTTTCTGTTCAGCGGTGATACGGTTGATAAATATGTAAAGGTACTGTCCGGCGGCGAGAAAGCCCGGCTTGTGCTTGCTACGATTTTGTCAAATCCAGGAAACGTACTGCTCCTCGATGAGCCCACGAACCATCTTGACATACGGTCAATAGAGATGCTTGGTGATGCAATGAGGGATTTCGGAGGAACGATTGTTTTTGTATCCCATGATGAGTATTTCATTTCGAAGGTTGCAAACCGGATTATCGAAGTGCGTCCTGACAGAGTGCGTGATTTTCCCGGTACACTTCATGATTATCGCGATTATATCGAGCGGATGTTCGCTGATGAACCGGATAGTTCACAAAAAGGGAAACAGGATGTACAGAATGGTATTGATGACGTGGCTGTGCAGAAGGAACAGCGCATAAAGGACCGTGAGGCACGAAAAAAACTTGGTCGCACTATCGAGAAGCTTGAACGTGAGATCGCCCAGGCCGAAACGAAAATCGCAAGCCTGACTGAGCAGCTTAATGATCCGGTAAATGCACTCAACCATGTGCTGCTCCATGAGACATCTTCGGCAATCGCTGCAGAAGAGGATGTTTTATTGGAACGTATGTCCGACCTTGAGGAGTGTCAGGCGGAGCTTGCCAGGATGGATGTTGAATAAAAAACAGAGGTAGGGACAAGGCATGCCTTGTCCCTACAGACCGATCATATCTGCAATGATATTGGATAAAATACGAAGAATGTATTATAATAAGTATGAACGTAATAACAAAGTAACATTTCGGAGTGATATAAATGAGTGAGAAAGATTTAGTGATAGAGATGATTCGTCAGTTACCGGATGATTCAACTGTTGATGATATTTTTGAAGAACTTTTTTTTCGTGTGCAGGTTGATAAAGGTATAAAGGAACTGGATGATGGTAATGGGGTAGATCATTCTGCGGTAAAACAAAGGCTTTCACGATGGCTGGAAAAATAATCTGGTCACCGCAAATTATCTACAGAATCCACCCGTTCAGGATTGAGATTGTAGCAATTATTCATGGCGCACGGTTATTGAAATAGGGTAATGTTGTCGTCGGGGCGGTAGGGACAAGGCATGCCTTGTCCCTACCGACCCGACGACAACAAAAAATTAAATCCCCGGATCAGAAACCCTGAAGATTTACCATATCTTTGTGTCTTTCGGGATCTTCAGCAGCTTCTTTATCGAAATCCGCACAGGTCTCTTCATACTCTACTTCCTTCATGGTCGGAAATTCAATGGCGTCGGCAAGAATTGAAAAGTAGGTCAGATCTTTCTGGTCTTTAGCAAAATCATCGGGGGTTTTTCCAGAGAACCCGGTTCTGGCAATCCTGGCTCCTATAAACATTTCCTGCAGAACCCCCTGAAAAACTTCCTGAAGAATGTAATACACTTTCCCTGCTTCAACGGTGATTTTAGCACATGCGTTGTTTTCGGATGCACCGACAAGATAGTGAGATCCGGGATTGACTTTTGTAATGAAATAGGATTTTCCTTGTGTTTGACCAATAAACGTATTGTCAATAAAATTGTCAATTGTCACACTGGAATTAAACGGGGTGGCACGATAGATGACAATTGTTGCTTTATGCGGATCTGCTTTTATCTCAGGCCTGCTTTCGTTTTTAAGCATATAGAATCCACCGCCGCATGATAGTAAAAGGAGCGGTAATGCAACAATCGCAATGAGACTTTTTAGTTTCATAGAACCTCCATCATAGAATAGTTAAATTGATTAAATATAACAATTTGTCATTATGGTAAGATACAATTTTGGCAAGGCTCATAATTAGTGCGTTACTAACCTGTCAAAGTTCATAAGCAAAATATTAGTATGCAACAAAAACACACAGTTGTCAATCCAAAAAAGATTTTTTGTGTGCAATCGCGGTAATAATTCTTGATCAATAATAACCCATTGTAGTATATATATAGGGGCATAAAAAAGCGCAGGTTGTATAAAAACATGACACCGGAATTGCGGCTCGGGACCGTCACGGGGGAAAGGTGCGCCCGGAAGAGGACGTGACAAGCAAAAACGTATCTCGCGGAGCCGCCGCGCGCAGGAGGAAGAGAAGGAAGAGAAGGAAGAGAAGATGGTTAAGGCAAAGGTTGAGGAAAAGGCTAAGACGAAATGAATGTTGCCCAAATATAAATCGAATTTTTAAACCCATAAATTTCTGTCTCTGTGTTCTCCGTGTCCTCTGTGGTAAAGTGCAAAACGTTGTGTAAACACTACTACTATTTTGTCACCGAAAGAATGTGCATAATAGATTTTATTGAGGTACATGAAAGATTGGATTTAACCATCCCGTTAATTCGGGACAGGCAAGAACACTGGTATCAAAATTTAACCTTACTTGAAAAATTAAAAAAAATAGAGACAAAATTTCAGAAATGAGTCGCTATAGGTTTCTATACTAACTTGCCTGTTGTTAAGTATAGACATATTAGGATAAGGATAATAATTATGATCGTAAAAATGTCATCCAAGGGTACGGTTACAATACCTGAAATTATTAGAAAAAGGCTGGGAATCTCTGCTTCGGGTAAAATCGATTTTAAAATTACCAAAAACGGTGTGTATATTGAACCTGTACCAGATGGAATTGATATCACTGAACTTAAAGGATCTTTACGGCCATCTAAAAGAGCAACAGATTTAGAGATCAATAATGCGAAATCTGCTGCATTATCAAAAAAATGGAAAAAGAAATGATAAGTATTGATACAAATATTCTTGCCCGCTGGATTACTCAGGATGATTCACTACAATGTAAAAAGGTTGAACTATTATTTAGCAAGCACAGTAAATCTAAGGAAATATTTATTTCCGATATCGTTTTGATTGAATTGGAATGGGTACTTGCGTCTGTCTATAAGTTTGACCAAAAAAGTATAATTGATGTACTTCGTAGAATAGTTCGTGTCAATCAATTCTGTTTTCAAAATAAGAAAACGATTTTAAGAGCAATTGAAAAGTATAGTAATGGAGGGAAGGATTTTTCTGATTGTCTAATCGGAGAGGTTGGACATGAATTTGAATGTAAAACATACACCTTTGATAAAGCACTAAAAGAAAACCCTTCATTTATACTTCTGTAATGCAAGACCTGATCCGTCAGGAAGAAGAAGTGACAAGTGACACGTAACGCGTGACAAACAGAAAACTATCTCGCGGAGCCGCGGAAGAGAAGAAGGCAGAGAAGAAGGTTAAGGCAAAGGTTGAGGTTGAGGAAATGACCGGGACGAAATGAATGTCGCCCAATTCTTCCCACTTCTCACTCGTCACTTCATACTCGTTACCCGTTACCCTATCACGAAGTCAGGAAACATAATGTCTTTAAAACACGATAAGTGGTACACAC